>NZ_CABVHY010000010.1 GCF_902497875.1 Pseudomonas fluorescens
GTGTAGGAGCTGGCGAAGCCTGCGATCTTTTGATCCTGCCTTTGGGGCTTTGCACTGAAATCGTGAGGAGCCCAAAAAGATCGTCCGAACGCGGCCCGAACCTGCGGCAGCTCCTACGGGTGGCTCGTGGCCTTGCGGTGTGCGGCTTCAGCGCAAATCACACGGCGCCGTTCGTCGTCGGCCGAGCGCCACTCGCGGATGTCTTCGACATGGCGAAAGCACCCCAGGCAGACTTTCTGCTCATCCAGACGGCAGACGCTGGTGCACGGCGAAGGCACGACCGGACTGACGTTGCTGTATAGCGGCTTGGCCGCACGCACCGGAGCAGGCTGCGTCACGACCTCAGAGACCTTCGAAATCAAGTTCCACATCGGCCTGCTCAAGCACGATGCGCTCCAGCATTTCACCCAGCTGCTCTTCGCTCTTGTCGCACATCCAGCGTTCGCTCTCTTCGTCATAGTCAAAGTGGAAACCACCGGAACGGGCGGCCAGCCACAGCTGACGCAAGGGCTCCTGACGGCTGAAGATCACCTGGCTGCCGTTTTCGAACTTGACGGTGAGCACACCGGCCGAGCTCTCAAGATCCACATCCAGTTCACTCTCATCGAAAATATCCTCCAGCGTCTGTTGGGTGGCATCGACCAGATCGTGGAAGCGGGCTTCAGTCAAACTCATTGCGGGAACCTCAAAAAGTGTCTACTTACGCTCAAGCGCCGCAAGATACGGGCGCATCCGACCGAATGCAAAGGATACTGATCAAGCGCCCGGCACGGGCATAAATTATCCGCCGAGGCACGCCAAACCCCCGCCGGACGGCCAGCCGCCTACATAGGCAAGCTGTCGGGTGGCCGGTATACTCCGGCGCAATTAACGCATTTTCAAGGATTTCGCCATGAAGCGCCTGATCTCTTCTCTTGCTGCGCTCGTCGCGGTTGCCTGCCTTGTGTCGGCCTGTGGCCAAAAAGGCCCGCTGTACCTGCCGGATGATAAACAAGATCCTGCAGAGCAGGCCAAATCGTCGCAAAAACCGTCGACATCCAAATCGCACAAGCACGACGTTTACTAAGGGAACTCCATGGACGCTTTTAACTACCGTGACGGTGAGCTGTTCGCGGAAGGTGTTGCTCTGTCCGCCATCGCCGAACGCTTTGGCACACCGACCTACGTCTACTCCCGCGCGCATATCGAAGCCCAGTACCTGGCTTACGCCGATGCGCTGGCCGGCATGCCGCACCTGGTCTGCTTCGCAGTCAAGGCCAACTCCAACCTGGGTGTACTGAATGTCCTGGCGCGTTTGGGCGCTGGTTTCGACATCGTTTCCCGTGGCGAGCTGGAACGTGTTCTGGCGGCGGGCGGCCAGGCTGACAAGATTGTCTTCTCCGGCGTCGGCAAGACCCGTGACGACATGCGCCGCGCGCTGGAAGTCGGCGTGCACTGCTTCAACGTCGAGTCGACCGACGAGCTGGAGCGCCTGCAAGTGGTGGCCGCGGAGCTCGGCGTTCGTGCGCCGATCTCGCTGCGGGTCAACCCGGACGTCGATGCTGGCACGCACCCGTACATTTCCACCGGCTTGAAAGAGAACAAGTTCGGCATCGCCATCGCCGACGCCGAAGACGTGTACATCCGCGCCGCGCAATTGCCGAACCTGGAAGTGGTCGGCGTCGACTGCCACATCGGTTCGCAGCTGACCACCCTGGCGCCTTTCATCGATGCCCTCGACCGCCTGCTGGCCCTGGTCGATCGCCTCGGCGATTGCGGTATCTACCTGCGTCATATCGATCTTGGTGGTGGTCTCGGCGTGCGTTATCGCGATGAAGAGCCACCGCTGGCTGCGGACTACATCCAAGCCGTGCGCGAACGCCTGGATGGCCGCGATCTGGCGCTGGTGTTCGAGCCGGGCCGCTTTATTGTGGCCAACGCCGGGTTGCTGCTGACCCAGGTCGAATACCTCAAGCACACCGAACATAAAGACTTCGCCATCGTCGATGCGGCCATGAACGACTTGATCCGCCCGGCGCTGTACCAGGCCTGGATGGACGTTAGTGCTGTGCGCCCTCGCGATACCGCTGCCCGTGCCTACGACATCGTCGGGCCGATCTGCGAGACAGGCGATTTCCTTGCCAAGGATCGTCAGCTGGCGCTGGAAGAAGGCGACCTGCTCGCCGTGCATTCGGCCGGTGCCTATGGGTTTGTCATGAGCTCCAACTACAACACCCGCGGCCGTGCCGCCGAAGTGTTGGTGGACGGTGATCAAGCATTTGAAGTGCGTCGCCGCGAGACGGTAGCCGAGTTGTTTGCTGGCGAAAGCCTGCTGCCGGAGTAAAACCATGCTGCTGCGTTTTACCAAGATGCACGGCCTGGGCAACGACTTCATGGTCCTCGACCTGGTCAGCCAGCACGCGCACATCCTGCCCAAGCACGCCAAGCAATGGGGCGATCGGCACACCGGCGTCGGCTTCGATCAACTGCTGATCGTCGAAGCGCCGAGCAACCCGGACGTGGACTTCCGTTATCGGATCTTCAATGCCGACGGCTCCGAAGTGGAACAGTGCGGCAACGGCGCGCGTTGCTTTGCGCGCTTCGTGCTCGATAAACGCCTGACCGCAAAACGGCAGATCCGCGTCGAGACCAAAAGCGGCATCATTGAGCTGGATATCCGCAGTGACGGCCAGATCAGTGTCAATATGGGACCGCCGCGCCTGGTGCCGGCCGATATTCCCTTCCAGGCCGAGGCTCAGGCCAAGAGCTATTCACTCGTGGTAGACGGCCAGGCCGTCGAGCTGGCCGCGGTGTCCATGGGTAACCCGCACGCGGTGCTGCGCGTGGACGACATCAACAACGCGCCGGTGCATGAACTGGGGCCGAAAATCGAAAACCACCCGCGTTTCCCGGCCCGGGTCAACGTCGGTTTTCTCCAGGTCATCGACCGGCAGCGCGCGCAGTTGCGCGTCTGGGAACGCGGGGCCGGGGAAACCCAGGCCTGCGGGACCGGTGCCTGCGCCGCCGCAGTGGCCGCGATCAGCCAGGGGTGGATGGACTCGCCACTATTGATCGACCTGCCCGGCGGGCGCCTGTCCATTGAATGGGCCGGCCCTGGCGAACCGGTGATGATGACCGGCCCGGCAGCGCGCGTATACGAAGGACAGGTGCGTCTATGAGTGAGCTAAATCCATGACCGATCAGCCCCAGGTTCCAGCCCTGCAGCCCGACGAATCACCGTCCGAAAGCCTTGAGGCGGCGGCCATTGCCGCGTACCTGGAGGCTCATCCGGACTTCTTCGTCGAGCACGAAGAACTGCTCCCGGCCCTGCGCATCCCCCATCAGCGCGGCGACACCATCTCCCTGGTCGAGCGTCAGCTGAAACTGCTGCGTGAACGCAATATCGAGATGCGCCATCGCCTTTCGCAACTGATGGATGTCGCTCGCGACAATGACCGGCTGTTCGACAAGACCCGCCGGCTGGTGCTCGCGCTGATGGACGCCAGCAGCCTGGAAGACCTGGTGATCAGCGTCGAAGACAGCCTGCGCCAAGACTTTCAGGTGCCTTTTGTCAGCCTGATTCTGTTCAGCGACAGCGCCTTGCCAGTAGGCCGCTGGGTCACTGCTGCGCAAGCTCAGCAAGCCATCGGCGGCTTGCTGTCGGAAGGCAAAACCGTCAGCGGCAGTTTGCGCGAACACGAACTGGACTTCCTGTTCGGTGAAGAACAGCGCAAGGAAATCGGCTCGACGGCGGTCGTCGCCCTCAGCCATCAAGGCCTGCATGGTGTCCTGGCCATCGCCAGCCGCGATCCGCAGCACTACAAAAGCTCGGTGGGCACGTTGTTCCTCAGCTACATCGCCGAAGTCATGGGCCGCGTGCTGCCGCGCATCAACAACTCCCTACGCTCGGTGCGCTGACCATGGAACGACAACTGGATGCCTACTGCGCTCACCTGCGCAGTGAGCGCCAAGTGTCACCCCATACCCTGGAAGCCTACCGCCGCGACCTGAACAAGGTGCTGGCGTACTGCGAGAAACAGCAGGTTTCCAGCTGGTCCGCCCTCGACATCCAACGCTTGCGCAGCCTGATCGCCCGCCTGCATTCACAGGGCCAGTCCTCGCGCAGCCTGGCGCGCCTGC
Organism: Pseudomonas fluorescens; assembly: GCF_902497875.1. Taxonomy (GTDB): domain Bacteria; phylum Pseudomonadota; class Gammaproteobacteria; order Pseudomonadales; family Pseudomonadaceae; genus Aquipseudomonas; species Aquipseudomonas fluorescens_BR. Next base: position 4,120 of record NZ_CABVHY010000010.1, read on the forward strand.
TCTCGGCGGTTCGTGGGCTCTACCACTACTTGAACCGCGAAGACCTCTGCGACCACGACCCGGCCAACGGCCTGGCACCGCCCAAGGGCGAACGCCGACTACCCAAGACCCTCGATACCGACCGAGCACTGCAACTGCTCGACGGCGCGGTCGAGGATGACTTCCTGGCCCATCGTGATCAGGCGATTCTGGAGCTGTTCTACTCCTCCGGCCTGCGCCTTTCGGAGCTGACCGGGCTCAATCTCGACCAGTTGGATCTGGCCGATGGCCTGGTTCAAGTACTTGGTAAAGGCAGCAAGACCCGGGTTCTGCCGGTCGGTCAGAAGGCCCGCGAAGCACTGCAACTGTGGTTGCCCCTGCGCGCCCTGACCAACCCGGCAGACGACGCGGTGTTTGTCAGCCAGCAAGGTCGACGCCTTGGCCCGCGGGCGATCCAGTTGCGGGTCAAGGCCGCCGGCGAGCGCGAGCTCGGGCAGAACCTGCATCCACACATGCTGCGGCACTCCTTCGCCAGCCACTTGCTGGAATCTTCCCAGGACTTGCGCGCCGTCCAGGAGTTGCTCGGCCACTCGGACATCAAGACCACGCAGATTTACACTCATCTGGATTTCCAGCATCTGGCGTCGGTCTACGACAGCGCCCATCCACGGGCCAAACGCAACAAAGGCGGTGAGTAATGACGATCAAACTGATCACTTTCGACCTCGACGACACCCTGTGGGACACCGCCCCGGTTATCGTCAGCGCCGAAGCTGTGCTGCGTCAGTGGCTGGCGGAACACGCATCGGACCTCGGTGGCGTGCCTGTCGAACACCTCTGGGCGATCCGTGAGCGCGTTCTGAGCAACGAGCCCGGCCTCAAGCACCGGATCAGCGCCCTGCGCCGCAAAGTGCTGTTCCACGCCCTGGAAGAAGCCGGCTACGCCCAACCGCACGCATCGGAGCTGGCCGAGCAGGCCTTTGAAGTGTTTCTGCAGGCGCGGCATCAGCTCGAAATCTTTCCGGAAGTGCAACCGACCCTGGAAGTGCTGGCACGGCACTACACCCTGGGAGTGGTCACCAATGGCAATGCCGATGTGCGCCGGCTGGGGTTGGCGGACTACTTCAAGTTTGCCCTGTGCGCGGAAGATATCGGGGTAGGCAAGCCGGATTCACGGCTGTTCCAGGAGGCCCTGCAGCGAGGAGGCGTCAGCGCTGAAGCCGCCGTGCATATCGGCGATCACCCGGGCGACGACATCGCCGGGGCTCAGCAGGCGGGGTTGCGAGCCATCTGGTTCAACCCTGGCAGCAAAGCCTGGGAAGCCGAAAAACAACCGGATGCCGAGATTCGCAGTTTGAGCGAGTTGCCGGAGCTGTTGGCGCGGTGGAACACAGCGCCTTAGTCGCCGCATAACCTGTGGCGAGGGGGCTTGCCCCCGCTCGGCTGCGAAGCAGTCGTAAATCGGTTGATGTGTTCTATCTGAAGAATCGCGGTGGCTGATTTTGGGACCGCTGCGCGCTCCAGCAGGGGCAAGCCCCCTCGCCACAGGTCTTGCATTCGCCCCCCTATTTCCTTTCACCCATGAAAAAGCCCGCAGCGACGGCGGGCTTTTCCAGCAAGCAAGTAGCAGGCGTTCAGATAGGCCGGCTGCCGTACTTGTTGTCAGGCTTCTTTGGTGGATCGGCCACCACGTTGGCCTCGACTTCCTGCACCTTGCCGCCTTTGGCAAGGAACTCTTCCATCGCGCGAGCCAAAGCATCACGCTCCTTGTTCTTGGCCTCGACACTCGGAAGCTCATCGACCGAGACAGCAGCCTTGGCCTTGCCTTTGGCGGTCGGAACAGGCGCATCGCCGCCATCGTCATCAGCGACGTCTTCGGCCGCTGCTTCAAGACCTTCTTCGGTGTCGTCTTCGTCACCTACTTCGAGGTCGTCGTTTTCCAGATCATCGTCGCTCATGTTCTACCTCATGACTTGCGAAAAGCAGATTAGTTATAGCCCAGCTTCGCCGACTGTCGAAGGCTGCCGGAGAAAAATCAACGTCCGCTGGTAACCAGCGGCTTATGCCCCATCACCGTGCAAGGTGACGAGGACTTTACGGGCACCGCCATGATCACGATGCTCGCCTAGATAAACACCTTGCCAGCTACCCAGCGCCAGTCGACCTGCCGTAACCGGCAAACTCAACTGACAGCCCAGCAAACTGGCCTTGAAGTGCGCCGGGAGATCGTCCGCGCCTTCGTCCTCGTGTTCATATCCGGCCAGACCTTGTGGGACCAGCCGATTGAAAAAGCGTTCGAAGTCGCGACGTACCGCCGGATCGGCGTTCTCGTTGATGGTCAACGACGCCGAGGTGTGCTGCAGCCATAAATGCAACAGACCGACCCGACATGCCTTCAGTTCAGGCAGGCCGGCGAGTAACTCGTCCGTTACCAGGTGAAAGCCCCGGGGCCTCGCCCGCAGGGTAATCAAAGTCTGTTGCCACATACAGTTCTCCGCACCTTCGGCGCGCATTCTAGCGCGCTCTGGGAAAAAACAAAGGGCCTAATATTCCTCCAACGCTGTAAGCCATTGGCCCGACAAAAATAGCTGCCGCGAACACCCTCGCAAGCACAAGAAAAAACCTTTCAGCTGCTCCCTTACTGACAAAAACCAGACAAAAAAATGCCCGGCAAGCCGGGCAATTTTTTTCTCGTGTATCTCGAGAACTTACAAGTTGTAGCCACGTTCGTTGTGTAGCGCCAGATCGATGCCCACTGCCTCTTCCTCTTCGGTGATCCGCAGGCCCATGACGGCATCCAGCACCTTGAGAATGATGAAGGTCACGATCGCGGTGTAGATCACCGTAAAACCGACGCCTTTGCACTGAATCCAGACTTGCGCCGCGATATCAGTCACGGTACCGAAACCGCCCAGCGATGGAGCGGCAAACACACCGGTGAGGATCGCGCCGAGGATACCGCCGATACCGTGCACGCCGAAGGCATCCAGGGAGTCGTCGTAGCCCAGCTTGCGCTTGAGAGTGGTTGCGCAGAAGAAGCAGACCACACCCGCGGACAGACCGATTACCAGAGCGCCCATCGGGCCGACGGTACCTGCTGCTGGAGTGATTGCCACCAGACCGGCTACAACACCCGAAGCGATACCCAGTGCACTTGGTTTGCCATGGGTGACCCACTCGGCGAACATCCAGCCCAGTGCAGCGGCGGCGGTAGCGATCTGGGTAACCAGCATGGCCATACCGGCAGTGCCGTTGGCCGCGGCGGCGGAACCGGCGTTAAAGCCGAACCAGCCAACCCACAGCATGGCGGCGCCCATCAGGGTGTAGCCCAGGTTGTGCGGAGCCATTGGGGTGGTCGGGAAGCCTTTGCGCTTGCCCAGTACCAGGCAGCAAATCAGCCCGGCCACACCGGCGTTGATATGCACCACGGTGCCGCCAGCGAAGTCCAGCACGCCCCAGTCCCACATCAGGCCGCCATTACCGGCCCAGACCATGTGCGCGATCGGTGCGTAGACCAGGGTGAACCAGATGCCCATGAAGATCAGCATGGCGGAGAACTTCATCCGCTCGGCGAAGGCTCCGACGATCAGCGCAGGCGTAATGATCGCGAACGTCATCTGGAAGGTGATGAACACCGCCTCAGGGAACAACGCCGCAGGCCCGGTCAGGCTCGAAGGGGTGACACCGGCGAGGAACGCCTTGCCCATGCCGCCGAAGAAGGAGTTGAAGTTGACGACGCCCTGCTCCATGCCGGTGGTGTCGAACGCGATGCTGTAGCCATAAATGACCCACAGGATGCTGATCAGACCGGTAATGGCGAAGCACTGCATCATCACGGAAAGAATGTTTTTCGAACGAACCATGCCGCCGTAGAACAGCGCAAGGCCGGGAATCGTCATGAACAGCACAAGCGCTGTCGAGGTTAGCATCCAGGCGGTATCGCCGGAGTTGAGGACTGGGGCTGCCACTTCGTCTGCCGCCATGACCAGGCCGGGCATTACGAGGGACAACAGGGCTCCTAGCCCTGCGAATTTACGCAGAGTCATATTGTTTTTCTCCTGGGGCGTTGGGTTTGGCGGCTTAGATTGCGTCGGTATCGGTTTCGCCGGTACGGATGCGAATAGCCTGTTCCAGATTGACCACGAAGATCTTGCCGTCACCAATCTTGCCGGTGTTGGCCGCCTTGGTTATCGCCTCGATAACCCGATCAAGATCCTTGTCGTCGATGGCGACATCAATCTTCACCTTGGGCAGGAAATCGACCACGTACTCCGCGCCGCGATACAGCTCGGTATGACCCTTCTGCCGCCCGAAGCCTTTGACCTCAGTAACGGTAATGCCCTGCACGCCGATCTCGGACAGCGACTCGCGTACGTCGTCCAGTTTGAACGGCTTGATGATGGCAGTGACTAGCTTCATGAAAACTCTCTCCCGAATTGGTGGACTTGCCCCAGGAAAACAAACCCGACTCAAGTCTAAGCGCAGTGCCTGGCTTTGTAACGCATCGTCGGCCTTGCTCGACCAGTCCGACGCCTGCTAACCACTGCTGACGAAACACTTCCCCGCTCCGCCTGCCGCACTGCATTCGTCACAGCGACTGCATCAGTGCATGGGTCATCAAGGACTAAGCAGAAAGCTTGCCATCTCCTGAAAACCCTCTGATATCAATACCTTGGTCGCTTGCGCATGCGTCTTCACGGTAATCGCACTACAGATACGCACAACAACGGTGCGCGACTGCCCGGCTGCATGCGCGAAAAGCGTGCAACCCCGCCTGCACCAATGACTATAGGCACTGCGTGATACACTGCCCGCATCTGTTACTCAGGACACCTGACTCCCATGCTCGCGCCCAAAGACCTCCTCGACGCCCTGAGCGGCCATGCTTCGCGCCTGTTCAGCGGCGACACCGCGCTGCCGCGCAAAGAAATCGAAAGCCAGTTCAAAGCCCTGCTGCAAAGCGGCTTCAGCAAACTTGATCTGGTGAGCAGAGAAGAATTCGACAGTCAAATGGTCGTACTGGCGCGCACCCGGGCCCGGCTGGAAAGCCTGGAAGCCAAGGTCGCCGAGCTTGAGGCGAAGCTGAGTCCGCCTGCTGAGTAATCCGCTTTTCAGCCCAGTGCCAGGTGATCGGCTACCCTTGCCATCACCCTCTACCAGACTCGGTGTGAAAACCTCGAGCCTGGAGCGGGGCATCCGCGGTCTCATTGCAACCTCCGGGCAGGCTCATTCATGGCGTCAACCTCCGTTGTGCAGCGGCTCTTCCTGGCTAACGCCACTGTTCTGCTGACTCATCAAATCGACGCGGCGTATTGGCATGAGTGGGAACTTTTTTCCATTCCGGGCGGCAATCAGGTCAACCTGCTGCTCAATATCCCCATCATTGCCTTGGTTCTGTATTCCCACAGCCGTGTGGTTGCCAATCTTTACACCGGCCTGGCCTTCTACAAACTGCTGGCCGCCTTGGGCTTCCTGACCCTAGGCATCCACGCCTTCTTCTTCCTGCAAGGAAGCGAGTCGTTTGCCCAACCGCTGTCCGTCGCACTGCTGATTGCCACAGGGATCCTTTCCGCATGGCAATTGCTGGCATTGCGTGGACTGGAAAGACCGATCGAGCATCAAGCTATCTGAAAGTGCCGCGCACCTGTGGGAGCGAGCTTGCCCGCGAAAACGATTAGACGCCAGGCCAGGTTTTGGCGGTGGCTCGATTGCCCTGCCACCGCCTCTACAAGCCCCTCACTGATACGTCTTGCAATGGTCTGTCCCGGCCTTTAAGCCGCTATCTCATTGCGCCTCAACTACCCTTCCAAAACCGCAGGACGCGGTTCTCGCACCCTCAAGGAATGAACTATGTCTCTGGCCATTGTCCACAGCCGCGCCCAAATTGGCGTGGAAGCGCCTGCCGTTACCGTCGAGGTTCATATGGCCAACGGTTTGCCATCCCTGACGCTGGTCGGCTTGCCAGAAACGGCCGTCAAGGAAAGCAAAGACCGGGTGCGCAGCGCGATTCTCAATTCAGGTCTCCAATATCCGGCTCGTCGCATCACCTTGAATCTCGCTCCGGCCGATCTGCCAAAGGACGGCGGGCGTTTTGATCTGGCGATTGCCCTGGGGATTCTCGCGGCCAGCGTGCAGGTTCCGACATTGACCCTGGACGATGTGGAGTGCCTTGGCGAGCTGGCGTTGTCTGGCGCCGTGCGCGCGGTGCGTGGAGTCCTGCCGGCGGCACTGGCTGCACGCAAAGCCGGACGAACACTCGTGGTACCCCGCGCCAATGCCGAAGAAGCTTGCCTGGCTTCAGGGTTAAAGGTGATCGCGGTCGATCATCTGCTGCAGGCGGTCGCGCACTTCAATGGCCACACGCCTATCGAACCTTTTGTTTCCAACGGCTTGCTGCTGGCGAACAAGCCTTATCCCGACTTGAATGAAGTCCAGGGTCAACTGGCCGCCAAACGAGCCTTGCTGATTGCGGCGGCGGGCGCTCACAACCTGCTGTTCAGCGGTCCGCCGGGTACGGGTAAAACGCTTCTGGCCAGTCGCTTGCCCGGTTTGCTTCCACCGTTGGACGAAAATGAAGCGTTGGAGGTCGCGGCAATTCAATCGGTCGCCAGTCATGTGCCCCTGAGTCACTGGCCACATAGACCGTTTCGCCAACCCCATCATTCGGCATCCGGCCCGGCGCTGGTAGGCGGCGGCTCGAAACCACAGCCAGGGGAAATCACCCTCGCCCACCATGGCGTGCTGTTTCTCGATGAATTGCCGGAGTTTGAACGCAAGGTGCTGGAGGTTTTAAGAGAGCCACTGGAGTCCGGCCATATCGTAATTTCCCGGGCCCGCGATCGAGTACGTTTCCCGGCGCGCTTCCAATTGGTTGCGGCGATGAACCCCTGCCCTTGCGGCTACCTCGGCGACCCCAACGGCCGTTGTCGTTGCACGCCAGAGCAGATCCAGCGCTACCGCAACAAACTCTCCGGCCCGCTGCTCGACCGCATCGACCTGCATCTGACCGTCGCCCGCGAAACCACTGCGCTCAACCCCACGCCCCTACCCGGGGATGACACCGCCAGCGCCGCCTTACTGGTCGCCAATGCTCGCGAGCGGCAGCAACAGCGTCAGGGGTGCGCCAATGCCTTCCTCGACCTGCCGGGCCTGCGCCAGCACTGCAAGTTATCCACAGCCGACGAGAGCTGGCTTGAGTCAGCTTGCGAGCGATTGACCCTGTCGTTGCGAGCCGCCCATCGGCTGCTCAAGGTGGCGCGCACATTAGCGGACCTTGAGCAGGTCGACGGGATCAGTCGGGAACATCTGGCTGAGGCGCTGCAGTATCGACCCACGAGTCAGTAAGTCGCGTGTGTAATCATTTTTTAAGAAAACCCTCATTTCTAATCGTTTTTCTCAACGAATAATCGATTTTCCAGGTTTTCCCCATTCTCACTCCTTGCTCAGATCCACCAACGGCGTCTGCCTTACTTCAGTCTCCCGCCCATCCTGAATCTCACTGACCCGTTTCAGCGCTTTATCCACCGCCGGCTTATCGGCCAACAGGCTATAGCTGATCTGGAACTGCTTCTGCTGTTTTGCAGCAATGCTTGGCACCAGATTCAGCGGCCGCTGATACCGTCGGTTGTAGGAGAAGCTGGTGCCTGGCTCCAGACCGGTGACGTAGCCCTGGCCTTGGGTGTCGGTGTTTTTCCACAGGGAGAACACTGGTAGTTGCTCGGTGTTGAAACCGACCGCTACGCCCAGGCTGCCCGCCTTGTTGTGCAGAACAGTGAGCGTGTCGCCCTTGGCATCGGCGTAGGGCACTACGTTGTAGACGGTTTCGTCGTAATCCTTGGTCGGGCCTCGGTAGGCTTGCCAGTCGGGCAGGTCTGCTTTGGCCTTGTCGTTGAATGGTGAGACTTGTTTTACCGGCGCGGCGAATCGTGCGCCCTGCTCGAGGAAGGGCGTGCTGAAGTTGCTGTGGTAGAGCGCCTGGTATTCCTTCGGATAGTCGCCGTTGTTGGTCAGGGTGTCGTTGAGTGCGAAGCGCACGCTGCCGGGTTCGGTCAGCAACTCGGTGACGACTGAAAAGTCGACTTTCTTGAAGGCTTGTTCTTTGAGTTCACCGCGCAGGCTGATGGCGTGGGGCGGTTTTTCGTCGATATGCAGGGTGACCTTGTTCGCCGGGATGTTTGCGGCGCGGCCATGCAGGGTCAGCAGTTCGCCGTTGTCCATGCCGGGGTGGCCGACCCATTCGTAGCCGCAGCGGGCGACCAGCTCGTTGAAGCCTTCCAGCCAGCCCAGTCCGCCACGGCCGTTGAGTTCGATGAACGCTGGATTGACCACTTCCTTGACCGGCGAATCCCAGCCCATGCGCACATCGCCCACCGACGCCTGGAGCACGTTCATTCCGCGAGTCGGCACCACCGACAGCTTCATTACGCCGTTGTCGATATCGACGATGCTGACGCCCTCCTGGCGACCGCCGTGCAGCGTACGCAGGGTCACGGAGAATGGCTGGGCGGTTTTTACCCCTAGCTGTTCGCTGGTGATCTGGAAGTGTTGTGCGGCTTTGTCGGTGTCGAGCAGTACGTAGTCCCACGCCATGGCGTGAGAGGTAGCCGTCAGTGCGCTGAGGGCAAGCATCAGTTTGAGCGGGGTCATGGGAAGGCCTTTCTTGGAGTTGTGCAATTTTTATAGCGCTGATGAAACGATTCAGCAAGCATAAAAATGCGCTAATCAGCGCCAAGATCGGCGGATCATCATTTTTAAGTAATGTAAGCACCTGTAGGAGCAGCCGGGCGGCGTTCCGTTTGCTGCAAGCTCGCTCCTACAGACGTTCTACGTCAGGCAATACCATCGCCTGGACTTCGCTCTGGAGAAAATCGCTGAGCCGGCGCAAACGTTCGCCGCCGGGGCGGGTTTTTGGCCAGACCAGGTAATAGTTCTCGCCACTGGCCACCGCTGTCGGCCACGGCAGGCTCAAGCGTCCTTGGGCAACGTCTTCGGCGACCATCAGCAGATCGCCCATGGACACCCCGTAACCACGGGCGGCGGCGATCATGCCCAGCTCCAGGGTATCGAAGACCTGCCCGCCCTTGAGCGACACCTGTGCGGACAGGCCCATGCGCTCCAGCCAGTTGCGCCAGTCACGACGGTCCGGTGTCGGGTGCAGCAATTCGGCGCTGGCCAGCCGTGCGGCGTCCCATGGCTGATCGCTCAGCAGGTTCGGCGCGCCGACCGGGATCAACAGTTCGGGAAACAGGTAGCTGGCCTCCCAATCCGGCGGAAAATGCCCGTTGCTGAGCAGCACCGCGCAGTCGAACGGTTCCTGGTTGAAGTCGACCGAATCGATATCCATCCAGGCGCTGGTCAGTTGTACTTCGTTTCCAGGCTGCAAATGCCGGAAACGGCTGAGGCGCGCCAGCAGCCAGCGCATGGTCAAGGTCGAAGGGGCCTTCATGCGCAGGATGTCATCTTCGGCGCGCAAGGTATTGCAGGCCCGTTCCAGTGCCGAGAAGCCTTCACGGATGCCGGGCAGTAGCAGGCGCGCGGCTTCGGTCAGTTGCAGGTTTCGACCGCTGCGCAGGAACAAACGGCAAGCGAAATGATCCTCCAGCGTACGAATGTGTCGGCTGACTGCGCTCTGGGTGATCGACAGTTCTTCCGCCGCGCGGGTGAACGAACTGTGTCGCGACGCTGCTTCAAAAGCGCGCAAGGCGTAAAGAGGAGGAAGACGACGAGACATTGGGAACGGTCCTATAGCGCAATGGCAAAACCCTACCAGAAATTCCATGGCATGAGTTTTAATCATGCAAGCGATCGTTTTTATCCCTTTGTGCGAACCGCTGCAAGCGCCGAGAATCAACCCTTCCAGTTCACTTTGAATAATTGAGTCTGATGATCATGCAGCATCCAGCACGTATCGAACTCTGGGCCATCCTGCGGCTGGCCGGGCCGCTGATCGCCTCGCAGTTGGCACACATGCTGATGGTGCTCACCGATACCTTGATGATGGCCAAACTCAGCCCGCAAGCCCTCGCCGGCGGCGGTTTGGGCGCGGCCAGCTATTCGTTCGTGTCGATCTTCTGCATTGGCGTGATTGCCGCGGTCGGCACCCTGGTTGCCATTCGCCAGGGCGCCGGCGACATCGAAGGTGCCGCCCGCCTGACCCAGGCCGGACTCTGGCTGGCCTGGCTGATGGCGCTGGTGGCCGGGTTGCTGCTGTGGAACCTCAAGCCGGTGCTGCTGCTGTTCGGCCAGACCGAAAGCAACGTCAACGCAGCCGGCCAGTTTCTGCTTATCCTGCCGTTCGCCCTGCCCGGCTACCTGAGTTTCATGGCCTTGCGCGGGTTCACCAGCGCCATTGGCCGCGCGACTCCAGTCATGGTCATCAGCATCGGCGGCACCGTGGCCAACTTCCTGCTCAACTATGCGTTGATCACCGGCATGTTCGGCCTGCCGAAGCTGGGGCTGATCGGGATCGGCCTGGTTACCGCGATCGTTGCCAACTGCATGGCCCTGGCGCTGGCCTGGCATATCCGCCGGCATCCGGCCTACGACGCTTATCCGCTGCGTCAGGGCCTGTCGCGGCCTAACCGCCAGTACCTGCGCGAGCTGTGGCGCCTCGGTCTGCCGATCGGTGGCACCTATGCGGTGGAGGTCGGCCTGTTTGCCTTCGCCGCGCTGTGCATGGGCACCATGGGCAGCACGCAACTGGGGGCACACCAGATCGCCCTGCAGATCGTCTCGGTGGCGTTCATGGTTCCGGCGGGTATTTCCTACGCGATCACCATGCGTATCGGTCAGCACTACGGTGCCGGACAGCTGCTCGATGCGCGCCTGGCCGGTCGGGTCGGAATTGCCTTTGGTGGCGCCGCGATGCTCGGTTTTGCCATGGTGTTCTGGCTGCTGCCGAACCAGCTGATCGGGCTGTTCCTCGATCACAACGACCCGGCCTTTCGCGAGGTGATCAATCTGGCGGTGAGCCTGCTGGCGGTGGCAGCGTGGTTTGAGTTGTTCGACGGCACGCAAACCATCGCCATGGGTGCGATCCGTGGGCTCAAGGATGCCAAGACCACCTTTCTGGTGGGGCTGGGCTGCTATTGGTTGATCGGCGCACCTGCCGCATGGCTGATGGCCTTTACCCTCGACTGGGGCCCGACGGGGGTCTGGTGGGGGCTGGCGCTGGGCCTAGCCTGCGCGGCGGTGAGCCTGACGCTGGCGTTTGAATGGCGGATGAAGCGGATGATCAAAAGCGAGCCACCAGGGCAGCAGCTGCAATTTCGGACGGCTCAGCCAGATTAGATCGGTGGTGAAGCTATAAAAGATCGCAGCCTGCGCCAGCTCCTACGCCGACCGCGTGGGAACCCACTCCTGCCACAGGCTGCGATCTTTATGCTTGGGTCACCGCGTGTTGGCTGGTGCCAAAGGTGAGGTATTCCACCAGCTCCGCCAACGGCAACGGCTTGCTGATCAGGTAACCCTGCACCTGATCGCAGCCAAACCCGCGCAATAGCGCCAGCTGTTCCGGCGTTTCGACGCCTTCAGCCACCACTTCAAGGTTGAGGTTGTGGGCCAGGTTGATCATCGCGTGCACCAGCTTGCGGTTCTCTTCGCGCAGTTCCATACCGCCGACAAAGCTTTTGTCGATCTTAAGCAACGCGATCGGCAGGCTATTGAGGTGGACGAACGAGGAGAAGCCGGTGCCGAAATCATCCAGCGAGAAACGCACGCCCAAACGACCCAGCGCGTCCATGGTCTGCTTGACCAGATCACTGCGGCGCATCACCGCGGTTTCCGTCAGTTCAAACTCCAGCCATTGCGCCTCGACGCCTCGCTCGGCAATCAGTCGACTCAAGGTCGAGAGCAACTGACTGTCCTGAAACTGGCGAAACGAGAGGTTGACCGCCATGTGCAACGGCGGCAGACCGCGCTCACGCAAAGCCTGCATATCGCGCAGGGCACGGGAAATCACCCAGTAACCGAGCGGCACGATCAAGCCACTCTGCTCGGCCATCGGCACGAACTCGCTCGGCGGCAACAGCCCGCGCTCGCCATGGCGCCAGCGCACCAACGCCTCGAGGCCGACAATCTGCCCGTCTTCCAGGTTCAGCCGCGGCTGGTAGTGAAGCTCCAGCTCGTCGCGACGCAAGGCTCGGCGCAGCTCGCTTTCCAGGTCCGCAAGGCTGCGGGCATTGCGATTGATGCGCTCATTGAAGATGTGGAAGGTGCAGCCCTGAGTGCTCTTGGCCTGTTGCATGGCGATATGCGCATGCCACATCAACGGATCGGCACCGGCCTGGGCGCGTGCGTGGGCGACACCCAGACTGCAGCCGATCAGCAAGCTCTCGCCATCGACCCAGTAAGGTTCGGACATGGCTTCGATAATCCGCTCAGCCATCCACTCGGCACGCTGCGGTGCCCGACGGGTGTCGATCAGCAAGGCAAACTCATCGCTGCCCAGGCGCGCCAGTTGATCGCCGGCCTCCAGTTGGCTTCTGAGCCGCGCGACCACTTGCAGGATCAGCCGGTCGCCGGCCTGGTGCCCGAGGGCATCGTTGGCATGACGGAAGTTGTCGAGGTCCAGGTGGCCCAAGGCCAAACCACGGCCGTCATTGTCGGCCAGACGGGCCGCCAGCAAGGTCTGAAAACCCTGGCGATTGGCGATGCCGGTCAGCGGATCCTGTTCGGCCAGGCGCTGCAAGGTGCTTTCCAACACCCCCCGCTCGCGAACGTGGCGCAGGCATCGGCGCAAGGTCGCGATATCCAGGACATCGCGGACCAACCAGTCGCTGACGCCGTCCGGCGCAACCAGCGGTTCGTGCTCGAGCAGCAATACCATGGGCAAACTGCAGCGACCCGGTGCGGGTTGCAGGGCTGGAATCGTCAATAACACCGCGCTGCGGTCGTCATCGAACAAATGACTCACCGACTCCCAGGTCGGCGCACTGATCAGCACAGCCGAGCTCCCCATTGGAGCCAGACACTCGCGCAACAACGCTGCCCACGCCGGCTCTTCGGCCAGCAGCAGCAAACGCAAGGGTTCGACAGGCGTAGACAAGCTAGCTCCCTAGACTCTGCAATAGATGTTGGCGGCGGGCATTATGCCGCGCGGATAAACAATGACAAATGATATTGATTAGCAAACACGTTGATGTACCGCTAAAACCCGGAACATTAGACGCAAATTCAGCGCGCATCCTGCGGGAAAGTAGCAAAACCGGCAAATTTAGATCGAGTGCTACGTCACAAGTCGCACAGAGGCAGCAGAATCTTTCCAGCCTGTTAAAATGCCCGCCCATTTCGCAAGCGACACCCCATTCCGTCATGTCCCGACTCAATCCCCGGCAGCAAGAAGCCGTGAACTACGTCGGCGGCCCTCTTTTGGTGCTCGCCGGCGCTGGCTCCGGCAAGACCAGCGTGATCACCCGCAAAATCGCCCATCTGATCCAGAGCTGCGGCATCCGTGCGCAGTACATCGTCGCCATGACCTTTACCAACAAGGCCGCGCGGGAGATGAAGGAGCGGGTCGGCACGTTGCTCAAGGGTGGCGAAGGCCGTGGCTTGACCGTGTGTACGTTCCACAATCTGGGGCTGAACATCATCCGCAAGGAGCATGCGCGGCTGGGCTACAAGCCAGGTTTCTCGATTTTCGACGAGACCGACGTCAAATCCCTGATGACCGACATCATGCAGAAGGAATACGCGGGCGACGACGGCGTCGACGAGATCAAGAACATGATCGGCTCGTGGAAAAACGAACTGATCCTGCCGCCCGAAGCCCTGGAAACCGCGCGCAACCCGAAGGAACAGACCGCCGCCATTGTCTACACCCACTACCAGCGCACGCTCAAGGCGTTCAATGCGGTGGACTTCGACGACCTGATCCTGCTCCCGGTAAAGCTGTTCCAGGAACACGACGACATCCTCGACAAGTGGCAGAACAAGGTCCGCTATTTGCTGGTGGACGAATACCAGGACACCAACGCCAGCCAGTATCTGCTGGTGAAGCTGCTGATCGGCAAACGCAACCAGTTCACCGTGGTCGGCGACGATGACCAATCGATCTACGCCTGGCGCGGCGCCCGTCCGGAAAACCTGATGCTGCTCAAGGACGACTATCCGTCTCTGAAAGTGGTGATGCTGGAGCAGAACTACCGCTCCACCAGCCGCATCCTACGCTGCGCCAACGTACTGATTTCGAACAATCCCCACGAGTTTGAAAAACAGCTGTGGAGCGAGATGGGGCACGGCGACGAGATTCGCGTGATCCGCTGCCGCAACGAAGACGCCGAGGCCGAGCGCGTGGCCGTCGAACTGCTCACCCTGCATCTGCGCACCGATCGGCCCTACAGCGATTTTGCGATCCTTTATCGCGGTAACTACCAGGCCAAGCTGATCGAGCTGAAGCTGCAGCACCACCAGATTCCCTATCGCCTGTCCGGCGGCAACAGCTTTTTCGGACGTCAGGAAGTCAAAGACCTGATGGCTTACTTCCGCCTCCTGGTCAATCCGGACGACGACAACGCCTTCTTGCGGGTGATCAACGTCCCACGCCGGGAGATCGGTTCGACCACCCTGGAAAAGCTCGGCAACTACGCCACCGGGCGCAAAGTCTCGATGTATGCCGCCACCGAAGAAATTGGCCTCGGCGAGCATCTGGACAGCCGCTTCACCGATCGTTTGGCGCGTTTCAAACGCTTCATGGACCGCGTCCGTGAACAGTGTGCGGGCGAAGACCCGATCTCCGCCCTGCGCAGCATGGTCATGGACATCGACTACGAGAACTGGCTGCGCACCAACAGCTCCAGCGACAAAGCCGCGGATTACCGCATGGGCAACGTCTGGTTCCTGATCGAGGCGCTGAAGAACACCCTGGAAAAAGACGAAGATGGCGAGATGACCATCGAAGATGCCATCGGCAAGCTGGTCTTGCGCGACATGCTCGAACGCCAGCAGGAAGAGGAAGACGGCGCCGAAGGTGTGCAGATGATGACCTTGCACGCCTCCAAGGGCCTGGAATTCCCCTACGTGTTCATCATGGGCATGGAGGAGGAAATTCTCCCCCATCGCTCCAGCATCGAAGCCGACACCATCGAAGAAGAACGCCGTCTGGCCTACGTCGGCATTACCCGCGCCCGTCAGACCCTGGCCTTCACTTTCGCTGCCAAGCGTAAGCAATACGGCGAGATCATTGACTGCGCGCCCAGCCGCTTCCTCGATGAGCTGCCGCCGGATGACCTGGCCTGGGAAGGCACCGACGATATCCCGACCGAAGTCAAAGCCGTTCGCGGTAACACTGCACTGGCGGATATACGCGCGATGTTAAAGCGCTAGAATTGACTACTTTTTAACCGAACAGTTTTTATCAGCGCTTAGGCGCACAAAGCGCTAAAAGAGGACGTTCCGTGGAAGCACTGCACAAGAAAATTCGCGAAGAAGGCATCGTGCTTTCCGATCAGGTCCTGAAAGTCGACGCCTTTTTGAACCACCAGATCGACCCGCAGCTGATGAAGCTGATCGGTGACGAATTCGCCGCGCTGTTCGCCGACTCGGGCATCACCAAGATCGTCACCATCGAAGCCTCGGGCATTGCGCCAGCGATCATGACCGGCCTGAACCTCGGCGTACCGGTGATTTTCGCCCGCAAGCATCAGTCCCTGACCCTGACTGAAAACCTGCTGTCGGCAACGGTGTACTCGTTCACCAAGCAGACCGAAAGCACCGTGGCGATTTCCCCACGGCACCTGACCAGCAGCGACCGGGTGCTGATCATCGATGACTTCCTGGCCAACGGTAAGGCTTCGCAGGCGCTGATCTCGATCATCAAGCAAGCCGGCGCCACCGTGGCGGGCCTGGGTATCGTGATCGAGAAGTCGTTCCAGGGCGGCCGCGCGGAACTGGACTCCCAGGGCTATCGCGTCGAATCCCTGGCCCGGGTGAAATCCCTGGCCGGTGGCGTCGTGACCTTTATCGAGTAATTGGAAGCACCAAAAATTAAATGTGGGAGCGAGCTTGCTCGCGATAGCGGTGTAACAGTCAACATAGATGTTGAATGTTATGGCCTCATCGCGAGCAAGCTCGCTCCCACATTGGATCGTCGTCGGTCGTTATGACACGGTGGCCTTCAAACCCGCCAACAACAACCGCTGATACAGGTCCTCGCGCAGCCCTTCGGGTTTCGTCAGCTGCATCCGCTCCAGATGCACGGGAAACTCCGAAGGCTCCGGCGCATCCAGCGCCGCCTTGCCCAGTTCAAGAATCTCGGTGAGCTTGAACTTGCTCTTCAGCCAGTTGAGTGCCCGAAGTAAATCTCGCTCTTCAGGGCTGAAATCACTCCCCAGCGGATACTCCGGAAACAGCTGCGGATGCCGTGCTTGAATCGCCTGCAAGCGCTGTGGGTTGTTGTCGGCGAAGCGCGGATCGAGGCGGAAATCCTTGGGCAATTTGCCGACTTTCTGCGCCTGCTCGATCAACCCCTGCTGGAAACGTGAGTCGCTGATATTGAGCAGCGCTTCGATCACCACCGCATCGGTTTTGCCACGCAGGTCGGCGATGCCATATTCCGTCACCACGATATCGCGCAGGTGCCGCGGGATCGTGCAATGGCCGTACTCCCAGACAATGTTCGAACTCACCTCCCCACCCGATTCACGCCAACTGCGAAGGATCAGAATCGAACGCGCGCCCTCCAGCGCATGGCCCTGGACGACAAAGTTGTATTGCCCGCCGACACCGCTGATTACCCGTCCGTCTTCCAGTTGGTCCGCCACCCCGGCCCCCAGCAGAGTCATGGTGAAGGCGCTGTTGATGAAGCGCGCATCGCGCCGCTGCAAACGCTTGAGCTGCTCGTTGCCGTACAGTTCATTGATGTAGCTGATGGCGGTCATGTTGAATTCGGCCAGTTTGCTCGACGGCAGTTCGCGCAAGCGCTGATAGAAACTGCGCGGGCCGAGGAAGAACCCGCCATGCACCGATATGCCGCCAGACTGCATCGCCTCATCCAGCGCTCCGGCGTTCGCCTGCTCTTGCAGCGCGACATCAGGGTAGACCTTGCGCCGGACGATTCCAGCATCGGCCAGAACCAGCAACCCGTTGACGAACATTTCGCTGCAACCGTAGAGCCCTTCAGCGAAGGGCTCTACGCCGCCTTCACGTTCGATCAGGCGCTGCCATTGAGTGAGATCGATATCCGCCAGCAGCGCACGATAGCCCTCGTTATCCGCCTGCCGCGCCAACAGTGCGGCGGTCAGTGCATCGCCCATTGAGCCGATGCCGATCTGCAAGGTGCCGCCATCGCGCACCAGCGTACTGGCATGCAGACCGATGAAATGGTCCTGCAGGCCCACCGGCATATTCGGCGTGGAAAACAGCGTGGTATGGTCCTCCTCATCAATCAGCAGATCGAAAGCGTCACTGCCGATTTCTGCATGGCCTGGCATATAGGGCAGGTCATGGTGAACCTGGCCGAGCAGCAGAATGGTCTCTCCCGCTGCGCGGCGCTTGGCGATCATCGGCAGCAAATCGAGTGTGATGTCCGGGTTGCAGCTCAAACTCAGACGATCGGCCTGCAATGGATCACGCGCGACCAGTTGCGCAACCAGGTTCAAGCCAGCGGCGTTGATGTCCCGGGCGGCATGGCTGTAGTTACTGCTGACATAGTCCTGCTGAGCGACTGCACTGTTGAGCAGACTGCCCGGCTGCAGGAAAAACTGTTCGACCCGGATATTGGCTGGCAGGCTATTGCGGTGTAGATCGGCGAGGAAGTCCAACTCGGGATAATCGCCGAATACCCGCTCGATAAAAGGTTCGAGAAAGCGCCGTTGCAAGCCATCGCCCAGCGCTGGACGGCCGAGACTCAAGGCGGTGTAGATCGTCAGGTGCCGCTCGGGCAACTGCGCAATGCGTCGGTATAGCGCGTTAACAAAAGCATTGGGTTTACCCAGCCCGAGTGGCAAGCCCATATGGATATGCGCCGGCAAACGCGCGAGCACGTCATCGACGGCATGCTCGATTGAACAGGACTGCACCATCTGACTCTCCCTGGCCTTCCTGGAATTGAGGTTAGCCCGAGCTTGCCGGGTCTTGCCTGCAAAGAACAGTCTCTGGACCCAATCCCGGACACAAAAAAGCCGCTCGTGAGCGGCTTTTTCCAGAAGATCCAGCTTATTACAAGCCAGACATCTCCTTGATTGCGGCCTTCAAGTCGTCATCCGAGCAATCTGCGCAGGTGCCTTTTGGCGGCATCGCGTTCACGCCGGTAATGGCTTTGGCGAGGATCCCGTCGAGGCCGCCCTGGTGGTCGGCACGTTCTTTCCAGGCGGCTTTGTCACCGATTTTCGGCGCGCCCAACAGGCCGGTGCCATGGCAAGCATTGCAATGCTTGGCAATCACGTCTTTCGGCGTTTTCGCACCACCAGCGCCGCCAGCCGAAGCCGCGACTTCCATCCCCTTGCACTCCTTACCTTGTACACAGACCTGGCCGACGGGTTCAAGTCGCTTGGAAATATCGTCAGTAGTCGCAGCTTGAGCGCTGACTGCCCAAAGGGCCAATACGGTTGCTGGTACAGCCAGCATTTTCATAATTAGGTTCACGCGTACACCCTCAATGGTGGCTAGTCACGCCCACGGCCACGGTTCGCAGGCGGGCGCAAGTATAACGGTTAGCCGGCCACACTGAAACAACCCTAAAGTCGAAGGGGTATTAGTAGTGGCAGGAAAGTAACCAGGGCGCCTCCGCAAACCTTGCTGGACGCCTCTTCTGTCAGAAATTCGCTGGTGTAGCTGCGCTGATTAGTCGCGCCGGCGCATCGAACGGATTACGGAAACGGTGCGGTTTGGTGCTTTCAAAGTAGTAACTATCACCGGCTTCGAGCACAAAGGTCTCGAGCCCGACCACCAATTCCAGTCGCCCTTCCAGGAGAATCCCGGTTTCCTCGCCCTCATGGGTGAGCATTTCGCCACCGGTATCGGCGCCTGGAGGATAAATTTCGTTGAGAAACGCAATCGCCCGGCTCGGATGTGCCCTGCCGACCAGCTTCATGGTCACTGCACCATCGGAAATATCGATCAGTTCGTGGGCTTTGTAGACGATCTGAGTCGGTTTTTCCTGGAGGATTTCTTCGGAAAAGAATTCCACCATGGACATGGGGATACCGCCAAGAACCTTCCTCAGCGAACTGATCGAGGGGCTGACGCTGTTTTTCTCGATCATCGAAATGGTGCTGTTGGTGACGCCCGCACGCTTGGCGAGTTCACGCTGGGAAAGACCTTTCAGTTTACGGATGGATTGCAGTCGTTCACCGACGTCCAATGCATTAGCCTCCCAGGATTCAGGTTGTACGGATATTGAACGTTATCATGGCGACAGCGTTCAGTATTTACAACACTTCGGGTTGAATCCTGTTCGGCGAGGCGACTTTCGGTACGCTCCGCTAGCCATCAGCTCCCGGAATAGAGCAGTGGCACTCGGCGCAGGTTGCAGAAAATCTGATAAGGAATGGTCTCGGCGGCCATCGCTACGTCACTGGCGAGGATGTTTTTACCCCATAACTCGACCGTAGAACCGAGGCCCGCCTGGGGTACATCGGTCAGATCAACGCACAGCATGTCCATCGATACCCGGCCGAGCAGCTGACTGCGTTGACCCGCGACCAACACGGGTGTGCCAGTAGGGGCCTGGCGCGGATAGCCATCGGCATAGCCCATGGCAACCACACCGATGCGCATCGGTTTCTGGGTGATGAATTTCGCGCCGTAGCCCACTGGCTCGCCGGCCGGCAGTTCACGTACGCAGATCACTTTCGATTCCAGGGTCATCACTGGCTGCAGACGCGCAGCCAGCGGGTTGGCTTCTTCGAACGGGGTCGCACCGTAAAGCATGATGCCGGGCCGCACCCAGTCACTGGGAATGTTCGGCCAACCGAGAACGGCTGGCGAGTTGCGCAGGCTGACCTGAGCCGACAAGCCCTGACGAGCCGCCTCGAATACCGCGACTTGCTCGGCACTGCGGGTGCAATGGAGCTCATCGGCGCGGGCGAAGTGACTCATCAAGACGATCTTCGCCACTTTGCCGCTGGCCAGCAGGCGTTGATAGGCCGCCTGGTAATCCGCCGGATGCAAACCGACGCGGTGCATGCCCGAATCAAGCTTGAGCCAGACGGTCAGTGGTTTGGCCAGTGCGGCTTTCTCGATCGCCTCGAGCTGCCATAACGAGTGCACCACACACCAGAAATCATGCTCGATGATCAATGCCAGCTCATCGGCTTCGAAAAAGCCTTCGAGCAGCAGCACCGGCGCACGAATGCCGGCGGCGCGCAGCTCCAGCGCTTCTTCGATGCAGGCGACAGCAAAACCGTCCGCCTCGGCTTCCAGGGCCTGGGCGCAACGCACCGCGCCATGGCCGTAGGCATCGGCCTTGATCACGGCGAGAGCCTTGGCTCCCCCCGACACTTCGCGGGCCAATTGATAGTTGTGACGCAGGGCTTGAAGATCGATCAGGGCACGGGCTGGACGCATGGCGGCGGACTTCTAGGCGGTCATGAGGAAAAAAACCGGCGCTGGCTGACGGCGTAAACCGCCAACAGCGCCGGGAGAGGGACCTTTCTTGCTTAAGGCTTAAGGCAGAGCAGCCACAACCGACAGCTCGACCAGAATTTCCGGCTCGCAGAGTTTCGACTCGACGGTTGCGCGTGCAGGTGCCACACCCTTGGGCAGCCACGCGTCCCACACGCTGTTCATGCCGACGAAATCAGCATCAATGTCTTTCATGTAGATCGTCACCGACAACAAACGGCTCTTGTCGGTACCCGCCAGATCCAGCAAACGCTCAATGTTGGCCAGGGTTTCACGGGTCTGCTGTTCAATCCCGGCGTTCATATCGTCGCCGACTTGCCCTGCCAGATAAACGGTACCGTTATGAACAACGATCTGGCTCATGCGCTCATTGGTGAGCTGGCGCTGGACTGACATGTTTAGCTGACTCCTTGGGACTATTACCGTAACGAGAAATATCGAGGCCTTCGGCGCTGATCTGTGGCGATTTCTTCGCCATCAGGTCAGCCAGCAGGCGACCAGAGCCGCAGGCCATGGTCCAGCCGAGCGTGCCGTGGCCGGTGTTCAAGAACAGATTGCGGAACGGTGTGGCACCCACTATCGGAGTGCCATCCGGGGTGGTCGGGCGCAGGCCGGTCCAGAAACTGGCCTGGGACAGATCACCGCCCTGAGGATAAAGGTCGTTGACGATCATCTCCAGGGTTTCGCGCCGACGTGGATTGAGCGACAGGTCAAAACCGGCGATTTCAGCCATGCCACCGACACGAATGCGGTTGTCGAAACGGGTGATCGCAACCTTGAAGGTCTCGTCAAGGATCGTCGAAGTCGGGGCCATTGCCGGGTTGGTGATCGGCACAGTCAGCGAGTAACCCTTGAGCGGGTACACCGGTGCCTTGATACCCAGCGGCTTGAGCAACTGCGGCGAATAGCTTCCGAGGGCCATCACGTAGCGGTCAGCGGTTTCCAGCTTGCCGTCGATCCACACACCATTGACGCGCTCACCGGCGTAGTCGAGACGCTGAATATCCTGACCGAAACGGAATTCCACACCCAGCTTCACGGCCATTTCTGCAAGCTTCGAAGTGAACATCTGGCAGTCGCCGGTCTGATCGTTCGGCAGGCGCAAGGCACCGGCTAGAATATCGGTGACACTCGCCAGCGCTGGTTCGACGCGGGCAATGCCGGCGCGGTCGAGCAGCTCGAACGGTACGCCGGACTCTTTGAGCACGGCGATGTCTTTCGCCGCACCGTCGAGTTGCGCTTGAGTGCGGAACAACTGGGTAGTACCCAGGCTGCGGCCTTCATAGGCAATGCCGGTTTCGGCACGCAGTTCGTCGAGGCAGTCGCGGCTGTATTCGGACAGGCGGACCATGCGCTCCTTGTTCACTGCGTAACGGCTGGCGGTGCAGTTGCGCAGCATCTGCGCCATCCACAGGTATTGGTCGATATCGGCGGTAGCCTTGATTGCCAGCGGCGCGTGGCGCTGCAACAGCCACTTGATGGCCTTGAGCGGCACACCCGGCGCGGCCCACGGCGAGGCATAGCCTGGGGAGACCTGCCCGGCGTTGGCAAAACTGGTTTCCATGGCAGCGGCCGGTTGGCGATCAACCACAACCACTTCGAACCCGGCCCGAGCCAGATAGTAGGCACTGGCGGTACCGATGACGCCGCTACCCAAGACCAGAACGCGCATTTTCATATCCCTCATCGCGGCTTACCGCTGACGTTTGTTGTATTCAGCATTGATGCGGGCAGTGTAAAAAACATTAGCCAGTGCTTTTCACTATATAAGTGCCTATATTTGGCGAGAATTCTCGGTAAAAACGCTTTTCACGGAGGCGCATCCCCTATGCGTACTAACACCCAGACCAAACGTGAGCTGGACAAGAT
Source organism: Pseudomonas fluorescens (assembly GCF_902497875.1). GTDB lineage: Bacteria > Pseudomonadota > Gammaproteobacteria > Pseudomonadales > Pseudomonadaceae > Aquipseudomonas > Aquipseudomonas fluorescens_BR. The sequence continues at coordinate 26,527 of NZ_CABVHY010000010.1, forward strand.
CGACCGGAATATCCTGCGCATCCTGCAGGCGGACGGGCGTATTTCCTTCACCGAACTGGGGGAAAAGGTCGGCCTGTCGACTACGCCCTGTACCGAGCGGGTACGGCGCCTGGAGCGCGAAGGGATCATCATGGGCTACAACGCCCGGCTCAACCCCCAGCACCTGAAGGCCAACCTGCTGGTGTTCGTCGAGATCAGCCTCGACTACAAGTCCGGCGATACCTTCGAGGAATTCCGCCGCGCCGTGCTGAAACTGCCCCATGTGCTGGAGTGCCACTTGGTGTCCGGGGACTTCGATTATCTGGTCAAAGCGCGGATTTCCGAGATGGCCTCATACCGCAAGCTCTTGGGCGACATCCTGCTCAAACTGCCCCATGTGCGGGAGTCCAAGAGCTATATCGTGATGGAAGAGGTGAAGGAGAGCCTGAATCTGCCGATTCCGGATTGAAGGATTGCCTGGAGATAGTGGTCGCTTGTGCGGGCGCTATCGCGAGCAAGCTCGCTCCCACATCTGGATCAATGTCGTACACAAATCCGTGCCCACTGAAGATCCAAGGTGGGTGCGAGCCTGCTCGCGATGGGGACGACTCGGTAGACCAGATTCCACACAGCCTCTAGACCAACACCTGCCGCGTACTGGCCATGTACTCATGAATCTGCTTTTCGACCCGCGGATGAATCATCTCCACCGGGCGACGGCCATTGGGGCATGGCAAGGTCGGCGTGGTGCCGAACAGCCGGCAGATCAGCGGCCGCTCGTCGTACACCGTACAGCCGTTCGGCCCCAGGTGGACGCAGTCCAACTCATCCATTGCCGCCTCTTGCTCGGCAGCCGTCTTGCGTGGCAAGCGGGACATTTCTTCCGGCGAAGTAGTCACCGGACCACAGCAGTCATGGCAACCTGGTACGCACTCGAATGAGGGAATCTGCTGCCGCAGCATACGGATTTTCTGGCTGTTGCAGCTCATCGAAGCGATTTCCGGAAAGTGGATGGACCAGGATTTTGCCTTAAAAGCCACATTCCAGACAGCGCTGGCCGACCAGTGTTGCCGAGACTGAAAGTTGGGGCTTATGCTCCGTAAAGTTTTTCAAACACAATAAATCAGGATTACGCACATGAACGCCCGTGCTCAGCAACCTGTCCCGAGCAACCAGCACACCGCCTCTTACTATGCCGCCAGCAGCCTGCCACAGCCCGATCATCCGGTGCTCACTGGCGCGTTGGTGGCTGACGTTTGCGTGGTCGGCGGCGGTTTCTCCGGGCTGAACACGGCAATCGAACTGGCCGAACGCGGCCTCAGCGTGGTGCTGCTGGAAGCGCGCAGAATTGGCTGGGGCGCCAGCGGGCGCAACGGCGGGCAGTTGATCCGCGGAGTCGGCCATGGCCTCGATCAGTTTGCCAACGTGCTTGGCACCGAGGGCGTACGCCAGATGAAACTGATGGGCCTGGAGGCGGTGGAGATCGTCCGCCAGCGGGTCGAACGTTTTCAGATCCCCTGCGACCTGACCTGGGGTTACTGCGACCTGGCTAACAAGCCCCGCGATCTTGAAGGATTCGCCGAAGAGGCCCAAGTGCTGCGCAGCCTCGGTTATCGCCATGCAACCCGTCTGCTGCAAGCCGATGAGATGCACAGCGTGGTCGGTTCCGACCGCTACGTCGGCGGTTTTATCGATATGGGTTCGGGGCACCTGCATCCGTTGAACCTTGCGCTGGGCGAAGCCGCCGCCGCGCAACAACTCGGTGTGAAGCTGTTCGAGCAATCGGCGGTGACCCGCATCGATTACGGCCCTGAAATTCGTGTTCACACCGCTCAGGGTTCGGTCCGAGCCAAGAACCTGGTGCTGGGCTGCAACGCCTATCTCAACGAACTCAACCCGGAACTCAGCGGCAAGGTGTTGCCCGCCGGCAGCTACATCATCGCCACCGAACCCTTGAGCGAAGCCCTGGCGCATTCCTTGTTGCCACAGAACATGGCGGTCTGTGATCAACGGGTAGCACTGGATTACTACCGCCTCTCGGCGGACCGGCGCTTGCTGTTTGGCGGAGCCTGCCACTATTCCGGGCGCGATCCGCAGGACATTGGCGCTTACATGCGGCCGAAAATGCTCGAGGTATTCCCGCAACTGGCCGAAGTGAAGATCGACTATCAATGGGGCGGCATGATCGGCATCGGCGCCAATCGCTTACCGCAGATCGGTCGCCTCAAGGACCATCCCAACGTGTATTACGCCCAGGCCTACTCGGGTCATGGCCTGAACGCCACACACCTGGCCGGCAAGCTGCTGGCCGAAGCCATCAGCGGCCAGCAGAGCGGCGGTTTCGATCTGTTCGCCAAGGTGCCGCATATTACTTTTCCTGGCGGTAAGCATTTGCGCTCACCGTTGCTGGCGCTGGGGATGTTGTGGCATCGGCTTAAAGAGCTGGTCTGAAATTGCCTATGTCCGTAAGGACGTCATCGCGAGCAAGCTCGCTCCCACAGGGTTAGCGTATAACCTGTGGGAGCGGGCTTGCTCGCGATTCAATCGAAAGGCACCGCAGCAATCAAAGCCGCCAAAAGGGTTTGAGCCCCTCCTCCCGCGCCTGCTCACGGCTCAAGCCGATATCGCGCAGTTGCTCGGCCGTCAGATCGAGCAAGGCCTTGCGCGTGTGCAGGCGATGCCACAGCAGGCCCCAGCGGCTCAGGCCGGACGGCGCATTACGGGCCGTCGCCGCATGTGACCGGTTTTCCTGCCCTGCCGCCAGTTCCTGACTGTGTAACGCGAGCCGCACATCGCTCAAGCCGTTCATTTTCTGTAGCTCCTGTTTACTTGGGTTGCCATGAGCACACATCATGCGCGGGCACCCAAAACCATTACAGATTCAAAACGGATGTATTATCTCCATACAGAATTTCCGATTGCGGCACTGAATCCTGTATTTTTACTTCATCTGTACTGGTTATTTGAATCCATCCCCACCGAGGCCCCGCCATGACCCTTTACGTCAATCTCGCCGAACTGCTCGGCACGCGTATCGAACAGGGCTTCTATCGCCCCGGCGACCGGTTGCCTTCGGTGCGGGCCTTGAGCGTCGAACACGGGGTCAGTCTGAGCACCGTGCAGCAGGCTTATCGGATGCTGGAGGACAGCGGCCTGGCGACGCCAAAGCCGAAATCCGGCTACTTCGTCCCGGTCGGGCGCGAGCTGCCGGCGCTGCCCGCAGTCGGGCGCCCCGCTCAACGACCGGTGGAAATATCCCAGTGGGATCAGGTGCTCGAATTAATCCGGGCGGTCCCGCGCAAAGACGTGGTTCAACTGGGTCGCGGCATGCCGGACATCACCACGCCCACCCTCAAACCCCTGCTGCGCGGCCTGGCCCGGATCAGCCGTCGGCAAGACATGCCTGGCCTGTATTACGACAACATCTACGGCACCCTCGAACTGCGCGAACAGATTGCCCGCCTGCTGCTCGATTCCGGCTGTCAGTTGAGCGCCAACGACCTGGTGGTCACCACCGGCTGCCATGAAGCGCTGTCCACCAGCATCCGGGCCACCTGCGAACCAGGCGATATCGTCGCCGTCGACTCGCCGAGCTTTCACGGCGCCATGCAAACCCTCAAGGGCCTGGGCATGAAAGCCTTGGAAATCCCCACCGATCCGCTGACCGGGATCAGCCTCGATGCCCTGGAACTGGCCTTGGAACAGTGGCCGATCAAGGCCATACAGTTGACCCCCAACTGCAACAACCCGCTGGGCTACATCATGCCGGAATCGCGCAAACGGGCCTTGCTGACCCTGGCGCAGCGCTTCGACGTGGCGATTATCGAGGACGATGTGTATGGCGAACTGGCCTACACCTACCCAAGACCTCGGACCATCAAATCCTTCGACGAAGACGGTCGGGTCCTGCTCTGCAGTTCGTTCTCGAAAACCCTCGCACCCGGCCTGCGCATCGGTTGGGTAGCCCCGGGGCGTTATCTGGAGCGGGTGCTGCACATGAAATACATCAGCACCGGCTCCACTGCGCCGCAGCCACAGATCGCCATCGCCGAGTTCCTCAAGGCCGGGCATTTTGAACCGCACTTACGACGCATGCGCGGCCAGTACCAGCGTAACCGCGACTTGATGATCGACTGGGTCAGCCGTTATTTCCCCGCAGGCACCCGCGCCAGCCGTCCGCAAGGCAGCTTCATGTTGTGGGTGGAACTGCCGGACGGCTTCGATACCTTGAAACTGAATCGTGCCCTGCTCGATCAAGGCGTACAGATCGCCGTCGGCAGCATTTTTTCGGCTTCCGGCAAATACCGCAATTGTTTGCGGATGAACTACGCTGCCAAACCAACGGCACAGATTGAAGAAGCGGTGTGCAAAGTGGGCGCCGCGGCGATCAAACTGCTGGCCGAAACCGAGGCTGCCATCGACTGACCTTTATCCGCAAACCAGCGTCCAAATGCAGACAGCCGCCAATCGGGACGATCCAACATGAGATTCAGACGGGCTCTGCCCCTGCTTATGCTGGTCACCCTGATCCTGGGCAGTTGCGCCACGTTTAATGCTCCACGCGAGCCCAGTCAGGCCTTGCCTGCAACGGATTCGGCGTTTGGCCGCTCGATCAAGGCCCAGGCGGCACATTACGAGGGGCAGTCCGGTTTTCGCCTGTTGTCCGACAGTGGCGAAGCCTTCACGGCCCGCGCCGAACTGATACGTAACGCGCAAAGCAGTCTCGACTTGCAGTACTACATCGTCCATGACGGCATCAGCACGCGGATGCTGGTGGAAGAACTGCTCAAAGCTGCCGATCGCGGCGTGCGTGTACGCATCCTGCTCGATGATTTGACCAGTGACGGCAAGGATCAGGTGATTGCCACGCTCGCCGCCCACCCGCAGATCCAGATTCGCCTGTTCAACCCGCTGCACCTGGGCCGCAGTACCGGGGTGACCCGGACCGTGGGCCGGTTGTTCAATCTGTCGCAGCAACATCGGCGCATGCACAACAAGCTGTGGCTGGCGGACAACAGCGCGGCCATCGTCGGCGGGCGCAATCTGGGCGACGAGTATTTCGATGCCGAGCCGGACCTGAATTTCACTGACATCGACCTGCTCGGCTTCGGCCCGGTGGCCGAGCAGCTGGGGCACAGCTTCGATCAATACTGGAACAGCGCCTTGAGCAAACCGATCGACGAGTTTATGTCCAGCAAGTCGACGGCCAAGGATCTGGCCACCGCCCGGGCGCAGCTGGAGCAATCCCTGGAAGAAACCCGGCAACAGAACCACGCGCTGTATCAGCAACTGATGACCTATCGAACCGAACCGCGCATGGACGCCTGGCGCAAAGAGCTGATCTGGGCCTGGAGCCAGGCGCTGTGGGATGCCCCGAGCAAGGTGCTGGCCGATGGCGAACCCGATCCTCAGCTGCTGCTCACTACCCAACTGGCGCCGGAACTCGAAGCAGTCAGCAAAGAGCTGATCATGATCTCCGCCTACTTCGTTCCCGGCGAGCCGGGCCTGCTGTATTTGACTGGACGCGCTGACGCCGGGGTCGCGGTGAGCTTCTTGACCAACTCTCTGGAGGCCACCGACGTGCCGGCGGTGCACGGCGGTTACGCGCCCTATCGCAAAGCCTTGCTGGAACATGGCGTAAAGCTGTTCGAACTCCGGCGCCAACCTGGGGAGGATAACGGCAGCGGGCCACATTTTTTCACTGGTGCGTCGTTCCAGGGCTCCGACTCCAGCCTGCACAGCAAAGCGATCATCTTCGACCGAAAGAAATCCTTTATCGGCTCGTTCAATTTCGACCCTCGGTCGGTGCTATGGAACACCGAAGTCGGCGTAATCGTGGACAGCCCTGAATTGGCCGAGCACGTCCGTGACCTGGCCCTGCAAGGCATGGCACCGGCCCTGAGTTATCAGGCCAAACTGGAAAATGGTCAGGTAGTCTGGGTCACCGAAGACAACCAGCAACTGCATACCCTGCGCCGTGAGCCCGGGAGCTGGTGGCGACGCTTCAATGCCTGGTTCAGCACCACCGTGGGCCTGGAACGGATACTTTAGGCCGCTTCGGCAACAGCCCCGAAAGCCCCCTGGCGCGACACCAGAATCACCAGGCCGAAAGCCCCGGCCGCCATCAACAACGGCAAGGCATGCCCACTGATCCACTGGCTGCCTGCCCCCGCTACCAACGGCCCGATCAGGCAGCCGATACCCCACAGCTGCGCGACGTGGGCGTTGGCGCGGACCAGTGCGTCGTCGCGATAACGTTCGCCGATCAGAATCAAAGACAGGGTAAACAAGCCGCCGGCACTGGCCCCGAACAGCACCCACAGTGGCCAGATCAGCAAGGTGTCGATCAGCAGTGGAATTGCCAGACTCGACAGCATCAGGATCACGGCACAACCGGTAAACAGTGTGCGCCGTGAGAGCCGATCGGCCAGCGCACCAATCGGCAGTTGCAACAAGGCATCGCCGACCACCACGGTGCTGACCATCGCCAGGGCAATTTCGGTGGTGAAGCCCTGGCGCAGGCAATAGACCGGCAGCAAGGTGAGGATCATCGCCTCGAACGCGGCGAACAGCGCCACCGCCCAGGCAATCGCCGGCAACGAGCGGCAAAATCCCAGCAAATCGCCCAAGGTCACGCCGAACGCCTCGCTGGTCGGCGCCCCGCTACGCCCCAGCAGCAGGAACGGCGAGATGACCAGCAGCCCGACCCCGACCCAGAAACCGTAATCACCCTCGGTTCCCAGAGCCCCCAGCAGCAGCGGTCCGGACAGCTGGCTCAAGGCATAGCTGCTGCCGTACAGCGCCACCAACCGGCCACGCCATTGTTCCACCACCAACTGGTTGATCCAGCTTTCGCCGAGAATGAAGACGATCGTCAGGATGACCCCGATCATCAGGCGCAACACCAGCCAGACCGGATAGCTCGGCAACAGCGCCAGCAGGCCGATCGATACCGCTCCGCCCCACAGGCACAAGCGCATCAAGCCCGCGGTACCGAAATGCGCCGCCAGACGGTTCGAGATCTTGGCGCCGAGGAGAACGCCCAGGGCCGGCATCGCCGCCATCACGCCAATGGCGAACGAACCATAACCCCAGCTTTCCAGGCGCAACGACACCAACGGCATGCTGACGCCCAGCGCCAGACCGACACTCAGGACAGACGCCAATACGGCGAAATAAGTCGCCCAACGCATTTCCACGCTCCTGTGGATGGCTTTTATTCGATGGCTGAAACAACACAGCCGGACCTTCCTGAAGGAAAGTCCGGCTGCGAGATGGATCTATGTGGGAGCAGCCGGTCGACGCTCGATTGCTCGCGATGGGCGTCACACTCGCCATTGATATGACTGTCGGACCGCTATCGTCGGAACGCCGCCCGGAGCAGCTCGCTCCTACAGGGGTTACAACTTGATCCAGGTCGCCTTCAGCTCTGTGTACTTGTCGAACGCGTGCAGCGATTTGTCACGACCATTGCCCGATTGCTTGAAGCCACCGAACGGCGCGGTCATATCGCCGCCATCGTACTGGTTGATCCAGACGCTACCGGCACGCAATGCCTTGGCGGTCAGATGAGCCTTGGAAATGTTGGAAGTCCATACCGCCGCGGCCAAGCCATAGGGCGTGTCGTTGGCAATCTGAATGGCATCTTCCACGGTGTCGAAAACAATGACTGAAAGCACCGGACCAAAGATTTCTTCCCGGGCGATTTTCATCGCATTGCTCACACCATCGAAAATCGTCGGCTCAACGTAGGTACCACCGGTTTCCTCGAGAATGCGCTTGCCGCCAGCCACCAGTTTGGCACCATCGCTATGACCGGATTCGATGTACGACAGCACGGTGTTCATCTGCTGGGTATCCACCAGTGCACCGACGTTGGTCGCAGGGTCCAGCGGATTGCCAGGTTTCCAGCCTTTGAGGGCTTCGATCACCAGCGGCAGGAAGCGGTCCTTGATCGAACGCTCGACCAGCAGGCGCGAACCGGCGGTGCAGACTTCGCCCTGGTTGAATGCGATGGCACCGGCTGCAGCTTCGGCGGCGGCTTGCAGGTCCGGCGCATCGGCGAACACGATGTTCGGGCTCTTGCCACCGGCTTCGAGCCAGACGCGCTTCATGTTCGATTCGCCGGAGTAGATCAGCAGTTGCTTGGCGATCTTGGTCGAGCCGGTGAACACCAGCGTGTCGACGTCAATGTGCAAGGCCAACGCCTTGCCGACGGTATGGCCGTAGCCAGGCAACACGTTCAGCACGCCCGCCGGAATGCCGGCCTCAACGGCCAGAGCAGCAATGCGGATGGCGGTCAGCGGCGATTTTTCCGACGGCTTGAGGATCACCGAGTTACCGGTGGACAGTGCCGGGCCGAGTTTCCAGCAAGCCATCATCAACGGGAAGTTCCACGGCACGATGGCAGCCACTACACCGACGGGCTCGCGGGTCACCAGACCCAGCAGATCGTGCGGCGTGGCAGCGACTTCATCGTAGATCTTGTCGATAGCTTCGCCGCTCCAGCTCAGCGCTTGCGCAGCGCCCGGAACGTCGACGCCCAGGGAATCGCTGATCGGCTTGCCCATGTCGAGGGTTTCAAGCAGCGCAAGTTCTTCAGCGTGCTTTTTCAGCAGGCCGGCAAAACGAATCATGGTGGATTTGCGTTTGCTCGGCGCCAGCCGCGACCAGACACCGGAATTGAAGGTAGTGCGGGCGTTTTCAACGGCACGCTGGGCGTCGGCGACGTCACAGCTGGCGATCTTGCCCAGCAGGCGGCCATCGACCGGGCTGATACACTCGAACGTCTCGCCGGAGACGGAGTGAGTGTATTCGCCATTGATGTAAGCACGGCCTTCGATCTTCAGATCGCGGGCGCGTTGTTCCCAGTCGGCACGAGTCAGGGTGGTCATACGAGTGTCCTCCTCTTATTGAATACAGGCGCTACGCGTTCTACGCAGGCACCCTCAGGAATTCTGCCCGGCCAGCCTTCACTTCGGCCCAAGGCAACCATCACCCTAAACCAGCGGGACCTCTAGTTTCAATATATTTGACACAAGGCCTTCAAACAGCCTTGCGATGTTCATTTTAATAAACATAGACTTTGGGCTTCCAAGCACTCGCGTCGCACTCACGGGGGATAAAAACAATGAGCATCCAGGACATCGTCGACTTCAACCAGGCCAATACCCAGGCGGAGCGCTTTCGCCCGGCCCAGGAAAAAGTCCTCAAGGGCGACCCCGAGCAAGTTATCCACAACCACTACAACAGCCCTTGTGGCCAGATGAACGCGGGCGTGTGGGAAGGCGCCGTGGGCCAGTGGACAGTTAACTATACCGAGCATGAATACTGCGAGATCGTGCAGGGGGTCTCGGTATTGCGCGATTACGACGGTAATGCCAAGACCCTGCGCGTGGGCGACCGTTTTGTCATCCCCGCCGGCTTCAGAGGGACCTGGGAAGTACTGGAGACCTGCCGCAAGATTTATGTGGTGTTTGAACAAAAGGCCTGAATCCCAGGCACAAAAAAACCCGCCAGAAGGCGGGTTTTTTTGTCAGAAGCAAAACCAATTACTTGATTTTGGCTTCTTTGTAGATCACGTGCTTGCGAACCCGCGGATCGAATTTTTTGATTTCGATTTTATCCGGAGTGGTGCGCTTGTTCTTATCAGTGGTGTAGAAGTGGCCAGTACCGGCACTCGACACCAAACGGATCAATTCACGCATGATTCTCTCCCTTAGACCTTAGCGCCATTGCGGCGAATTTCGACCAGCACGACATCAATGCCACGCTTGTCGATGATACGCATGCCTTTGGCAGATACGCGCAGACGCACAAAACGCTTCTCGGACTCGACCCAGAAGCGGTGATGCTGCAGGTTCGGCAGGAAACGACGACGGGTTTTGTTGTTTGCGTGGGAAATGTTATTCCCAGTCACCGGACCCTTACCGGTAACTTGACAGACTCTCGACATGCCTCAGCCCTCTAAAACCACATGCCCAACCCGGCATGGGTTGGCCGCTTAATCTCTCAGTCAATTTGGCGCCAGGCGCCGCGTTTCTTTAAGGGTCTTACCGGCTACACCTACAAGCGAAGGAACCGGGCCCCTAGAAAAGAGCGCTGCTTTATACCAGAAAGACCCCATTGCAACAACAGGCGATGTGATCTGCCTTTCTTGAAGTCCCGGTTTTCTTGCTCCGGGGGCCTCATTCAAAGGCTGCCGATGGAAATTACCGCTCGTCGCTGAACGTGTGACGTGTTGCCGTTTCACGCGGTTCAGCTATACAGATTACCCGTAAATGCCCCTGATCAAACGAGGCAATTGAGGTGTTTTTCAGAAAAAACGCCCCTGGTCGTGTCAGAAAAAACCTCTCACCTGCCAATTTACCGCTTGAAAGACCACACGCCTGAAACGCCAAACCGAAAAATTGGATAGTCATTTTCAAAAGAGGCCACTAGGGTAAGCCTTTTCCAGACTGCACTCGCAGATGGGCCTTCGATCTGCAAAGGAAACCGAATATGCGCCTCGCTGCCCTACCGCTACTGCTCGCTCCCCTTCTGAGCCCGCTGGCCCATGCCGCCGCCCTGAGCGTCTGCACCGAGGCCAGCCCGGAAGGGTTCGACGTGGTGCAATACAACTCGCTGACCACCACCAATGCATCCGCCGACGTGCTGATGAATCGGCTGGTGGACTTCGACACCGCCAGCGGTAAAGTGGTGCCCAGCCTCGCTGACAGCTGGGAAGTTTCCACGGACGGCCTGACGTATGTCTTCAAGCTGCATCCACAGGTGAAATTCCATCGCACCGAGTACTTCAGCCCCAGCCGCGAGCTGACCGCAGAAGATGTGAAATTCAGCTTCGAGCGGATGCTTGACCCCGCCAACCCATGGCATAAGGTCGCCCAAAGCGGTTTCCCCCATGCGCAATCGATGCAGTTGCCGGCGCTGATCAAAAAGATCGACGCCCTCGACCCGCTGACAGTGCGGTTCACCCTCGACCACCCGGATTCGACCTTCCTCGCGACCCTGAGCATGGGCTTCGCCTCGATCTATTCGGCAGAATATGCCGACCAGCTACTCAAGGCCGGCACCCCGGAGAAACTCAACAGCCAGCCGATCGGCAGCGGCCCGTTCATCTTTGGGCGTTTCCAGAAGGACGCAGCGGTTCGCTACAAGGCCAACCGCGATTACTTCGGCGGCAAGCCTGCGGTAGACACCCTGGTGTTCGCCATTACTCCGGACGCCAACGTGCGCCTGCAGAAACTGCGGCGCAACGAGTGCCAGATCGCCCTGTCGCCCAAACCTCTGGACGTGCAAGTCGCCGGCAAGGAATCGACGCTTAAAGTCGAGAGTACCGCGGCCTTCATGACGGGGTTTGTCGCCATCAACAGCCAGCACCCGCCGCTGGACAAGCCTGAAGTACGCCAGGCAATCAACCTCGCTTTCGACAAGTCCAGCTACCTCAAGGCCGTCTTCGAAGACACCGCCGAACCCGCCAACGGTCCTTACCCACCCAACACCTGGAGTTACGCCAAGGAGCTGCCGGGCTACCCCCACGACGTCGCCAAGGCGCGGGATCTGCTGGCCAGGGCTGGATTCAAGGACGGCTTCAAAACCACTATCTGGACCCGCCCATCGGGCAGCCTGCTCAACCCCAACCCAAGTCTGGGCGCCCAGTTGTTGCAGGCGGATCTGGCCGAGGTCGGTATTCAGGCCGAGATTCGGGTCATCGAGTGGGGCGAGTTGATTCGCCGGGCCAAGGCCGGTGAGCACGACTTGCTGTTCATGGGCTGGGCTGGCGATAACGGCGACCCGGATAACTTCCTCACGCCGCAGTTTTCCTGCGCCGCGGTGAAATCCGGGACCAACTTCGCCCGCTACTGCGACCAGGGCCTGGACAAAGTGATCAGTGCCGGCAAGACCACCAGCGAGCAAGGTGTGCGCAGCATGCTCTACCACCAGGCTCAGGCGCAGATCCAGCAACAGGCGCTCTGGGTGCCACTGGCGCACCCGACCGCCTTCGCCCTGACGCGCAAGGAGGTGCAGGGCTACCAGGTCAGCCCGTTCGGTCGCCAGGACTATTCAAAGGTTAGCATCAAGCCCTGAGGCGCTCTACGGCTACATCCAGCCGTACTCGGACATCGACAGCGGGTCGCCTTCACCGATGATGAAATGGTCGAGTACCCGCACATCGATCAGATCCAGCGCCTTCTGCAGGCGCTTGGTCAATACGCGGTCGGCCTGACTCGGCTCGGCGATGCCCGAAGGGTGGTTGTGGCACAGGATCAAGGCCGCCGCGTTGTACGCCAACGCGCGCTTGACCACCTCCCGGGGATAGACGCTGGTGGTGTCGATCGAGCCTCTGAACAACGCCTCGAACCCCAGCACGCGATGCTTGGTATCCAAAAACAGACAGCCAAACACTTCATGCGGCTCATGCCGAAGCAACGCTTTGAGGTAGTCGCGCACGACTAACGGACTGTCCAGCACCGAGCCCCGCCGCAGCCTTTCAGCCAAATGCCGCCGGGCCATCTCCAGCACTGCCTGCAATTGAGCGAACTTCGCCGGGCCCAGGCCCAACTGGTGGCTGAATGTCAGCTGATCCGCTTCCAGCAACGCCCGCAGGCTGCCAAATTGAAGCAACAAGTGTCGCGCAAGATCGACTGCGCTTTTGCCACTGACCCCGGTTCGTAGAAAGATCGCCAGTAACTCGGCATCGGAAAGACTGGCCGAACCCTGCTCCAGAAGTTTCTCCCGCGGACGCTCCGCCGCAGGCCAATCGCGAATGCTCATAGCACCTCCATGTGTGTGGGCGCCGCTGTTCCGTGGCGGTCGCTGTGCTATCTTAGCCCATCTTTTTAGCGTGCGATTTCACCTGGGGAGGGGTATTGCGCGCAGTCATCACTGAACTAAAGGCAAGCCTATGCAGCGTCTGTATCGGAAACGCATTGTTCTCGGCGTCGGCGGCGGCATTGCCGCCTATAAGAGCGCCGAACTGGTTCGCCGACTCCTCGACCAAGGCGCAGAAGTGCGCGTGGTCATGACCCGAGGCGGCAGTGAATTCATCACCCCGCTGACCATGCAGGCCCTGTCCGGGCACCCGGTCCATATGGACCTGCTCGACCCGGCAGCCGAAGCCGCGATGGGCCATATCGAGCTGGCGAAGTGGGCCGATCTGGTGCTGATCGCCCCCGCCACCGCGGACCTGATCGCCCGTCTGGCCCAGGGCATCGCCGATGACCTGTTGACCACCCTGGTACTGGCCACCGACGCCACCGTCGCTATTGCCCCGGCCATGAACCAGGCCATGTGGCGCGATCCTGCCACCCAGGCCAACACTCAACTGCTCGAAAGCCGCGGCCTGCGGGTGTTCGGTCCGGCCTCCGGAAGCCAGGCCTGTGGCGACGTCGGCATGGGCCGCATGCTCGAAGCCGACGACCTCGCGCTCTGTGCCGCCGAGTGTTTCAAGCGCCGGTCGCTGACCGGCAAACACGTGCTGATCACTGCCGGCCCGACCCAGGAAAACATCGACCCGGTACGCTACATCACCAACCACAGCTCCGGAAAAATGGGCTTCGCCTTGGCGGAAGCCGCTGTCGAGGCCGGCGCCCGCGTGACCCTGATCACCGGCCCGGTACATTTGCCGACCCCGGACCGGGTAACCCGAATCGATGTGGTCAGCGCCCGGGACATGCTCGCCGCCTGCGAAGCCGCGATCCCCTGCGACCTGTTCATCGCCTCCGCGGCGGTCGCCGACTACCGTCCCGAAGTCGTTGCCCCACAGAAACTCAAGAAAGACCCTACGAACGGCGACGGCTTGTTGCTGCAGATGGTGCGCAACCCAGACATTCTGGCCACCATCGCCACCCGTCCCGACCGTCCGTTCAGTGTCGGCTTCGCTGCTGAAACCGAACATCTGCTCGACTACGCTGCACGCAAATTGAAAGACAAAAACCTTGATCTGATCGTTGCCAACGATGTCGCCAACCCGAGCATTGGCTTCAACAGCGAGGAAAACGCCTGCAGCGTAATTGACCGGGAGTTGCACGCAACTCTCTTTGCCCAGACCAGCAAGAGCAAGATTGCTCGCCAGCTGATCACATTTATCGCCGAACGTCTGAACCAGGTTTAACTCGCATGCACGCTTTACAAGCCAAGATCCTCGACCCACGCATTGGCAACGAATTCCCGCTGCCGCAGTACGCCACACCGGGTTCCGCCGGCCTCGATCTGCGGGCCATGCTGGAAAAAGACACCGTCATCAAGCCAGGCGAAACCCTGCTGATCCCTACCGGCCTGTCGGTGTACATCGGCGATCCGGGTTTGGCGGCGCTGATTCTGCCGCGCTCAGGCTTAGGCCATAAACACGGCATCGTGCTGGGCAATCTGGTCGGCCTGATCGACTCCGATTATCAGGGCCCGCTGATGGTGTCGTGCTGGAACCGTGGCCAGACCGATTTCAACATCGTGATTGGCGAGCGCCTGGCCCAATTGGTGCTGGTGCCCGTGGTTCAAGCGCACTTCGAGTTGGTCGAAGAGTTCGATGAAACCCAGCGCGGCACTGGCGGTTTTGGCCACTCCGGCAGCCATTGATCACACAAAGGCCGGGCGTCCTGCCCGGCCTGAAACCTGCACTTTGTATTTCAGGGACGAAATAATTGCGCAGGCTTCATTCGGAAGCTTTAGCGCCGAAAATCAAGGCATTGACGGGCCATTCGGTCGCAGATTCTGGTGGCATGGCCTTTGCACACCACGAACTCTCTGCCGAATACGCCGTCATATCCTTCACTTTGAGACTGCCGACGAGTTTTTCACAGGCAGGTCCAGCCACTTTCGAGATGGAGCATTTCCAGAAATGAGCACCCCAGGCCAAGTCGCACCGAAGTTCCCCGACAGCATTTTCCGCGCCTATGACATCCGCGGCACCGTCCCGGAATTCTTGAACGCTGAAACCGCTTACTGGCTCGGCCGCGCCATCGGCTCCCAGAGCCTGGCCCAGGACGAACCAAACGTTTCCGTTGGCCGCGATGGCCGCCTGTCCGGCCCAGAGCTGGTGGAACGACTGATCCAGGGCCTGGCCGACAGCGGTTGCCACGTCAGCGATGTCGGCCTGGTACCAACGCCTGCGCTGTATTACGCCGCCAACGTACTGGCCGGCAAATCCGGGGTGATGCTTACCGGTAGCCACAACCCGTCGAACTACAACGGCTTCAAGATTGTCATTGCTGGTGACACCTTGGCGAACGAACAGATCCAGGCCTTGCACGAACGCCTCAAGACCAACAACCTGAGCAGCGGCAAGGGCAGCATCACCAAGGTCGAGATCCTCGATCGCTACAACACCGAAATCGTCCAGGACATCAAACTGGCTCGCCGGCTGAAAGTGGTAGTCGATTGCGGCAACGGCGCCGCCGGCGTGATCGCCCCTCAACTGATCGAAGCCCTGAACTGCGAAGTCATCCCGCTGTTCTGCGAAGTCGACGGCAACTTCCCGAACCATCACCCGGATCCGGGCAAGCCTGAAAACCTCGTTGACCTGATCGCCAAGGTCAAGGAAACCAATGCCGACCTGGGCCTGGCCTTCGACGGCGATGGCGACCGTGTAGGCGTCGTCACCAACACCGGCAGCATCGTCTTCCCGGACCGCCTGCTGATGCTGTTCGCCCGCGACGTCGTGGCGCGCAACCCGGATGCGGAAATCATCTTCGACGTCAAATGCACCCGCCGCCTGACCCCATTGATCAAGGAATACGGTGGTCGTCCGCTAATGTGGAAGACCGGTCATTCGTTGATCAAAAAGAAAATGAAGCAAACTGGCGCTCTGTTGGCCGGTGAAATGAGCGGGCATATCTTCTTCAAGGAACGCTGGTTCGGTTTCGACGACGGCATCTACAGCGCCGCGCGGCTACTGGAGATCCTCAGCAAGGAAAAATCCACTGCGGAAGAATTGTTTGCAACCTTCCCGAACGATATTTCTACGCCGGAAATCAATATCCATGTGACCGAAGAGAGCAAATTCAGCATCATTGATGCACTGCACGACGCGCAGTGGGGCGAAGGTGCCAAACTGACCACCATTGATGGTGTGCGGGTCGACTACGCCGAAGGCTGGGGTCTGGTTCGCGCCTCCAACACCACACCGGTGCTGGTACTGCGTTTCGAGGCTGATACCGAGGCCGAGTTGCAGCGCATCAAGGACGTGTTCCACGCCCAGCTGAAACGTGTTGCCCCTGATCTACAACTACCGTTCTGATTGACTAGATAGTTTCACCGGAGCCCTGAATGACCCTCGAACGCGATGCCGCCGCCAACACCGCCAAGGTTCTATCCGAAGCGCTGCCTTACATTCGCCGCTACGTCGGCAAGACGCTGGTGATCAAATATGGCGGCAACGCTATGGAAAGCGATGAGCTGAAAACCGGCTTTGCTCGCGATATCGTGCTGATGAAGGCCGTGGGCATCAACCCGGTGGTTGTTCACGGTGGCGGCCCGCAGATCGGTGATCTGCTCAAGCGGCTGTCGATCGAGAGCCATTTCGTCGATGGCATGCGTGTTACTGATTCGCAGACCATGGACGTCGTGGAAATGGTTCTCGGCGGCCAGGTGAACAAAGACATCGTCAACCTGATCAACCGGCACGGCGGCAGCGCCATCGGCCTGACCGGCAAGGACGCCGAGCTGATTCGCGCGAAAAAGCTCACCGTTACCCGGCAAACACCGGAAATGACCACCCCGGAAATCATCGACATCGGCCACGTTGGCGAAGTAGTCGGGATCAACACCGACTTGCTGAACCTGCTGGTCAAAGGTGATTTCATCCCGGTCATCGCACCTATCGGTGTCGGCGCCAACGGCGAGTCGTACAACATCAACGCCGACTTGGTTGCCGGCAAAGTCGCTGAAGCCCTCAAGGCCGAGAAGCTGATGCTGCTGACCAACATTGCCGGCTTGATGGACAAGCAAGGCAAAGTCCTGACCGGCCTGACCACCGAGCAGGTCAACGAGCTGATCGCTGACGGGACCATCTACGGCGGCATGCTGCCGAAGATCCGCTGCGCACTGGAAGCAGTGCAAGGCGGCGTGACCACCTCGCACATCATCGACGGCCGCGTACCGAACGCGGTGCTGCTGGAAATCTTCACCGACACCGGTGTGGGTACATTGATCAGCAATCGCAAGCGTCACTGAGTCATTGCTGCTGACCGAATACCGGCAGTATTGGCATCAGAAGCCTTAATGGATCGCAGCCTCCGGCCGCTCCTGCACACATTTTCGGATGTACGAAAATTGTGTAGGAGCTGTCGGAAGCTGCGATCTTTTTTGTCAGCTAGGGAAACGTCTTACCAGACTTAGCGAAACGTCTGACATCACTCAAAAATTAATCCATCTAGCATCTTCCATGAATCCACGGGAGATCGACTCATGCAAAAAAACCACGTTCCATACGGCAGTGATGTTTCTGCGGGCACCTACGAATGCGTGGACTGCGGCCATCTGTATTCGAATCAGGCAAAAAAATCGATGCCGCCCTGCCCTCAGTACAAACCGGCCACTCACACACTCAACGGCTGGAAGATTCTGACGGGCCAAGGTGATGCCGTTAAGGATCCGTATCCGAACAAGGCCGATAAACCCACCGAGAGCAAAGACGCCACACAGTCCGGCGACGCCAGTACCGCCAGCAAAAAATAATCTCGGGGGAGTGAGCCATGCAGATCTCTTTCAAGATCGACGCCCAAGCCTTCGATCTGGAGCAAAAGGAACCGGTCAAAAAGACCCTGCGGATTTCCGACAACGAAATCGCCCACGCCTTAGAGCGAATTGCCAAGGCCAGTCTGACCGAATACTTGAAAATGCTGGTCGAAGGCGGCATGCCCAGCAGGGCTGACGAGGCGAAGCAAGATCGACTTCTCTATCTGATTCAAAGTTACTTCGGGCAAACGTTGCCGACTGAATCGCAGATATCGACGATTTTTCAGCTCACCCAGAGCCAGAGCAAGACCCTGCTCAAAAACACCGTGTCACGCTTTCGCAACCAGCTTGATGTGATTCTTCGCAACAGCATGAGAGCGGTGATCGAATCAGCGGAACATGCGCAAACCGTCTATCTGGTGGTGATCAATTCTGACGTCATCCGTGACGAGTTGAACATGCTGATCACCCAGAACCAGCCGACATTCAAACCCATCACCAAGCGCAAAGGCAGCGCCGGGCAGTTCGAGATCAGCGAAGATTCCCACGATTTGCTGTGCGCAACCCTAGGGCTCAATGCCGTTCAGTGACATTGTCGCGGTCAGCGGATTACTGCTGACCCTAACCACCTTCATGTTCAACCTGGCCTGGCCCAGGTTGCATGAGGCGCTGGAACTGGATGAAAACCAGTCAGGCCCGCTGGCTAGAAAGCGCAGCCGGAAAAAGATAACAGCCGTTTTGCTCGGCTGTGCCCTCCCCTTGCTGAGCGCTTTCTCGGCGCTCTTTTACGTCAATCTGCCGGCCGCCGTTCGCATCATGCGCACCAGCACCCTGGATCTGTGGGATTTCGATGTCGATCGGACGCTGTACGTAATGGTCGTCCAGGCACTGTTGGTGTTCGCGCTCTTCAACGTCCGGCTGACAATCCGGCTCGTGACCAAATGGCGAAAATTACGATAACAGCGTCGCAGGAGCTTTGAGAAAGGCCCTGTGAAGACAGGGCCTGTTTTACTCAGATGCCGTACTGCGCCCGATAGGCTTCGACTGCCGGCAGGTGCTGCTTGAGCTGCGGATCATCGGCCAGGAACTGCAGAACCTGAGCCAGGGATACGATGCTGACCACCGGGATACCGAAGTCTCGCTCGACTTCCTGGATCGCCGACAACTCGCCGTTGCCGCGCTCCTGGCGGTTCAGGGCGATCAACACACCGGCCGCCTTGGCGCCCTGGGCCTGGATGATTTGCATCACCTCGCGGATCGCCGTGCCGGCGGTGATCACGTCATCGATGATCAGTACATCGCCAGCCAATGGCGCGCCAACCAGGCTGCCGCCTTCGCCGTGGGCCTTGGCTTCCTTGCGGTTGAAACACCATGGCAGATCGAGCTGATGGTGTTCAGCCAGTGCCACAGCCGTCGTCGCCGCCAAAGGTATGCCTTTGTAGGCCGGGCCGAACAGCACGTCGAAAGAAATTCCGCTTTCAACAATGGCCGCCGCGTAAAAACGACCGAGTTGCGCCAGGGCCGAACCGCTGTTGAACAGACCGGCATTGAAGAAGTAAGGACTGGTACGTCCGGACTTCAGGGTGAACTCACCGAAGCGCAAAACGCCGCGATCGATGGCAAAACGAATGAAATCGCGCTGATACGCCTGCATGAAAAAAGCCCCAATATCACGGATTTAGCTAATTAGGTAGACCTCGGGTATCATACCCGCACGCGATTTTTGGGGCCACATATGCGGATCATCAGTGTGAACGTCAATGGTATTCAGGCTGCAGTCGAGCGTGGTTTGCTCAGTTGGCTGCAAGCACAGAATGCCGACGTCATCTGCTTGCAGGACACCCGCGCCTCCGCCTTTGAACTGGACGACCCAGCCTTCCAACTGGATGGCTACTTCCTTTATGCCTGCGAAGCCGAAGTCCCCGCCCAAGGTGGCGTGGCTTTATATTCGCGGCTGCAACCGAAGGCTGTCATCAGCGGTCTCGGTTTCGAGACGGCAGACCGCTACGGGCGCTACCTGCAAGCCGATTTCGACAAGGTCAGCATCGCGACCTTGCTGCTTCCATCAGGGCAGAATGGCGATGAAGACTTGAACCAGAAGTTCAAGCTTATGGACGACTTCGCCCGCTATCTGGATAAACAGCGGCGCAAACGGCGCGAGTACATTTATTGTGGCTCGCTCTACGTGGCGCAACAGAAGCTGGATATCAAGAACTGGCGCGACAGCCAGCAATCCCCGGGTTTCCTGGCGCCGGAACGGGCCTGGATGGACGAGATTGTCGGCAACATGGGCTATGTCGATGCCCTGCGTGAAGTCAGCCGTGAAGGTGACCAGTACAGCTGGTGGCCGGACAACGAACAGGCCGAGATGCTCAACCTGGGCTGGCGTTTCGACTACCAGCTGCTGACTCCGGGCTTGCGTCGTTTCGTCCGTAGCGCACGCCTGCCACGTCAGCCGCGCTTCTCGCAGCATGCACCGCTGATTGTGGATTACGACTGGACGCTGACCATCTAAGCGTTTTTTCGCAGCCACAAAAAAGCCGACAGCGATGTCGGCTTTTTTGTGGACGCTGATATTTCAATGTGAGAGCGAGCCTGCTCGCGATGACGGTAGACCAGACACCAACGCGGTGACAGTCAGACCGCTATCGCGAGCAGGCTCGCGCCCACAAGGGATCTATGCCCGCGACTACTTGATCAACCGCCAGGTGAACGGATAGCGATACGGCTGCCCTTCATTGGCCTTGACCCCGGCGATGATCGTCAGCACCAGAGCGCCGATCGCCACCAGCCCGAGCAGGAAGAACCCGATCACCACCACCATCAGCAAGAAGCAGATCGCCGAGGCAATGGCGACGGTGATCTGGAAGTTCAGCGCCTCCTTGCCCTGCGCATCGATGAACGGGTCCGTCTCGCGCTTCCACTGCCAGAGAATCAGCGGCCCGATCAAGGTCCCGAATGGAATCCAGATTCCCAGCAATGCGGAGAGATGACAAAACATCGCCCACTGGCGAACCTCGCGGCTCGGCGCAGGCAGTGGCAGTTGATCCTCACTCATGGTGACGCTCTCCTTGCTGGAAGTCGGGGCTATCAGTCAGCCAGAGCAGCTTTCTGCAGCTCGAAAATCTCGTTCATGCCTTTCTTCGCCAATGCCAGCATCGCGTTCAGCTCTTCAGGCTGGAACGGTGCGCCTTCGGCAGTGCCCTGAACCTCAATGAAGCCACCGGTGCTGGTCATCACGACATTGAGATCGGTCTCGGCAGCCGAGTCTTCCAGGTAATCCAGATCAAGCACAGGCTCGCCCTGATACATCCCCACCGAAACAGCCGCGATCATTTGCTTGAGCGGGTCACCGCCTTTCAGGCCGCCACGCTTCTTGATCACTTTCAAGGCATCGATCAGGGCAACCATGGCGCCGGTGATCGACGCAGTGCGAGTGCCGCCATCAGCCTGGATCACATCGCAATCGACGAACAGGGTGACATCGCCCAGCTTGGACATATCCAGTGCGGCGCGCAGGGAACGGCCGATCAAACGCTGGATCTCCAGCGTGCGACCACCTTGTTTGCCACGGCTCGCTTCACGCTGGTTACGCTCGCCAGTGGCGCGCGGCAGCATGCCGTATTCAGCAGTCAACCAACCCTGGCCCTGCCCCTTGAGGAAGCGCGGCACGCCGTTTTCGACGCTGACCGTGCAAATCACCTTGGTATCACCGAACTCGACCAGTACAGATCCCTCGGCGTGTTTGGTGTAGTTGCGGGTGATGCGGATCGAGCGGAGCTGATCGGCAGCGCGACCACTTGGACGTTTCATAGGGAATACCTGTACGGGGACGGAAATCTGCCGAGCATTATAGAGCCCGCAGCACCGACTGGGCACTTCTAAAAAATCTGCGGCGCGACCGAAGGCTCTGAACATGGGCTTGAAGCTGACCGTCGGGCGCCTGCAGCGCTTTGTCACACGCTTGGTTTGGGGGCATTCGCCGCACTGCGTTACAATCCTGCGCCTTTGCAGCCTGTCGACTTTAATTTATCCATCAGGCCCACTCAAACCCAATGAGGTTGGGAGCGGGCCCGAATCGCGAGGTACCTCCATGGTGCATAGCATGACCGCCTTCGCCCGCGTCGAAAAAGCCGGCACCCAAGGCACCCTGAGCTGGGAGTTGCGCTCGGTCAACAGCCGCTACCTGGAACCGCACCTGCGTCTGCCAGAGTCTTTTCGCGACCTTGAGGGCGCCGTGCGTGAAGCGTTGCGCCAGGGCTTGTCCCGCGGAAAACTCGAATGCACCCTGCGCTTCACCGAAGAAACCACCGGCAAGCCGTTGCAGGTTGATCGCGAGCGCGCCGCGCAACTCGTTGCTGCAGCAGAGACCGTGGCCAGCCTGATCAAACACCCGGCAGCCTTGAACCCGCTGGAAGTCCTGGCCTGGCCAGGCGTGCTGGTGGCCGACGCGACCGACCCGCAAGCGCTGAACGCTGAAGCCCTGAACCTGTTCAACCAGGGCTTGAAAGAACTCAAGAGTGGCCGCGAGCGCGAAGGCGCGGAGCTGGCCCGGCTGATCAACGAGCGTCTGAACTCCATAGAAGAAGACGTGGTGACCCTGCGTGAGCTGGTTCCGCAAATGCTCGCGACCCAGCGCCAGAAAGTCCTCGACCGCTTCGCCGACATGAAGGCCGATCTGGACCCGCAGCGCCTGGAACAGGAAATGGTCATGCTCGCGCAAAAAAGCGACGTGGCCGAAGAACTGGATCGGTTGAGCACCCACATCATCGAAGTTCGCCGCGTGCTCAAGTCCGGCGGCGCCGCCGGTCGGCGCCTGGACTTCCTGATGCAGGAGCTCAACCGCGAAGCCAACACACTGGGCTCCAAAGCCTTCGACCCGCGCAGCACCCAGGCTGCGGTCAACCTCAAAGTGTTGATCGAGCAGATGCGCGAACAAGTGCAGAATATTGAGTAAGGCTACCCCGACATGACCCACAGCACCGGCACCCTCTACATCATTTCCGCGCCTTCGGGCGCGGGCAAGACCAGTCTGGTCAAGGCCCTGATCGACGCGCAGCCGCACATCCGCGTATCGGTCTCCCACACCACCCGCGCCATGCGCCCGGGTGAAATCGACGGCGTGAATTACAACTTCGTCGACCGCGCCGAGTTCGTGCGGATGATCGAGCACGGTGACTTCCTCGAGCGCGCCGAAGTTTTCGGCAACCTCTATGGCACCTCGCAAAGTCATTTGCAGCAGACCCTGGATGAAGGCCACGACCTGATTCTGGAAATCGACTGGCAAGGCGCCGAGCAAGTACGCAAGTTGATGCCCCAGGCCCGCTCGATCTTCATTCTGCCGCCGTCCCAGCAGGCCTTGCGCCAGCGCCTGACCAATCGCGGCCAGGACAGCGACGAAATCATCGAAGGCCGGATGCATGAAGCGGTCAGCGAGATGAGCCATTACGTCGACTACGACTACCTGATCATCAACGATGACTTCGCGACTGCGCTGGAGGATCTGAAAGCGATTTTCCGCACCAACCAGCTCCATCAAAAGCGCCAGCAGCAACGTTTTGGTAAATTACTGGCCGAACTGTTGGGCTAAAAAGCACTTCCCAAAACCGCTGCAAGGGCTTTACATTGGCCCTTGTAGCGCAGTGGAGTGCTCGGCGGAAAATCAGCGCTTCCCTAAACGCTGGTGATTTTTTAAACTGTTGAGTCCGCTCGCCCATCCGGGCAGCGCGCATATTGCATTTGCTACGAGGAATACCATGGCCCGCGTAACCGTTGAAGACTGCCTAGATCACGTGGCTAACCGCTTTGAGCTGGTCATGCTCTCTACCAAACGTGCTCGTCAATTGGCGACCGGCGGCAAAGAGCCAAAGCTGGCTTGGGAAAACGATAAGCCTACAGTCATGGCGTTGCGCGAAATCGCGGCTGGCCTGATGAGCTATGAAGTTATCGCTGAAGCTGAAATCGTTGAAGACGAACCGCTGTTCGCGGCGTTCGAGGACGAGTCCAACGAGGCCGTCTAAGCCTATGCCTGGTCGACGTAGCACGGCGCAGGGTCAAAGCCATCGGCAGGAGTCATCATGCCGAGCATAGACGCCCTCGCCGATCGCTTATCGACCTATCTCGGCACGGACCAGGTCAACCTGGTTCGCCGAGCGTACTTCTACGCCGAACAAGCCCATGACGGGCAACGCCGGCGTAGCGGTGAAGCCTACGTCACGCACCCGCTGGCGGTGGCGAATATTCTTGCCGACATGCATATGGACCATCAGAGCCTGATGGCGGCCATGCTGCATGACGTGATCGAAGACACCGGTATTGCCAAGGAAGCGCTCTCGGCGCAGTTCGGTGAAACCGTGGCCGAACTGGTCGATGGGGTCAGCAAACTGACCCAGATGAACTTCGAGACCAAGGCCGAAGCCCAAGCGGAAAACTTCCAGAAAATGGCCATGGCCATGGCCCGCGATATTCGCGTGATCCTGGTCAAGCTGGCCGACCGCCTGCACAACATGCGGACCCTGGAAGTGCTGTCCGGCGAGAAGCGCCGGCGGATCGCCAAGGAAACCCTGGAGATCTATGCACCCATCGCCAACCGCCTGGGCATGCACAGCATCCGCATAGAGTTCGAAGACCTCGGCTTCAAGGCCATGCACCCGATGCGTTCCGCGCGAATCTACCAGGCGGTCAAACGCGCCCGGGGCAACCGCAAGGAAATCGTCAACAAGATCGAAGAATCCCTCAGCCACTGCCTGGCCATCGACGGTATTCAGGGCGAGGTCAGCGGTCGGCAGAAACACATCTACGGCATCTACAAGAAGATGCGCGGCAAGCGTCGGGCCTTCAACGAGATCATGGACGTCTACGCGTTTCGCATCATCGTCGACAAGGTCGATACCTGCTACCGAGTGCTTGGGGCTGTACATAACTTGTACAAGCCGCTGCCGGGACGCTTCAAGGATTACATCGCGATCCCCAAGGCCAACGGCTATCAGTCTCTGCATACCACCCTGTTCGGCATGCACGGCGTACCGATCGAGATCCAGATCCGCACCCGTGAAATGGAAGAGATGGCCAACAACGGCATCGCCGCCCATTGGCTGTACAAATCCACCGGCGACGAGCAACCCAAGGGCACTCATGCCCGTGCTCGCCAATGGGTCAAGGGCGTGCTGGAGATGCAGCAGCGCGCTGGCAACTCCCTCGAATTCATCGAAAGCGTGAAGATCGACCTGTTCCCGGACGAGGTCTACGTCTTCACGCCCAAAGGCCGGATCATGGAGCTGCCCAAAGGCTCCACGGCGGTCGACTTCGCCTATGCGGTCCACACTGACGTCGGCAACAGCTGCATCGCCTGCCGGATCAACCGTCGCCTGGCGCCGCTCTCCGAACCGCTGCAAAGCGGCTCGACCGTGGAAATCGTCAGCGCTCCGGGTGCGCGACCCAACCCGGCCTGGCTCAACTTCGTGGTCACCGGCAAGGCCCGTACGCATATTCGTCACGCCCTGAAACTGCAACGCCGCTCAGAATCCATCAGCCTCGGCGAACGCCTGCTGAACAAAGTGCTCAACGGTTTCGACAGTTCGCTGGAAAAAGTTCCGGCCGAGCGCATCCAGGCGATGCTCCAAGAATACCGCCTGGAACTGATCGAAGACCTGCTTGAAGACATCGGGCTGGGCAATCGCATGGCCTATGTCGTCGCCCGCCGCCTGCTCGGCGAAGGCGAACAGCTACCGAGCGCTGAGGGTCCGCTGGCGATCCGCGGCACCGAAGGCCTGGTCCTCAGCTACGCGAAATGTTGCACACCGATCCCTGGCGACCCGATTGTCGGCCACCTGTCCGCAGGCAAAGGGATGGTGGTGCACCTGGACAACTGCCGCAACATCAGCGAAATCCGCCATAACCCGGAAAAATGCATCCAGCTTTCCTGGGCCAAGGATGTCACCGGCGAATTCAACGTCGAACTGCGCGTCGAGCTGGAACACCAGCGCGGCCTGATCGCCCTGCTGGCCAGCAGCGTCAATGCCGCCGACGGCAATATCGAAAAAATCAGCATGGACGAACGCGATGGTCGCATCAGCGTGGTCCAACTGGTGGTCAGCGTGCACGACCGCGTGCACCTGGCCCGCGTGATCAAGAAACTGCGAGCCCTGACCGGGGTCACCCGCATCACTCGCATGCGTGCATAGCTCGCCCAAATAGCCCGGCCTATTACAAGGAGTCATCCATGACCAAGACTGTTATCACCAGCGACAAGGCACCTGCTGCCATCGGCACTTATTCCCAGGCAATCAAGGCTGGCAACACTGTCTACATGTCCGGCCAGATCCCGCTGGACCCGAAAACCATGGAATTGGTCGAGGGCTTCGAAGCCCAGACCGTTCAGGTTTTCGAGAACCTCAAGGCCGTGGCTGAAGCCGCCGGTGGTTCGTTCAAGGACATCGTCAAACTGAACATCTTCCTCACCGACCTGAGCCACTTCGCCAAGGTCAACGAGATCATGGGTAAATACTTCGACCAGCCTTACCCTGCCCGCGCCGCCATCGGCGTCGCGGCACTGCCAAAAGGCTCGCAGGTCGAAATGGACGCCATTCTCGTCATCGAGTAACTCTGGTCACAGGTTCTGGCGCAGCCATCGTGCTGCGCCATTTTCGTTTTGAAAGGATTCCGTCATGCGCCAAGCGCTTGCTCTCTCGTTGCTCGCCGTTTTCCTCGGCGGCTGTGCCAGCGACCCCGCCGACCGCGACATCAGCGGCACCTGGATCAATCAGTCGGCAATCGATGCTGCTGCCAAAGGCGGCCCCTTGCGTGAAGCCCTCCAGGCCTATGGTCCAAACCTGGAATGGGACATCAACACCAGAGCCGGTCAGGCGCGCTACACCAACGGTTTTGAGAACGTCGAAGGCAAGCTGCTGGGTGAAGAGTCCGGCGCCTGGAAAGTCGACTTCTATGGCAGCTCCGCCAGCGAACTCAGTCGCGACGGCAAACAGCTGCAGCAAATGGCAACCGACTCCGAACCGGAACAGGTTTTCGATCGCGCACAAGACACAGTTCCCGCAGGCGCACCGATCGGCGCCAGCTTCGAGCGAGCCTTGTACTCCGCTTACATGGGTGGCGGCTGGAAGATCGTCAGCGGCCCTGGCGAAGGCAACACCGCTCGGTTCCAGGCCGATGGCCGGATTGAAGGCTTGCCAGGCGCCGATCGCTACGCCCTGTGCCTGGCTGGCGATTGCGCGTCAATGAGCGGTGGCAACGACAACATCTGGCTGCAACAGAACGGCCAGGGCAATACCTGGATTTTCGCGCGCAAGGACAAGCAACTGGAGATATTCCAAACGATCAATACCGCTCAGGCGGACGAGATGCCTTCGTTCACGCCCGGTAATCGTCAGTGGCTGCTGGAAAAGCAGTGATCCAAATCTAGCTGCAACAAAAATCCAATGTGGGAGCGACGGCGCGGCGATCCCACATTTATATCGCGGTGATTGACCGTCAGCACCGCCCTTCAAGAATCGCCGCATAGCCTTCACGAAAACTCGGATAACGCGGCACCCAACCCAACGCCCGTGCCCGGGCGTTGCTGCAACGCTTGCTGCCGTTGCGCCGGACACTGGCATCGGCCGCCCACTCAGTGACCCCCAGGTACTCGCGCAACCATCCGACCACTTCCGCCAGTGGCACGGGCGCATCGTCGACACCGATGTAGCAGTCGTGCAGCACTTCCCCCCGATGATCCGCCTGTAACAAGAAGGCCAGCAGTCCCGCTGCGTCGTCGACGTGAATCCGGTTGCCATACAGCGGCGGGTCGATCGCCACGCGATAACCCTGGCGCACCTGAGTCAACAACCACTCGCGGCCCGGCCCGTAAATACCGGTCAAACGCACCAGACTGGCCGGTATGCCGCTCTGCAAAGCCACTTGCTCAGCCTCGAGCATCAAACGTCCGGAGTAACCGCCGGCCTCGGTTGGCGAACGTTCATCGATCCATTCGCCCGTCTGCTGGCCATACACGCTACTGCTGGAGACGAACAACAGCCGCTTCGGCTGCTGGCCGTGCTGCTTCAACCAGTCCAGCACATGCCGCAGGCCTTCGACATAGGCCGCGCGATAGCCCGCTTCGTCATGCACCGTGGCCGCCGCGCAATAGACCAGGTAATCCACCGATGCAGTCGGCCAGTCAGCCGGGCACTGCTCGTTGAACAGATCGCCCGCGACCCCTTCGACGCCGTTCGGCAGGCGTGAAATATTGCGCCGCAGCCCGTAAACCAGCCAATCCTCGGCCAGCAATTGCGTGGCCAGACGGCTGCCGACATCACCGCAGCCGGCGATCAAAACAGAAGGGGTGGACATCACAAAACTCCTTTCAGAAGCACATGGCCTGGCGTCGAGAACGGACCGGCGGCTGGCAATCGAAGAAAAAAAGATACTCTATTACTTTTGTTAACAAGAATTACTTGCAATAATGCCCGCCTATTTTGTTCTCGGCCCTGCGAGGCCTGGAAGGACATCCACCCTCTTTTTCTCTCAGGTCCGGCCAGCATGACAAGCAATCAACTCCCCGCTTCGCCAACCAAACTTCCGAGCCCGTCGGGCGCATGGCGCATGGTAACAGCGCTGCTGTTCAGCCTGCTGCTGGCACCGACCGCCGCTTTCGCCGATGAACCTGTGCCAGCCACCCCGCCTGCCGCTGCCGCTGCTGCTCATGGCAACGCTGAGCCTGCTGCCCCGGCTGCGACTCCGGTCGCTGCCGACCCGGCGCTGGCCGCTGAAGGCGCACCACTCGAAGACCTGCCTGAAGTACTCGAAGCGGACAACACCCTGGGCATGGCCCACGACCTGTCGCCTTGGGGCATGTACCAGAATGCTGACATCATCGTGAAAGTCGTGATGATCGGCCTGGCCATCGCTTCGATCATCACTTGGACCATCTGGATCGCCAAGGGCTTTGAGCTGCTGGGCGCCAAGCGTCGTCTGCGCAGTGAAATCGCCCATCTGAAAAAAGCCACCACCCTCAAAGAAGCCAGCGCCACTGCCACCAAGGCAGGCACCCTCGCCAACCTGCTGGTCCACGACGCACTGGAAGAAATGCGCCTGTCGGTCAACAGCCGTGAAAAAGAAGGCATCAAGGAACGCGTCGCCTTCCGCCTCGAGCGCCTGGTTGCAGCCTGTGGCCGCAATATGAGCAGCGGCACCGGCGTGCTGGCAACCATCGGTTCCACCGCGCCCTTCGTCGGCCTGTTCGGTACCGTGTGGGGCATCATGAACAGCTTCATCGGTATCGCCAAGACCCAGACCACCAACCTCGCCGTGGTTGCTCCCGGCATTGCCGAAGCCCTGTTGGCAACGGCACTGGGCCTGGTTGCGGCGATCCCGGCGGTAGTGATCTACAACGTCTTCGCCCGCTCCATTGCCGGTTACAAGGCACAGGTTTCCGATGCTTCGGCCGAAGTCCTGCTGCTGGTCAGCCGCGACCTCGACCACCAGCCTACCGAGCGCAGCTCGCAACCGCACATGGTGAAAATGGGGTAATCGGCCATGGGCCTGCATTTAAGAGAAGGCGCTGACGACGATCTCGCCGAGAACCACGAAATCAACGTCACGCCGTTTATCGACGTGATGCTGGTGCTGCTGATCATCTTCATGGTCGCCGCACCGCTGGCGACTGTGGACATCAAAGTCGACCTGCCAGCTTCGACCGCCAAACCGGCGCCGCGGCCAGAGAAACCGGTGTTCCTCAGCGTCAAGGCGGACCAGCGCCTGTTCCTCGGTGAAGACGAAGTCAAAGCCGAAACCCTTGGCGCGACGCTCGATGCCAAGACCCAGGGCAAGAAGGACACCACGATCTTCTTCCAGGCCGATAAAGGCGTGGACTACGGCGACTTGATGAGCGTGATGGATGCCCTGCGGGCAGCCGGCTACCTCAAAGTCGGCCTGGTCGGACTTGAGACGGCAGCCAAAAAATGATCACGACGCGCCAAAAGCTGACGCGTTACAGCGGTAGCCTGGCCGTGGTGCTGGGCGTCCACGCGGTCGCGATTCTCCTCGCGCTCAACTGGTCCTCGCCACAGCCGGTCGAACTGCCACCGCTGGCGATGATGGTCGAACTGGCGCCGCTACCGGCACCGCCACCACCGGCACCGCCAAAGGTCGTGACGCCACCGCAACCACCGGCACCGGTGGAAGAACTGCCGCTGCCAAAACTCGCGGAAGCGCCGAAGCCGACCATCTCCGTGCCCAAGCCGGTCAAACCCAAGCCAAAGCCACAACCGCCCAAGCCTGTGGAGAAAAAGCCGGAGCTGCCAAAGGAAAAACCTTCCGAGGAAAAACCTAGCGACGCTCCACCGACGCCTGCACCGACAGAGAAAGCCGCGGCGCCTGCACCCGGCCCTACCTCGGCGCAAAAGGCCGCCAAGGAAAGCTGGCAAGGCACGTTGTTGGCACACCTGCAAAAGTACAAGAAGTATCCGGCTGGAGCTCAAGCACGCGGCAAGGAAGGCTTGAACCGTCTGCGCTTCGTGGTCGACGCTGAAGGCAACGTGCTGTCGTTTGAGCTGGTAGGACGTTCGGGCAATGCCGATCTGGACCGGGCCACCCTGGAAATGATTCGCCGCGCCCAGCCCCTGCCCAAGCCGCCGGCCGACATGCTGAGCAATGGCTCGATCGAAATCGTCGCCCCGTTCGTTTATTCCCTGGAAAAACGCCGGCGCTAAAGCCGGACACAACCCCCCTGGCGAGGGAGCTTGCTCCCGCCGGCCGGTCCGCGCTCGGGCGTAGCAGTCGTAAAACCAGCGACCGCAGTATTCCTGAAGGGCCGCGGTTGCTGGTTTTGGGGTCGCTTCGCGACCCAGCGGGAGCAAGCTCCCTCGCCACAGGGACAGCTTTCACACTAAAAGGCACTGAAAGGTGCCTTTTATATGTCAGCCACCGCCAAACATGCATTGCAGAGTGTCGCACTCTGCCCTCTCTCTGATAACGTGCGTCTATCGATTGCAGCCGGTATGCTTGGCTCGCAACCTCATGGACGCCACTATGACTCTCACAGAATTACGCTACATCGTTACCCTCGCTCAAGAGCAGCACTTCGGCCACGCGGCCGAGCGTTGCCATGTCAGCCAGCCGACCCTGTCGGTCGGCGTGAAGAAGCTTGAAGACGAACTCGGTGTGCTGATTTTCGAGCGCAGCAAAAGCGCGGTGCGCCTGACGCCCGTTGGCGAAGGTATCGTCGCCCAGGCCCAGAAGGTTCTCGAACAGGCCCAAGGCATCCGCGAACTGGCCCAGGCCGGCAAAAACCAGCTGACCGCCCCGCTGAAAGTCGGCGCGATCTACACGGTGGGTCCGTACCTGTTTCCCCATCTGATTCCGCAACTGCACCGGGTCGCCCCGCAGATGCCGTTGTACATCGAAGAAAACTTTACCCACGTCCTGCGCGACAAACTGCGCAACGGCGAGTTGGACGCGATCATCATCGCCCTGCCGTTCAACGAAGCCGACGTGCTGACCCTGCAACTGTACGACGAGCCGTTCTACGTGCTGATGCCAAGCGGGCACGCCTGGACCCAGAAGAAGACCATCGACGCCAGCTTGCTCAACGACAAGAGCCTGTTGCTGCTCGGCGAAGGTCACTGCTTCCGCGATCAGGTACTCGAGGCCTGCCCGACCCTGAAGGGCAGCGAAGGCGCCAAGCACACCACGGTCGAATCCAGCTCCCTGGAAACCATTCGGCACATGGTCGCTTCCGGCCTGGGCATCTCGATCCTGCCACTCTCGGCGGTGGACAGCCATCATTACGCCCCCGGCGTGCTCGAAGTGCGCCCGCTGGCGCCACCCGTGCCGTTCCGCACCGTGGCGATCGCCTGGCGCGCCAGCTTCCCGCGGCCAAAAGCGATTGAAATTCTCGCTGACTCGATCCGCCTGTGCTCGGTGGCCAAGCCGCCAGCAGCGGCCTGAGCAGGCGCAATGACTGAGCTGTCGAAAGTGCCGGTCACGGCGCTCAAGGGCGTCGGTGAAGCCATGGCCGAGAAACTGGCCAAGGTCGGCCTGGAGAATCTCCAGGACGTCCTGTTTCACCTGCCATTGCGCTATCAGGACCGCACCCGCGTGGTGCCGATCGGCCAATTGCGGCCGGGCCAGGATGCGGTGATCGAAGGTACCGTCAGCGGCGCCGACGTGGTCATGGGCAAGCGGCGCAGCTTACTGGTGCGCCTGCAGGACGGTACCGGTGGGCTCAGTCTGCGCTTCTATCATTTCAGCAACGCGCAAAAAGAAGGCCTCAAACGCGGTACCCGAGTGCGCTGTTATGGCGAGGCCCGGCCCGGCGCCTCGGGCCTGGAAATCTATCACCCGGAATACCGCGCCATCAACGGCGACGAGCCACCACCGGTGGATCAGACCCTGACGCCGATCTACCCGCTCACCGAAGGCCTGACCCAGCAGCGGCTGCGCCAGCTGTGTCAGCAAACCCTGGCCCTGCTGGGCCCGCAAAGCCTGCCCGACTGGCTGCCGGAAGAACTGGCGCGGGACTATCAGCTAGCGCCGCTGGACGACGCCATTCGTTACCTGCACCACCCTCCGGCGGACGCCGACGTCGACGAGCTCGCCCTGGGTCATCACTGGGCGCAGCACCGCCTGGCGTTTGAAGAGCTGTTGACTCATCAGCTGTCCCAACAGCGCCTGCGCGAGAGCCTGCGCTCCCAGCGTGCGCCGGCCTTGCCGAAAGCCAAAGTACTGCCCGCAAAATACCTGGCCAACCTGGGCTTCCCGCCAACCGGCGCGCAGCAACGGGTTGGCAACGAAATCGCCTACGACCTCAGCCAGCCCGAGCCGATGCTGCGACTGATCCAGGGCGATGTCGGTGCCGGTAAAACCGTGGTCGCCGCCCTCGCCGCCCTGCAGGCACTGGAGGCTGGCTATCAAGTCGCACTGATGGCGCCGACCGAGATTCTCGCCGAACAGCACTTCATCAACTTCTCCCGCTGGCTCGAACCGCTGGGTATCGAAACTGCCTGGCTGGCCGGCAAGCTCAAAGGAAAAAACCGCGTAGCGGCATTGGAGCAGATTGCCAACGGCACACCCATGGTGGTCGGCACCCATGCGCTGTTCCAGGACGAAGTGCAGTTCAAGAACCTGGCCCTGGCAATCATCGACGAGCAGCACCGCTTCGGCGTGCAGCAACGCCTGGCGTTGCGTCAGAAAGGCGTGGGTGGGCGGATGTGTCCGCATCAGCTGATCATGACCGCTACGCCGATTCCGCGCACCCTCGCCATGAGCGCCTACGCCGACCTCGACACCTCGATCCTCGACGAGCTGCCGCCCGGCCGGACTCCGGTGAACACCGTGCTGATCACCGATACCCGGCGCATCGAAGTCATCGAACGGGTGCGCGCGGCCTGCGCCGAGGGGCGCCAGGCGTATTGGGTGTGCACGCTGATTGAAGAATCCGAAGAACTGACCTGCCAGGCCGCCGAAACCACCTATGAAGACCTCACCAGTGCGCTTGGTGAATTGCGGGTTGGACTGATTCACGGGCGCATGAAGCCCGCCGAGAAGGCGGCGGTCATGGCCGAGTTCAAGGCCGGCGCCCTGCAATTGCTGGTGGCGACCACGGTGATCGAAGTCGGCGTCGATGTGCCCAACGCCAGCCTGATGATCATCGAAAACCCCGAGCGCCTGGGTCTCGCCCAGCTGCACCAGTTGCGTGGGCGAGTCGGTCGTGGCAGCGCCGCCAGTCACTGCGTGCTGCTCTACCATCCGCCACTGTCGCAGATCGGGCGCCAACGCTTGGGCATCATGCGCGAGACCAACGACGGCTTCATCATCGCCGAGAAAGACCTCGAACTGCGCGGTCCCGGCGAGATGCTCGGCACCCGGCAAACCGGCCTGTTGCAGTTCAAGGTCGCCGACCTGATGCGCGACGCCGATCTGCTTCCGGCAGTGCGCGACGCAGCGCAAGCCTTGCTCGAGCGCTGGCCGCAACACGTGAGCCCGCTGCTGGAACGCTGGCTACGACATGGGCAGCAATACGGCCAAGTGTGAGCAGCGTCTCAGTTTTTGAACCAATGGCATAACCAAGCTGGTTATACTCTTGAAATTGTTCGAAAACGGATACAGGCCATGACTGAAGTTGCCCTTGCTCCAGCAACCCCACACACTCCGTCTGTTATCCGGCTGCTGCTGGGCAAGCTGGCCATCAGCTACACCGAAGTGCTTGACCATCCCGGCCTTCCCGCCGCGCGCAAGGTCCAGGCAGTTCTGCTGGACGACGCCGTCGGCGTGTTGATGGTGCTGTTTCCACAAAGCCAATTGCTCGATCTCAACCGTCTCTGCGAACTGACGGGCCGACGCCTGACGGCGGTGCCGCAGGATCGCCTGGAGCGCATGCTCGGCAAACACAACCTGAGCCTGCTGCCGGGTTTGCCGAGCCTCACCAGTTCACCCTGCCTCTATGAAGAAAGCCTGCTGCGCGAACCTAGTCTGCTGATCAATTCCGGCGAGCCGGAGTTGCTGCTGGAAGTTTCCCGGGAAGACTTCAAAAACCTGCTGAACAAGGCCAGCGCCGCACACTTCGGCGAGGCCTTGAACGCCATCCGCCCGAACCTCGACCGCCCCCACGATGACCGCGAGGAAATCACCCAGGCGGTGCAGGCCTTTACCGCCAGAAGAATTCAGCAACGCCTCGAAGAGACCATCGAGATCCCACCGCTGGCCGAAACTGCGCAAAAAATCATCAAATTGCGAGTCGACCCCAACGCCACCATCGACGACATCACCGGTGTGGTGGAAACCGATCCGGCCCTGGCCGCGCAAGTGGTGAGCTGGGCGGCATCGCCGTACTACGCCTCGCCAGGCAAGATTCGTTCAGTGGAAGACGCGATCGTTCGCGTGCTCGGTTTCGATCTGGTGATCAACCTGGCGCTGGGCCTGGCCCTGGGCAAAACCCTGAGCCTGCCCAAGGACCATCCACAACATACGACGCCCTACTGGCAGCAATCGATCTACACCGCCGCGGTCATCGAGGGCCTGACCCGCGCCATGCCCCGCGCCCAGCGCCCGGAAGCCGGCCTGACCTACCTGGCAGGCTTGCTGCACAACTTCGGCTATCTGCTGCTGGCCCACGTCTTCCCGCCGCACTTCTCGCTGATCTGCCGCCACTTGGAGGTCAATCCGCATTTGTGCCACAGCTACGTCGAGCAACACTTGCTGGGCATCAGCCGTGAACAGATCGGTGCCTGGCTGATGCGCTACTGGGATATGCCGGAAGAACTGTCCACTGCCCTGCGCTTCCAGCACGACCCAGGCTACGACGGCGACTATGCCGCCTATCCGAACCTGGTGTGCCTGGCGGTACGCTTGCTGCGCAGCCGCGGCATCGGCTCCGGCCCCGAGGAAGAAATCCCCGACGCTCTACTTGAACGTCTGGGCATGAGCCGCGACAAAGCCGAAGACGTGGTCGGCAAAGTGCTCGAGGCCGAGGTGATGCTGCGCGAACTGGCTTCGCAGTTCAGCCAGCATTGATCCGGCGCCTGCCAAATCGCCAAGACCGCAGCCTGCGGCAGCTCCTGCGCCAAGCCGGTTCACCTTTGAAATAACAGGGGGTGCGCAAACCTCGAGCTGCCGAAGGCTGCGATCTTTTAGGCCGCACAGCGCTAAACTGACTAGCCTCAAGCCGTCGCCTTTTTCCTCGGCTTCAAATACTTGGTCAACCCCTGGAACCAGATCACCAGCGCCGGGTTGCCCTTGATCTGGATCGACTTATCCTGGATCCCGGTCATGAATGCCAATTGCTTGTTCTTCGCCTGCATCGTCGCAAAGCCGTATGCAGCGTCTTTAAAGGCAATGGCAAACGCCGGCGTTGGGTAAACACCCGAACTGCTGGTAATTCGCTGGTCTTTGACGAAGAAGTGACGAGCCACCTTGCCGTCAAGGGTCTGCAACTGGAACACCAGTTCTTTATCAGCCAACTGCTGCTGAAACGCCGGGTTATTACGGCTGGCTTTACCCATCAGCAGGCCCAGCATCCAGAGAAGAAAACGAAATTTCATGCACACGGCCTCGTGGAGTTATTGGATGGCCGTGGGAGTTTAACGGTTTAACAGTAGAACGCCACCGATCTCCTTCGTTAGAAGGAGATCGACTGATTTTTAGCACTTATAGCAACAAATTACTACAAACCGCGCGTAGACATTCGATCAAGACGGTGGCACCCGTGTCACCCATACTGACTAGCGATTCAGTTCTTCCTTGATTCGTTGAAACCGCGACTGGGTCACCGCGTCGGTGTCATGCGGTCAGAGCATCGCGCACAAAAGGTTATAAAGTCAGACCACATCGATATAAGTGGTTATAAAAAAAATCGCTATGCTGCCGGCCTGATATTTGTGTGGTCACGCTTGATTTGCAGGTCTTGCTAATGGATTTCGGTAATTTGGGTTTTGTCGTTGCAGGCTTGGTGGTCGGGTTTATTGTCGGCATGACTGGCATAGGGGGTGGTTCTTTAATGACGCCCATTCTTTTATGGTTTGGCATTAATCCAGCCACTGCCGTCGGGACAGACTTGCTTTATGCGGCCATCACCAAATCCGGCGGTGTATTAGTTCATAAAAAGAACGACAACATAGACTGGAAAATTACCGGCTGGCTGACCCTTGGCAGTGTGCCGGCGGTACTGCTAACGCTGTGGTTTCTGAAAAGTTTGCATACTGACACCCAAGCGATGAAT
Organism: Pseudomonas fluorescens; assembly: GCF_902497875.1. Lineage (GTDB taxonomy): Bacteria > Pseudomonadota > Gammaproteobacteria > Pseudomonadales > Pseudomonadaceae > Aquipseudomonas > Aquipseudomonas fluorescens_BR. The sequence continues at coordinate 62,888 of NZ_CABVHY010000010.1, forward strand.
TCGGTTATCAAACAGGCCTTGGGCTTCGTTTTGTTGCTGACTGCACTGGCCATTTTCTTCAAGAAACGATTGCTGGCATTTGCCCAGAAGCATGCAGGCGACCACTATAAGCTCAGTGACTCGAACCTGAACATATTGACGGTAGTCACTGGCCTGATACTCGGCACAATGGTAGCACTCACCTCCATCGGTGCTGGCGCATTGGGTACTGTGGCGCTGTTTATCTTGTACCCTTTTCTTTCCACCAAGCGTTTAGTGGGGACAGAAATCGCCCACGCAGTGCCCCTGACATTAGTCGCCGGTTTGGGCCATGCGAGCATGGGCAATATGGATTGGCATTTATTAGGCTACTTACTGATAGGATCCCTGCCAGGGATTTACATTGGCAGTCATTTATCTGGCCGCGTTTCTGACGAAATATTGCGTCCTTGCCTGGCCGTCATGCTGATTTTCATTGGTTCCAGGTTGGCGTTTTGATCCAGCTGTAAGACTCACGCCAAACATCACCCAAGCGCCTGCTCTTCATTCATAGCTTGTAGCCGATCTGTCGCAACAGATTCTTGCGCCACACAATGTCTTCGTCGCCTTCAATGTCAGTGGCACACAAGCCATCCACCACGCCCAGGACCGCCCGCCCTTGCGCGGTTTCAGCCAGAATCACTTCGGTTGGATTGGCGGTTGCGCAAAAAACCCGGCAGACCTCTGGGACCATCTTGATGGTATTCAGCAGGTTCAACGGATAAAAACCTTCCCCAAGAAAAATAATGAAGCTATGCCCGGCGGCAATGGCTTTTGCATTCTTCTGGGCCAGTTCGATCATGGCCGTATCGGTGCCGGACCAGCGCACCAGGCACTTGCCAGAAGCTTCGCAGAAGGCCACTCCAAACTTGATACCTGGCACGGCACCCACCAACGCTTCGTGGATGTCCTCGACGGACTTGATGAAGTGTGTCTGACCAAAAATGAAGTTCGTCTCTTGCGGCTTATCGATTTTCACAGTGAACAGTTGCATTCCAATCTCTCCTTTGCCGAAGTTGCCTGACGCTGCAGAGGCAGCTGAGGTTTTCCGGGTCTGGCGCCTTGAAAAAGAGGCAGAATTATTCAGCGAAAATAAGCCTGCCCCTTTTTCCTCAGCGCTATTGGGGTGCCGGCTATTACTTGCCGACCGCAGCTGCCAGTAGCGGTCCTATCTGCTCATCGGTCATCGCCGGGTGAATCTCCATGCTCATGAGGTCACTCCAATCGAGCACCCATTTCTGGATCAGAGCCACATCACTGGCCTCGGCGACACCAAAGCCGCTCATGCGTCCTACTGCATGCCAGCGTCCCAGCATCTTCACACCTGCTGGTGGAGCGCCACCGGTTTTGAGAAAACGCTCTATCGCGCTGTTACGCCGTTCGGGACTGATTGACCAACTGACAATGAATAACATCTGCCACCTCCAGACAAGGATGGGCACCTGCTGTTCTTTTCGCGCACCTGGCTGGCGCCGCGGCCACGGCCACGCGTCTGTTTCCGGTCCGCCTACTGGCCGGCCGCAAACGACTTCACCCATGGGAAGGAATAGCAGCCTCCCGCCCCTCGCGTATGACCACTGATCACGTTTTCGCCACCTATACTCAAGACAGCGTGGTCGAACGTACTGGACGTTCCATTCAGTATCTTTTCTAGGGGGGGCTGCGATTTTGAATCTGCGCTCCCTGATCGTGACCCTGCTCGTCGCCTTGACAGTGGCGGGGGCCGGATGCGCCACGAAAGAACGCCCCCCCGAGCTGAAGCCGCAGGTGCTGATCTCGGAAAACACCTGGCGACGGGTCGATCAGGACATAGTTGCTGCCTCCAAAGACGCTACAGACCAAGCCAAGATCTACACTCGCGGCTCTATGGATCACTGGCGCCTGCGCGTCTACCAGCGCACCGAGGAAGACTTCATTCCGTGGTTCAGCAACTACTGGACCCAGGAATGGCTGTCCATGAAGGTGACCTGGTACACCATAAGCGCTGGAAAAGACGAGAAAGACCGTTCGACAAAACGATTGGCGGCCTATCTGCAGGAGCAATACCACGATCGAGTACTCGCCCCCGTCGCCGTGGAGATCGATCCCGATGCGATCATGGGGCAGGCGACGGAATTCTACGTTCAACTCCTTAGCACACAACTACAGGCTATAGCCCGGCGCTACGGTGTCCCCGTGCAACAACTCAATCGTCGGCTCAACGACATTCCAGCGATCACCCTGGCGCCCCCACCCGCCAACAACGCTTCGCTCTACCAGGTACTCCACACCGAGCCCATCGCCACGCTGCCAGCCTATATGGCCCTGACCGATCAGATCCATGCTGTCGCGGCCAAAACCGGCGCCAATACATCGGATACGGCCATATCGACAGTGGCGAAACGCACCAGCGAAAAATTCGAGGCGCAATTCGCCAGCCGAGGTATCGCCAGCGCCGCGGCCGCGGCGGCCGGCCGGGTAGCAGGCATGATGATCTCCATGGGCGCGGCAGGTATTCGCGCCATGGCCCACGAGAGTGATCGGCCGGAAATGGAAGCGCAGGTTCGGCAAAACCTCGGCACAGCCTTTGACCAGGCGTGGCTCAAGCTGGTCAAGAGCCCTACCACCGGGGTCATGGCATCGGTCCTTTACCTGGCCGGGCAAATCGAAGGAAGTCTCACCAAAGCCATTGAAATGCCGGTCAGATTCGGACCGGTACCGCGAGAAATCCCCCTGCCGGGCCAGGAGGCTGTGCAGGAGCAAAGAACTGACGAGCAAGTTCCTGTCGACGATGGAAGCACGGGTGAACAACCCGACTTGAGCGCTGACAGCGTGGATCACGCCGCAGGTGAATAACGGGTTAGAAGCCTGGGGGCTGTGTTTTAACGGATCGGGCAAGCGAAAACTGTCCTACAGTCTAGTGGCAGTCGGCTATCTGACACGACGCTCCCCCGACCTTAAAACAAGAGACTCGACCCATGACCTTCGAACCCTTTGCCAAATCGCTGATTGCGACGGCATTCGTCCTTGGTTTCACCTGTGCACAGGCTGCTTCGCAAGCCCCGGTCGCTGCCGAAAACGGCATGGTGGTCACCGCACAGCATATTGCTACCCGCATCGGCGTCGATATCCTCAAGGATGGCGGCAACGCAGTCGATGCCGCAGTGGCGGTCGGCTATGCGCTGGCGGTGGTCTACCCGGCGGCAGGCAACCTTGGCGGCGGCGGATTCATGACGATCCAGTTGGCCGATGGTCGCAAGACCTTCCTCGACTTCCGCGAAAAGGCGCCCCTGGCCGCCACCGCGAACATGTACCTCGACAAGGATGGCAATGTCATCCCGGACCTGAGCACCAAGGGACACCTGGCGGTTGGCGTTCCGGGGACCGTGTCCGGCATGGAACTGGCGCTGGAGAAGTACGGCACGATGAAACGTGGCCACGTCATCATGCCGGCCATCAAGTACGCCGAGGACGGCTTCGTGCTTGATCAGGGCGATGTCGACCTGCTCGCAACGGCGACTGACGTATTCAAGAAAGACATGAACGATTCGGGCTCGATCTTCCTGAGCAACGGCGAGCCGCTCCAGGTCGGCCAGAAGCTGGTGCAAAAAGACCTGGCCAAGACCCTGCGGGAAATTGCCAGCAAAGGTGCTGACGGTTTCTACAAGGGCTGGGTCGCCGAGGCTATCGTCGCGTCAAGCCAGGCCGGCAAGGGCATCATCGCTCAGGCCGACCTCGACAACTACAAGACCCGCGAACTCGCGCCGATCGAATGCGACTACCGCGGCTATCACATCATTTCTGCTCCGCCGCCGAGCTCGGGCGGGGTGATTATCTGCGAAATCATGAACATCCTCGAAGGCTATCCGATGCCAAGCCTGGGTTATCACTCGGCTCAGGGGCTGCACTATCAGATCGAAGCCATGCGCCACGCCTATGTTGACCGCAACAGCTATCTGGGCGACCCGGACTTCGTGAAAAACCCGGTGGCGCATCTGTTGGATAAGGATTACGCGGCCAAGCTGCGCGCCGCCATCGACCCGCAAAAGGCCGGCGTTTCCCAAGAAATCAAACCCGGGGTCGCGCCTCACGAGGGCAGCAACACCACCCACTACTCGATCGTCGACAAATGGGGAAATGCGGTGTCGGTGACCTACACCCTCAACGACTGGTTTGGTGCCGGGGTCATGGCCAGCAAGACCGGCGTCATCCTCAACGACGAAATGGACGACTTCACCGCCAAGGTCGGCGTGCCCAACATGTACGGGCTGGTGCAAGGCGAAGCGAACGCCATCGCCCCAGGCAAAGCCCCGCTGTCGTCAATGAGCCCGACCATCGTTACCAAGGACGGCAAAACCGTGATGGTCCTGGGCACGCCAGGCGGCAGCCGGATTATCACCGCCACCTTGCTGACCATGCTCAACGTCATCGACTACGGCATGAACATCCAGGAAGCGGTCGATGCACCGCGATTCCATCAACAGTGGATGCCGGAAGAGACCAATCTCGAAACCTTCGCCGTCAGCCCCGACACCCAGAAAATACTTGAAAGCTGGGGCCAGAAATTCACCGGCCCACAAGACGCCAACCACCTCGCGGCGATACTGGTCGGAGCGCCGTCGCTCGGCGGCAAACCGGTCGGCAAAAACCGCTACTACGGCGCGAACGATCCGCGGCGGGGGTCCGGGTTGTCGCTAGGGTATTGAATGAGGTGAAGCCCTGTTTCAGGGCCGGAGCAGGTTCAGTCTGATTGCGTTGAATCTGCGCCGTGTGGCCCCTCGCTAAAAGCGCTTCGATCAAAAATGTTATTGAGCACGCTCTGTAGGCTACCGTGGCCTTCAGCCGTGTGCGTCCAATAATTGAAATCAGGGTCTATCCATTCTTGTAGTTTGGTTTCGTAACTGGCTGGGTATTGCGCCTGCTCGATACCCGGTAAAGTTTTATAATGATCAAGTACGTCAGTAAAGAACTGGGTAAGCTTTCCTGTGGCATCATATTCAGCCCCCGCCTTGGCGATGACCGTTTGACGCCATACTTCCTCTTGGCGAGACGCCTCACTCGAGGCTGCTCTTTTTTCATTGACCGTGAAGGTCCCGCTGTCATTAAACGTAATCACCGCAAGCTGATCTCGTGACAGCCCAGCGAAAGGATTTGTTCCGCTCCCGTTTTCGAACAGTGTCGCTTTCCAGGCGCGAGCCAGATGTTCAGGATTCCTGGTACTCGGAACCTCCGCGTCATTTTTGGCCTTGTTAGCGTGGTAGCCGTCCCCCGTGATGCGACCGAATAATTGGACGGCTCTTGCGCCGAGCTCCTGCCTGCTCAGCCCTGAATCGCGCGCTTCAGCACGTCTCGCACTTTCACTTAACTGCTGAGCAAGCAATGAAAGCGAACTGACACCTTCGATTTTTTCCGTGACACGAGTTGTTGCACTGGAAATGGTTCTTGCGACAGATTGAGTCGAGGGGGTAGGGATACTGGCAGCCTGTTTATTATTGATCAGCATCGAGCCGACTGAAATGACCATTATGAGTGTTCTCCTTGTTATTAAATCTTCTTGGGAATGTCATTGCAGCACTATGGTTATCGGCAGCTTAAAACTGTAGTTTTCTGGCGCACAACGCTAGCTTGCGCTCCACGATGGGTGATAAAGCTTGTAACTTTTTCACGACTTAGTGCCGAACCTGCAAGGGGTGCCTGCGGCAATTGTCAGCGCTACGAGAAGTGCCTTTGATACTTTCATGGGTGTCGCTCCTTGGCTTAAATTGTCATTCCGTTGTAAACCCTTGAACTAATTTGATAGTAATCGATGGGCTTTAATCGTGCATCTGATACCCTTGTAGGTTGTTTCTGGCTGTAACGAAGGTCGCGTCTGACACGTTCAGTAAAGTGGTGGGAAACTAAAAACCGAACAAAAGAAATGCGGGGAGTTCATTTACGCATTGCACGAAATTTGCCTCCGACCTTCGTATTTTAACTTTCTATATTGCAGCCACTCTTGTACTTATTACTCTTCCGCGTTCCGACGTTCGCTTGATTGCGACCCATAAAAAATATGCCCTCTTTCTAAAAACCCGCATTGCTGCGGGCGTCTTATTCCAGCTCGCTAACACCCGTCTCAGGCTGCCCCCATCCCTCGCCGCTCAATCACCCCGAACACATCAGTGACGTCCTGAATCATCAGGCGGGCGACATTGACGACGGTGCTGATGTCGCGCTCCGCTTAGTCGGGCAGATTGGTGCAGGCCATCAGGGTCAGGTAGTTGAGGACGGTGTGCAGGCGTTCGCTGACGCAGGCGTGCAGGTCGCTTAGCGGGGCCTGGCTGTCGATCATCAGGACGGGTTCGTCGGTGACGATGTTGGTGAAGGGGATGAAGCGGTCGAGCGAATTTTGGATGGTCATAGGTGAAATCTCATTTCGAATTAATGAAATGCCACCTTTCGCTGCGAAACAAAAATGGGTGGCAGCTGTGCGCGGGTTCGCAGACCGAGGAAATGAATAAACCCGGCAGACCCGAAGGTCTCCCACGCACAGCCGCCATAAAACGAAACGCAGGCGAAATCTGCCCATGTTGTCTTTTGACGGTGCTGGTAAAACATTTCTGTAAGGGCTGCGAAACCCTGTCGCTGACCGGAGTCAGCAGACGGGCGAACTATAAGCGGCGGGCTTTGGTGTGTGCAACCAGGCACTAGACGGGTGCGCTGTCCCCCTGTGGCGAGGGGGCTTGCCCCCGCTGGGGCGCGCAGCGGCCCTAATTCGGTCATTGCGCTGTATCTGGGAGGACCGCATCTACAGATTTTACGACTGCTTCGCAGCCGAACGGGGGCAAGCCCCCTCGCCACAAAAGCATCATTCCCACATGTATTGCAGCCCCTACGGGGGCATGTGCGGAACCAGAAACTCCGTCAGCAAAACCCACGCCCACAAAAAATGGGCACCCAACCCGGTTGGCATGCCCACTTAAATACCGCTCTCCCCACTATCCGGGGAGTCCGCATCCGCTACGGATTGACGCTATCTTTAAGCGATTTGCCCGGTTTGAAGGCAACGGTGTTGCTTGCCTTGATTTTCACAGGCTCACCGGTTTGCGGGTTTTTGCCGGTGCGGGCACCACGGTGGCGTTGCAGGAAGGTGCCGAAGCCCACCAGGGTGACACTGTCTTTACGGTGCAGAGCGCCGGTGATTTCTTCGAGAACGGCGTTGAGAACGCGATTGGCTTGTTCTTTGGTGAGATCAGCTTTTTCAGCAATGGCGGCTGCGAGATCTGGTTTACGCATAGTGAAGCCTCTTTGACGGTTTTTTGTTGTTATGTCCGTGCTGTTCTTCCGGAACAGCGCCCAAGGCGCCGCAGGCTCTACTCTGCGGCAGACGGGAGTGAGGATGGCACGCCGACAGCAGTGGCGCCAGTCTCCCCGCGACCTTTGTAGGGCCAAAAGAGTGGTGTATCCGACAGAACGACCAGCATTTATGCCAGCAGTGCTGGAAGCTCCCTGTTTAGAGCGAGTTTTTCCATAACGGCGCTGCCGGTGAGGGCATAACCCAGCAGTTTGCCGCTGGCGTCGTGGCACAGCGCCTTGATATCGCCGCCCTCGCCTTCGACTGTCCAGATGCCTTCCGACCCCCGTGGCGGTGGTGAAACGACCAGCGGGCAGACGGGTGTTTTCACGGTGATCGGCATGGGGCCATAGTTGACGATCGTCGGGTGGCCAGCCAGGGTCTGGGCCAGCGCACGGGCGCAGCTCATCAACGGCATGACGTACAGCAGGTTCAGCCCGTCGACTTCGGCGCAGTCGCCCAGGGCGTAGATATTGGCGTGGGAGGTCTGCAGATGACGATCAACCACCACCCCGCGATTGACCACCAAACCGGCCGCTGCCGCCAGGTCGATGCGCGGGCGCAGGCCAATGGCTGAAACCACCACATCGCAAGGGATGACCTGACCGTCGGAGAGGTGCGCCTCAAGCCCGTCCACGGTGCGCTGCAAACTATTGAGCACCGGCCCGAGGTGGAAACGTGCTCCGAGGCTTTCCAGCCCGGCCTGGACAGCTGCGGCGGCAGCCGGATGCAGCAAGGTCGGCATCACCTGCTCGCACGGCGCCACCAGTTGCACGTCATAGCCGCCGAGGATCAGGTCATTGGCGAATTCACAGCCAATCAGCCCGGCGCCGAGCAACAGCACCCGGTGCTTGCCGACAGTCGCTGCGCGAAAGCGCGCGTAGTCTTCGAGGTCGTTGATCGGGAAGATCGCCTCAGGCGCATCGCCTTGCACCGGCACCCGCACGGTTTCCGCGCCCCAGGCCAGGATCAGGTCACGATAGGCCACGGCCTCTTCGCCGATCCACAGGCGTTTGTGGCCCGGATCAATGCCGCTGATGCGGGTATGGGTGCGGATCTCGGCCTTGAGTTGCTCGGCCATGGCCCCGGGTTCGGCCATACTCAGGCCGTCGGCGTCCTTGTTTTTGCCAAAGCCGGTGGACAGCATCGGCTTGGAGTAGGAGCGACCATCATCTGCGGTAATCAGCAGCAGCGGAGTTTCGCCATCGAGTTTGCGAAACTCCCGGGCCAGGTTGTAGCCAGCCAGCCCGGTGCCGACGATCACGACAGGTGCGTTCATGCCTTTGTCCTTTTTATAGTGATTCGAAAAGCTTCAATTAACCGATTTCGATCATTTCGAAATCCATTTTGCCCACGCCGCAGTCCGGGCACAGCCAGTCTTCGGGAACATCTTGCCACAGGGTACCCGGCGCGATGCCGTCGTCTGGCCAACCGTCAGCCTCGTTGTAAATGAGGCCACAGACCACACATTGCCACTTCTTCATTACATGTTTCCTCAGGTTCTCGGGCTTCGCTGGCGCGGACGGTCGATGGGGCATTACCAATGACACTTGGGTTGCCGTCCGGCTCAGGGGCGTTTTGTACTGATCGGGATCGCCAGATGCAAGCTCGTTCGACGCATGGGCCGCAGCCGATCAGGCTAAATCGCCTGTCGACATGGTAAGCTCGCCGCCTCATTTGCTGCCAATAATGACTCTCTGTGCCGCACTCAATACCCTGCCCCCCTGCTCCCGTCTGGTTGCCGCAAAGCCGGCTGATGCCCCTCCCCGACGCGCAAACCCTCGACTGGCTGTTCGATGAAGGCTCACTGACCCGCCGCCTGACCCGGCTGTCGAATGACGGCTTCAGTGTCACTCCGCTGTTCGAAGGCTGGCAAACCTTGCGTGATGACGAATGCACCGCACTGGTCCTGCCCGCCAAGAGCGAGGGCTGGGTCCGCGAAGTGTATTTGCGCGGTCATGGCCAGGCCTGGGTGTTTGCCCGCAGCGTCGCGGCGCGCAGCGCCTTGCAGGATGGCGGGTTGAATATGGATGAACTCGGCAGCCGCTCGCTGGGCGAGCTGTTGTTCTGCGATCAGGCGTTTCAGCGCCGCGCCATCGAGGTCTGCCATTACCCGCGGCAATGGTTACCCGCCGAATCCCAGGCCCCCGGGCTTTGGGGACGGCGCTCGCGTTTTGACCGGGGGGCCTTGAGCGTGCTGGTGGCCGAGATATTCCTTCCGACCCTTTGGCTCGCCGCAAGCGCCCATCCGGAGAACTGTTGATGTACCTGAGCCTGCTCAAATCGCTGAATCGCCTGAACCCACGGGCCTGGGACTTCATTCAACTGACCCGCATGGACAAGCCGATCGGCATTTACCTGCTGCTGTGGCCGACCCTCTGGGCGCTGTGGATTGCCGGCAAGGGTTCGCCGTCGCTGAGCAACGTGGTGATCTTCGTCCTTGGCGTCGTGCTGACCCGTGCCGGTGGTTGCGTGATCAACGATTGGGCCGATCGCAAGGTCGACGGTCACGTCAAACGCACTGCGCAGCGTCCGCTGGTCAGCGGCAGGATCGGTTCCAAAGAGGCGCTGGTGTTCTTTGCCGTGCTGATGAGCCTGAGCTTTTTGTTGGTGCTGTGCACTAACTCGACGACCATCTGGCTGTCGTTCGGCGGGCTGGCGTTGGCGTCCTGCTACCCCTTCATGAAGCGTTACACCTACTACCCGCAAGTGGTGCTGGGCGCGGCGTTCTCCTGGGGCATGCCGATGGCGTTCACTGCCGAGACCGGTGACCTGCCGGCCGCCGCGTGGCTGCTGTACATCGCCAACCTGCTGTGGACCGTGGGCTACGACACCTATTATGCCATGACCGATCGCGACGACGACCTGAAGATCGGCGTGAAATCCACGGCGATCCTGTTTGGCGATGCGGATCGGGCGATCATTCTCACCTTGCAGGGACTGGCCCTGGGTTGCCTGTTGCTGGCGGGGGCGCGCTTCGAACTGGGCGGCTGGTTCCACCTCGGGCTGGTGGCGGCCGCGGCGTGTTTTGTCTGGGAATTCTGGTACACCCGCGGAAAAGATCCGCAGCGCTGCTTCAAGGCGTTTTTGCACAACCATTGGGCAGGTTTGGCGATTTTTGTCGGGATTGTGCTGGATTACGCCATGCACTGACGGGTAGATCCTGTGGGAGCGGCGGTGCGGCGCTCCCACAGATGCCTTGAGTCGGCTACTTCTGCGACTCGCGCATCACGTGCCAAACGTTCTTCATGCCGTCGCCCTTCATCTCTCCCGGTTTTTCGTCCTTCACAAAGGTGTACAACGGCTTGCCGTCGTAAGCCCATTGCATCTTGCCGTCATCACGCTTGATGGTCGTCCACTTGCCTTCGGCTTTGGCGCCCGCCGGAGCCATCAACGGTGGCCAGTTCTTGGCGCAGTCATCGTTACACATCGACTTGCCAGCACTGTCTTTGTCGAACGTGTACACCGCCATGCCTTTATGGTCGACCCCTATGCCGTCTTTCATCATTACGGGCTCTGCGGCAAACGCCAGCCCCGGCAGGGCCAGTGCGGCAGTCACCAATAGCGCTTTCCAGGAAATAGTGCAGTGAGACATGGAAACCTTCCTTTTGTGGTTGTCAGGATTCGGACTTAAAGCTTAGTTCAGGAACACGCGGATCGCCGGGGCGCTAAAATACTGTCACACGACTGCAATAATTCCGTTATCTAATGCGGCGCAAGACAGTTAAATGACAAGAGGACTGAGCATGGTTGGCAGGAGCATTCTGATAGTCGACGACGAAGCGCCCATCCGCGAGATGATCGCCGTTGCGTTGGAAATGGCCGGCTACGACTGCATGGAGGCAGAAAACTCCCAGCAGGCCCATGCCATCATCGTCGACCGCAAGCCCGACCTGATTCTGCTCGACTGGATGCTCCCCGGCACCTCGGGCATCGAATTGGCCAGACGTCTCAAGCGCGATGAGCTGACCGGGGATATCCCGATCATCATGCTCACCGCCAAGGGCGAAGAGGACAACAAGATCCAGGGCCTGGAAGTTGGCGCCGATGACTACATCACCAAACCCTTTTCCCCGCGCGAACTGGTCGCCCGCCTCAAGGCCGTACTGCGCCGCGCCGGCCCGACCGAAGGCGAATCGCCGATCGAAGTCGGCGGCCTGCTGCTCGACCCGATCAGCCACCGCGTGACCATCGACGGCAAACCGGCCGAGATGGGCCCCACCGAATACCGCCTGCTGCAGTTTTTCATGACTCACCAGGAACGGGCCTACACTCGCGGGCAACTGCTCGACCAGGTCTGGGGCGGCAACGTGTACGTCGAGGAGCGCACCGTTGACGTGCATATTCGTCGGCTGCGCAAAGCCCTCGGCGAGGCTTATGAGAACCTGGTACAAACCGTGCGCGGCACCGGCTATCGCTTTTCCACCAAAGGCTGAGCTGCTTTTCACCCCGCCAGACAAGCTGACAAGGACGCGTGTTTAAGTGAACCAAAACTGGCATGGCACCCTGATTCGCCACATGCTGCTCCTGATCACCGGCTGTTTGCTGGTCGGCTTGATCAGCGGCTACTACGGCCTGAGCCTGGCCATTGGCCTGGCGATTTATCTGGCCTGGACCCTCAAGCAGCTACTGCGCTTGCATCAATGGCTACGCCTGCAAAAACCCGACGAAGCACCACCCGATGGCTATGGCCTGTGGGGTGAAGTGTTCGACAGCATCTACCACCTGCAACGCCGCGACCAGCGGGTACGCGGGCGGCTGCAAGCGGTCATCGACCGGGTCCAGGAGTCCACCGCCGCGTTGAAAGACGCCGTGATCATGCTCGACAGCGACGGCAACCTGGAATGGTGGAACCGCGCCGCAGAAACCCTGCTCGGCCTGAAAACCCCGCAAGACAGCGGCCAACCGGTGACCAACCTGGTACGCCACCCGCGCTTCAAAGAGTATTTCGAACAGGACAGCTACGCCGAGCCGCTGGAAATTCCTTCGCCGATCAACGATCGGCTGCGCATCCAGCTGTACATCACCCGCTACGGCAACAATGAACACTTGATGCTCGTGCGCGATGTCACGCGTATTCATCAGCTCGAACAGATGCGCAAAGACTTCATCGCCAACGTTTCCCATGAGCTACGCACGCCGCTGACAGTAATTTGCGGTTACCTGGAAACCTTGCTCGATAATGTTGACGAGGTGAACCCGCGCTGGACCCGCGCCTTGCAGCAAATGCAGCAGCAAGGCGGACGGATGCAGACCCTGCTCAATGACTTGTTGCTGCTGGCCAAACTGGAAGCCACCGACTACCCATCGGACAACCAGCCAGTGGCGATCGACAGCCTGCTGCAATCAATCAAGAACGATGCTCAGGCCTTGTCCGGGCAACGCAATCAACGCATCACGCTGGAAGCCGATCCGTCGATTCTGCTCAAGGGCAGCGAGGCCGAATTGCGCAGTGCGTTCTCCAATCTGGTGTTCAACGCCGTGAAGTACACCCCGGCCGAAGGCAACATCCATATTCGCTGGTGGGGCGACGAACAAGGCGCACACCTCAGCGTGCAGGACTCCGGCATCGGCATCGACAGCAAACACCTGCCGCGTCTGACCGAGCGTTTCTACCGCGTCGACTCCAGCCGCAACTCCAACACCGGCGGGACTGGCCTGGGCCTGGCCATCGTCAAACACGTGCTGTTGCGCCACCGCGCACGGATGGAGATCAGCAGCGTACTGGGCCATGGCAGTACCTTCACCTGCCATTTCGTGCCCGTCCAAGTGACGAAATCCAGGGCCAGTTCCCTGACCGACTAGCCACACAAGCCACTACCCACTAGGCAATCGCCCTGTCAGCCGCTACATTGGCTGACTTGGGCCTGCCTTTCAGGCACAGCAATCCTCCTTCTTTCGAATTTACGGAACCCGCAAAACTCCACCATGGACCCATCCCCTAGTTTCACCCTTGCGACACTCTTCGCCGATTTCGGCATGATCCTTTTTGCACTGGTCCTGGTTTTGCTCAACGGCTTCTTCGTTGCCGCCGAATTCGCCATGGTCAAACTGCGCTCGACCCGGGTCGAGTCCATCGCCGATACCAATGGCTGGCGCGGGCAGATCCTGCGCACCGTACACAGCAAGCTCGACGCCTACCTGTCCGCCTGCCAGCTGGGTATTACCCTCGCCTCCCTGGGGCTGGGCTGGGTCGGTGAGCCCGCCTTCGCACACCTGCTGGCGCCGCTGCTCAGTGCGGTCGGCGTGGACTCCGACGAAGTCGTCAAAGGCGTGTCGTTCTTTACCGCCTTTTTCATCATTTCCTACCTGCACATCGTGGTCGGCGAACTGGCGCCGAAATCCTGGGCAATTCGCAAACCCGAGCTACTGTCGCTGTGGACCGCGGTGCCGCTGTACCTGTTCTATTGGGCGATGTACCCGGCCATTTACCTGCTCAACGCCAGCGCCAATACCATCCTGCGGATCGCCGGCCAGGGCGAACCCGGCCCCCATCACGATCATCACTACAGCCGTGAAGAACTGAAACTGATTCTGCACTCCAGCCGCGGCCAGGATCCGAGCGACCAAGGCATGCGCGTACTGGCCTCGGCCGTGGAAATGGGTGAGCTGGAAGTGGTCGACTGGGCCAACTCCCGCGAAGACCTGGTGACCATCGAGTTCAATGCCCCGCTCAAGGAAATCCTTGCGCAGTTCCGCCGCCACAAATTCAGCCGCTACCCGGTCTACGACACCGAGCGCAATGAGTTCGTCGGCCTGCTGCATATCAAGGACCTGCTGCTGGAACTGGCGGCGCTGGACCATATCCCCGAATCGTTCAACCTCGCCGAACTGACCCGGCCGCTGGAGCGGGTATCCCGGCATATGCCGCTGTCGCAATTGCTCGAGCAGTTCCGCAAGGGCGGTTCGCACTTCGCCCTGGTTGAAGAAGCCGACGGCAACATCATCGGCTACCTGACCATGGAAGACGTGCTGGAAGTGCTGGTCGGCGATATTCAGGACGAACACCGCAAGGCCGAACGCGGCATCCTCGCCTACCAACCAGGCAAGCTGCTGGTGCGTGGCGACACGCCGCTGTTCAAAGTCGAACGCCTACTGGGCATCGACCTGGACCACATCGAAGCCGAAACCCTCGCCGGGCTGGTCTACGAAACCCTGAAACGGGTGCCGGAAGAGGAAGAAGTGCTGGAAGTCGAAGGCCTGCGGATCATCATCAAAAAGATGAAAGGCCCGAAAATCGTGCTGGCCAAGGTGTTGATGCTGGATTGATCGCAACGCGGGCGACCGCATGTGCATTGAAAAAGATCGCAGCCTCGCTCTGCTCGACAGCTCCTACGGGGGGGGGATCGCATGCACCTTAATCACGGGTGTAGCGAGGCCTCTGTAGGAGCTGCCGCAGGCTGCGATCTTTTGCTTTCCAGCATCATTGCTTACCCAACGCAAAATTCGGCAGGTTGCCCACCGACTGATTGAACTGGTACGGAATCGACACCAAGCCCAACCCGGTATTGCGCTGCACCACGAAGTGCAAATGCGGGCCGCTGCTGTTGCCGGTGTTGCCCGACAGCGCCAGCGGGCTGCCCACCGCCACCCGCTGCCCTTCCCGGACATTCACCGAACCTCGCTTGAGGTGCAGATAGACGCCCATGGTGCCGTCGTCGTGCAGCACCCGGACAAAGTTGCCGGACGGGTCGGTACCGCGCCCGGTCTGGGCATTCTCGGTCCTCACCACTACCCCGCCACGGGCCGCGATGATCGGTGTGCCTTCCGGCATGGCGATGTCCATGGCGTAACGATTCTTGACTCCGAAGTGGCTGTACTTGCCATTGGCCCCTTGCGTCAGGCGAAACGGCCCACCTTGCCAGGGCACCGGATAACGATAGGCCTGGGCCGCCCCTGAGGGGTCTCCCAGCGAATAACGGAAGCTTGGGGTATAGGTCAGCGGTTTGCCGGCTCGCGTCGCCGTGAGCAGCGCCAGACGCACGTTGCTGCGCGCCGGCAAAACCCGGCGGATCGGCCGACTCGGCGCGCCGCTGACATTCTTCAGCCCGACGAAACTCAGCTCGATCTCCACCGGGGCATACAAATCGTTGCGCACAAAGACGCTATCCTCACCCTTGTGCTTCTTGATATCGAGACGTACCTGACGATCCAGTTGCTCGACCATTCGATCGCGAAACACGAACACCTTCGAGGCGCCGTTGGGACGGTCACTGTAGGAGACCGAACCATTGATATCGATGGTTTTGTAGATCGTCGTGGCCCCGGCCGCAGTGGCGACCATGAAAAGACCACAAAAAAGCAGCAATCGCGCGAGCATGGGCAAGAATCTGTCGAGTAGGGCGTGGAAAGCAGACTAGCAGCTGCAATGGACTCACGAAGTCGGCAGATGTTTCAAAACCGGATAAACGGGATCGCAGGGTATCAGGCGGTAGCTACCCGATATCGGGCTCATCGTTTCGTAGCGCTCAGCGCTGTATTGCAACGCGAGCCATGGATGCCCATGAGCATCGACATGATCGACTTTCCAGGCAAGACCCGAGTCCAGCAGAATGCGATAGCCGCGTTGCTCGTCAGCACTTAAACCCACCGGTATATGGGTGATCTGAATGGAGTGACCCATCCAGACCAGCGTGCCCTTATTGGCAATACCCTGACTTAAACCCTCGCAACACTCACACAGCATGTGTCGATTCCTGTGGATTAACCAGGACGCGATCATGCCAACCATTCTACTGTTCAGGAACAGCGAGGCTTCC
Organism: Pseudomonas fluorescens; assembly: GCF_902497875.1. Taxonomy (GTDB): domain Bacteria; phylum Pseudomonadota; class Gammaproteobacteria; order Pseudomonadales; family Pseudomonadaceae; genus Aquipseudomonas; species Aquipseudomonas fluorescens_BR. The sequence continues at coordinate 78,977 of NZ_CABVHY010000010.1, forward strand.
TGATTAGATGTAGGAATCGTCTTCAATAAGCATCAGGAAGGGACGTAACCGCTGCGACCCATATTCAACTTGATGCTTACTAAATTGCTTCAAGCACCCGGCACAAAATGCTTCTGCGCCGTCCCACGAGCAATCAACCGGGAGATGTAGTCGAGTTTCTGCGCGTCCTGGTCGACGAAGCGGAAGGTCAGTTGCAGCCAGTCGCTGTCCGGCTTCTGTTCGTAGGCCACGACCGCGTGCAGGTAACCGTTGAGGCGTGCGATTTCGGCGTTGTCGCCCTGCTCCAGGTCGAGCACGGCGCTGTCGAGTACCTGCGGCAGGCTTTCAGTACGCCGGACCACCAACAGCGCCTCCTTGAGGCTCAGGGCTTTGATCGCGCATTGTTGAATGCCATTGGGCAGACGCAGTTGACCTTGACCACGGCCGCCCGGAGACGAGGCAGCAGTCTTGATCGGCGGGCTGTTGAGCAGGCCTTGGGAAGGTGCGGCAGGCGCGGCAGGCGCGGCAACGGGCTTGACCACTTCGGCCTTGCCGCCGGTCAGGGCGCTGAGGGAATCGTTGCCGAACGCCGAATTCATTTTGGTCGGCGCGCTGGCGAGCAAGGTCTCGAGTTTGCCGACCTTGTGCAGGGCCTGCTTGACCTTGGTCAGCAACTGCTCGTTGGTGAAAGGCTTGCTGACGTAGCCGGACACCCCGGCCTGAATCGCCTGGACCACGTTCTCTTTGTCGCCACGGCTGGTGACCATGACAAACGGCATGCTCTTGAGGTGGTCTTGTTCACGGCACCAGGTCAGCAGTTCGAGGCCGGACAATTCCGGCATTTCCCAGTCACACAGGACCAGGTCGAAGGCTTCGCGCGCGAGCAAGGTCTGAGCCTTCTTGCCGTTGACCGCCTCTTCAATCTTGATACCCGGAAAGTAGTTGCGCAGGCACTTCTTCACCAGGTCGCGAATGAACGAAGCGTCATCTACCACCAACACACTAACCTTACTCATTCACCACCCCTTCAAGAATCCCGGCAAGCATAATGCTCGGCTGATGGCAATTTGCCAAAGCTCTTCAGTCACTCCGGGACTTTTTTCGTTCGCGGGTGCTATGAGTTCGAAAACCACAAACAAAAACGCCCGACCACAAGGTCAGGCGTTTTTTCTCGGGGCAATCTTACTTATCGTCAGCTTTACCCGGAACATTAGCGCTTTCGGCGCTTGTGCCTTCAACTTCTTCTTTCATGCGCTTGAGGCCAAGGTGCCGCACGTCGGTGCCGCGCACCAGGTAAATCACCAGTTCCGAGATGTTGCGAGCGTGATCGCCGATCCGTTCCAGCGAACGCAGCACCCAGATGATGCTCAAGACCCGTGAGATAGAGCGCGGGTCTTCCATCATGTAGGTGGCCAGCTCACGCAGCGCGGTCTTGTACTCGCGGTCGATGATCTTGTCATACTGCGCCACCGACAGCGCCAGATCGGCGTCGAAGCGGGCGAATGCGTCCAGCGCGTCGCGGACCATGTTGCGTACCTGATCACCGATGTGCCGAACCTCGACGTAACCGCGCGGGGCCTCGCCTTCTTCGCACAACTGGATGGCACGACGGGCGATCTTGGTCGCTTCGTCGCCGATGCGCTCCAGGTCGATCACCGACTTGGAGATGCTGATGATCAAGCGCAAATCGGACGCGGCAGGCTGACGACGGGCCAGAATGCGCAGGCACTCTTCGTCGATATTGCGTTCCATCTGGTTGATCTGGTCGTCGATGTCCCGCACTTGCTGGGCCAGACCCGAGTCGGCTTCGATCAGCGCGGTCACCGAGTCGTTGACCTGTTTCTCTACCAGACCACCCATGGCCAGAAGGTGACTGCGCACCTCCTCGAGTTCGGCATTGAACTGCTGGGAGATGTGATGGGTGAGGCCTTCCTTCGAAATCATGATTTGCTCCGCAAAAGCTGTGAGCTGCAAGCTACAAGCTGCAAGCTGTCTGTGTCGTTACGCTGAACCGCTTTTACTTGCCGCTTGAAGCTTGCGGCTTGGCGCTGCTTCCTAGCCATACCGACCGGTGATGTAGTCTTCGGTCTGCTTCTTCGCCGGATTGGTGAACAGGGTATCGGTGTCGCCGAATTCCACCAGTTTGCCCATGTACATGAACGCCGTGTAGTCGGAAACCCGGGCGGCCTGTTGCATGTTGTGGGTCACGATGACGATGGTGAACTTGGATTTCAATTCGTAGATCAGCTCTTCGACCTTCAGCGTCGAGATCGGGTCCAGCGCCGAGCAAGGTTCATCGAGCAGCAGGACTTCCGGCTCCACGGCGATGGTGCGAGCAATCACCAGACGTTGTTGCTGACCACCGGACAGACCGAGTGCCGACTCGTGCAGCCGGTCCTTGACCTCATCCCACAGGGCTGCGCCCTTCAACGCCCATTCGACGGCTTCGTCGAGCACACGCTTTTTGTTGATGCCTTGTATGCGCAGGCCATAGACCACGTTTTCATAGATGGTTTTCGGGAACGGGTTGGGCTTCTGGAACACCATCCCGACCCGGCGACGCAGCTCCGCGACGTCTTCACCCTTGCGATAGATGTTGTGGCCGTACAGATTGATTTCGCCTTCCACGCGGCAACCGTCGACCAGATCGTTCATCCGGTTGAACGTGCGCAGCAGGGTCGACTTGCCACAACCGGACGGGCCGATAAAGGCGGTCACACGCTGCTTGGGAATATTCAAGCTGACATCGAACAACGCTTGTTTGTCACCGTAGTACAGGCTCAGGCCCGGGACTTCGATGGCAACGGTTTCTTGCGCCAGGCTCAGGCTTTGCTTGTCGCGCCCCAGGGCGGACATGTTGATGCCGTGGCTATGTGCTTCGTGCTGCATGGGAGGCTCCCTGTGCTAACAAATTCGTTTCGGTTTTTGTGGGAGCGAGCCTGCTCGCGATTCAGGCGACGCGGTTTTAATCTGAAACCACGTTGATGCCATCGCGAGCAGGCTCGCTCCCACAGAGAAATCAGTACTGCATGAAATCAACTATCCAACGCTTTGTACTTCTCGCGCAGGTGGTTACGAATCCACACTGCCGACAGGTTGAGCGTGGCGATCACCATGACCAGCAGCAATGCCGTGGCGTATACCAGCGGTCGCGCGGCTTCGACGTTCGGGCTCTGGAAACCGACGTCGTAGATGTGAAAGCCCAGGTGCATGATTTTCTGGTCCAGGTGCAGGTACGGGTAGTTGCCATCCAGCGGCAGCGACGGCGCCAGTTTCACCACACCCACCAGCATCAGCGGCGCCACTTCACCGGCGGCGCGAGCCACGGCGAGGATCATGCCGGTCATCATCGCCGGGCTGGCCATCGGCAGGACGATCTTCCACAGCGTTTCCGCCTTGGTCGCGCCGAGCGCCAACGAACCTTCACGCACGGTACGAGGAATCCGCGCCAGGCCTTCTTCTGTGGCGACGATCACCACCGGCACCGCCAGCAATGCCAACGTCAGCGATGCCCAAAGCAGGCCCGGAGTACCGAAAGTCGGTGCCGGCAAGGCCTCAGGGAAGAACAACCGGTCGACCGAGCCGCCCAGTACGTAGACGAAGAATCCCAGGCCGAATACCCCGTAAACGATCGCCGGAACACCCGCGAGGTTGTTCACGGCAATACGGATCAACCGGGTCATCGGACCCTGGCGGGCATATTCACGCAAGTAGACCGCCGCCAGCACGCCGAACGGGGTGACGATCATCGCCATGATCAGGGTCATCATCACGGTGCCGAAAATGGCCGGGAAGATCCCGCCTTCGGTGTTGGCTTCACGTGGGTCGTCGCTGAGGAATTCCCAGACCTTGCTGAAGTAGAAGCCGACCTTGGTCAGGGTGCCCATGGCGTTCGGCTGATAGGCGTGCACCACTTTGCCGATGCTGATTTCCACTTCTTTGCCGTTGGCATCGCGGGCCGTGAGGCTGTCGCGGTTGAACTGGGCGTGGAGGTCATCGAGCTGTGCTTCGATCGCCTTGTAGCGATTGTTCAGTTCGGCGCGTTCGCCGTCCATATCCGCCTGAGCAGCGGCGTCGAGGGTGCCGGCCAGTTCCAGTTTGCGGGCCTGCAGACGCAGACGTTCGAGGCCGGCGTTGATGGCACCGATATCGGATTTTTCGAGGGTTTTCAGTTGCGTGGCGAGCTGGTTGACGCGCTCGACCCGGGCTTGCAGCTCCGGCCACGCCGCCTCGCCTTCAGCGATGACCTTGCCGTCCTGTTTGACGTTGACCAGGTAGCCGTAAAAGTTACCCCACTCACGACGTTCGATGGCCATCAGTTCTGGCGGCGTGGTCTGGTTGGTCAACCACTCGCCGACGATCCAGGTGAAGTCGGTGCCGTTCAGGTCACGGTTTCCGACCTTGATCAGCTCGCGGGTCATGAACTCCGGGCCTTGATCGGGTACTGGCAGACCAGCACTTTTCAAGCGCTCACGGGGTACTTGTTCTTTCTGCACCACTTCGCCGACGACCAGCTGATTGGCTTGGCCAGGAACGTTGTAATGGGCGTGCACCAGGTCCGCCGGCCAGAAGTGGCCCAAGCCGCGCACGGCAATCACGGCCAGCAGGCCGATGGTCATGATGACCGCGATGGACACCGCGCCACCGCTGATCCAGACGCCTGGGGCGCCGCTCTTGAACCATCCTTTCAGGGAGTTCTGTTTCACAGACTTCTACCTTTCTTAAAGCGACGAGTATTTCTTGCGCAGACGCTGACGGATCAGCTCGGCGAGGGTGTTCATGACGAAGGTGAACAACAGCAGCACCAGCGCCGAGAGGAACAGCACGCGGTAGTGGCTGCCGCCGACTTCCGATTCGGGCATTTCCACTGCAACGTTGGCGGCCAGGGTGCGCAGGCCTTCGAACAGATTCATTTCCATAACCGGGGTGTTACCCGTGGCCATCAGCACGATCATGGTTTCACCCACCGCGCGACCCATGCCGATCATCAAGGCCGAGAAAATGCCCGGGCTGGCGGTCAGGATCACCACGCGAGTCATGGTCTGCCATGGCGTGGCGCCGAGTGCCAGCGACCCCAGGGTCAGGCCACGCGGCACGCTGAACACGGCGTCTTCGGCGATCGAGTAGATGTTCGGGATCACCGCAAAGCCCATGGCCAGACCGACCACCAGAGCGTTGCGCTGGTCGTAGGTGATGCCCAGGTCGTGGGAGATCCACATGCGCATGTCGCCGCCGAAGAACCAGTTTTCCATGTACGGGCTCATGTACAGCGAGAGCCAGCCGACGAACAGGATCACCGGAATCAGGATCGCGCTCTCCCAGCCGTCCGGCACCCGCAGGCGCAGCGACTCAGGCAGGCGACTGAAGGTGAAGCCGGCGACCAGGATGCCGATTGGCATCAACAGCAGCAGACTGAAAATCCCCGGCAAATGCCCTTCCACGTACGGTGCCAGGAACAGACCGGCGAAGAAGCCGAGGATCACCGTCGGCATCGCTTCCATCAACTCGATCACCGGCTTGACCTTGCGGCGCATGCCCGGGGCCATGAAGTAAGCGGTGTAGATCGCGGCGGCAACGGCCAGTGGGGCGGCCAGCAACATCGCGTAGAACGCGGCCTTGAGCGTACCGAACGTCAACGGCGAGAGGCTCAGCTTGGGTTCGAAGTCGGTATTGGCGGCGGTCGATTGCCAGACGTATTTAGGCTCGTCGTAGTTCTCGTACCAGACCTTGTTCCACAAGGCGCTCCAGGAAACTTCCGGGTGCGGGTTTTCCAGCAGCAGCGGTTGCAGTTTGCCGCCCTCTTCGACGATCACCCGGTTGGCCCGTGGCGACAGACCGAAGATCCCGGCGCCATCGACCACTTGATCGACCAGCAAGGTGCGGTGTGCGGTGCTGTGGAATACCCCGAGCTTGCCCGAGGCGTCCAGTGCGACGAAGCCTTTGCGGCGCTCTTCGGCGGTGATCTCGACGATCGGCGTGATGCCCATCTGGAAGGTGCGGATCTGTTTCAGACGTTGCTCGCCATCCGGGTCGCGGGCCATGAACCACTGGGCCAGGCCGCCCTTGGAATCACCGATGATCAGCGAGATACCGCCCACCAGTTGGGTACTGGCGGTCACTTCGGCTTCGCCGTTGTCGAGCAGCTTGTAGCGACCATTGAGGCTCTTGTCGCGCAGACTGAACACGTCGGCCTGGGCACGCCCATTAAGCACGTAAAGCCATTGCTGGCGCGGGTCGATGAAGATGGCTTTGACCGGCTCGGTCATTTGCGGCAGATCGATACGCGCCTGATCACTGGTGATTTCACCGGTCATCATGTTTTCTTCTTGAGTCAGCGACAGCACATGCAGTTGTGGACCGGTAGAGCCGGCGACCACCAGGGTTGAATCGGTGGCATTGAGGCTGACGTGCTCCAAGGGCCGGCTTTGTTCATCGAGCGCGATCGGTGTTTCACCGTAAGGGTATTCGATGGCCGGAGAGATGGTTTTCTTGCCGTCCGGATAACTGACCTTATAGGTGTGACGGAACATCAGCGCCTGGCCATTGGACAGGCCGACGATCACCAGCGGGCTGCCAGGTTGATCTTCACCGATGGAGGAAACACTGACACCGGCCGGGATCGGCAGGTCGACGCGGCGCAGTTCGGCGCCACTGTCGAGGTCGAAGAACAGCGCCTGGCCCTTGTCGGAAACCCGCATGGCGACCTGGTTCTGTTCTTCAAGGGAAATCATCAGCGGCTTGCCGGCATCCTGCATCCAGGCCGGCGTGATGGCGTCTTTGGCGGTCAGGTCGGCGCCCTGGAACAGCGGCATCACCACGTAACCGAGGAAGAAGAAGATCAACGTGATTGCGCCGAGGACGGCGAGACCGCCGATCAGCACGTACCAGCGGGTCAGGCGGTCTTTGAGCGCGCGGATGCGGCGCTTGCGTTGCAGCTCAGGCGTATTGAAGTCAATTCGCTTGGGGGGATTTGTAGTCATGGTAGAAGTGGCCAGATCATTCATTCGCACACCCTAGCGATCCTGTATGACAGAAAGATGACAATGCAGTGACGCAACTAATCCGCCGCCGAGCAAAGCTGGCAGCGGACCAAAAAAGAGTGGCTGGGGTCCTGGTCGATCAGACCCCGCCGAGGTGGTGCAGCCTGGGTCACGACCCAGGCTCAGGTATTACTTTTTTACGACTGCAGCGCCTTCCTGCAGACCGAGGTCAGCCAGTGCTTTTGCAGCAACCTTGGCTGGCAGCGGGATGTAGCCGTCTTTCACCACCACTTCCTGACCCTGTTTGGACAGAATCAGTTTCACGAACTCGGCTTCCAGCGGGGCCAGAGGCTTGTTCGGGGCTTTGTTGACGTAAACGTAGAGGAAACGCGACAGCGGGTATTTGCCGTTGAGGGTGTTTTCTTCGGTGTCTTCAACGAACTCAGTGCTGCCTTTCTTGGCCAGGGCCACAGTCTTCACACTGGCGGTCTTGTAGCCGATGCCCGAGTAGCCGACGCCGTTCAGCGAGCTGCTGATCGATTGCACAACCGACGCCGAACCTGGTTGTTCGTTGACGTTTGGCTTGTAGTCACCTTTGCACAGGGCTTCTTCCTTGAAGTAGCCATAGGTGCCGGACACCGAGTTACGACCGAACAGTTGCACTGGCTTGTTGGCCAGGTCGCCGGTCACGCCCAGGTCACCCCAGGTTTTCACGTCGGCTTTGGCGCCGCACAAACGAGTCGAGGAGAAGATCGCGTCGACTTGTTCCATGGTCAGGTGCTTGATCGGGTTGTCCTTGTGCACAAACACGGCCAGGGCATCCACAGCGACCGGGATCGCGGTTGGCTTGTAGCCGTATTTGGTTTCGAAGGCTTGCAGCTCGTTATCCTTCATTTTACGGCTCATCGGGCCCAGGTTAGCGGTGCCTTCAGTCAGCGCGGGGGGCGCAGTGGAGGAGCCGGCAGCCTGAATCTGGATGTTGACGTTCGGGTATTCTTTTTTGTAGTTCTCGGCCCACAGGGTCATCAGGTTCGCCAGGGTATCGGAACCGACGCTGGACAAGTTGCCCGACACACCTGTGGTCTTGGTGTAGCTCGGGATAGCAGGGTCAACAGCGGCAACCGCATTGGCAGTCGCAACGCCAGCAGCGACAAACGTCATTGCCGCCATCAAACGCTTCAGTTTCATGCCTTACTCCTAGCAGATAGGTGTGTTAAGTCGGGCCAAGTATCTTTGGGCCGTGTGAACACTCTATGACTGGAATGTGACAATTAGATGAAAGGCCAGCATTCGGTTAGAAGGCTGGCCTTTTCAGGTGAGGAGCTAATGCTGGTATCGCCAGGCGCCAGCCGATATTTAAATCAACGCCCCTTCTTCCACAGATACAGCCCTACCAGAATCCCCATGCTGCAAATAATCGCCACATAGTAGGCCGGAGCCAACGGGCTTTCCTTGAGCATCCAGGTGACGACCATCGGGGTCAGGCCGCCGAAGATTGCGTAGGCCAGGTTGTAGGAAAACGACAAGCCGCTGAAACGCACCACGGCCGGGAAGGCCTTTACCATCACGTACGGCACCGCGCCGATGGTGCCGACGAACAGACCGGTCAGCGCGTACAGCGGGAACAGCCAGTCGGGGTGGTTGAACAGGCTGTGGTAGAAGATCCAGGAGGTCAGCAACAGCGCCCCGCTGCCGAATACAAACACCCGGCCAGCACCGAAACGGTCAGCCAGCGCGCCCGAAGCCACGCAGCCGACGCTCAGGAAGACAATCGCCAGGCTGTTAGCCTGCAACGCAATGGTTGGCGAGAAGTGATAAATGGTCTGCAGTACCGTCGGAGTCATCAGAATGACCACAATGATCCCCGCCGAGAGCAACCAGGTCAGCAGCATCGAGATCAAGATCGCCCCACGATGGTCGCGCAGCACCGCACGCAGCGGCACTTCATCGGCCAGGGCCTTACGCAGTTGCAGCTCGGCAAATACCGGAGTTTCGTGCAGCCAGCGACGCAGGTACACCGAAAACAGGCCAAATACTCCACCCAGCAGGAACGGGATACGCCAGGCGTAATCGACGACCTGCTCGGGGGTGTAAATGCTGTTGATCGCGGTGGCGACCAGCGAGCCAAGCAGGATCCCGACAGTCAGGCCGCAGGTCAGCGTGCCGCAGGCATAACCGATATGACGTTGTGGCACATGCTCGGACACGAACACCCAGGCGCCCGGCACCTCACCGCCAATGGCCGCGCCCTGGATCACTCGCATCAGCAGCAGGAGGATCGGCGCCCACATGCCGATCTGCGCGTAGGTCGGCAGCAACCCCATGATCAACGTGGGCACGGCCATCATGAAGATGCTCAGGGTGAACATCTTCTTGCGCCCCAGCAGGTCGCCAAAGTGCGCCATGACAATGCCGCCCAGGGGCCGCGCCAGATAACCGGCCGCGAAAATCCCGAAGGTCTGCATCAGGCGCAGCCATTCCGGCATGTCCGCCGGGAAGAACAACTTGCCGACGACCGTGGCGAAGAACACGAAGATAATGAAGTCGTAAAACTCCAGCGCCCCACCCAGGGCGGACAGCGATAAAGTCTTGTAGTCGCTACGGGTCAACGGACGTGCGGGTTGCGCTGGCTGCGCAATGCTCGAAGGCACACTGGTCATGGCAAGGGCTTCTCTTATAGTCGGATCTGGAAGCCGCAACAGCGCTGGTTGAGGCCTGGCAGGTTCGGCACCATAGCAAATTGTTCGAAAAAGCACACAGATGAGCGTAATTGGTGGTCAAAATGAGAACCGGACGGTCGTCGCGGGGTCTACCGATCGATATACTCGCAACCTGCAACAACTTGAAAGGGTTGCTGTGCGAAAACGCCGTTGGGTGCCATCAGGTGCGTACCTGAGCCAGCCGGTTTCGCAGAGTTTCCCTTAGTACGCCTTACGAAAAACGCGACGAACGTAGTATGTTCTGGCTGAATCGTTTTTCTAGGCTCTAGTGCGCAAAGTCGCCGAGCGAAGGTCAGGCAAGGCAAAAACAGGCGAGGACCGGCTGAGGTCGCACCCGACTTTACGGGTTGTAAATGAGCAGTCCGAGCCTGTTTTTAACGCAGCATGACCGAGCGCAGGCACTTTGCGTGCAGAGCCGCAAGACGGCTATTCACCTGAAATACCAAAGAGAGTCACGGGTCAGAGGCACCCCCGGCATGATAGAGCTCGAACAAGAAGATCCTATTCCGCAAGGCGATCTGGCCCTGCAAATCACCGCGCTTCCTCGCGAGACCAATGGTTTCGGCGATATTTTCGGCGGCTGGCTGGTGGCGCAGATGGACCTCGCCGGCACGGCAATGGCCAGTAAAGTGGCCGGTGGGCGCGTAGCCACCGTTGCCATCGATCGCATGGCTTTCCTCGTGCCGGTCGCGGTCGGCGCGCAACTGTCGTTCTATACTCAGGCCCTGGAAATCGGCCGCAGCTCGATTCAAATGATGGTCGAGGTCTGGAGCGACGATCCACTGTCCAGCGAATGGCGTAAAGTGACTGAAGCCGTATTTGTCTTCGTCGCCATCGATGGCAGCGGACGCACCCGTTCGGTGCCGCCACGACGTTAAACTCTCGGGCCCTTTACGGGTCCATTGCAGTCAATGTTCCCGAGTGAGATTGCAGCATGCCGACGCCCAACGTTGAAGCCGTGAAAATGGATGAGCTGAACTGCTGGCGCATCCGCCACGGTCAGGCCGAATTGCTGGTGGCCCAGCAAGGCGCGCACGTACTCAGCTATCAATTGAACGGGCAGCCGCCGCTGATCTGGCTCAACGATGAGGCGGTGTTCAATACCGGCAAGAGCGTTCGTGCCGGGGTTCCGGTGTGCTGGCCGTGGTTTGGCAATCTGGCGCGCAATCCGCAAAGCGTTCAGGACATGCGCCAGAGCACTGAACCCGCCACCGCCCACGGTTTGGTCCGGACGATAGATTGGGAGCTGGCCGGGATCGAAGCCGAGGGTGAAAGCCTGAACGTCGAATTCGTCCTGCCACGGCCTGAAGAGGGCTTGCCAGGCTGGCCGCACAAGGTCGAGTTGAAGCTGAAAATTCGTCTGGATGAGCAACTGCACATCAGCCTCACCAGCCTCAACCTGGGTACTGAAAGCGTGAGCATCAGCCAGGCGCTGCACAGTTACTTCGCCGTCAGCGATGTGCGCAACGTGCACGTCGATGGGTTGGACGGGCTGAACTATATCGAGACCCTGGACGACTGGAAAACCTGCACTCAAGCCGGTGATCTGCGCTTTGTCGGGGAAACCGATCGCATCTATCTGGATACGCCTGAACAGCTGAGCATTGTGGACCCGGCCTGGGAACGGCGTATTCAGCTGACCAGCCGCGGTTCACGCTCGGCGGTCATCTGGAACCCCTGGATCGATCGCGCCGCACGCTTCGGCGACATGGCCGACGACGGCTGGCAGCACATGCTGTGCATCGAGACGGCGAATGTGATGGATGACGTGGTGACGCTGGCGCCAGGGGCGAGTCATACCCTGGGTGTGAGTGTTGCCAGCAAGCCATTGTAGAAACACCGCGGACAACTGTGGCGAGGGGGCTTGCCCCCGCTCGGCCGCGAAGCGGTCGTAAAACCAGCCAATGGGTTCCTTCTGACAGAATTCGATTGCAGGTTTTGGGACTGCTTCGCAGCCCAGCGGGAGCAAGCTCCCTCGCCACAGGTCTGGTGTCCAGACCTTACAAATCCGCCTCTTGCACCACCCTCACCTTCGCCGCATCCAGCGCATAAGCCGCATCAGCCAGATCGTTGCTGACCTGCTCCACCTTCAGGGTGCCGGTTACCCACAGCGGCGTGTAGATATCATCCAGCTTCAACCCCTTTGGATAACGCACCAGCACCAGTTGATTGGGCGGTGGCGGCGGTACGTGGATGCAGGCGCCCGGGTAAGGCACCAGGAAAAACAACGTGCTGCGACCCTTGGCATCGGTTTCCAGCGGCACCGGGTAACCACCGATACGGATGTGCTTGTCGTTCATCGCCGCCACGGTTTTGCTCGAGTACATCACCGCGGGCAGACCTTTGCTCTGCTTCAGGCCACCCTTGTCGGTAAAAGTCCCGTTGGCCTCAGGCGAGTCATGGTCGATTTCCGGCATTTGCTCGAGGGCTTTCTGGTCCGACTTGGGCATCAGTTCGAGCCAGTCGGTTTCCGGCAGTTCTGCGGCATGGGCCAGGCCACTGCCCAGCAAGAGGAGAGTCAACAGAAGACGACGCATGATGTACTCGGCAATGAGGGGACGGTGGAACGCCGAGCATTCTAGTGCCCTGTCTCGCCAATGCGTTCAACTTTTGACCAGTGGATAGCGTTGTCAGGCAAGATGCCGCGACGAGTCATAGCGCTATGGAGAGGAGCGGCAACGCAGCATAGCGATGCTAGGCGCCGTCAAAAAATGAATAACCATTTTCGAGACAGGGCACCCTTCTCTACGTGCGGCGTAGAGAGGGCTTGGTCGCTAAATCAGTTCTTTCTGACCAGGCCGTAGACCACCAGCAACACCACAGCGCCTACCAATGCGCCGATGAAGCCCGCGCCCTGGCCCGCCTGATAGATGCCCAATGCCTGGCCGCCATAGGTCGCTGCCAGCGAACCGCCGATACCGAGCAGAATGGTCATGATCCATCCCATGCTGTCATCGCCAGGTTTCAGGAAGCGTGCCAGCAGCCCTACGATCAAGCCGATAAAGATGGTTCCGATAATACCCATGACATTTCCCTCTGTATGAAGTGGCGTTGCCAAAGCCTAGACAGACTTTGGCATCCTGCCATCAGAGAACGGCGAGGCACTAAGGTTCCCGCCAGGCATGGAGATTTACTCGGCGATCAGCGCTTCGACCTTGAGAATCTGCTGCTCAAGGGTGGCCTTGTCGGCGCAGCGCAGGTTGGCGTGACCGACCTTGCGGCCGACCTTGAATTCCTTGCCATAGTGGTGCAGATGGCAATCGGCGATGGCCAGGACCTTCTCGGTCTCCGGCACCTTGCCGATGAAGTTGATCATCGCGCTTTCACCCACCTTGGCGGTCGGGCCCAGCGGCAGACCGGCTACCGCCCGCAGGTGGTTTTCGAACTGGCTGCACTCGGCGCCTTCGGTGGTCCAGTGACCGGAATTGTGGACCCGCGGGGCGATTTCGTTGGCCTTGAGGCCACCGTCGACTTCAAAGAACTCGAACGCCATCACGCCGACGTATTCCAGCTGCTTGAGCACACGGCTCGAATAGTCTTCGGCCAGGGCTTGCAACGGGTGATCGGTACTGGCCACGGACAGCTTGAGGATGCCGCTGTCGTGGGTGTTGTGAACCAGCGGATAGAACCTGGTTTCGCCATCGCGAGCCCGCACAGCGATCAGCGAAACTTCGCCAGTGAATGGCACGAAGCCTTCCAGCAGACAGGCAACGCTGCCCAGTTCGGCGAAGGTGCCAACCACATCGGCCGGAGTGCGCAGGACTTTCTGACCCTTGCCGTCGTAACCCAGGGTGCGGGTTTTCAGCACGGCCGGCAGGCCGATGCTGAGCACAGCCGCGTCCAGATCGGCTTGCGACTGGATGTCGGCAAAGGCCGGAGTGGGAATGCCGAGGTCCTTGAACAGACTCTTTTCGAACCAGCGATCGCGGGCGATGCGCAGGGCTTCGGCACTCGGGTAGACCGGCACGAACTGCGACAGGAAGGCCACGGTTTCAGCCGGGACGCTTTCGAACTCGAAGGTCACCAGATCGACTTCATCGGCCAATTGGCGCAAGTGAAGCCGATCGTCGTAATCGGCCCGCAGGTGTTCGCCCAACGCCGCTGCGCAGGCATCCGGCGCAGGGTCAAGGAAAGCGAACTTCATCCCCAGCGGTGTACCCGCCAGAGCCAACATGCGACCCAGCTGGCCGCCACCGATTACACCGATCTTCATCGTCAACAACCTCAGGCGATGCGTGGGTCTGGATTTTCCAGGACGCTGTCTGTCTGCTCAGCGCGGAATTTTTTCAGCACCGTATGAAATTGCGGGTGTTTGGCGCCGAGGATGCTCGCGGACAACAGCGCGGCATTGATTGCGCCGGCTTTGCCGATCGCCAGAGTCGCCACCGGAATGCCCGCAGGCATCTGCACGATAGACAGCAGCGAATCGACGCCCGAAAGCATCGCCGACTGCACCGGTACGCCCAGTACCGGCAGGTGGGTCTTGGCCGCACACATGCCTGGCAAATGCGCTGCGCCGCCGGCGCCAGCGATGATCACCTCGATGCCGCGTTCTTCGGCCTCTTCGGCGTACTGGAACAGCAGGTCCGGGGTGCGGTGGGCAGAGACCACTTTCACCTCGTAAGGGATGCCGAGCTTTTCCAGCATATCGGCGGTGTGGCTAAGGGTGGACCAATCGGACTTCGAGCCCATGATCACGCCAACCAGTGCACTCATCGTCGTGCCTCTTCTCTCTGGGCGCCCGCGGGCGCGTCAAAAAACAACAAGCCACGCGGGAGGACCGGCGTGGCTTGTTGTACGAATTCAGGCCGGTCGAACCGGCCAAAGGCCGCGCAGTATACCGCAAAGAGGCAGATAAACAGCCCCTTCTACGACCATCTGTCATGCGGGGCAAAGTCCTGGTTTTGTTGACTCGAAGGTCAGCCAAAGATCAACACAAAACCCCTTGCTCGCGATGGAGGTGTAACCGTCAACATTGAAGTTGGATGTTAGGGCCTCATCGCGAGCAAGCTCGCTCCCACAGGGTTCTGCATCTGCCTCAAGAACCAGTCGTGCCTTGGGCGGCGCCACCTTCCAGTTTGCGCCAGAGCAACCGCACGTTGGCCTTGCGTACCAGCGCGCAGCGGTACAGGCGAATCTCCAGCGGCACATGCCATTGCGGGCCGCCGCAGACCACCAGCTCGCCGCGGGCCAGTTCGGCGCGCACGCTCAGTTGCGGCACCCAGGCGATGCCCAGTCCTTCGAGAGCCATGCTTTTCAAGCTATCGGCCATGGCGGTTTCATAGATGGTGGTGAATCGCAGCGCCCGCTGGCGCAGCAGCAGGTTTACCGAACGCCCTAGAAACGCACCGGCGCTGTACGCCAGCAACGGTACGCTGGCTTCACCTTCCAGATCGAACAACGGCTTGCCGTCGGCATCGGCCGCACAGACCGGAAGCATCTCGGTGTCTCCCAGATGCAGCGAAGGAAAGATTTCCGGATCCATCTGCAGCGCCGCATCCGGGTCGTAGAAGGCCAGCATCAGATCGCAGCCACCTTCACGCAACGCATGTACAGCGTCGCCGACGTTAGTTGCCACCAGCCGCGTGGCTATATTCAGACCTTCGTTGCGCAATTGCGCGATCCAGCGCGGGAAGAAACCCAAGGCCAGGGAGTGAGCGGCGGCGACCTGCATCACTTCGCCCTGCCCGCCTTCCAGGTGATGCAAATGCCGCAGCACTTCGCCGAGCTGTTCGACCACGGTGCGTGCGGTCACCAGAAACAGTTGCCCCGCCGCCGTCAGCTCGATCGGCGTGCGCGAACGGTTGACCAGAGTCAGGCCCAGCGCGGACTCGAGGCTGCGGATACGCCGACTGAACGCCGGCTGGGTGACGAAACGTCGCTCGGCAGCCTGGGAGAAACTGCGAGTGGCGGCCAGAGCACTAAAGTCCTCGAGCCATTTGCTTTCCAGATTCATCACGTCCTCCCGGACACGCACCATTTTAGGTCATACGCTCGACGCACAAGCGGCGTCACATCGACATTATGCCGTTTATGCATAGGCCAGTGTTTAACAGCATTGGCCCTAAATTGCCCACAAGCCTAGCATTGACAGTGTTCCGGCATAGCCCGGGTCCATATCGAGATGATTTCTATCATGTCCTCCGCTGCATCTTTCCGCACAGAAAAAGACCTGCTTGGCGTACTCGAAGTACCGGCTCAAGCGTATTACGGCATCCAGACCCTGCGAGCGGTGAATAACTTCCGTCTCTCCGGCGTTCCGATTTCGCATTACCCGAAGCTGGTTGTGGGTCTGGCAATGGTCAAACAGGCTGCTGCTGACGCCAACCGTGAGTTGGGTCACCTCAGCGAAGCCAAGCACGCTGCCATCAGCGAAGCCTGTGCCCGTCTGATCCGCGGCGATTTCCACGAAGAGTTCGTGGTGGACATGATTCAAGGCGGCGCTGGCACTTCAACCAACATGAATGCCAACGAAGTCATCGCCAACATCGCGCTGGAGGCCATGGGCCACAGCAAGGGCGAGTACCAGTACCTGCACCCGAACAACGACGTGAACATGGCGCAGTCGACCAACGACGCCTACCCGACAGCGATCCGTCTGGGTCTGCTGCTGGGTCACGACGCCCTGCTTGCCAGTCTCGACAGCCTGATCCAGGCGTTCGCCGCCAAGGGTATCGAGTTCAACCATGTCCTGAAGATGGGCCGTACCCAGCTGCAAGACGCCGTGCCGATGACCCTGGGCCAAGAATTCCGTGCTTTCGCCACGACCTTGAGCGAAGACCTGGCGCGCCTGAAAACGCTCGCTCCCGAGTTGCTGACCGAAGTGAACCTGGGCGGCACCGCGATCGGCACCGGTATCAACGCCGATCCGCGCTACCAGCACCTGGCCGTATCGCGTCTGGCAATCATCAGCGGTCAACCGCTGGTACCGGCCGCCGACCTGATCGAAGCCACGTCTGACATGGGCGCCTTCGTGCTGTTCTCCGGCATGCTCAAGCGTACTGCGGTCAAGCTGTCGAAGATCTGCAACGACCTGCGCCTGCTGTCCAGCGGTCCACGCACCGGCATCAACGAAATCAACCTGCCAGCGCGTCAGCCAGGCAGCTCGATCATGCCTGGCAAGGTCAACCCGGTTATCCCGGAAGCGGTCAACCAGGTAGCGTTCCAGATCATCGGTAACGACCTGGCGCTAACCATCGCGGCCGAAGGCGGCCAGTTGCAACTGAACGTGATGGAGCCGTTGATCGCCTTCAAGATCTTCGACTCGATCCGCCTGCTGCAACGCGCCATGGATATGCTGCGCGAGCACTGCATCGTCGGCATCACCGCCAACGAAGAGCGCTGCCGCGAACTGGTCGAGCACTCGATCGGCCTGGTCACCGCGCTGAACCCGTACATCGGCTATGAGAACGCCACCCGCATCGCCCGCATCGCCCTTGAAAGCGGCCGCGGCGTGCTGGAACTGGTGCGCGAAGAAGGCTTGCTCGACGACGCCATGCTCGCCGACATCCTGCGCCCGGAAAACATGATTGCTCCGCGTCTGGTGCCTCTGAAGGCTTAACCAAACGCCGGCTCTTTCTCTTTTAACGAAGAGCACCAAGAGCCACGCTCACCAGGTCGAGGGACTAGACACCTCTCACCTTTTGAGGGCTTGGGGATTATTCCCCAGGCCCTTTTTTTTTGTCCGGTGTGCAGCACAGGGAAAGCGGGCGCATCCGTTGCACCCGACGTGACACACCGCGCGGTCAGCGTCATGCTCGGCCGTACGGTGTACTCGTCCAGGAGATTTCCACATGAACCCCGAAAATTATCCCGCCGCGCAACACGTCATGGTGCTCTACACCGGCGGCACCATCGGCATGCAAGCCAGTGCCCATGGCCTGGCCCCGGCGTCCGGTTTTGAAGCGCGGATGCGCGACTACCTGCACAGCCAACCAGAGCTGGTGGTACCGGACTGGCGCTTTCGCGAAATGGCCCCGTTGATCGACAGCGCCAACATGACCCCCGCTTACTGGCAGCGCCTGCGTGAAGCGGTCATCGACGCCGTCGACGTTCAGGGCTGCGACAGTGTGCTGATCCTCCACGGCACCGACACCCTCGCCTACAGCGCCGCGGCCATGAGTTTCCAGCTGCTCGGTTTGCATGCGCGCGTGGTGTTTACCGGCTCGATGCTGCCAGCCGGCGTCACCGACAGCGATGCCTGGGAAAACCTCGGCGGTGCGCTGGTTGCCTTGGGCCAGGGCCTGGCGCCAGGCGTGCATTTGTACTTCCACGGCGAACTGCTGGAACCGACCCGTTGCGCGAAAATCCGCAGCTTTGGCCGTCATCCGTTTGCCCGCCTGCAACGCCAGGGTGGCGGAACCAAGGCGTCTTCGCTTCCGGCCGAGTTGAATTACCATCAGAACAAACAGCTGGCGAACGTCGGCGTACTGCCCCTGTTCCCAGGTATTGGTGCAGAACAACTGGATGGATTGCTGAACAGCGGCATTCAGGGGCTGGTGCTTGAATGCTTCGGCAGCGGCACCGGGCCGAGCGACAACCCCGAGTTCCTCGCCAGCCTGCAACGAGCGCAGGACAAGGGCATCGTGGTTGTAGCAATCACTCAATGCCATGAAGGCGGGGTGGCGCTGGACGTCTACGAAGCCGGCAGCCGTTTGCGTGGGGTTGGCGTGTTGTCGGGTGGCGGCATGACTCGCGAAGCGGCGTTCGGCAAGTTGCATGCGCTGCTGGGGGCGGGGCTTGAGACAGCTGAGGTTCGGCGGTTGGTCGAATTGGATCTGTGCGGCGAGCTGAGCTGACTCAACGCTGCTATAAGGGCGGCGCAATACCTGTGGGAGCGTGGCTTGCCCGCGAAGAACGATAACGCAGTGAATCTGAAAAACCGCGGTGTCTGCTTCGCGGGCAAGCCCGCTCCCACAGAGATTGCGGTCCACCCAACAGCTTCTGCGGCACACAACTTGCTCATTTCCAGCAACCCCAATGCTGGAACCGAGCATGCTCCACTCTCACCTCACCACCCTCAACGCGGTCTCCCTGGTAATCAGCACCTTTAAGGATGAAGGCCTGTCCAGCGAAGCGCTGTTGGCCGGCAGCGGCATCAGCGCGGCGGACCTGAGCCGTGCCGACACGCGCATCACCACCCTTCAGGAGATGCAGGTCTGCGTCAACGCCGTCGCCTTAAAGCGCGAAATCGGCCTGGAACTGGGCAGGCGCATGCATGTTTCCTCCTACGGCATGCTCGGTTATGCCCTGCTCACCAGTGCCACCTTAGGTGACGCTTTGCGTCTGGCACTGCGCTATCCGGCGCTGTTGGGAACACTTTTCGAGCTGAGCCTCGAGGAGGATGGCGAGCGCATCTGGCTCACGGCCAGCGACTATCGGGAAAACCCGGCGCTGACGGTGTTCAACATCGAATTCTGCCTGGTCTCGATGAAAGTCATCTGCGACGACCTGCTCGGTCACCCATTGCCACTGCTCGGTGCCCGCTTCGAATATTTCGCGCCGGACTACCAGACCCGCTACAGCGAGCGCTTCGACTGTCCCTTGCAGTTCAATGCCCCGGCCAATGCCTTCGCTTTCGACAAACACTGGCTCGACCAACCCTTGCCGCTGGCCGATACGATTACCCATCAGGCCATGGCCGAGCGCTGCCGCAAGCAGAACACCGAGTTCACCGGACGTCAGGTGTGGCTGGGGCGGATTCGGCAGTTGCTCAGCGCGCAATTGAATGCAGCGCCGGGGCTCGAAGGGTTGGCCGAGCAGATGAATTGTTCGGCGCGTACATTGCGTCGGCACCTCAAGGATTTGGGGTGCAGCTATCAGGAATTGCTCGATGAGCTGCGCTTTGAGCGAGCCAAGCAGATGCTTGGCGAGGATCAGCTACCGATTTACCAGATCGCCGAAGCCCTGGGCTTCAGCGAAACCGCGAGTTTCCGCCATGCTTTCGTGCGCTGGAGTGGTGTGGCGCCGAGCCAGTTCCGGCCGTAGCAGCTGCCGAAGGCTGCGTCCGCCTGCGCAGCAGGCGCAATACGGCGGATGCGTACTCTCTGAAATATCGCGTTTGAAGTGTTTACGTCCGCTACGCGGCCGGACGCAGCCTTCGGCAGCTGCTACGGAGGCAGCTTTACACCTTTCGGGGGCGAATTCCGGTCAAATTTTTTGGCCATATCGATCCCCTTTTGGCCCTTCCTGCCGTTCTCCCAACCACCCAGCGCCGCAAGACTGTGAGTAACCGATTCAGCCTGCGGAGAATAAGAAATGCTGACGATTTACTCTGACGACCACCACCTGCACCACGGACGCTGCGAGTTGATGGATGGGCAATTGATGCCCTGCTTCGAAATGCCTTCACGGGCCGATCACGTTCTGCAGCGGGTTCAGGACCGCAGTCTGGGTCCGGTGCAAGCACCACAGGACTTTGGGCTCGAACCGATTACGCGCGTCCACAGTCGCAATTATCTGGAGTTCTTCAAAGGCGCCTGGCAGCGCTGGACCGAGTTCGGTCGCGAGGGCGACTTGCTGCCCTACACCTGGCCGGCCCGCACCCTGCGCTCGGTCATGCCAAAAAGTCTCCATGGCCAGCTCGGCTATTACAGCTTCGACGGCGGCGCGCCAATCACCGCCGGCACCTGGCAAGCGGCCTACAGCGCAGCGCAAGTCGCACTCACTGCTCAGGCCGTTATCCAACAGGGCGCCCGCAGCGCCTTCGCCCTGTGCCGACCACCGGGACATCATGCCGCCAGTGATTTGATGGGTGGCTATTGCTACTTGAACAACGCCGCCATCGCCGCCCAGGCATTCCTCGATCAAGGCCATAAAAAGGTCGCGATTCTCGACGTCGACTATCACCACGGCAACGGCACTCAATCGATTTTCTACGGGCGTAGCGACGTGCTGTTCGCCTCGATCCACGGCCATCCGGAAGCCGAGTTTCCATTCTTTCTCGGTTACGAAGACGAGCACGGCGAAGGCGCTGGTGAAGGTTTCAACTTCAACTACCCTCTGGCCGCAGGCTCAGGCTGGGACACTTGGAGCGCGGCACTGGAATTGGCCTGTAAAGAGATCGAACACTACGGCGCCGATGTCGTGGTGGTTTCCCTGGGTGTCGATACCTTCAAGGACGATCCGATCTCCCAGTTCAAACTCGACAGCCCGGATTACCTGAGCATGGGCGAACGCATTGCACACCTGGGCAAGCCAACACTGTTCGTGATGGAAGGCGGTTACGCGGTTGAAGAAATCGGCATCAACGCGGTGAATGTTCTCGAAGGTTTCCAGAGCGCCAATGAGGAATCTGCACAATGAACAGTCTCAAGGGTTTTATCGCTTCAGCCTTGTGCGCCACGCTGCTCGGCGGCGCTGCACAGGCTCAAGAGCGCACGTTGCGGGTCTACAACTGGTTCGACTACATCACCCCCAAGGCGCTGGAAGACTTCAAGGCTCAGAACACTCAGGTCAAACTGGTCTACGACATCTTCGACACCAACGAAGCGCTGGAAGCCAAGTTACTCACTGGCAATTCGGGCTATGACGTCGTTGTGCCGTCCAACGTGTTCCTCGCCAAGCAGATCGAAGCCGGCGTGTTCCAGCCGCTGGATCGCAGCAAACTACCGAACTGGAACCACCTCGATCCCAAACTGATGAAGCTGATCGAAGCCAACGACCCTGGCAACAAACACGCCGTGCCCTATATGTACGGCACCATCCTGATCGGCTTCAACCCGGACAAGGTCAAGGCCGCGCTGGGCGAAAACGCACCGGTGGACAGCTGGGAGCTGATTTTCAAGGAAGAGAACATCAGTAAGCTCAAGCAGTGTGGCGTCGCCCTGCTCGACTCGCCGTCGGAGATTCTGCCGCTGGCTCTGCAACACCTCGGCCTGGACCCTAACAGCAGCAAACCTGCGGACTACGCCAAGGCTGAAGCGCTGCTGCTGAAGATCCGTCCATACATCACCTACTTCCACTCCTCCAAGTACATGGCCGATATCGCCAACGGTGACATCTGCGTCGCGGTCGGTTATTCCGGCAGCTTCTCCCAGGCCGCCAACCGCGCCAAGGAGGCCAAGAACGGAGTGATCGTCGATATGCGCCTGCCCAAGGAAGGCGCGCCGATCTGGTTCGACATGCTGGCGATTCCCAAAGGTGCCAAGGACCCCGAAGACGCCTACACCTTCATCAACTACCTGTTGCAACCGAAAGTGATCGCACCGATCAGTGACTTCGTCGGCTACCCGAACCCGAACAAAGACGCCACCGAAATGGTCGACCCGGGGATCCGCAATAACCCCAACCTGTACCCGACCGAAGCGGCGATGAGCACGCTCTACACCTTGCAACCCTTGCCACGGGATGCGGAGCGGGCACGGACCCGGGCGTGGACCAAGATCAAGTCGGGGACATAAAAGAGCATGGATCAGGCCGTTAAGAAATAGCAGCGCCGAGCGCAAAATCTGTGGCGAGGGGGCTTGTCGGAACGCCGCATCGCCCCGTTCGGCTGCGTAGCAGTCGTGAAGCAGGCACCTGCTTTCTACCGGAAGACTCGCGGTGCCTGGTTTTAGGGCCGCTGCGCGCCCCAACGGGGGCAAGCCCCCTCGCCACAAAGGCCCGCCACCGTGCGGGTCTTCACTTCCACACACCCCGTAACCTCACCAACGCCGCTTCAATCGCCACCTCCGGTACCGCTGCAAACCCGAGCACCAATCCCGCTCGCTGGTTTTCCGGGGTACTGGAGTCCGGCAACCAGTAACTGCTCAACCCGTTGACCTCCACGTCAACACTCGCGGCTTGTTCGACCAGTTCGCGTTCACGGGTCAGGCTGTCCACCCGCACCGTCAGGTGTAACCCGGCTGCCACACTCGGCAAACTGCCGACTCCAGGGATATCCACAGGCCAACCGGCCATCAAGGTATTGCGCCGGCTCAATGCCGCGCGACGCATGCGGCGGATATGCCGTTGAAAATGCCCGGCCGCGATAAACTCGGCCATCACCGCCTGAGTGCTGACCTCCGAGTGCCGCACATCCACCGCACGGCGCCGAGAGAAGGCCTCGACCAACCCTATCGGCAATACCAGGTAACCGAGTCTCAGCGCCGGGAATGCAACTTTGCCGAAAGTCCCGACATACAGGACTCGCCCCTGCCGATCCAGCGCCGCCAAGGGTGCCAGCGGTGCACCGCTGTAACGGTATTCGCCGTCGTAGTCATCCTCGACGATCCAGCCTTGGGTGCGCTCGGCCCACGCCAGCAATTCCAGGCGCCGCGCCAGGCTCATGATCACCCCGGTCGGGTACTGATGAGACGGAGTGACGTAAGCCAGTCGGCAATCACTGAAGGTCGCCAGTTCAGCGCAGTCCATGCCCTCGCTGTCCACCGTCACACCGCGCAACGTTGCTCCCGCCACGGCAAAGGCATGTCCGGCGGCACGATAGCCGGGGTTTTCCACAGCCACCCCATCGCCGGGCTCCACCAGCAGCTGTGCACAAAGGCTAATTCCCTGTTGCGCGCCACTGGTGATCACTATTTGGTCAGCGCTGCACTGCATGCCTCGCGAACTGCGCAAATAGGCTGCGATCAAGCCACGTAACCGCTCGTCGCCCTCAGGTGCGCCGTAACACAACTGCTGTAAATCCGGTTTGCGCCAGAAAGCCGCATTCAGCTTGGCCCAGACCTCGAACGGGAACAGATCAAAAGCCGGTACGCCCACCCGAAAAGCCTTGGGTGGACCACTCGGTGGCTTAGGCAAATGATGCTTCTCGACCCGCTCGAGCGCACCATTGTGGATAACTTTACTGGATGTAATTACAGGTAAATCGAGTCGATTTGTGGATAACCCTGTGGGTAAGCCTGTTGAAAACCCTGTGGATACTTTTGTGGATAGTTTTTTCGGCGGCAGAGTATTTTCCGGCAATTGCGCCACATAAGTGCCGTCTCCTACCCGCCCCTCGATAAACCCTTCGGCATACAGCTGATCGTAGGCTCGAACGACGCTGTTACGAGAGATCGACAACGCCGCAGCCAAATCCCGGCTGGCCGGCAAACGCGTACCACCGGCCAGCCGCCCATCGAGTACCCGCAGCCGTAGCGCTTGATACAGCTGACGGCTCAAGCCCTGGCGACGATCCAGCTCAATCCCGGCAGGGTTGAATGACAAGGACAGCGGCGAGTGGCTCATCACAATGGTCCTATGAAATTGGCTATTAATGGCTCTTACAACAGACCAATAGCCTGCCTAGGATGCAGGCATTCGCCAAGGAAAATTTCCCATGTACACACCCAGCGCTTTTGTCGACCAAGATCTGCCACACCTGCACCAGCAGATCCTCAGCAGCCGGCTGGCGACGCTGGTCACCTACGGCGAGCAAGGCTTGCAGGCCAGCCACCTGCCATTGCTGCTGAGCCCGGACCAAGGACCCAATGGCACCCTCTACGGGCATCTGGCCAAGGCCAATCCGCAGTGGCGGGAACTGGAGACCGGGGCCCAGGCGCTGGTGATCTTTGCCGGTGCCGACGCCTACGTCAGCCCGTCGTTCTATCCGAGCAAAGCCGAGCATGGCAAAGTCGTACCGACCTGGAACTACCTCGCCGTGCATGCCTATGGCAGCGCCGAAGTGTTCAGCGACGCACAACGTTTGCGCGATCTGGTCAGCGCCCTGACCGATCGCCACGAAGCCGGTCGCGCCCAGCCGTGGAAAGTTGCCGACGCACCCGCCCACTACATCGACGGTATGCTCAAGGCTATTGTCGGCTTCGCCTTGCCAATCCAACGCCTGGAAGGCAAACGCAAGCTCAGCCAGAACCGCAGTACCGCAGACATCGCCGGTGTGCGAGAAGGGTTGGCTGCCAGCCCCGACCTGCACGACCAGGCCCTCGCCCACTTGATGCGTTAAGGAATGACCATGAGTCAGATTGAGATCCGCCGAGTCACCGCCGACGACCACGCCGCCTGGCTGCCCTTATGGCAAGCCTACCTGCGGTTTTACAACACCGAACTGGCCGACGCTGTCACTCAAAGCACCTGGCAGCGTTTTCTCGACCCGGGTGAGCCGACTCATGCGGCCCTGGCCTGGGACGGTGAAAAAGCCGTGGGCATAGTGCATTTCATCTATCACCGCTCCAACTGGAGCATCGAGAATTCCTGCTACCTGCAAGATCTGCTGGTAGTCCCGCAAATGCGCGGCACCGGCGTCGGTCGGCAGCTGATCGAATTCGTCTACGACACCGCCCGCAAAGACGGCTGCGCCAAGGTCCATTGGCTGACCCACGAGACCAACGCCACGGCCATCCAGCTCTACGAGCGCATCGCCGAACGCCCTGGCTTCATTCAGTTTCGCAAAGGCCTTCTTTAAGGCTCAAGGAGAGCAACATGTCGACTTCACTCGCCAACTGGAAAGGTGTCCCGGCGCCGTCGGTCAAACTCATCGAAGGGCGTTTCATACGCCTGGAAAAACTCGACCCGGCACGCCACGGCGATGGCCTGTGGCAAGCCCTTGAAGGACCCAATGCCGACCCGAAACTCTGGAACTATCTGCCTTATGGGCCATTCACCGAGCGCAGTGCGTTCGATGACTGGCTGAACAACCACGCCGCCAACAGCGACCCGTACTTCTTCAGCGTCATCGACCGTGCCAGCGGCGAGGTCCAGGGCATTCTCAGTCTGATGTCGATCGTGCCGGCCCAAGGCCGGATCGAAATCGGCCACGTCACCTTCGGCGCGCCGATGCAGCGCTCGCCGAAAAGTACCGAGGCGGTTTACCTGCTGGCCAAAGAGTCTTTTGCCCTGGGCTACCGTCGCCTGGAGTGGAAGTGCAACAACGACAATGCCCGCTCCAAATACGCGGCTGAGCGCCTGGGCTTCAGTTTTGAAGGGGTGTTCCGCCAGCACATGGTGGTCAAGGGCCAGAACCGTGACACGGCGTGGTACTCGATTCTGGATTCGGAGTGGCCGGCGATTGGCGCGGGGTTTGAAAAGTGGTTGAGCGAGGCGAATCAGACGGGGTCTGGGCAGGTCAGGACGTTGGTGGAGTGTCGGGGATAAACCCTCGGTTCATCGGCGCCTGACAGGTCGCACCACCGCTCCCACAAGGTCCGCGTCGAACCACAAATGTGTGGCAACGAAAATCCTGTGGGAGCGGCGGTGCGGCGATCCGACTTGCCCGCGAAGGCTTCTATTGGCTGACAGGCTCAGGCGACACTCTATTGAGCTTCCAGCCCAATGCATCCAGGGCATCGCAGCCGTCCTGAATCAGTAGATGCGCGGCATTGGCGAAGTGTTCCAGGTCATAACCTTCAGCATCCTTGACGCTCAGGCAGGTGACGCTGTTGAGCAAATTACGCGCGGACTTGATGCGGTGGATGGCGGTCTCGAAGAGATCACAGGTGTCGGCGTCAATGTTGAGGAACAGGGTAGGGTCGGTGCTGGGGTTGCTTTGGAGGGGGGTGTAGTTGGGCATTGGTGTAGCTCCATTTATTAAAAAAGAGTTACCACCTTTCGCGGCTAAGCAAATTGGGTGGCAGCTGTACGCGGGTTAGCCGACCGGGGTAAATGGAGACAAAACCCGGCACACCCGAAGGTGTCCCGCGCACAACCGCCATGGCACAGAAATGCCCGGCAGCAAAAAGCGCCGACATTCTGAGAGTGGCGCTTTAGCGTCCCCGCTTACTTTTCGACCGGCTAAGATCGGTCACCGATTTTGCGATGACGGGCGAACTATAGGCGAGCGCCTACGGGATGTAAAACCTGGCTCCTGAATCTCGGATCGTTCCTACGGCACTGGCCTCGCCCCCTCCTCCGTAGCAGCTGGCGAAGCCTGCGTTCGGCGGCGAAGCCGTCGCAATTCGGACACCACGATTCACCTGACGGACCGCACGTGCAGGTTTTACGCCTGCTGCGCAGCCGAACGCAGCCTTCGGCAGCTGCTACGGGGGATCTCACCCGACGATGTGATTCCACGCTCAACTGATATTCCTGCGAATCCTCACCACCCCCATCTGCAACCCGAACGGCCGGAACACGGCATTCAGTGATTTCAGCGTCTGGTTACCTTCCCCATGCTCGATATGCACCAGCGTGCGCACCGAGATTTTGCACATCCTGGCGAACTGGCTTTGATGCAGGCCGGTGACCTCCACCCGCAACCGGCGGACGGCTTCGCCGATTCCCAGAGATCCTTGGGCAAGCCCCTCTTGGATGCTTTCAATCAGTTGAGCGCGAACATCAATGGAAAGCGTCATTTCAGCCCCCAGTTTTTCAAGCGCTGCTCAAGGTTTTTCAAGGCGATACTCGGATGGTTCAGGGTGACATCGGGCAAGCCGCTGGCGACCAGAATGTCCGGCAACGCCAGTAACGAGTCGGCGTCTTGTCGAAGACGCTCGAATGCGTCCGCTGGATTGATAATCCACACCAGCGCATCACACACACCACGCCAATCAATCTCCCCCGCCACCTCCAGGTCTTTCGGCCATTTGGTGGTACGCGTGACGCCCTCCTCGTCCATCACCATCGGTGCCAGATCGTAGATTGGTGCGAGGCGAAAGAAATCCACATCGCGAATGATCGCCGTGTTACGCCCGTGGTTGTCCGAGTTGCCGAGAATTTTGTTGAGCAAATCACGGCGCAGGTAATCCGCCACCAGATCCGGCACTTGCTCCACTTGGCCGGCCTGCTTCCATAGATCAGCGAGCAGTTGAATCACTTCCAGATGATTCATGTAGCTGCCAGGCGTGGTGACACCGGCCAGCGAATAGATCGATTCAACCGCCAGCCGCTCAATGCCCTGCTCGGTCACTTGGCGGTCAAAGCGCTGCATCCACAGACTGGGTTTGTTCGCCTCCTCCAGCGTTAGACCTTCTGCGGCAATTGTCTCGATTCCAAGGGTCTGCAAGGCCTTGTAGTAGTGGAATTCGCTTCTGAGGATGTCTTGATCGATCTGTCCTGCCTTATTGCGGGCAAATTTCACGAACCAGTGTCGAGTCACTTCAGTGTCGTTCAGCACGGCGTCCGGGTACAGCAACCCAGCGCGGTCTTCGGTCATCAACAGTTTTGGCGCTTCACCACCCGCTCCCGTCGCACCGCCAATCGCCGCACCTTGCTCGTAGGCGTATTCCAGGAAGGTGTTATCGCGGGCAATGACTTCTTCCCGACGAAAGCCCATCGGTGGTCGGTTATCCAACGCCTCAACCGACTCCTTGATACGCAAGTTACCGATAGGTGCCGGGGTGCTTCGGCCCAGCAAAAACAGGTCAGCACTCACCTCCTCAGGCTTTTCCTGTCCAATGCGCGCCATCAGGAAGCGCTTGGCCGCCCCGGCTGGAGCGATGTCATGCAGGAAGGCGGGCGCTTTTTTCAGCGATACACTGTCCCAATCCAGCGGCAACCTGGCGCTGACCGATCTGGCGAAGGGCGATTGAATAGAGTCGAAATTGTCGGAGATGTAACCTTGCTTGTAGGCAAATCTGCAGGGGCCTTCGAAACCTTTTTGCGGTTCGGCAAATACCAGGGTCATGGCGTCTAACCAGTTTCCGGCGGCGTAGATCTGTAGTGTCAGTGTGTACATGAGTAAATCTGCAATTTAATGCATCCATTGATCACTAAGTGACTCTGTGTTTGCAATATAGTGCAGATTCATTCCATCTGCTCCACTTATAAACGCAATAAAATGCAGTTTTAACCCTCATCATCGGAAAAAAACGCAATAAATTGCAGATAATGACATGCGAGCTTCTGACAGACTGCATCATCGTTCTTCACGGGCAAGTCGGATCGCCGCACCGCCGCTCCCACGGAGTATCCGGGCAGCCCGTCAGGCGGTGTTTCAGACAGGCGAAAAAAAAGGGGAGCACATGCCCCCCCGAGGTTTAAAGCGTTTCAGTCAAAGGCTGTAATCAGCCTTCGATCTCGATCAGAACTTCACCCGGGTTGACCCGGTCGCCCTTGGCCACGTGGATGGCAGTGACTTTGCCGGCGATGGCCGATTGAACTTCGGTTTCCATCTTCATCGCTTCAGTGATCAGCACGGCCTGGCCGGCTTTCACGATGTCGCCTTCCTTGACCAGCACATCAACGATGTTGCCCGGCATGTTGGTGCTGACGTGGCCCGGTGCAGTGGCTTGCTTGCGCTTGCTGCTACCGCCGCTGACGAATTCGTTGAGCGGTTCGAACACCACCTCTTCCGGCATACCGTCGATGGACAAGTAGAAGTGACGCTTGCCTTCGGCCTTGACGCCGACACCGGTGATGTCGACGCGGTAGGTTTCGCCGTGGACGTCGATAACGAACTCGGTCGGTACACCTTCGCCACCGGCCGCGGTCACGCCGCCAGCTTCCGGAATCGGCAACAGCACTTCCGGCGTCAGGGTGCCGGCTTCACGCTCTTCGAGGAATTTACGCCCGATGTCCGGGAACATGGCGTAGGTCAGCACGTCCTCTTCAGACTTGGCCAGCGCGCCGATGTCGTTACGCAGCTTGGTCATTTCCGGCTTGAGCAAATCGGCCGGACGCACGTCGATCACGTCTTCGTTACCAATGGCCTGGCGACGCAGTTTCTCGTCGACCTGGCCCGGCGCCTTGCCGTAGCCGCCTTGCAGGTAGAGCTTCACTTCGTTAGTGATGGTCTTGTAGCGCTCGCCGGCCAGCACGTTGAAGAACGCCTGGGTGCCGACGATCTGCGAGGTCGGGGTAACCAGCGGCGGGTAGCCGAGGTCTTTACGGACCCGCGGGATCTCCGCCAGCACTTCGGCCATGCGATTGAGTGCGCCCTGCTCTTTCAACTGGTTGGCCAGGTTGGAAATCATCCCGCCCGGTACCTGGTTGACTTGCACACGGGTGTCGACCGCAGTGAATTCGCTCTCGAACTGGTGATATTTCTTACGCACCGCGTAGAAGTACAGGCCGATTTCCTGCAGCAGTTCCAGGCTCAGGCCGGTGTCGAATTCGCTGCCTTTAAGCGCGGCGACCATCGACTCGGTACCCGGGTGGCTGGTGCCCCAGGCGAAGCTGGAGATCGTGGTGTCGATATGGTCGGCACCGTTCTCGATCGCCTTGAGTTGGCACATCGACGCCAGGCCGGCGGTGTCGTGGGAGTGGATGAACACAGGCAGCGATTGTTCGCTTTTCAGTGCCTTGACCAGTTCGCCAGTGGCGTACGGGGTCAGCAGGCCGGCCATGTCCTTGATCGCAACGGAGTCGCAACCCATGGCTTCCATTTGCTTGGCCTGGGCCACGAAGGCTTCGATGGTATGCACCGGGCTGGTGGTGTAGGCGATGGTGCCCTGGGCGTGTTTGCCGGCGGCTTTCACCGCTTCGATGGCCACTCGCAGGTTACGCACGTCGTTCATCGCATCGAAGATGCGGAACACGTCGATGCCGTTGACCGCCGCCTTGGCAACGAACGCCCGGACCACGTCGTCGCTGTAATGGCGGTAGCCCAGCAGGTTCTGCCCGCGCAGAAGCATTTGCAGACGGGTGTTAGGCAACGCGGCGCGCAGTTTGCGCAGGCGCTCCCACGGATCTTCCTTAAGGAAGCGTACGCAGGCGTCGAAGGTCGCGCCGCCCCAGACTTCCAGCGACCAGTAGCCGACTTTGTCGAGCTTGTCGCAGATCGGAAGCATGTCGTCGGTGCGCATGCGGGTCGCCAGCAGCGATTGGTGGGCGTCACGCAGGATGGTGTCAGTTACATGGATCTTGGACATTGTTGTATTCCTCACAGGCCTGCGTGGGCGGCAATGGCGGCGGCGATGGCCAGGGCCAGCTCTTCGGGTTTGCGCTTGATCGAGTAATTGGTCAGTTCCGGATGGCTTTCAACGAAACTGGTGTTGAACTGACCACTACGGAATTCCGGGTTACGCAGGATTTCCTGGTAATAAGCGGCAGTGGTCTTGACCCCTTGCAGACGCATGTCGTCCAGGGCGCGCAAGCCACGGTCCATCGCTTCTTCCCAGGTCAACGCCCACACCACCAGTTTCAGGCACATCGAATCGTAGTACGGCGGGATGGTGTAACCGGTGTAGATCGCCGTGTCGGTACGAACGCCGGGGCCGCCGGGCGCGTAGTAACGGGTGATTTTGCCGAAGCTCGGCAGGAAATTGTTTTTCGGGTCTTCGGCGTTGATCCGGAACTGCAGCGCGAAACCGCGGTGCTGAATGTCTTCCTGCTTGACCGAAAGCGGCAGGCCGGAGGCGATACGGATCTGCTCGCGAACGATGTCAATGCCGGTGATTTCTTCGGTGATGGTGTGTTCCACCTGCACCCGGGTGTTCATCTCCATGAAGTACACCTCGCCCTCGGCGAGCAGGAACTCCACGGTACCGGCGTTCTCGTAACCCACGGCCTTGGCTGCGCGCACCGACAGGTCACCGATATAGGCGCGCTGTTCCGGGGTCAGTTGCGGGCTTGGAGCGATCTCGATCAGCTTCTGGTTGCGGCGCTGGATCGAGCAATCACGCTCGAACAGGTGCACCACGTTGCCAAAGCTGTCGCCGAGGATCTGGGCTTCGATGTGCTTGGGGTTGACGATGCATTTTTCCAGGAACACTTCCGCCGAACCAAAGGCCTTGGTCGCTTCGGAAATCACTCGTGGGAAGGCTTGCTCCAGTTCTTCACGGCTGTTGCAGCGGCGAATACCGCGCCCGCCACCACCGGAAGTGGCCTTGAGCATCACCGGGTAACCGATGCGGTCGCCTTCCACCAGGGCTTCGGCGATGTCCGCGACGTTGCCTTCGGTACCAGGGGTCACTGGCACGCCAGCCTTGATCATGCTGCGACGGGCTTCGGTCTTGTCGCCCATGCGGCGAATCACTTCGGCCGATGGACCAATGAATTTGATTCCGCGTTCGACGCAGATATCTGCCAGCTCGGCGTTCTCCGAGAGGAAACCGTAACCGGGATGCAGTGCATCACAACCGGTTTCCACTGCCAGGTTCACCAGCTTGCGCGGGTTCAGGTAGCCGGCCAGAGGTTCGGCACCGATACTGTGGGCTTCATCCGCGCGCTTCACATGCAGGGCATGGCGATCGGCGTCGGAATAGATCGCGACCGAGCGAATGCCCATCTCGGCGCAGGCACGCACGATTCGTACGGCAATTTCCCCACGGTTGGCGATCAGGATTTTTTTTATCACTTGGAGGTTCCCTTGAGCCGATTGCACCAACGACCCGCTAGACCGGGTCGACGAGTGACCAAATGTTTCAGGTCAGTCGCAACACCACCCTAGTCCTCTCAAGGGATTAACAAAAATCAATAATAATTGGGTTGGCCATAAGTAAAGACTTATAGTTGATTGATCAGCCCGCGGCGAGAGTCTTAAAAAATGCGTAAGTCCCTGATGCGTATGACATTGCGCCAGCTTCAGATTTTCAACGAGGTCTGCGATTTACGGTCCTACAGCCGCGCGGCCGAGGAAATGTCTCTCACACAGCCGGCCGTCAGCCTGCAAATTCGCCAGCTGGAAGAGCTGATCGGTCAGCCTTTGTTCGATTATGTCGGCAAAAAACTCTACATGACCGAGGCCGCCGAAGCCTTGCAACGGGCCAGCCGGGATATTTTCGGGCGCCTGGCAAACCTCGATATGCAACTGTCGGACATGCAAGGTTCATTGCAGGGGCAACTCAAGTTGGCAGTGGAATCCAGCGCCAAATACTTCGTACCGCACCTGTTCGCCGCCTTCAAGCTCCTGCATCCGGAAGTCAATCTGCACCTGATGGTGATCAACCGGGCCCAGGCCATTCGACGGCTGTCGGACAACCGTGACGACCTGGTGATCATGTCCATGGTGCCCCAGGACATGGGACTGGAGTTTTTGCCGTTCCTTAACAACCCGATCGTCGCCGTGGCGCCGCCCGCCCATCCTCTGTGCCAGATGGGGCCGCTACGCTTGCAGGATCTCGAGCCTTATACGCTGCTATTGCGCGAGCAAGGCTCGGGCACGCGACTGGCCTGCGAGGAGTATTTCAAGGAAAAGCGCGTGCATTTCACGCAAACCCTGGAAGTGGCTTCGGCGGAAGCTCAGCGCGAATGTGTGGTGGCGGGTCTGGGCGTAGCGCTGCTGACGCGCCACGCCCTGAACCTTGAGTTGGCCACCGGCAGGCTCAAGGAGTTGCCAGTGGAAGAGCTGCCGCTGTACCGCAGTTGGTGCGTGGTTCAGGCTAAAGCCAAGCGCCTGTCACCGGTGGCGCATGCGTTCCTGGGGTTTATCCGCAGCGAACGGGCACTGATCAGCGGCCTGGCTGAGCGTTTTGACGGGAAGTTGCCGGTGCCGCCTGCCAGTAATTGAGTGCCGCCGAATCAGCAAAATCGCCAATCTCGGCGAGCAACTGACGCTGCTCACAACGCTGCTCGATCGCGCGACGAAATTCCATGCGGCGCTGATCTTCTTGTTGGCGGCGGGTTTTGACGACGCTATAGCGTGGATCGTAGGACTGGGCCATTTCGAGTCTCCCAAGACGATTACGGGAGTTACACGATGGGCGTCGGGGATGACGGTTTGGCGGCGCGGGGGTTACAGGGAGATGAAAGTTTACGTTGAGACGCCACATCCTGTGGCGAGGGGGCTTTTCGGAACGCCGCATCGCCCCGTTCGGCCGCAAAGCGGTCGTAATTCGGTGAATGGGATCTTTCTGAAGGATTACGGTTGCAGGTTTTAGGGCCGCTTCGCAGCCCAGCGGGGGCAAGCCCCCTCGCCACAAAAAGCCTCGCCACTTCGAGGCCGAATCAATCGTCCAGCGCTTTGACCGACTTGGGCGACAAACGCAAGCTGCGCAGGCTGCGTTTGACGCTCTTGAGGTGATTGACCAGGCTCGGACCGCGGGCCATGGCCACGCCCATGGCCAGCACGTCGATCACCACCAGGTGAGCGATACGCGAAGTCAGCGGCGTGTAGATCTCGGTGTCTTCATGCACATCGATCGCCAGGTTGATGGTCGACAGCTCGGCCAGCGGCGTCTGGCTCGGGCACAGGGTGATCAGTGTCGCGCCGCTTTCCCGGACCAGATTGGCGGTGATCAGCAAGTCTTTGGAGCGCCCGGACTGGGAAATACAGATCGCTACGTCGGTGGGCTTGAGCGTCACCGCCGACATTGCCTGCATATGCGGGTCGGAATAAGCCGCCGCGGTCAGCAACAAGCGGAAGAATTTGTGCTGGGCATCCGCTGCCACCGCGCCAGACGCGCCAAAGCCGTAGAACTCGACTCGCTGGGCCTGGGACATGGCAGTCACCGCGCGCTGCAAGGCCACCGGATCGAGATTCTCGCGCACTTCCATCAGCGTGTGCAGGGTGGTGTCGAAGATTTTCAGGCTGTAATCGGCAACCGAATCATCTTCATGGATCGCAAACTGTCCAAAGCTCGCACCGGCTGCCAGGCTTTGCGCCAGTTTCAGCTTCAAGTCCTGAAAACCCGAACAACCAATGGCGCGGCAGAAGCGCACGATGGTCGGCTCGCTGATACCCACATTGTGGGCAAGATCGGCCATGGAACTGTGCATCACAGCCGCAGGGTCAAGCAGCACGTGATCGGCAACCTTGAGTTCCGACTTGCGTAACAGGTGGCGTGACTGGGCGATGTGTTGCAACAGATTCAAAGGGCTGGACTCATTGTTATGGGCAGATGCCAGGGATGTAGCACGCTTGTAGTTATACTACATGAATGGGCATTTTGCCCGTCCAATGCGTAACTGAATCACCTTAGTGCCCCCGGTTTTGGCCGGGCGCACTCTATGTAGCCACTGCGAAGGAACCCGTACCTGTTCGCAACAGTTCAGCCAGGTCATCCGCTTCTACGGGGCGACTGATGAGATAGCCCTGCACCTCATCGCACCGTTCGGCCTTGAGAAATTCCAGCTGCTCCACGCGCTCGACGCCTTCAGCCACCACCTTGAGCGACAATCCATGGGCCATGGCAATGATCGCCCTGGTGATCGCCGCGTCTTCGCTACCTTCGGCCAGGCCACGTATGAACGCCTGGTCGATTTTCACGTAGTCCACCGGAATGCGCTTGAGGTAGCTCAACGACGAATACCCGGTACCAAAGTCGTCAATTGCCAGTTTCACCCCCAGATCACGCAGTTGCTGGAAGGTCGCGATGATGTGCTCGACGCTGTCCAGCAGCTGGCTTTCGGTCAGTTCCAATTCAAGGTAGTGCGGCGCAAGCCCGGTTTCCTCCAGCACCTGGCGAACCAGACTGACCAGTTTGCCCTGACGCAATTGATGCACTGACAGATTGACCGAAACCCGAATCGGCTCCAGCCCTTGGCGTTGCCATTCGCAGGCTTGCCAGCAGGCCTGACGCAGCACGAACTCGCCGATCGGACCGATCAGACCGGTTTCTTCGGCCAGGCCGATAAAGTCGCCTGGCGGCACCCGGCCCATGGTCGGGTGGTCCCAGCGCACCAGGGCCTCGGCGGCATTCAACCGGCCGGTTGCCAGGCATAGTTTTGGTTGGTAGAACACCTTCAACTGCCGGTCTTCGATGGCCTTGCGCAGTTGGTTTTCCAGCTGCAGGCGCTCCAGGGTGCAGGCTTGCAGGCTCTCGGTGTAGAACTGGAAGTTGTTACCACCCAGGTGCTTGGCATGTTGCATGGCGATGTTCGACTGGCTGAGCAGTGCCGAAATCTCTCGCGCGTTGTCCGGCAACATGCTGATGCCCATCGATGCACTGACCACCAACTCATACCCATCCACCGTCAATGGCAAGCGCAGCTTGGTTGCCAGCCGGGTCGCCACCCGCGCCAGGCTGGACAGGTTGGCATAGGCGTCGAACAGCACCGCAAACTCATCGCCGGATAGACGCGCAATGGTGTCGGCCTCCGGCAGTGCGTTGACCAGCCGCCGCGCCATCTTCTGCAGCAACTGGTCGGCGACCTCATGCCCCAGGCTGTCATTGAGCAACTTGAAACGGTCCAGATTGATGTGCAGCAACGCCAGGCTGCGGCCACCCTGGCGTACCCGCTGATGGGCTTCATTCAGCCGCTCGCGGAACAGTGAGCGATTGGCCAGGCCGGTGAGCTCATCGTAATGGGTCAGGTAGCGCATCCGTTCTTCTGATTCACGTCTGGCTGAGAGATCGGCGAAGAAGCCCACAATATGGCTGACATTTCCGCGCACATCGCGCACGACATTCAGCTGCAGCCATTGCGGATACAACTCGCCGCTCTTGCGAGCCTCGACCAGCTCGCCCTGCCAACTGCCGCGTTGCTCCAGCGCCTGATGTATCGCCTTGTAGTGCCGGCGCGCATCACGACTACAGGGTAACTCGACGACATTGCGCCCCAGCAAGTCCTCGATCTGATAGCCGGTGACCCGGCTGAAGGCTTGATTCACTGCGATCAAGGCGTAATCAGGGTCGAAAATCACGATGCCTTCGCTGGCTGCCTCGAATACCGTGGCCGCCAGTTGGCGCTGTTCTTCCAGCTCCTTGCTGGTGCTGATGTCACGCCGAGTGCCAACCATACGGATCACCCGACCGCTCTTGCTGCGCTCCACGGCTCGCCCACGGTCCTCGATCCACACCCAGTGCCCATCGCCATGGCGCACACGGTATTCGATCTGGTAATCCTCGGTGCGACCTTTCAAGTGCTCGACCAGGGCGTGCTTGAGTGGCGGCAGGTCCTGCGGATGCAAACGCGGCTTGAGATGGCTGAGCATTGCCGTCACGTCCTCAGGACCCAGGCCAAACAGCTCCTTGATCCGCGTGTGATGGACCTCGTCGGTTTGCAGATTCCAGTCCCACAGGCCTAGCTCACTGGCCTTTAACGCCAGGTCCAGACGCGCTTCGCTTTTGCTCAAGGCCTGGTTCGCCGCATCCAGCTCCAGGCTGCGCTGCGCCACGCGACTTTCCAGACCCACTTGAGCCTCACGCAATTGCTCTTCGGCACAGCGCCGCTGCACGATTTCCCGGGCCAGTTCCTGATTGAGCTGCTCGCTGCGGCTTTGGGCCTGCTGCAGATGCTCGATCAACGCCTGGTTCTGGAAGCGTCGGAGCAAACCCCGCTGGATCAACCGATTGACCTGCCAGGCAACAACGCTCAAGGAGCCCAGCAGGATCAGCCCCAGCCAGCCCCAGCCTTGCTGTTGTTCGTCGCCCCCCCAGAACAAAAAGCCGATCGCCGGCAACAGGCACGGCAGCGTAAAGGACAGGAATGCCGGCAGACTGACGGCATAAGCGATGCTGGCCGACAACGTCGCCGCACCGATCAGGCCGAAGACCCAGGCTTGTTCCAGGAAACTGTCGGTGGGCACCAGGGCGATGCCGGCGCCGGCCAGGGTCAAGCCGCTCATGGCCGAGCCGAGCCAGAACATTCGCTGCCAGATCGGCTTTGCCTGGCGACCCGGTATCGCCGAATCGAACGCCGCGACCTGGATGATTCGCATAGCGACCAGCGTCAGTAGCCAGACCAGCCAAATGCTGACCAGCAACGAGCGCTGCGGGCTCCAGAGTAACCAGGCGCAGACCAGACCATTGAGCAACATGAATAACGTCGGCAGCAGCGAGCCCTGGTAAAGCAGACGCGTGCGTTCGACCGCCATCTCCACGGCGTAGTGCTTGCGTATAACCCGTGGCTCCACAGGGGGGCCGGCCAGGCTAGTGCTGAGTGTCATAGGCAGTATTCTTATAATGGTGAGCCCGAAACGTCGAGCGAGCATACACAAGCAACTGCTCGGACCAAACTGTTCCAGATCATTAAAACCACAAAACAAATAGCCCCCAAGCCCCGCACCAGACCGCTCGAGCGAGCCCCGCCAATGCCTGCAGCCAATGACTGACCGGTCGTCCCTGCGGTTCTTTTTATCGGCTAAACCAACGCTCGGTTTGCCCGGGGTGGTCCGGCACCCTAGAATGCTCCAATGCGCGATGATCTCTCCCTTCTGCTGAACTCCCTCAACGATGCCCAACGCCAGGCCGTAGCTGCCTCCGTGGGTCGTCAGTTGGTCCTGGCCGGTGCTGGTTCCGGTAAAACCCGTGTGCTGGTGCACCGCATCGCCTGGATGATCCAGGTCGAGCAGGCCTCGTCACACTCGATCCTGTCGGTGACCTTCACCAACAAGGCCGCTGCCGAGATGCGTCATCGCATCGAGCAGTTGCTGGGCATCAGCCCGGCCGGCATGTGGGTTGGCACCTTCCACGGCCTGGCGCACCGCCTGTTGCGCGCGCACTGGCAGGAAGCAGGGCTCAGCCAGACCTTCCAGATCCTCGACAGCGACGACCAGCAACGGCTGGTCAAGCGAGTGATCCGCGAGCTGGGGCTGGACGAGCAACGCTGGCCGGCCCGTCAGGCTCAGTGGTTCATCAACGGGCAGAAAGACGAAGGTCTGCGCCCACAACACATTCAAGCCAGCGGCGATCTGTTCCTGGCCACCATGCGCAGCATCTATGAAGCCTATGAGGCCGCCTGCCAACGTGCCGGGGTGATCGACTTCTCCGAGTTGCTGCTGCGCGCCCTCGATCTGTGGCGCGACCACCCGGGCTTGCTGGCGCACTATCAAAAGCGTTTCCGCCATGTGCTGGTGGACGAGTTCCAGGACACCAACGCCGTGCAGTACGCCTGGTTGCGTCTGCTGGCCAAGGGCGGCGACAGCCTGATGGTGGTTGGCGATGACGACCAGTCGATCTACGGCTGGCGTGGCGCGAAAATCGAAAACATCCACCAATATTCCGAAGACTTCCCGGACGCCGAAACCATTCGCCTGGAACAGAATTACCGTTCCACCGCCGGGATCCTCAAGGCCGCCAACGCCTTGATCGCCAACAACACCGGGCGTCTGGGCAAAGAGTTGTGGACCGAGGGCGGCGAAGGCGAAGCGATCAACCTGTACGCAGCCTTCAACGAACACGATGAAGCGCGCTATGTGGTGGAAACCATCGAAAGCGCCCTGAAAACCGGCCTGGCTCGCAGCGATATCGCCATTTTGTATCGCTCCAACGCCCAATCCCGGGTCCTGGAAGAAGCGTTGTTGCGCGAACGCATTCCTTACCGGATCTACGGCGGCCAGCGCTTCTTCGAACGTGCAGAAATCAAGAACGCCATGGCCTACCTGCGTTTGCTCGAAGGTCGCGGCAACGATGCAGCGCTGGAGCGGGTGATCAACGTCCCGGCCCGTGGCATCGGCGAGAAAACCGTCGAAGCGATCCGCGAACACGCGCGCCACAGCGATGTGTCGATGTGGGAAGCGATGCGCCTGCTGGTGGCCAATAAAGGCCTGACCGGTCGCGCAGCCGGCGCTCTGGGGGCGTTCGTCGAACTGATCGAGAACCTCGCGGCGAAAACCGTGGACATGCCACTGCACCTGATGACCCAGACGGTCATCGAGCAGTCGGGGCTGATTGCCTACCACGAGGCGGAAAAAGGCGAGAAAGGCCAGGCTCGGGTAGAAAACCTTGAGGAACTGGTCAGCGCCGCACGCAACTTCGAAAACGCCGAAGAAGACGCCGATCTGTCGCCACTGGCGGCTTTCCTTGGCCACGCGTCGCTGGAAGCCGGCGATACCCAGGCCGACGAACACGAAGACAGCATTCAGCTGATGACGCTGCACAGCGCCAAAGGCCTGGAATTCCCTTATGTGTTCCTGGTGGGCATGGAAGAAGGCTTGTTCCCGCACAAGATGAGCCTGGAAGAACCGGGTCGCCTGGAAGAAGAACGCCGTCTGGCCTATGTGGGCATCACCCGGGCCATGCAAAACCTGGTGATGACCTATGCCGAGACCCGACGCCTGTACGGCAGCGAAACCTACAACAAGGTTTCCCGCTTCGTACGCGAAGTACCAAAAGGGTTGATTCAGGAAGTGCGGCTGTCCAATAGCGTCAGCCGACCGTTCGGCGGCGGCCAGAAGCAAAGTTCGAGCAGCATGTTCAGCGGCACCGAGATCCCGGAAACCGCTTTCAGCCTTGGCCAGCAGGTACGACACTCGGTCTTCGGCGAGGGGGTGATCCTTAACTTCGAAGGCGCCGGCGCTCAGGCACGGGTCCAGGTGAACTTCAGCGAAGGCAGCAAGTGGCTGATGATGGGTTATGCCAAGCTGGAAGCCGTCTAAAGACTGCCTGAAGACTTATGTGGGTGCGGGCTTGCTCCGTACGGCGATCCGACGATGAACGATAACGCGGTGCATCTGATAAACCGCGCTGCTGCCATCGCGAGCAAGCCCGCTCCCACAGGTTGATCTGATTGAAGGCGCGGCACAGGGACTCCCGCAGTGACATTGGTCTGCCTGGCCTTGATTTTGTACGCCGCGGACCAATATCAGTCACATTCCTACAGA
The DNA here is from genome assembly GCF_902497875.1 of Pseudomonas fluorescens. Classification (GTDB taxonomy): domain Bacteria; phylum Pseudomonadota; class Gammaproteobacteria; order Pseudomonadales; family Pseudomonadaceae; genus Aquipseudomonas; species Aquipseudomonas fluorescens_BR. The sequence goes on from NZ_CABVHY010000010.1 coordinate 118,894, forward strand.
ACTTATCCAACTGGCCTACGGCCCAAACATTACCGGCCTTACGCCGCCAACTGCTTTTTTTCACAGATGGCCAAGCAAAAGCCCGAAACACTCTGCCGCTAGCCAGCAACACCTCACCTGTGCAACATGGCACGAGTGCCATCCACAAATGGGAATTCCCTTTATGAAACGTTTTCTTAGCATCGCCATGGCGTTGTGCATCGGCCTGACGATGAGCCTCGAGGCCAACGCCGCCAAGCGCTTTGGTGGCGGTAAAAGCGCCGGCGCCGCGCCGACGCACCAGACTAGCCAAATGGCTCCGTCCTCCACCGGTGCCGGCTCTGCAGCCGCTACCGCCGGGGCTGCCGGTGCCGCAGGCGCTGCCGCAAAAGCTGGCGGTGCTTCGCGCTGGCTCGGCCCTCTGGCCGGCATCGCCGCCGGTGGCCTGCTGGCCTCCATGTTCATGGGCGACGGCTTCCAGGGCATGCAGATCTTCGACATCCTGATCATGGCGGTCATCGCCTTCCTGATCTTCCGTTTCATTGCCGCTCGTCGCCGCAAGCAGCAAGCGCACATGGCTCCAGCTGGCCACGCACCGATGCAGCGTGAAGTGTTCGAACAAAAACCGGCTCAAGGCTCGATCTTCGGTGGTTCGGCCGCACCAGCAGCCGTTCGTCCGGTGATCAACGCACCGGCCTGGTTCAACGAAGAGCGCTTCATTGAAGCGGCGCGCAGCCACTTCCAGTCCCTGCAACAGCACTGGGACGCCAACGAAATGGACAAGATCGCCGAATTCGTCACGCCACAGCTGCTGGAGTTCCTGAAAAAGGAACGTGCCGATCTGGGCGAAGGCTTCCAGTCCACTTACATTGATAACCTCAATGTACAACTGGACGGCGTGGATGATCGCTCCGACAAGACCGTCGCCACCCTGACCTTCAGCGGCGTGTCGAAAACTTCGCGCTTCGACCAGGGCGAAGTGTTCAACGAAAGCTGGAACATGGAACGCCCTCAAGGCGAAAACCAGCCATGGCTGGTTGCAGGTATCCGCCAGAACGGCTGATCCCAAGCTCTGCGTTGAGTATGTTGAAACAAAAACCCCAGCCTAGGCTGGGGTTTTCTATTTCACGGTTGCACTTATACCGAGCTACTGTATAAACCGCCCCATACAAACCGCGCCATAGAGCAAGAGGATTGAGGTCGTGGAAGAAGTCATTGAAGAACTGCGTGAAAAAAATGAACCTGTGCCGGTCCCGTTGGAACTGCCAGATGAAGATCTACTGGTGGAGATCGAAGAACAGCTGTTCATCGACATTCCCTTTGTCTTCAAGGAATTCCTGCTGACCGTCAGCGATGTCGTCTATGGCAGCCTGGAGCCGGTAACCGTTACGGACCCCCAGTCCCATACCTACCTGCCCGAGGTGGCCGCCAACGCCTGGGACGCTGGTGTTCCCCGGGAATTGATCCCGATCTGCCAGGACGGTGACGATTACTACTGCGTCGAGGAAGACGGCACCGTAGTGTTGTGGTCGGCCGAAGAAGAGCTGGTCACCGAAGAAACCTGGGAATCGGTTTGGCACTGGGCGCGAGACGTCTGGCTGGAAAGCTGATACCGCGAGCCCGCTCCAGCCTCAAGCTGGAGCGGTCCTCAATGCTCGCCCGAGTCCTTGTGGTTATCCAGGGTTTCCAACAGGGCGACCTGCATCCGCGTATGCACTCGGATAAACCAGCGCCACAGCAGCGCCGCGACCGCCGCCGCAACGACGGCAATCACTATCAACAGTTCGTTGGTCGGCAGGATGCTCGACGACAAGGCCGCCAGCAGCACAAAGATCACCAGCAACGATAGAATCGGTATCAACTCGGCAATCACTCGCCGCACGCGCTGGGTATGACGCCCTGCCATCTCCGGTTTCACCCCCATCTCCGCCAACAGCATCGACAAGGCCTTGAGCTTGCGATACGCGGCGATCAGGAACGGCAATGACAGCAGCAGCGCGCCGCCCCAGATCAATCCCTTCTGCCAACCGGGATTGCTGATCCAGCCTTGAAGATAACCGCCAAGGCGCTCGGCGAAAAAACCGCCGGATAAAAAGATCGCCATCACCAGCGCCAGATTGACCCCCACTTGTAGCAGGATCCGTCGAATCATTTTCGCCAGCAGCGCACCCTCCCCATGGGGCTGGATGCTGCGCAGCCATTCGCCATACATCCCCAGTACACGAGCCAGACTTTGTGGCATCACCGCCGCAAGCTTCAGCGACAACGGGTCGGCCGCGCGAATCAGGTAGGGGGTCATCAACGTCGTTAACACCGACACGGCCACCGCCACCGGATAAAGAAAGTCGCTGGTGACCTGCAAGGTCATGCCCAGGGCGGCGATGATGAAAGAGAACTCGCCAATTTGCGAAAGACCCATGCCGACCCGCAGTGAGGTGCGTCCGTCATTGCCGGCGATAAACGCGCCCAGCCCGCAGGACAGCATTTTGCCCAGCACCACGGCGACCGTGATCACCGCGATCGGCCAAGCGTATTGCAGCAGGATCTGTGGATCGAGCATCAAACCGATGGCGACGAAAAATATTGCGCTGAACATGTCGCGAACTGGTTCGATCAGTCGCTCTATTTTCACCAACTGCCGGGATTCTGCCATGATCGCGCCGATCAGGAATGCCCCCAGCACCATGCTGTATTCCAGTTTGACCACCAGCAGGCAGAAGCCGAAACACAGGCCCAGCACAGTGATCAGTAGCATCTCGTCGCTTTCGAACTTGGCCACATAGGCCAGCAGCCGGGGTACCAGCAGAATGCCGATGACCAGGGCAACAATCATGAACAAGGTAAGCTTGCCGACTGTGGAAAACACTTCGCCGGAACTGACCGTCCCGCTGACCGCAATGCTCGACAGCAACGCGATGATGCCGATCCCGAGAATGTCTTCGACGATCAACACGCCGAAGATCAACTGCGCAAAGCGCTGGTTCTTCATCTTCAGATCGTTAAGCGCCTTGACGATGATGGTGGTCGAGGAGATCGCCAGAATTGCGCCGAGGAACAGCGAGTCCATGGTGTTCCAATCGAACCAACGACCGATTTCATAGCCGATCCAGATCATCAGCACGATTTCGAGAAAGGCCGCGATAAACGCCGTGGCTCCGACCTTGAACAACTTGCGCAAGCTGAATTCCAGACCCAGGCAGAACATCAGTAAGATCACCCCGAGTTCGGCAAGCGTCTTGATCGTGTCTTCGTCGTGGATAAGGCTGAATGGAGGGGTGTACGGGCCGATGATGAACCCGGCGACGATATAACCGAGCACCACCGGTTGCTTGAACCGGTGAAAAAGAATGGTCACCACACCCGCGACCAACATGATCACTGCCAGATCCTGAATAAAACTGATGGCATGCATGGGGTGGGACTCCTTGGGTGCGTGCTGAAGCTGTTGCTCAATCACCCAGGCGTCAGCAAAGGTCTGATTGAGCCAGATAGAATTCTCTTGTGTCGGTAGGAAAATGCCTTTTACCCAGGCTTTTGAAGGGTAACACCGCGACTTCCGGGAGAAAGGCGGTGCAATATATGGAAACAGATCGATCCGGGCGTGACGGCGGCCACAAGCGCAGCGTCCGGTAAGGAGTGGTTTTTAAAAAGTCATCAAGCGCCCGCAGAGGTGCCTCCTGCAATCCCTGCCTAGAACCGTGAGTGTGCTATGGAACCCGGAAACGCCCAGCTGTCGATGACAGTACTGATGACCCCCGACATGGCCAACTTCTCTGGCAATGTCCACGGCGGTACCCTGCTCAAGTACCTCGACGAAGTCGCTTATGCCTGCGCCAGCCGCTTTGCCGGGCGCTATGTGGTGACCCTGTCAGTGGATCAGGTGATCTTCCGTGAGCCGATCCATGTCGGTGAGCTGGTGACCTTCCTCGCGTCGGTCAACTACACCGGCAACACCTCGATGGAGGTGGGGATCAAAGTGGTGACGGAGAATATTCGCGAACGCTCGGTGCGCCACACCAATAGCTGCTTTTTCACCATGGTCGCGGTCGACGACCAGCGTAAACCCGCGGTCGTGCCACAACTGCAGCCGGTAACCAGCGAAGACCATCGCCGGTTCATCCAGGCCAAGCAGCGTCGGCAGATCCGCCAGGAGTTGGAAAAGCGTTATCAGGACATCAAGGCGGAGCCTGAGGGCAGTCAGTAAGGACGAACACCTACCTGTGGCGAGGGGGCTTGCCCCCGTCGGCCGGTCCGCGCTCGGGCGAAGCAGTCGTAATCCGGCTGACGGGTTTTACTGACGAAACGCAGTTGCAGGGTTTAGGGCCGCTTCGCAGCCCAGCGGGGGCAAGCCCCCTCGCCACAAGGTGATCGCCAGACTGGGGATCTATTTATCTCGGCTCAGAGGCTGATTGCTGTCGCCTCGAACCGCACTCGCGGGTGGGCAATCCGGTCCTGGGCGCGTACCAGTTCGAGTTCGTAGCTGGCGCAAGCCTGGGTTTCCAGCAGCACTTCGTGCACCGCCGCCGCGGCGAACTCGAAGGCCGCCAGCAGGCTGTCGCCCAACAGCACCCGAGCGAGGAACAGGCCGGACGTAAGGTCGCCGACGCCCACCGGTTGGCGCGGGAAAGCCAGCAACGGCCGCCGCAAGTGCCAGCTACCCTCGGCGGTCACCAGCAACATCTCGAAGCAGTCGGGCAGCTTGCCGGGATAATCCAGATGCTTGACCAGCACCGCCTTCGGGCCACGGGCCAATAGCGCTCGCGCCATGGCCAGGCAATCGAACAACGACTTCGGCTTGCGCCTGGAGAAGCTGTCCAGTTCCAGTTGATTCGGGCATATGAAGTCAGCCATCGCCGCAGCTTCTTCCAGCAGGAAGTCACTGACCTCAGCCGGCACGCTGCAGCCTTTTTCCGGATGCCCCATCACCGGGTCACACAGGTACAGGGCCTTGGGATTGATCGACTTGATCCGCGCTACCCCTGTGAGGATCGCCCGGCCCTGAGCCGCGCTGCCCAGGTAACCAGACAACACCGCATCGCAGTTACCCAATTCGCCAATCGCCGCGATCCCTTCCACCAGTGCCGGAATCTGCTGCGGTGCCAATACCTCTCCCGTCCATTGACCGTATTGAGTATGGTTAGAGAACTGCACGGTGTTGAGCGGCCAGACATTCACCCCGACCCGCTGCATCGGAAACACAGCGGCGCTGTTGCCGGCATGGCCGAATACCACATGGGACTGAATGGCAAGCAGATGGGGTGTACGTTTCATGCGAGATTTCCGTAAACCGATTGAAATTCGAGCCGCGCAGTATGCGACTAAACACATCCTGTACGACAGACCAAAGACGCAGTTAAGCTGACACTACTTTGTTGGAGCGCTCGTTCATGCTGACCCTGGGAAATATCTTCGTGCTGATGCTGCTGGCCACCGGCGGCGCCTGGCTGTGGCACAACCACGGCTTGCGAGAGCGGGCGCTGGAGCGGGTCAAGCAACATTGCGCCAAGCTCGATATCGAGTTGCTGGACGGCAACGTCGCGTTGAAACGGATCGGTTTCGTCAAGGATGCCAACGGTCGTCGGCGCCTGGCCCGCATCTATAATTTCGAATTCACCGTGACCGGCGAAACTCGCCACAGCGGCACCATTACCCAGTTCGGCGCCCACAGCGCACAAATCGAGCTGGCGCCCTACCCGTTCGAGGTCAAGAATCCGACGCCGAGTGCCGAAGTGATCGAATTGAGCCAGTGGCGCCAGGAACATAACAAGTGGCGCAGTTGAAGCGGTCGGCGTAGATAGTGTTTTTTATGCCTTGCACGCTGCCAAGGCCTTTTGTAGCCCCTGCGCGTCCTGCGGCTCGCTGAAAATCAACTCGATTCGAGAATCACGCCGCCATTCGCTGGGTTGCCAGTGCAGGTCCGCGTTATCCACTGCATTGGCAGAAATCCAGCCATCGGTGCTGTGGATAACCAGCTTGGCCCTTTGCCAATCGAGGCGTTCAAGCCATTGCTGTAGCTGCCTTGCCTGGAATTGCTGACTGGGATGCCAGCGCCAGCCGATGCTCCAGCCACCCTCCTGTTGCTGGTTCAGGCAAATCGGTAGTGTCGGATCAGCCCAGACAGCTGGCATCTGCGCCAGGCCTTTGGGCGCGGTGAAGTTATCCACAGCTGCATGTGCTTGAGACTGTACGCCGGGCAATTCGGCCAGCGGCAAAGTAGCCTGCTGTGTCCAGTACACCGGACAATTTGGTAACTGTTTTATGATCCGCTGGCGATCCGCGTCGCTGAGCTGCTCGTCCTTGTTCAGCAACACCAGACCCGCGCTGGCCAACGCCTCCTGCTGCGCCGCAGGCAGTGGTTTTCCGGCGGCCAGTGCCTGGGCATCAAGCACCAACACACACGGCTGGACCGCCAGCACGCCTTGCCACGGCGCTTCTCGCAGTTGCTTGAGCAACTGTCCCGGATGACCCAACCCGGAGGGTTCGATAAACAGCCGGTCGGGTCTCGCCTTACGCAACAAGCGACCCAGTCCGACCTGGAACGGCGCGCCATTCACACAACACAAACAACCGCCGGCGACTTCCCCCAGCGCGATACCATCGGCATCCTGAGTCAGCAGCGCAGCATCCAGGCCGATCTGACCAAACTCATTGATCAGCACCGCCCAGCGCTCATGGGCCGGCCGCTGCGCCAACAGATGCTTGATCAGACTGGTCTTGCCGGCGCCAAGCGGCCCGGCAATGACATGGGTAGGAATATTCTGCAGCATGTTCAACAGTTTCTAAGGAGGTGAAGGATGCGGGTGAATTGCTTGCCACTGCTATTGGCGCTCAGCTCCGGCGAGGTGCTGGCCCAGGCCTGTGTGGTCCACAGCCAGGCAGACCGACTCGATGTCCAAGTCTGCCAGCAAAACCGCAACATCCCGGAAAAACTGTTCAACGACGGCTTCTGCCAACCCAAACTCGCCGGCCAAAAAGTCGACGTTACGTTCACCGAGCAATGTCCCGCCGGCGCCTTCGGCGTTTGCAGCAACGCCCAAGTGGCCAATATGCCTTACCGGCAGGATATTCACTATTACGGCGTGGCGACCGATGCGGCCTACTTGCAGCCATTCTGCGAAAGCCAGAGCCAGGGCAAATGGCTGAAACCTTGAGTGTGCCTAGCTCAACCAGTCGAGGGTCAGGATCAGCCGACGCTCACCCGGGCCCGGTTGCGGCGAGCGGTGGATCAGGCCGAAGCCTTCATTGCCGTGCCATTTCTCACCCTTGAGCAAGGCCACTTCACCGCAAGTGACTTGCTGGATCTGTGAGTCGTCCTGGGGCTCGGCAGCGGCCTGGCCCAATTGCCGGCGATCCATTGCCCCCTCCTGCAGCCATTGGCTGCCGATGCCGGCGTAGGTGGTGATCAGGCGCACCGGCACATGATCGACGTGGAAACGCGGGCACATGGCCTTGTCCAGCACCCGCAGCCGCAAACCTATGCACCTGGCGCCCAGCAGGCAGGCGAAGGCGCTGACCAGCCAGGAGACGTCGGCGATGAAGCCTTCGTAACCTTCCAGATCACTGAAGCTCGAGACCAGGCCGCGCAGGTTTGGTTGCGCATCCTCACTGTCCAGTTCCAGTGACAGTGATTCTGCCAAGGGCACGCCCAGGGACAGTAACAAGGCACCAAAGTCGGCGATATGAACAGGTAGCTGGCGCTGCCAGAGGGCGAGATTGACGTTGTCTTCGAGTATTTGAATAAAAACTTCGGGGGTTTCACCGTGAACTTGACCGGGTTTCTGCCGTTGGCGTTGTACCGGGAGCAGGATTGTCTTCGCGGGCAAGTCGGATCGCCGCACCGCCGCTCCCACAGGGTTCTGTAGCAGGCGGAACATCAAGCCGCCTCCTCTTCATGCCAAGGCCCGAATGGGTCGACCAACAGTCGCCAGCCGTCTACGCCCAAGGCCATTTCGTCATCGGTCAGCAGGCAGCTATCGAGCTCTTCGGTCAGCCGGGCGAAGTCGATGTTCTGGCCGATGAACACCAGTTCCTGACGGCAATCACCGGTGGCTGCGGTCCAGTTCGCCATGATCGCCGAGGTGCTTTCCTGATCCTGCGGCCACTGGGGTTTTGGCACGAATCGCCACCAGCGTCCGGCAAAACCATGGCGCATCAGCCCCCCGGCCTGGGACCAGCTGCCTGCTTCCTGATGCTTGCTGGCCAGCCAGAAAAAGCCCTTGGAGCGCAGCAGTTTGCCGTTCACCCAAGGGCGGTCGATGAAGCTGTAAAAGCGCTGAGGGTGAAAGGGGCGCCTCGCTCGATAGGCTGTCGAGGCAATGCCGTATTCCTCGGTTTCCGGTACATGTTCACCGCGCAGTTCCTGCAACCAGCCCGGAGCCTGAGCGGCACGCTCAAAGTCAAAGCGCCCCGTATTGAGGATCTTCTTCAACGGCACTTCACCCATGACCATGGGAATGATTTCAGCCTGGGAATTTAGCCGTTCGAGGATAGCGATCAGTTCCAGACGTTCGCTGCTGCCGATCAGGTCGATCTTGCTGATCAGGATCACGTCGGCGAATTCGATCTGCTCGATCAGCAGGTCGGTGATCGAACGCTCATCCTCTTCGCCCAGGGTTTCACCGCGAGAGGCGAGGCTCTCGGCGGCCTGATAGTCGAGCAGGAAGTTCATGCCGTCCACCACCGTGACCATGGTGTCGAGCCTGGCAATGTCGGCCAGACTCTGACCATCTTCACCACGAAAGGTGAAGGTTTCCGCCACCGGCAACGGCTCGGAAATACCGGTGGACTCGATCAACAGGTAATCGAAACGACCGTCCCTGGCGAGCTTGCTGACTTCCTCGAGCAAGTCTTCACGCAGGGTGCAGCAAATGCAGCCATTGCTCATCTCGACGAGCTTTTCTTCGGCTCGATTGAGCGTGACATTGCGCTGAACCTCGCTGCCATCGATGTTGATTTCACTCATATCGTTGACGATCACCGCCACCCGAAGGTTGTCGCGATTGCGTAGGACATAGTTGAGCAGCGTACTTTTACCTGCGCCGAGAAAGCCGGACAGCACGGTAACGGGGAGGCGATTGGGCATCAGGTGTTCCTCATCAGATGTGGCTGGTCAAAGCACCCGTTGATGGCGTTCGCGCAGCTCTTCACGTTCTTTGGCTTCGATACACAAGGTCGCGGTGGGCCGTAACAGCAAGCGCTTGAGACCGATCGGCTCAGCGGTTTCGCGGCACCAGCCGTATTCGCCGCGAGCCAGGAGCTCGAGGGCTTCGTCGATCTTGTCCAGCAGCCTCTTTTCCCGCTCCAGCAGGCGCAGTTGCCATTGGCGTTGCTCTTCGGCAGTACCGATATCCGACGGATCGCTGCTGGGTTCCTGCTCGCGCAACACCTCGAACTCAGCGGCGATACGCTCCTGCAGTTCGCAGCGTTGAGCCAGCAACAGGCCACGAAAGAACCCTTGTTGGGCCTCGTTCATGTAATCGGCGGCGGGTTGGACGAGGAGCTCTTGTTCAGTCATGGGAATCACGGGTCAGGCTTTTACTAATGCTACGTTATAACATTGTGTTAAAGCCAATCCCCTTTTGTCCCCTTCACCGCCTGGTCCACACGCTTCTGATCTCTGCCATGAAAAAGGCATCGCCGACTGTAAAGTTATAATATAACATTATCGATCACCTAAGAACGATGGACCTGCCCATGAATGCGTTGACTCTGCCGGATATCGCCGCGCAGGCCTCACGCCAAAACTTGCCCCTCGAATGGGTGGGCATGTGCGGCATTGCTTTACCGGTGTTGTTCAATGGCCAGCGAATCAGCGCCAAAGCGGACGCCGGCGTCAGCCTAGATGATGGCGAGGCGCGCGGCATTCATATGTCTCGGCTGTATCTAGCGTTGAAAAAACTCGAGCAGCAAAACCTCACGCCACTGCTTTTACGTCAGGTTCTGCAACGTTTTCTCGACAGTCATGACGGCCTGGCCAGCAACGCCTATCTACGAATCCACACCGATCTGCTTCTCAAACGACCAGCCTTGGTCAGCCCCTTGGCCGGTTGGAAAACCTATCCGGTGAGCATTGAAGCGCGACTGAAAAACGCAATGTTCCACGTGGAACTAAAAATCGAGATTACCTATTCCTCAACTTGCCCTTGTTCAGCCGCACTTTCGAGACAGCTGATTCAGCAGCAGTTTGTCGATGACTTTGCCAACAAAGCGTTGCAGCACGCCGACGTTCTGGCTTGGCTCGGCTCTTCAAAAGGCATCATTGCGACGCCCCACAGCCAGCGAAGCAGTGCGCAGTTACAGCTGCGTTTGGACGACTATCTCGAAGGCCTGCCATTGATCGCGGTGATCAACGACGCTGAAGAAGCCCTCGGCACCGCCGTTCAAACCGCAGTGAAACGCGCCGACGAACAAGCCTTTGCCTTGGCAAATGGTCAGAATCTGATGTTCTGCGAAGACGCCGCCCGACGACTGAATCTGGCTTTGAAAAGATCGCCAGGCATCAGCGCCTTCCACCTGCGAGTTGTCCACGCCGAAAGTCTGCACGCCCACGACGCCGTGGCCGAAAGCCGCTGGAACTGGGGGGCACTATGATCCGTTGCGAAGGCTTGCGTTGGGGTGCGCCCGGCCAACCGCTCACTCCCCCGGTTACTTTCGAACTGGTCAGCGGCAGCCTGACTGCTGTAGTTGGCACTAATGGCTCAGGTAAAAGCAGTCTGCTGAAAGTCATCGCCGGGTTGCAGAGGCCCTTGACCGGTAAAGTCGAACTGGAAGTTCCACGACGCGGCAGTCTGTCCTTTCTGCCGCAACAGCAGCATCTGGATCGACAGTTCCCCATTAGTCTTCAAGAGTTGGTGGCGGCGGGATCCTGGGGTAACAAACAAGCACCACCGATCCGCAGCCAACGCCTGCACACCGTACTGGAAGACTGGTGTTTGAGCGGTCTGGAACATCGGTCATTGATGGCCTTGTCCGGCGGTGAATTGCAACGCGCCCTGCTCGCTCGTTTGAGTCTGGCCGAAGCGCCGCTGCTATTGCTCGACGAACCTCACGCTGCGCTCGACGAACTCGGTCAGGTACTGCTCTGGAAACACATCCACGCCTGGCATGCCGAAGGCCGGACACTGGTCGTCGTTTGCCATGACCTGGCTGCTGTCCGCCGACACATCCCTCAAACACTGCTGATCAAAAGCAGCGGCTGCGTGCTCGCGCCCAGTGTCGAACTGATCTCACAACAGCCTTTGATGCAGGTGGCGTGATGATCGCCGCCGCCCAACTTTGGCAACCGTTCCACGAGTTCATGTTCATGCGCCGAGCCTTGGTCGGTGGGCTGGTGTTGGCCTGTAGCACCGCCCCGCTTGGCGTGTTTTTGATTCTGCGGCGTATGAGCCTGATCGGCGATGCGGTGGCTCACGGGATCTTGCCCGGCGCTGCCCTCGGCTTCTGGTTTGCCGGTTTGAGTCTGCCGGCGCTGACCATTGGCGGCCTCGGTGCCGGCCTGAGCATGGCTGGGCTCGCAGCGTGGATCACTCGTCGCACCGGCCTGCGGGAAGACGCCAGCCTCGCGGCGATCTACCCGATTTCCCTGGCTATCGGAGTGCTGATTCTCGGCATTGCCGGCAAGCGCCTGGACTTGCTGCACCTGCTGTTCGGTTCGGCACTCGCGGTCGATGGACCGACATTGACCGGCATGCTCTGGGTCTCGGCCTTCAGCCTGATCTCCATGGCGGCAATCTACAAACCACTGCTGCTGGACACCCTCGACCCGCTATTCCTGAAAATTGTCAGCCGTCTCGGGCCACTGGCACATGGGCTGTTTCTGACCCTGGTAGTGCTGAATCTGGTGATCGGTTTCCAGGCTATCGGCGCGCTGATGGTGGTCGGTTTGATGATGTTGCCGGCAGCGGCTTCGCGCTTCTGGAGCAGACACCTGCCGATGTTGATGGCCATCGCCGCGATGCTCGGCTGCCTCTCGGTATGGCTCGTCCTGTTGCTGTCGTTCTACTACTCGCTGCCTAGCGGTCCGGCCATCGTGCTGGTGGCTGGCGCGTTGTATTTGCTGTCCGTGGTGTTCGGACCGGTGCACGGCTTGCTGCGCCGCCCGCCTTTGCACACATCCCAATGAGGTGTTCCCCGATGCGCGCTCTACTCGTGCTGTTCAGTCTGCTGCTGCCGTTGTCGCTGGCGGCCGCAGAGAAGCTGCAGGTGGTCACCAGTTTCAGCATCCTCGCCGACATGACCCGGCAGGTCGGCGGCGAGCATATCCAGATCATCAACCTGGTCGGGCCGGACGCCGACGCCCACACCTATGAGCCCACCCCGAACGACGCCAAGGCGCTGCTCAAGGCCAGGCTGATCATTAAAAATGGCTTGGGTTTCGAGCCTTGGCTGGATCGTCTGGTCACCAGCACCGAGACCAAAACCCCAGTGATCAGCGCCAGCCGTGGAGTAATCCCGCGAACCCTGAATGAGGACGGCGACAGCATTCCCGACCCGCACGCCTGGCACAACCTGGCGAACAGCGAGCTCTATGTGAGCAACATCAGCAAGGCGCTGATCGCGGCTGATCCAGCGCACAAGGCCGACTACGAACGTAACAGCCAGGCCTACCTGAAACAGATCTACCGTCTGCTGGCCGAAGCCAAGGCCAAGCTCGGTTCCCTGCCCCCAGGCAATCGCGAGATCGTCACCTCCCACGACGCTTTCGGTTATCTCGGCCAAGCCTACGGCATCGACTTCATGGCGCCCCAAGGTCTGTCCACCGAGCGTGAACCCTCGGCCGCCGAAGTCGCTGCGTTGATCACCCAGATCCGACAGACCAAGGTCAAAGCGCTGTTCATGGAAAACATTAAGGACACGCGCCTGCTCAAGCAAATTGCCGAAGAGAGCGGCGCGCATATCGGTGGCACCTTGTACTCCGACGCCCTCGCCGCCGAAGGTCCGGCCAGCACCTTTGTCGGGTTGTTCGAATACAACCTCAACACCCTGTACGAGGCCTTGAGCAAACCATGATCGAGCGCCCGCAGCTGTCGATGCAGGACCTGGAAAGCGCCGCTCTTGGCAGTCGCTGGCCACTCACTGATGTGCTCGATGCGTTGCCGTGGAACAGCGATGGATTGATCGCCGCCATCGCCCGCAACACGACAGCGGTGAGGTGCTGATGCTCGCCTGGATGAACCGCAAGGCGCTGGCTGAAAGCCTGGCCAGCCACCAGGTTTGTTACTGGTCACGCTCGCGCCAGCAACTATGGCGCAAAGGCGAGACCTCCGGTCACCGCCAACGGCTGATCGAAGCGCGCCTCGACTGCGACGGCGACGCCGTGTTGCTGCTGGTCGACCAACAAGGTCCGGCCTGTCACACCGATCGGCCGAACTGTTTCTACAACGCCATTCGTGACGGCGCGGTGCAGGTCATCAGCGCTGCCGAAGAGGAACCCAACTCATGATTCGGAAAAATCCGTCGGGCGATTTGCCGGTAATCGCCGAGTCCGCCTATGTGGATAAAACCGCGATCATCTGCGGCAAAGTAGTGATCGGCGAGAACGTCTTCGTCGGCCCTTACGCAGTGATTCGCGCCGATGAAGTCGACGCGTACGGCGCGATGGAGCCGATCACCATCGGTGCCAATTCAAACATCCAGGACGGGGTGGTGATCCACTCCAAATCCGGGGCAGCAGTGACCATCGGCGAGTTCAGCTCGATCGCCCACCGCTCCATCGTTCATGGTCCCTGTCAGGTCGGCAACCGGGTTTTCATCGGTTTCAACAGCGTGCTGTTCAACTGTGCGGTGGGCTACGGTTGCGTGGTGCGACACAACTCGGTGGTCGACGGGCGGGATTTGCCCGAAGGCTTCTACGTGCCCTCGACCACCCGCATCGGACCCAACACCGACCTCTCGCAGTTCCCTCCCGTCAGCGTCAGTGCTGCGGAATTTTCCGAGGACGTGGCGCGCACCAACGTCGATCTGGTGCGCGGTTACAAAGCCCTGCAGAACGAGTTTTGACCATGAGCAGTGTGCTGATTCGCAACGCCCGGCTGGTCAATGAAGGCCGTGAATTCGAGGGTGATCTGCTAGTGGACCACGGGCGTATCGTGAAGATTGCCGCCAGCATCGAAGGTGAAAACGCGGTAACGGAAATCGATGCCAAAGGCCAGTTGCTGCTGCCAGGCATGATCGATGACCAAGTGCATTTCCGCGATCCGGGCGCGCCGGACAAGGGCAGTTTTTACACCGAATCGCGGGCCGCGGTGGCCGGTGGCATCACCAGTTTCATGGACATGCCCAACACCCGCCCGGCGACTCTGACCCTCGCTGCACTGGCCGACAAGAAGCGCCGCGCGGCGATCAGCTCGGTGGCCAATTATGGCTTTCACTTCGGCGTCAGCAACGACAACCTCGACACTGTAGCCGCCCTCGATCCCTGTTCAGTGGCTGGGGTGAAAGTCTTCATGGGCGCCTCTACCGGCAACATGCTGGTGGACGACCCGCGGATTCTCGAGCGGCTGTTCGCCGAAGTCCCGACTATCCTGCTCGCCCATTGCGAGCACACACCGAGCATCCAGGCCAACGAACGCAATCTGCAGGAACTGTTCGGCGAGGCCATTCCGGCGGCAGCCCATCCACTGATTCGCAATGCCGAAGCCTGCTTTCACTCTTCCTCGATGGCCGTGGATCTGGCCAGACGCCACGGCACGCGGCTGCACGTATTGCACCTGTCCACCGCTCGCGAACTGGCCTTGTTCGAAGACAAACCGCTGGCCGAAAAACGCATCACCGCTGAGGTTTGCCTGCACCACTTGCTGTTCGATGATCGCGACTACACAAGCCTCGGCAACCTGATCAAGTGCAACCCGGCAATCAAGACCCAAGCCGATCGCGATGCCTTGCGCCAGGCCTTGGTGGGCAACCGCCTGGACGTGATCGGCAGCGATCACGCGCCGCACACCTGGGCCGAGAAACAGCTGCCCTACCGTCATGCTTGCCCCTGGTGCAACACGCCCTCCCCGCGCTGCTGGAGCTGGTGGCCGATCAACTTTTGCCGCTCACCACCCTGGTGGAAAAAACCAGCCATCGAGTCGCTGACCTGTTCGCCATTCCCGATCGCGGTTACCTGCGTGAAGGCTATTGGGCCGACCTGGTGCTGATCAAAGCCCAGCCCGACGGGAAAGCTGTCGATCGGCAACCGATCCTCGCCCAATGCGGCTGGACGCCCTTTGCCCAACGGCGCTTTCGCCACAGCGTCAGCACCACACTGGTTTCGGGGCAAATTGCCTGGCACGCCAATCGTCTCTATGACAGGTGCCGGGGGTTGCCACTGAGGTTTATGCGTTAGGGAGGATTGGGGGCAGATGGGTGTTGAATAGGTGTGTGAGCGGTTGAGCCGGGAAGCCAAGGCTGTTCAGTGCTTTTTACGATGCCTGTTCTGACGTATTCGCGGGCAAGCGGACGTTGCCCGGCCCTTCCCACAGGGTTCGCGCTGAACCTGTGGGAGCGGGCTGGCCGGCGAAGCTTTTAAGCTCTTGGTTTGACCGTTCCGCAATCCTGCCCCATCCACACCGCGCGGGTATCCAGGCTGCCCTTCTGTTGGATGCCCGTGGCATTGAAAGTGCCATTGACCTTGGTCGTGAATTCTCGGTCGCTCAGGAAGTTGGCGACGCCGGTACCTTGCGCTTTCGGGCAGCTGAAGCGGAATTTCCACTGGTTACCCATACGCTCGGTGACTTCCTGTTTGCAGCCCGATTGCGGGTCTTGCAACGGAATGGTGTCGGACTTCACCTGTTCCGGCGTCAGGCAGACCCGAATGCCTTTGCCACCCATGGTGATGCCCTGCTTCTCCAGTGCAGCCCGTTGCTGCGGGGTCATCTGGTTCTGCAACTGACCAAGGATCAGTTGCAGATCCGGCAGATTCTGATCGTCGACTTTCATATTGCTTGAAGTCAATTCCCACAAGCCGGGCTGCAGCATCTGTGCCTGAGCGGCCACAGGAAGCAACACACCAACAGCCATGGCCAAACCCAGCAGACGAACGTTCATCGAGTAACTCCTAGAGGATAGTGGCCGTTAGACGTCAAGAATCTACTTGGGTTGCATGGCGAATTAAATAGCGACAATCGCCGCAGAACATGGTCTGTTAAGCATTGAATCATCAGGAGTCAGGCTGCCCCATGGATTATTTTGGCCCGCATGTTTTCGGTTATCTGATCGCCATTATTCACTCGCTGGGCACGATCGCCGCTATCCATGCGGTGTTCACCGTCCGCACCGCTCAAGGCGCGATTGCCTGGGCCATGTCACTGCTGTTCATTCCTTATCTGACACTTATCCCCTATCTGGTCTTCGGCCGCAGTACATTCGATGCCTATATCAAGGCCAGACGCCAGGCCAACGAAGAGATGCGCAAAGCCATTGCCGACCTCAACTGGCGCCCTTGGGTCGAAGAAGCGCTGGCCGCCCGCGCCTCAAAGGCCTATGCCTCGTTACGAGCCATGCCCAAACTGGGCCGCATGCCGTGCCTGGCGAATAATCAGGTGCGTCTGCTGATCAATGGCGAAGCCACGTTCACGGCGATTTTCGATGCCATTCGTAACGCTCGGCAAGCGGTATTGATCCAGTTCTTTATCATCCACGACGACCAGCTCGGTCGTCGCCTGCAGACCTTGTTGATGGAAAAAGCCGCCGAAGGCGTGGCGATCTACGTGCTCTACGACCGCGTCGGCAGCCACTCCCTGCCTCACAACTATGTTCAGCCGCTGCGCGATGCCGGCGTGCAGGTCAAAGCCTTTGCCACCCGTAGTGGCTGGCTCAATCGCTTTCAGGTCAACTTTCGCAATCACCGTAAAATTGTCGTGGTCGATGGCTTGCATGGATTTGTTGGCGGGCACAACGTCGGCGACGAATACATGGGAGAGAAACCGCCCCTGGCACCTTGGCGCGACACCCATATAGCCGTTACTGGACCGGTAGTGGCCTGCATGCAGGAGTCGTTCGCCGAAGACTGGTTCTGGGCTGCACGCCAACTGCCGCCATTGATCCTGCCGGACACCTATCCGGACGCCGGCGTGCTCTGCCAACTGCTGGCCAGCGGCCCTGCCGACTCCTATGAAACCTGCTCGCTGTTCTTTGTCGAAGCCATTCATGCCGCCAGCGAGCGGGTCTGGATCACCAGCCCGTATTTCATTCCCGATGAAGCCGTGTTCGCCGCGCTACGCCTGGCGGTATTGCGCGGTGTCGATGTGCGAATTCTGCTGCCCTCGCGACCCGATCACCGCATCGTCTATGCCGCCTCCAGCCTCTTTGCTTTCGAAGCAGTGCGGGCCGGGGTGCGAGTGTTCCGTTATGAGCCAGGCTTCCTGCATCAGAAGGTGGTGCTGGTCGACCGCGAAATCAGCGCTATCGGTAGCGCGAATCTGGACAACCGTTCATTCCGGCTGAACTTCGAAGTGATGCTGCTGACCGTCGACAGCCAATTCTCCACCGAGGTCGAGCATATGCTCAACGCTGACTTTGCCCTGGCTCACGAGATCGCCAAAGGCGAAAGCCGGGACACCCGCCGCCTGCAACAGCTAGGCATGCGAGTCGCCCGGCTCATATCGCCGATCCTTTAAGGGATGTAGATATCGTCGCGAGTCCACGGCAGTTCGTGGCTACCGTCGGGGTGGATCTTGACCGCAAGAATCTGGTGCAGATTGATCCAGCCCTTGGCGAACGCGTAAGCGCACCCAGCCAGATAGAGCCGCCAGATGCGTAACGCTTGCTCTGGCACCAGTTTCGCGGCGGCTTCCAGATTGTCCTCCAGGCGCTCGCTCCAATGGTCCAGGGTGCGCGCGTAATGCAGACGCAGGCTTTCGACGTCGACGATTTCCAGCCCGGCCTCGCTGATCTTGGCCGAGATCATCGATAGATGCGGCAGCTCGCCGTTGGGGAATACATAACGTCCGATGAATTCACCGAAGCCCCGCCCGACTGGCCGGCCGTCGGTGTGCTTGGCGGTGATCCCGTGGTTCATCACCAACCCGCCCTCGCGCACCGCACCGCACAGGGTCTTGCAGTACTGCGCGAGGTTCGCGTGGCCCACATGCTCGAACATGCCGACACTCACCACCTTGTCGAAGCGACCGTCCTGGGGCAGGTCACGGTAATCGAGCAGTTGCAGTTCGACCTGATCTTCCAGGCCTTCGGCCGCCACCCGCTCACGCGCCAGGTCCAATTGTTCCTTGCTCAGGGTGATACCGAATACCTTCGCGCCGAACTCCCGGGCCGCGAAGCGCGCCAGCCCGCCCCAACCGCAACCGACATCCAGCAGGTACTCGCCGGGTTGCAGGCGCAGTTTGCGGCACAGATGACGGAACTTGGCTTGCTGGGCTTGTTCGAGCGTCTCGCTGCCGGTCTCGAAATAGGCACAGGAATAGACCATGTCGCTATCCAGCCAGAGCTGATAGAAGGCATTGGACAGGTCGTAGTGATAGGAGATGGCCGCCGCATCGGTGGCTTTGTCGTGCTCGGAGCGCACCGGCTGAAGATCGTCGCTCTCATCCAAAAGGGCCTGGCTCAGAGCATCGCACACCCGAATGACGTCATGGATCGAGCCTTCCAGTTCCAGTTTGCCCTCAACAAAAGCACTGCCCAGCAGATTCAGGTTGGGATGAGTGAATTGGGCAACCATCTGTGGATCCTTGACCACAATGGTGACGCTGGGTGTTGGGCCCAGATTGAATTCATGACCATCCCAGAGTCTGAGGCGTAACGGTAACTGCAGATTCTGTAAGGCCGGTGGAATATGCGCGAGCATGGAGAGTCCCCTTGTTTCAGGCATCTGATGTGAGGGTAGACCATCCAGGACAATTAGCAGGCTATCCAACTCATAGCCTTTCTCTATGGCCAGCGAGGCTGATCAAACTGCCCTAACTCAACTGTTTCAGCCAGTTTACAGTCTGTCTTGGCACACCCTCTTCACAAGAGACTGCCAACTCGCTGAACAGTTCGAAAAAGCTATAAGCCCTGACCACCACCCTGCCCTTCAACGATTTGCAGCCGGTGAAATGGGCTGCACGCGCAGGGTCAAACCTCCTCCTGGAGCTTGAGCAACGGCTCCTGAAAACGCAGCAACCGTCCCGCGTTGCCCAATACCAACAAGGTACTGAGGTTATGCAGCACGGCCGCAATCATCGCCCCGGCGGCGCCCAACCAGCCGAAGGCGGCAAACGCGATAATCGCCAGGGTCCAGCCCAGACCGATGATCACGTTGACCTGCAGCGTCTGCCGACACTGGCGACTCAAGCGCACACAGGTGCCCAAGCGCCGCAGGTCGCTGCCGATCAACACGATATCGGCCGAAGCCAATGCGATGTCCGCCCCGCCCGCACCCATGGCGACACCGACGACCCCGGCCTTGAGGGCCAGCGAATCGTTGATCCCGTCCCCCACCACCATCGGCCGGAAGCCACTACGAATTTCTTGCAGCACGCGGTTGAGCTTGTCTTCGGGCAGAGCCTGGGCTTCGACATCGCTGATCCCGACTTCATGGGCCAGGCTATGGGCAACGCTTTGCCGATCACCGGTGAGCAGCAATTGCCGCCCCAGGCCGAGTTCACGCAACTCACTCAGGGCGTGGCGGGCCTCGGGTTTGATGCTGTCAGCGAGCAACAGCCAGCCGAGAAATTGTCCGTCCAGTGCGAGGCCGGCGATCGGACCGTCATGCTCGGGCACGGCAGACGTGGCGATCTGCAACTGCGCAAACAACTCTGGGCGACCGAGCGCCGCCTCACCCTGCTCGGTCTGCGCAACCACACCCAAACCCTGGCGCTCACGAATATCCGACAACAGCAGAAAATGCTCCTGCGTCACCAACCCGGCCAATGCTCGGCTGACCGGATGGCTGCTGGCGGAGCCAAGGCTGGCTGCCAGCCTCAACAATGGGCTGCGATCCTCGACCGGGCTGTCGATCGACTGCAGACGCAGGGTGCCGAAGGTCAGGGTTCCCGTCTTGTCGACCACCAGCGAAGTCAGGTCCGCCAACTCTTCGAGAAACGCCGAGCTGCGAATCAGAATCCCGTGACGAGCCGCCACGGCGATCCCGGCAATTGCCGTGGCCGGTGCCGACAACACCAGGGCGCAAGGACAGGCCGCTACCAGGACCGCCAACATCGCCTGGGCATCGTTGCTGATAAACCAGGTCACGGCTGCCAGCAGCAAGACCAGCACCATGTAGCTGCCGGCATAACGTTCAAGCAAACGGGTGATCGGCGGCTTCGAACGCTCGGCGCTTTGCATCAGGGCGATAACTTTGCCCAACGTCGATTCAGTTCCGGTGCGGGTGACTTCAATCCGCAGCAAGCCATCGAGGTTGATCGCCCCGCCGAACACCTGCATGCCAACACTCGCCTCCAGTGGTACCGACTCTCCGGTGATAGGCGCGGTGTCGAGGCTGGCTTGCCCGGAAAGTACCAGGCCATCAGCGGGCACCCGATCACCGGCGCGCACTTCCACCTGGTCGCCGGTCTTGAGCGTGGCGTTGTCCACTTCGATAATCGTGCCGTCGGCCTGCACTCGCCGTGCATGGCTGCGAGTCAACTTGCCCAGGGCATGAATGGCTTCCTGGGAGCCGATGACGCTACGCTCTTCGAGCACGTGACCGAAGATCATGATGATCGGCAGCAAGGCCGCGGTCAGCAAATCGCCAGTGGCCCAGGCACCCATCATCGCCAAGGCGATCAACTGATCGGTGATGCCGTGCAGACTCGGATAACGCAGGCTATACCAGGCCGAACGCATCACCGGTACAGCCACCAGCAATGAGGCAAACCCCAGCAGCAACTGACTGACGCCGCTTTGCTCCGGCGCCCACCAGCGCCAGACCAGACCCAGGGCGAGCAAGCCGAGGGCGAGCATGGCCAAGGTCAATTGGCGAGCGGCGCTGCGTTGTTCGACAGAAGTCAGCATGCTCACCGCAGGCTGTGTGGCGGAGGATTTGGCAGTCATTGTTCGGCTCCCTGGATGATCAAGCGCGAATCGTCTTTAGGATCGACCGTGGTTACCGACCCGGCCTGGCCAAGGATTTTCGGTAGACGCTCGCGGTAGATACGCAGGAGCATTTCCGGGTCGGCACCCTTCTGCTGCGCTTGGGTCAGGCTCAGTACCGTCGCGGTGTCGGCCGAGGCTTTGGCCAGGCGTTCACTGGCTTGGGCGTGGGCAACTTGCAGGGCACGATCGGCTTGCTGGGTGGCAGTCTGGGTGAATTTTTCGGCGTCGGTTCGCGCATTTGCCACGGCTTTGTCAGCCTGTTGGCTGGCGGTCAGCACGGCGTTGAAGGCGTTCACCGCCGGGCCGGGCAAACTCGATTGCACATCGACCCGCGCCACCTCGATCCCCAAGCCCAGTCCGGTTGCGCTCAGCTCGGCCAGGCGTTGGTTAATTCCGCGCACCAGATCGCCACGCAGTCGCTCGCGACGCTCGGCGGCCTGGTTGCCCGCACCGATCAACTCGGGGCGCGCCACCAGAATAGTGTCCAGATCTCGTGCGGCACTCAGCGCCACTGCACTGCGGGTGACCAGTCGATCCAGCGCCGGCAGCACATGTTCGCCTTGCAGGACGAAAGCATAGGGTTCGATGACTTTGTAGAAGACCCGCACATCGAGTTGCACCACACCGGCATCACCCGTCAGCAAGTAACCGGAGCCGGCCAGAGTGTCACTTAACGGTGTGGCGAAACTCGCCACTCGATCACCCTGCAGCGCGGCGTCGGAGCGCAGCAAGTTTTCCACCCGGCGTTCGATTACCCGATCTGCCGCCGGCAATAACACCACCTGCTCGAACGGACTCGGCCAGGCCAACAGCAAACCGGCATTCTGAATCCGATCCAGGGCGCCGAACTGCAACACCACCGCCCGATTCTGCGGATCGATTTGCCGCACGTTGGAGAACAACCACGCCAGCGCCGCCAATACCGTGACCGCGTACAACGCCAGAAAAGCCAAACGGCCGGCCTGAATCCAAGGGCTGTCGATAGCATTTGTTCCACGTGGAACCTTATTCATGGTTGCGACCTGGCCTTGGTGCCGAGACTCGGTGGCCCATCAACCAACACTCGGAATGGCGCCGCATCAGTGCGCAAAATCAGTTTGGTACCCGGAGTGACCACTGTGCCCAAGGTGTCCAACGAACGCAGCAAGTTATACAGCTGCGGCGAACCCGCGTAAGCGCGGCCGTAAATCTGCGCGGCTTCGACTCGGGATTGAGCTTCGATATCAGCAGCTTTTACCGTTGCATCGGCTTGCAGGATTCGCGCATCACGTTCAGCGGCAGAACGAATTTGCGCCGCTTCGCGTTTGCCGATTGCCGTGCGCTCGGTGGCGATGGTTTCACGCCCGGCACGCATGCGGTCGACGGTGGCAGTCAGCGTCACCGATGGCAGGGTCAGCCGTTCGATGCCGACTTGCAGCACACGTACGCCATAGGTGGTGAGCAGTTGCTGATCTATCTGCTTGCGCAACTGCGCTTCGAAGTCGGCAATACGGACCTGATTGGCATCAGTGTTCACCAGATTCGCCAGGTCGAAACTGCTGGCCGTGGTTTCGAGTGCCGAGCCAACAAAGGTACGAATCTGCCGCGCCGCTTCATCTGGCTGGTTTTGCACTGCGCGCATAAAGCGCTGCACATTGTCCGGGTCGCCCTGCACCTGCCACGCCACGTAAGCCTGCACAATGATCCGCAATCCATCGCGAGTACCAACGTCCTGCAATCCGCTGGAGGTGGTGCGCAATCGCAGATCCACCGGGATCGCCGCTTCGAACGGTGCTGGCCAGCGCCAGCCAAGACCAGGAGCCAGCAGCACCCGCGACGGGTTACCGAAGCGGGTAATCACCGTCGCTTCGCCAGAACGCACTTGCACCAGGCTCGCGGCGGCAATGGCAAACAACACCAACAACGCCGCCCACGCCATGCGCCGCCAGGGAAAAGGCCCGGCCTCCTGCGGCTCACCATGGTGATGATGGTGGTGGCCGTGAGGGTGCCCGTGCTCGTGGCCGGAATGGTCTTGATGCTCATCGTGGGAATGCGGCTGGCTCATTGGGCGGCTCCTGGCTGAACGGTATTACGCGGCGCCGCAGGGTCAGCCGGTAGCGTGAACGTGCGTAGATCGATGGTCGGCGCACCGTTGGCACCGAGTCGATGATCGAGAACCAGCAGCCTGGCATTAGCCAGGCCAAAGGTCAGTTGACTGAAATATTGCTCCAGCACAAAAGCCTGGCCGGCCACGGCATAAGCCTTTTGCTCGGCGGCAAAACGCCGGTCGGCGGCTTGGGCGGTGGCGCTGATTTCATGGGCGATGGCCACCGCTTGATCGCGGGCAATGCTGGCCAGCAACTGCGCCTGGTTGGTCTGTTCGCTGGCCGCGCCGCGCTCTCGGGCGATCAATGCCTGAGCGCCAATCTGCGCCGCCTGCACCCCGTGGTAAGCGTTGGCGGCGCCTGCCGGTGGATGGATCGCTTCGACTACGGTGGCCAGAATTTCCACGCCACTGTCGAGCTTCTGCAAGTCAGCCTGCACGGCGCGGCCGATCTCCTCGGCAAGCCCCTGACGGTCCTCGCCCAGCAAACCATCGAGGGTCCGCGAGGCGAAATCGTGAACCAGAATCCGGCTGGCGGTGCTGCGAATCAGGCTCGGCACATCGGCGCTGTTGTAAGTCGCCGCCAGTGCCGCCTGATCGGTCAGGCCGATGCGGTAGACAAAACGCACGTCCATGTTGATGATCTGAAAGCTCTGTTTGTCGGCGCGGCTGCTGGCGATCACTTGGGATTTGTCATTCACATGGCTGGCGTCCCACAGCCGATTGGCGATCAACGGCGCCGGACCTTCCGCTGGCTCGGGCAATGTTGCGACAGGCGCTTCACCGCTTGTGGCCAACTCATGCACTACGCCATTCTCGACGCTCAACACTCGGCCCAACGGCCACGGCAATCCGGCGTGCAGTCCTGGCCCGAAGACTTCCACCGGTTTGCCGAATCGCTCGTAAATGCCCCGCCCTTGCAGCGGAATTTCGTGAATCCCGCTCAGTAACCAACCGACTGCCAGTACCACCAACAACACCGGCAAAAAAGCCCGGCGCATGTAGCTGAAGGCCCAGATCTGCCTGAGGTCGATGCCAAAGCGGTTGTGCAGCTCGTGCTGCAACGCCAGCAAGGGCTGCGGTGGCCAGCGCAGCGTATCGGCGACAAAACTCTGCGCCAGCAGCCGTGGCTCAAGTTGTTCACGGCGCGGGCTGAATAGCGACAACACCGCGCGCAGCAGAAATTCGGCCGCCACCAAACCTGGCAACAGGCCAATCAACACCGCCAGTCGTACTGGCCAGACTGACGCCTCACTGCTGAACAACAGGCAAAGCGCGCTCAACACCAGACAAATGATCGCTACCCGGATCAACTGCCCAAGCTGCCCGGCTTCGGGCCACTCGGCAGGGTTTTCCTGGGCCAATTGCCGTTCGAACACCAGCAAGCCAAAAGCCAGCAACAACGAAAGTGCTGCCCCGACACTGGCCGATAGACCCACTGCCGCCCCGGGCAACGACAGGTTCCAGACCTGCTCGATACTCAACAGTGTCAGCAGCGCCCAACCGGCCAACCAAAGGATCGGCGCGCCAATCTGCGCCAGCAGACTGAACCATCGATGACTGATACGCTCCAGCAACCGCTCGTACCAACCAAGGTTTTCGGCGGGGGTGCTGACGGCGGTTTCAACCGTCGCCGGCTGGTAAGTCCCCAACGCTTGCTGTCGCCAACGGCTCACCCACCAGGCCGATTGCAGGCCTGCGACCACCACCAGTAACGCCGCGGCCTGGTTGACCAGCAACGCAGGCCAGACCGACTGCGGTGCAAACACGCCGACAAAAAAGCCCAGCGCCAGCGCAATCGCCGCCAACCCTGCCAGGCCACTAGCCATTCGCTTCAAGCGTCGCGCGTGAAATGCCGCCTGTTGAAACCGCGGCAGTCCTTCTACATCCGCCCCACCCGCTTCCAGATCGATCTGCATACCACCCCAGCGCTTGCCGTTGCCAAAACCTGGCCTGGGGATAAGTCCCCGGCCGTTGCGAATTCTTTATTTTGTTACGATATAACGATAATAGTGAATTTTTTGTGTGCCGCACACTCCTGACTAATAGTGTTCTGCACTCGACTGGCCGGCATCAGGCAGGCTTCTTCGCTACCAGCTACGCTCAGGGCCAGACATTACGGCACTGATCATCAACATCTCGACAAGGAACTGTCCCCTCCATGCCTTCCATCTACCAGCTCAAACCAGCCTTTCAAAACCTGCTGCGGCCTTTGGTTCAGCGCCTGTTCGATAACGGCAATACCGCCAATCAAATCACCCTGTTGGCGGGCTTGATCTCGGTGCTGGTGGGTGTCGCGGTGGCCAGTTTCGCCGAACATCCGTGGGTGTTCGCACTGATACCCGTGTGGATGATTCTGCGCATGGCGCTGAATGCCATCGACGGCATGCTGGCCCGTGAATTCGGCCAGCAATCGCCCCTGGGCGCCTACCTCAATGAACTCTGCGACATCATCGCCGACAGCGCGCTGATCCTGCCGTTTGCAATGATCCCTGGAGCGGACCCGTTGATCGTGTTGCTGGTGACATTACTGGCGCTATTCAGTGAATACGCGGGGGTGCTCGGGCCAATGGTCGGCGCTTCGCGACGCTACGACGGCCCGATGGGCAAAAGCGATCGGGCGTTGGTGCTCGGCGTGCTGGCGACCGGGATTGCCCTGGGCTGGCTCGCGGCAGCCTGGATCAACGGCCTGCTGCTAGTGGTCGCTGCTCTGCTGCTGTTCACCCTGGTCAATCGGGTCCGTCAGGGCTTGAAAGAAGCCCGCAATAACGCCCCATCGGCATAAGGAGATCAGCATGCGTGAAGCCCGGGATCAGACTTTCAGCACCCACGACGGCGTACCGCTGTTCTACCGCCACTGGCCTGCCAGCGCCTTGCCTGCCGGGGAGCCGCGCAAGGCCGT
This sequence comes from Pseudomonas fluorescens, assembly GCF_902497875.1. Classification (GTDB taxonomy): domain Bacteria; phylum Pseudomonadota; class Gammaproteobacteria; order Pseudomonadales; family Pseudomonadaceae; genus Aquipseudomonas; species Aquipseudomonas fluorescens_BR. The sequence continues at coordinate 144,873 of NZ_CABVHY010000010.1, forward strand.
GGTGCTGTTTCACCGCGGCCATGAACACTCCGGGCGTATCGCCCATTTGGTGGATGAGCTGGACCTGCCAGCATTCGATTTCTTCGCCTGGGACGCTCGCGGTCATGGCCAATCCCCCGGTGCCCGGGGCGACAGCCCGAGTTTTTCCACCAGCGTGCGCGACGTGCAGACCTTCTGCGATCACCTGAGTGCGGCCCATCAGGTTAACCAGGAGAACATGGCGGTGATCGCCCAGAGCGTCGGCGCGGTGATCGTGGCCACCTGGGTCCACGACTACGCGCCGCGAATCCGTGCATTGGTATTGGCCTCTCCGGCGTTCAAGGTGAAACTCTACGTGCCCTTCGCCAGGACGGGCCTGGCCCTGATGCGCAAGTCTCGCGGCAACTTCTTCGTCAACAGTTACGTCAAGGCGCGCCTGCTCAGCCACGACCGACAACGCGTGGACTCCTACGACAGCGACCCGCTGATTACCAAAGCGATTTCGGTGAATGTGTTGCTCGGGCTGTATGAAGCGGCGGACCGCGTGGTCGCCGATGCCCAGGCGATCCAGGTGCCCACCCAACTGCTGATCTCCGGCTCGGACTTCGTGGTGCATCGCAAACCCCAGGAACAATTCTTCGAGCGCCTCGGCAGTTTGCAGAAGGAAAAACACATTCTTCCAGGGTTCTTCCACGACACCCTCGGCGAACGGGACCGCGGCATAGCGCTGAGCAGCGCCAAGCGTTTTATCCTGCAGAACTTCCAGCGCCCGGTACACCGCCCTTCCCTGCTCGACGCCGACCGCCTCGGCCTGACCTGTGCCGAATCCGAAGCGCTGGCCGCACCCTTGCCGCGCAACTCGCTGCGTGACCTGTACTGGCGCCTGACCCGCGCCAGCATGCGCCTGGGCAGTCGGTTGTCGGCCGGGGTCAAACTCGGCTTCGACAGTGGTTTCGACTCCGGCAGCACCCTCGATTACGTCTACCGCAACCAGCCGACCGGGCACACCGCCGTGGGCCGGATGATCGATCAGAACTACCTGAACTCCATCGGCTGGCGCGGCATTCGCCAACGCAAACTGCACCTGGAGGAACTGTTGCGCCTGGCGATGGCACAGCTGCGCGAGCAACAGCGCGAAGTACGCATCGTCGACATCGCCGCAGGCCACGGACGTTACATTCTCGAAGCCTTGCAGGGCGTCAACCCGCTGCCCGAATCGATCCTCCTGCGTGACTACAGCGACCTCAATGTGCGCGAAGGTAGCGCGCTGATTGCCGAGAAAGGCTTGAGCGAGATAGCTCGCTTCGTCAAAGGCGATGCCTTCGACCAGGCCGATCTCGCGGCGCTGCAGCCGAAACCGAGCCTGGCGGTGGTCTCTGGTCTTTACGAATTGTTCGCCGACAACCAGCTGGTCGGCGGCTCGCTGGCCGGGTTGGCCGCCGCCGTCGAGCCCGGCGGTTATCTGCTTTACACCGGCCAGCCGTGGCACCCGCAACTGGAGCTTATCGCTCGCGCCCTGACCAGCCACCGCCAGGGTCAGGCCTGGATCATGCGCCGCCGCAGCCAGGCGGAAATGGATCAGTTGGTCGAAGCGGCAGGGTTTCGCAAGATCACCCAGCGTATCGATGAATGGGGCATCTTCAGCGTGTCGCTGGCGCAGCGGGTGCAATGATGACCACCGTCGTAACGCCCCTGCGAGAGGCCGGCCTGCTGAAGTCGGCGCTGCTCTGGTTGCTGCTGCTGGCGCCGTTGTTTTTCAGCACCTACGGCTTCGCCACCTGGGTTTCCGCTCAGCGAGATGACGTGGGTAGCCTGGTATTTGGCTGGGAGTCGAACATTCCGTTCCTCGCCTGGACCATCGTGCCCTACTGGTCAATCGACTTGCTGTACGGACTGTCGCTGCTGTTGCCGAGCAGCCGCGACGAACTCAGGCGCCATGCCTTGCGCCTGCTCACGGCCCAGGCGATCGCCATCAGCTGCTTCCTGCTTTGGCCGTTGCGCTTCACTTTCCAGCGCCCGGAAATGGATGGCGTATTCGGTTGGCTGTTCGACGTACTGGCGGGCTTCGACAAACCCTTCAATCAAGCGCCGTCCCTGCACATTGCCCTGCTGGTGGTGCTCTGGGTCTGCTACCAACGTTATACACAGGGTGCCTGGCGTTGGTTGGTGCATGGCTGGTTCGGGCTGATCGGGGTTTCTGTACTCAGCACTTATCAACACCACTTTATCGACTTACCCACAGGCGTTCTGGCCGGCTGGCTGTGCGTCTGGTTGTGGCCGTTGGACCGCCCCAGTCCGCTGCAGACCGCGCGCCTGGCAGCTGATCGCAAGCGCTGGCAACTGGCGCTGAGTTATGCCCTGGGAGCAATGATTCCGGGCATTTCAGCCTTCGCTATTGGTGGCGGGTGGTTGTGGTTGCTCTGGCCGGCCGTGGCCTTGTTGATGGTCGCATTGAACTACGCGCTGTTCGATGCCGCCGGCTTCCAGAAGGGTGCCGATGGCCGGTTGAGCCCGGCCGTCCGTTGGTTGCTGGCGCCCTATCTGGGGGCGGCCTGGATCAACTCGAGGCTGTGGACAAAAAAATACCCACAGGGAAATCGGGCTGTGGGTAACATTTTCACAGGGCTGAAAAACACCCAACTGAAAAAATATCCACAGGCCGATCGGGTTGTGGATAACGTCTGGCTAGGGCGGATCCCGAGTTCATCGGAACTGAAACACAGCCCGTTCCGCGCGGTGCTCGATCTCTGCGCTGAATTGTCGTTGCACGCACCGGACCTGACCTATCACTCGCTGCCCTTGCTCGACCTTATCGCCCCCACCGCCGAGCAATGCCTGGAAGCCGCGCAGGCCATTGAGCACCTGCGTCAGCACGGGCCGTTGCTGGTTTGCTGCGCGCTGGGTTATTCACGCAGTGCCACGGCCGTCGCCGCCTGGCTGCTGTACAGCGGTCGCGCGGCCAGCGTCGAGGCGGCGCAGATGCACATTCAACAGCAGCGGCCCGGGATCGTACTGCGCCTGGCCCACCGCCAGGCACTGGAGCAAATGAGGACTGCCAATGGCCACTGACCTGTCCCTGGAAGTCGTCGCCAGCCTGCTGCGCCGGGGTCGGGCTGTGGATCAGTTATCCACGGGCATCACCCTGCTGGGCTTGTTGCTCGGCCTGGTGCAACTGTTGCTGGCCACCATCAGCCCGGTCTGTCTGATCCTCAGCGCGTGGATGGTGCTGCTCGGGCTGTTGCAAAAGTACTGGGCGCTGCGGGTAGCTTTCGACGCGGACCTGTTTCAGCGTATGGCCAGCGAAACCGAGCAACTGACCCAACGCACGCAAGCCATGGACCGGGCGTTGCAGAGCCTGAGCCTGCAAAAACCCAATCGACCCCCCAGGAGCTGGGCCGAGCGCAGCCGCGGCGCGCTGAAGCTGCTGCGTCGGCAAGTACAGCTGTTGGCCGTGCAAGTGCTACCGCCACTCGCGGTCATCCTCGCCAGCCCCTGGCTGCCCTTTGCTGGATAAGGAATCCTCATGTTCGAACCCGTGGTCGCCACACTCATCACCTCCGCCGCCCGCACCGTCACCGGCGCTCGCAGCCTGTGGCTAGGTTGCGCGCCGCAGAGGGTGCAGCGCATCTACTTCGCCAACCACAGCAGCCACGGCGATTTCGTGCTGCTCTGGGCGTCGTTGCCGCCGGCATTACGCAAGGTCACGCGGCCAGTGGCCGGTGCGGATTATTGGCAAAAAAGCCCGCTGCGTCGCTACATCATCAATCGGGTGTTCAACGGTGTGCTGATCGACCGCGAACGCAAGGACCCTGTGGATAACCCCTTGCAGCCAATGCTCGAAGCGCTGGAGAACGGCGACTCACTGATCATTTTCCCGGAGGGCACGCGCAATCTTGAAGAGGGTCTGCTGCCCTTCAAGAGCGGGATTTATCACCTGGCAAAAAGTTATCCACAGGCCGAGTTGATCCCGGTGTGGATCGCCAATCTCAACCGGGTCATGCCCAAGGGGCGCGTCCTGCCTCTACCCCTGTTATGCACAACCAGCTTCGGGGCGCCGCTGGTGCTCGAAGAGAGCGAGAGCAAAGTGCACTTTCTTGAACGCAGCCGCGACGCACTGCTGGCCCTGGCCCCGGAGCACTCCTGAGATGGATAGGCATACCCTGATGTTATTCAGCGCGATTGGCGCGATTCTGCTGTTGGCCTCGCTGATCGGTTTCATCCTCAAGCTGCGGACCCGCGACACGCCCAACCCGGTGATCGATAACCTCAACGCGCGGATCAACGCCTGGTGGGTGATGGTGGTGGTCATCGGTATTGCCTTCTGGCTCGGTACCAGCGCAGTGATCCTGCTGTTCTACGCGGTGTCCTTTTATGCCCTGCGGGAGTTCTTGACCCTGACGCCCACCCGGCGCAGCGACTACCCGGCGTTGGTGGCGGCGTTCTACCTTGCCCTGCCCGTGCAGTACTTGCTGATCTACTTCGACTGGTACGGGCTGTTCTCGATCTTCATCCCAGTCTATGTGTTCCTGCTGCTGCCAATCCTTGCCTCGCTGGGAGGTGACACTACGCACTTCCTCGAACGCGCCTCGAAAGTCCAATGGGGGCTGATGATCGCGGTGTTCTGCGTGTCGTTCGTGCCGGCGCTGTTGACCCTCGACATTCCCGGTTACGAAGGCCGCAACCTGCTGCTGATCGCCTGGCTGGTGATCGTGGTGCAGCTGTCGGACGTGTTGCAGTACGTCTGCGGCAAGCTGTGGGGCAAACACAAGATCGCGCCGAATCTCTCGCCATCGAAAACCGTCGAAGGGTTTGTCGGCGGCATTGTGCTGGCTTCGCTGATTGGTGCCGCGCTGTGGTGGATCACGCCGTTCAATCCCTGGCAGTCGTTCCTCATCGCGTTGTTGATCAATCTGCTGGGATTTGCCGGCGGCATTGTCATGTCAGCGATCAAGCGCGATCGCGGGGTGAAAGATTGGGGACATATGATCGAGGGCCATGGCGGCATGCTCGATCGGCTGGACTCAGTGTGCTTCGCCGCGCCGATTTTCTTCCATCTGGTGCGCTACTGGTGGACTTGAGTGCTACTGGGTCATTACCTGTGCTACGCCTTTTTCTCGGCCCGCTACCCTTGACTCCCAACACTCGGCCGTTTCATATTACGACCATAATGTTTTGTCCGGTCTACCGTTAGACGTTCCCTTCCCCCTTGCAGGAGAGCAGCCATGAGTACCTACGACGTCGTGATTCTGGGCGGTGGCCCTGGCGGTTACAACGCCGCCATCCGCGCGGGCCAGCTGGGTTTGAAGGCGGCGTGCGTCGAAGGCCGGGCGACGCTTGGCGGGACCTGCCTGAATGTCGGTTGCATGCCCTCAAAAGCGCTGCTGCACGCCTCGGAACTCTATGACGCGGCGATGGGTGCCGAATTTGCCAACCTGGGTATCGAGGTCAAACCGACCCTCAACCTCGCGCAGATGATGAAACAGAAAGACCAGAGCGTCGCCGGGCTGACCAAGGGCATCGAGTTTTTGTTTCGCAAAAACGGGGTCGACTGGATCATCGGCTGGGGCCATATCGACGGCCCGGGCAAAGTCACGGTGACCGACAGCCAAGGCGGCAAAACCGAACTGCAGGGCAAAAACATCATCATCGCCACCGGCTCCGAACCTTCCCCATTGCCCGGTGTGGAGATCGACAATCAGCGCATTCTCGACTCCACCGGCGCGCTGTCGCTCAGTGAAGTGCCCAAGCATCTGGTGGTCATCGGCGCGGGGGTGATTGGTCTTGAGTTGGGCTCTGTGTGGCGGCGCCTGGGCAGCCAGGTGACAGTGGTCGAATACCTGGATCGTATTTGCCCGGGGGTCGATGGCGAAGCCGGTAAAACCTTGCAACGCTCATTGGGTAAACAGGGCATTACCTTCAAGTTGAGTTCCAAAGTCACCCGCGCCACCACCTCGGCCACCGGCGTGCAGCTGAGCGTCGAACCGGCGGCGGGTGGCGCCGCCGAACTGCTGGAAGCGGACTATGTGCTGGTCGCCATCGGGCGCCGGCCTTACACCCAAGGGCTGGGCCTGGAAAACGTCGGGCTGGCGACGGACCCGCGCGGCATGCTGCCCAACAAGGGCTATCGCACCGAAGCCGAGGGGGTTTGGGTGATCGGCGATGTCACCTCCGGACCGATGCTCGCCCACAAGGCCGAAGACGAAGCCATGGCCTGCATCGAGCAAATCATCGGCAAGGCCAGTGAAGTCAATTACGAGCTGATTCCCAACGTGATTTACACCAAACCCGAGTTGGCCAGCGTCGGCAAGACCGAAGAGCAGCTCCAGGCCGAAGGTCGGGCTTATAAAGTCGGCAAATTCCCCTTCACCGCCAACAGCCGGGCGAAGATCAATCACGAAACCGAAGGTTTTGCCAAAGTGCTGGCGGACGAGCGCACGGATGCAGTGCTGGGGGTTCACCTGGTGGGTCCGAGTGTCAGTGAAATGATTGGCGAATATTGCGTGGCCATGGAGTTTTCCGCCTCGGCCGAGGACATCGCCCTGACCTGCCACCCGCACCCGACCCGCTCCGAAGCGCTGCGCCAGGCAGCGATGGATGTGGCGGGGATGGCGACGCAGATGTAGGTTTATCGGATCAAGAATGGTGAGGGCAGTTACACCGCTATCGCGAGTAATCTCGCGGTGTGGCCGCATTCCGACGATCTTTAGCTTCCTTCAATCCGGCAAATGCCCGAGCGGCAACGGCCCGGGGGTTTTTACGGTGTGGATGGCGAAGTTGCTGCGGATGTCGCTGACTCCCGGCAACTTGAGCAGGCTGCCGGTGAGGAAGCGTTCATAAGCCCGCAAGTCCGGCACGACCACTTGCAGCAAAAAATCCGACTCGCCCGACACCAAAAACGCTGAAATCACCTCGGGCAATGCGGTCACGGCCTGGCGAAAGGCTTCGGCTTCGGCGTCGTTGTGCCGTTCGACCTTGACCCCGACAAACACCGTCAAACCCAGGCCGACTTCGTCACGGTCGAGGTTGGCCTGATAGCCGCGAATCACTCCGGCCTCTTCCAGCAAGCGAACCCGGCGCAAACAGGGTGAGGCCGACAGACCGATCTCGTCGGCCAGTTGCACGTTACTCAGGCGCCCGTCTCGTTGCAAGGCGGCGAGGATTCGGCGGTCGTAGGCATCCAGTTTCATTCTTGGTAGTTCCAGACTGTTTTTATTCATTGGGTGGCAGATTGTGCCAAGTCTAGCTGCTTTAGTGGCTGACTACGCAAGCACCTGCCCTGCCCTTCGGACATACACTTTGCTCACCGAAACGATAACGAATGGGTGGCACCGTGGCAGATCTCTGGATGTTTTTTTTAGCCTTGGCGGTGGTGTACCTGTTGCCCGGCCCGGACATGATCCTGTTGCTGCAAACCGGTGCACGTCAGGGTAAAGCCGCGGCGCTGGCCACCGCAGTGGGATTGGCCATCGCTCGCGGTTGTCATGTGGCGCTGGCGGCGTTGGGCCTGGCGACCCTGTTCAAGGCCGCGCCCTGGACCTTTGAAGCGGTGCGCCTGGCCGGGGCGGCGTACCTGTTGTGGCTGGGTATTCAGTGCCTGCGCTCCAACATGCTGCCAAGCCTGAACCAGGCCGAAGCGTCCAGCAGGACCTTGTTGTGGCGTGAAGCTATCCAGCGCGGATTGCTGACCAACCTGCTCAACCCCAAGGCGTTGCTGTTCTGTTCGGTGTTGCTGCCACAATTCATCGACCCGCACGCCGGCCCGGTGGCGACGCAATTTATCGAGTTGGGCGTGGTGCTGGTGATCGTCGGGTTGTTGTTCGACAGCTGTTACGCGCTGGTCGGGGCCGGGCTCGGGCGCTGGCTTGAACGCAGCCCCTCGGCGCAGCGGGTGCAGCAATGGCTGTTTGGCAGCTTGCTGATCGGCTTTGCCCTGAGGCTGACGTTCGTGCAGCAGGCATAGAGTCTGTAGTCCGGCAACAAGGGCCGTTAAAGGCCCTTATTGTGCCACTCGAAACCTACTCAACCACAGGCTTACGGGCAATGATCACCTGACTTTTCGCCACGACCGCGTCCAGCGCCTGTTTGATCACTGCGCCACGCGGCGACTCAAGCACCGCCCGCCAGGTGTCGGCCCAGTGGTTGAGCAGCGGATGATCGGGGTTAGCAAAATCGACTTTGGCCTCCCAGAACAGCATCATCCACAGCGACCAGTAGAAACCATATTGATCGTGGCTGAGCACTTCCAGTCCGGCGTCGCTGACCATCTGTTTGAACTGCTCTTCGCTGATCACCCGGATGTGATTGGGCTTTTGAAAGTATTCGGGGGCGGCGATGTCTTTTTGCAGGTTTTCCGAACTCGGATGCGGGACGCTCAACAGGTACAAGGCGCCGGGTTTGCCGACCCGTACCAGTTCCGAGAGAAACTGCGCCGGGTCGTCGACGTGTTCGATCACTTCGGTAGAAACCACCCGTGTCGCGGTGCCGTCAGCCAGGGGCAGCGGGTTGCAGTCGCTGACCACGCACTGCACTTCTCGCGCGGGAGTATCACTAAGTCGCTGCCGTGTGGCCTCGACTTTGGCCGCGTCGATATCGGCGATGATGATTTTCGCCCCACGCATGCCGCAAAAATGCACGTTGCCGCCATCACCGCAGCCGACATCCAGGACGATATCGTCCGCACGAATCTCGAAGCCCTTGAACAATTCGTTGGTCTGCTGGTTGAACCAGCCGCTGAGTACCGCGTCTTGCAGGCCGAGCATGTAAGGGTCGACCTTGACCGACGCTGGCGTCTGCGTCTCTGGCTGCACGGGGGCGGGAGTACCCGAGGTGAGTTTCTTCAACAGGCTCAGCATGAGGTAGCTCCAGAGGATGGGACGGTGGTTCGGCTGGCATTCAAGCGCTCGAGCAGTTTTACACCCCGGTCGCGCATGGGTTTTTCGATGAAGCGATAGTTGAGTTCACTCAACAGCACGATCAGGGTCGCGGCGATAACCAGGGTCGCAACCGGGTGACCGGCCGGACTCGGCAGCCCCATCGACTGCAGGCGAAAGCAGAGTTCACGGACCAGCAAGTAGGCCGGGATGTGGATCAGATAAATCCCGTAGGAGCGGCTGCCGACCCAGGTCAGCAGGTTTTTCAACGGACCGCGTGGGAACAGGTAATCGCGATTGTAGGAAGCGACCCAGACCAGTACCGCGCAGAGCACGGCCATTGCGCCAATGCGGTAGTGGGTCAAGTTGAAGGGTTCGGTGCCCAATACGCTCAAGATCAAGCCGATGCCAATGAGCAACGGCACACCGAGCCACGAATGGCGCAACAGCCTGGGTTCCCAACGAGCATGGCTGGGGCGCCCGCTCCAGATCGCCAGCAAAATACCGAGGGCCAGGGCATCGGTCCTGATCACCATCAGCAAAGGCGTGCGCAGGGTGAAGAGTTGCAGTGCGACCAGCACCAGCAATGCCCAGACCAGACGTTTTCGAAAGACCAGGATGAACAACGGCAGCAGCATATAAAACTGCTCTTCCAGCGACAGGCTCCAGTAAACAAAGCTGGCCCCATATTCATAGCGGAAGAAGCTGTCGGCAAAACGGAAATTGGCAAACTGCAGGAAGCCCGCCAGGGTCGCCTGAAGGTTGGCCTGCAGGGTGCCGAAGGCCCCGGACTGATTGAGAAACAGACTGGCCAGCAAAATCAGCAGCAGCCACAACCAGGCTGACGGCAGCAGACGGAAGGCCCGGCGAATCCAGAAGTTGCGGGTTTGCTGCCAGAACTCCTCGCGGGAGGTGCAGCCTTGCAAGGCCGGGAGCAGACTGCGGGCAATGACGAATCCGGAAATCGCAAAAAACAGATCGACTCCCCACCAAAGCTGAAAACGTGCCGTGATCGCCTGCAGCAACGGCACCGGCCCGGCAAACAAACTATCCTGCAGGTGATGGAACAGCACGCTGAGCACGGCAATCGCGCGCAACACCTCGATGTCCATGATCCGTTTGTCGTTCTTCATCGGCGTCCTGCTTCTGAAGCTGTGTGCGGCGTGCCCGGCTTGCGGGCAATGATCACCTGGCTCTTGGGCATGAACTGATCCAGCAGTTGCTTGATCGCCAGGCCATTGGGCTGCGCCAGCAGCTCCTGCCAGGTTCTCGCCCACCCCTCCATCAATGGCGGATAAGGGGCGTGAATCCGATCGCGCACGGCACCGCCGAGATCGCGTCCGGCGGCCCGTTCACTGGCCCAGAAAAAGATCATGCCCATGACCCAGAAGAAACCGCTGGCCTGACGATGCTCAATGACCAGGCCGGCGTCTTCAACCAGCGCGGCAAAGCGCTCCCGGGAAAATATCTGAATGTGATTGGGCGACTGGTAATAACCCGGCGGCGCAATACCTTTCTGCAACTCCTCGCCCACGGCGTCCGGAACACTGAGCAGATACTGCGCACCGGGGCAGCCCATTCTCACCAGCTCGGCCATGAATTGCTCGGGCTGGTCGACATGCTCCAGCACTTCCATGCAGACAATCTTGTTCGCACAGCCATCGGCCAAGGGCAGCGGCAAGCTGTTGCTGACCAGGCCCAGAGAAGGGACTTGAGTCTGAGCGCCGACCTGCCGCGCAAGCTCGCGAACCTTGTCGAATTCGCTGTCGGTAAAGATCACCGAAGCTCCCTGGCGCATCGCAAACAACGTGGCGACACCCTCGCCGCAGCCGACATCGAGCAACGTATCCTCGGCACCGATGGCAAAGCCTTTGAGCAGTTCACCGCTGTCGTTCAGAAACCAGCCATCGAGCACCGCGTCGTGAAAACCGATATCACGCGGCGACACTGTGACCGCAGGCTCCGCCACGGGCGCCAGCAGGGGTTCGGCCGGTACGCCACGCAGACGCCTCATCAGGGAGCCAATCATGCGGGTGGGGTTCCCACGGCGAGTGCCTTGCGGCTATCGAGCAGCTGCGCGAAAAAGCCTTTCAGGTGGCGTTCGGCGCTGGCCTGACTGCAGAATTTTTCCAGGCTGTGCACCGCATGCGCGGACATTCGCGCATAGCGCTCGAGATCGTCTTTGGCCACTTCATAGCTGGCCTGGTAAGCCGAGCACAACGAGTCCCAGTCTGTGATGTAACGCAGCGTGCGGTAGGCCGCTCGAGGATCGTGCGGCCAGGCGGTGAGCTCATCCGTCGAGTCGACGATGAAGGTGTTATCGCTGTCCACATAGTCGGCCATAGCCGTATTGCAGGGGGCAACGGCGGGTTTGCCACAGGACATGAACTCCATCAGCGGCAGGCACTGGCCTTCGCCGTACGAGCTGTTGACCACATAGCTGGTGGCTTCCACCAGCCGCTCATAGTCCGGGTCGGCCAGGTAACCGTGGATCAACACGATACGGCAGCGATAGGACTGGTTTTTGTAGAGGTGGTGCAGCATGTCGTTCAGCGCGTCTTCGATGTCATGGTGGGTCAGCTTCAACACCAGGGTCGCATCGGCGGTATCGCGGAATGTCGTGCAGAAGGCACTGAGCATGTCCTCCCAGTTCTTGCGCCCGTCATAGGGATTGAGCACGGAGGTATAGACCACGCCATCGAGCCGCAACTCGCAATCCTGCGTCGGCGCATCGATGTCGATTGGTTGGCCTTCGCGCAAGGCTGGCGGTCCGTAGGGGCGCAGGTCCAGCTCACGGCTATCGATCAGCAAACCGCGCAAATTGAGTGTCACCTGCTCGGCTTGCGGCTGCCTGGCAAGCTGCCGGCCACGCGTGGCGAACCTGTCCCAGACCGGTGCCGGGATGGCGCAGACCGGATAGTCCGGGCCCATGACATCGCGCACCGCCTTCACCGTGAAACTGGAGTGGGTAATCGCCGCACCCGACGCGCCCAGTACCAGGCGCCAGTCATGCCGGGGTTCGCCTTGCCAGCTTTCGGTGGGGATGGTGCTGAACTCCCAGGCGAACACCGGGATGGTCGGGCAGGCATAGTGGAGCGGGGTGCGGTGCGGCGGCGAGAAGGACAGAAATACGCATTCTTCACCGCGACTCAGACAGTCGAAGTACAAGCGGTCGACCAGTTCGTCGGGGTTACTGACTTCGATGACCTGCCCCAGCCGTTCGAGCACCGGGCGGTACTCCTTGAGCACGAAGTAGTAGCTGTACTCCGGCCGGCCGAGGTTCTGCTGGATGGTGCTCTTGTTGGTTTCCGAATGGATGATGATCAGCATGATGCGTTGTCCGCCACAGCCACAGTCGGCGCACTCGCGACCTCAGTCGTCGGGACCCGCCCGAAAAAGTCCGCCAGGCGCTGCTGCACGGGGGCGAAGGCGCAGTAGTCACGCATACGTTCAGTCGCCGCCTCGGACATCGTCTGGTAGGTCTCAGGTTGTTCTTTGGCCATCCGGTAACTGGCCTGGTAGGCGTTTTTAAGCGAACCCCAGTCGGGGCGATGACGCATCGTGCGAAACAGGATACGCGCATCTTGCGGCCAGACTGCCGGCTCCTGGCTGGACTTGACGACAAAGGCCACACTCTCGTCGATGTAGTCTTCCATAGCGGTATGCGTCGGTGCGAGAACCGGTTTGCCACAGGCCATGAACTCCATCAGCGGCAGACAAAGCCCCTCGCAACGGGAGGCATTGACATAGAAACTGGCAGCCCCGTAGAGACGGGCATATTGCTCATCATCCAGATAACCATGCATGACGACGACCCGACAGGCAAAGGGTGATAACTGCGAGAGCAAGGTGAGCATCTCGACGTAGTACAGGGACAAATCGCTCTGGGTCATCTTCAGCACCAGCGTGGCATCTTCTACGTCACGCATGGCCCAACAAAAGGCCGTGATCAACTGGTGCCAGTTCTTGCGACCATCATTGGGGTTAAAGACACTGACGTAGACCACTCCCTCGACCCGGGTTTCCACCCGCTCTGTGGTGTTCGGAAGCACGGCTTGCGGATGCTCGTCCGAAGGCTCCGGTTGCGGCTCAGGCACAGGCACAGGTTCGAGGACTGGCTCGGGGACCGGCACCACAACCAGCGCACGCGTCGGTCGCAGGCCAGTGACCACGGTCCGGACCTGCTCGGGGACCAGGTCTCTGAGCGCTTCCCGGTACCACTGAACCAGGTAGTGCCTGCTGATGAACAGGCGTCGCCGCCAGGTCAGGGGTGGGACCTCGATCACCGCTTCGCATGCTGGCAATTCCACCGGCGCCACCACCTCTGCAATCACTGGCGCAATCAAACCGTCAGCGGACAGCCCGAGCCTGTGGCTGTCGATGATGCAGCCTTTGATTTGCAGGGTGGTTCCGGGATTGATCGCCACACTCGGATACTGACTACGTATACCGGCGAAGTTTTCCCACAGCGGCGTGGGCAGCACCAGCACGGGGAAGTCTTCCCCCAACGCCTTGCGCACGGCACGGGCGGTATGGCTGGAGAGTGTGATAACCCGACCATGACGAGCGAGTGTGCGGCTCCAGTCCTGATGCGGATCGTTATCCCACTGTTCATCCGGGATCGAGTCGAATTCCCAAGCCACTACGCAGAGGGTCGGGCAGTCCAGGTCGGTCGGGGTCTTGTGAGGCGGCGAGAATGAGAGAAACAGGCAGTCCTGGCCGTCATGCAGGAGTTGCTGGTAGAGCGGGTCGACTTCGGCTGTCGACTGCACCACATGAACCCGCCCAAGGCTTTCGAGAACCGGACGGTAGGCCTTGAGTACGAAGTAATAACTGTATTCGGGACGACCGAGGCTTTGGCTGATCGAGCTGTCGTTGACGTCCGAGTAAAGAATGAAATTCATGGCATCCCACGATGAAGCCGCCGTTGGGCAGATTCACTCTATGACGGTAGAGCCATTGACGAAGTCCTGCGTACACAGAGGCTTCGTCGATCGTCCTCATGCCCGTCTACGTTCTTGTTTTATTGGTCAGCTTTGCCTGGCCAGACAGCAGCCTTGCTGATCGCTGGGCGGTGGCGAAGAGGGCCATTCTAAACACATCCGTTGGGGATCCGTGAACAGCTCGATAAGAAAAAATGGGCTATACACACGAGAACTGACCAGTCACGGATGGACTTGTTGAAATTGCCGGTCAATTGGGACAGATTGTCTGAAAACAATGACAACAAAGAATTTCGCACCATGGAAAACCTGAAAAATTACTCAGGATTCTCCGATTCTCGGCCCAGCCTGAGGGTGCCGAAGTTTACTGATTGAGGGGCTGCTGCTTGAAGAAGCGTCTGTTCGTAACGGGTCTGACTGGATTCGTCGGACGTCACATCCCATCCCGTCTGACCTCTGCCGATTCGGTTTGGGAGTTCCTGCCTGTCGCTTCGCGCTACGACCTTTCCCAGCAAAAAAACCTGGAAGGCTTGTGGCCCGAACTGCCCGACGCGGTGATTCATCTGGCTGGCCAGACCTTCGTTCCTGACGCGTTTCGTGATCCGACAACAGCTGGCGGACATCGCGCAAGTCGACATTCAACTGATTCAGGACCCTGCGCGCCTTCGTCGCGCAGAACAACGTCGCGTCTGTGGCAGCCATGCTAGGCTGCTGGACGCCAGAAATAACTACATAACAATCCCTGCGGGCGATCCTGTCCGACCGGGAGATACGGGTACGACAAGAATGACAAAAAGTGCACTGATCACAGGGATCACCGGGCAAGACGGCGCCTATCTGGCCAAGTTGCTGCTCGACAAGGGTTATCAGGTTCACGGCTTGGTGGCGCGTCGCAGCAGCGATACGCGCTGGCGCTTGCGTGAGATGGGCATCGAAGGCGAGATTCGCTATCTGGATGGCGACATGGCCGACGGCTGCTCAGTGCAGCGCGCGGTGATCAAGGCCGCCCCCGATGAAGTCTATAACCTCGCCGCGCAAAGCTTTGTCGCCGCCTCCTGGGACCAACCGGTAACCACCGGAATCGTCGACGGGCTGGGCGTGACCCACTTGCTCGAGGCGATCCGCCAGTGCAGTCCGCACACGCGGTTCTATCAGGCTTCCACCAGTGAGATGTTCGGCCTGATCCAGGCCGAGCAACAGGACGAGAACACGCCGTTCTATCCCCGCAGCCCCTACGGCGTCGCCAAGCTCTACGGTCACTGGATCACGGTGAACTACCGCGAGAGTTTCAAGCTGCACGCCTCCAGCGGAATTCTGTTCAACCATGAATCACCGCTGCGCGGGATCGAGTTCGTGACGCGCAAGGTCACCGATGCCGCTGCTCGTATCAAGCAGGGCAAGCAGCAGGAGCTGCGCCTGGGCAATATCGACAGCAAGCGCGACTGGGGTTTTGCCGGCGACTATGTCGAAGCCATGTGGCTGATGCTGCAGCAGGAAAAAGCCGATGACTATGTGGTGGCAACGGGCGTCACCACCACTGTCCGCGAGATGTGCCGCATCGCGTTTGATCACGTCGGCCTGGATTACCGCGATTTCGTGAAAATCGATCAGGCGTTCTTCCGCCCGGCAGAAGTCGATGTGCTGCTCGGCAACCCGGCCAAGGCCCAACGAGTGCTGGGCTGGAAACCCAAGACAGGGCTGGAAAGCTTGATCCGCATGATGATGGATGCTGATATGAAACGCGTCGCCAAGGAGTAAGGCATGCTGATTCCCGTGATGCTTTCCGGCGGTGCCGGAACTCGACTGTGGCCGGTTTCGCGCGGCGGCGAGTACCTGGGAGAGGACGATATCGTTCGCTTCGAAGATAGATACGCAAGGACGGTCTGAATGCTGCTTAACCTGTATCGCTCGCTGTGGGGCTACCGGGGTTTCATCCTCGGCAGCGTCAAGCGTGAGTTCCAAGCGCGCTATCGCAACTCGTTGTTCGGTGCCCTCTGGACCGTGCTCAACCCATTGTCGATGATCGTCGTCTACACGGTGATTTTTTCCCAGGTCATGCGCGCCCGGTTACCCGGCGTGGAAGACAGTCTGGCCTACAGCGTGTACCTCTGCGCAGGCCTGCTGACCTGGGGGCTGTTCTCCGAAATCACCCTGCGCAGCCAGAGCATGTTTCTGGAAAATGCCAATCTGCTGAAGAAGATCAGCTTTCCGCGGATCTGCCTGCCGGTGATCGTGCTGCTCAATGCCGCGATCAACTTCGCGATCATCCTCGGCTTGTTTCTGGGCTTCCTGCTGATCAGCGGACGGCTGCCCGGCATGGCGTTGCTGGCGCTGGTGCCGCTGCTGATATTGCAGGTGGTTTTCTCGGCCGGCCTGGGGATGATTCTCGGGGTGTTGAACGTGTTCTTCCGTGATGTCGGGCAGTTCTTCGGCATCCTCCTGCAGTTCTGGTTCTGGCTGACGCCCATCGTCTATCCGATGGCGATCCTTCCCGAGCCGATTCAACATCTGCTCGGTTTCAATCCGCTGACCGCGCTGATGCACAGTTACCAGAACCTGTTTCTTTACAACCAATGGCCGGTCTGGAGTTCGCTGACGCCGATGCTGGTCATCGGCGTGCTGTTTTGTATTATGGGGCTGCGGCTATTCCGCCAGCGCGTCGGCGAAATGGTGGATGAACTCTGATGGGACACATACGCGTCAGCGGCCTGGGCAAGGCCTACAAACAGTATCCGAACCGCTGGAGCCGGCTGTTCGAATGGCTCATCCCCTTCTCCCGGGTACGGCATCACCAGCACTGGGTCTTGCAAGGTGTCGATTTCGAAATCGCCCCCGGCGAAGCCGTCGGGATCGTCGGCGTCAACGGCGCTGGCAAGAGCACCTTGTTGAAGATGATCACCGGCACCACCCAACCCACCTGTGGGCAGATTGAGTTGCACGGGCGGGTCGCCGCGCTGCTGGAACTGGGCATGGGTTTCCATCCCGATTTCACCGGGCGCCAGAACGTCTTCATGGCCGGCCAGTTGCTGGGCATGCAGGTGGAAGAAATCGAGGCGCTGATGCCGGAAATCGAAAGCTTCGCAGAGATTGGCGAAGCGATTGATCAGCCGGTACGCACCTACTCCAGTGGCATGCAGATGCGTCTGGCCTTCAGTGTCGCCACGGCGCGCCGACCGGACATTCTGATCGTCGATGAAGCGCTGTCGGTGGGTGACGCCTACTTCCAGCACAAGAGCTTCGAACGCATCCGCAGCTTCCGCAAGGCCGGTTCTACCTTGCTGATCGTTTCCCATGATCGTTCGGCGATCCAGTCGATCTGCGATACCGCGATTCTCCTTGAGCAAGGGCGCATGGCGATGCGCGGCAAGCCCGAAGAGGTGATGGATTACTACAACGCGATGCTCGCCGAACGCGAAGGCCAGACGGTCCGTCAGGAGATGCTCGCCAACGGTCAGGTACAGACCATATCCGGAACCGGTGAAGCCGGCATCTTGAGTGTGCGTTTGCTCGACCAGCGCCAGCGTTCGGTGGAAGTGGCCGAGGTTGGTCAGCCAATGGTGCTGGAGGTCCAGGTCGAAGTACGCAAGGACATCGAACGGTTGGTGCTGGGTTTCATGATCAAGGATCGCCTTGGCCAGCCCATGTACGGCATCAATACCCATCGACTGGATCAGGCACTGACGGGCCTGAGCGCCGGCGAACGGGTCACCTTCCGCTTTGCCTTCCCCATGCGCCTGGGCAAGGGTAACTACTCCGTCGCCTTGAGCCTGTCGCGCCTGGACTCGCACCTGGACCGCAATTTCGAATGGCGTGACTATGGTTTAGTGTTCCATGTGATCAATAACCGTCAGGAAGACTTCGTCGGTTGCTCGTGGCTCGAAGCGCAAACCTCCATCAGCCGATCGACAGAGTCGCCTGCCGAACCCACCGCTTCGCAGGTGCTGCGATGAGGCGCCTGTTGGTTGAATGCACCTACGTGTTCGAGCACCCGGACGCCAACTCGGGAATTCAGCGGGTGGTGCGCAATGTCATTCGTGAATTGCCCGACGCCGACGAGGCGCTGGAATGCATTCCGGTGGTCATGCTCCAGGGCAAACTCTATAAGGTGCTCAGCCTGGCACCGTTCAAGCCGCCAAAGCTGGACCTGATGGGTTTGCGTGTCCGCCTGGAGCAAATGGCCAATACCTTCTGGCTGCGCCACCGGACACTCGAGCGACGCCGGCCGTTTCGCCAATCGCTGTTCGCTCGCCGAGTGTTGTACGTAGGTTGCCGTCTGGTGGCTCTGGCCTGTTTGAGCATTCCGATGCGGATACTCGATCGTTGCGTGAACAAGAACGAAATCCCTGCCCGATGTGTGCCACTGCAACACCAGCCGGGTGACCAGTTGGTGCTGCTGGATTCGTCCTGGCATGCCGATTTCTTTCCGCTGGCCGAGCAACTCAAGCGTGATGGCGTGGGTATTATCTCGGTGATCTACGATCTGATCCCGCTGACTCACCCGCAATTCTGCGACGCCGGACTGGTCAAAGTGTTCAATGACTGGTTCGACTGGATTGCCCGCACGGCGGATGGATATGTCGCCATTTCCACCACCATCCGCGATCAGGTCCACCAGGAAATGATCCGCCGGGTGGGCCCCGAGCAGGTCCAGCAGCGCTGGTTCGACTATTTCCACCTGGGCTCCGAACTGGACCTGAGCCATGAGACGTCAGTGGTGGAACCAGGCCTTGTGCAGCTGTTCAAGCAGCGAACTCCGGTGTTTCTCATGGTCAGCACCATCGAGCCGCGCAAGAACCATCGCTATCTGATCGATGCCTTCGAGCGCGCCTGGGCTGCTGGCTCAAGTGCCCGACTGTGCATCGCCGGGCGCATTGGCTGGAAATGCGACGCCTTGATCGAACGTGTTCGCCACCATCCCGAACTGAACAAGCGCCTGTTCATGTTCAACTCGCTCACCGACAAAAGTCTCGAACATGCGTATACGCACTCGACGGCGCTGGTATTCCCTTCGTATGTCGAAGGTTTTGGCTTGCCGCTGGTCGAAGCCATGCAGCGTGGCCTGCCAGCGATGGGCAGCGATATTCCGGTGTTCCGCGAGATTGGCGGCGAGTTCATGGCCTATTTCGATCTGGCGGAGCCACAGAGCCTTGCCGATCTTGTCATGCACATGGAACGCACCGGCGAGTTTCCGGCAGTGCGCAATGTCCGCGAGTGGCGCTGGCTGGGTTGGCGCGAAGCCAGTGCGCAGCTGGTCGAGCGTGTCCAGCGCAACCTCAAGCGTGCGCCGGCCGAGGTAGAGAGGCAGCATGCGGATTGCCCTTAACGCACGGATTCTCCAGGCGCCGCGCACCGGCATCGGCCACTACCTGGCCGAGTTGGTGACGGCCCTGACGCTGGAGCCAGACCTGGAGCTTTCGCTGTTCCATGGCTGGGGCTGGAGTTCTACGCTGCCGGCCGCCGCCATGCCTGGCTATTCCCGACTGACTCCCTGGCTACGACGCGCGCCGGGGGCTTATCAGGCTCGCCGTTGGCTGGAGCAGCGGCGCTTTGACCAGGGACGGTCCCAGGCCATCGACCTCTATCATGAACCGAGCTTGTGGCCCCTGGCATTCAAAGGCCCGACCATCATCACCCTGCACGACCTGACCCACCTGCACTATCCCTCGACCCAGCCACCGGCGCGGTTGAAAGAGATAGAACGACGACTTGCCCAGGGCCTGCAGCAGGCACGATTGATCCTGACCGACTCACAATTCGTCGCCGATGAAGCCCGTCAGTACTTTGGCCTTGCGGCTGAACGCTTCGTCGTTGCGCCCCTGGGCGTGGCCCCGCGCTTCCATCCACGTTCGCTCGATACGTTGCAGGAGGTACTCAAGCCCCATGGCGTGCAAGCGCAGGCGTATTTCCTCTGTGTCGGCACGCTGGAACCGCGCAAAAACCTGGTGCTGGCCTTGCGCGCTCATGGGCAACTGCCTGAGCGGGTGCGCCAGCGTTACCCGTTGCTGATTGTCGGGATGAACGGCTGGGAACGCAGGCAGTTCAGTGATGAGCTGCAAAAGGCCCTGGCCTGCGGTCACGTCCGGCTGCTGGGTTATCTGCCGGATGAGCAGGTGGCACAGCTGGTGGCGGGTGCAAGGGCGCTGGTATTCCCGTCGATCTATGAGGGCTTTGGCCTTCCAGTCCTGGAAGCCATGGCCAGCGGTACTCCGGTGATTCTGACCCGACGTTCGGCAATGCCGGAGGTCGCAGGTGACGCTGGCAACTATATTGAACCTGACGATGTGGACGGCTTGCGCGAGGCGATGAGCCGCTTGATCGACGATCAAACGCATTGGCTGCACTGCCAAGAGGCTGGATTGCTACGGGCAAGGCTTTTTTCCTGGGGTCGCTGCGCGAAGATAACCGCAGGTGCATACCGTCAGGCCATGGCAGGTTGAATGCGTATTTTGCACGTTCACAAAACCTCCAGTGGTGATTGTCGGTGCAGGCAACGAAAACCCTGTGGGAGCGAGCTTGCTCGCGAAGAACGATGATGCGGTATTTCTGATACATCAAGGCGTTCGCTTCGCGGGCAAGCCCGCTCCCACAGCTGCCTGTTCCCAGGTACCGGTCATCCGACTGTTGGGAGAGAATGCCTCGAACCGCCAGCGCAAACCCAGTGCTGCGGGCCGGCGGACCACCTGTTCCACCTTCAGCGTCCAGAGCCGCTCGGCGCCTTGAAAGGCATCGACCTGCGGCCCTTCAAGAATAATCCCGGTACGCCCACTGACCTGCAGCAGATCCCCGGTGGTGAAATCGATGAACAGCAAACCGGCCCGCGGATTGAGCAACAGGTTGCCCAGGGTGTTGAAATGCAGGTTGCCGGCGAAATCGGGAATGGTCAGGCAGTTACCGTCAACCTGAACAAACCCGCTCTGCCCGCCCCGATGTGAAACATCCACCGAACGCTGGTTTTCAATGTCGACGTAACTGGCGACAAAGAAGGTGTCGGCCCGCCGAATCATTGCGCTCGCGCTAGCATCCAACCTGCCTGGACGCTGCACCGCAGGCGTCGAGGGAGCTGCGACAGGCACCGATTCGAATTGGCGCAGCTGAATGTACTTCGGGCAATTGCCGAAAGACTGTTCCACCACCACGGTCAAGCCGTTAGCGGTCATCTCGCTGACTCGCCCATTGATCCGGTTGCGCCGCCGCGTATGCAGCTCGATCCCCAACAAGCCGATCGCCGCACCTGCCTGCAATTGAGCCGGGTCGTCCGGGCGCGGCAGACTGTCGAGCTGCAACAGCGCAGGCTCGGGAGAGTGGGCGAAACCCGGTTTCCCCTCGAGAATGCTGGCCCAAGGATTACCGTCGGCATCCACCGCGCCGAACAGCATGAAGGGTAATTGCTGATAGAACTGACGGTGCTGCTCAGGCAGAAAGTTGCGGATAACCTTGGGGCCGAATGCTTCCATGCGCTCAGCGACACCAACGTGCGCCTGCAACTGCTTCTCACCGGCATGCCAGGGTGATTGAAGGTTCATTGCGGTTTCCCTTGCGCCGACGGCGCAGTCTGAACGGCCCGGCCTGGCTGCGCCGGGTTCGCTGATTTCAGGCGGTTTGCAAGCCGGCCACCGTACGTGGCATTGCGACAAACCCCGGCAAGGCTTCGATGCGGGCCAGCCAGGCGCGCACATTGGCATAGTCGTCCAACGAGACATTGCCTTCCGGCGCATGGGCAATGTAGGTGTAGGCGGCGATATCGGCGATGGTCGGTTCTTCGCCCGCCAGGTAGGAAGTGTTGGTCAATTCTTGATCCATCACCTTGAGCAGGCTGTGGGAACGGGCAATGACTTCTTCAGCGTTATAGGGTGCGCCAAACACCGTGATCAGCCGAGCCGCGGCCGGTCCTGAGGCAATCTGCCCCGCCGCGACCGACAACCAGCGCTGGACTCTGGCAGCGCCAACCGGGTCCGTCGGCAGCCAGCGGCCTTTGCCATACTTCTGCGCCAGGTACACCAGAATCGCATTGGAGTCGGCCAGTACCATCCCTTGGTCATCGATGACCGGAACCTGGCCAAAAGCATTCAGCGCGAGGAACTCGGGTTGTTTATGAGCGCCCTTGGCCAGATCGACGAACACCCGTTCAGTGGGCAGGCCGAGCAGCGAAAGCATCAACTCGACTCGGTGGGCATGACCGGAGCGCGGGAAATTATAGAGTTTGATCGCTGGTTGGGACATGCAGGACTCCGCAGGGTAATCGCGCAGTCCAGGACAGAGCCGCGTCGATGGGAGCTATCTTCCACCGACGACGAAAACAACAGAATAACCAGAAAACACAATCCATTATTTCATCAGGTGCAATAAAGCTTCAGGCTTTCAGCGCAGGATGTTCACGCAACGCCTGCACCACGAAATCGACAAAGCTACGCACCCGGGCCGGGGCCTTGCGCCCCCCCTGATACACCACATGGATGGGCAGTGGCGGCAGTTCAAAGTCTTGCAGAACGATTTCCAGCTCGCCGGCGGCAACCCTGCCGGCGACCTGATAAGACAGGACCCGGGTCAATCCCCAACCCAGGCAGGCCGCAGTGATCGCTGCCTGATTCGCGGTGACCACCAGCCGTGGCTCGGGGCGAACGCTCAGGGCTGTACCCGCCTGCTGAAATTGCCAACTCCTGGTCTGCCCGACGGACGATGTAGCGACGATGCGTGCCTGACACAGGTCATCAGGATGCAGAGGCCGGCCATGACTCGCCAGGTAACCGGGCGAGCCGCAAATCACCCGCCGCACTTCACCCACCGGGATCGCATGCTGGTTGCTGTCCGGCAGCTCACCGATGCGCACCGCCACATCAATCCCCTCCTCGACCATGCTCACCACACGGTCGACGAGCAAGGCATTGATGCTGATCTCGGGGAACTGATCCAGATAAGCGACCATGACGGGTGTCACGAATAGCTCACCGAATAATACCGGCGCCGTGATCGTCAGTTGTCCCCGCGGCTGGGCATGGCTGCCCGCCGCCGAGGCCTCGGCCTCCTGGAGTTCGGCGAGGATACGTCGGCAGTCTTCCAGATAACGCTGACCGGCTTCGCTCAGGTGAACGCTACGGGTAGTACGCGTCAGCAACTGCGCGCCGATGCGTTTCTCCAGCGCGGCGACCGCCCGTGTGACACTGGCTGCCGACATGCCCAAACGCCGCGCCGCAGCAGAAAAACCCTGCTCCTGCGCCACGGCGAGGAACACCTGCATTTCCTGGAACCTGTCGATGGAGGCACCTCTTTGGCAAGAGCAAACGCAAATGCCGTTCAATTAAGCTCCCGGTGCCCCAAAAAAGATCGCAGCCTGCGGCAGCTCCTACGCCGACCGCGTATATCCGTCGCTACACCGATCCCCCGTAGGAGCTGCCGCAGGCTGCGATCTTGGCGATCCAGTTTGCGCTGAAAGCCTTGGGTAAATGTCGATCAATCATCAGTTTTCTGAGCTGATTTCAATCGACATTGATCTTAAGGAATAAAAACTGTCGCATCGCGCCCAGTAAACGCGGAGCCAAACCGACAAAAAAATAAATCCAAAAACTGTCGCAGAAGCGAAATCTGGGGTGATCGACAGAAGCCTCAACTAATAAAAACTGTCGCAAACTCGTAACTAACTGATCTTATTGTATTTTTAGCACAAAAAACGGTGAAAAAGTGAGCTCGGGGCTCGGTCACTTTGATGCCCGTCAACCGGTAAGCACCTCTAGCTACCTGAAGGGCCAAAAAAAACTCCTTTTTCAACCAGCCCAAAATTGTCGTCATCCCTAATGGCATCTCCTTCGGCCGAAAACATCTCTCGCGTCCAGCGCTCGCGCTTGATGTCCGTGAGCTGTGCAAAAAAGCAGGTCTCGCACAGATGCAGTTCGTATACCTGACCGTCATGCTGCGAACCATAGCCCCATTGGGCCCTCATCGTTCCAAACTGGAGACCGTTCCCCTCAACCTGGGTGGTGCCTCCACATCTGTCACACATGACTTCGACAACCACCTCCATCTCAACCCTGCCGGTAATCTTCAAGAGGATCTCCCCCAGTTGGAAGTGTATTTCCAGGCATCACCCGTGTCGCAACCCATGTACCTCTTCCATAGCCGCAGCCATCACAGCACGTGGATCTGTGGCAATCACATCCTTCGGGGCTTTGGCTCCAAGAAATGTGTTCGGGGACGCGAACCAAAAGGCGAAAGCCCAACCGTCCTTATGCTCAGTCAATAGCTCGATGATTTCGTGCAAGCCGGCGACTGGTTGGTATTTATTGAGATCATCTAAGCCATACAGGGGGAAGTAGTCTACGTCTGCGTGACGAATGGAGAATATCAGTCGGTCTTTAAGATATTGTCGCGATCTGACTTCAGGATCCGTTCCTCTCTCGGCGGCTAACTCATCCCATTCCCGGGAAGTAATCCAATCACCACTAAAAAATATATCGCATCTTGCTTTGCCAAGTATCCGGGCCTCATTAACTATCGAGGTGGGAACGGTCTCAGCCGGTAAAATAAAATCGACGATCTTGCTAATCGTCTCAGCCGGATATTTCTCCAGCCACAGCTCAAACAGCGTGTTATATATTTCCAGACCAAAAATATAAGAGTCGATGGTCTTTCTAGAGCTCGCCACTATAGAAATCTTAGCGAGAGATCTAACATCAACAGACTGTTCATCGTCCGAAGGGTAGACCTCGTTTTCAATTTTGAAACGTGCAAATGGCAGAGTCATGACCGTCTCCCGGTAGCCATCCCTGAGTGTAGCTCCTGTACAGCGGGCCACCTTGGCTAGAGGAGAGCAGCAAGGCCCAGCTCGAAGCTACCCGACGGATTGATTCGCAGACTCTCGATCTCGCCGGGTAACCGCCAGTCGGTCAGCGGAGATGGGAACCTCAGCGGTGAGCTGGGACACCACAATTCCCAGAAGCTGAGGGAATGCCTCTCCATAGAAGCGGGCTGTCCATCCCTAGGCCAATGGTTGCCTGCGTGAAGCCAGACTGTACGTTGAGTACGAACGCCTGCCACCATTCATCTACGGTAGGCTTATGCGTATCACGGGTATCGCTGTTGTAATAAGAGTTTCTCAATTCAAGAGTTGCTATGCTGTCCTCGACGAATGCGACGCCATTCGCAGTTTTCAATAAAGAATCGAGCGCAGCCGTACCCGAAGCAAAAAACCATAGTTGCTTTTTCATTAACTGACTACTGCACTTGCTCCTTGACCGCCTGCCCTGTTGCGTCACGTAAAAAAAGAATTTGTTGATCGCGGTCAAAAAGAACATCAATCTTTATCGGTATGATCATCTGTCTTAAACAAGCGTCGAGCAACAGAAAACTATTGTCGCTAGCGAAGCCCTGATTCGACAACTCTACGGAAAGGTAATCAACGGATTTTCACCTTTAATCGAAAAGGAGTTAAATAGCGGTCCGACGTCGAAATCCAAGAAGCCATGTATGATTCTGCAGCCGATGCGCTGCGCATAATAATGGGCGTTCTATTAAAATTTGGAAAGGTGTTAAAAATGCGTCCGTTTTGGCGAAAAAATGTACACAAAACAGATTCGGTCCCAGAAGGTCCAAGAATAACCTTTCTAACGCCTGTTGCGATCGATCCCTTCCTCACCGAAACGCGCGCGGAAGACCTGCGGCAGCGAGACTTC
The DNA here is from genome assembly GCF_902497875.1 of Pseudomonas fluorescens. Lineage (GTDB taxonomy): Bacteria > Pseudomonadota > Gammaproteobacteria > Pseudomonadales > Pseudomonadaceae > Aquipseudomonas > Aquipseudomonas fluorescens_BR. The sequence continues at coordinate 170,328 of NZ_CABVHY010000010.1, forward strand.
TACCGTGGACTGTCTGAAAATCTTTTGACATGTGGTAACTCTTTATCGCACGTAAGTGAGTCTTTCTCCACGCTTAACCAACAACTCGAACGCAATCATCAGCGTGCCGAAAACGTAGCTTGTGCAGCGGTTAGTAATCGTGGACAGATCAAAGAGTTACAGGATCAATCTCACGTTCTGGAAATGGGGGTGGACGCGCTCGAAAGCGTGATAAATCATTTAGTCAGTCGTGCTGGCGAAATTGATCGCATCGTCGATCTGATTAGAGATATTGCACGTCAAACTAACCTTCTAGCACTCAACGCGGCGATCGAAGCAGCTCGGGCGGGAGAATCGGGACGAGGTTTTGCCGTAGTGGCAAATGAGGTCCGTAATCTGGCGGAAAGGACGGCTCAAGCTACCCAGGAGATAGTCAACGAAACATCGGCTATCCAAAAAGAAGTCGGCATCGCCAAAGACGCTATTTCTAGACAAAGTAAGGCATCGGAAATATTCACCTCGGTCATTGATCATACCGCAGAGGCAATGACGAGCATGTTCGAAGAAGCTCAAACTATGCAGCTTGAAATTGATCGGTCGCACGTCCTTTCAAAAATAGAACTTGCCAATATGGAAGAGCTTACTATAAAAGTTGCAGTCTATGATCGGCTGATCAACCCTCGCCAAGAACCGCTGATCCTGCCTGATGAAACCGAATGCTTATTTGGTCAGTGGTACTATGAGCAAAAAAACTCAAAGACTCCCCATGATGCAACGTTACGACGTTTGGAAATACCCCACAGACTCGTACATAGCAGTGGTTTGGCGGCGATTGTTGCCCATGCTAAAGGTGATCTGAAAGCTACGCTTAAACATGTGAGTGCAATGGAAGCGGCGAACCTGACTGTTATGCAAACAGTTAAAAGCATCAGGCAAATATTACCTCACTGATTTAACTTTCAGCCAATCTGTTAATTTAGTTGGACTATCCAGAATCATAAGCTGAAAGCGATCATTCAGGATTGTCAGGTTGCCAGAGACCGTTTATCGTTGGTAGACGCGTGTGCCGAATTAATCGGAGTAACGACCCAGTAAAGGCCGAGCCACAAGGCAGCCACACCACTTGAGCTGGCCAAGTTCGACTCCTGCTCTCCGGTATGGGTATCCGGTGCAGGACAGCACATCATATGCTGGGTCGATACTCCTTCGCGGTACCGGAAGAGGTCACCCGAGGTGAGCTGAGACCGCTGCGTAATCCAGACGAAGATCTGTGACATCTCTACGGTGAAAGGTCGTCTCCAAGACCTCCGAACTTAAGTGCACTTTCAGTTCCATACTTTTCAAACCCCTTATCCGCCCAAGGCGATAAAACGCTGAGCTGCCCGTCGCTCCAAGCCATAGTCGTCGCTTTACTCCTAAGTTATGCGACAGAACGTCGCTGCTGAATTTGCTGCCTATGAGATGTCGCATAAATCTGTCGCACGTCATAAATTACCTGCGACAATAAATGCAACAGGTGCTTCATGGAAAACGAAGCTCAGCAGATTGGATACGTTCGGGTTTCGACGCAAGGTTAGGATCTGGAGCAGCAACGAATTGCCCTAGGGCAAAGGAAGTGACTGAGATGGACCTGTTCCGCTTCAACGTGTCGCTGCTGCTGATTGCGCCGAGCATCAGCGAGCGCTTCGGCAGCCGTCGCGACGTGGTCGGCACTCAGGTCGACGTGGCGCCGATCATTCTCGGCCGACTAGGTGGCGAAGCCCTCGGGGTGCGACCAGACGGTGGCGATGATTCCTGGTGATCGCGTGCTGGTTCAGCCGAAGGGGTGGCCGGCGCGTCTGTATCGCTATCGGCTGGGCTGCGAACCGGGGGGTGAGCGGATCGCCCGGGCGGTGGTCGAAACGATGCTGCAACGCCAGCTGGAAGCTATCTGCAGCCAGCCACTGCCAGCCTGCTGGCCCGTAGTGGCGACCGCGAAAAAGGTGTGGTCGGCGTGCCTCTGGCGACCGAGTCGGTCACCCCTGCGAGCGCGCCAGCGCAGCCGGACAAGAGGCGACCTGGCAGCCTGTCAATGCTTGATCGGGATAAAAGTGTCGTCGGAAAAATAGCTAGCGTAATCGCCTAATGCGCCCATTACGGTGATTGCACCGTCGCGCTGTGTGGCCCGAGTGTCTGCCATGGAATCGGCGCCGGCTAACAGCCGGCTGATGATCAGGTGCAACTGCGCGTCGGCTTCGGCGCCCAGCTTGCAGTTCTCGACCATGTAGGCAACCTGGCTTCGGACCTCTTCAGCGAGCTGGCCATACTGCACCGCAGGCAGGCGGTTCTCGTGGATCCCGGGCAGGGCCTGGCGCATGCTCTCGTTTACCTTGCCCATCGCCTTGCGTAGCGGCGCATCGGTGGCCCAGCGGGTGCCCTCGTCGAGTTGCAGCGCCGTCGCGCCGTCGGCATGGCCGTGATCGTGATTTGTAGCGGCGAGGCCGATGCCGGCATAGCCCAGCGTGCCGCTGCCGAGGATGAAGGCGAGAGCGAAGGCTTTGGGTTTGCTGATCATCTGGGTAACTCCTGTTGGTTGGAGCAGCGAAGGGCGGCTCCTATCGTCTAACGATGGCTGTCCGGATTTGTTCCATCGATTTCGTCATTGGCGATGCAGCTGCTAGATGGTGCCGGTGCCGACGGGCTGCATCAACAACAGAGCCAGTTTCTCGCGTTGCTGTGGTTCGAGGATTTCCCGCTCCAGCTGCAGTTGCTCGATGAGCAGGCGTTGTTGTTCGTTTTGCCGATCAAACCGGATGATGGTGAGCTATTCACTACCTTTGGTAAACATCCGTCAACAAGCTCACCTATTGACTCAAATCTAACGCGGAACCAGTCATGCGTGTGGGGTCGATTTCGTAGTCGAGAGACGCATGTTCCGCCTTCGCAGACAGCTAACTGCCTCGATCCGCCTGGCTGCAATGGGTCGGTTGCTGTCCTTTAGTGCCTGGCTTGCGTAATTGCATTCACTTGACCACCTAATTACATCGCCACTGAACGGTCGTTTGCATTCGCGCTGACCAGCTATTTGCAGTTGAGGAGTGCCAGCGGGTGCCACTCAAGGAGAGTGCCTCAGCCGACCGATTCTGTTGAAAACATCAGTCCTTCCAAACTGCCCGCATACTGCCCACTAACAGATAACGCCCTTTTTGGCGCCGCTACGCGAAATCCGAGCCTGGAGAGTCTTCTGCTCAAATAGGTTCTCAATCTCAGGCGCGTGCTTTTTTTGGCGTGGAACTATGGCCGACTTTTTAACAGAATCGACCAATAGGAGACATAGGGTTATTACGTCGATGCAATTGCCCACCAAAAAAGCAAAGAGGTTGGTTAAAGTGATCAGGAAGCCAGTCGGAATACCAAGTGTAGCAAGGGGTTGTATGTACGAGCGGATTCGTTTGAATTTTCTCTCTGATTATGATCGAGGTCAAAAGCCTATTTCTGCAATTTGCTATAGTCGGGAGCCCCTGAAACTTCCAAGGATGGTGAGGTTCAGTCTTACAGCACCGAATTAATGATTGGAGCACTCGGGTTGAAAGCCTCGCACTGCATACTCGGCATCTTGCTAATTACCACACTGGCGCTGCTGATTGAAATACCTGTCGATACTTGGCTGACGTCGGCAACCCTTAGCCTGGCACTTGGGACTAGCGCACTGATTTACATGGCTGCTGCCTGCCTGCTGGCCAGTCGCTGGGGTGTAGTTGAGGATCTGTTTGGCGGCCTGGATTGCGTCTATGAGTCGCACAAATGGCTAGGCATATGGGCTCTCGTGTTTGCTACGTATCACTTTGTATTCAAGGCGAATCTGGATGTTTGGAACAGCGTACCTATCCTGGAACTGCCAAAATACTGGACGCGACTGGTACGCCAGTTGAGCTATGTCGCACTGGGTCTGATAGTGCTACTGGCGCTGAACCGCAACATTCCTTACAGCCTATGGCGATGGTGGCACAAGCTGTCCGGCCCATTGTTCCTGATCGTGATCTTGCATTGGCTCAGCTTCAAATCGCCGATCACCCTGCTCAGCCCTTCTGGTATCTGGTTGACGCTGTTCTGCGGACTAGGTGTGCTCGCCGCTGTCTACAAACTAGTGCTCTATCCATTTATTGCCCGTGCGGGCGAGTACCGTGTGACAGCCGTGAATAAAGAAAATTATGCACTGCATTTAAAACTGGAGCCCATTCATAAAGGCTTTGACTTCAAAGCCGGGCAGTTCGCGTTTCTGGCAATGCAGCAAAAAGGCCTGCGGGAGCCACACCCCTTCACGATAGCTAGCGCCAATGGGCCGAATGGGCCGATTGCGTTCATGATCAGAGGGCTGGGGGATTACACCAAAAAGCTCTGCGAGTGCGCAAAAATCGGAATGCGCGCCACTATATATGCCCCTTACGGACGTTTTAAACGCGTTTCTGAGGCCGAGCGAGAAATCTGGATCGGCGCAGGTGTGGGTATTTCTCCCTTCATTTCCTGGTTGCAAGATCCAGACGCTAAAGACTTCGAAAAAGCGACTCTGGTCTATTGCTTCACGCCCTCGCGCGCGTTCCCAGCGCCGGAGGAGTTACAAACCATGACCAAGATGCGTGGGGCACACTTTGTTCGTAATGTTGGTGGAATCGAACAGTTGACCGAAACCTTGCGTCAAGCGGTGGCGCAAACCGAACCACACAAAATTCACGTAAGTTTTTGCGGTCCCAAAGGCTTACTGACCAAGGTGCATGATCTGATGGATATCAACCGGATTCCGAAAGCTAATCTGCACTTCGAACTCTTCGAGTTCCGTTGACCCGGCGGGATGTTGCTTATCGAATGCTCCTAGGTTTTGTCGTCTCATTTGAGGGATCTATTTTGCTGGCTTTCTCGTCGTCAATGTCAGCAATGGGGCGTTCTCTGCCGATCGTCACTACCACGTGGGCTGGTCAAGTCGAATGCAACGGTTGGTCAGCACGAATGCAATTGATGGTCAGTGGCAATGCGAATGGGTGGTCAAGTCAATGCACTTACGCGCCTGGCTGACGCACCCTCTGTGTGGCCACCCGCTGACACCCATCAACTGCAAACAGCTGCTCAGCTTAAAGCAATGACTCAGCGCCTCGAAAGAAAGGACACGAAAATCCTCGCACGCCGCGACGTTATCTATAGGCTTGCTCGGGAGTAGAAGTGCCCGTCTTCTAGGAGATTATCGAACCACGCTATACCGTGCTTTGCGTCAATAGGAACGGCGTTCTCGTTAAATGCCTGTCCCAGAAAAGCCCGCGCCGTTGGGCTTTTTGCGCCGGCTGAACACCAGTCCCCCGAGACTGGCCTACCCTTATAGTAGTGGGTGGTTGTTACGCGCACTCAGCCTCTCCGTTTACCGTACAGGCCTGCTCTTAATGTTCGTGACCTATTTGCCGCTGCAATTTTGGAATAAGTGCTGGAAGCTCGATGGCCCTTGGGTGGGCTGCCGGCGCTGTGACTGTGTTCAGCACTTCACCAACCCAGGGGCATTTAACCATGCTCTGGGCTGCCCAGCTCACCGCGTGGATGGCCAATATCCCTTCCGAGAATTGGGGATGATCGTGGAACAGAAAATCCAAGAGGAGTTGTTTTGATGCGCGCCGGGATTCAGGAAGAGACGCTGCCCTCACAAGACTCACCTGAAGCTGCTGCTACATAAGGTCGAGGGAAATGCGTCAAGGTATTCACGAAGATGCGCTGCGAACCATGTTCGAGAGCGGCGAGGTGCGCGAGGTTGGTTTGATACGCCGTCCATTACTCACTGGAAAAAAAATCGCCAATGCCATTGCCCCCCAGTCATCGCGCGCAGGAAGGTTTGGAGGCGTTACGCCAAGTAGATCCGGACATCGCTGAACTCGCGGCTGCGATCAGTGATGCCTTGGATGCCGAGGGGGTGGATAACCCCGAAGTCGCCCAGGAAATAATCTATTGGTTGTGCCGTCGCGTACACCAACATCCGCACGCCGGGGGGCCACCGTTGTTGGCCCTATTGAAAACCTGGTACTTAGAGGGCGCGTTGAGCCAGACAGCTTTCAGCATTTTGACGCTGCATGCGACGGCGCTGATCGATGCGTAAAAGCCCCCAAGAGGAGACGCTGCGCGTCATGCTCGAGGGCGACGCAGTGCGTCAGGTGCTGGAGATTGTGATTCCCATTAAGGACCCCAAGAAATGATCGACACCCTCAACGCCAATACCCGCCAGGCTCTGGAAGGGTCCCTGGCCGTGGCCCAGGGCGATACCAAACAGTCGCGTAGGTGCGCGAACTTCCTGCTGGCTTGGTGGAACGCGGCGGAAAACGGCGGGTTCGACTTGAGCGAGCTGTGTGGGGGCTGGGTCGCGAGCTGGCCAGTGCCTGCGCCGTGGTGTTCGCCTGGGTGGCGCAGCACAGCGTCTACCCTGACACCTTGGAGTATGGGCGGCAGTTCGAAGCGCAGGCCAAAGCTTGGCGGCCGAAGGCATGAGCGCCCGGGCACGCCACGCGCCTGGTACTTGGCGTTGGGTTTTGAGATTCCTACCGAATTTGAGACTTTCATTGCTCAGAGTGAGTAGTGTTACGCACCACTCAGCCCCTATCGCTCCTCACCAAAGGCCTGTTTTTAAATGCCCGTGACCTACCTACCGCTGCAAGCCTGGAACAAACACTGGGAACTCGACGGCTCGCGGGTGCGCTGCCGGCTGTGTGGGCGCGTTCAGGATCTCACGGACGCAGGGACGTTTAGTCATGCACTCGGCTGTAAAGCCTGGGGACTGCAAGCCCAGTACCCCAGCCGAGTATTGGCCTCGCTGCTGCAGCAGAAAATCCAAGCGGGGTTGTTCTGATACGCGCCGGGATTCAACCCAACGAGACGGTTATTACGCGCGCCTCGTCGAATATGCGGGCCAGGGGCGACACAAAGGTCTTCATGCCGACCGCTACAAAACCGCCGTTACCGACTGAGAGCCAGGGCTTTGGCCCCAGCACCCCCTCACCGAGTGCTGAGTTCACCCTGCAGGGATCAAGAGGCCGGGTCCTCGCTATTCGGGCTGCGGGCCGCACTAACCTCTTGGCATACCCAATACTCAACAACTGTGTCGGTTTGAATCTCCCGCCCCAAGGCGTCCAGTACACTATTTCTCTGATGCGTTCACGCTCCTCGTAGATTTTGCCATCTGCACTCACCACAGTTTTCATCGGAATTACCTGGTTATATTGAGAATCCAGGATGCCCCATAAAAAACGCCCAACCTTTGGGGGGTGCATACTTTTCACGTCAGCCAGCCACCGGATCGGCTAAGTATTTTCTATAGAGCACTACCGACTGCATAACGAATAGAAAGGAACCCCCGCGCCGCTGGCCGGGATTAGTTGTCCATTACATGTGTTAACGATCTTCGACTGCCTAAAAAAGCTTGAGGCGGGCTCTTGCGTGGCTACTGGCCACCAGATTCCCTGGGAGTGGTCTACCTTGTCCCTGTAAATCGGTATTCCCATCCCGTGATTTGCCAGGAAAAATGACATGCCTCACACCCATACCTTTTTTGGGGGCTCAGGTTCGCCGATGCCGGTGACGCTAGACGATTTGCAGGAAGTGAAGTCATGAACGACCGTGAACCTAACGTATTGGCCGATCCTTTGGCGCCATTGGGCCTGCCTGCCGCGATTCGCGCCCAGGCCAGCAAGTTGCTGCGCGCTATCAGCAGCGCAGAGAATCTGCCGGACACGCTGCACACGGCGACCCGCGCCGAAGGTTTGCCTTGGGCGTGGAAACCGTACGTGCGCTTAACCCGGCGGACGTCGAAGGGTTGTACCTGGTGTTTGACCGTGCGTCTCAGGTCCGACAGGCCGAATTGACATTCAGGAAGAGACGCTGCGCGCCATGCTCGAGGCAACCGCCATTTTCTGGAAAGGGAATCCACCATGCTGCTCACTATGCAACCCAAGGTGTTTTATCGGGCCCGACAGGCCGGTCATGATGTGTTCATCGACGGCTATTTTTACAACGGCGGCTTTTACCTCCGGCATCGATTCATCGGGCAGATCCAGAAGGACGGCACGTTTTATTATGTCGAAGGGCATGGCCAGCCGATCTTTCCCGAACAAATCGCCTGACATGTGATGGGTTTGGTGTTGATCCTCAAGAATGGCACCCTCTTTAACCTGGTCGAGGCGCTCGCTTGTGGTCTACGCCTGCATCTTCCCAGCTTGAAGACGTTTTATGTGCCGCGCGAAGCAGCTCGTTGAGGATGTCGATCTCGTTTTTCGAGCATACGCGTTTGCTAGATCAGGTTTCAAATAGCGGTGCTGTCGTATTCCTTGATGCCGTAGGCAGCAGGTTAATTGCATCAACCTGGTTTAGGTGCAATTATTCTGCGTAAGTTATTGTATACCTAGCATTTTAATTATATTGAACGTTTGACCTTGAAGAATTTTTAAGCTTTTAGAGATTGCGGTAAAAAATATTGTTTGCCATGTACGCTCATAAGGAGGACTGTTACGCACATTAATCCCTAAGAGGCATCTGAGCATAATCGTTATCCCCTTGATAATTCAGTGGAATCGATAGTTCAACATTTCATGAGTACCCCTAAAGTTTCAATGTTATCAAGGTCATGCATCCTTCGTCCATTCAAACATGCGCTATTACTTGTGCTGATTTTGCTGTGCGGTGGCTTTTCCGGATTACAGGCGAAGGAATACGGTGGCCTTGAGCAGCAACGTATTGAAACTGTTTTCCCTGACAGTGACAGCCTTTCCGAGCCGACAGGTGAGTTCAAGGTGCGCACCATCAGCGTCGGAACGACGCTGCTCGGTTATGTGTTCCAGAGTCAGGACGTGGTCGACATTCCAGCCTACTCGGGCAAACCGATCAACATGCAGGTCATCCTCGACACCCAGGGTGTCATCCAGGATGCCTACGTGCTGGAACACCATGAGCCGATTCTGCTGATTGGTATTCCTGTGGAAAAGCTTCATGCCTTCGATGCCAAGTACAAAGGCATCAAGGCCGACAAAAGGGTGGTTGTCGGTCACTCCGGTGATCCGGAGGCGGTGACGGTCGATGGGATCTCCGGCGCGACGGTGACCGTCATGGTGGTCAATGAGATCATCATGCGCGCTGCGCAAAAGGTCGCCGTATCGGTGAAGCTGATCGAGGACAGGGCCGGCGCAGCACAAAAGCCCGCCACTGTGCGCCAGGACTTTTACGAACCCGCCACCTGGGAGCAATTGACCGGCAACGGCGCAGTGCGCCGGTTGAACCTGACCCGTGGTCAGGTTGATGCCGCCTTCAAGGGCACCGAAGCCGAAGGCATCGACAACGCCGCCGCCGATCAGGTCGATGATACCTTTATCGAGCTGTACACCGCCGATTTGAACCCGCCAGCCATCGGTCGCAACCTGTTGGGCGACAATCAGTACCGTTTCCTCATGCAGGATCTCAAACCGGGCGAGCAGGCCATCGCGGTGCTGGGCCGCGGCCTGTTCTCCTACAAGGGCTCGGGTTATGTGCGCGGCGGAATTTTCGATCGGGTGCAATTGCGCCAGTTTGGCAATGTCATCAGTTTCCGCGACATGGACCACCAGCGGCTCTCCGACGTGTTTGCCAAGGGCATGCCAGAATTCGATGAAATGTCGATTTTCATTGTGCGTGAACCGGCCCGGTTCGATCCAGGATCGCCCTGGTCCCTGGAATTGCTGGTACGTCGTCAGACAGGCGCGGTCAGCGGCGTGTTCAGTAGCTTCGAGCTGTCTTACCAGATGCCCGAGCAATACCTCCTGCGGCCACCGCCCACTGCCGAAGAACTGGCCGCCATCGAGATTGCCAACCGGCCGACCTGGGTAAACATCTGGTACCAGAAAGCGTTCCAGATCGGGGTATTGGTCACGGCTCTTGTCGTGCTGATGGTGATTTTGTTCCTGCAGGACACCTTTACCAAATACCCGCGCTTCCTCCATTGGCTGCGTCGCGTTTACCTGGTCTTCACCGTGGTGTTCATCGGCTGGTATGCCCTTGGGCAGATTTCTGTGGTGAACGTGCTGACGTTCGTCCATGCCCTGTTCGAGAACTTCCGCTGGGAACTGTTTCTCACGGACCCGATCATTTTCATCCTCTGGACCTTTACCGCCGCCAGCATCCTGCTTTGGGGCCGTGGCGTGTTCTGCGGCTGGCTTTGCCCATTCGGTGCCTTGCAGGAGTTGATCAACGAAGCCGCGCGCAAGCTGAAGATTCCGCAATATGAGTTGCCGTTCGCGGTCCATGAGCGGTTGTGGGCGATCAAGTACATCATCCTGCTGCTGCTGTTCGGCATCTCCCTGGAGTCGATGACCACTGCCGAGCAATTTGCCGAGGTGGAACCGTTCAAGACCGCCATCACCCTGAAATTCGATCGCCAATGGTGGTTCGTGGCCTACGCGGTGGCGTTGCTGGTGATCAATATCTTTACCCGCAAGGTCTACTGCCGCTACGTCTGCCCCTTGGGCGCGGCGCTGGCGATTCCGACCAAGCTGCGGCTGTTCGACTGGCTCAAACGCCGCAAAGAGTGCGGTACCCCTTGCCAGCTCTGCGCCAAGGAATGCGAAATCCAGGCAATCCATCCGGACGGCCATATCAACGCCAACGAGTGCCATTACTGCCTCGATTGCCAGATGACCTATCATAACGAAAACAAATGCCCGCCACTGGTCATCAAGAACAAGCGCAAGACGCGGAGCAAGCCTGCACCAGTGCTGGATCGCGCTGAGTTGATTCCGGTCGTGCAAGTGTTCGAGCCCTGAGCCCCTCGCTATAAACGAGACATCAAGAATCGAACGACCGAGCTTTTTCATATCTGCACCCAATGGAGCAAGACCCATGAGCGATAACAAGTCAAAAAACGATCATGAAGCCATGAAACCAGTGCAGGAGCCGGAATCGACCGGTCTCAGCCGTCGTGGTTTTCTCGGCACCACTGCCGCAGCCAGTGTCGCGCTGGCCGGTGCCTCGGCCCTTGGCAGCGTGGTATTCACCCGCGAAACCTGGGCGGCAGCGGCCAAGGACGCGCAATCGAAGATCCACGTGGGGCCGGGCGATCTGGACGATTACTATGGTTTCTGGAGTGGTGGCCACCAGGGCGAAGTGCGGATCATGGGCATCCCGTCGATGCGCGAGCTGTTGCGCATTCCGGTGTTCAACATCGATTCTGCCACCGGCTGGGGCCTGACCAACGAAAGCAAGCGGATCATGGGCGACAGCGCCAAATTCCTTAACGGCGACTGCCACCACCCGCACTTATCCATGACTGATGGCAAGTACGACGGTAAGTACCTGTTTATCAACGACAAAGCCAACAGCCGGGTCGCGCGCATCCGCCTGGATGTCATGAAATGCGACAAGATGCTCACCGTACCGAATGTGCAGGCCGTGCACGGTCTGCGTCTGCAGAAAATGCCGCACACCAAGTACGTATTCGCCAATGCCGAATTCGTCATTCCGCATCCCAATGACGGCAGCACCTTCGACCTGCAGGACAAAAACAGCTACACCATGTTCAACGCCGTTGATGCCGAGAAAATGGAGATGGCGTTCCAGGTCATAGTCGACGGCAACCTGGACAACACCGATGCCGACTACACCGGCAAGTATGCGGCTTCGACCTGCTACAACGCGGAGAAGGCCTACGACTTGGGCGGCATGATGCGCAATGAGCGCGACTGGGTGGTGGTCTTCAACATTCCGCGCATCGAGGCAGCGATCAAGGCCGGCAAGTTCATCACCCTGGGTGATTCGAAAGCTCCGGTGGTCGATGGTCGTAAAACCGAGGGCAAGGACAGCGAGTTCACCCGCTATATCCCGGTGCCGAAGAACCCGCATGGCATCAATATGTCGCCCGACGGCAAGTATTTCATCGCCGCCGGCAAGCTATCGCCCACCTGCACCATCATCGCCACCGCCAAGCTGGACGATCTGTTCGACGATAAACTCAAGGATCCGCGTGATGCTGTGGTCGGCGAGCCGGAACTGGGTCTGGGTCCGCTGCACACCACCTTCGACGGCCGCGGCAATGCCTACACCACGCTGTTTATCGACAGCCAGGTGGTCAAGTGGAACATGGACGAAGCCGTTCGCGCCTACACTGGCGAAAAGGTCAACTACATCAAGCAAAAGCTCGACGTGCAGTACCAGCCGGGTCACAACCATGCCTCGCTGACCGAAACCAGCGAGGCTGACGGAAAATGGTTGATGGTCCTGAGCAAGTTCTCCAAGGACCGCTTCCTGCCGACCGGCCCATTGCACCCGGAAAACGATCAGTTGATCGATATCTCCGGCGACGAGATGAAACTAGTGCACGACGGCCCGGCCTTCGCCGAACCTCACGACTGCGTCATGGCCCGTCGCGACCAGATCCGGACCAAAAAAATCTGGGATCGCAACGACCCGTTTTTCGCCGAAACTGTAGCGATCGCTGCCAAGGACGGGATCAAGCTGGAAACCGACAACAAGGTCATACGCGACGGCAAGAAAGTGCGGGTCTACATGACCTCGATGGCCCCGGCCTATGGTCTGCCGGAGTTCACCGTCAAACAGGGTGACGAGGTCACCGTGACCGTCACCAACATCGACAAGATTGAAGACGTGACCCATGGTTTCGTCATGACCAACCATGGCGTGAGCATGGAGATCAGTCCGCAACAGACGTCGTCCATCACCTTCACCGCCGACAAGGCCGGCCTGCATTGGTACTACTGCAGCTGGTTCTGTCATGCGTTGCACATGGAAATGGTCGGCCGCATGCTGGTCGAGAAGGCCTGACGGTAGTCCATCGTCAGGAGCGCAGGCCAATGACCCTATTCAAGCCAACCCCGATGAAGGTCATTGTGCTGGCGTCGCTGGTGACAGGTGGCAGCGCGCTGGCGGCAGTACAACCCATCACCACGCTGCCGTTGAAGCTGGACGCCGAGCAACGCTGGCACCTGCCGGCGGGGGAATACCGCGGCTCGTTTAGCGTCGATCAATCGATGCAGATTTTTTGTGAGCCGGGCGCGGTGATTCAGAGCGAGGGACAGGGCAACGCGCTGTTCATCAGCGCGCCCGACGTGCGGATCGAGGGGTGCACCTTGCTCGACTGGGGGCGCGACATGACGGCCATGAACTCGGCGATTTTCATCGGTCCCAAAGCCCGGGGGGCAGTGATACGCCATAACCGCATGAAAGGGCCAGGCTTCGGCATCTGGGTGGACAGCACCCATGACGTCAGCGTGATCGACAACGATATCGAAGGCGACCCGAGTATTCGCTCCCAAGACCGCGGCAACGGCATTCATCTGTATGCCGTGCGCGGCGCTCGGGTGATCGGTAATCAGGTGCGGCTGACCCGCGACGGGATCTACATCGACACCTCTAACGGCAACCTGCTACAGGGCAATACCCTGGAAGACCTGCGCTATGGCGTGCACTACATGTACTCCAACGACAACCAGTTGCTCGGCAACACCACCCGCCGCACACGCACCGGCTATGCCTTGATGCAGAGCCGCAAGCTGACGGTGATTGGCAACCGCTCCGAGCAGGATCAGAACTATGGCATCCTGATGAACTTCATCACCTATTCCGAACTGCGCGACAACTTCGTCAGCGAAGTACGCGACGGCTCGACCGGCGACAGCATGATCAGCGGTGCCGAGGGCAAGGCGCTCTTCATTTACAACTCGCTGTTCAATGTCATCGAACACAATCACTTCGAGCGCAGCGCCGTGGGTATTCACCTCACCGCAGGCTCCGAAGACAACCGGATCGTCGATAATGCCTTTGTCGGCAACCAAAGACAGGTCAAGTACGTCGCCACCCGTTTGCAGGAATGGTCGGCTGACGGCCACGGCAACTACTGGAGCGATTACCTGGGCTGGGATCGCAACAACGATGCGGTGGGCGACGTGATCTACGAGCCCAACGACAACGTCGACCGTCTGCTGTGGCTGTACCCACAGGTGCGGCTGTTGATGAATAGCCCAAGCATTGAAGTACTGCGTTGGGTCCAGCGCAGCTTTCCGGTGACGAAATCGCCTGGGGTCAAAGACAGTTTCCCGTTGATGAACCTTCCGACCACGCCTCAGACACAGCGGCCGACCTTATGAATCCAGTCAAGATCGAAGGCGTAAGCCAGCGTTACGGCCGCATGACCGTGTTGCACGATCTGACCCTGAGTTTGGGTGAAGGCGAGGTGCTGGGCTTGTTTGGCCACAATGGTGCGGGCAAGACCACGGTGATGAAACTGATCCTTGGCCTGCTCAAGGCCAGTGCCGGTCAGGTGCACGTACTCGGTTGCCGACCCGCACAGACCGAGGTGCGTCGCCAGCTAGGCTACCTGCCGGAAAACGTGACGTTCTACCCGCAACTCACCGGCCGCGAAACCCTGCGCTATTTCGCCCGACTCAAGGGGGCCGCGTTGTCGCAAGTGAGCGAGTTGCTGGAACAGGTCGGTCTTGCCGACGCCGCGGACCGTCGGGTGAAAACCTACTCCAAGGGTATGCGTCAGCGTCTGGGCCTGGCTCAGGCAGTTCTCGGCGAGCCACGTTTGCTGCTGCTGGACGAACCTACTGTCGGCCTCGATCCCATCGCTACCCAGGAGCTTTATCTGTTGGTCGACCGTCTGCGCCAGCAGGGCACCAGCATCATTCTTTGTTCCCATGTGTTGGCGGGGGTCGAAGCGCATATCAACCGCGCGGCGATTTTGGCCAATGGTTGCTTGCGGGCGATTGGCAGTCTGGCCAGGCTGCGCGAAGAAGCCGACCTGCCAGCACGTATCCGCGCCAGCGGTCTGTCTGGACGCGAGCAGTGGTTGCAGCGCTGGAATGCCGCAGGTCATAGCGCCAAGGCCATGGGCGGCAGCGGGGTCGAGGTGATGGCGGCCAACGGCCACAAAGTCGATTTGCTCAGCCAGTTGTTCCGCGAGGACCAACCGCAGGATATCGAGATACTGCAACCGTCCCTCGAGGACCTTTACGGCTACTACATGAGTCGTGCCACCATCGACACAGAAGGCGCTCATCCATGAAGCAGATCTGGAGCATCGCCAGCAAGGAGTTCAGCGACGGGATGCGCAATCGCTGGCTGCTGGCGATCAGTCTGTTGTTCGCTATTCTGGCGGTGGGTATCGCCTGGCTTGGCGCGGCTGCGTCCGGGCAAGTGGGCTTCACCTCGATTCCCGCAACCATCGCCAGCCTCGCCAGCCTGGCGACCTTCCTGATGCCGCTGATCGCTCTGCTGTTGGCTTACGATGCCATCGTCGGCGAGGACGAGGGTGGCACGCTGATGCTGCTCCTGACCTATCCCCTGGGACGCGGGCAAATCCTGCTGGGAAAGTTTGTCGGTCACGGGTTAATCCTGGCCCTGGCCACGCTCATCGGTTTTGGCTGTGCCGCGTTGGCTATTGCCTTGCTGGTCGCTGATGTCGAGTTGGGAATGCTGTTCTGGGCGTTCGGTCGCTTCATGGTCTCCTCCACGCTGCTGGGCTGGGTGTTCCTGGCGCTGGCTTACGTGCTGAGCAGCAAGGCCAGCGAAAAATCCAGCGCAGCCGGAATGGCGCTGGGCGTGTGGTTCCTGTTTGTGTTGGTGTTTGACCTGGCACTGCTGGCGTTGCTGGTCCTCAGCAAAGGCCGGTTCAACCCGGACCTGTTGCCCTGGTTATTGCTGCTCAACCCTACTGACGTCTATCGCTTGATCAACCTTTCCGGTTTCGAGGGCAGCGGCAATGCCGTCGGCCTTATGGCGTTGAGCAGCGATCTGCCGGTGCCGGGTTCAATGTTGTGGGGCTGCCTGCTGCTTTGGGTCGGCGTTCTGCTGCTGTTGGCTTACTGGATGTTTCGCCGTCGGCTGACCTGATTTTCCAAGCTCGGGAGATTCAAATGAACACTTTGTACCTGACCGGGGCCCGTGTCCTGGTCGTCATCATTACCTGTTTGGGATTGGCGGCGTGCAACGATCACGCAGAGGAAAAGCAAACCCTTGGGCCCGTGGCCTTCCATCAGAGTGACGAGTGTCATGTCTGCGGGATGGTCATCGCCGACTTTCCGGGCCCCAAAGGTCAGGTCGTGGAAAAAGGCACGGTCAAGAAATTCTGCTCCACCGCGGAAATGCTCGGATGGTGGCTTCAGCCAGAGAATCACCGCACCGATGCGAAGTTGTATGTCCACGACATGGGGAAAAGTGCCTGGGAGAAACCTGACGACCATTATCTGATTGACGCAACCAAAGCCTACTATGTCGTCGGCACTCGGCTTAAAGGTTCCATGGGCGTCGTTCTTGCGTCATTTTCCGAGGAGACGGCTGCGGACAAGCTGGCCAGTGAACAGGGCGGCAGGGTACTGCGCTTTGAAGAGATCGACCTGGCCCTGTTGCAGCAAGCTCCTGCGATGTAGCAGGCCAGCATTGCGGCTTGAAATTTCCCGGGTCGGGAAGGGGCAAGACACAATGCCCGCAGTTGCTACCGGTAATCTTATTTCAGCGTTAGAATCCAGTCAGCCAGAATCTTGGCTTCTTCGTCGGTCACTTGGTTGGCCGGCATGGGTATCGCACCCCATTTGCCGGTGCTGCCTTCTTTGATGCTCTTGACCAAGGTGGCGGAAGCATCGGCCTGACCGGCGTATTTGGCAGCCACTTCCTTGTACCCTGGACCAACCATTTTGGCGTCGATGGTATGGCAGGCAACACAGGTTTTGCTCTTGAAGAGCGTCTCGCCGTCAACGGCCATGGCCGATTGCAGGGTCAGCGCTGCACCCAGGGCTAGCAGTGGAGCAAGAATTCTTTTCATTGTTGATTCCTCAGGCTACGGAGCAGGTTCGAAACGTCCCGCTTCCGGTTCAGGGTAAACTCAATTCAAGATGACGGCACATCTTCATGCCTCTGGCATGTTCCTCTCGGCCGGATCTTCAGAACGATCGTCCTCTCAATGTTTCAACGAATCATATAGACCGGGATCGTCAGAATCTTGTGGCTCCTCTGAACCAAGCTCTGGCTTAGATGGAACAGAACCTTGAGTTTGATCTTCGAAACTCGAATCGTTCGATATACCATCTCGCTGTAGGTCCAGCTTTTCCGGGCCTATTAGATTTGACTTCCGTATTTGCGCAGGGTGCGTTCGAGAGGATGAGCGGGCACACTAAGGGAGGCTTTACGGTGGTCATCTCGCCACTACCAAAACTGGACTACGCCGCTTGAGGGGCATTTCCTCGGCTATGTGGTGTTTCGGATGGAGAAAACACGATGATGGTGGACGACCCTTCTACGCACGCTCCGATCAAGCTAGCATAAATCACGGCAACCTTTTTGCTCTCTTCTAGCAATTCCTTGGATTCCTCGACCAATTCTCCATAGCCACGCATTACAGATTTTTTCGTTATGATCGGCTCGATTTTTGCTATGGAGATACGTTGGTTCGCTTGTCTGGCTCATCACTTTTGAAGATTGATCCTTTTGATGGATCGAATCTGAGCCCACAGGTGTTTGCGCAATTACCGGTGCCGTGCGGTCACTCAATAGTAACACCAAGATCAGAAATACAAAGGCAGCAAATACAGGGAAAGATCCGAACCATAAAACCATGCGGCGTCGGTGCTGATCTTCGTTCATCCGTGCTAATCCTTTGCAGCTTGATAGCTGCCACATGACAAGATTGCCACCAATGTAGATCTATTGTTGATGATTACCAATTCATAACCCACCTGGTTTTAAGAGCATTGCCGCAGTTCTTGCACGCTGAGGCACGTACATTTCTGCCGTGGAAACCGAAGCCGACCATTTCAACACAACGGCCAAAAGGGGGCACTCTAAAAAGTCTAGAGAAGCCGAGCCGATTCATTGCGTTGATCCAACGTCCTAGGTGGATTTTCGAAACAGCTCTTGGCGAATTTTCCCGATGGCTCCCATGGGATTGAGCCCCTTGGGGCAGACCCAAGAGCAGTTGCCGATGCTACGGCAACGGAACAAGCTGAACGGGTCCTCCAGCCGCTCTAGCCGTTCCACCGTGGCCTGATCGCGGCTGTCGGTGATGAAACGCCAAGCTTGCAACAGCCCGGCTGGACCTACGTACTTTTCCGGGTTCCACCACCAGGATGGACATTGCGAGGAACAGCAACCACAGAGAATGCATTCATACAGCCCATCGAGCTTAGCGCGCTCCTCGGGGGACTGGAGACGCTCGATGGCCGGTGCTGGCTCGTGGTTGATCAGCCATGGCTTGATGCTCTCGTACTGTTTAAAGAAGAGACTCTGGTCGACTACCAGATCGCGGATGACCGGCATGCCGGGCAAAGGTCTGATGATCAGTATGCTGGCCGTGCCCAGCGCCTCCGAAACAGGCGTGATGCAAGCCAGTCTGTTCTTGCCGTTGATATTCATGCCATCCGAACCGCAAACACCCTCCCGACAGGAGCGCCGGTAGACCAGTGTCTGATCTGCCTCGTGCAGGAACTCCAATGCATCCAGCACCATTCGCCCTCGGAACTCCTCGGGCAACGACAACGACTGCATCCAAGGCGACCGTTCTTGTTCCGGGTGGTATCGATATACCTGTACTTCAATCATGGCTCATTTCTCCTCCACCGATTACGACGAGAGTGGACAGCACCTGGATCCGGTAAGCGCACGGCGACCACATCCAGTCGATCAGGAAAACTCCTCACGTGGAGCATAGACGTTGATGACGTCAGAGCGAATTTGCATCCGGCGCGAGCTTACGAGGCGGACGGTGAAGCGTCGCTGACAGACAACCCGCTTCCTTAGACTGTGCGACGCATCGGCGCGGGGACGTTGACCCTTCCTCTGCTGCTTCGGCTCGTAACCAGATTGGTCCGGTTTCATCTGACGCGCACGCAAGTGCGGCCGGATGCTTCGCACCTTGGTTTCGACCTGAACGGGCTGCACCAGAGCGGAACTCCTTCGCGCACCGCTCAGGTCAGCGGGCCTTCCGCCCAATGGGTGCCTTGATGACCGATCAGGAAGCGCCCGACCAGGTCGCTGGCACTCAAATCGTCATGGCAGTAATAGTGATCAAGGGACGTTTAGCCGTCAGGCCATGTGTTCGACAAAGCGGGTCTTGCCACACCCGGTGGGGCCTTTGAGCATGATCGCCAGTTGCCGGGCGTGACACTGCTCGAAGATCGCCACCTCGTCGCCGCAGGGTTGGTAATAGGGTTCGGCTTGCGGCAATGCGGATTCTGCGGCCGGCAGTTCCTGCTGCATCAGAGAACAATCCATCACAACGCTGCACCTGATGCTCGAGGCGTATCCAGAACCGGATCGGCTTCATCGACATTGAATTGCGGCGCATGGCGGAAGAAATCGAAGATAAACAGCCCGACACCCAGGCTGAACATCGACGCCGTGGCTACCAGCATCAGGAAATGCACCTGGATTTTCAGCTGCACATCCAGATAGCCCATGCCGAGAATGCGTTCCAGGTACACCTGAGCGATGCCCGCGGTGGCAAATGACAGGGTCATGCCGAACATGCCTCCCAGCTGCAACCAGAATGCCCAGTAACCGATGCTGCTTTCCTCCACCGGACGACGGGTCATGCCCGGCAGCGCATAGGTAATCATCGCCAGGACAATCATGACGTAGGCCCCATAAAACGCGGCATGGCCATGCATGGCAGTGATCAGGGTGCCGTGGGTCCATTTGTTGACGTCGGGAAAGGTGTGAGCCAGACCCAGCAGGCCAGCGCCAAACATGGTGAACAGCGCGCTGCCCATGGTCCAGTGCAAGGCCAGTTTGTTGGGGTGAGAGAGGCCGGAGCGGCGCATCGCGTTGTAGGCATAAATCGCCATGCCGACCAGCGCCATGGGTTCAAGGGCACTGAAGAAGCCGCCCAGTGGAAGCCAGTAATGGGGCACGCCGATCCAGTAATAATGGTGGGCGGTGCCGAGGATGCCGGCAATGAACACCAGGCCGACGATCACGTACAGCCACTTCTCCATAACCTCGCGATCAGCGCCCGACAGTCTGATCAGCAGATAGGCCAGAAAGCCGCCCTGGATCATCTCCCAGACACCCTCGACCCACAGGTGAATCGTCCACCAGCGGTAGTAGATGGACACCACGTAGTTTTCATAATGTAGCAGCGCCGGCAGATAAAGCACCGCGGCACTGGCCAGTCCCAGCAGCAGAACGCCTTCAGTGGCCGTGAAACGCCCGGCTTTCCTGATGGTCATGCCGATGTTGTAGAGAAACATCAGCATGCAGATGACGATCACGATCTTGTGCGGCAGCGGTTGTTCGAGCAGTTTGTTCCCCGTGCCATATCCGAACAGGTATCCCAGGACGGCGGTGACGCCCATGGCCGTCCACAATCCGAGCTGGATATAGGCCAGTTTGGTGCTGTGCAACTCGCCACGTGATTCGTCCGGCACCATCCAGTAGGTGGCGCCCATGAAACCGGTCAGCACCCAGACGATCAACAGATTGGTATGAATCGACTTGGTGACATCGAATGGCAGCAAGTCAAGCAGCGGGTCCGGCCCCAGGTATTTGGCCGCCGAAAGTAAGCCGAATACCAATTGCAGACCGAACAGCACCATGGCAACGGCGAAGTACCAGTAAGCGACGGATTGAGATCTGTAGCGCATGGTCATCCCCTTTGATTACTGGAACGACGCCAGATAGGCGACCAGTTGATTGATCTGTTCGGGCGTTAGCGATTTGGCGAAGGTGTCCGGCATGAAGGACATGCCGCTGGCGGAATACATGTCGCCCGGATGCAGGTAGGCGCTCGGCGCGACGATCGATTCGCGGATGAAGCTTTCGACGTCCTTGGCCTTGCCCTTGTAGTCAGGCGAGGCGATGACCTGTTTGGCTCGGATGGCCAACCCGGCCATTGTCGGCCCGGCGAGATTGACCCCCGGTGCAATCGAATGGCAAGCGCTGCACACCGGTGTCGCGGTGGTTCGAAACAGCGCCTCGCCCAAGGCGATCGGATCTTCCTTGTCTGACACCGGACGGGCGGCGGGTGGCTGGTCGCCGCCGGCGACCACGTTCTGCTGCGCCACGGTGAGGTCCATGCCGGGAATCGACGTGCCAGTCACCAGAATCGGCCGCGGCGGCCAGCCTTGATTGTCGACCTTGCTCACCCAATCCATGAAGGCGATCAACGCTGCGATTTCTTCGTCATTGAGATTCAGGTTCGGCATCAATCGGCGGTGGCGTTGCTCGTCATAAAACTTTGAGGGATCTTTGAGGAATGCCGTGAGATAAGGGGCGCCGCGCAGCTGGGTGATTTTGGTCAGGTCCGGGGCGTAATACGCACCTTCGCCAAACAAAGTGTGGCAATTGATGCAGTTGTATTCGTGCCATACATCCTTGCCGCGAGTGACCTCGGGCGTGATCTGCTGTGCATTGGTCAGAGTCGGGAATTGTCGATGGCTATCGACCGTCATCCCCAGAAATACCACCGTGGCAATGGCAGTCGATATCAGCGCGAACGAGCGTGTTTGACGTTTGTTCATTGCGATTTCCCTATACGCCGATGCCGGTCCAATAGGTGATGCCGATGATTGTGGCATAGGCGACTGCGCCGGCCATCAGCACGAGCACTGCATAACTGACTAGCTTCAAAGCTGTTTGCACGACTGCCTCCTTACGTGAAGTGCAGTGGAATGTTCCTGTTCATTCGCTTGCGTGCTTGAGAATCAACACGCGCGAAAGAACGATCGCCTTTGGTGCTGACGATGTCCGGATTCTGCATTCGAACAGCGGTGAGCAGGCCTGAAAATGGATGACTTCACAAAGCCTTGCGTTCAAGTGCCTTGGTGAGGTTGGGAGGCAGGAATGATTGAGAGCCTAGTCCACGTCGCGCAACTGTCAATGAATCGCGCGGACTTCACTCGTCGTCTTTATTCGGCTTGCCATCGCCATCCGGCTTGGCGCCGAACATGCCGAACAGGTTAGCGCGCCTTGGACTGGTCGACATACTGTCGCATCAGGTCTTGCATCACCGGCGCCTGCTGGTGCATGAACGTGCTCCAGGCGTCGGACGACTGCGCCCCGGTCTGGGACTGGATGTCGATCACGGTCTGAATGCTATTGTCCAGATAGCTGCCAAGCACGCCCTGATAAAGGCTCGTAGAACTGGATGATCCTCATCAGTGTTGACGCCGACGTCGAATTGACCCCCGTGCCGACGCAAGACTAAACCACCTCCAATCGGCACAAATCCAGCATAGGTAATGGTTCGCAAGGAATCAGACTGGGTCAGTGATATCTCGGCAACTGGATCAATTCGGCGTCGGCGCCAACATCAATACTCGAACATCGTCCGTAAAATCACTGGAACGTCCATGACCCAGAACACCAAGCGCGCGCTGATCCAGTTGATTTCCGCCGGCAACGACTTCAAATCCGCAGACGCTATTGCTGAGGCCCTCCCATTTGCAAAGGGTGCCGCGCTGCAGCGTTTCTTTGACTCCGTAGACCGATCATTGTCGCAGACCCACACGCGTGCACAGCCGCCGGCCGGTTTCCCAGGCTTGGAATTCAATGAGGAGATCTGCTGCGCTTGGTTCAGGATCAAGGGCCTGAGGCCAAAGAACGTTGGAATGTTCCATGACATCGGTGTCGAAGGCGCATTGCTGAGGATCGAGGTCGCAACGGATGCTCTTCACTACGGACTGGTGCCTGTCAGCAACGGCAAGCTAGGGTGCATTGAGCAACTGAGGGAGTTTGCCCATCCGATTCCTGAGCACCTGATCTATCGGGACTGGAGGGCCTTTAAATGGCTGTCGAGCGTCTACGAGGAAAACGTAGGGCGCAACATGGATCGCCTGTTGGCCACCGACCAGCTGCTTGAGCAGGTTTTTGAAACCATCAAGCAACTGACCAAGGCGCCCTCTGGCCAGGTGTAAACCCTAACAGCTACCACCCAGTATTCATTGGTAGAGCGATTTAACCGCTAAGCCCCCTCGCCAAGCTAAGTAAGCTAGGCATGCTGGCTTCCCCAACCCCTAGACGCTCGCTGCTCTCCCAGCGGAGCTGGCATAATGATGGCCATTCAAGATAAGTACAAACTTGATAAAGGAGCCATATGAGCAGCTTGAAAGACATGATTGAAGATGCAGACGTAGTGGGGAAGCTGGCTAACAGAATTACGGTCAAGGCTTCGAAGCGCGCCCGGACCAGGGTGATGCTCATGGCCACCGTAGGCATCGTTATATTGGGTAGCCACCTCGGTTACCTTACATATTTGCAAGGTGAATACCAGAAAAGCTCAGACGAACATAACGCCAAGTACGGTTTTCTGGTCGCCGAGAATCAAGACAAGCGTACGCTTGACTACATCGAACTCTGCATCGAGGCGTCGAAAGATACTGACGCCAACCGCCATTACTACTGCAGCAAGGCGTTGGATCTTTATAAGCTTACGTTCAAGGACATGCCAGGCGGTATAGATGAAAACGTAGAAAAAGCGGCGTTCGGGGCCATGAAGGTAGACGTTGCGGCTAGGATTCGCTCTATGACTCTGGACCGTACCATGGGCCAAACACCAGCAATGGACAGCGTGCTCAAATTCCTGCTGAGTATCGCAGGCATTGTGATCGCCGTTGTACTTGCCGCCGTTGGTATGACCGCTACCATAGTCTATACGTGGCGCATTTCCCAAGCGCAACTCGCCTCTGCCCAGAATACCAACCCACCCGCGTCGCCCACGTAGGAGGTCGCCGAGGATGTGAGGCTTAGAAGTAGAGGTTCGTGCTGACGAGGCTCGCTGAGAGCGCCATTCTATAATCGCTCTATAATCGACTATAAAGTCCTCTTTCTGCCGGTTGAAGGGCGGCCTCCATTTCAGCTGTCCTCAAGTTCCACAGTGGTATTTTTGCGAGCTTTTCAGAAACCACACAGGTGCGCATAACGCTGTTTCGTTAAATGGCACCGTCATCCAAGCCCACACCCCGGTGGGCTTTTTTGTGGCTGCTGGACGCCATAGGGGGGGAGTTGGGTCCACCACAACCCTCGTCACCTAATCACATTTCATCGAATTGGTACTGCGGCCCACAAGATGGCCGTCGACATACAATATGACCCGGAGCTAGACCTAGTCATCTTGGCTTTTTGGGCTTAGACGGCAGCGACATAGAGTCTATGTATTTTTGAAAATCTCTAGCCGACTCATCATCTGTCGCCTTCGGCACCGGCGGGCGTCGGACAGGCTTACTCGGCCGTGAAACGTCACCAGGTGTCAGGTCGATGTGTTTCATCGCCGACCGCTCATTTTCGTTGAGCGCCGAATCAAAAACCTTTGCGATCACACGATTATCCCGATCCGCACGAGCGAATTTCACCACGTTCGACTTCATCTCAATTGGCAGGTCGAAGGGACACCGCAAATCCAGATGGCGACCCGTCGACCGAGGTTGTAGCGCTTGAAAATGCAGCTCTTCGACTTCCTTCGAATTGCTGGAATACCCACTGGAACGATATGCCCGGCTGATATCACAGAGAATTACATATTCCCGGCCGGCGTTACGGCATTCAATATAAGCGAGCTTTAGAAGCTGGACGGCGAGCCGTTTGATCCCGAATGTAGAGCGGTAAAGCTCCGCAGCAAGGTCGTCGATGTCGACCCGAATGTGACCCCCACTTACCCTGACACACTCAGCGACGTAGTCTTTCCAGTCTTGGCTTTCAGGCTCGTCCGGTAACATGATGCGAGGCTCCGAGAGCAGCCTCTGCTTATCCTCACTGTTACGACGGAGGAGCTTATGCACGAGGCTGTAATTGGATACGAAGATCATAGGTGGTCCAATGGCGGCCATCGTCAGCAGAATGTCAGTTACCTTAGATGCACCCAAACCGGTGTTGATGTGCTGAGTTTCTTCAAGAACAACCAATGAGATCCCATCACGGTTGGCTCGCCTGCGGCTTTCAACGAGCAGCTTTGACAAATTCCAGCGTCCACCGGGCTCTCCGCTCCCAAGCACGAAATCGGTAAGTAACTGCTTGCCGCCTGCCTTACCCCGCGCACTCGCATACCAATGTGAAATCAGTTTGACGGCCCCGTGATAATGATCACAGGTAAAATCCATGGGCGGGGGCAAGATTTTTCTCAAAGCTGCAATCGTCTGACTCTTTCCAACACCAGCCAATCCCGTTAAGCATACTGGCGATACTTCTACCTCTGGCGGGTTGTATATTTTTGAAACGTATTCAGTTTCGGTTGTAAAAAGCTTACTGCTATGAAGAGATGCTCGTCCCGCCATCTCCTTGATGAAACCCAGACAGAATTCGTTCGGCAAGAAAATCTTCATCAAAACGTCTGCTAAGGACTCGGCGGCGATAACAGAATCCATGGCGCTCAAGAAGCCTACTGGTTCAGGTCTAACCGTTATCAGGCCTCGAATCTTTTTGGCATCCAAGCATCCGTCGAACCGCGTTTCAATTGAATGGTTCATTTGGCTTTACCTCTAAAGCGATCGTAATCAGCCCCGTCGCGCTGGGCTGCCCCACCTTTAGCCGGCCTTCCAAGCTTACGCTCGCCACTATCCGAATCTTTTCCTGTATTTCGCTTGAATCGATCCTTGAAATGCTGCTGAGCTGCTGGCCTCTCATCCCGAAGAGCTGCGGCTGCGTTTCGTCTCAATTGATCGATTTCCTGCAGATCACGCAATGAAATATCCACGGTGCCGGCAGGAGTGCTTGCAGTTCGCACAAAATCCAACTCATATAAAACGCCATTAACTTCAATCCATATATGACGAACGCACATTGTCAATACAAATACAGAAGTTTCAATGACACCATTCATAGCGACCCTATCGAATACCCCAGTCGCTACTAAAGATTGAGATCTATATTTACGCCCATATAAATACACTGCGTCCTTTCGTATGTGCGCGGGACAATTTTTTAGAAAGGTTCTGACTGCGGTGTCAAACTGCATTCCAATCGAAGAGTCTCGACCTCGACAACTCCAGTAGTTATAAATATTAAATGGAGTCGGTTTGATGCCGGCCATATACATTTCTTCTTCCATTCGCCTGCCAGCATCGGAAGTGCGATTGTCCGAAATGGCTCGCAGAATTTCTCGTTTAGCCATCTCAACAAAATTTAACTTGCTATGAACATGCGTCGGTTGGCCCAAGGACTTCTTATCCCTCGGATGAGAGGCCTCAACAGTCGCCTTCGACTGCCCAGAAAATACGGGGGTCAGCTCGAAGGCTTTGAGCCAATTAATATTGGGCTCACTTTCGTAGCCTGCCCCTGGCCCTCGATCAAACACGGTACCGCCTGACAATCCTTCACTTGGCCATTCTCCAGACTTAATCTCAATGCCAAAAAGATCGCCAAACTTGACCTTATCAATAGCCATGCAAAACAGGGCCATTTTGTAGGCGTCCATATTCTCTTTGCCCTCCGCGAATCCGACGCCCAGTACAGCTCCCGATAAACCGCACACTGCGCGGACCACGCAAAAACTATCAACCGCGCTTTCTTCTATGAGACCGGTCAGCTTTTCAGAAATATTGTATCCGTCAAACTCAACATTTTGATTTACATTAATAATTAACTCAGCGAAGCTTCCTTCCGCCCCTGACATAGCTCGTGCTTTGTGCTGCCCTTTTAATGCGCGCCTGAGCGCCTTGGGGCTTATGAGCTGTCCAATCCAATATTTAATCTGATTGAATGATGGGAACGGCTTGCCATCTGGATGCACATATTTTTTATCGTCTATATCCCCCAAAACAATACATCCAAACTCGTGAATAACTATGGCGTTATAAATATCGTTTTTTGTTTTATATTCTGATTTAAACTTCAGAAAGCCAGAGAGAATCTTTTCTTTCATTCTGGCGTCAGACGGATAACCGTATAGTTTTCCCTTCGGCGACGGTCTGCCAAGTTTTCGTGTACGGGAGGGATCTTCCCGGTTCCAACCGCCAATACGGTGCAGGGGAGGCATCAAGGCCCATTTGTTATACCCAAAAGTAATATAGGTGTAGAACCACAACCTAACTCGGGCTGCGTTCTGCTGCGGTTTCTGGCCCTTGGCATGAGCATTGATAAGAGAGTCTGGATTATCATCAGCCAAAATCTCGTCCCTCCGCGCAACAAGATCACAGATAGCCATGAATCGCCGGTTGACCTTCTGGTCGTAGCTCTCCTTTACTGAGTGTCTTCGGCCCTCCAAATGAGTTACTGACACACCGTCAATGGGTGCAAGCCACGGAGGAAATTTGTCACCAGGGCCATCTTCCAACACCCACCCGTTTTCAAGCGCTTCTTCAAACTCAATCCTAGTTAACGTGATCAGATGAGCGCTCAACTCCTTGCCGCGATCACTAAACATCACGAGCCTGACCCGGTTCCGTTTGCCGTTACTGTTCAGGAAGTGGTAGGTAATGCCCTTTGAAAGACAGAGATACCCCTCCGGTGCGATGAGTCGCGATCCCGTCATCATGGAACCGACTCCTCAAAGAGCGAGCCGTAAACGGTAAACAGATCGCCACCTTCAGTGGAAAATGGATGATCGATGTGAATCGGATTGAAAAAATTAAGCGACAGCTTTCGATCCCAAATGTCTTGGTAGATTCTTGCGATGAACTGGTCACGAGAACCCCACCGTGCCCCGTATTTAATCGCGACATGCGCCACCGGGTTTCCTGCAAGGACCGCCGCTCTGACATCAGCACTGAATTCATCAAGCAACGCTTTCTCATGGCTTAGCGGGAGGTCATGCATTACGAAGAGCATGTTCAGGTTTGCAATGACTGCCCGTTCAATCCTATCCAAAGAAACCTGCACTGTTCTAATGCCAGCGCTAGCGTAATAGGCTTTCTCCAGTTCGGTCCTCAGCTCGGCATGATCGCGATCCTTCTTCTGCTGGGAAGGTGTCTTTGCTTTCGAGCTTCGTCTTTCGCGAAATGCTTCCTCGCGGTCTTTGACGGTCCAATTAACGGCATAGGGGATTCCGTCATGACCTTTCATGTATAAAAGCAGGTCACCCTGATAGGGAAAGGGCATCCTGTGTCGGTTGCCATCGTGGCCCTCAACCACGATTTCGTGGTGCTTGAAACCAATCTCCTTGGCTATCTCTACCGTTCCACGTACAGGGCGTGGAAAAGTGCCTTTTGTCAGTGGGTGGCCACGAAGGGGATGCCCCGAGCTGAATGGCCATAGCATTTTTTGCTCATGGATATCGAGAAGGTCTGGATGACAAAGTGCAAGTTGCGCGAACACCCGTTCAGGAGTTGAGAGAACATGCAATGTACGGCCGAGTTTTGCGCTATGAAGCCTGCTGATCCGTGAGCCCTTAGGGGCTTCACGGGGGACCGCCAACGTGGACGGAATGTACTCCTGTCCCCATTCGAACCGACCTTGGCGGCTCATGATCAGGGCAAATTTGTCCTGCAGTTTCATTCTGGTAATCCAATGTCTTATAGGCTCGCCCTTCGGTCGTGGCTGGGGATAACAACCCTCGCGTAAGACGAGCCCCATACCCAGCGGGCAGGTGCGCACGCGCATCGCTGTGGATAACGCATGGCATCTTGTGGACGAACGAAGTCGTGCGGGACTTGACGCCCCACATGTATGGAATAGACAATGGATTCGTCAGGCACCTAATCTGACTTATCCACAAGGGCCCAAGCTCGAACTTGGGCCTTTGTCTATCTGACTTCTAGCTTTACGGTTAGCTAGACTTCATTTTAATTCCTCCTATCAAAGTGTCACCTTACGGCTCTCCATCTGTGGACTTGTACCACAGCTACTTATAGAACTTGTACCACAGCACTTGCAGCGTTTGTACCACGGAACTTGTACCACAATAAGCTTTAATCGATTGATCTCCACGTCGGTATCGACGTGGACAACTCTCTACGGTTAAAGCGAAACATGTTACCGCTTGAAATTACCTGCTGACAACCAAAAAGGTTGCTATGCTGCACCTATACTGGCACCTCATAGTATCGCAATCACAAGCTTCGATGATTTCCGTGCCCCGATCTACGAGTCAGGCGCGAAGGCTTAAACCAAGTACCTCTAGGCTATTCTCTTTAAACTAAGCGAATGGTATTAGCACACAGCTTTAATTCCAACAGAGAATTTCGCGAATTACGTCGACGTATATATCATAAGCATTGATAGCTAACGGCCGAAATTATGAATGATTCCTGCGTTCAACGTCGCGATATCGTTCTCCGCTTTTTTGAGGATGAGACTTTCTACAGCCTCTGCTGCCGTCAGCACCAATTTTTGGGGAATTTGAAAGCTTCAGATACTTTAGCTTGGCTATTCGGCAAGCACTCTTGTTCCGTTACCCATGATTTTCCTTGCAACCTCGATGCCCTGAATAGACCAGCGCAAGCGATTTGGGGGGATTCCCTGTCAATCATGCGGGAACACACGATTCTCCCAGTATTTTTTCCATTCCAATCGGATCAGCATATCGCGGCCGTCATTCAAACCGTAAAAAGCGCCCAAATAGGATCGATCAAGTATCGCTTGGGGCTTTTGACGGGACGCTTCGGCGCAGAGCACCCTTTGAAAGCCTGTATCGCTTGTATGTCAATTGATCAAACCAGTCACGGCACTGCTTACTGGCATTTATCACATCAGTATCCCGGTGTAGTTTTATGTCCTACCCATGGCTTAATGCTCAGAGAAAGCACTGTAAATCGCCAATGGTCGGGTAGCTTCCAATGGGTGTTACCAAGCGAAGCTACTCTTGCGGCGGCAACGTCACCAATGCCTTCCACCACAGCTCAAAAGGCGCTACAGCAGCTAGGCAAGGGGGTTCTCGATCTTGCAAATTGCGGAGTTTCCAGGCGTTTCCACCCAAAAACGGTGAGATCAGTTTATAAAGAGGCGCTAATTCAATCAGGCATCTCTGAACCGGAGAGGATAAGTGCCTCCATTGACTTCGCTGAGTACTCATCACAGCTTCAGCCTTACCCTCCACTCACCTCCCTGCCTACCACCGTGCAGAGAGCTGAAGCTCTCATCAGTCAGCTAACCCGTAACCCCCGTGGTCATTGCCATCCGCTCAAGCACCTGACGCTAATTACGTGGCTGTTTGGTCGCCTGGACCCTTTCATCGAAGCCTACGATCGCTTTGACAGCGCCCCCCACCAACAGATATCTCAAACCAAACACAAGAGCAATGCCAAGGCTGTCATGGTGGATACGACATTGATAGAAAAAGTTGCCGAGAAAAAAGAGCTCAGAAAACCCAAAAAGCTCAAGCCAAATATTCGAACCGCCATCTTGGAATGCTTGCGAAACGGAAATCCTAAAGAGTCAATCTGTTTCAAGTTTGGAATTTCTATTTGCACTGTAAATAGAGTACTCCGCTCAGAGCCAGCGGTAGCGAAATCACGAACTGAACTGCATCGGGAGTCGCTCTTACTTAAATATCGCGCAGAATGGCAAGCTACTGCTTTGGTGTATTCAGATGCTACAGCAAAGTGTATTCGCCTAGCGATTCCAAGCACTTATGCATGGCTGTATAGAAATGACAAAAACTGGCTACTTGCACAAACACATGCTTTACCACGTGGACGTCGCGGAAACTACTCAAACATAGATTGGTTTGAGCGTGATTGCGAGCTCGCAGACCTAGTTATAAAAACTTTAACCCAAAGCTCTGGACATCAATTAAAGCTGAATAAAAAGGACTTATACAAGTTGATTCCCGCACTTTCACGCGCATTAGAGAAGAAAGGGCATTATTTAAAAACAAGAAAACTACTATCAGAAATATCACAAGACAATTAAATCATTAAGATTCAGATAGTATACCGGGAACGCTCGGGAGGAATGGCCTTTAGGTTTCAGTGCATCTTCTATTTTTCAATACGGCAGCAAGTGATCAACTGCTGATTCTAGATTGACCAATTTCCTGTCAGAACCTCTCCTCGGGTAGGTATTTAACGAAGGGGCAGATTAGGTCATTGACCTATCTGTGCCACTACATCCAGCGTCGGCGGCGCCAGCGCCAGAGTCACTCTATAATCGCTCTATAATCGCTCTATAATTCCCTATAAACCGTATTCGTAAGCGTCCGCCAGCACACCTTGCGCGGTGACAGACCACAAACGCGCGCTCGAAACGCAGCTTCAAAGCTCAAGTCCCCTGAGACATACGCCTATATCCTTTCGTGCAGCATCGGCAGTACTTCGGCGGCAGCTCCCAACAGCATGAACTCACTCTCTTCACCCATTGCGACGTCTGCTTTATTCACGTGAATGACCGCTGCCCCAGACGCCAACGCAAGGTCGGGAAGGCCTGCGGCAGGCATGACGATCCCAGAGGTGCCCACTGAGATCAAAAGATCGCAATCCTTTACCATGAGCACTGCTGCCTTCCAAGCCTGGGGTGGCAAATCCTCTCCGTACCAGACCACCGCAGGACGCATCTTGCCATTACAACGCTGACATCTAGGAGGCTCGACTAGAGCACCCTCATTCGGCACTGCTGATTGATCTGGTGACACAACCGCAAGCCGATGGCAGGCGAAGCACTTGGGCATTGCCAAACTGCCATGTAAATGCACCACATTTAACGAGCCTGCTCGCTCATGGAGGTCGTCAATATTCTGGGAGATAACAGAAACCTGGCGCAGTGAGTTAGCCATGCGAGGTATCGCAAGATGTGCGGCATTTGGCTCTGCTTGAGCGACTCGGAGCCGCCGCCACAGATACCATCCCCATACCAGTGCGGGGTTTTCCCGAAAGGCCTTGGCCGTCTCTAAATCCCTCGGATCGTATCCTGCCCAGATTCCAGAAAGTTTTTTGCGGTACGTGGGGATACCGCTATCGGCGGAGATACCAGCGCCAGTGAAAAAGACCACCTTCTTGGCCTTCCGTAGTAGGTCTACAGCTTGCTCTATGACAGTCATGGTACCAATCTTCTCCTACCTTCCCGCTTTGCGTTTTAAAGAGCTGTCGCTGAGCATTATTGAGTGTATGGCGCGGCCCCTCAGCTTTTTGTTGATACCCTATCTCATGTGTTTAGGGCAATAACTCCGCTCCCGCAAAGAAGGCCGGAGAAGGCAAAGTTAGTGGTAAAACACGCCATTACCCATCGGGCCCAAGCTATTTGGTGAGGGCCATTTACGGGAGAAACCTCGGTGCAGAGGAATTCGCACATCCTTTTCCTTGATTTTGATGGCGTCTTACACCCCGACGCCGTCTACTTGTCTCGCCAAGGACCCACACTGAAGGCCGAAGGTACGTTTTTATGTGGGCGCCGATTCTTGCCAATCTACTCGACGATTTTCCAATGATCTCGTTGGTATTAAGCGCCAGTTGGGTTCGACATCTTGGCTATAAGCGAGCACTTGCCTATCTACCTCTCGAGCTGCGAGAGCGAGTAATCGGTGCCACGTGGCACAGCTCGATGGCTAAAGGCTGGGTGGATGAAAACCAATGGGATGGGAAGACAAGATACGACCAGATCTGCCGCTACGCTGTCCGCTCACAGCTTCGACACTGGATCGCCCTTGATGACGATGTACAAGGATGGGCAGAGGGCTTAACGCAACACCTAATTGCCTGCGAACCCGACCTTGGACTCAGCTCCGCCCAGACCCAAACAGAGCTTCAAAGCAGTCTGAGGGAAGTTTGCTCACTCCAAGGGTAACCCTCCAGAGGTTGCCTTAGTATTCGCGACGCTAGATGACTTTGCCGGTATGCGTCTGGCCAAGTCATCTACCCGGCCCTGAAAAGCCAAGACATGGTGTGCACTTAAATTTAAGTGGGCACCAGTTCTAGTCTTTTAAGCAGGTATTTCATGCAGCCACAACGCCGTTCCTACTCCAAATCCTTCAAGGCCCAGGTCATTCAAGAGTGCGCCCAGCCCGGCGCTTCGATTGCCCGCGTCGCACTGAGCCACAGCCTCAACGCGAACCTCGTCCACAAGTGGATTCGGCTGCAATCGCAGAAAAATGCCGTCCTGCAACCTGCCTTTATTCCCGTGGCTTTACCGTTGTCGGCGTCACGATCAGATATCACCCCGGCCATGATCTGCCTCGAAATCCCACA
Organism: Pseudomonas fluorescens; assembly: GCF_902497875.1. Taxonomy (GTDB): domain Bacteria; phylum Pseudomonadota; class Gammaproteobacteria; order Pseudomonadales; family Pseudomonadaceae; genus Aquipseudomonas; species Aquipseudomonas fluorescens_BR. Next base: position 203,321 of record NZ_CABVHY010000010.1, read on the forward strand.
CCCACGCGGCACCGTCAAAGTGAACTGGCCGACCGAAAGCGCGGCTGCCTGCGCGACCTTTCTGCGAGATATGTTGCGATGATTCGCATCGACTCCATCTGGCTTGCCACCGAGCCCATGGACATGCGCGCCGGCACGGACACCGCGCTGGCGCGGGTGGTGGCGGTGTTCGGTGCGGCGCAGCCGCACTGCGCTTATATGTTTGCCAACCGCCGCGCCAATCGCATGAAAGTGCTGGTACATGATGGGCTGGGTATCTGGCTGGCGGCGCGCCGCCTGCATCAAGGCAAGTTCTTTTGGCCGGGTTCTCGACATGGCTCTCAGATGGAATTGGGTGCCGAACAACTGCATGCCCTGGTGCTGGGTTTGCCATGGCAAAGAGTCGGGCCCGGCAGCGCGATTTCCATCGTATAACGCCTGCCATGACCACCCAGGCCGTGCAATTGTCCAATGAGCCTATCGTCGGTTTTAGCCTGCTCTGGCAAAATCGGCGGCATGACTTCGCTGCCCAATCTCGACCAACTAACCCCTGAACAACTGCGCGCTCTGGCGGCGCAGTTGATGCAGCGCGTCGAGAGTCTCGATCAGAAAGTCGAGACCATGGGCAAGAAAATCCATCGCGACCAAGCAGTTATCGAAAAGCTGACCCACGAGATTGCGCAGCTCAAGCGCTTCAAGTTTGCCAAGCGCAGCGAGCAACTGAGCCCGGATCAAGCCAACCTGCTTGATGACCTGATCGACACCGACATTGCGGCCATCGAAGCTGAACTTGAAGCGCTGAAACCTGCTCCCGCTTCGACTGAAGTTCGGCAAAAACCTAAACGCACCGCCTTGCCGCCGCAGTTTCCGTGCACTCTGATCCACCACGAACCCGATAACAGCCACTGCCAGTGCGGCTGCGCTCTCAAGCGTATCGGCGAGGATGTCAGCGAGAAACTCGACTACACGCCGGGCGTGTTCACCGTTGAACGGCACATCCGTGGCAAATGGGTCTGCGATCAGTGCGAAACCCTGATCCAGGCACCGGTACCGGCGCAGGTCATCGACAAGGGCATCCCGACCGCAGGGCTGTTGGCCCATGTCCTGATCGCCAAGTTCGCGGATCATTTACCGCTCTACCGCCAGGAATCGATTTTCGGTCGAGCCGGTTTGGCCATCGCCCGCTCGACGCTGGCTCAATGGGTCGGCAACTGTGGCGTGCAGTTGCAGCCGCTGGTCGATGCCTTGCGCGACGCGGTGCTTGGGCATGACGTGATCCACGCCGATGAAACGCCGGTGCAGATGCTCACGCCGGGCGCGAAGAAAACCCATCGGGCCTATGTCTGGGCCTACGCCACCAGCCAGTTCTCGGACTTGGCAGCGGTCGTTTACGACTTCAGCCCCAGCCGAGCCGGAGAACACGCCCGTAACTTCCTGCACGACTGGAAGGGCAAGCTGGTCTGCGATGACTTCGTCGGCTACAAGGCCAGTTTTGAACTCGGCGTCACCGGTTGCATGGCCCATGCGCGGCGCAAGTTTTTCGAGCTGCACACCACCAACAAGAGCCAGCTCGCCGAACAGGCCCTGCGTTGTATCCAGCTGCTTTACGAAATTGAACGTGAAGTCCACGACCTGGAGCCGGATTTACGGCGCCGAAAACGGCAAGAAAAAGCGGTACCGGTGATGGATATGCTGCATGCCTGGATGACTGCCCAGCGTGATCTCGTGCCTGAAGGCTCAGCCATCAGCAGAGCATTGGATTACAGCTTGAAGCGCTGGGCAGCGCTGTCGCGCTACCTTGATGACGGGGCCGTACCCATTGTCAATAATTGGACAGAGAACCAGATCCGGCCGTGGGCGTTGGGGCGCAAGAACTGGCTCTTTGCAGGTTCACTGCGCAGCGGCAAACGGGCAGCGGCGATCATGAGTTTGATCCAGTCGGCGCGACTCAACGGGCATGATCCGTATGCTTATTTGAAGGACGTCCTTACGCGCCTGCCGATGCAGCGAGCGAGTGAGATTACGCAACTGCTGCCGCATAGCTGGACTCCCGCCTAATAACGTAAGCTGGGATGTACGGATGCTCACGTTGAAACTCCACATGGAAGACTTGGAATGACTCGAATTATTGAAATCCTGATGTATACCTTAAAGCCAGGATCGGGATTGGACTTTCATCAAATAATGCAGAATGTAAGTGTTCCGCTTCACCTAGAAGCTGGCATAGATGTCGTTTCTTATGGCAGCTCATTACATGATTGTGACAGCTATCACCTGATTCGCTCCTATGAAAGCGAGAACCATCGCCAAGTATCTCAAGATGTTTTTTACGCAAGCGCTGCCTGGAAGCAGGGCCCGAGAGAAGACATTATCAGTCGGATTGAAATAAGTACAACTACAGTTATGGCGCTCGCTCAAGACGTAATTGATGCCATCAGAGCTTCTAGCGCCGAAGCTCGATCCGCGTAGCTGACATCGACAAAGGCAGACCCCGTAGCCTTAAATGCGGGGATCAGGAAGATGTGTTGGCCGGACGGTTACCTTTGCCGAACGGATACGAAGCTCTAGCTTTAAAGTAAAGAATTGTTGTCCTTACGGCTGTTTTAAGTGTTTCGAGGAAAGATTCCTTTCCCTTGTTGCTAGCATTTTGGGCCGGAGTGAAGCAATGCAGCGCATCAGTCGCCAGGGCGGCGATGAACCGCCTCGGTCCTTGGTTTCCCCAGGTAACGAGTGGCCAGAGAAGACCCCATAGCAGCCGGTGAGCACTGGCAGAGTTCGGCCAGAAGCAGTCATTCACGTTCAAGACCTGACCCGTAGCGGCTACCCTATTTGAATATTGCCAAGTACCCACCTTCCGCTATATCTTAATGCCCAAGGTGGTGATGGTCGCCTGGCGCCTGTTTCGCTAAGCAAGAGCCCATCGTTTCAAACCCAATTCCCCATGGCAGATCCTTACTGGACCGCCCGGTGAACAGGCAATCGGTCATTGCGTCCGTGTAATGAGGAATGTCATGTCCGCTTTTTCCGTTATCAATGCATTCAAATCACGATCCAAATCGATTGCTCGCCAACGAGGCCAGCAGCTGTCGATTGTTCGTGAGCAGCTATCAAAACTGGCTGGTTTTTCAAGCTATCACGAGCTGCACCGTGTTGCCGAGACGCACCCAGAGGATGTTCGGCTGCTCCGATCAGTGTTTGGGGTGTCACAGTTCAATGATGTTGTTTTTAAGACCCAAGTGCTACAGGCATTGGAGCGCGAGCTGGTTCCACTGGTCATACAGGAAAAATCGGTGCCAGCGAGCGTGACACTCTCGATGTCCAACTTAGGGAAAGTAAATTACGTCTATCAGGTAGATACTGGCGTGTTGCTAGTCTCCGTAAGTGCAGATTGTAAGGGGCTGGAAAAGTTCCCCCAAGGGGAAAGTCTGCACTGGTACAGTGCATCCTTTCGCTTTGAGGTGAAGTACCGCGACAACCGTTGGTCACTGGTACCTAACTCTATTGGCATACATCTGGTTATAGATCAGGACGAGACGGAGGAGGATGACGAAAACTTTATTGTAGAATTCCCTCCGACCGCCTTCTATAACTGACTGAAAGCGAACATGGCCACGTTTCGCCAATGAGGTGGTCACATTACTTCCCACTTAATCGTCTCCTTGGTTCGAAAGCGTATCTGAATGGCCTCCTTCTGGTCGGCTCCTGCCTTATGCGACGGGCTGCAATGGGTCGAATAGCGACCTCCACTCATTGTGACTGATCCACCCTTGTCCTCCCTCAACGTGGAGGACAAGCCATGAAGATTATTGGTACATACAGCCATCAGCCTTGGAACAAGGGAAAGCTTGTCGGGCAGAAAGCCCCGCTTCGAGTCAGAGATATCTGGGCCATCCGGGTCAGACTCCAGCTTGCAGAGAAGACACGGGATCTAGCCCTCTTCAACTTGGCCATCGACAGCAAACTGCGCGCCTGTGACTTAACCAAGCTGCGTGTACGAGATATAGCCCATGGGGAACATGTGTCGTCACGGGCCATCGTGATGCAGCAGAAAACTCAGCACCCAGTGCAATTTGAAATCACTGAGCAAACCCGCACGGTTCTGGAGGCCTGGATGCACCAGGCCCACCTCCGCAGTGAGGATTTCTTGTTTCCGACCCGGTTGCATGACTCAGCTCATCTCTCTACGAGGCAATACGCTCGAATAGTCAAAGCGTGGGTGACAGCCATTGGTCTTGACCCAACCATGTACGGTACTCACACGCTACGGAGAACCAAGGCATCGCTGATCTATCGAAGAACTAAGAACTTAAGAGCAGTCCAACTCTTGCTTGGTCATACGAAGCTCGAAAGCACTGTCAGGTACTTGGGCATCGAGGTTGATGATGCTCTGGAAATGGCAGAGCAAACAGAAGTCTGACCATCCACTGCGACGGTCTAGGCCAGACCGTCGCTATCCGACCCACAGCGGCCGGTCGAGAGTCTACGAAACCAAAGGTGATTCATTTTGGTATACATATCTGCCGGCAGCTTGAGGTCAGATCTCGCGAAGCCAGTGGTCACCTTTCCTCTGGCTTGAGGCTCCATCCGGGAACGTAAACGATGTGTTTGTCATGCGCCTTGGTGGGAGTGGTTTTATCGTCCATAACGACCGAATGGCGATCCATTTTTTTGGGTTTGTAGGTACTTTTGGTACCCAAACCAATTTGGACGAGACTTTTCATTCCTTTCATTTCGTCCGATTGCAGCTTGATATTACTAAGGGCAGCAATCGGCGAAAACTGCCGCTGTCGACATTCAGGTTTCTGCTAACTGGATCAGTCTGCAACCCTGCCTCCAGTAATAAACATCTTGTTTGGCACACGCATACCAAAAAGCTTTGACTTACGCTTGTTCTTCCACTTGCTGATCCGATTGCGGATTTGGCGATTGAGCGTAGGACCAAAGCGTTTGATGAGAGTGCTAGGTGTGTCGCCGTCTACCTCCAACGAATTGAAGCGGCCATCAGCTATTTTCGAAAGCAAAACTGTGTAACGCCAAAGCTCAACTGAATCTGCCGCAGTTCGCATCTGGGAAGCCCAATGGCGAGACCATTGATGGCGATCCATTGCATATTTGGCCGCAATGTACGCCTGATGCAGAAATCCATGTTCGTCTTTCAGCATGCTGATAGTTTCAATCGCCCAGTTTTCATCCGGCGAAAGGCCTGCCACCATCGTAGCCCGGGCACGATATGCCGGCTCCAGGCGTTGTCTCCGGTCCACGACATATTCACGAACAAGATTTTCTCGCTGTGCTTCTATAGCAGCCAAAACCTCCATAGCAAGTTCATGATCGTTGTCGATACTATCGAGGCGAGCGAAGCAAAGTTCTTTAATTTCGTTGCTATCGGCGGCCCTCCAAATGCTGACCGCATCAAGTTTGACCTTATCCCGGCCTAACGTCACACGTACATCGGGGGAACCAACTCTCAGCCGCTCGAACAAAGTCAGTCCAGCAACCACATCTCTTTTGGAGATGGTCTCTGCAATGAGCGAAGCAATATTATGCACATTGTTGAAGCTCTTGCTGTCCAGCTTTAGGAAAAGCTTATGCCAGGAGTCAACGAGGGCAGGAGCGACTTTGTCGATCGACAAAATCAGCCTGATGGTAACGGACTGAATGATAAGCTGAGCACCTACCTTTGCCAGGTCCTGCTCAAAACGATCAGTTGCATCTTGGTTCTGCTTTTGGCGCTCGTACCAAGCGTCGCTCGTGTCGGCGAACCGCTCTAGCTGTTCCCGCAGGCCTTCTTTTTGCGACACTTTTTCGGAAACTTCTAAAATCGCAGGCCAGTGGAGACCTCCGATATTTTGCTCAATGTGCGGCAGGTTACTGGTAACCTGAAATTCTGCGGCTTTTAAAATGGCTGTATTTAGACGGTCAGAAATTGCCAATGCAGCATCAGGCCCGAGCCGCTCAGCCAAGGTTTCATAGGCGGAAAGCTCGATCCGATCGAGACACTCCTCGATTGTAATTGAACCATTCTCCGCAGCCATTACGAGTGCGCGAGATCCATGGAATATTTCGATTTTTTGAGACACTGCATCGAGACAAGCCGCGCTCCATCCGGATTTCACGAGTCCCACGAGCAGCATCGGATCGGCGGTCGCCTGGATTAGAGACAACACTGATAGGCGGACATGATAATGTTCCGATGCCAGCAGAGTGATTATCGTCTCCCTGATCGGAACGCTGAGGGAGGTGCCCGAGTATTCCGCAAAGCAAAGGATACGAAATTGAACGACCTGGTTATCTTCCTGCACGGCCTTGTCGAGTGCACACTCCAATATGGATTCTTCTACCGGTAGGAAAAGATCGCAAAGATTCCGGAGAATGGTCCTGTCATCGGGATGATTCAGTAACGCATTGAATTGCTCATCTCCATTCATATGGGCAAAAGCAACAAGAAGAGCATGTTGCGCAGTGACCCAAGACTCATTGTTCCCATCCTCGCCAGCATCCAAGGCCGCCTTAGCAATCTCAGCCGCTTTTTCAACATAAGATTTCGCAACGCGATCTTCTAAGCCGATAGTATGGCTTTCGAGCAGGTAGGCCGCTAGGCGGAATTCCGACTCTGCCCGCATCACGGCCTCATCTGCCAAGGCCCGCAAAGCTTCGATAGCTGCGTCAGGACGGAAGCGTGCGAGTCCTGGTTTGGCCATCGAGAAAAAGTGATCCTCTAGAGTGGCGCTTCTGCTATGGCTCAGTTTGGCGGGGTTGATTGCCCTATAGCTCAGTGCTGTCTGGTCAATGTTATCCGGCTCCTCCGAGGAGGGATCGCACGGATCGGTAGCGCAATAGTCCTCAATCCTTCTCCAGCCGTCCATGCGTTCTCGATCCTTGGTCAACTCTTCCGCGATGGCGTTTGCCTCTTTTGCGTCTTCGCTATCGCCAGTGGCACGCAAGACATAGACCAACGCCCACTGACCGGTCCTTGATATGCAAGTCTGTCGTAGCAGCTTCGCAGACTCCCGCAGCGCATCCCTGGTGGCTTCCCAGTCGACCAAGTTGAAATGCAGAAGGCTGTCAAAAACCTCGTGGTGGTTGCGGTAACCGCCATTGAGCGAGGTTGAGAAACACCAGTTATGTACGCTTGTAGCGAAGGGGGCGAGTGATCGTCCAGCTAAAGCGTGGAAGGCAAGCAAACTGAGTTGGCTATAGTCGCCACGATCCACCCGAATCATGCCTTTCAGAAGATCGAGTTCAACCTCTGACAACGACGCGATAATGTCGGAAAGCTGCTGCTCGCGTTCAGCCGTCTTTTTTTCTCGCTCGACTGCATGCTCCGACGTGTTGGGATACAAAACCATACGTTCGGGGGCCAGGGAGTACGTATTGAGCCAACGGTGGATACTCGCTGACAGTTCTAGCTCGAAGGCTTCATTGCCTCGTAGATCATCAACGGCGTCAGTGAGCCAAGAGAGATTTGAGACTATATCGCGGGAAAGAGATGAATCTTCTAGGGCTGCGATAAATGCTCTAGGAGAGCGACCGAAAAGGCTACGAAACTCCGGATAACGCAAGGAATCTATGTTCTGAAGCATGACGAAACAACGTACCAACGGACTCACAATTTCTAGAGGCGATTCTTCCAGCACCGCCGCGAGAATTGCTCCCATCAGGATATCGCTTGTCCTATCAAGCGCAGCAATAGGTTCAAGAATGTTGGAAAGCGCGTCTTCGACACTCTTTTTCTTTCGAAAAGCATCCCTCGCAGTCCTGACCAGCGTAAGCCCTAAGGCTAGTGGTAAGCCCTCATCTTTCAGGAGATACTTATTAGGATCTTCTTCTAATATCTTAAAAAAACGCCCTGCTGACGTGATGACAAACTGCTCGGAAATAGCTTGACTAGTGCCACCAGCCTTCACTAATACAGGCATGTCGAATTCGTTGATATCGTCGCTTTGCTGCTTGAGACGCTGCACAATATTATCCGCATGGGTGCAGATGTCCGCCGTAAACTGCTTGACAGATACCTTCGTACCCTCGGCGGCGCTGCCGCTGCGAATATGCTCAAAAAGAAGACGGCTGATGCTCAATTCGGCAAATGCTGTAATTTCTTCAGAGTTGAACAGCGTAGCAGCGACTCCGAAAATTCGAGGATTACGGAGGCTGCGTACCACCTCGGCGTCGAGCGCGGAAATCGATGTTCCCCGCTCGTTCAAAAGCTCGTCCAACTCTAAATCGGTCCACTCAGGGACCTCGACTGCGATCACTCTGCTAAGCAGCTTGTTCTCTAAGAGATCGCGATAAAAAACCCGCCGACAGCTAAAAACCAATCTTCCACCAATCTGAGCCAACACCTCGCTCATCGCATCAATGAATCGAACCCAATTGACGCTTTCGCGCTGATTTACACCATCCATAAATACAACCAGTCGTGGAACAGTAATGTCAGGTTGGCTTTGCCAACGCTGTAAATGCTTGAGCCATAGTTCCTTGGATTCGTGTGTTGGTATTTCTCCGGTCTGCGTGAGGAGCTTCGAGATCAAGAGATCCTGGCAGTACTCGAGAGAAGGCAGCCCATTGATATCGTCGGGGACCACAATGACAGTCAATGGCCGGTCAGATTGATGGATCCAGGCTTGCGCTAAAATCCAAGATTTGCCATTGCCGTCGGCACCTAGTAACGCAATAACGGCGCCATCTGGTTTCCCAAAGACATTATTCGCGACCCTGATTCGCAGATCTTTGCGATCAATCGTGCGTGAAACCGACTCATCACCAGGACTGAGAGCTTGGCCAAATGCACTGCGAGCACGCTTTTTGTTGCAGAATGCCTGCGACAGCCAAGCAACATTGTTCTCAAGCGCAACGGAGATGATTTCGTCAGCCATCTGTTTCGTAAGGCAAGAACGACTATGCAATTGATCCTGGACCCCCCGCATTTGAGTAGACAGCGCACGATGAGAGGCGACGACTAAGCTGGCGGTTCCAGAATCTTCTACACGCGCATTTATAGATTCTGCAAGAATCGCAATGGTGTCTAACACCACCCCGCCTGCCTCCCGCGGGCCCGCCATGGCTACTTCGACATATCGGGCCTGAAGCTGAGCAAATATCTCTTCGGGGATTGCTGAACCTAGCGACTTCATGCGTGCGGCATCCATCAGACCGCGCTTTACATTGCCATCATTGAGCCAATTCACAACATTTGGGGTATCAAGGTGTTTGGGCGTGATAAATAGATGTGGTACCGACTTGGCGAAGCGCACGACAAACGAATCATCCAGCCGACCACCTGATAAGCGCTGAATCGCGCCTTCCAATATTGAATCATCAGCAGGCCGCACTTTCTCTGGTGCTTTCCCAACCGCCCTTTCCGCTATCAATGGTTTAAATTTCTTTAAAACCGTCTGCGCAGCTGAAGACAAGGCGCGAATTATAGTGCTCAGTTCCATTTTTTTCCGCTGCGAGGTGCTGAATGAGGCCTTCTTATGATCTTGAAGTATGCCAGATCAAATAGTTAAAAAATGGATACCGTGCGTCCTCCGCTTCCGCAATCTTTGAACGATTGAGCCAGGTTGATAGCTGATCAGTGTCAATGGAAGCTCTGAGGCGCGGAGGTGTTGTTACACACTCTGGGGCGAAAGCGGACCTTCGTGACGGGCAGCAATCAGCCAGCCAGTGCCACCGACCAACGCGCGCAGCAGGGCTGCGCTGTTGCAGGACTGATGAAGAGCTGCGCGCTTTCTGCCACTAGACGCTGAACTCGACGGCGCAATGATCTTAGCGCCCGAGTTCGAGCAGCGCTCCAGGTCGATGCCGAACTGAACAGTCCCAAATTTTATAGTCGAAACCAAACTCCTTTCCTCTCCAGATCAGCCGCTGCGTCACTAGGAGCCGAAGGCTGACATGGCCGAGTGCATGTTATCCACCGCACAGCTACGAACGACTGCAATGGGCCCGATCGCTGCCTATCGCGACCGGCTGAAAACGACCAAAGCGGACGGTCGCGGCGCCAACTCAAATCGGTCGAAACGGTTGTGGCCAGACAAATAACAAATTAGTAAACTCGACGCTCAGCTGCTGGAGTTGACCTTAGTCTAAGAACAGAGCCATAGTTACTCCCGGACTATTGACAAAGATCTTGATAAACGTGACGTCCAAAAATAAAGGAGCTCTACTCTTGAATACTATGGAATACTCTCATATGAACATTGATGATGCGTTACGTCAAGAACGCTTAGAGCCCAGATTAGTACCGTCAGATATTGCTGACATAAATCCTTGGTTTTTGATAATGGAAAGGGACCTCTCGTCTCTTTGTCAGCAAGCTCTCCCTAAACCTGTTCGTTTCACTTTTAATGTAAGTCACAGCATACAGGCATGTGTTTTTTATCGAAGCAATCTAGTTGTCATGACGGCGGGAATGTTTAATGTCTTGTGTCGTTTAGCTTCAAGAATAGTTACCAGCGGGGCATTTGTAGCATTCGAGGGAGGGGTCGAACCGATCTGGACTCCAAGTGTAGAAAACTCTTTCAAGTCAGTTACTTCTGATTTATCTAGCATTGCTTTTGATTGGGGCGTTGAGAGTAAGTCGTGGCAGAAGTCTGGAGAGAGACAGTTGATTTTTTTCTATATATTACAAACGCTTACTAGATTTGTCATACTGCATGAATTAGGCCATATATCTCATAATCATGGAGCGAGATTCCAGGGGGGGCATAGTGGTTTTGTAGATGTCGATCTGGCGCAGCCTGAGCTTTTAACCAATGAAGAGGGAGTGGCCTCTCAGGCTAGAGAAATCATAGCGGACAATTTTGCATTCATCCGCTTGAGAGAATTACAAGAGAGAGAACTTGCGGCCAAAGCTGGAGCGGAGGCCACCGACTTACTTGTCAAAAAGCTCTTGCCGGGCGAGGAGGAAAGAGTTGGTTTTTTGCTAACTATGGCGTATGTGTATTTCCATATGATGGATAGGCATGACTGGCACTCGTTGGATGTTTTTAAACTCACCCATCCACCTGCACCGTTTCGGCTGAAGAATTTATTTGCGCTAACTCTTGAAAGAGGAATCGTCAACCTAGCCGAAGATGAAGTTGGAGAGCTGCTTGTGCGATACCATTACGGATGCAATGCTTTGGTTTCCGTCGTTTACAATCACTATCCATTGGTTAGCTTGTTTGAAGAAGTTAGTGCTCCGCGTTTTGATAAATTATTCAATGCATTATATGAAGAATATCCAAAGTGGCAAAATCTTGAATAGTTAAGTTTTTCGCCTTTGCTCGAGAGCTGCCTTTCACCAAGGTAGCCAACGGCCGATTGCAGTAGTTGCTGAGGGGCGCGATGGGTTGATCCTACGGAAAGGAAAAGTCCTCACATGCATCCCAAGGTCGCTAGCCGTGCCAGTTCCTAAACAAAGGAGTACAGAATTTTTTTCCCACTTTCCCCCCCTGACCAGACGTGTATTGCTCCCTACTCTTGATGTGCGGCGTGAAAACACGCCAACTCATCCCAACAGGAGACACACATGTCAAAGAAATCCTCCAGCAAAACCCCGATGACTACCGATGCTGTATCTCGTATCTATTCTGCAACGGCGAAATCGGGTGACGGCACGATTCCGTCCGACAGCTTTGCGGCGCGGGCTGCATCAGCCGCAGCTAAGGCCCCCAAGGGGAAATGACAGCAGCAATCGAGGTGCTCAGGGCTTTCCCTGGCACCTCATCCAACAAGGAAAGGCCAATGAAATATCCTATTCCTCCTTATCCATCGATAGGCGAGATCGTCTATGAGTGCGCAGTTCGAAGCGGTCTGGTCCGCTCGAATGACGGTAGTGAACTCTACGACAGCCTGAAGGCCTTCAAGGACGATCGCAGGCGGCCCGGACTAAGACCGATAGAGTTTCCAGCCGAAGTACTTGTAACCTTGGAGAGCCGCCTGGCTGATTTCCTGGGTGATGAACAATGTGCACTCATGATCTCTGTGGGGTTACGTCGTTGGCTGGATCAGTATTCAGGAATTGTCGCCAGGCATGATGCAACGCTGCTTGAACGCCCACAAATGCTTGAGCTTTTATGGCCCACCATGTTTGCCGCAATTGCGAATTTTTTCCTGGCGTTCCTCCAGCAGGTTCATCCAATGCTGGATCCCGCGATGCTTCTTCGGGACAAAGCACCTCTGGGAATCTATATGCGAATGCTTTGTACTCGGGGTAATCAGGATCTAAAGCTTATTTGTAACTACCGTGCAGAGGTTGCTGGCATCGATTTCGATAACTGCCGGGACACGCTGGACACCTGGTTAAAAGGGACAGCCGTTCCAAATCTCGATCGCTGCCGCGAGATACTTCAATGCTTGCAACTCGAGAGAGAACTGGGGGTTAAAGTATGGCTGCTGGTAGCAAGGATTCTTGCAAAGACCCCGGCCAAGTACCGCGAAGCGATCCTGACTAGGTGGGAGCGCGGCGACAAGAATGAACCTCCTGAAAAGGAGTTTTTCTTGCGCAAAAGGGCACTCGCATGGGAAGTGGGGATGGGGTTGAACATAGGACCTGATCGCCCGTACAGCGCTTTGTTGGAAGCACTGTACGACCCATCGGTCCCGCGCAATGCATCGGCAGTGCTGGACATGCTCGGGCGGTTGGAACGCACCTGGCAACCCATAGCAGGGCAAACCTACCATACCATTGCATGGCTACGTGGACGGTTCCTCGTGCTAAGCGGTCAACATGAGGCAGCCATGGAACATTACCTGGAAGCCTATAATCTGGGTGCAGGACGAGATCCGGATATCTACAGAAAGGTCCTGGATGAGGCGCTAGCACTTGCTGGAAAGTTGGGCAAGAAGCGGATGGTCGAGCGCTTCCAGGGTTTGCTTGGGCTGTACTGGACAACTGAGTGGGATGGGAATTTTGAGGCACTGGAGGAGCACTTCAATCGCAAATTCCAGAAGGAGCTGTTTTATGCTTAGCACTCCATCCGTGGAATATACGGAGAGGCCCTCCAGGATTTCCCTCAGATCGAAAGTGTTTGCCCTGAACCACCTGATTCAGGACAAGCGTCAAATAGTCAAATAGTCAAATAGTGGTATCGATCTAGTGGTCTGCTGTTTTTGACCTAAAGCAAGATTGGCCCGGATTGACCCGCAGGTCTGCTTTTGGCCGATTTCTGCCTGTCACGATTGCCCGGTTTGGGTCGGAACCTGCCCGTCGTGATGGCAGTCTACCAATCTTCAGTTGAGGAGCTAAAAACGGGACCAAATGTACCTATCCCTAATTTTTTCGCTTGCTCTTCAATACGGCCAGCCTGCAGAACATCGTAAGCGCTCCATAAACCCCACATTCAAAGTCACCGCCTGATCCCCGATGCTGTGCTCCCGATTCCTTTCCGGAGCCAGCACCTCATGATGCGTCCCGATGCAAAAGTCGAAAAAGTCTATCTCTACCCCAAGCCCGTCGACTTCCGAAAATCCATTGATGGCCTCGCTGCTCTGGTCGAACTGGACATCAAGGTTGCGGTGTTTGACCCGGTGCTTTTCGTGTTCCTCAACAAGCCTCGAAACCGAGTGAAGATTTTGTACTGGGAGCGCAATGGCTTCTGCCTTTGGCTAAAGCGCCTAGAGTCCGAGCGTTTCAAAACATCGCCGGATTGTTCGGATGAGGCCATTGTGCTGACGGTTCAAGAACTCAACTGGTTATTGGACGGTTTTGATTTGTGGCGCAACCGTCCGCATCAAGTTTTGACGCCTCGATTCGTCGCCTGATTCGGTATAATCCAGGGCATGATTTCCATGCCCAAAGACCTTCCTGACGACCCTGTTTTGCTCAAGCAACTGCTTGAGCAAATGCTGAGTGAGCGCGAGTCGGATAAGGGCAAGATCGTTCATCTTGAAGAAGAAAACGCACTGTTGCGTCAGCGCCTTTTCGGGCGCAAGTCAGAGCAGACGGCCGATCCCGCGACGCCGCAAATGGCCTTGTTCAATGAAGCTGAAAGCGTGGCCGAGTCTGTCGACGAAACGGTTGAAGAAGAGGTTGTAGCTCCGACCAAGCGACGGGGCAAACGCAAGCCTCTGCCCGCCGATCTTCCGCGTATCGAAGTCATCCATGAACTGCCCGATCACGAGCTGACCTGCGCCTGCGGTTGCCGTAAACACAGCATTGGCGAGGAAATCAGCGAGCAGCTCGAAATCGTGCCGATGCAAATCCGCGTGATCAAACATGTGCGCAAGGTCTACGGTTGCCGCGATTGCGAAACCGCACCAGTTACAGCGGACAAGCCCGCTCAACTGATTGAAAAAAGCATGGCTAGCCCAAGTGTCCTGGCGATGCTGCTGACGACCAAATACGTCGACGGCCTGCCCCTGCATCGCTTCGAAAAAGTACTCGGTCGCCACGGCGTCGATATTCCACGACAAACCTTGGCGCGCTGGGTTATCCAGTGCGGCGAACACCTGCAACC
>NZ_CABVHY010000011.1 GCF_902497875.1 Pseudomonas fluorescens
TGGATAACTCCAATACCCTGCCTCTTGGGTCGGCGGCTGCGCCGGCGAAAGTACGAACCACTTCCAGCCGTATCAAATCGATTTTCAGCGGCTCTGTCGGCAACATGGTCGAGTGGTATGACTGGTACGTCTACGCCGCTTTCTCGCTGTATTTCGCCAAAGCCTTCTTTCCCAAGGGCGACACCACCGCACAGCTTCTGAATACGGCGGCGATCTTCGCCGTGGGCTTCCTGATGCGTCCGATCGGTGGCTGGCTGATGGGTCTCTACGCCGACCGCGTCGGCCGTAAAGCCGCGTTGATGGCCTCGGTGTATCTGATGTGCTTCGGCTCACTGCTGATCGCCCTGAGCCCGGGTTATGAAACCATCGGTATCGGCGCGCCGATCCTGCTGGTGTTCGCTCGCTTGCTGCAGGGCCTGTCGGTCGGCGGCGAGTACGGCACCTCGGCGACTTACCTCAGCGAAATGGCGACCAAGGAACGTCGCGGCTTCTTCTCCAGTTTCCAGTACGTGACGCTGATCTCCGGCCAGCTCATCGCCCTGGCGGTACTGATCGTGCTGCAACAAACCCTGACCACCGAACAGCTGTACGCCTGGGGCTGGCGCATCCCGTTCGCCATCGGCGCGCTGTGTGCCGTAGTCGCGCTGTACCTGCGTCGCGGCATGGAAGAAACCGAGTCGTTCACCAAGAAAGTGAAGGCCAAGGAAAGCGCGATGCGCACCTTGATGCGCCATCCGAAGGAACTGATGACCGTGGTCGGTCTGACCATGGGCGGTACTCTGGCTTTCTACACCTACACCACTTACATGCAGAAGTACCTGGTGAACACCGTCGGCATGAGCATTTCCGACTCCACCACCATCTCGGCAGCGACGCTGTTCCTGTTCATGTGTCTGCAACCGCTGGTGGGCGGGCTTTCGGATAAAGTCGGGCGGCGGCCAATCCTGATTGCCTTCGGTATTCTCGGGACCCTGTTCACCGTGCCGATCCTCACCACCCTGCACACCGTCCAGACCTGGTGGGGTGCGTTCTTCCTGATCATGGCCGCGCTGATCATCGTCAGCGGCTACACCTCGATCAACGCGGTGGTCAAAGCCGAACTGTTCCCGACCGAAATCCGCGCCCTGGGCGTCGGCCTGCCGTATGCACTGACCGTATCGATCTTCGGCGGCACCGCTGAATACATCGCGCTGTGGTTCAAGAGCATCGGCATGGAAACCGGTTACTACTGGTATGTCACCGCTTGCATCGCGGTTTCGCTGCTGGTCTATATCACCATGAAAGACACCCGCAAACACTCGCGGATCGAGACTGACTAACGCTACAGGCGGTAAAAAGAAGGGGCAGACCTTGCAAGGGTTCTGCCCCTTTTTCATGAGTTTTGGATAGCAGCCCCATCGATTAATGCTCGGTTAATTCCCACCGCGCATCCTCAGCATCAATCGAATTCAAGCAACGCTTATCTATGCCAGTGCGAACCGGCCAAGCAAAGCGCTCGCATAACGCATCTATTAATTCGATAAATATAAGCATTTATTTGCGCTTTTTAATCAATTTAACAAGCGTAACATTCAATCCATACCTAACGCACGCTACGCAAACGAACCGGAGTAACCGCCATGAAAACCAGACTGATCATCGCCCTGACCCTCTCCGTCCTGGCTGCCAACACCTTCGCCGCCGACGGTTATGACCGCACCATCGCTGCTGATGGCTTCGACCGCACCGGCGCTGCCACCCTCGCCGCTGATGGCTTCGACCGCACCGGCGCTGCCACCCTCGCTGCTGATGGCTTCGACCGCACCGGCGCTGCCACCCTCGCCGCTGATGGCTTCGACCGCACCGGCGCTGCCACTCTCGCTGCTGATGGCTTCGATCGCACCGGTTCCGCTTCTATCAGCTAACCCTTGAATGCGGACTCACAGCCCGGCCCTGGCCGGGCTTAGTTGTTTCTGGAGGAAAGGAAAACTCTGAATCGTCATAGAGGCTTCACATTAGAAAGCAGTGCATCAGCCCCACATGTTTTCCACCTGACTGGAATTAACCCCCAACGCCCGGCACTATGACCACCTCCCCCGCCATCCCCCTTCAGGAACCTGCGCGCCATGTCCGACGATATCCATTTTTACGAACCCGCCCAGGGCCATGGCCTGCCCCATGACCCGTTCAATGCCATCGTCGGCCCGCGCCCTATCGGCTGGATTTCCTCGCAGGATGCCGAAGGGCGGTTGAACCTGGCGCCTTACAGCTTTTTCAACGCGTTCAACTACATTCCGCCGATCATTGGGTTTTCCAGCGTCGGGCGCAAAGACAGCCTGAATAACATCGAGCAGACCGGCGAGTTCGCCTGGAACCTGGCGACCCGGCCGTTGGCCGAGCGGATGAACCAGAGTTGCGCCATGGTTGCGCCTGAGGTGAACGAGTTCGAACTGGCCGGGCTGACGCCGGTGGCCTCGAAAGTGATCAACGTGCCACGAGTGGCGGAAAGTCCGGTGTCCTTCGAATGCAAGGTCACGCAGATCATTCAACTGCAACGCGCCGACAAGGAGTTGGTGCCGAGTTGGCTGATACTCGGCGAAGTGGTCGCCGTGCATATCGCCAAGTGGCTGCTCAAGGATGGGATTTACGATACCGCCGCGGCAGAGCCGATTCTGCGCGGCGGCGGGCCGGGGGACTATTTCCAGTTGGGGCCTGAGGCCTTGTTCAAGATGTTCCGCCCGGGGGCGGTCAGGTAGTTTCCCAGGACAATTCGCCGTCTTCAGTCACGTCGATCAGTAGCTCGAGCCGTTGCGCGGCTGCCTGATCGGCGTCATGGGCAGTCTTGAATGTCTGGCCATCGAGCACTTTATGAAAACGCGGGGCACCTGAACCGCCCAAGGCCTTGACGGCGATGGCAGCGCTGTACCCCCCCTCTCCCGGTACAACAGCGGAAACTGCTTCGAACTGCGCAAACTCTTTACGTGCCATGTCGCGGATCCTGGCCAATTGAAAGTCGGCCATTCTAAACCTTCAGCTGGCCAGCTGCTGCATCACAAGCCTGTTGTGTTGCGCGCATTCGCCGTGGGCCTGAACCGCCGAGACATCGCTGAAGGTATGAAAATCGAGGCTTTTGATCACCAGTTCCTCCACCAGCTCAGCAAAGATATCCATGGCCGGGGTGCTGAAGTACTCGGTCATCGCTTGCTGGTTGACCCAGTAACCCGAGACCAGCCACAACTCCGGGTCGCACAGTGATTGTTGCAGGGTAAAGTGCAGGCAGCCTGGTGTCCGACGGGTCGGCTCGATCAAGCTGCTCAAACGCGCGCCCAACTCCATCGAGCGTCCGCCGCTGGCCCGAACGAAGGCCATATGACTGACGGGAATTTGCATGGACATATTCGACTCTCCCAAGAGGACTCGATCAGCAGCCGTTAAACCGGCTGCGACAGGATCCAAGATTAAGCTCCGGGTGCATTGGCCGTTAGTCAATTCCTGCCGGCTTATTGCACAATCCTGCGCCAACGCTCCCGTTGCACAGTTCGGCGCAGAAATCACGACATGCAGATGACAGTCGTGTTTCAAGCAACTTTTCCAACGCCGAACCCGTTGTATCTTCGTTGTTCTTCGTCTCCAGGCAGAATCAGGCAAGTTTTATGCAGCAATTGCCTACCTCCCGGCCTTGCACATACTTAAGCTGTACCGATCCGACAAGCCGCGCAGAGGATGCAAGTCCATGTCATCACTCGATCACACCCAAGCCCCGCTGGGCGCCGACATGGAAAAACAGCGCGCAGAACTCTGCACCATCATCGGGCGTAACACCGGCGAGGATGGCAACTACGCGACGGCCATCGGCTCGTTGTTTCTGTCGCGGTATGGCTGCTCCCACGACTTTGCTCCGGTACTCGCACAGCCGGCATTGTGCATCCTTGCCCAAGGGCGCAAGGAAGTGCGTCTGGCGGACGAGTACTTCAACTACGATCCGCTCAATTATCTGGTGGTTTCGGTTTCTATGCCGCTGAGCGGACGGGTGGTGGATGTTTCGCCAGAACATCCGATCCTGGCCTTGCGCCTGGATATCGACCCGACCGAGATCACCTCGCTGATTGCCGATGCTGGCCCCTTGGGTGTGCCCAGCCGGGCCTCGGGCCGCGGCCTTTATGTAGAGCGGCTCGACCAGCCGATGCTAGATGCGGTGTTGCGTTTGGCCCGTCTGCTCGAACACCCGAAAGATATCGCCATGCTGGCACCGCTGATTCGTCGAGAAATTCTTTACCGATTGTTGCGAAGCCACCAGGGTCATCGGCTGTATGAAATTGCCATCGCCAATAGCCAGGGCCATCGGATCAGCCAGGCGATCAAGTGGCTCAACGGTAACTTCGAGCAGCCCTTGCGCATTGATGATCTGGCGAAAGAAGTGAACCTCAGCGTGTCGACCCTGCATCACCGTTTCAAGGCGATGACGGCCATGAGTCCCCTGCAATACCAGAAGCAACTGCGCCTGCAAGAGGCGCGGCGCTTGATGCTGGCTGAAGGGCTGGATGCGTCGGCGGCGGGCTATCGGGTGGGTTATGAAAGCCCGTCGCAATTCAGTCGTGAATACAGCCGGTTGTTTGGTGCACCACCGTTGCGGGATCTGGCGCGGTTGCGGTTGAGTGTCTAGCTGAGTTTGCAGGGCTGTGCCGGCCTCATCGCGAGCAAGCTCGCTCCCACAGGTTGTGCGCGGTCCTTGTGGGAGCGTGGCTTGCCCGCGATGGGCTGCGCAGCAGCCCCAAAACCAGACATCGAAATTCTTCAGATAGAATGCGTCAGCTGGTTTTGGGCCTGCTGCGCAGGCCAGCGGGAGCAAGCTCCCTCGCCACAAGGGATCAGTGTCGCAAGTTAAGCCCCCAACACCCGGCAAGCCTCGGCCGGAATGGTCACCGACACCGGATTGCCGATGCTCAAGCCGAAGCCCTGACTCGGCGTGCTCAATGCGGTAAACGAAACCCCGGAACACTCGACCGTGGTTTCGATGGTCGCGCCGATATCCCGAACGAAGGTCACCTTGCCCAGCAGGCGGTTGCCTGCCGTTGCCAGGGGCTGCGACAGTTGCAAGTCCTCGGGACGCACCAGCATTTTGATCTTCTCGCCGACCACGATGCTGCTGCAAATCGGTACATCAATCGCATCGCCACCCGGCAAACTGATCTGACCATTGCCCAAGGCTGTGGCCGGGAAAATATTCCCTGAACCGATAAAATCGGCGACAAACTCGTTGGCCGGATGCCGATAGATTTCAATCGGCGTCCCCACCTGCTGCACCCGATGTTCACCCAACACCACCACGATATCGGCCATGGTCATGGCTTCGCGCTGGTCATGGGTAACCAGGATGGTGGTGATGTTCAGGCGTTGCTGCAGTTGGCGGATTTCCACCTGCATCGATTCACGCAGCTTGGCGTCCAGTGCCGACAGCGGTTCGTCGAGCAGGAGAATTTTCGGGTGCGAGGCAATCGCCCGGGCAATCGCCACGCGCTGGCGCTGGCCACCGGAGAGTTTCGACACCGGCCGGTCGACCATTTGCTGCAACTGGATCAGTTGCAGCAATTCGGTGACCCGCGTTTGCTGGTCGGCCTTGCTGACTCCACGCAGTTTCAGTGGATAGGCAATGTTTTCGCCTACGGTCATGTGCGGAAACAACGCCAGGGACTGGAAGACCATGCCAAAGTTGCGCTGGTGCGCCGGGGTATGGCCAATGTCCTCACCGTCCAGCCGAATTTCGCCGCCCGACAGGGTCTCCAGGCCGGCGATCATCCGCAGTAAGGTGGTCTTGCCGCAACCCGAAGGGCCGAGGAAACACACCAGTTTGCCCTCGGGCAAATGCAGGTTGACGTCCTTTACCGCGCAGGCCGAGCCGTAAAATTTCTCGACGTTTTCCAGAATCAGTCCAGTCATGTTGCACCTCACAATCAAAAGGAAACGCCACCTTCGCCAACCAGCTTCTCCAGCGCCCAGATCAGGACGAAGTCGATCAGCACGATCAGCACGGCAAACGAGAAAACGGTCGGGTCGAGCGACGACACGGTGCGGCTGTACATCCAGATCGGCACGGTCATCACATCAATGGTGTAGAGGAAATAGGTCACGGTGAATTCGTTGAACGAGACGATAAAGGCCAGCAGCATCCCGGCAAGAATCCCAGATTTCATCAACGGCACCACCACATCGATAATCGCCCGCAGTGGTGAGGCGCCGAGCATTTGCGCGGCCTCTTCCACTTCGCTGCCGATGGACAGCATCGCCGCCGTGCAGTTTTTCACCACGAACGGGAGCGCGAGGATTACGTGGGCAATCACCAACCGCGAGGTGTTCATCTGGAACGGCAGGCTATCGAACACCAGCAGCAACGCCAGCCCCAACACCACCATCGGGAACACCAAGGGCAAAGACATAAGCTGCAGCGCCACGGCCTTGCCACGGAATTCGCAACGGGTCAGTGCATAGGCTGCCGGTACCGCGATAATGGTCGCAAAGACCATGGTCAGGCACGCCACCATCAGGCTGGTGGTCATGGCTTTGCCCAGGCTCAGCACATCGCTGCTGTCCGGTGAAACAAAGGTATTCCAGGCGGCCTTGTACCATTGCAGGCTGTAGCTGCTGGGTGGGAAGTCCAGGTTCGACGCGCCGCTGAAGGACATGACGATCATGGTCAGGATCGGCAACACCGCCAGCAGCAGAATGAAGCCTGAAAGGATCCCGGCAAACCGCCCGGTTTCGCCAGGCAGCAGCGACTGACGCTTCTTGATTAGCGTGCTCATTGCGAAGCCTCCAGCATGCGCCGACGACGGCCCGTGATGTATTCGGAGAGGGTCATGATGGCCAGCGTGGTGACGATCAACACCACCCCTGCGGCTGACGCGGCCGGCCAGTTCATCAACGGCGCGATCTGGTCATGGACCATCACCGCGAGCATCGGCACCCGCCGACCGCCGAGCAGCAAAGGCACCACGAAGCTGCTGGCGTTGTAGGCAAACACCAGGGTCGCGCCGGTGATGATTCCCGGCAGGCTCATGGGCAAGACCACCTGGCGGAACACCTGCAAGCGGCTGGCACCCAGGGTTGCTGCGGCCTCTTCGTAAGTGCGGGCGACGCCGCGCATGGCGCTGGCAATCGGCAGCACCGCCAATGGGAACGCGGTCTGCACCAGCCCCATCAACACGCCGTTCTGGTTGTACAGCATCATGATCGGGCGTTTGATCAGGCCCATGCCCATCAACGCCTGGTTGAGCATCCCGCCGGGGCCGAGGATCACCAGCCAGCCATAACTCTGCAGCAGCAGGTTGACCAGTAACGGCAAGAGCACTGCAGCGAGAAATACCCGCCGCACAAAGGGTGAAGTCAGGCGCGACATGGTGTAAGCCACCGGGATCGCCAACACCACCGCGATCACCGCGCTGATCAAGGCCAGGCGCAAGGTCAGCAGCAATGACTTCAGGTAATAGGGTTCCAGCAATTGGGCGTAACTGGCCAGGCTGAAGCCGGTCCATTCCGCGCCCTTGGTGCCCACGCTCATGCGCAGTACCAGCAGGCTGGCGGCAATCAGCACACCGAGAAACAGCATCGACGGCGTCAGGAAAAACCAGGCGCGGGTCGTTGGCGATATACCGCGGCGTGGGCGCGGTGCAGCGGCGCCAACGGGGTGGGTCAGGGGTTGGTGTTCCATAGCAATGGTCTCGTCAATGGAAGATCAGAAATATCCGCACGCCCGGCCCCTGTAGGAGCTGCCGCAGGTTGCGATCTTTTGATCTTTTCAGAGCCGCCGAAGAGCACGATCAAAAGATCGCAACCTTCGGCAGCTCCTACGGATCAGGAAGAAAAGATTTCCGTGTAACGACGAATCCACTGGTCGTGCACCGACGCCAGGAAGGCGTTGTCGTGCATGATCGCTTTCTCGGCAATCTGCTCTGGCGTCAGGATGTACGGGCTCTTGCGCGCTTCGGCGGAGATGATCGCCTTGGAGTTGACCGGACCGTTGTAGATGTCTTCGGCCATCTTGCCCTGTACCAGCGGGTCGAGAGAGTGGTTGATAAAGGCATAGGCCAGATCAGTATCGCCGGGACGATTTTTCGGCATGACCGAGAGCATCAGGTCAGTGTAGAAGCCTTCCTTCATGCCGAAGGTGGCGCCCAGGCCGTAGGCCGGATCCCGGATCTGTTTAGGGAAAAACGCCGGGGCGTAAAGGCCGCCCATATCCAGCGAGCCGGTGCGGAACAGTTCGGCGATCTGGTTAGGGTTTTCACCCAGGGTGATCACACGATCCTTGAGTTCTGCGAGTTTCTTGAAGCCCGGCTCAATGTTGTGTTCGTCACCACCGGCCAGTTTGGCGGCGATGATGATCAGGTCCATGGCCTCGGTCCAGTTCGGCGGCGGCAGGAAGATGTTCGGCGCCAGGTCCGCGTCCCACAAAGCTGCGTAGCTGTTCGGCGCTTCCTTCACGGTGCGGGTGCTGTAGACCAGACTGTTGCACCACAACAGGTAACCGATGCCGTGACCGTTGGCGCCGGTGCGGTATTGCTCCGGCACGTCGACCAGGTTGGGAATGCGATTCAGATCGGGTTTTTCCAGCAGCCCGGCGGCGGCCAGGCCTTCAGCGCCGACCCCGGCCAGGGTGATGATGTCGTATTGTGGGCGATCACCGGCAGCCTTGAGCTTGGCGACCATTTCCGAGGTGCTACCGGTACGGTCAGCGATGACCTTGGCACCGGTCTTGGCTTCGAAGGTCGCGGCGATGTTGCGCAGCGCTGCCAGCCCGGTGTCATCCGACCAGGTCAGCAGGCGCAGGGTCTTGCCCTGGAACCGCGTGTCGCTGGCATTGGCCCGGATAAAGGGCATGCTCATGGCCGCCGCGGCTACCGAAGCGACGCCTACCGTTTTGATGAACTGTCTTCTGTTCAGATCATGCTCGCCCATTACGGACTCCCTTTATTCTTGTAGGTATGAGATTGGTCGCATCCCAACGCCCGGTTCGATCTAGCTCTGGCCCCCGCAAACACGGGATGTAGCTGAATCGTTGGTTCATCCTGAGGTCGCGCAGAACGCGCAACAATCGAAAATTTGTCATTGAAGCCATGTGTCCAGCGCATGCCTTGTTTGGAGGCATGCGCGGACCCATTTCGGACCGTCAGACAGCCCGAATCACATGCTTGATTTCCTGAAACGCCTGCAGGCCCCACGGCCCCAGCTCACGGCCGATGCTGCTCTGCTTGTAACCACCCCAGGCCGTCTGCGGGAAGATCACTTGCGGCGAGTTGATCCATACCAGCCCGGCCTGCAAGGCATTGGCGACCCGTTCGGCAGCCTCGCCATCACGGCTGACCACACTGGCGACCAGACCGAATTCGCTGTCATTGGCCAGGGCGATGGCCTCTGCTTCGCTGGCAAAACTGCGGACACAGAGCACTGGGCCGAAGATCTCTTCACACCACAACGCACTGTCGAGGGGCACTTGGGTGAAGATTGTCGGCCGCAAAAAATATCCGCGCGGCAGATCTGCCGGGCGCTCACCGCCGCAAATCAGCTTGGCGCCGGCACTCAGGCCACGATCAATGTGGCCAAGCACCCGTTGGTATTGCGCCTGATTGACCAGCGCGCCCATCTCCACTTCCGGGTCAAACGGGTCGGCCACGCGAATCGCTTCGGCCCGCACCTTGAGCCGCAGCAAAAACTCGTCGGCCAGTGTATCGGCGACCAGCACTCGGCTGGTGGCCGAGCACATCTGCCCGGCGTTGAAGAAGCCACCACCACTGGCCAGCTCTACCGCCAGCTCCAGATCGGCATCGGCGAGCACCAGCAGCGAGGACTTGCCGCCCAGCTCCAGGCTCACACCCTTGACGGTTTCCGCCGCCCGCTGCATGACCTGGACACCCACCGCATTGCTGCCGGTAAAGGAGATCTTCGCTACCCGCGGATCGGCCGCCAGCGGTGCGCCGACTGCCAGGCCGGTACCGCAGACCAGGTTGAATACGCCCTTGGGCAAGCCGCTTTCGGCAATGATCGCCGCCAGTTCCAGCTCCGGCAGCGGCGTGACCTCCGACGGTTTGAGCACCACGCAGCAACCGGCCGCCAGCGCTGGTGCGAGTTTCCAGGCGGTGGTGACCATCGGGAAGTTCCACGGCACGATCAGACCGACCACGCCGCAAGGCTCGCGACGTACACGGGCGGCGAAGTCTTCGCTGGGCAAGGCCACGCTGCGGTCTTGCTGAGCATCCAGACCTTCGGCCAGACCGGCGTAATAGTCGAAGGTGGCGATCACGTCATCGACATCGATGGCCGCTTCAAACAGCGGTTTGCCGTTGTTGCTCGACTGCAACTGCATCAAATGTTCACGGCGCGCCTGCACGCCACTGGCGATCTTGCGCAGTACCGCACCACGCTCGGCACCGCTGGTTTTGGCCCACTGCGAAAACGCCGCGCTGGCGGCATTGACCGCTTGATCGACCGCTTGCTCATTGCCACCGCTGACGCTGGCCAAGGGTTCTTCGGTGGCCGGGTTGATGACCTTTAAGTCTTCGCTGCCGGCGCGCCATTGGCCGTCGATGTACAGGCCATTCAAGGTCGAAGAATTGCTCATGCCTGCACCGCCTTCATCCAGGTGGTCTGGTCGATTTCGATCAGAGTCGGTCCTTGACGATCACTCGCAGCCCGCAAGGCGCTGCGCAGTTGCTCGACACCATTGATGGCTTCAGCGGCACACCCCAGGGCCTTGGCCACGCCAATGAAGTCCGGGGTGTAGATGTCCACGCCGACCGGTTCAATGGCGCGGTTGACCATGTACTTCTTGATCTCTTCGTAACCCTGGTTATTCCATAGCAATACGATGATCGGCGTTTGCGCTTCCACCGCGCAGGCCAGTTCCGACAAGGTGAACTGCAACCCACCGTCACCGATCAGGCACACCACCGGGCCCCGCGCAGCGCGTTCGGAGCCACCGCCGAGCCAGGCGCCAATGGCGGCCGGCAAGGCATAGCCGAGCGTGCCGTAACCGGTGGATGAGTTGAACCAGCGACGTGGTTGCTCAGGATTGAATGTCAGGTTGCCGGTGTACACCGGCTGGGTCGAGTCGCCGACAAACACCGCTTCCGGCAGCTCGTGCAGAACGGTCTCCAGGAACAGCGTCTGGGCGCGGGTCGGGGCGTCCCAGGTGGTCTCGAGCTCGGCACGCAAGGTGGCGGCACGGACCTGGCCCCAGTCGGCGCGACGCTCGGTCAGGGTGTGTCCGGAAAGCTCGGTCAGCAAGGCTTGCGCCGCCGTTTGCGCGTCGGACACCAGCGCCACGTGTGGCGGGTAGTTGCGTACGGTCTGGTCCGGGTCGATATCGACGCGCAACAAGGCACCCGGAATCTCGAAGCCGCCGGCAAAGGTGATGTCGTAATCGGTTTCGGCCAGTTCGGTGCCGATCGCCAGAACCACGTCGGCGTCAGCCACCAGGGCACGGGTCGCGACCAGTGATTGTGTAGAACCGATCAACAGCGGATGGCGCGACGGCAACATGCCCTTGGCGTTGATGGTCAGCGCCACCGGTGCGTCCAGCAATTCGGCCAGCTTGGTCAGTTCTGCCGCCGCATCGATGGCACCGCCACCGGCGAGAATCAACGGACGTTTGGCAGTGGCCAGCAGTTGGCCCATTTGCGCGATGGCTGACGGCGCTGCACCCGCGCGGTTAATGCTGACCGGCTGGCTGGCGAGCAGTTCATCGGCGTCTTCGACCAGTACGTCGAGCGGAATTTCGATATGCACCGGACGCGGACGCCCGGCCTGGAACAAGGCGAACGCCCGCGCCAGCACGCCTGGCAGTTCGGCGGCGGACATCAGCGTATGGGAGAATGCTGCGACTCCACCGACCAGCGCGCTCTGGTTCGGCAGCTCATGCAGCTTGCCGCGACCGCCGCCCAACTGGCTGCGCGATTGCACGCTGGAGATCACCAGCATCGGGATCGAGTCGGCATAGGCCTGGCCCATGGCGGTGGTGATGTTGGTCATGCCTGGGCCGGTGATGATGAAGCACACCCCTGGCTTGCCGCTGGTGCGAGCGTAGCCGTCGGCCATGAAACCGGCGCCCTGTTCGTGGCGTGGCGTCACATGGTTGATGCTCGAGCGGGCTAACCCGCGATACAGCTCAACAGTGTGTACGCCCGGAATGCCGAACACCTGTTCGACGCCATAACCTTCGAGTAACTTGACCAATACTTCGCCGCACGTCGCCATTTCTGCTGCCCTTCTTATTTGTTGGAGCTGCACCCCGATGGCGTTTTCAGGCACGCGTCGGAGCACAAAGGTGACGCAATTGGACCCGTCGGCGTATAGCGGTGACAAACCAAAAATAGTCATACTAGGCATGTCCTCCACTCATGCCTGAGCACCCATGAAACGTCTTCCGCCCTTGCCCGCTCTGCATACATTCATGATCACCGCCCAGTGCTGCAACTTCACTCGGGCGGCGGACCTGCTGCACATCACCCAGGGAGCGGTGAGCCGACAGATCGCCGGGCTGGAGAGCCATCTCGGTTATGCGTTGTTTCAGCGCCAGGCCCGCGGCCTGAGCCTGACGGCACAAGGACGTGAGTTGTATCCGCGCATTCAACAGGTCTTCAACCTGATCGACGAAGCCGTCGAACACGTCGGCGCCAAGCGCGAAGCCCTGCAATTAAAGGCGCCGACCTGCATGATGCGCTGGCTGCTGCCGCGTCTGTTGCAGTGGCAAAAGGAACGCCCGGACGTGCCGGTGGAGCTGACCACCACCGTGCAGCACGCGGTGGATTTTCGGCGCGAAGAGTTCGATGCGGCGGTGGTGTATGGCGCGGCACCGGGCAATGCGGCCTTCCATCACCTGTTCGATGAACAGCTGACGCCGGTCTGCTCCCAGCAACTGCTCAACGGCACAACGCCGCTCAAGACCCTCACCGACCTGGAACAGCACATGTTGCTGCACCCGACTCGCGACGAACGGGATTGGGAAGCCTGGCTCAAGGCCGCCGGAACCCAAGTCCGCAACATCGGCAAGGGGCAGCATTTCGATACCCTGGACCTGGCGATGTCCGTCGCCTCTCAAGGGACAGGCGTGGCGATCGGCGATTGGTCGTTGATCGGCGAAGACCTCAGCGCTGGACGGCTGGTCATGCCCTTTGAACTGAAAGTGCGCACCGGCCAAGCCTATTACCTGGTCTACCCGGAACGGCCGGAGCCGTCGGAACAATTGCGCGAATTGATGGATTGGCTGGTGGAGCAGGCGCAGGAGCGTCAGGTCTGAGCCGACGCGCGACTTGTAGCAGTGATCTAACTGGCTCTCGATCAACCTGCTGAATACCCCATCAATGGCATGGCCTACCTCCATGGCAACTCACTCCAGCTGACCTATGCTGATAGTAATACCCCCGCCCAAGGGGTATTCGTTCAGAGGTCAACGCCATGAACATCAAGACCCGAAGATACCTCGCGATCTTCCTCACCTGCGCCGCGACGCTCGCGCTGTATGGAACCGCTGCCTATCGTGTCGAACAGGCCCGTCAGCAGCCAGGCAGCGCATCAGCCGCCTGCAACTTCGAGCGCTGCATCCCGCACAATGCGACACTGAACGCGCTCAGATAACCAGTGCCTCAGGCCTGGTTATCCTGATCGGCCTTCAACCTGTCCCGAAACGCCTTGGGTGAGATCCCCACTCGTCGGCGGAACAGTCGCGTGAAGTTGGTCGGGTCAGAGAACCCGAGAAGCTCGGACATTTCGTAGATAGTCATGTTGGTGTAGGTCAACAGCCGCTTGGCCTCCAGCAATTGCCGCTCATGCATGATCTGCAAGGCTGGCTGACCGGCCAGCTCACGGCAAGTGCCGTTCAGATGCGAGACGGAAATTCCCAGTTTGTGCGCCAGGTCTTCGACCTTCACGTGCTCGCGATAATGCTCTTCGACCAGCTGGATAAAACCATTGAGGTATTCGCGTGCCCGTTGCGGACGCTGGCTCGCAGCACGCCGCTGGATCACCTGGCGACTGACCCATACCAGGATCACACTGACCAGCGAGTGCATGAGCATTTCTCGCGCTGGCTGATGGCCCACGTATTCGCTTTGCAATGCCGAAAACAGACTATTGAGGTAATGGCTGTCGGCGGCCGCCGGGTAGCTTTCGGCCACCGCCAGCGCATTCACCGAATTGCCCAGCTGCGCCTGAAGGTGCGCCACCAGCGGCGCGGCCAGGGTCACGACATAGCCCTCGACATCTTCTGAAAAACGAAAGCCATGCACTGACAAGGGCGGCAAAATCTGGACCGCCGACTCTGCGAGCAGCGTGCGCTTGCCGTCGATCTCAAGTTCCACTTGCCCCTTGTAAACGAAGAGCAATTGACACAGATCGGCATGCCGGTGGGGTTTGATTTCCCACTGATGTTCACGACTGCGTTTGGAAATGGTTTCACAGTGCAGCAAATCCGGTGTTGGCCAGTCCAGGCTTTCGCCATAGAGTTTGAACAGCGGAATCGAAGGAAGGGCAGGCTTGTTCATAACTGCAGTCCAGGCCTCAATGAGTTGGGCGATAATCGCACTGATTGGCAAAATGTACAGCTATCGGCTCAGTTTTCACCTTCATTTGACGGGCTCTCAAGCGAAAAATGCAAGCACTCAGAGCCCATTCACCGATTTATTCGCGTGAAGTTTGCGAGCCATAAAAATAATGAAAATCCTGAAACCCCAAATTGCCATTATCGGTGCCGGAGTATTTCGTCGACTCCGAAGCCGGTCGCAAACCATTTCGGAAAATGACCTCGGGTTTCCTTACGAGGCTATCGAGTAGGTGCCTATCGAGTACACTGGTAGTACTCCCGCTTGTCCATAAACCTGCGGGTCAACCACTGCTCGCAGGTTTCACCGTGACCAATCTCAATCAGCCTGGCAAACCGGCCATTCGCAGCGTGCTGATCGCCCTGATGCTGGCAATCTTCCTCGGCGCCCTGGACCAGACCATCGTCGCCGTGTCGATGCCGGCCATTTCGGCGCAGTTCAAGGATGTCAGCCTGCTGGCCTGGGTGATCTCCGGCTACATGGTGGCGATGACCGTGGCGGTGCCGATCTACGGCAAGCTCGGCGACCTGTATGGCCGGCGCCGGCTGATGCTGTTCGGCATGGGCCTGTTCACCCTCGCTTCGTTGTTTTGCGGCATGGCCCAGAGCATGGAGCAGCTTGTCCTCGCAAGGATCATCCAGGGCATCGGTGCTGGCGGGATGATTTCGGTCAGTCAGGCGATCATTGGCGACATCGTGCCACCTCGTGAGCGGGGTCGTTATCAAGGCTATTTCAGCAGTATGTATGCGGTGGCCAGTGTCGCCGGCCCGGTGTTCGGCGGTTACATGACTGAGTACCTGTCCTGGCGTTGGGTGTTTCTGATCAACCTGCCGCTGGGCCTTGGGGCCTGGCTGATAGCCAGCCGCACGCTGGTCGGCTTACCCGTGCCACAGCGCAAACCAGTCATCGATTACTTCGGCACGCTGCTGATGATTATCGGCCTGACCGCGCTGTTGCTGGGCATCACCGAAATCGGTCAGGGCCATCATTGGCGCGACACTGAAGTGCTCGGTTTACTGATCGCTGCGGTGGTGGCGCTGACGTTGTTCGTCTGGCATGAACAACGAGCACCCGAACCCCTGCTTCCCATGCATCTGTTCGCCAACCGCAACGCGGTGCTGTGTTGGTGCACGATTTTCTTCACCAGTTTCCAGGCCATCTCATTGATCGTGCTGATGCCGCTGCGCTTTCAGAGTGTCACCGGCGCTGGCGCCGACAGCGCCGCGTTGCACCTGTTGCCACTGGCGATTGGTTTGCCGATCGGTGCCTATTTCGCCGGACGCCAGACCTCGGTGACCGGTCGCTACAAACCGATGATTCTGGCCGGAGCACTGCTTACCCCACTCGCTATTCTCGGCATGGCCTTCAGCCCGCCACAAGCGCTGGTGCTGAGCAGCCTGTTCATGCTGTTGAGCGGGATCGCCTCCGGCATGCAATTCCCGACCTCGCTGGTGGGCACGCAAAATTCGGTGGAGCAACGGGACATCGGCGTGGCAACCAGCACCACTAACCTGTTCCGTTCTTTGGGCGGCGCCATGGGCGTGGCGTTGATGTCAGCGTTGCTGCTGGCCTTGCTGCAAGACTCCAGCTTCGCCCACCTGGCCGGCTCGACGCTGATCGCCGAGGGCAGCTCGGGGAATGTGCTGCTCGATGGTTTGAACGCGGCACCGGGTGACGCGCAGAACGCCTTGCGCGCCGAGTTGTCGCTGACCTTCCGGCATCTGCTGATGGTCAGCGCGGCAGTGTCGCTGCTGGGGTTGGCTGCGGCGATTGCCATGCCGAACAGGGTATTGCGGGGGCGAGAGGATCGTCAGGTTTAATGGATTTGCGTACATCCGACATGTCACCGTGGTCGTGGTAGTAAGCCAAGGCTTTTTCCAGCAGGGCTTTGGCGGCTTGCCCGTCGTCAGCTGCCTGCGCGGCGGCCTGGACCTGGCTGACACACAGCAGCAGGAGCCAGCCCAGCAAGGTAGTTTTGAGAAGAACCCTCATCGCGCATCCCTCGTTTCTGGTGATGACTCAAGAGCGTAGACGGCTTGGGGCTATGTATGAGTATTCAGCAAAGTTCGGGGCAGACGCAGACCTGTGGCGAGGGGGCTTGCCCCCGTTCGGCTGCGAAGCAGTCGTAAAACCGGTACATGCGGTGTGCCTGACAGAACTGGATTTGCAGGTTTTAGGGCCGCTTCGCAGCCCAGCGGGGGCAAGCCCCCTCGCCACTGGAAGCTCCCTCACCACAGGGGTAGGCGCTCGACTCAAAGCGCCTGAAGGCCCATCAAGGACGGGCGCTGATCTGCTGTTGCAGGTTGCGGATCTGGCTTTGAAGGGTGTTGATGTTGCGTGTGACCTGGCCACGGAAGGCGTCGAACTCGGCGGTGTTGCTACCCCCCTGAGGCGCAGCCGGACGGTTGTCCTGTTCACTTTTGAGAACAATCATGTCCTGCTCCAGGCGCTCGATGGCGGCGCTTGGGTTGCCTTGTTTCTTCAACGCGGCGATCTCGGCGCTGAGACTTTTGAGTTCCGCGTCGACTTTACTGGTGTCGGCCGGGGTGCTTTTCAGCGCGGCCAACTCACCGGACAGGGCTTTGACCTGGGCTTGCAGCTGAGTATTGGCGGCTTGCTGTTCGGTAGTCTGTGCGGTCATTTGCGCCAGGCGCTTGTCCAGGCTAGTGGCCTGGCCTGCGACGCCCTGCTGTTGCCTGGTCTGCTCAAGCAATTTGCTTTCCAGCTGCTTGATCTGCAGTTTCAGCGCTTCGCTGCCGTTGTTGACGCTGGATTCACTGGCGACCACCTTGCCGGAAATAGCCTGCAGACGCCCCGCCGCTTCCTCGCTGATGCGGGCGAAACTTTCCTGGGTGGCGACCAGTTGCTGCTCCATCAGCGAGATCTGCTGAAAGCTCCACCAGGCAAGGCCGGCGAAAGCAAAAAACATCGCCCCGACCAATGCCCACAGCGGCCCGGTGCTCGGGCCTTTGACCTTGACCAACTGAGTGGGCCGCGAATGCACGCTGGTGCGCTCACGAACGGCGGCAGTATCCGGAAAATCATCGTCCAGAGCATCGGCCCGCAGGCTGGGTACATCATCGAAGTCGTCGTTAGCATCGTTACGCATGGGTCAACCTTTCTGAACCGCAGTGATGGCTTGATCCGGCGAGTATAAACCGCTACTCGCCGCACTGATCGACCCTGAACCCCAAACTCGGTTCAGTGTTTATTTTCAGCGAATGCCCTGAGCCTTCCACCAACCGCAGAACTCATCAAGGGCCGTCCACAGGCTGACCTTCGGGTCATAGTCCAGGTAATGGCGGGCACGGCTGATATCCAGGGTGAAGTTTTTGCTCATCACCTGCATCCCCAGGCGCGACAGCGTTGGCTCCGGACGCCCCGGCCAGAGCTTGCAGAAACCTTCGTTCAGCGCGGCAACGCTATAGGCCAGACCGAAGGAACGGTAGCGGGTGACTTGCGGGACTTGCATCTGGCGCATCACATAATTCACCACATCCCACAGCGGCACCGGCGCGCCGTTGCTGATGTTGTAGGCCTTGCCCAGGGCCGAACCGCTGGCCAGCAAACTGCTGAGCAAAGCCTCATTGAGGTTCTGCACACTGGTGAAATCGACCTTGTTCAGGCCATTGCCGATAATCGCCAGACGCCCTTTGCGCTGCATGTTCAGCAGCCGCGGGAAGATGCTCGTGTCACCGGCACCGGTGACGAAACGCGGGCGCAGGGCCAGCACTTCGAGGCCGAACTCCTGGGCGCCGAAGACCTTTTGCTCGGCCAGGTACTTGGTGGCGGCGTAGGGATGCTTGAAGCGCTTCGGGACCTGCTCTTCAGTCAGCCCCAGATGATCACGACCATCGAAATAGATCGACGGCGAAGACAGATGCACCAACCGCCGAACGCGCTGTTTCAGACAGGCTTCGACCACGTTCTCGGTGACCAGCACGTTGCCTTGATGAAAGTCCTGATAACGTCCCCACAACCCCACCGCGCCAGCACAGTGCACCACCGCGTCGACGTCACGGCACAAACTGCGAACCAGTTGCGGATCACTCAAGTCACCCTGGACAAACTCGGCACCGCGGCGCACCAGATGCTCGACACCCTCGGCCCGACGCCCATTGACCCGCACGTCCAGGCCCTGCTCCAGGGCGAAACGCGAGAAGCGCCCGCCAATGAAGCCGCTTGCGCCGGTGACCAGAATTTTCATGTATTGCTCCGTCTTCTTTCGTTTTTCATGCGTATCGCACTGCGTATTGCCTCAAGCCCTGACGCTTTCAATCACGCCAACGGCACCAACCATTGCTTTGATAATCGCGCCAGATGCTCGGTCAGCTGCCCGAGCAATTGCCCGCCGTTGCGCCAATAATGCCAGTACAGCGGCACATCGATCGGCTTATCTGGCAACAGCTCCACCAACACGCCACGTTCCAGCTGCCCGCGAACCTGCAATTCGGGCACCAGTCCCCAGCCGAGTCCCGCCTCGGCCAAGCGAATAAAGCCCTCGGAAGACGGACATAAATGGTGTTCAAAACCACCGTCGACGCCCAATGAAGCCAGGTAGCGATGCTGCAAAAAGTCATCCGGGCCGAACACCAGGGCCGGCGTGTGCGCCAACTGCTCGGCACGCACGCCCTGCGGAAAATGCCGGGCGATAAAGGCCGGGCTGGCCAGGGCACGATAACGCATGGCCCCCAGCAACAGACTGCGCGCCCCGGCCACCGGTCGCTCGCTGGCACACACACACGCGGCCACTTCACCCGCACGCATACGCTTGAGGCCGACGGTCTGGTCTTCCACTATCAGGTCCAGCAGCAGATGCTGCTCTGCGCAGAAATCACCCACCGCTTCTGCCCACCAGGTCGCCAGGCTGTCGGCGTTGAGCGCAATACGTAGACGTTCCGGCAAGCCTTCTTCATCCAACGCCGGCACCAGCGTTTGCAAATCACGTTCGAGCAAACGCACTTGTTGCACATGGTTGAGCAGACGCCGGCCAATCTCCGTCGGTGCCGGTGGCGTGACCCGTACCAGCACCGGCTGGCCGACCCGAGCCTCCAGTAGTTTGATCCGCTGCGAGATGGCCGATTGCGACAATCCCAATACCTGGGCCGCCCGTTCGAAGCCGGCCTGTTCGACCACTGCGGCGAGGGCGGAAAGCAATTTATAGTCGAACATCAGTTTTCCTAATGGGCGATCAGCAATATTGGTTTTTCTTATACCGCTTCTGCCCGGAGAATAGCCAGCAAGCCTCTTCGATCAAGGACACCTTTCATGGCTGGTGAAACTTCTCTGGCAACCCTGCTGCACGGCATGAGCCCGCAATTGAACGACGGCGAGTACGTATTCTGCAGCATCCGCGACGGCCATCTGCCCAAGGACTGTGACGTCATCGGCAGCTTCCGCGAGCAGGAAGGCCTGACGGTCATCCTCGGGCGCGGGCAAGCCGAAAAAGCCGGTTTCAGTTTCGATTATGTGGCGGCCTGGATCACCTTGAATGTGCATTCGGCACTCGAAGCCGTAGGCCTCACCGCTGCATTCGCCAGCGCCCTGGGCCAGGCCGGGATCAGTTGCAACGTGATTGCCGGCTACTACCACGATCATTTGTTTGTCGGCCAGGCCGATGCCGAGCGCGCCATGACGGTGCTGCGGCAATTGGCGGCGGGCGCGGAGTAAACCCTATGTGGCAAAGCTATGTGAACGGCCTGTTGGTCGCCGCGGGACTGATCATGGCGATCGGCACGCAAAACGCGTTCGTGCTGGCGCAAAGCCTGCGCCGCGAACATCACCTGCCGGTGGCCGCGCTGTGCGTGACCTGCGATGCCTTACTGGTCGCTGCCGGAGTTTTCGGCCTGGCGACCCTGCTGGCGCAAAACCCGCTGCTGCTGGCTGTTGCCCGCTGGGGCGGCGCAGCGTTCCTGCTGTGGTACGCCAGCCTGGCGCTGCGCCGGGCGTGTTCCCGGCAAAGCCTGCAACAGTCCGAAAACCAGACCGTGCGTTCGCTACGTGCAGTGATGCTCAGTGCCCTGGCCGTAACCTTGCTCAACCCCCATGTGTATCTGGACACCGTGTTGCTGATCGGCTCACTCGGGGCCCAGCAAACCGTACCCGGCGCCTACGTGGTCGGCGCGGCCAGCGCCTCGTTGCTGTGGTTTTTCACCCTGGCCTTGGGCGCGGCGTGGCTTGCGCCATGGTTGGCGCGGCCGAGTACCTGGCGAATTCTCGATCTGATGGTAGCGGTCATGATGTTTACCGTAGCGTTCCAGTTAATCAGCGCCGGGTGATTTATTCCAAAAGGCTTAAGGGGGTGCCCTCACTAAATGGCGATCCGCCATTTAGTGAAGGCACCCCCTTAAACCTCTATTCCACACAGTTGTTGCGTGGTTATGCCGCACCCCCGGTGCTATGATCCAAAACCTGCGCCGCAAAGAGTACAAACTCTCCGGCGCTAGTCTGGCCGCCCGTGATCGGCCGTGCGCTCACCGCAACTGACCTGATTAGGAGAATCATCATGGCTTTCGAATTGCCGCCGCTGCCTTACGCACACGATGCCCTGCAGCCGCACATTTCAGAGGAAACTCTGCAGTATCACCACGACAAGCACCACAACACCTACGTCGTGAACCTGAACAACCTGGTGCCAGGCACCGAGTTCGAAGGCAAGACACTGGAAGAAATCGTCAAAACTTCGTCGGGCGGTATCTTCAACAACGCCGCTCAGGTCTGGAACCACACTTTCTACTGGAACTGCCTGGCGCCAAACGCCGGCGGTCAACCAACCGGCGCACTTGGCGACGCCATCAACGCGGCTTTCGGTTCGTTCGACAAGTTCAAAGAAGAATTCAGCAAAACCTCCATCGGCACCTTCGGTTCCGGTTGGGGCTGGCTGGTGAAAAAAGCTGACGGTTCCCTGGCCCTGGCCAGCACCATCGGCGCCGGTAACCCGCTGACCAGCGGCGACACCCCGCTGCTGACCTGCGATGTCTGGGAACACGCCTACTACATCGACTACCGCAACCTTCGTCCAAAGTACGTCGAAGCGTTCTGGAACCTGGTCAACTGGAAATTCGTGGCTGAGCAATTCGAAGGAAAAACCTTCACTGCTTAAGCTTCGCGCCAGTCAAAAAACCCGGCTTTTGCCGGGTTTTTTTATGGACTTTTGGAATGTTGGCTGGCGGCGTTTCAGGGGGCTGAATCTTTTTTGACTGGGTACATATCCGTTACCGCAGAAATGGATATGTACACCGCCCTCAAGAGCGAGGCCGGTTGTCAGGCCGCCTTCGCGACAAAGCCCGCACAAGGAACCAATTTGCCCTTGCCCCAACACCACGGCACGCTAACATCATCCATCTGGGGAAAAACTCCCGCACACCCCTCAAGTTCTACAGGGTTGCTACCGACACAGTACTAATCGCTTGAACAAGCCCGGAATCAGCTCTTTGGCCAAGCAGATAGACAAAATATCCAGTGCTTGATTGTCCCTTTGACTGCCATCACGGGATTGCCAATACTCATGGCAACTTGACGCTACCCGCACGGAACAAGGAATAGCCTTTTGAAGCTGGAACTCAAAAACAGCTTGTCGGTGAAGTTGCTCCGGGTTGTGCTGTTGTCGGCATTGATCGTCGGCGTGGTTCTGAGCTGCGCGCAGATCGTTTTCGATGCCTACAAGACACGGCAAGCGGTGGCCGGCGATGCCCAGCGCATCCTCGACATGTTCCGCGACCCATCGACCCAGGCGGTGTACAGCCTCGATCGGGAAATGGGCATGCAGGTGATCGAAGGCCTGTTTCAGGATGACGCAGTGCGTATGGCGTCCATCGGCCATCCCAATGAAACCATGCTCGCGGAAAAACACCGCGAACTGCAGAAGTCAGCCAGTCGCTGGCTGACCGACCTGATTCTTGGCCAGGAACGCACCTTTACCACGCAACTGGTAGGCCGCGGTCCCTACAGCGAGTATTACGGCGACCTCAGCATCACCCTCGATACCGCCACCTATGGCCAGGGGTTTATCGTCAATTCGGTGATCATTTTTATTGCCGGAGTGCTTCGCGCCCTGGCCATGGGTCTGGTGCTGTATCTGGTCTATCACTGGCTGCTGACCAAGCCACTGTCGCGAATTATCGAACACCTGACCGAGATCAACCCCGACCGCCCCAGCGAACACAAAATTCCGCAGCTCAAGGGCCACGAGAAAAACGAGCTGGGCATCTGGATCAACACGGCCAATCAGCTACTCGAGTCCATTGAACGCAATACCCACCTACGCCATGAAGCGGAAAACAGCCTGCTGCGCATGGCCCAGTACGATTTCCTTACGGGTCTGCCAAATCGTCAGCAGTTGCAGCAGCAACTCGACAAGATCCTGGTGGATGCCGGACGTTTGCAACGCCGGGTCGCGGTGATCTGTGTCGGCCTCGATGACTTCAAGAGCATCAACGAACAATTCAGCTACCAGACCGGTGACCAATTGCTGTTGGCCCTGGCCGACCGATTGCGCGCTCACAGCGGGCGCCTGGGCGCCCTCGCCCGGCTGGGTGGCGACCAGTTCGCGCTGGTTCAGGCTGATATCGAACAGCCTTATGAAGCCGCAGAACTGGCGCAAAGCATTCTCGATGACCTGGAAGCGGCGTTCGCCCTCGATCATCAAGAGATCCGTCTGCGGGCCACGATCGGTATCACGCTGTTTCCGGAGGACGGCGACAGCACCGAGAAGTTGTTGCAGAAAGCCGAACAGACCATGACCCTGGCCAAGACCCGTTCGCGCAACCGCTACCAGTTCTATATCGCCAGCGTCGACAGCGAAATGCGTCGCCGCCGGGAGCTGGAAAAAGACCTGCGCGAGGCCCTGGCTCGCGAGCAGTTCTACCTGGTCTACCAACCGCAGATCAGCTACCGCGATCACCGTGTGGTCGGGGTTGAAGCGCTGATTCGCTGGCAGCACCCGGAACACGGCCTGGTGCCGCCGGATCTGTTCATCCCGCTGGCTGAACAGAACGGCACCATCATCGCCATCGGCGAATGGGTACTCGACCAGGCTTGCCGCCAGCTACGCGATTGGCATGATCAGGGTTTCGCCGATTTGCGCATGGCGGTCAACCTGTCCACTGTGCAACTGCACCACGCCGAGTTGCCACGGGTGGTCAATAACCTGCTGCAGATGTATAGGCTGCCGCCGCGTAGTCTGGAACTGGAAGTCACCGAAACCGGCCTGATGGAAGACATCAGCACCGCCGCCCAGCATCTGCTGAGCCTGCGCCGTTCGGGAGCGTTGATCGCTATCGATGACTTCGGTACCGGCTACTCGTCCCTCAGTTATCTGAAAAGCCTGCCCCTGGACAAGATCAAGATCGACAAGAGCTTCGTCCAGGACCTGCTGGATGACGACGACGATGCCACCATTGTTCGGGCGATCATTCAGTTGGGCAAGAGCCTGGGCATGCAGGTGATCGCCGAAGGCGTGGAGACCGCCGAGCAGGAGGCCTATATCATTTCCGAAGGCTGCCATGAGGGTCAGGGCTATCACTACAGCAAGCCTCTGCCGGCCAGGGAATTGAGTGCTTATCTGAAGCAGGCCCAACGCAGTAATGCCGCCATCTTCTGACCCACCGACCGACCGTAGCAGCTGGCGGAGGCTGCTACGAAGTGCCACCACATCGTGAATAAGAAATAATTACAAACGCAACCCTTTACACATAATGCAAATCTTTCGCATTATGTTGCAGTTTTGCGCGCCCGCGCGCCTGTCCACCTCTCTCGAAGCAGGATGTTCGCCATGATTCGTATGCCTCTGGCTACCGCCAGTCTGTTGGCCATCGCTATTTCCCTCGCCGGTTGTGGCGAAGGCAAAGACAAGGCCGCCGCTCCGCAAGCGCCTACTCCGGCTGCCAGCACTGCAGCTCCAGTTGCTCCTGCTGCTGCCGGTAAAGTTGACGAAACTGCTGCCAAGGCCGTTGTCGCGCATTACGCCGACATCGTCTTCGCCGTCTACAGCGATGCCGAATCCACCGCGAAAACCCTGCAAACCGCCGTCGACGCGTTCCTCGCCAAACCGAACGCCGACACCCTGAAAGCCGCCAAGGCTGCCTGGGTCGCTGCGCGCGTGCCTTACTTGCAGAGTGAAGTGTTCCGCTTCGGCAACACCATCGTCGACGATTGGGAAGGCCAGCTTAACGCCTGGCCACTGGACGAAGGCCTGATCGACTACGTCGACAAATCCTACGAACACGCACTGGGTAACCCGGGCGCCACCGCCAACATCATCGCCAACACCCAAGTTCAGGTCGGCGAAGACAAGGTCGACGTGAAAGACATCACCCCGGAAAAGCTCGCCAGCCTCAATGAGCTGGGCGGTTCCGAAGCCAACGTCGCCACCGGCTACCACGCCATCGAATTCCTGCTCTGGGGCCAGGACCTGAACGGCACCGGCCCTGGCGCCGGCAACCGTCCAGCTTCCGACTACCTGGAAGGCAAAGGCGCCACCGGCGGTCACAACGATCGTCGTCGCGCTTACCTGAAATCCGTCACCCAACTGCTGGTCAACGACCTGGAAGAAATGGTCGGTAACTGGAAGCCGAACGTGGCTGACAACTATCGCGCCACTCTGGAAGCTGAACCCACCGATACTGGCCTGCGCAAAATGCTCTTCGGCATGGGCAGCCTGTCCCTGGGTGAACTGGCGGGCGAGCGCATGAAGGTTTCCCTGGAAGCCAACTCGCCGGAAGATGAACACGACTGCTTCAGCGATAACACC
The DNA here is from genome assembly GCF_902497875.1 of Pseudomonas fluorescens. Lineage (GTDB taxonomy): Bacteria > Pseudomonadota > Gammaproteobacteria > Pseudomonadales > Pseudomonadaceae > Aquipseudomonas > Aquipseudomonas fluorescens_BR. The sequence continues at coordinate 25,318 of NZ_CABVHY010000011.1, forward strand.
CATTACTCGCAGTTCTACGATGCCAAAGGCATTCGCAACGTGTACCTGGGCGAATACACCCGTGTCGACGGCACCAAGATGACCGGCGCCAGCCTGTCCTCGCTGGTCGCCAAAGCCGACCCGGCCGCCGACACCGCGCTGAAAGCTGACCTGGCGGCCACCGAAGCCAAGATGCAAGTGATCGTCGACCACGCCAACAAGGGCGAGCACTACGACCAGTTGATCGCCGCGGGCAACTCCGCCGGCAATCAAATCGTTCGCGACGCCATCGCTTCGCTGGTCAAGCAGACCGGTTCGATCGAACAGGCTGCCGGCAAACTGGGCATCACCGACCTGAACCCGGACAACGCTGATCACGAGTTCTGATCACGAGTTGTTTGAGTGAAAAACAGAGGCGACCTTCGGGTCGCCTTTTTTGTGAACGCTTGTGGGAGCGGGCTTGCTCGCGATGGACTCAAGGGCGGCACGTTTATTCAGAAAGCACGCGCTATCGTTCACGACCATCGCGAGCAAACGGAACGCCGCCCGGCTGCTCCTACAAGTATCACAGTGCCTCCAAACACTGCCCCACATCAAACTAAACGCTAATTCCTCTTATTCAAATTCCGCTGCCCTGTTAGACTTTGCGCCCTTGTTTTGCTCGTCCTGCAGGAAGTCTGATGCTCTCGCTGCCGCTTCGCTTGTCCACTCTGTTGCTGGCCTTGGGCCTGAGTGCCTGCGACGACGTCCCGCATTTCACCAAGGCCGAGCCCGGTGAAGCCCGCTCCGGTGGCAGTACGACGGTGAGAAAGACTGATCAGAACGCCTTTTCCCTGCCCTCGGCCAACCTGTCGCCGAGCCGGCGCCTGGATTTCAGTGTCGGCAACAGCTTCTTTCGCAGCCCCTGGGTGATTGCCCCAGCGACCACTACCGCGCGCGATGGGCTGGGGCCGCTGTTCAATACCAATGGCTGCCAGAACTGCCACATCAAGGACGGCCGCGGTCATCCGCCAGCCCCCGATGCGAGCAACTCGGTGTCGATGCTGGTCCGCCTGTCGATCCCCAATGCCCCGGAGTACGCCCAGGTCATCGAACAACTGGGCGTGGTACCGGAGCCGGTCTACGGTGGGCAATTGCAGGACATGTCGGTTCCCGGCGTCGTGCCGGAGGGCAAAGTACGGGTCGACTACGACCCGGTGCCGGTTCGCTTCAAGGACGGCAGCGAAGTCGTACTGCGCAAACCGAAACTGCACATCAGCCAACTCGGCTACGGGCCCATGCACCCGGACACTCGATTCTCCGCCCGGATCGCACCGCCGATGATTGGCCTGGGCCTGCTCGAAGCCATCTCCGATGCCGACATTCTGCGCAACGCCGACCCACAAGATGACGACAACAACGGCATCGCCGGGCGACCGAATCAGGTCTGGGATGATGCGCAACAGAAAACCGTGCTTGGGCGCTTCGGCTGGAAAGCCGGCCAGCCCACGCTCAATCAACAGAACGTCCACGCATTTTCCGGTGATATGGGCCTGACCACCCGCCTGCGACCTGTTGATGATTGCACCCAGACTCAGACCGGCTGCCTGCAGGCACCCAATGGCAATGGCCCGGACGGTGAGCCGGAAGTCAGTGACAACATCCTGCGCCTGGTGCTGTTCTACAGCCGCAACCTCGCCGTTCCGGCCCGCCGTGACGTCAGTTCGCCGCAGGTGCTGGCCGGTAAAAACCTGTTCTATCAGGCCGGCTGCCAGTCCTGTCACACGCCGAAATTCACCACGGCAGCGAATGCCGCAGAACCCGAACTGGCCAATCAGGTGATTCGCCCTTACAGCGACCTGCTGCTGCACGACATGGGTGATGGCCTGGCCGACAATCGCACGGAATTCCAAGCCAGTGGCCGCGACTGGCGCACGCCGCCGTTATGGGGTATCGGCCTGACGCAAACAGTCAGTGGCCATACCCAGTTCCTGCATGACGGCCGTGCCCGCAACCTGCTCGAAGCGGTGCTCTGGCACGGCGGCGAAGCCCAGGTGGCACAGCAACAGGTTTTGACTTTCAATGCCGAGCAACGCGCCGCGTTGCTGGCATTCCTGAATTCTCTATAACGCTTTCTCTAAGCTTTTCACCCAAAGAACGGGAGCCCGACATGTTCCGCCCCAAACTGTTGTTCACCAGCCTTGCCGCGCTGGCCTTGAGCGCCTGCTCGCCGCAGGATCCTCAAGCAGTCACTTCGGCGGCCATCGCCAAACAAGTGATCCTTCCGACTTACAGCCGCTGGGTCGAAGCCGACCGCCAATTGGCGATCAGCGCGCTGGCGTTCTGTGAAGGCAAGTCAAACCTGGACACCGCGCGGGCCGATTTCCATCACGCACAAAAAGCCTGGGCCGAGTTGCAACCGCTGCTGATCGGCCCGCTGGCCGAGGGCAACCGGGCCTGGCAGGTGCAGTTCTGGCCGGACAAGAAGAACCTGGTCGGCCGTCAGGTCGAGCAACTGGTCAGCGCGCAGCCGCAGATCGACGCCGCCGCCCTGGCCAAGTCCAGCGTTGTGGTGCAAGGCCTGTCGGCCTACGAATACATCCTGTTCGACAGCAAGGTCGACATGGCCGATAGCGCGCAGAAAGCCCGGTACTGCCCCTTGCTGACGGCCATTGGCGAACGCCAGAAAATCCTCGCCGAAGAGATCCTGTCACGCTGGAACACTACTGACGGCATGCTCGCGCAGATGAGCAAATTCCCGAACCAGCGCTACGCCGATTCACATGAAGCCATCGCCGATCTGCTGCGAGTGCAAGTCACCGCGCTGGACACCCTGAAGAAAAAACTCGGCACCCCGATGGGCCGTCAGAGCAAGGGCATTCCACAACCCTTCCAGGCCGATGCCTGGCGCAGCCAGTCTTCGCTGCTCAGCCTGGAAGCCAGCCTCTCCGCGGCCAAAAGCGTGTGGGTTGGGGTCGACAACAAGGGCCTGCGTGGCCTGCTGCCTGCCGAGCAGAAGCCATTGGCCGAGAAGATTGATGCCGCCTACGCCGCCGCGCTGAAACTGTTCTCCAGCAGCCAGCGTTCATTGACTGAAATGCTCAGCGACGATGCCGGTCGCCAGCAACTCAATGACCTTTACGACAGCCTCAACGTGGTCCACCGCCTGCACGAAGGCGAACTGGCCAAGGCGCTGGGCATCCAACTGGGCTTCAACGCCAACGACGGTGACTGATGAGGGTTAGCTCCATGCTGCGACGCCAGGCTTTGACTTTAGGCAGTTTGTTGCTGGGTGCAGTGACGCTGGGCGGCTGGACGCTGTTTCGGCAAAAGGACCAAAGCCCGCTGCTGCTCTCGGCGCGCAACGATGGCGACGGCCAGCATTATGCCGTCGGCTATCGGCTGGATGGCAGCCAGGTGTTCGCCACCCAGGTCGGCCAGCGCTGCCACGACATCATCAATCATCCAACGCTGCCAATGGCCCTGTTCGTCGCTCGGCGCCCCGGGACCGAAAGTTACCTGATCGATCTGCGCGACGGCACGCTGTTGCAGACTGTCGTCTCGCAGCCGAACCGGCATTTCTATGGTCACGCGGTGATTCACCAGAGCGGTGATTGGCTCTACGCCACCGAAAACGACACCACCGATCCGGGTCGCGGCCTGCTTGGCGTGTACCGCTTCGAAGGTGAACGATTGGTTCATTCCGGCGAGATTTCCACCCATGGCATCGGCCCCCATCAGGTGTCATGGATGCCCGACGGTGAAACCCTGGTAGTGGCCAATGGCGGAATCCGTACCGAGGCCGAAAGCCGGGTCGAGATGAACCTCAATGCCATGCAGCCAAGCCTGGTGCTGATGCAGCGCGACGGCAGGTTACTGAGCAAGGAAACCCTCGCCCAGTCGATGAATAGCGTGCGTCATCTGGGCATTGCCAGCGACGGCACCATCGTCGCCGGCCAGCAGTTCATGGGCGATGCCCACGAGTCCTCCGAGCTGCTGGCAATCAAGCGTCCCGGCCAGCCTTTTGTGGCCTTCCCGGTTGCCGAGCAGCAGTTGCAGGCGATGGGGCACTACACTGCCAGCGTCGCTGTGCACAGCGAGTTGCGCCTGGTGGCGCTCACTGCACCGCGAGGCAACCGCTTCTTTATCTGGGACCTGGACACCGCTCAACTGCGCCTCGACGCGCCGTTGCCCGACTGTGCCGGGGTCGGCGCCGTGGCCGATGGCTTCGTCGTCACCTCGGGTCAGGGGCGTTGCCGATTCTACGATTGTCGTCAGTCACCGCTGGTTGCCAAACCCCTTGAGTTACCCGCAGGGCTCTGGGACAACCACCTTCATCTGATCTGACGCCTTCGGCGCAAAAGATCGCAGCCTGCGGCAGCTCCTACGTGGATCGGGGACGCCTCGATATTGAGCCAAACCACATTCCGTAGGAGCTGCCGCAGGCTGCGATCTTTTAGGGCTCTATGCACAATCCTTAGACGAGCATATAGAATCAGCGGCATGCCGGGCGTAATGTCCCGTCTGTCTCATCTTGTCTGTTTCAGCTTTTTTTCCAAGGAACCGGAATATGCTGCGCCGCCGCATGCTGATCATGTTGGGTGTTGTCCTGCTTATCGTACTGATGCTGGCCGGCTATAAAGCCTTCTCCATCTATCAGCAGATCCAGGTGTTCTCTGCGCCACAACCGCCGGTGAACGTGGCGGTGGCCACTGCCACTGAACGTCCGTGGCAAGGCCGTCTACCCACAGTCGGCACGCTCAAGGCATTGCAAGGGGTCGATTTGAGCCTGGAGACCGCCGGGACGGTCAAGGAAGTGCAGTTCCAGTCCGGTCAGAAGGTCAAGGCCGGCCAGCCGCTCGTGCAACTCGACAGTGCAGTGGAAAGCGCCCTGCTGGAAACCGCCCAGGCCGACCTCGGTCTGTCACAACTGGACTATGGCCGAGGCAGTCAGCTGGTGGGTAGCCAGGCCATTTCCAAAGGCGAATTCGACCGGCTCTCGGCACTGCTGCACAAGAACAAAGCCACGGTCAACCAACTCAAGGCTATCCTGGCGAAGAAACACATCGCTGCGCCCTTCAGCGGCACCATCGGCATCCGTCAGGTGGATGTCGGCGACTACCTGCCCAGCGGCACGGTGATCGCCACCTTGCAGGACCTGAGCAGCCTCTACGTCGACTTCTACGTGCCGGAGCAGGCGATACCGAAAATTGCCCTGGAGCAGCCGGTTCAGGTCACCGTCTCCGCCTACCCGACCCAGAACTTCCCCGGGACCATCAGCGCGATCAACCCGAAAGTTGAAGACAGCACCCGCAACGTGCTGGTGCGGGCGACCCTGGCCAACCCGGATGGCAAGTTGCTGCCAGGCATGTTCGCCAGCCTGCAGGTCCTGCTGCCGCACCCTCAACCGAAGATCGTGGTACCGGAAAGCGCGATCACCTACACCCTCTATGGCAACTCGCTATTTGTGGTGGCGCAGAAAAAAGCCGCCGACGGCAGCGCCGAAAAGGACGCCAACGGGCAACCGGTGCTGATCGCCGAGCGACGCTTTATCGAGACCGGCGAGCGCCGCGACGGGCTGGTGCTGATCACCAAAGGCCTGCGGAACGGTGAACAAGTGGTCAGCGCCGGGCAGATCAAACTGACCAACGACGCTCACATTGCCATCAGCCCCGACAAAAATTTGCCAGCCGAACAGAACAGCCCGCCGCGCGCCGACTGATCAAGGAATCCCCATGGCTTTTACCGATCCGTTCATCCGCCGCCCTGTGCTCGCCAGTGTGATCAGCCTGTTGATCGTGCTGCTGGGCTTCCAGGCCTGGAGCAAGCTGCCGCTGCGCCAGTATCCGCAGATGGAAAACGCCCTGATCACTGTGACCACCGCCTACCCTGGGGCGAACGCCGAAACCATCCAGGGTTACATCACCCAACCGATGCAGCAGAGCCTGGCGAGTGCCGAAGGCATCGACTACATGACCTCGGTCAGCCGGCAGAACTTCTCGGTGATTTCAATCTACGCGCGGATCGGCGCCAACAGCGACCGGCTGTTCACCGAGCTGCTGGCCAAGGCCAACGAGGTCAAGAACCAGCTGCCTCAGGATGCCGAAGACCCGGTGCTGAGCAAGGAAGCGGCGGACGCCTCGGCGCTGATGTACATCAGTTTCTTCAGCAATGACCTGAGCAACCCGCAGATCACCGACTACCTGTCACGGGTGATCCAGCCGAAACTGGCGACCCTGCCGGGTATGGCCGAAGCGGAGATTCTCGGCAACCAGGTGTTCGCCATGCGCCTGTGGCTGGATCCGGTCAAGCTCGCCGGCTACGGCCTCAGCGCCAGTGATGTAACCGATGCGGTACGCCGTTACAACTTCCTCTCCGCCGCCGGCGAGGTGAAAGGCGAGTACGTGGTCACCAGCATCAACGCCAACACCGAGCTCAAGTCCGCCGAGGCTTTCGCCGAGATCCCGCTGAAAACCGAGGGCGACAGTCGGGTGCTGCTCAGTGATGTCGCGCGAGTGGAAATGGGCGCCGAGAACTACGACACCGTCAGCTCTTTTGGGGGCACGCCGTCGGTGTACATCGGCATCAAGGCCACCCCTGCCGCCAACCCGCTGGACGTGATCAAGGAAGTGCGCAAGATCATGCCGGAGCTGGAAGCCCAGCTACCACCGAACTTGAAAGGAGAGATCGCCTACGACGCCACGCTGTTCATTCAGGCGTCGATCAATGAGGTGGTGAAAACCCTGTTTGAAGCGGTGCTGATCGTGATCGTCGTGGTGTTCCTGTTTCTCGGCGCGCTGCGTTCGGTGCTGATTCCGGTGATCACCATCCCGCTGTCGATGATCGGCGTGATGTTTTTCATGCAACTGATGGGTTACTCGATCAACCTGCTAACCCTGCTGGCGATGGTACTGGCCATCGGGTTGGTGGTGGACGACGCAATTGTGGTGGTGGAGAACATCCATCGGCATATTGAAGAAGGCAAGACTCCGCTCGACGCCGCCATCGAAGGTGCCCGGGAAATCGCCATGCCGGTGGTCTCGATGACCATCACCCTGGCGGCGGTCTACGCGCCAATCGGTTTTCTCGAAGGCCTGACCGGGGCACTGTTCAAGGAGTTTGCGCTGACCCTGGCCGGCGCGGTGGTGATCTCCGGAATCGTCGCCCTGACCCTGTCGCCAATGATGTGCGCCCTGCTCTTGCGCCACGATGAAAACCCGACCGGCCTGGCCCATCGCCTCGACTTGATTTTCGAGGGTTTGAAAAGCCGCTATCAGAGCCTGCTTCATGGCACCCTCAACACCCGGCCGGTGGTGCTGGTGTTCGCCGTCATCGTCCTGTGCCTGATCCCGGTACTGCTGAAATTCACCAAGTCGGAACTGGCGCCGGACGAAGATCAGGGAATCATCTTCATGATGGCCAACGCACCACAGCCGACCAACCTCGACTACCTCAACACCTACACGGACGAATTCGTCACCATCTTCAAGGAGTTCCCCGAGTACTACTCATCATTCCAAATCAACGGCTTCAACGGCGTGCAATCGGGGATCGGCGGTTTCCTGCTCAAGCCGTGGAGCGAGCGCAGCCGAACCCAGATGGAAATCCTTCCCGAGGTTCAAGCCAAGCTCGCCGCCATCACCGGGCTGCAGATCTTCGGCTTCAACCTGCCATCCTTGCCAGGGACCGGTGAGGGCATGCCATTCTCGTTCATCATCAACACGCCGAATGATTACGAGTCGCTGCTGCAAATCGCCGATCGAGTGAAAAAACGCGCGGTGGAATCCGGCAAGTTTGCCTTTCTCGACATCGACCTGGCCTTTGACAAGCCTGGGGTAGTGGTCGATATCGACCGCGCCAAAGCCGCGCAGATGGGGGTTTCGATGCAGGACCTGGGGGGCACTCTGGCGACATTGCTCGGTGAGGCGGAAATCAACCGCTTCACCATCGAAGGCCGCAGCTACAAGGTGATTGCCCAGGTAGAACGCGCCTACCGCGACAATCCAGACTGGCTGAGCAACTACTACGTGAAAAACACCGCAGGCGTAGCACTGCCACTGTCCACCCTGATTACCGTCTCCGATCGAGCTCGACCGCGGCAGCTGAATCAGTTCCAGCAGCTCAACTCGGCGACGATCTCGGGCGTGCCGCTCGTCAGCATGGGCGAAGCGATCGAGACCGTGCGCCAGATCGGCCAAGAGGAAGCAGGGCCGGGGTATGCCTTCGATTATGGTGGCGCTTCCCGGCAATTCGTTCAGGAAGGCAGCGCGTTGTGGGTGACCTTTGCCCTGGCGCTGGCCATCATCTTCCTGGTGCTGGCGGCGCAATTCGAAAGCTTCCGCGACCCGCTGGTGATCCTGGTGACCGTCCCGCTGTCGATCTGTGGTGCGCTGATCCCGCTGTTCCTGGGTTGGTCGAGCATGAATATCTATACCCAGGTCGGATTGGTGACCTTGATCGGACTGATCAGCAAGCATGGCATCCTGATCGTCGAGTTTGCCAACCAGTTGCGCAAGGACAAAGGACTGACCGCTCGGGAAGCCGTGGAAGAAGCCGCGGCGATTCGCTTGCGCCCGGTGTTGATGACCACCGCGGCGATGGTGTTTGGCATGGTGCCGTTGATCATCGCCACGGGTGCGGGTGCGGTCAGCCGGTTCGATATCGGTACGGTGATCGCCACCGGGATGTCGATTGGTACGCTGTTCACTTTGTTCGTGCTGCCTTGCGTCTACACCTTGCTGGCCAAGCCGGACAAACGCTGAAATGCTTTTTTACGGGTACATATCCGTTACCGCAGAAATGGATATGTACACCAGCGAGAGATGAGTACATCCGCAAAAGAGCCACGCACAACCAAAAAGGCCTCGCAATGCGAGGCCATTTATCTGGGCTTCATTTTCTTCAACTCTGTGGCCTAATTCCCTGAGATATACCGAACATGAACAGCAGAAAATCCTGGTCGGGTTTTGTTACCACGGATGCCTTGGCTGCCCGTGGCAAAGGGCAATGCGCATCGCTGTGCATTGCACTGAGGACCTGTGTGCGGGGCTGTTCCCAAGCGGCCACCGCCCAAGAAGTGACTGCCAAGGCTCCCATCAAGAACAAACCTCGAGCAATTTCTAGTTTCATTACTCTAAACCCTTGATAGCACTGCCAAACGCCGTCCTATAAAAGTAGCTGAGTTTTTGCCAGTCCGTAGGGCTCCACGACGAATGGCGACGCAGTTGTTTCATGTCGTGGACGGCGGCAAGGGTACTGCTCAGACGCCGTCGGGACTTCTCCAGATCCAGCAAGGCCACCTCGACTCGGGCCGCTTCATCTTCACCCGTCACCCGGACGAAAATATGCTTGGCATAGAGACATCCATGCTGCCATCGGCCTTTATGCATACGCGCCAGGATCACGGCCAACTCTTGCAACAGACGATCATGCACCCCCTCGCCATGGCGCTCGCGCCCACCGGCGGTATACCAATTGTCTATTTCCAGGAAACCATCCAGTGCCGCGGTCACCAACAGCGCTCGCCATTGATGCCGAGCGTCGCGTTGCGCACCGCAAAACACCAATTCCGGTACCCGCACATCCAGTAAACGCAGGCCATTGAGGGCATCACGCTCACGCAGTACCGTGGGTCGCCCGAACGGGTGCAACCAACTGCGGTAGATATGCCCGATCTGACGTTTCGCATAGAGCAATCGACCATGACTGCTCAGAATCCGTTGTACGCCGCTTTCCCCGCCGCGGCGCTGGTTGGGCTCTTCTACCCACTCACCGCGCAGATTCCAGAAGTAGTCAAAGCGGTCTTCAGAAGGGATATCCGCTTCTGAAGCATGTTTAACAGCCATCCGGTTACCTCTTGCGTAATACGTACACTCGCCACATCGCGTAGAGCGGAATAAAGTCCAAATGTTCCTGAATCCGGAAACCGGCCTGTTTGAACTCTTCCTCTACCGTAGCAGCGGGTAACACAAATCTATTTTGGTAACTCTCCTGCCCACCTTTCTCCAGGCGTTTTTGCTCCATCCGCTTGCGTTTCCAGGCCTTGAAGTTGCCATCGACCCAGAGGGAGATGATGACGCTATCGCGGGTAACACGCTGAAACTCGCGCAATAGGGCCATTCGATGACTGGACTCACCGATGTGATGGAGCAAACGCATGCAAAAAATGCTGTCGACGGCGTTATCCGGCAAGTCGATGGCGAATGCTGATGTTTGCAAGGGTTGTACCCTTTTCACCACGTCGGCTGGCTGGGCCAGCGTGGCGATCTGCAGCATGGCTTCGGAGTTGTCCGCACCAATGATGACGCGATTCGGTTTTTTCGCCAGCAACGGCCAGAACCGTCCGGCGCCGCACGGCAGATCGAGCACCAGACCGGGCTCTCCGGCCAGCGCAAGCGCCCGTGAGGCCAGTTGTTCGTCGCGTGTATGCGACAACTTGCGGGCCAGGCCGTCCTGGTGCTTGAGCAAATACTCGCGCGCATGCTGTTCGGTGTATTTTTCGGAAAATTCAAGTTTGATCGGTGTCGCCATCATCAGGGTCTCCTGTCATTGATGGCCCCACCTTAGGCCATGACATGTCGCCGTCAGGTCATCGAGTTGTGAAAACTTTGTCCCGTCTAATCCTGTTTTATTTCCAGATTTTACAAGCGGCCAGCAATGGCTCTAGGCCACTGCCTGCTAAAGCTGAGGGTTATTGCAGGCCCAGGGGAACCGGGCACAGGAAGGTGTCAGGCGTTGTATGGATTGAGCCGAACATGGAAACGACAACCATTGGGCTGCATGGTGCTGAGGCTGACGCACCAGCCCTGGTTTTCACAGATCCGCTGCACCAGTGACAGGCCAAGGCCCAGCCCCTCACCGCGCTTCTCGTTGCCGCGCACGAACGGCTCGAACATTGCCTCGCGTTTTTCTTCGGGAATTCCCACACCGCTGTCCTCGACCACAAAGCCGCTCGGTTCCAGCGTCAGGCGAATATACCCACGGTCGGTGTAATGCAATGCATTGCGCAACAGATTGCTCATGACGGCGTGCAGGAATGTCGCGTTATAGCGGGTATCCAGCGGGTCGCCCGGCTCATAGATAAGCTCGAGCCCCTTGGCCTCGATGGATTCGCGCCACAGTGTAATGAGATCTTCGGCCACCTGACTCAAGGTCAGCTGCGGCGACATACTGGCATCTTCGTGCTGGGCACGGGCCAACATCAGAAAAGTCTGCACCAGTTCGCGCATTTCCTCACAGGCGCGGGCAATCCGTTCGACCTGGGCCCGCCCGCGCTGGTCGATGCCGGGGTTTTCCAGCAGCAGTTCGCAAGAGCTGGCCACCACCATCAACGGGGTACGCAGTTCGTGACTGACGTCGCTGGTAAACAGCTGTTCACGGCTCAATGCCTGGCGTAAACGCCCCAGGGTGGCGTCGAAGGCTACCGCCAGCTCACCCACCTCATCCGCGGCGTAGTCCGGCGCCAGGGGCGGTGCCAGGCCGAGCAACTGATCGCGATGCCGTACCTGACGGGCCAACCGTACCACCGGCGCCATGACCTTGCGCGCCAGTACCCAACCGAGGAACACCGCCAGCGCCAGGCTCAGCACGAAGCCCACCAGCACCACGGCGAACAATACCCGTTCACGCTCTTCGAAATCACTCTGGTCCTGCATCAACACATATCGCCGCTCGTCGACTATTTCGACCATGGCGTGATACGACAGCTGGTCGCGAAACACCTCGTGAAATCCCGTGCTCAGATTGCGCAGGTCCCTGGGTACGTCAAAGTCGCCGGGGCCACCGCTGAAGTAAAACAGTTGGTCCGGCTCCGGTCGATGGCTCCAGTCGGCGACGCTGTCCATCAGCAACAGACGCTGCAGATCGCCGCCCAGACCTGCGGAAATCAACTTCTCTTCCACCAGGTGCACGGTCGCCACAATGCCCATGGCGAATGCCCCTGCAACCAATGCGCTCATCAACGCAAAGGCGATGATGATTCGTTGAGCAAGGCTCTGTCTAAACTCCATCACGGCCCTCGGCCAAGCGATAGCCGACACCATGCACAGTGTGTAACAGCGGTTTGGCGAAGGGTTTGTCGATCACCTGGCGCAACTGGTGGACATGGCTGCGCAGGCTGTCGCTGTCCGGGCAGTCATCGCCCCACAGGGCCTCTTCGAGAATCTCGCGACGCAACACGTGCGGGCTCTTCTGCATCAGCACCGCCAGCAGCTTGAGGCCCACCGGATTGAGCTTGAGCAGACGCCCTTCGCGGGTCACTTCAAGGGTGTCGAGGTCATAACTCAGATCGCCGACTTGCAGAGCCCGGCGACCGCCACCCTGAGTACGACGCATGACCGCCTCGATCCGCGCCGCAAGCTCCGACAGCGCAAAGGGCTTGACCAGATAATCATCGGCCCCGGACTTGAAACCCTGCAGACGGTCATCCAGTTGATCGCGGGCGGTGAGCATGATCACCGGGGTGTCGCGCCGGGCATCTTCACGCAGTCGTTTGCACAGGGTGTAACCGTCGATGCCTGGCAACATGATGTCGAGCACGATCAAGTCGTAATGCTCGGTCGCTGCCAGGTGCAAGCCCGACAGTCCGTCCTGCGCGCAATCCACGGTGTAGCCTTTAAGCCCCAGGTAATCAGCCAGATTGGCGAGGATATCGCGGTTGTCTTCAACCAATAGAATTCGCATGGGCACTCCTCCGTACACAGTAACAGCCGTCTTGGCTCGCGCAGCTTAAGGCCAAGCGTGGCCCACGGCTAGGACTGTCTCCCGCGCCAGGGACTGTTGGTCAATCGTTGAAACGGCTTGACGAGTTTTTCACCATCGATTCACAACCTGACGACAGGGCCCGGCCCAGACTCCGCGCGCAGCCGCTTCCCGAGCACGTTTATCCAAGAAGGATTTGCCATGGCCTCAACTGTTGCCCGCCCCGACTCACGCCCGCTGAACTTCTGGCTATGCCTGGGTGTGCCCGCCCTTGCAGCGGTGATCCTGATCCTGCTGGAGTTGACGTCTTTGGACATGGACCTTGCACGGCTGTTTTATAACCCTGTTACAGGCGGTTTCGTCAGGCACAGTCACCTTCTGGAAGACATCCTGCATGACCGGGCCAAGCAGGTGGTCATCGGTTTCTCGGTGTTGGCGATTCTCGGTTTCATTGGCAGTTTTTTTCTGCCGCGACTCAAACCCGTCAAGCGCGAACTGGGCTGCCTGGTGCTGTCGCTGGCCCTGGCGACGTCTTTCGTCACCCCGCTCAAGGCCGTGACGGCCGTGCAATGCCCCTGGAGTCTGAAGGAATTCGGTGGCAAGGAAACCTACAGCGAGCTGCTCAGCCCGCGTCCACAGGCCGACAAACCCGGTCGTTGCTGGCCTGGAGGCCATGCGGCTACGGGGTTTACGTTGTTTGCGCTGTTTTTTGTATTGCGTGATCGTCGCCCGCGAATGGCTCGCGGTGCACTTGTCTTTGCTTTCGGGCTGGGTACGGTATTTTCCATCGGCCGGATGATCCAGGGTGCGCACTTCTTTTCCCACAACGTGTGGACGGCGATTTTCTGCTGGTTGATTTGTCTGGGATCGTATTACTACCTTCTGTATCGGCCAGCTTCCAAGGCTGAGCGGGTGATTCAGGCAGAGCCTGTCGGCGTCTGAATTCAAGATCAAAAGATCGCAGCCTGCGGCAGCTCCTACGGAGTACGCCGCCCCTGTGTAGCAGCTGCCGCAGGCTGCGATCTTTTCGGGGCTGCGCAAACTCCGGACATTAAAAAACCCCGCCGGCTTAACGCCGACGGGGTTTTTCAGTACAGGGTAAGGCTGGCTTACATCATGCCGCCCATGCCACCCATACCACCCATGTCTGGCATGCCGCCGCCAGCTGGTTTGTCATCCGGAGCATCAGCGATCATGGCTTCGGTGGTCAGCATCAGGCCACCAATGGACGCCGCGGCCTGCAGAGCAGAACGAGTCACTTTGGTAGGGTCCAGGATGCCCATTTCGATCATGTCGCCGTATTCGCCGCTGGCTGCGTTGTAACCGAAGTTACCCGAACCTTGCTTGACCTTGTCGACCACTACGCTTGGCTCGTCGCCGGAGTTGGCAACGATCTGGCGCAGTGGCGATTCGATCGCGCGACGCAGTACAGCAATACCGACGTTCTGATCAGCGTTGTCGCCTTTCAGATCGCTGATGGCTTGCAGAGCGCGAATCAGCGCTACGCCACCGCCAGGTACCACGCCTTCTTCAACGGCTGCACGGGTAGCGTGCAGGGCGTCTTCAACGCGGGCTTTCTTCTCTTTCATTTCAACTTCGGAACCAGCGCCAACCTTGATCACTGCAACGCCGCCGGACAGCTTGGCCAGACGCTCTTGCAGTTTTTCACGGTCGTAGTCGGACGAAGTATCAGCCACTTGCTGACGGATCTGCAGAACGCGAGCCTGGATATCAGCTTCAACGCCAGCGCCGTCGATGACGGTGGTGTTTTCCTTGGTCACGGCGACGCGCTTGGCATTACCCAGGTGTTCCAGGGTAGCGCTTTCCAGGCTCAGACCGATCTCTTCGGAGATAACGGTACCGCCGGTCAGGACAGCGATGTCCTGCAGCATGGCCTTGCGACGATCACCAAAACCTGGAGCCTTGACGGCAACCACTTTGACGATACCGCGCATGTTGTTCACAACCAGAGTCGCCAGGGCTTCGCCTTCAACGTCTTCGCTCACGATCAACAGTGGACGACCTGCTTTGGCAACGGCTTCCAGTACTGGCAGCAGTTCACGGATGTTCGAGATTTTCTTGTCGACCAGCAGGATCAGTGGACCGTCGAGCTCGGCAGTCATGGTCTCTGGCTTGTTGACGAAGTACGGGGACAGGTAACCACGGTCGAACTGCATGCCTTCAACAACCGACAGTTCGTTTTCCAGGCCCGAGCCTTCTTCAACGGTGATCACGCCTTCTTTACCGACTTTTTCCATGGCTTCGGCAATGATGTCGCCGATGGAGTTGTCGGAGTTGGCCGAGATAGTGCCGACCTGAGCGATGGCCTTGGTGTCAGCGCAAGGCTTGGACAGGGCTTTGAGCTCTTTGACGATGGCGATGGTCGCTTTGTCGATACCGCGCTTCAGGTCCATCGGGTTCATGCCGGCAGCGACGGCTTTAAGGCCTTCGTTGACGATCGATTGAGCCAGAACGGTAGCGGTGGTGGTGCCGTCGCCTGCGTCATCGTTGGCACGGGAGGCAACGTCTTTGACCAGCTGCGCGCCCATGTTTTCGAAGCGATCTTTCAGCTCGATTTCTTTGGCAACGGACACGCCGTCCTTGGTGATGGTCGGAGCGCCGAAGCTCTTCTCGATGATCACGTTACGGCCTTTAGGGCCCAGGGTCGCTTTTACTGCGTCAGCCAGGACGTTGACACCGGCGAGCATTTTCTTACGGGCGGAGTCGCCGAATTTAACTTCTTTAGCAGCCATGATCGATATTCCTTAAATACTTTGTAGTAGCGGGAAATTGAGCGGAAATCAGCCTTCGATAACAGCGAGGATTTCGTTCTCGCTCATTACCAGCAGGTCTTCGCCGTCTACTTTCACAGTGTTGCTGCCGGAGTAAGGGCCGAACACAACCTTGTCACCCACTTTCACGGCCAGTGCACGCACTTCACCGCTGTCCAGCACGCGGCCGGTACCTACAGCGAGGATTTCACCGCTGTTGGCTTTTTCAGCAGCCGAACCTGGCAGAACGATACCGCCAGCGGTTTTCTTTTCTTCTTCGCTGCGACGGATTACGACGCGGTCATGCAGAGGACGAAGCTTCATTGTCGATCTCTCCTAATTGTGGTTTTCATCGGCCGGTGTATTCCCGGCGGGTTAGCAAATCCGGCGGTGCCGGTTGCGGCTCGCCAAGCGAACCGCGGAAGTCTGTCTGGTGTCGCCACCAAAACCTTGCGGTGACCGTTACATAAGGGCGCATAAGCTTATTACAAGAGCTGGTGAGCGAATTTTTTTACCTGGAGCCTGGGCCTGAGAAACAAACATGGCACCCGCAGGTGCCATGCCGACCAGCAAAACGGGTTACGGGTCGCGATGCTCGAACTCACCCTCGATCACGTTCGGCTGGCGCCCAAGCGGCTGCTGTGGAGCCGGACCGCCACGAGCCTGCATATCCTCGGCAAAAGCACGCTGACGAATCGCCTGCTCCTCGGCACGTTTGCGCATCTTGTTGGCCAGCAACCGACGAGTGATCGGCAACAGCATGATCAAACCAAACACGTCGCTGATGAAACCCGGCAGGATCAACAGACCGCCACCCAGGGCCATCATCAGGCCTTCAAGCATTTGCTGGGCTGGCAACTCGCCGCGGTTCAGGCTTTCACGCGCCCGCAGGGCCGTGGCCAGGCCGGCGACGCGCAATACCAGCACACCGAGCATCGAGCCAAGAATAATCAGCAGCAGGGCCGGGAAAAAGCCGATGGCCGAGCTGACTTTGACAAACACATACAGCTCTAGCACCGGAAACAGCAGAAAGAGCAACAAAAAAGCGCGCATCAAATGGTTCCTCAACGGAAGAATGTCTTCCAAGTTCACATTAGATGACGTCGCTGTTTCGTGAATTCAAGCGTCAGCCGCCTCATTTTTTGGCCAATGCTCGGCGTGAGCCAGAAAAACCAAGGCTTCGCGCACTTGTGTCGGCGTATTACAAGGACTTGGGAAGGACAACCAGTACAGGCCCTGGCCAATACGCAAGTGCATACCTTCGCTGTCGATCCCGGCCAGTTGTGCCGGCGCGGTTTTCGGCAACCCGGTCAACTCGACGTAGTGGGCGATAGCCTTGGCGTGGTCGCGATTCATGTGCTCGACCATGCTCACTTCCGCCTTACCGGCGAAGGGATTGGCCAGGGTCAACTGATCGACCCAGTGAATCGCACCGAAACCGCCGATATAGCGATGACGCACCGGCTTGAGTACCCAGAAGTCGAAATCATGGGCCTGGTGATAATTCTGCGACTCAGGGAAGTACCGGTAGTACCGCTCGGCCGCAGCCTCGATCGCCTCGGGGTCGCCAAGCTTTTCGGCCTCGGCCAGGTAGGTCAGGCGACCGACTGCTTGGACGTCCTGGGCTTCGCGCTCACCGACCAGCAGTGAACATTTCGCATCTTTGAGCAAGTTGTGGGTGTGCTGGGCGATCCGGCTGATCAGGATCAGCGGACGGCCCTGCTCGTCCAGACAGTAAGGAACCACCGAGCCAAACGGAAAACCGGGCATTGCCCTGGAGTGCGTCGACAACACTCCACGGTATTCCTTGAGTAACAATTCTCGGGCATGCTTAGCGGCTTCAACGCTCAATTTATGACTCCTTATATAGTGTCCGTCGAAAAAACGGACAGGCAGCTGGTGAAAGTCTGCAGTGACGCCATCGGAGCAGTTCTCATATGCAGCCAGGCCACATCAGGCGCGCAGGAGAGGCTATATAAAAGGGAACCACTCTCATCTGCTACCGGGGGCATGCGAATGCAACTCACTGACAAAGTAATCATTATCACTGGCGGTTGCCAGGGTTTAGGCCGCTCCATGGCTGAGTATCTCGCCACCAAGGGCGCGAAGCTGGCCCTGGTCGACCTGAACCAGGAAAAACTCGACCTCGCCGTGGCGGCCTGCCAGGCCGCTGGTGTCGAAGCCCGCGCTTATCTGTGCAACGTCGCCAATGAAGAACACGTGAGCCATATGGTCGCGCAGGTCGCCGAAGATTTCGGCGCGATCCACGGTTTGATCAACAATGCCGGAATTCTGCGTGATGGCCTGTTGATCAAGGTCAAGGACGGTGAAATGAGCAAAATGAGCCTGGCCCAATGGCAGGCAGTGATCGACGTCAACCTGACCGGCGTGTTTCTCTGCACCCGCGAAGTGGCGGCGAAGATGATTGAGCTGGACAATCACGGCGCAATCATCAATATCTCGTCGATTTCCCGCGCCGGTAACGTTGGCCAGACCAACTACTCCGCGGCCAAGGCCGGGGTCGCAGCAGCCACCGTGACCTGGGCCAAGGAACTGGCGCGTTACGGGATTCGCGTAGCGGGCATCGCGCCGGGCTTTATTGAAACCGAGATGACGCTGGGCATGAAGCCTGAGGTACTGGAGAAAATGACCTCGGGCATTGCGCTCAAGCGCATGGGCAAACCTGAAGAGATCGCCCACTCGGCGGCCTACATCTTCGAGAACGACTATTACACTGGCCGGATTCTGGAATTAGATGGTGGTTTGCGGATTTAAGGCCAACCTAAAACCACTGTGGGAGCGAGCCTGCTCGCGATGAGGACCTGACATTCACCCGATGGTGATTGTCAGATCGCTATCGCGAGCAGGCTCGCTCCCACAGTTAGTCAGCGTTGGCTGATAGATATCAATCGTCGCTGATGGTGATGTTCGGCATCGCCGGCGTTGCGGCTTCCTGCAACACAATCCGTGCCCCGACGTGACGGGCCAGTTCCTGGTAGACCATGGCAATCTGGCTGTCCGGTTCGGCAATGACCGTTGGCTTGCCACCGTCGGCCTGCTCGCGGATGACTATCGACAGCGGCAGCGAGGCCAGCAGTTCGACACCGTATTGGGTGGCCAGCTTCTCGCCGCCGCCTTCGCCAAACAGATGCTCGGCGTGGCCACAGTTGGAGCAGATGTGCACGGCCATGTTTTCCACCACGCCCAGCACCGGAATGTTGACCTTGCGGAACATCTCCACGCCCTTGCGCGCATCCAGCAGAGCCAGGTCCTGCGGCGTGGTGACAATCACCGCACCGGCCACCGGGACCTTCTGCGCCAGCGTCAGCTGGATGTCGCCGGTGCCTGGCGGCATGTCGATCACCAGATAATCCAGATCACCCCAGGCCGTCTGTGTCACCAGCTGCAACAACGCCCCCGAGACCATCGGACCGCGCCAGACCATCGGCGTGTTGTCGTCGGTCAGGAAGGCCATGGACATGACTTCGACTCCGTGGGACTCGATCGGCACGAACCATTTCTGGTCCTTGATCTTCGGGCGGGTGCCTTGCGCAATACCGAACATGATGCCCTGACTCGGACCGTAGATATCCGCGTCGAGAATCCCGACTTTGGCACCTTCGCGAGCCAGTGCCAGCGCCAGGTTGGCGGCGGTGGTGGATTTACCCACGCCGCCCTTGCCGGAAGCCACTGCCACCACATTCTTGACATTGGCCAGCCCCGGAATCTGCGCCTGAGCCTTGTGCGCGGCAATCACGCTGGTGATCTCGACCCTGGCCGTCGCTACCCCGTCCAGACCTTCGATGGCCATTTGCAGCATCTGCGCCCAACCGCTCTTGAACATCCCGGCGGCGTAGCCCAGTTCCAGCGCAACGCTGACGCGATCACCCTGGATATCGATGGCGCGGACACAACCGGCGCTGACCGGATCCTGGTTCAGATAAGGGTCGGTATATTGGCGAAGGACGGCTTCCACCGCTGCGCGATTGACGGCGCTCATGGGCAACTCCGATAGCAAGGCTTTAGAAAATCAGGGGGCTATCCTACCTGTTCTGGAGGGTGGACGGCATGCTTTCAGGATGTGACAAAGATCATAGGGCCGCCCCCTGACCTGTAGCAGCTGGCGAAGCCTGCGTTCGAGCGCGGAGCGGTCGTAATACCAGACACCGCGGTGTGTCAGGTAAATAACGTGGGCAGGATTGGCGACTGCTTCGCAGCCGAACGCAGGCTTCGCCAGCTGCTACGGGGGTGAAAAATATGCGCCAGCGCTTTATAGTGGCCGACCTCCGTTTCATCAAGTAGCCGAGCCCCATGTCCGAGCCACGCAAGATCCTCGTCACCAGCGCCCTGCCCTATGCCAATGGTTCAATTCACCTTGGCCATATGCTTGAGTACATCCAGACCGATATGTGGGTGCGCTTCCAGAAGCATCGCGGCAATCAATGCATCTATGTCTGCGCGGACGACGCTCACGGTTCGGCGATCATGTTGCGCGCGGAAAAGGAAGGCATCACCCCGGAACAACTGATCGCCAACGTCCAGGCGGAACACAGCGCCGACTTTGCCGAGTTCCTGGTGGACTTCGATAACTTCCACTCGACCCACGCCGAAGAAAACCGCGAGCTGTCGAGCCTGATCTACCTGAAGCTGCGCGACGCGGGGCACATCGCCACGCGCTCGATCACTCAGTATTTCGACCCGGAAAAGAAAATGTTCCTGGCCGACCGCTTCATCAAGGGCACCTGCCCGAAATGCGGCACCGAAGACCAGTACGGCGACAACTGCGAGAAATGCGGCGCGACCTACGCGCCAACCGACCTGAAAGATCCGAAGTCGGCGATTTCCGGCGCCACCCCCGTCCTGAAAGATTCGCAGCACTTCTTCTTCAAGCTGCCGGACTTTCAGGAAATGCTGCAGAGCTGGACCCGCAGCGGCACCCTGCAAGACGCGGTCGCCAACAAGATCGCCGAATGGCTGGATGCCGGCTTGCAACAGTGGGACATCTCCCGCGATGCGCCGTACTTCGGTTTCGAGATTCCCGATGAGCCAGGCAAGTATTTCTACGTCTGGCTGGACGCGCCAATCGGCTACATGGCCAGCTTCAAAAATCTCTGCGCGCGTCGTCCGGAGCTGGACTTCGACGCGTTCTGGGCCAAGGACTCCACCGCCGAGCTGTACCATTTCATCGGCAAGGACATCGTCAACTTCCACGCGCTGTTCTGGCCAGCGATGCTCGAAGGTGCAGGCTACCGCAAGCCAACCGGCATCAACGTGCACGGCTACCTGACCGTCAACGGGCAGAAAATGTCCAAGTCCCGTGGCACCTTCATCAAGGCCAGGACCTACCTCGATCACCTGTCGCCGGAATACCTGCGCTACTACTACGCAGCCAAGCTCGGCCGTGGCGTCGACGACCTGGACCTGAACCTCGAAGACTTCGTACAAAAAGTCAACTCGGACCTGGTCGGCAAAGTCGTCAATATCGCCAGCCGTTGCGCCGGCTTCATTCATAAAGGCAACACTGGCGTACTGGTGGCTGGCAATGCCGCGCCGGAGCTGACCGAAGCCTTTCTCGCTGCGGCTCCGAGCATCGCCGAAGCCTACGAGGCTCGCGACTTCGCCCGCGCCATGCGCGAGATCATGGGCCTGGCCGACCGCGCCAACGCCTGGATCGCCGACAAGGCGCCGTGGTCGCTGAACAAGCAGGAAGGTAAACAGGAAGAAGTTCAGGCGATCTGCGCCTTGGGCATCAACCTGTTCCGCCAGTTGGTGATCTTCCTCAAACCGGTATTGCCGCTGCTGGCCGCCGACGCCGAGGCGTTCCTGAATGTCGCGCCGCTGACCTGGAACGACCATGCGACCTTGCTCGGCAATCATCAGCTGAACGAGTTCAAGCCGTTGATGACCCGTATCGACCCGGTAAAAGTGCAAGCCATGACCGACGCCTCGAAAGAAGACCTGACCGCCAGCCAGACCGATACCGGCGATGCTGCGGCTCAGGGTAACGGCGAACTGGCCAAGGATCCGCTGTCGCCGGAAATCGAGTTCGATACCTTTGCCGCTGTCGACCTGCGCGTCGCCCTCATCCTCAAGGCCGAAGCCGTGGAAGGCGCCGACAAACTGCTGCGCCTGACCCTGGATATCGGCGACGAGCAGCGCAACGTGTTCTCCGGCATCAAGAGCGCCTACCCGAACCCGGCTGAGCTGGAAGGTCGTCTGACCATGATGATCGCCAACCTCAAGCCACGCAAAATGCGCTTCGGGATCTCCGAGGGCATGGTGATGGCGGCCGGTCCCGGCGGTGAAGAAATCTACCTGCTGAGCCCGGACAGCGGCGCCAAGCCAGGTCAGCGAATCAAATAAGCGACCCTGCTCGATCGATCCCACCGCCATGTTGTTTTGTGGCGGTGGGATTTTCATATCTGGCCCACCCTCCTTCCTTGCCGGATAATGCCTAATCTGTAGGCAGACAGACCTGCTCGCACAACCCGGCACGATCATGACCGACCTGCTTCTCACACTGCTCAGCGCTGCCCTGATCAATAATTTCGTATTGCACTGGCCGCTGGGTGTCGATTCGCTGCTGCAGACCACCCGCGAGCCGGGGGCCGAGCGTCAACAAGTGCATGCCCTGGGTATTGCCACCACCTGCCTGATGCTGGTCAGTTGCGTACTGAGCTACGGTCTCTATCACTACCTGCTGGCCCCCCTGACGCTGACCTCGTTGGGTTTGTTCATCTTTTTGCCTTTGAGCGTGGTGTTGATCAAGCCGATCCTGAGCCTGCTTTCGCGTTGGCTTCCACAGCTGTCGTTCAGCGGTCTATGGCCCTTGCTGCTGGGCAACGCCGGCGTTCTCGGCCTGGCCCTGCTCAGCACCCAGGACAACAAAGGCCTGGGCTACACCACTGCGCTGAGCCTCGGCGCGGGCCTGGGTTTCTGGCTGGTGTTGAGCCTGCTCAACGATTTGCGTCAACGCACCTCCAACAATGATGTGCCCCTGCCCTTTCGCGGCTTGCCGATCGAACTGATCAGCGCCGGGCTGATGGCAGTGGCATTTCTCGGATTCAGCGGACTGATCAAAACATGAGTCTGATTCAACGCATCGATGCCCTGCTGCCGCAGACCCAATGCGGCAAATGTGGCCACCCCGGATGCAAGCCCTACGCTGAAGGCATTGCCAATGGCGAGCCCATCAACAAGTGCCCACCGGGCGGCAAAGAGACCATTTCGGCGCTGGCCGAGTTGCTGAAAATACCGGTACTGGAACTGGACGCGGAACGTGGTCCGGCGCCGGCGCAAATCGCCTTTATTCGTGAAGCGGAATGCATCGGCTGCACCAAATGCATCCAGGCTTGCCCGGTGGATGCGATTGTCGGCGCGGCCAAATTGATGCATACGGTGATCATCGACGAATGCACCGGTTGCGACCTGTGTGTGGCGCCCTGCCCGGTGGATTGCATTGAAATGCATCCGTTACCGCTAGCCAGCGTACTGCCGATTGTCGGCGGACTGGCATTCAGCCTCGAGGAACAACGTGCCCGCGCCGAAAAGCGTAATCACGCACGCCAGCGTTTCGAACAGCGCAATGCCCGTCTGCACCGCGAAGAACAGCAAAAGCAGACTGAGCGCCTGGCGCGAGCCCAGCGTCCAACGCAGCACAACGAAGTGCCCGCCAACCCGCTTCAGGCCGCTATTGAGCGAGTTCAGGCGCAGAAAGCCGCCGCTGCCGATGCCGCCTTGAAAAAAGCCAAAATCGATCTGGCAATGAGCCGCGCACAACTGAACAAGTCACTGAAAGCTTTCGGGCATCCCCCGACCTTCGAGCAGCAATCGCAGCTGATCATTCTGCAGCACCAGTTCGAGGCCGCCGAGCAAGCACTGGCGCAGCTTGAAAGCAATGCTGCGCCCGCGCCGCAGCCGGTTCTGCTCAAGGATGCCGAGCTTAAACGAGCGAAAATCCAACTGGCCATGCGCCGCGCCGAACTGAAAAAGGCCCAGAGCAGCGAAGCCCCCGGCGAGCAGATTTCAGCCCTGGGGCAAGCGTTGGCTGAAGCCGAGCAAGCCTTGCACCGCGCCGAAGCCGCCAGCGAACAACCCGCCCCCGATCTCGTGCGAATCGAGAAACGTCCCATCGACACCCAACTGCGGCGGTTGAAAACCGAACTGGCATACGCTCGCGCAGATGTCAGCAAACTTGAGCGACAGCCCGAGACATCAGCAGAACTGATGACCCAGGCGCGCACTCGGCTGGCTGAAGCCGAGCGCCAGGTAGATGCCTATGACGCCTCTTGAAACGGTCGACGAGCGCCTTCAGCAGGCAATGAAGCTGGTGCTGCTGGCAACCCTGCCGGGTATCTTTGTTTTACTGTGGTTGTATGGCTGGGGCGTGCTGATCAACCTGTTGCTGGCCGGTTCCACGGCCCTGGCCGTCGAGGCTGGCGTCCTCAGCTTGCGCAAGCGCCCGCTGAAACCCTCCCTGAGCGATGGCAGCGCCTTGGTCAGCGCGACATTGCTGGCTCTGGCGCTACCGCCCTACTGCCCCTGGTGGTTGACCCTGTGCGCCACCGCGTGCGCGCTGTTTTTTGGCAAACATCTGTATGGCGGAGTCGGCAAAAACCCGTTCAATCCGGCAATGCTGGGCTATGCGCTGGTCCTGGTGTCGTTTCCACAGCAGATGACTCATTGGCCGGCGTCCCATGGCATGGACCTGTTTGGCGGCCTGCAGCAGATTTTTGGCCTCACTGCCCAGCCTGTCGATGCCTGGGCCCGGGCCACTGCCCTGGATAGCTTGCGGATCAATAAAAGTCTGACCATGGATGAACTGTTCGCCAGCAATGCGGCGTTCGGCCACTGGGGTGGCAAAGGCGTCGAGTGGGTCAATCTGGCGTTCCTCGCCGGTGGCGCGTTTTTGCTGCAACGGCGGGTATTCAGCTGGCATGCACCGGTCGGTATGCTGGCCAGTCTGTTCATCATCAGCCTGCTCTGCTGGAACGGTTCGGGCTCCGACTCCCATGGCTCGCCCCTATTCCACTTGCTGACAGGGGCGAGCATGCTCGGTGCGTTCTTCATCGTCACCGAGCCGGTCTCAGGCGCCAAAAACCCAAAAGCCAGATTGCTGTTCGGAGCAGGCGTGGGGTTGCTGACCTATCTCATTCGTACTTGGGGTGGTTATCCCGACGGCATTGCGTTCGCCGTGCTGTTGATGAACCTCAGCGTGCCCGCACTGGAGCGCCTCTTCGCCCCGCAACCAGAGCCGTCTGTGCCATGAACCGAAACATCGGTGTGCTGATCCTGGTGTTGCTGGCCGGTCTGGGGGCGACCGCGGCCTTCCTCGCGCAACAGATTGCCGCGCCGCACATCGCGGCAGAACGACGGGCGATAGAAAATCGTAACCTGTTGGAGATCCTGCCCCAAGGCAGCTACGACAATCAGCCACTGGATCAGCCGCTGCCGATCAACGACGTGCAGCTTGGCAGCAGCACGCTACTGGGCGGCTATCTGGCGACTCTCAGCACTCAACCCAGCGCGGTGATTCTGCGCAGCCAGACAGTGGGCTACGCCGGCCCCATCGAACTGTTGATCGGGATCGGGGCCAACGGCAAGCTGCTGGGGGTGAAAACCCTCAAACAGGCGGAAACCCCTGGCCTGGGAGGGAACCTTGCCGTGACCCCGAACCCTTGGCTACAGGGTTTTTCCGGGAAATCGCGCAATGAGCCGGCCGACTCAGGCTGGGCCCTGAAAAAGGATAATGGCCAGTTCGATCAAATGGTTGGCGCCACGATCACCTCAAGGTCGGTGATAAGCGCCATTCATAATGCCTTGCGTTATTTCGACGAGCATCAGGCGCAACTCACAGGAAAGCCTGCTCATGACTGAGACCTCGACACTGCGCAACTCGCTGATGCTCGCGCCATTGATTGGCGTCAGCGACACCCTGGTCAAGGCCATTGGCTTGTGGCTGATGTTCGTTCTGGTCATTACCCTCTATGGCATGACCATGAAAGCGATTCGCCGCTGGCTCAGTCCGAACCTGCGCCTGGCGGCCAGTATCCTGCTGGCGACCACTATCGTCAGCTGTGCAGGGCCGGCTCTGCAGGTCTGGTCGTTGGAGCTGCATCAAAGCCTGGGAATCTACCTGGGGCTGATCGCGCTCCAATGCGTGCTGCTCGAACTCGGCGGCTTTTTCGAACACAGCCCAATGGCTGAGCGTGTAAGACTGTCTGGCCTGTTCGGTGCACTGTTGCTTGCACTGGGCACGCTGCGTGAAGTTCTCGGTACGGGTTCGCTGGGCAGCCACCTGGCCTGGCTGGCCGGATCCGCCGACACTTACAGGCAGCTCTGGTTTTGGGCTCAGGACACAGGACCGCGTCTGCTCACCCTAGCACCGGGCGGGTTTATCTTGCTTGGGCTGCTGATTGCCGCAAAACAGGCTTGCGCCGCCTTCTCCAAACCACACTGACCGCCTTCAAGGAAACGCTTTACTCATGAATGCCGCAAAACGTCTGGAAATATTCCGTCGGCTTCACGAAGACAATCCGGAACCGAAAACCGAGCTGGCCTATTCCTCGCCGTTTGAATTGCTGATAGCCGTGATCCTTTCGGCCCAGTCCACCGACGTCGGCGTCAATAAGGCCACCGCGAAACTGTTCCCGGTCGCCAATACTCCCGAAGCGATCCATGCCCTGGGTGTCGAAGGCTTGTCGGAATACATCAAGACTATCGGCCTGTTCAACAGCAAGGCCAAAAACGTGATCGAAACCTGCCGATTGCTGGTGGAGCGCCATGCCGGCCAAGTCCCGCAAACGCGAGAAGAGCTGGAAGCGCTTCCCGGCGTCGGCAGGAAAACCGCCAACGTGGTACTCAACACTGCTTTTCGCCAGCTGACCATGGCCGTCGACACGCATATTTTTCGGGTCAGCAACCGTACGGGCCTGGCGCCGGGAAAAAATGTCGTGGAGGTAGAAAAAAAACTGATGAAGTTCGTGCCCAAGGAGTACCTGCTCGACTCCCACCACTGGCTCATCCTCCACGGCCGCTATGTATGCCTGGCCCGCAAGCCACGCTGCGGCAGCTGCCGGATCGAAGACTTGTGCGAATACAAGCAAAAGACCTCTGACGATTGAGGGGCTATTAGATTTATTGATAAACCGATTGAAAAAATCTTTTTTACCCGCACCCGGTTTATCGATATAAGGAGCGCCAATGGCAGTCGAAGCCTGGAGTTAACCTTATGAGCAATGGCAAAGAGCAACTGGACGTAGAAGACGACTTCATCGCCGTTGAAGCAGACGACGCCGAGCCTGTGGTGGAGGTCGCGAAGACCAATCTCAGCAAACGCCGCACCATTGACAACCTGCTGGAAGAACGGCGCCTGCAAAAGCAACTGGCCGATTACGACTTTGACCTTTAACACTTGAAAGCCTCCCGAAACGGAGGCTTTTTTGTGGGTAATCCAGCACATTTGTTTCGCCACAGGCGTCCTGTGGACCGATGAAGCAGTGTCCGGACCATCACCAGCGAAAGCATCGTTTGCAGGAGCTCAGGGAGGGCAGCAGCGCGGGTACAGTCGCCCTTGGTTACAACATCCCTGCCACTTGGGTACTCGAACTCAAACCAAGCCGTTGCGTTGCGCCAGCTCGATCAGGTCAACCAATGAGCGAGCGTTGAGCTTCAATAGCAGGCGGGTCTTGTAGGTACTCACGGTTTTATTGCTCAGAAACATTCCATCGGCGATTTCCTTGTTGGTCTTTCCTCGTGCCAGCTGTTGCAACACCATCATTTCCCGACCCGACAGACGATCCACCATGTCTGCTTCGCTGGCATTGCCCAGATTCGATCGCACGGTATGCAACGCCTGATTGGGGAAGTAGCTGTAACCGGAGAGTACCGCCTTGATCGCACTCAGCAACTCGGTGAGGTCTTGTTGCTTGCACACATAGCCCGCGGCACCGGCCTGCATGCAGCGCATGGAAAAATGCCCGGGTGCCTGCGAGGTCAACACCAGTACCTTTAAAGGCATCGGATTTGAGGTCAAACGCGCAATAACTTCCAGACCGTCCAGCTTTGGAATCCCAATATCCAGAATAATAATATCCGGCATATGCTCACGGGCCAGTTGCAACGCATCCACGCCATTACCCGTCTCCGCAATGACTTCATAGCCATGACGTTCCATCAGCATACGTACAGCAAGACGGATGACGGGATGATCATCCACGATCAGCACTTTATTCATGGGCAGTCCAATTTTCGCTGTTCGAATTTTCAGAGTCAGCACAATAGCCTAGTCATTTCCACCTTGGCATCGTGCCCCACCCGCTCATCAGCACCCAGAGACCATCCCTACAAACAACACGGATTAGGCCTACAAAAAAACACTATAAAAGGATGTGTATTCACGCTGAATCGACTTGCCGGTTGCCCTTGGTCAACGTTCATTTCCCACGAAGCATTCACCCAGAAACAACCCCGAGTCCTACCTGGCGCATTATCGATCGTTTTTCACCTAACAATTGCTTACAGTAACTCACCCTGCAATTTAATACCTGTGAGAAACACAGGGAAACAAATTTATTATCCACTAACAACCTACCGAGCTCATGTTTATTTCCGCGAAATCATAGCGGCCATTACATGGCTCTACCCACACTACGCACAGGAGCAATCAGAAAACCACTCCATAAGATACAGAATAAACCTAACACTCAGCGCACTGCTAGGTACCGGCTTGGCTATTCCGTCCTTCAAAAAAAATCCCCGTAGTGTTTTTTCGAGTCTAGAATCAATAAAACACTCACGCTATTTGTACTTCGTCATCTGGCCATGTTCAATTCACTCATAAAATTCACAACAACGTTGAACCTGGTGAATTACCCCTCATTGAGAGCCAAGGATAAAAACGCACTACATCAAGGTGAAAACCAATGAATAGACGCCCAAAAAAAATAACCAATCCAATGACCATCATTGCGATTTTCGCTGCCATAACAGAAACTTCGGCAGCTGTATCGCTTCCGTTCCTTGATAACGACGACCGGAATGTCTACATCTGGTTTCTGATCAGTTTCCCGTTCTGCCTGATCCTTTTGTTTTTTGTCACGCTTAACTTCAACTATAAAGCACTGTATTCGCCTTCCGACTTCGGAAAAGCAAAGCACTTCCTGAAAATTATCCATGAAGCCGTGCTTCTGAAAGAAGCCAAGGCTGCGCCTCCCCTCTTTGAACAGGGTCATCAAAACCATGACAGCTTTCCGCTGGGGAAAGACTCACGCCCACCTGAAAGTATGTCTAAATACCCGTCGCAGAGCTTTATTCGTCTTTCACCGATGCGCTACATCTCACCCTGCAACGCCCAGGCGCCACCGGTAATTATCAACCTATTTGCGAATAAAGCCGTACAGGACAGCGTTGAACTTGAGCATAGACTGCACCACCTGCACATCATCGACACCCGACGGATCGAGACAAAAAAAGGCTTGGAGACTCTAGTTAACGAAATGGATAAAACATTCGACAATGCGTCCGAGACCTATGAACTTATTGTTTTTCTTGCCAACCAGAAATCGGTAAAGCTTATAAGTCAAAGCGAACTCGAAGAACTGAACACTGGAAAACAAAGAAGATCGTCTTATATCATTTACAACTTGAGCACGCTGACCTTGACACCGCCCCAACCACTGCATAGCTGACACTGGCGAACACCTACAGAACAACGAAATCCCGTGCAGCCTGTGTGAACAGGGTCAGAAAAAGCAACATGGTTACATCGATCAAGTACTCACACCGAAGATGACAGCGAGAATTCAATGTCTCAAGCAAAAAAAATGGCCCTGCTTTTATGCAGGGCCATTTCTTGAGTCGCGCTCAAACAATCAGAACAGTTTCCGACCTTTGTTTGCGGCAATACGCATGCGCAGTGCATTGAGTTTGATGAAGCCAGCCGCATCCGCTTGATTATAAGCGCCGCCATCTTCTTCAAACGTCGCAATGTTCGCATCGAACAATGACTCATCGGACTTGCGGCCGGTGACAATGACATTGCCTTTGTACAGTTTCAGACGAACCACACCGTTCACGTGTGCCTGAGAAGCGTCGATCATCTGTTGCAACATCAGACGCTCAGGGCTCCACCAGTAGCCGGTGTAGATCAGGCTGGCGTATTTAGGCATCAACTCGTCTTTGAGGTGAGCCACTTCGCGGTCCAGAGTAATCGACTCGATCGCCCGGTGAGCACGCAGCATGATGGTGCCGCCAGGGGTTTCGTAGCAGCCACGGGACTTCATGCCCACGTAACGGTTCTCGACGATGTCGAGACGGCCGATACCGTGTTCGCCACCAATACGGTTCAGGGTCGCCAGCACGGTAGCCGGGGTCATTTCGACGCCGTCCAGTGCGACGATGTCGCCGTTGCGGTAGGTCAGTTCCAGGTATTGCGCTTTATCTGGAGCCTTCTCCGGGGAGACGGTCCATTTCCACATGTCTTCTTCGTGCTCGGTCCAGGTGTCTTCCAGCACGCCGCCTTCATAGGAGATGTGCAGCAGGTTGGCATCCATCGAGTACGGGGATTTCTTCTTGCCGTGGCGCTCGATCGGGATGTTGTGCTTTTCAGCGTAATCCATCAGCTTTTCACGCGAGAGCAGGTCCCATTCGCGCCACGGAGCAATCACTTTCACCCCTGGCTTCAAGGCATAAGCGCCCAGTTCGAAACGGACCTGGTCGTTGCCTTTACCGGTGGCGCCATGGGAAATGGCATCGGCGCCGGTTTCGTTGGCGATTTCGATCAAACGCTTGGCGATCAACGGGCGAGCGATGGAGGTACCCAGCAGGTACTCACCTTCGTAAACGGTGTTGGCGCGGAACATCGGGAAAACGAAGTCGCGTACGAATTCTTCACGCAAATCGTCTATGTAGATCTCTTTGACGCCCATGGCTTGTGCCTTGGCGCGTGCAGGTTCGACCTCTTCGCCCTGACCCAGGTCAGCGGTGAAGGTCACCACTTCACAGTTATAAGTATCCTGCAGCCACTTGAGGATCACCGAAGTGTCCAGGCCGCCGGAATATGCCAGAACGACCTTGTTTACGTCCGCCATGCCATCACTCCACCGGGTTGTACGGAAAGCCGTCAAGTCTACCGTCCCAACAGGATAATTTACAGAGGCGCGACAGCTTATGACGACGAAGCGACAGATTATGTCGAGTGCGCGACCACTACAGCCGTTTCAGGAAGTCGTCGCGCTATTGCTCGCGGAACTGACCTGCGGTGCCGGCTTTTCGCTGGGCGCCACACGCTCCAGATGAACATTGACCCGGCGGTTCTTCGCCCGATTGGAAGAATTGGTATTGGGCGCCAATGGGTAGCGCTCGCCATGGAAGCGCAAGGTAATTTGCGCCTCGGGAACGCCATTGGCCTTGAAGAACTCCATGACTGCCAAGGCCCTGCGTCGCGACAGATCGCGATTGGTCAGGCGGTTACCGCCGTTGTCCGAATGGCCGTCGAGCTGAATATGATTGACCGTCGGATCAGCCTTGAGGAACTCAAGCACATTCTGCAACCTGGCCTTGGCCTGCGTATCCAGCTCGATCCCGCCACCAGGAAACCCGACCTGGGCCTGCTTCACTTGTTCGAAGTTCATCGGTAACAGCTTGGCGGTGCAGGCTTGATAGTCGCCATAGGCCTTGCCGAATTTGACCGGCAATAAACGGACCTCAGAGACTGCGCCATCATGGGAATACTGACGAATCAACGGGCTACGACCGTCCAGCAGACCGCGGAACAGTCGGCCGGCCTGAGCCTGGGAACTGTTGAACAGCACATCGCCGCTACCGACTTGCACTGCCCCCAGGTTGATATCACCCCGCCCCGGCTGCCAGGGCGCAGCCGCCGCCAACAGGGTGGCCGAGCCGCCGCCGAGGGAGTTGTTATAAGCCTTCAATCGAAAAGTCGCCTGCTCACCGGCGCGCCGCACGAACTCCCCCGAACCGAAATCGGTGATGGGCTGGATCAGGCGGCACTCGAATTTATCGCCTTCGACCGTCCACTCGATGCTCTCCAGACGTGTCTGGTAAGTCAGGGCCATCGCGGGCAGGCTGGCAAACACAC
The DNA here is from genome assembly GCF_902497875.1 of Pseudomonas fluorescens. GTDB lineage: Bacteria > Pseudomonadota > Gammaproteobacteria > Pseudomonadales > Pseudomonadaceae > Aquipseudomonas > Aquipseudomonas fluorescens_BR. The sequence continues at coordinate 56,845 of NZ_CABVHY010000011.1, forward strand.
TGAGCAAGGCTAAATAACGCTGGCGCACGGGGGGCTCCACTGGCTTCTACACAAAAGACCGACACACATGTTTGCGGCATGACACTGGTTTATCGAATACCTAAGGGATATCGGTTGCTTGCTGCAAAACTTGATAGCGAGTGCCTGAGAGAGTCTTTTCCGGTAGCATTCGCCTCAGTTTGACCCGCCTGGAATTCCCAATGTCCGACCGCCTGACCCTGCTGCGTCCCGACGACTGGCATATACACCTTCGCGATGGTGCTGTGCTACCCAATACTGTTGCGGATGTTGCGCGCACCTTTGGCCGCGCCATCATCATGCCCAACCTGGTACCACCGGTGCGAAATGCCGCTGAAGCCGACGCCTACCGTCAGCGTATCCTCGCTGCGCGTCCGGCCGGCAGCCATTTCGAACCGCTGATGGTGCTTTACCTGACCGATCGCACTACCGCTGCAGAGATTCGAGAGGCCAAGGCCAGTGGATTCGTGCATGCCGCCAAGCTCTATCCGGCCGGTGCGACCACCAACTCGGACTCCGGTGTCACCAGCATCGACAAGATCTTTCCTGTGCTTGAGGCCATGGCCGAAGTCGGACTGCCCTTGCTGGTTCACGGCGAAGTCACCCGTGGCGAAGTCGATGTCTTCGACCGTGAAAAGCTGTTCATCGACGAACACCTGCGCCGGGTGGTGGAACACTTCCCGACACTCAAGGTGGTGTTCGAACACATCACCACCCGTGAAGCGGTGCAGTTCGTCAATGAGGCCCCGGCCAACGTTGGCGCGACCATCACTGCTCACCACCTGCTGTACAACCGCAACCACATGCTGGTTGGCGGGATTCGTCCGCACTTCTATTGCTTGCCGATTCTCAAACGCAATACCCACCAGCAAGCTTTGCTCGACGCCGCCACCAGTGGCAGCGAGAAGTTTTTCCTTGGCACCGATTCGGCCCCCCACGCCCAACACGCCAAAGAAGCGGCCTGTGGCTGTGCGGGTTGCTACACCGCTTATGCAGCGATCGAGATGTACGCCGAAGCCTTCGAACAGCGCAATGCACTGGATAAACTCGAAGGCTTTGCCAGTTTGCACGGCCCGCGCTTTTATGGCCTGCCGGTCAATACCGATCGCATTACCCTGGTTCGCGAAGAGTGGACCGCCCCTACCAGCCTGCCCTTCGGCGAGCTGTCTGTCATCCCGCTGCGCGCCGGTGAAAAACTGCGCTGGCGTCTGCTGGAGAAACACTTGTGAGTGAAGACCATTTCGACGACGAACAAGACGGCCACAACGGTGGCGGCGGTTCGCGCCATCCAATGGCAGCCCGGTTCCGTGGTTACCTGCCGGTAGTCGTCGACGTTGAAACCGGTGGTTTCAACTGTGCCACCGATGCCTTGCTGGAAATTGCCGCCGTCACCATCGGCATGGACGAAAAAGGCTTCGTGTTCCCTGAACACACCTATTTCTTCCGGGTCGAGCCTTTCGAAGGCGCGAACATCGAAGCGGCAGCCCTGGAGTTCACCGGGATCAAGCTTGATCATCCGCTGCGTATGGCGGTCAGCGAAGAGACAGCCCTGACTGATATCTTCCGTGGCGTACGCAAGGCCCTGAAGGCCAACGGCTGCAAACGGGCGATTCTGGTGGGGCATAACAGCAGCTTCGACCTGGGCTTCCTCAACGCCGCTGTCGCGCGCCTGGACATGAAGCGCAATCCGTTTCACCCGTTCTCCAGCTTCGACACCGCTACCCTGGCTGGCCTGGCTTACGGTCAAACCGTGCTGGCCAAGGCCTGCCAGACCGCCGATATCGATTTCGACGGTCGTGAGGCCCACTCGGCGCGCTACGACACCGAGAAGACCGCCGAGCTGTTCTGCGGCATCGTCAATCGCTGGAAACAAATGGGTGGCTGGGAAGACTTTCACGACTGATCAGGTCGCCTGACCAAATCGCGCCCATAAAAAAACCCGGCCTCTCAGCCGGGTTTTTTATGCCTTACGCGTGGCTTACAGCTTGCCAGCGTTTTCGGTCAGGTAAGCTGCGACGCCTTCGGTTGAAGCGGTCATGCCTTTGTCGCCTTTTTTCCAGTTGGCAGGGCAAACTTCGCCGTGCTCTTCGTGGAATTGCAGAGCGTCGACCAGACGGATCAGCTCTTCCATGTTACGGCCCAGCGGCAGGTCGTTGATGATCTGCGAGCGGACAACGCCTTTGTCGTCGATCAGGAACGCGCCACGGAAAGCCACGCCGCCTTCAGACTCAACGTCGTAGGCCTTGGCGATTTCGTGCTTCATGTCGGCAGCCATGGTGTATTGAACCTGGCCGATGCCGCCATTGTTCACCGGGGTGTTGCGCCATGCGTTGTGAGTGAAGTGCGAGTCGATCGACACCGCGACCACTTCAACGTTACGTGCCTTGAAGTCAGCCATGCGGTTGTCCAGAGCGATCAGCTCGGACGGGCAAACGAAGGTGAAGTCCAGTGGGTAGAAGAACACCAGGCCGTATTTGCCTTTGATGGCCGAGGACAGGGTAAAGCTGTCAACGATTTCGCCATTGCCGAGGACGGCCGGTACGGTGAAGTCAGGGGCTTGTTTGCCTACGAGTACGCTCATTGGATATCTCCTGGTGTAATAACGTGAAGAACTGGGTTCGCACCAGCCTGTCACCCTCAGGCGACAGCCCTGTGACACGAACCCGCTTCGCAAGGGCCGACCATCATACACCGCGTTTTTGACCTGGTCCTTAACGGTTTTTTCCAGGCGGGTAAAATGGCCATACTCAGTTTTCCTTACAAATTGAAGGGGAAACCATTCGTCAGTCACATGCCTCTCTGACCCCATGCTTGGCGAAACCACTTTGACAATAATTCTCGTTAACATTAAGATCCATCGCAAATGAGCCACAACCAGCGACGGTTCTCACTTATGTATGTATGCCTCTGCACAGGCGTCACCGACGGGCAAATCCGCGATGCGATCTTTGACGGTTGCTGCAGCTACCGTGACGTGCGCCAAGCCACCGGTGTTGCCAGCCAATGCGGTAAATGCGCCTGCCTTGCCAAGCAAGTGGTACGCGAAACCCTGACCGAACTGCAAAGCAGCCAGGCGTCGATCTCCTACCCCGTAGAATTTTCTGCCGCTTAAATAACGAATTTTAAAGAACCGGACTTAGTGTCCGGTTTTTTTATGTCTGGAAATCAATCGCTTAGCACCGCGATGCGGAACAAAAACATTCTTATTCCGATTAATTTTCATATATTATTCAATAACTTAGGTTTGACACTAGTAGTTACGCGGCTCAAACTATATTCATAAACCGCGAATATAGGGCAGGATTCCCACCATGAAAGGCGACGTTACAGTCATCCAGCATCTCAACAAGATCCTTGCCAATGAGCTGGTCGCGATCAATCAATACTTCCTGCATGCGCGCATGTATGAAGATTGGGGCCTGGCCAAGCTCGGCAAGCACGAATATAACGAATCCATCGACGAAATGAAGCATGCGGACAAACTGATCAAACGCATCCTGTTTCTCGAAGGCCTGCCGAACGTACAGGACCTCGGCAAGCTGCAGATCGGTGAACACACCAAGGAAATGCTCGAGTGCGACCTGCGCATCGAGAAGACCGGCCACGCCGATCTGAAGGCGGCCATCGCGCATTGTGAGACGACTGGCGATTTCGGCAGCCGTGAACTGCTCGAGGATATTCTCGAATCCGAAGAAGAACATATCGACTGGCTGGAAACGCAATTGGGCCTGATCGATAAAGTCGGCCTTGAGAACTACCTGCAATCGCAGATGGGCGAGTAAGCTGGCACCCTGATCTCGATGCAATAAAAAGCCCCGCCTTCTTTCGAGAGGCGGGGCTTTTTTACATCTTCAAGATCAAAAGATCGCAGCCTCCGGCAGCTCCTACGAGAGAAGCTGCGGCGGCAATCAGGCTTCTGTCTTGTTCGCTGCGGCTTTTTCGACAGCAGCTTTGATCGTGGCCTGCAATGAACCGTCGGCGGCCATTTCAGTCATGATGTCGCTACCGCCGACCAACTCACCACCGACCCACAGTTGCGGGAAGGTTGGCCAGTTGGCGTACTTTGGCAGGTTGGCGCGGATTTCCGGGTTCTGCAGGATGTCCACATAAGCGAACTTCTCACCACAGGCCATGACAGCTTGAGCGGCTTTCGCGGAGAAGCCACACTGCGGGGCATTCGGCGAGCCTTTCATGTAAAGCAGAATGGTGTTGTTGGCAATCTGCTCTTTAATAGTTTCGATGATATCCATGGAGCACCTCGGCTGAACTTTCCGACTCAGTTGTCGGCACGGTGGCGCATTGTAACGGAAAGCCGAGCGCCATGCTCGGTCTCACCGACAGAGACGCACTACCGCGCACTTTACCCCTTGGCGATCAGGCCGCCGCCACCTTGACCGGTACTCCATTCAACGCCGCATTGCCCGACAGCTCATCGAGTTGCAGCTCATCCGTCAGGTCATTGGCACTGGCACCCGGCTGGCCGCTGGCGATCCCCATCAGCACGCCTGGCCGCGCATGCCCCCAGCCATGCGGCAGGCTGACCACTCCCGGCATCATCTCGACACTGGCCTGCACCTCGACCTCGATCGCGCCAACCCGCGAGCTGACACGCACCCGCTGCCCATCGCTGAGACCACGGCGGGCCAGATCATCGGGGTGCATCAACAACTGATGACGCGGCTTGCCTTTCACCAGGCGATGATAGTTGTGCATCCAGGAGTTATTGCTGCGCACATGTCGACGGCCAATCATCAGCAACTCGTCAGCCACCGGAGCCTGCAACGCGGCAAACCGTGCCAGGTCCGCCATAATCGCCGCTGGCGCGGCCTGGATGCGCTGATTGGCGGTTTTCAAACGCGGCCCCAGGTTCGCCTTCAGCGGCCCCAGATCGACTCCATGAGGATGGTCGAACAAGGTCGCGACCGACAACTTATGTATCGAAGCATCGCCATACAGGCCCGCACGCAGCCCGCGATCGATCATTTGCGCCGGGGCAATGGTCGGCTTGAGCTCTTTGCCGGTCTTCACGGCAAAGGCTTGTGCGAGGCCGACAAAGATCTCCCAGTCGTGCAACGCACCCTCAGGCTTGGCCAGAATCGCCCGGTTGAAGCGAGTGACATTACGCACCGCGAACATATTGAAGGTGGTGTCGTAGTGATCGTTCTCCAGCGCCGAGGTCGACGGCAGGATCAGATCGGCGTAACGGGTGGTTTCATTGATGTACAAGTCGATACTGAGCATGAACTCCAGCCCGTCCAGCGCCTGCTCCAGTTGCCGGCCATTGGGCGTCGACAGCACGGGGTTGCCGGCCACGGTGATCAATGCGCGAACCTGCCCCTCCCCTTCAGTCAGCATTTCTTCGGCAAGGGCCGACACCGGCAACTCACCGCCATACTCCGGACGCCCCGAGACCCGGCTTTGCCAGAGATTGAAATGCCCACCCGAGGTGGAGGCCACCAGGTCCACCGCAGGTTCCGTGCACAAGGCGCCGCCTACTCGGTCGAGATTGCCGGTCAGCAGATTGATCAGCTGTACCAGCCAATGGCACAAGGTGCCGAACGCCTGGGTAGAAACGCCCATCCGGCCATAGCAGACGGCTTTGTCCGCCGCCGCGAAATCCCGCGCCAACTGACGGATCTGCTCGGCCGTTACGGCGCAGAGCGGGCTCATCGCCTCGGCACTGAACGCCGCGATTGCCAGACGAACCTCATCAAGCCCATCCACCGGCAAATGGCTCTCGCGAGTCAGACCTTCAGCGAACAAGGTATTGAGCAACCCGAACAACAGCGCCGCATCGCCACCCGGACGAACAAAAATGTGCTGATCGGCCATCGCCGCTGTTTCGCTACGCCGCGGATCGACCACGACCACCTTGCCGTCCCGCGCCTGGATCGCCTTCAAGCGTTTTTCCACATCCGGCACAGTCATGATGCTGCCGTTTGAAGCCAACGGATTGCCGCCCAGGATCAGCATGAAGTCGGTGTGATCGATGTCCGGAATAGGCAGCAACAGGCCGTGGCCGTACATCAGGTGGCTGGTCAGGTGATGAGGCAACTGGTCGACCGACGTGGCGGAAAAACGGTTGCGGGTTTTCAGCAGCCCGAGAAAGTAATTGCTGTGAGTCATCAGCCCATAGTTATGCACACTGGGGTTGCCCTGATAGACCGCCACTGCGTTCTGTCCATGACGCTCCTGAATCGCCCCAAGGCGCTCGGCGACCAAGGCAAACGCTGCGTCCCATTCGATCGGCTGCCACTCGTTGCCAACCCTGAGGATGGGCTGGCGCAGGCGATCCGGATCGTTCTGGATATCCTGCAGCGCTACCGCCTTGGGACAGATATGGCCGCGACTGAAGCTGTCCTGCGGATCACCCTTGATCGAGGTGATCTGCACGCCAGCGCCGTCGACCGCAGTGGTTTCGATGGTCAAGCCGCAGATGGCTTCACACAGGTGGCAGGCACGGTGGTGGAGAGTCTTGGTCATGGCCAGTCTCTTTTTATTCGGGCAGCCAGCGAGGCCGCGGGAACAAAACTATGGCGCCAGTCCGGCCACTGCGCCAGCGACGTTCGTCTTGTGAATCGAAGGGCATCAGGCCAACCGATGTCGACCCGCCAAGGCTCAGCCCAGTGACGGTCCCGGTGGTCTTTGCAACTGGATTTCCTGAATGGTTTCGATCTGCTCGTGAGCCATATGGACGCCGGTCAGTTCGCCGATCAGTCGCCAGTGCTCATCAAGCCCGGCACTGATGGTCGCCATGCGATCGATCATGCGGCGACCCGCGGCCTTGGTCACGCCGTCTTCGCTGCGCAGCAACTCGAAGGACATCGAGGTCATGGAGGCAGTGAGGTGGGTCAGGGCGCGAGCCGTGAGTCCCAGCAGTTCCATCAATTGCTGTTCTTTTGCTTCCATTGCAAAAACTCCCTGTTCGCTCGTGAGACCTTTATAGCCCAACACCTTGCATCAGGAAATGCTTGCGTTGGGTCAGCCGTAATCGATCCTGCACGCAAAAGTCTTGGCTGGCGAGCGCAAAACCGACTGTTTGCCTGCATTGTCGGTGCCGTTCGATTGCCAAGGCGCGCGAGGGCAGTGTACAAATGACGGGCTACTGTAAGGAAACAGGCTTCAAAAGCGCTACCGCGACATCCTCGTAGCCCCTCTGAACTCCCCTAAGAACCGTAGCCCTATTGGAAAGACGCGACATTTAATGTCAATATCGCGCCTTCCCCTATTTCGTCGCCCCGTGCGGCTTACGCCGCAGGTCTCGCCCGTTTTTCAGTTAAACAAGGCTTTGAGTATCTGCGGTCTGTTGCAAAAAGGTAGTCAATGATGAGCGCAAGGCACTTTCTCTCCCTGATGGATTGCACGCCCGAAGAGCTGGTCAGCGTGATCCGTCGAGGCGTTGAGCTCAAGGACCTGCGTAACCGCGGCGTACTGTTCGAGCCTTTGAAAAACCGCGTCCTGGGGATGATTTTCGAGAAGTCCTCGACCCGCACCCGGATCTCGTTCGAAGCTGGCATGATCCAGCTCGGCGGCCAGGCGATCTTCCTCTCGCCCCGTGATACCCAACTGGGCCGTGGCGAGCCGATCGGCGACTGCGCCATCGTCATGTCGAGCATGCTCGACGCAGTGATGATCCGTACCTTTGCCCACAGCACCCTGACCGAATTCGCTGCCAACTCCCGCGTGCCCGTGATCAATGGCCTGTCCGATGACCTGCATCCGTGCCAGTTGCTGGCCGACATGCAAACTTTCCTCGAGCACCGCGGTTCGATTCAAGGCAAGACCGTGGCCTGGATCGGCGACGGCAACAACATGTGCAACAGCTATATAGAAGCGGCGATCCAGTTCGACTTCCAGTTGCGCGTTGCCTGCCCGGAAGGCTTCGAGCCCAACCCTGAGTTCGTGGCCAAGGCCGGCGATCGGGTGACTATCGTCCGCGATCCGCAGGATGCCGTGCGCGGCGCCCACCTCGTGAGCACCGACGTCTGGACCTCCATGGGCCAGGAAGAGGAAACCGCCAAGCGCCTCAAGCTGTTCGCGCCGTTTCAAGTCAACCGCGCCCTGCTCGACCTGGCGGATCCGCAGGTATTGTTCATGCACTGCCTGCCGGCCCACCGTGGCGAAGAGATCAGCCTGGACCTGCTCGACGACCAGCGCTCCGTCGCCTGGGACCAGGCGGAAAACCGTCTTCACGCGCAAAAGGCCCTGCTCGAGTTTCTGGTCGAGCCGGCGTATCACCACGCATGAGCCAGACATTACTGCTCAACCTGCGAAACCTGGCCTGCGGTTACCACAACCAACGAGTCGTGCAGAACCTCAATCTGCACCTCAACACTGGGGATATCGGCTGCCTGCTCGGCTCGTCCGGTTGCGGCAAGACCACCACCCTGCGGGCGATTGCCGGTTTCGAACCGGTGCACGAAGGGGAAATCACACTGGCCGGCGAAGTCATTTCCAGCGCTGGTTTCACCTTGGCGCCGGAGAAGCGACGGATCGGCATGGTGTTCCAGGACTACGCACTGTTTCCGCACCTTAGCGTGGCCGAGAACATCGCCTTCGGGATCCGCAAGCATCCGCAAAAGGACCGCGTGACCGACGAGCTGCTCGAACTGGTCAACCTGAAAAGCCTCGGCAAGCGCTTTCCTCACGAGCTCTCAGGCGGCCAGCAGCAGCGTGTCGCACTGGCTCGGGCCCTGGCGCCGGAGCCGCAATTACTCTTGCTCGACGAACCCTTTTCCAATCTCGATGGCGAACTGCGCCGCAAGCTCAGCCATGAAGTGCGGGATATTCTAAAGCTGCGGGGCACCAGCGCGATTCTGGTGACCCACGATCAGGAAGAAGCCTTCGCGGTCAGCGACCATATCGGCGTATTCAAGGAAGGTCGACTGGAGCAGTGGGATACCCCCTACAACCTGTACCACGAGCCGTTTACACCCTTTGTCGCGAGCTTTATCGGCCAGGGTTATTTCATTCGCGGCCAATTGCAGAGCCCTGAATCGGTGCAAACCGAACTGGGTGTATTGCGCGGCAATCGCGCCTACACCTGGCCGACTGGCTGCGCGGTCGACGTGCTGCTGCGCCCGGACGATATCGTCTATGCGCCGGACAGCGAGTTGAAAGCGCGGATCATCGGCAAGACCTTCCTCGGCGCTTCGACCTTGTATCGCCTGCAGTTGCCAACCGGCAGCCTGCTGGAGTCGATCTTCCCGAGCCATGCCGATCATCTGGTGGGCGCCGATGTCGGCATTCGCGTGGCGGCGGAGCATCTGGTGTTGTTCCAGGCGTCCGGCAGCATCGCGGCGCAGATACCACCCGCGGATTCCGGGGTTCGGCGGTACAGCGCCGCCAGCTGAATTTACGCTAAAAGATCGCAGCCTGCGGCAGCTCCTACGCCGATCGAGTACATCCGAAAATTTTCGGGTGTACGCCTATCTTGGAGGAGCTGCCGCAGGCTGCGATCTTTTCAAGGTCTACGCAATATCACATCAACCCAACATCAACTTCCCACTCGCCACCAGCGTCGCATAACCGCCGATCTTCACCCGATCCCCTTCCAGGCGGCAGAACAACTCTCCACCCCGCGCCGAACATTGATACGCCGTCAGGCTCGTCTTGCCCAAACGCTGCGACCAGTAGGGGATCAGGCTGCAATGGGTCGAGCCGGTCACCGGGTCTTCATTGATCCCGATCGCCGGGGCGAAATAGCGCGAGACAAAATCATGCCGACTCCCCCGCGCCGTAACGATCGCACCCGGCCAAGGCAGCCTGGCCAAAGCCGCCATGTCCGGCTTGCAATCAAGCACTGCCTGCTCCGATTCGAGGACCACGAACAACTCGTTGGAACCTAATACATCCACCACTTCCAGACCCAGCGCCCGCTCCACATCCAGGGTCACGCCCACCTCGCGAGGCACCATCGCCGGAAAATCCAGCCACAGCCGATCACCTTCCTTGCTGACACTCAACGGGCCGGACTTGCTGATGAAGCTCAGTTGCTCGAGCGGCTCCTGATACACCTCGAACAAGACGTGGGCACTGGCCAGCGTGGCATGACCACAGAGCGGCACCTCAGTGGTCGGTGTGAACCAGCGGATATGCCAGCCGTGGCTTTCGCGCACCACAAAGGCGGTTTCGGCCAGATTGTGCTCGGCGGCGATTTTCTGCATCAGCTCATCGGCGAGCCACGCATCGAGCCGATAGACCATCGCCGGGTTGCCACTGAATGGCCGCTCACTGAACGCGTCGACCTGATGAAACTCAAGTTGCATGACCACACCTCTCCTTGAATATGCGACAGCGAGCATGCGCCCGGATACGGACCAGGGCTAGCTACAGAGCAGCATCATTTGCGCCATACAGAGCCAGCATCAGGCCCGACCAATATCGGTGAATCTGGCCTGGGTATATTCGGCCAACACCGCTGGTGCCAACTCGACCTCAAGGCCTCGACGCCCGGCGCTGACGAAAATGCTGGTGAAGGATTGCGCACTGTTATCGACGAAAGTCCGCAGGCGCTTCTTCTGCCCCAGCGGGCTGATGCCACCCAGCAGGTAGCCGGTCGCCCGTTGCGCGGCAGCCGGGTCGGCCATCTCGACTTTCTTGACCCCCGCCGCATGGGCCAGCGCCTTCAAATCCAGACTTCCGACGACCGGCACCACCGCGACCAACAATTCACCCTTTTCGCTGGCCGCCAGCAGCGTCTTGAATACCCGGGCTGGATCGAGCCCGAGCTTTTCCGCGGCCTCCAGACCGTAGGAAGCTGCCTTCGGATCATGTTCGTAACTGTGCACTTGATGTTCGGCACGAACTTTTTTCAACAAATCCAATGCAGGTGTCATGGCGGCTCCGACCGAGACCAATGGAGAAAAACGCTGATGCAGGATTCTAGGCCATCGGTAGGGAAAAGGCTCTATTGCGCAGTTGTTACGCGCGGTGACGCTTGTGTTCATGGGTCATCACGCCGCTCATCGAAAACCTTTACCCCCGCCTGGAACATGATCATTCACAGGACTAATAGTTAAAAAATGACCACCGGTTCACTTTCGACCTTTGACATCAGCGTTTCTTGTCTATATTTTTTCGAATCTGAATATGATTAACCCGTTCCAGTTTTGTAGCCCGCAGTAAGCCGACCCTTTCGAGAAGCACCACACAACAACAAAAAAGAGGTTTTCAATGACGACTGCTTTACAACAACCTTCGCTCTCGAGCCAATGCATGGCCGAGTTCCTGGGTACTGCCTTATTGATTTTCTTTGGTACCGGTTGCGTCGCCGCGCTCAAGGTCGCGGGTGCCAGCTTTGGCTTATGGGAAATCAGCATCATCTGGGGCATCGGCGTGAGCATGGCGATCTACCTGACCGCCGGCATTTCCGGCGCTCATCTCAACCCGGCCGTCAGTATCGCCCTGTGCATTTTTACCGATTTTGAAAAGCGCAAACTGCCGTTCTACATCTTCGCCCAGGTCGCTGGAGCCTTTTGCTCGGCGTTGTTGGTTTACACGCTTTACAGCAACCTGTTCTTCGATTACGAACAAACCCATCATATGATCCGGGGCACTCAGGCCAGCCTGGAACTGGCGTCGGTGTTCTCCACCTACCCGCACCCGGCCCTATCCACCGGCCAGGCGTTCCTGGTTGAGGTGATCATCACCGCGGTCCTGATGGGCGTGATCATGTCCCTGACCGATGACAACAATGGCCTGCCACGTGGCCCGTTGGCGCCCTTGCTGATCGGCCTGCTGATTGCTGTTATCGGCAGCTCGATGGGTCCGCTGACCGGTTTTGCGATGAACCCGGCGCGGGATTTCGGACCTAAACTGATGACCTTCGTCGCCGGCTGGGGTGAAATATCCTTCACCGGCGGGCGCGATATCCCGTACTTCCTGATTCCGGTTTTTGCACCGATCATGGGTGCTTGCCTCGGCGCTGCTGCCTATCGTGGGCTGATTGCCCGCCATCTACCCGACGCCACACCCGCGACAAAGGATGCCGAGCACGTCGTCAACGCAAAGATCCAGGCATCTTGAAACAGGCTGCGTGAACGCCGCTGCCCTCCCCGGCCTTTACGCTCGCTGAATTTAAACCCTATTTAGTCCAAGGCAATCGACATGACCGACGCTCAGAATAAGAACTACATCATTGCCCTCGATCAGGGTACGACCAGCTCCCGGGCGATCATTTTCGACCGCGACGCCAACGTGGTCTGTACCGCTCAGCGCGAATTCGCCCAGCATTACCCGCAAGCCGGCTGGGTCGAACACGACCCGATGGAAATCTTCGCCACCCAGAGCGCGGTGATGGTCGAGGCCCTGGCTCAAGCCGGCCTCCATCACGACCAGGTGGCCGCCATTGGCATCACCAACCAGCGTGAAACCACCGTGGTCTGGGACAAGACCACCGGCCGGCCGATCTACAACGCGATCGTCTGGCAGTGCCGGCGCAGCACCGAGATCTGCCAGCAGCTCAAACGCGACGGTCATGAGCAATACATCAGCGAAACCACTGGCCTGGTGACCGACCCGTACTTCTCCGGCACCAAGCTCAAGTGGATCCTCGACAACGTCGAAGGCAGCCGTGAACGCGCGCGCAATGGCGAACTGCTGTTCGGCACCGTCGACAGTTGGCTGATCTGGAAATTTACCGGCGGCAAGACCCACGTCACCGACTACACCAATGCCTCGCGCACCATGCTCTTCAACATCCACACCCTGGAGTGGGATGCGAAGATGCTGAAGGTGCTGGATATCCCGCGCGAGATGCTTCCTGAAGTGAAGTCCTCCTCGGAAATCTACGGCCACACCAAAAGCGGCATCGCCATCGCCGGTATTGCCGGCGACCAGCAGGCGGCACTGTTCGGCCAGATGTGCGTTGAACCCGGGCAGGCGAAAAACACCTACGGCACCGGCTGCTTCCTGTTGATGAACACCGGCGACAAAGCGGTGAAATCCAATCACGGCATGCTCACCACCATCGCATGCGGCCCACGCGGCGAAGTCGCTTATGCACTGGAAGGCGCGGTGTTCAACGGCGGCTCCACCGTTCAGTGGCTGCGCGATGAGTTGAAAATCATCAACGACGCTCACGACACCGAATACTTTGCCGGCAAGGTCAAGGACAGCAATGGCGTTTATCTGGTCCCGGCCTTCACCGGCCTGGGCGCTCCCTACTGGGACCCCTATGCCCGCGGCGCCCTGTTTGGCCTGACCCGTGGTGTACGCGTGGATCACATCATTCGCGCCGCCCTGGAGTCGATTGCCTATCAGACCCGCGACGTACTCGACGCCATGCAACAGGACTCCGGCGAACGTCTCAAAGCTTTGCGCGTTGACGGCGGCGCAGTGGCGAACAACTTCCTGATGCAGTTCCAAGCGGACATTCTCGGCACTCACGTCGAGCGCCCGCAAATGCGTGAAACCACGGCGCTGGGTGCAGCCTATCTGGCGGGCCTGGCCTGCGGCTTCTGGGGCAGCCTGGATGAGCTGCGTGGCAAGGCGGTGATCGAGCGCGAGTTTGAGCCGCAACTGGCGCAAGACGAAAAGGAAAAACTCTACGCCGGCTGGCTAAAAGCCGTGAGCCGCACCCGCGATTGGGAACCCCACGAAGAAGCCAAATAAGCTAGAGCAGGGACTCGTATCTGTATGTAACTGGCCGGGAGTAGATTCCTGCGGCATCATGGGCAAATTTTTGCACGGCAGCCCAAAGGACGCCCCATGAATCTGCCTCCCCGTCAGCAGCAAATCCTCGAACTGGTCCGCGAACGCGGCTATGTCAGCATCGAGGAAATGGCTACGCTGTTCGTCGTTACACCGCAAACCATCCGCCGCGATATCAATCAATTGGCGGAAGTAAACCTGCTGCGTCGCTATCACGGCGGCGCAGCTTACGATTCGAGCGTAGAAAACACCGCCTACGCCATGCGAGCCGATCAAATGCGCGATGAGAAACAACGCATCGCCGAAGCCATCGCCGCGCAGATCCCCGATCATGCCTCACTGTTTATCAACATCGGCACCACCACCGAATCCATCGCCCGGGCGCTGCTCAATCACACCCAGCTCAAGGTGATCACCAACAACCTGCACGTCGCCTCGATCCTCAGCGCCAAGGATGATTTTGAAGTCCTGCTGGCTGGCGGCAATGTGCGCCGCGACGGCGGGGTTGTCGGCCAGGCCAGCGTGGACTTCATCAACCAGTTCAAGGTCGACTTCGCCCTCGTTGGCATCAGTGGCATCGATGAAGACGGCAGCCTGCTGGATTTCGATTATCAGGAAGTCCGGGTTTCCCAGGCGATCATCGCCAATGCCCGACAAGTCATCCTGGCGGCCGACTCCAGTAAGTTTGGTCGCAACGCCATGGTGCGACTGGGACCGATCAGCCTGATCGATTGCCTGGTAACCGATCAGCCACCCGTGCCGGCGCTGGCGCAGTTGCTGAGCCAGCACAAGATTCGGCTGGAAGTGGTTTAACTCTCAAGCTGGACGCGCTCCCTTGTGGCAAGGGAGCTCAGGCGACGACGCGGTCCGTAGCAGCTGCCGAAGGCTGCGTCCGGCTGCGCAGCAGTCGCAAATCTGTAACCACGGTTACCTGTCACACCACAGACGTCTGATTTTACGACCGCTACGCGGCCGGACGCAGCCTTCGGCAGCTGCTACGGGGAATGTGCGAAGCCGGCCTCCCTCGCCACATAGACCGTGCGCCCTTCCTGCCCGCTAAAATGTTCGAAAATTTTCCTTTTGATGCTCTTCGATGAGTATTTTCAATCGAAGTTGGCTGGCCGTGCCCGTGTTTATGCGCTACTATTTTCGAAAATGAACACTAATGTTCGAATTCAAATATTATAAAGAACTCCGAGGCCAGCCGATGCCCACTTCTACCTTGCCTACGCCCCCTCTTGCCGAGGTCTACGATATCGCCGTCATCGGTGGCGGGATTAACGGCGTCGGGATTGCAGCTGATGCCGCCGGTCGCGGCCTGTCGGTGTTCCTTTGCGAAAAGGACGACCTGGCCAGCCACACCTCGTCGGCCAGCAGCAAGCTGATTCACGGCGGCCTGCGCTACCTCGAACATTACGAATTCCGCCTGGTGCGCGAAGCCCTGGCCGAACGCGAAGTGCTGTTGGCCAAAGCCCCGCACATCGTCAAACCGATGCGTTTCGTGCTGCCGCACCGCCCGCACCTGCGTCCGGCCTGGATGATCCGTGCCGGCCTGTTCCTTTATGACCACCTGGGCAAGCGGGAAAAACTCGCCGGTTCCAAGAGTGTGAAATTCGGTGCCGACAGCCCGCTCAAGGCAGAAATCAGCAAAGGCTTCGAATACTCCGATTGCTGGGTCGATGACGCCCGCCTGGTGGTTCTGAACGCCATGGCCGCCCGCGAAAAAGGCGCTCATGTTCACACCCAGACCCGCTGTGTCAGCGCCCGTCGCAGCAAAGGCATGTGGCAGCTGAACCTGGAACGCAGCGACGGCAGTCTGTTCTCGATCCGCGCCAAAGCGCTAGTGAATGCGGCCGGCCCTTGGGTCGCCAAATTCATCCGTGATGACCTGAAGCTGGAATCGCCGTACGGCATCCGCCTGATCCAGGGCAGCCACCTGATCGTGCCGAAACTCTATGACGCGCCGAATGCTTTCATTCTGCAGAACGAAGACCAGCGCATCGTGTTCGCTATTCCGTACCTGAACCATTTCACCCTGATTGGTACCACCGACCGCGAATACACCGGCGACCCGGCCAAAGTGACGATCACCGAAGGCGAAACCGATTACCTGCTCAAGGTGGTCAACGCACACTTCACGAAGCGACTGAGCCGCGAGGACATCCTGCACAGTTATTCCGGCGTTCGCCCCCTGTGTAACGACGAATCCGACAACCCTTCGGCCGTGACCCGCGACTACACCCTGGCCTTGTCCGGCAGTGCTACAGAAGCGCCGTTGCTGTCGGTATTCGGGGGCAAGCTGACGACTTATCGCAAACTGGCTGAATCGGCCCTGGCACAACTGGCGCCGTTCTTTAAAGGCATCAAGCCGAGCTGGACCGCGCAATCGACCCTGCCCGGTGGCGAAGACATGACCACCCCGCAGGCATTGAGCTCGCTGATCCGCGACAAATTCGACTGGGTGCCGACTGAAATCGCCAACCGTTGGGCCACCACTTATGGCAGCCGCACCTGGCGCATGCTGGAAGGCGTGCAAAAACTGAGCGATCTGGGCGAACACATCGGCGGCGGGCTCTATACCCGCGAAGTCGATTACCTGTGCAGCGAAGAGTGGGCGACCACAGCGCACGACATTCTGTGGCGTCGCAGCAAGCTGGGGTTGTTCACCACCCCGGCGGAGCAGGAAAAACTCAAGGATTACCTGAACAAGGTCATACAGAACCGCAGCAAGATCCAAGCGGCCTGATCGGGAATCCGGTTAAAGCCAAGCCCCTGAATCTCACGATTCAGGGGCTTTTTGCATTCTGTCATCCACCCCATATCCATGTGGGAGCGAACCTGCTCCGGGCGGCGTTCCGACGAAAGCGGAGTGTCAGGCAACATCAATGTTGGATCTGTTGGCCTCATCGCGAGCAGCCTCGCTCCCACAGGGGGTATGTGCCAGGCATGAGATTACATTCGGTTTTCCGAACACGACTTGCCGGTCGATTCGGTTAACCGGATTATCCAGAACCCATTTCTTCGCCATAAATATTTAATCCCCTAATAAATCAAGGCTTTGACCAAATACGCCTGGCCTGGCACGACTCATGCTCTACACTCTTGGACGAATGCCTGATGCGCCACCCCATCAGGAGCCTCAAGGCATTTGCAGTACAGAAGGGCCAATGAACTGGCCCCATATAAAAACAATGTCGAGGAAAATTTTGATGCGCATCGTTCCCCATCTTCTGGGCGCAGCTATCGCTGTTGCTCTGATCAGCACTCCAGTTTTCGCAGCCGAGCTCACCGGCACACTGAAGAAGATCAAAGAGTCCGGCACCATCACCCTCGGGCATCGTGACGCTTCCATTCCGTTTTCCTACATCGCGGACGCTTCCGGCAAACCGGTTGGTTACTCTCACGATATCCAGCTGAAAATCGTCGAAGCCATCAAGAAAGACCTGGGCATGCCGGACCTCAAGGTCAACTACAACCTGGTCACTTCGCAAACCCGTATCCCGCTGGTGCAGAACGGCACCGTGGACGTCGAGTGCGGCTCCACCACCAACAACGTCGAGCGTCAGCAGCAAGTTGCCTTCTCCGTCGGCATCTTCGAAATCGGTACCAAGCTGCTGGCGAAGAAAGACTCCCCATACAAAGACTTCGCCGACCTCAAAGGCAAGAACGTCGTGACCACCGCCGGCACCACGTCCGAGCGCATCCTCAAGTCGATGAACGCCGACAAGCAGATGGGCATGAACGTTATCTCGGCCAAGGACCACGGCGAATCCTTCCAGATGCTGGAAAGCGGCCGCGCGGTTGCCTTCATGATGGACGACGCACTGCTCGCCGGTGAAATGGCCAAGGCCAAGAAACCCACCGACTGGGTCGTGACCGGTACGCCACAGTCCTTTGAAGTCTACGGCTGCATGGTCCGCAAGGGCGACGAGCCGTTCAAGAAAGCCGTCGACGACGCCATCGTCGCGACCTACAAGTCTGGCGAAATCAACAAGATCTACGAAAAGTGGTTCATGCAGCCAATCCCGCCTAAGAACTTGAACCTGATGTTCCCGATGAGCGAAGAGCTCAAGGCCCTGATCGCCAATCCGACCGATAAAGCGGCTGACGAAAAGAAATCCTGATTTCTGACTAACCTTATCTCCTGAGAGGGCCACTGCCCTTTCAGGAGGTGGTCACTCCCTGCTGGCATTTTTGGAAACACTCGAACCGGTGATTGTCGAGCCGCTCGGGTGTGCCTGACCGTCAAGGTCGGGCGGGAATGGATCTTCCCCTGGCGGGTACTTGTACATCGATTGATCTGAGGGGAGACCCTATGAATTACAACTGGGACTGGAGCGTGTTCTTCAAGTCCACCGGCGTGGGCAGCGAGACCTATCTCGACTGGTACGTCACCGGTTTGGGCTGGACCATCGCCATCGCCATCGTGGCCTGGATCATTGCCTTGCTGCTGGGCTCGATTCTGGGCGTCATGCGCACCGTACCGAATCGTCTCGTATCGGGCATCGCGACCTGCTACGTGGAACTCTTCCGTAACGTGCCGCTGCTGGTTCAGCTGTTCATCTGGTACTTCCTGGTACCGGATCTGCTGCCGCAAAACCTGCAGGACTGGTACAAGCAGGACCTGAACCCGACCACCTCCGCCTACCTGAGCGTCGTCGTCTGCCTGGGCCTGTTCACCGCCGCACGGGTTTGCGAACAAGTGCGTACCGGTATCCAGGCGCTGCCGCGTGGCCAGGAATCAGCCGCCCGCGCCATGGGTTTCAAGCTGCCACAGGTCTACTGGAATGTGCTTCTGCCCCAGGCCTACCGGATCATCATTCCGCCGCTCACCTCGGAATTTCTCAACGTCTTCAAGAACTCCTCCGTGGCCTCGCTGATCGGCCTGATGGAGCTGCTCGCGCAGACCAAACAGACCGCCGAGTTCTCCGCCAACCTGTTCGAAGCCTTCACCCTGGCAACCCTGATCTACTTCACGCTGAACATGGGCCTGATGTTGCTGATGCGCATGGTCGAGAAGAAAGTCGCGGTACCGGGCCTGATTTCCCTGGGGGGTAAATAATGGACTTCGATTTCAGTGGAATCCTCCAGGCCACGCCGGGCCTGTGGAACGGCATGGTAATGACCCTCAAGCTGATGGCCATGGGCGTTGTCGGCGGGATCATCCTCGGCACGATCCTGGCGCTGATGCGCCTGTCTCACAACAAATGGCTGTCGAACATTGCCGGCGCCTACGTTAACTACTTCCGCTCGATCCCGCTGCTGCTGGTCATTACCTGGTTCTACCTGGCGGTGCCGTTCGTGCTGCGCTGGATCACCGGCGAAGACACCCCGATCGGCGCGTTCGCCTCGTGCATCGTGGCCTTCATGATGTTCGAAGCGGCGTACTTCTGCGAAATCGTCCGGGCCGGCGTGCAGTCGATTCCCAAGGGCCAGATGGGCGCTGCCCAGGCGTTGGGCATGAGCTACGGGCAGATGATGCGCCTGATCATCCTGCCGCAAGCGTTTCGCAAGATGACCCCGTTGCTGCTGCAACAGAGCATCATCCTGTTTCAGGACACCTCGTTGGTCTACGCGGTCGGCCTGGTGGATTTCCTCAATGCTTCGCGCGCCAGTGGCGACATTATCGGCCGCTCCAATGAGTTCCTGGTCTTCGCAGGTCTGGTGTATTTTATAATCAGCTTTGCCGCCTCGCAGCTGGTCAAGCGTCTGCAAAAAAGGTTTGCCGTATGATCTCTATCAAGAATATCAACAAGTGGTATGGCGACTTCCAGGTACTGACTGATTGCAGCACCGAGGTCAAAAAAGGCGAAGTGATTGTGGTGTGCGGGCCGTCCGGCTCCGGCAAATCCACCTTGATCAAGTGCGTCAACGCCCTGGAACCGTTCCAGAAAGGCGACGTGGTGGTCGACGGCACCTCCATTGCCGACCCGAAAACCGATCTGCCAAAGCTGCGTTCGCGGGTTGGCATGGTGTTCCAGCATTTCGAACTGTTCCCGCACCTGAGCATCATGGAAAACCTGACCATCGCACAGATCAAGGTGCTGGGTCGCAGCCAGGACGAAGCCAACAAGAAAGCCCTGCAGCTGCTCGAACGCGTGGGTCTTTCGGCCCATGCCAAAAAGCATCCCGGGCAACTCTCTGGTGGCCAGCAACAGCGTGTGGCGATTGCCCGCGCGCTGGCGATGGACCCGATCGTCATGCTGTTCGACGAACCGACCTCGGCGCTGGACCCGGAGATGGTCAACGAAGTACTCGACGTGATGGTGCAGCTGGCTCACGAAGGCATGACCATGATGTGCGTGACCCACGAAATGGGTTTCGCGCGCAAAGTGGCGGACCGGGTGATCTTCATGGACCAGGGCAAGATCATCGAAGACTGCAAGAAAGAAGAATTCTTCGGTGACATCAACGCCCGCTCCGAACGTGCCCAGCACTTCCTTGAGAAGATTCTGCAGCACTAAAAGCTACACGGCCGCCCCTGTAGGAGCTGCCGCAGGCTGCGATCTTTTGATGTTGGCGCCAGTTCAGGCAACGATTTGCCTGCTGAACAGATCAAAAGATCGCAGCCTGCGGCAGCTCCTACACGGGATTCTCGGGGCTTGTAGTTCTGGTTGACCCAAGGCATCTGTGATGAAATGCGACCCCACTCTTTATCGCGCCGCGCCGCCATCACTTGCCGTGAAACCCCGCCTGATTCGCCATCTGTTCCTGCCGCCACTGGTCATCGCGTTGATGATCGGCTTGGGTTATCTCGGCTTCTGGATCAGCGAACATTATGGAATCCGCACCCTCAGCGAGAACGGCGAGCGTCAACTGGAACTGCACGCCCGCGCCGTCGAAAGCGAAATCAGCAAGTACACCTACCTGCCCAGCCTGCTGGAACTTGAATCCAGTGTCTCGAAGCTGCTGGCCGACCCGTCCCCGGAACACCGGCAGACGGTCAATGATTACCTCGAAGGCCTGAACCGGCGCAGCCGCAGTCGGGCCATCTACGTTATGGATACCACCGGCCGGGTCATGGCCACGAGTAACTGGCGTGACTTCGACAGTTATCTGGGTGAAGACCTGTCCTTCCGCGCCTATTTCCAGAACGCCGTGCGCGGTCAGCCAGGGCGCTTCTATGGGATCGGCAGCACCAGTGGCGAACCCGGTTACTACCTGGCCCACGGCCTGGAAGAACAAGGCAAGATCATCGGCGTCGCAGTGGTCAAAGTGCGCCTCGAAGCCATGGAAGAACGCTGGCAACGGGCGCGTCTGGAGGCCTTCGTCAGTGACGAGAACGGTATCATCATCTTGTCCAGTGACCCGGCGCGAAGACTCAAGGCGGTCCGCCCGCTCAGTGACGATACCAAGGAGCGCCTGGCGCGTAGCCTGCAATACTACTGGTTCCCGCTTAACGAACTGCAGCCGTTGGCCCGCGAGCACTTGGCCGAAGGTGTCGAAAAGCTGACCTTTCCGGCCAACACCGAACTGGAGTCGGACGAACAGGCAATCAGCTACCTGTCGCAGACCCGACCGTTGAGAGATACACCCTGGAACTTCACCCTGCTGACGCCCCTGCAGGACCTGCGTCGCGAAGCCATCAATCAGGGCATCCTGGTGGCAGTGGCGTTTGCCCTGGTGGCGTTTTTGCTGATTGCCTGGAACGAACGGCGCAAGGTCATCGCCACCCGCCTCGCCGCCCGCGAAGCCCTGCAGGAAGCCAACAATCAACTGGAGCGCAAAATCGCCGACCGCACGGCCGACCTGCGCGCCAGCAACGAACGGCTCAAGGGGCAGATTCGCGAACGTCGGCAAGCCGAAGAAACCTTGCGCCGGGCCCAGGATGAACTGGTGCAGGCCGGCAAGTTGGCGGCCATCGGCCAAATGTCCACCAGCATCGCCCACGAACTGAACCAGCCACTGGCGGCCCTGCGCACGCTGTCGGGCAATACCGTGCGCTTTCTTGAGCGCGGCGCGCTGGACACCGCCAGTGCCAACCTCAAGACCATCAACGAGCTGATCGACCGCATGGGCCGCATCACCGCCAGCTTGCGCTCCTTTGCCCGCCGCGGCGATGACCAGGGCCAGGCCAGCCTCGGCAAGGCCATCGACGCCGCCTTGCAATTACTCGGCGGTCGTCTGGAGAGCAGCAAGCTGCAACTGCATCGCGATTTCAGTGACGTGCAGGTGCAGATCGATCAGACCCGGCTGGAACAGATTCTGGTCAACCTGATCGGCAACGCCCTGGATGCCATGCAGGCGCAACCATTGCCAGAGTTGTGGCTGGAAGGCGAAACCAGCGACGGCAAATACCGCCTGCGAGTGCGCGACAACGGCCACGGCATTGACGCCGAGACACGCAAGCATCTGTTCGAACCCTTCTTCACCACCAAGCCCGGCGAACAAGGGCTGGGCCTGGGCCTGACGCTATCGGCAAGCCTGGCCACGGCCACCGGCGGTAATCTGGGCGTCGAACACCCGGCCAGCGGTGGTACCGCCTTCGTCCTCAGTTTACCGTTGGTAAGCCCTACTCAAGTCGAGCCGCTATGAATACCGACCTCACCGTGCTGATCGTCGAAGATGATCCCCATGTCCTGCTCGGCTGCCAGCAAGCCCTGAGCCTGGAAGATATCCCCTGCGTGGGTGTCGGCAGCGCCGAGGAAGCCCTGGCGCAAGTCGGCGACAACTTTGCCGGGATCGTCATCAGCGACATTCGCTTGCCGGGCATCGATGGCCTGGAACTGCTGACCCGCCTCAAGGCCCGTGACCGTAGCTTGCCGGTGGTGTTGATCACCGGCCATGGCGATATTTCCATGGCGGTCGGGGCCATGCAGAAAGGCGCCTATGACTTCATGGAGAAACCCTTCTCTCCCGAGCGTCTGGTGGACGTCGCCCGGCGTGCCCTGGAACAACGCAGCCTGGCCCGCGAGGTCTGGTCGCTGCGTCGACAGCTGGCCGAGCGCGACTCGCTGGAAGGCCGCATCATCGGGCGCTCGCCGGCCATGCAAAACTTGCGTGAGCTGATCGCCAACGTCGCCGACACCTCGGCCAACGTACTGATCGAAGGCGAGACCGGCACCGGCAAGGAACTGGTCGCGCGCTGCCTGCATGATTTCAGCCGGCGTCAGTCCGCGCAATTCGTCGCATTGAACTGCGGCGGCCTGCCGGAAAATCTGTTCGAGAGTGAAATCTTCGGCCATGAAGCCAATGCCTTTACCGGCGCTGGCAAACGACGAATCGGCAAAATCGAGCACGCCCATGGCGGTACACTGTTCCTCGATGAAGTGGAAAGCATGCCGCTGAACCTGCAGATCAAACTGTTGCGGGTCTTGCAGGAAAGAACCCTGGAACGCCTCGGTTCGAACCAGAGCGTGGCCGTCGACTGCCGGGTGATTGCCGCGACAAAATCCGATCTGGATGAGTTGAGTAAAGCCAGCCAGTTCCGCAGCGACCTCTATTACCGACTGAACGTGGTAACCCTGGAACTGCCACCGCTGCGCGAACGCCGTGAAGATATCCTGCAATTGTTCGAACACTTCCTGCAGCAATCATCTCTGCGCTTTGACCGCACCGCGCCGGAACTGGACAACCAGACCCTGTCGAACCTGATGAGCCACGACTGGCCGGGCAACGTGCGTGAATTGCGTAACGTCGCCGAACGTTTTGCCCTCGGCCTGCCTGCTTTCAAAAAGTCCGGCAGCAATGCCAGCCAGGGTTTGGGTTTTGCCGAAGCGGTCGAGGCTTTCGAACGCAACCTGCTCAACGATGCCTTGCAGCGCAGCGGCGGCAACCTGACCCAAGCCAGCCTGGAACTGGGCATGGCCAAGACCACGCTGTTCGACAAGGTCAAAAAATACGGCTTGAACCACTAACCCTGTGCCTGCGAGAAGCCTGTGGATTTATTGTTGAAAGCTGCATTGGGCGCCGCCGTGGTGGTCATTCTGGCCGCCCTGGCGAAAACCAGAAACTATTACATCGCCGGGCTGGTGCCGCTGTTTCCGACCTTTGCGCTGATCGCCCACTACATCGTCGGCAAGGGTCGCTCGCTGGACGACCTGAAGACCACCATCGTGTTTGGCATGTGGTCGATCATTCCCTACTTCGTTTACCTGGCGACCTTGTATGTGATGGTCGATCGTTTGCGTCTGGAGCTATCGTTGGCGGTTGCCACCGTGGCGTGGTTGATGGCGGCGACGGTGTTGGTGACGGTTTGGGTGCGGTTGCACGCCTGACCTGGCCGCTCCGCAATCCCCCAGTGGCGAGGGAGCTTGCTCCCGCCGGCCGGTCCGCGCTCGGGCGCAGCAGTCGTAAAACCGTGGAATGCGGTGCGCCTTAAGAAATGGGATTGCAGGTTTTAGGGCCGCTGCGCGCCCCAGCGGGGCGGTGCGGCGTTCCGACAAGCTCCCTCGCCACAAAGTGCCCGCCAGGCCTCACAACATATTCGGCGCAACAACCGGATCAATCTGCGCCCAATGCGAAGTATCCTCGCGATGGCTCTGCAGGTACGGCAACACCGCCCCCAGCAACGGCGCCTTGAACGCCTCCTGAAAGCGATGGGCCAGGCCCGGAATCAGCTTCAACTGGCTGCCCTGGATATGCGCCGCCAGATGCACGCCATGCATCACCGGCAACAGCGGGTCGGCGGTGCCATGCACCACCAGGGTCGGCACCCGCAATTGATTGAGCAGCGTCACCCGGCTCGGTTCGGCGAGGATCGCCATGATCTGACGCTTCACGCCCTCGGGGTTGAATGCCCGGTCATAGGAAACCTGCGCCTGCTGCAGCAGTTCCTGGCGATCATCCACCACCTGCGGGCTGCCCAGCGCCGCCAGCAGATCCGCCTGCTGTTCAAGCGCCACCTCGCGATTCGGTGCACTGCGCCGTGAGAGCAATTGCACCAATGCCGCGTTGGGCGCGGGCAAGCCCTCTGCGCCGGAACTGGTCATGATCAGCGTCAGGCTTTCCACCCGTTGCGGCGCCATGGCCGCCATGTGCTGGGCAATCATCCCGCCCATGCTTGCGCCCAGCACGTGAAACTGCTGCACCTGCAAGGCATCCATCAGGCCCAGGGCATCATCGGCCATGTCAGTCAGGGTGTACGGCGCCGACACTGGCAAGCCGAGCTTATAGCGCAACACCTCAAAGGTCAGGTTGGCGTCGACGGGTGCCTGACGCCAGCTGGAGAGCCCGACATCCCGATTGTCATAGCGGATTACCCGAAACCCCTGCTGACACAACGCGACCACCACCTCATCCGGCCAATGAATCAACTGCCCGCCCAGGCCCATCACCAGCAGTAACGCTGGGTCCGAGGCACGGCCGATGCTCTGGTAGGCCAGGCTGACCTGATTCAGCTCGACCCGTTGGGTTGGCACATCGACATCGCATCGAGACGCCGCAAAAGACGCCGAGCCGAACACCAGCGAGAGCAACAAAAACGCCGTTTGAAAAAACAATGCATGCATGAAGAAACACCGAAACGCAGAACCCCAGTAGAGCGCGAGTCTGATGAACTTTGAGCAAGCGCGCTGCCACAGTTGTGTGACAGTTTGATGAAGATCGCCGAATGGTCGCTAATTTGGCTGAGCAGGCCAGAACCGCGTTTTCCTTCATCGCGAGCAGGCTCGCTCCCACAGGTTCTGTGTCGATCACGCAGAGCCCATGTGTGCGAGCCTGCTCGCGATAGCGGCCTCACGGCCAATACAAATCCTCCTGTTGCCCCCAAACAAAACCCGCCCCCCTCTCTCGAAGGGGGCGGGTTTGTTGTTCGGGCTGCTTTACGCCAACTGACTCCTCAACTGGCGCGCCGCCGCCACCATATTCACCAGGGCCGCCTCGGTTTCCGGCCAGGCCCGGGTTTTCAGGCCGCAGTCGGGGTTGACCCACAGCCGTTCAGCGGGGATGCGTTTGACCGCCTTGGTCATCAACTTGACCATCTCGGCGGTGCCCGGCACCCGTGGCGAGTGGATGTCGTAGACCCCCGGGCCGATGTCGTTCGGGTAATCGAACGCTTCGAAAGCCTCGAGCAATTCCATGTCCGAACGCGAGGTTTCGATGGTGATCACATCGGCGTCCATGGCCGCGATGGACTTGATCACGTCGTTGAACTCGCTGTAGCACATGTGGGTGTGGATCTGGGTTTCGTCACGCACCCCGGACGCGGTCAGGCGGAACGCTTCCACCGCCCAGTCCAGGTACTCCTGCCATTGCGCGCGGCGCAGTGGCAAGCCTTCGCGGAAAGCCGCTTCGTCGATCTGGACGATCTTGATTCCGGCCTGCTCCAGGTCGACCACTTCATCGCGCAAGGCCAGCGCGAGTTGTTGCGCCTGGACTTTTCGCGACACGTCTTCACGCGGGAAGGACCACATCAGCATGGTTACCGGGCCGGTCAGCATGCCTTTCATGACCTTGTCGGTCAGGCTCTGGGCGTACTGAATCCAGTCCACGGTCATGGCGTTCGGACGGCTCAGGTCGCCGAAGATAATCGCCGGCTTCACGCAACGCGAACCGTAGCTCTGGACCCAGCCGAAACGGGTGAAGAGGTAACCATCGAGTTGCTCGGCGAAGTACTCGACCATGTCGTTACGCTCGGCTTCACCATGGACCAGCACGTCCAGCCCCAGGCGTTCCTGGATTTGCACGGCGTGGCGGATCTCGCTGTGCATGGCGTCGGTGTAGTCGTTGGCCGACAGCTTGCCCTGTTTGAAGGCCTGACGCGCCAGGCGAATCGACGCAGTCTGCGGGAACGAACCGATAGTGGTGGTCGGGAACGCCGGCAGTTGCAGACGAGCGCGTTGCACCTCGATGCGCTGGGCGAACGCCGATTGGCGCTGGCTGTCGGCGGCGCTGATGGCGACGAGGCGTGCCTGGACATCGGCTTTGTGAATCCGCGGCGACTGGTTGCGGCTGGCCTGTACGGCGCGGCTTTCAGCCAGTGCGGTTTGCACGTTCGCCGCTTGTGGGTTGTTCAAGGCATCACGCAACACGGCGATTTCGCCACACTTTTGCACGGCAAAGGCCAGCCAGCTTTTCAGTTCAGCATCGAGCTTGTCTTCGCGGCCCAGGTCCACCGGGCTGTGCAGCAGCGAGCAGGAACCGGCGACCCAGAGGTTGTCGCCGAAGCGCTCTTGCGCAGTTTTCAGTTGTTCCAGCGCCTGTTCCAGTTCGCAGCGCCAGACGTTGCGGCCGTTGACCAGGCCTACCGAAAGTACTTTGTAGGTTGGCAGGCGGTCGAGTACCGCGGCCAGCTGTTCCGGTGCGCGCACCGCGTCGATGTGCAAGCCATCCACCGGCAGGCCGACGGCCAGCCCGAGGTTGTCCTCCAGGCCACCGAAGTAGGTCGCCACGAGCTTCTTCAGCGGCGAATATTGCAGGATATGGTAAGCGCGCTCGAAGGCGTTTTTCCATTCCTGGGGCAGGTCGAGGCTGAGGATCGGCTCGTCGATCTGCACCCATTCCACGCCCTGTGCCGCGAGGCGACCGAGGATTTCGCCGTAGATCGGCAGCAAGCGTTCCAACAGCTCGAGTTTGTCGAAGTCGTTACCCTTGGCCTTGCCCAGCCACAAGTAGGTCAGCGGACCGATGATCACCGGCTTGACCTTGTGACCCAGCGCCAGCGCTTCGTCGACCTCCTCGAATAGCTGTTCCCAGCTCAGTTTGAATTGCTGATCAACGCTGAATTCCGGGACCAGGTAGTGATAGTTGGTGTCGAACCACTTGGTCAGTTCCTGAGCGTATTGCGCCTTGGCATGCTCGCCGCCGCAGCAGCTGGCAGTGGCGCCGCGAGCCATCGCGAACAGCGTGTCGAGAGTCGGCAATCCACGGGCATCCCGGGCACTGTCGAAACGCTCGGGGATCACCCCGAAGGTCAACGAGTGGCTCAGCACCTGGTCGTACCAGGCGAAATCGCCGACCGGCAGCAAATCGATGCCTGCGTCTTTTTGCAGCTGCCAGTGTCTGGCCCGCAACTCACGACCCACAGCTTGCAGGGCGCTCTGGTCAAGGTCGCCTTTCCAGTAGGACTCGAGGGCTTTTTTAAGTTCGCGGTCGGCGCCGATACGCGGGAAACCAAGATTGTGGGCCAGGGCCATGACGACATTCCTCCATAAAAGATGGCGCTATTGTCGACACTCCGGGCTACATGAGACAAACTCAACCTTTTCGTGTTGATCACAAGTTTTCCTCATGGAGGCCCCGGTGCTGGAAATCCGTCACCTGAAGACCCTGCACGCCTTGCGCGAAGCAGACAGCTTGGTGGAAGCCGCCGAGCGCTTGCACCTGACCCAATCCGCGCTGTCCCACCAGTTCAAGGAACTGGAGGAGCGCATGGGTATGCAACTGTTCGTGCGCAAGAGCAAACCGGTGCGTTTTACCAGCGCCGGGCTGCGTCTGTTACAGCTGGCCGACGCCACCCTGCCGCTGCTGCGCGGTGCCGAGCGGGATATCGCGCGGTTGGCCGGCGGCACCGCCGGACGTCTGCACATGGCCATCGAATGCCACAGCTGCTTCCAATGGCTGATGCCCACCATCGACCAGTTCCGCGATGCCTGGCCGGAGGTCGAGCTGGACCTGGCCTCGGGATTCTCCTTCGCCCCGCTGCCGGCCCTGGCCCGTGGCGATCTGGATCTGGTGGTGACCTCCGATCCGCTGGAGCTGGCGGGCATTACTTACGTGCCGCTGTTCACTTACGAAGCGATGCTCGCGGTGGCCAATCAGCATCGACTGGCGGGCAAGCCGTACATCGTGCCGGAAGATTTGCTCAGCGAAACCCTGATCACTTATCCGGTGGAACGGGATCGGCTGGACATCTTCACGCGCTTCCTGGAACCAGCGGACATCGAACCGGCGCAAGTGCGCACCTCGGAACTGACGGTCATGATGATGCAACTGGTGGCCAGCGGCCGTGGCGTATGCGGCATGCCCCACTGGGCGCTGCATGAATACAGTTCACGGGGATACGTGAAGGCCAAGCGCCTGGGCGAGAAAGGCTTGTTTGCGACACTGTACGCCGGGATTCGCGCCGACATGCTGGATGCGCCCTACATGCGCGACTTCCTGCTGACGGCCAAAGACACCTCGTTCTCGACCCTGGATGGGGTGAGTGCGGTGCGCTGAAGAGTTGTGGCGAGGGGGCTTGACCGTTGCGCGAACCGTAGCAGCTGCCGAGCCTGCGAGGCTGCGTTCGGCTGCGAAGCAGTCGTAAAATCAGGCGCCGCGGTATTCCAGACAAACCGTGCAAGCAGGATTTACGACTGCTCCGCAGCCGAACGCAGCCTTCGGCAGCTGCTACGGGGGAAGTGCTGAACCTGTAAACCGCAGCGCCTGCTTCGCGGGCAAGCCCGGCTCCCACAGCAGCTCGTGTTACTCCAACCCCAATTCCCGCCACATATGAATCTTGTCGAGGTACTCCACCCCCACCCTCACCGCCAGCGGTTCCAGGCCGAACTGCACGAAACCGCAGCGTTGATACAGGGCAAGTGCCGCGTCATTGCCGGCGGTGACGGTCAGCTGGATCAGCTTCAAGCCTTTATGGCTCCGCGCTTCGGCGAGGGCGGTTTGCACCAGTTGATAGCCCAGCCCTCCATGGCGAGACCCGGCCGATACATACAGGCCAAACAGCGTGACCTTGTGCCGGGCTTTTTCGCGGGGTTCGAAGGCCAGTCCAGCGATGCCCACCAGATTGTCACCCTCGAACGCTCCGAGCACCCGATCCAGCGGGTCACTCAGACGTGACTCCCACCAGGTCAACGGCATCGCCGCACGCTCGGCGACGCTGGAGGTGAACGCCTCGGGATGCAGACCGTAGGCTTCAAGCATCAGCGCCCGATACTGGCTGGCGTGTTGCGAGGTGAGGCGTTGAATGGTCATAGCGTCTTCACGCTGGCAATGAAAAATGGCGCATGTGGGCTGTTTCCCGATCAAGCACTGCGACGTTGCTCAAGCATCAGACGCACCGCGAGCGCGGCCAGCACAAAGCCCATGAAGTAGCGCTGAACCGCCAGCCACAGCGGGTTATGCACGAACCACGCAGCGATCCCGGCGGCGAACAGCGCGATCAGCAGGTTGACCGAAAAGCTCACACCGATCTGGGTCAGGCCGAGGAGAATGCTCTGGGTGAACACCGAGCCATGTTCGGGGTTGATGAACTGCGGAAACACCGACAGATAAAACACCGCGATTTTCGGGTTCAGCGCACTGGTGAGAAAGCCCATCAGGATCAGTTTCCGGGAGGAGTCCGGCGGCAGTTGTTGAGCCTCGAACGGCGAGCGCGCCCCAGGCTTCAGCGCCTGCCAGGCCAGCCACAGCAGGTACAGCGCGCCGGCCCATTTCAGCACTTCATAGGCCATGGGCACGGCGAGAAATACCGCCGTCAAACCCGCTGCAGCGGCGAACATATGCACGAAGAAACCCGCCACGACTCCCAGCAACGAAGTGATGCCGGCCCTGCGACCCTGGCAGATCGATCGGGATATCAGGTAGATCATGTTCGGCCCTGGCGTCAGCACCATCAGCAGTGCGGCGGCGGCGAACAGCAATAAATCTTGAACGGGTATCATCGAGCAGTCCTTTGTCTTTTGAAGATCAGGCCGTCGTTAGTTGCGATGCTCGATAAAACGGCAGGATCAGGTCCCGTGTCAATGGCGCCAGTACCAGGCCGCCATCGCTGGCAGGGTCGATCCAGACCACCTCTTCGATCTCCGCGGCCGGCGCCACCTGGGAATCGATATTCAGCTGGAACAACTCGGCCTGCACCAAAAACCCCGGTTCGTTGGCGGCCGGGGCCGAGAAAATTCCAAGATAGTTCGCTTGAGTGATATCGATACGCAAGCCAAGTTCTTCTTCCAGCTCACGAGCCAGCGCCACGACCGGTTGTTCATGGGCTTCGATCTTGCCACCGGGCTGCATGAAGGCCTGGGTGCCGCGTTTACGCACCAGCAGGGTTCGACCGTCCGGGCCGATCAACAGCCCGGCGGCGATGCGGAGGATGGAGGAGCTGGGTGCGGCTGATGGAAAAGTCATGGAGGGAAAATGGCCTTGAATGCAAAGGCGCAAGGATCCCATGAGTTTCCGTTCGTCGGCAATTGAGGGATCGTGCACATGCTTCACACGCCCCCCGTCGTTGTCATTTTTTAGACTGCCGATTCCAGAAGCTCCACCTCCTGCGGCACTTTCACAAAAACGCTGTACTTGGCGCCCTCCATCGCTTCAAAGGCAATCAACTTATCCACCAATGGCCCGTTCAATGCCTTGCCGGCATTGAGTAGTAACATGCCGTTATCGGCGTTGAGATTGCGCGCCAGCACCATTCCTGGCGCCAGATCGTGGGTGCCCAGCACCTTGACCAATGGATCGCCGACCGTCACATCGCTCAGGTAGGCGGCGCAGACTTGAACGAAGTCCTCCACCATTTCCGGATCGTAAAGCTTGCCGGCGTACTTGCGGATGAACACCAGCGCTTCATCGCTGTTCATCTGCCGCTCGAGGATCAGCCCGCGCTGCAATTCGATAAAGTCCACCGCGAGTTTCAGCAGCCGCGAACCCAAAGGAATCGCCTCGCCCTTGAGGTGATCGGGAAACCCGCTGCCATCCCAGCGCTCCTGATGATGGAGGATCAAGCGAGCCGCATCCTTCATGGGTTCCAGGGTCATCAGCAGCGATTCGCTTTGCTTGGGATAGCCTCGGTAGCGCTCTCGATCCGTGTGGTAGAGCAAGTCGGCAGGCGCAGTCATCATGCTGTCGCTCCAGCTCAGCTTGCCGATGTTATAGAGTGCCGCGGCCATGGTCAGATCGCGACTGCTGGCCTCGTCCAGGTCATGGGATTGGCAGTAGACGCGCACCAGTTCGATGATCTGCCGATTGGTCTGCTTGGCCTTTGGCAGGCGCAGATTGGCCAACAGCGAAAACACCTCAGTGCCCGTGACATAACTGTGCTTGAGCTCTTCGTAGGCCAGGTCGAGCATGTCGGCTGTTTGCTGCAGTTCTGCGGTGCGGGCGACGACGCGCTTCTCCAGCGTGGTATTGAGCAGTTTCAGTTGATCGTTCTGCTGCCGGGTCAATTGCTCAAGACGCTGGCGTTCGCGCTCGGAATGCTGATGGGCCAGGGACTGGCGCAACGTCAGCAGCATTTCTTCGTCGTTCCAGGGTTTGCTGATATAACGATGGATCTGGCCTTCGTTGATCGCTTTGATGATCATCGCCAGATCGGCGTAGCCGGTCAGCAAAATACGCGTGGTCGAGGGATGACGCTGATGAATTTCCGCCAGCAAGGTGGCGCCATCCATACCCGCCATGCGCGCATCAGTCATGACCAGGTCAATCGACTGCTGCGCCATGATCTCCAGGGCCTGTGCGCCACTATTGGCCAACAGTACGTCGTAGGGCTGGCTGCGCAGCAAGCGGCGCAGGCTGTTGAGGATCGATTCTTCATCGTCGACGAGCAGCACCTTGGGTCTATAGTCGCAAATCATCGCAGGTTGCTCATCCATGGCACTACCTCATCTCACACTGGGACATTGATTCTTCCGGCGAAATCAAGGAAACATCTGGTACTCCTTGAGCCTGAACGACAGATTAGACGATTTCACTGTTCGATGGCGATTTGACGTCAAGCACTCGGCGAACCGTCGAGTGCCGGGCTATGCTCAAGCTGCGCGGACCCAGTACCCGCGTTTGCGTGATTCACACTCAGGAAGGGATGCCATATGAATTCAACGTCCATGACGGCCGTTTTCCTCGGTATGCACCGATGAAAGCATCGCAGGAGCGGGCAAACCGACGAATCCTGATCGTCGATGACACCGCTTCGATTCACCAGGACTTTGGGAAGATCCTCAGCCCGCCAGCGCTTGATGAGGATGAACTGAACAGCGCCGAAGAGGCCTTGTTTGGCTCCCCGGTGGCGGTTTCCCTGCAGAGCTTTGTCCTCGATTCGGCCTTTCAGGGTCTCGAAGCGCTGGTCAAGGTCGAGTTGGCACTGGCCAGCGATGCACCGTACGCCATGGCCTTCATCGATATGCGCATGCCGCCGGGGTGGGACGGGCTGGAAACCATCGAGCGGCTCTGGCAGGTCGACCCCAGGCTGCAAGTCGCGCTCTGCACGGCGTATTCCGACTACTCCTGGGATGACATCGCCGAGCGCCTGGACCTCGGTGACCGGTTACTGATTCTGAAAAAACCCTTCGATGCGATCGAAATTCGCCAGATGGCCAGTGCATTGACGGCCAAATGGCAGATGACCGAAGACGCCGCGCTGAAAATGAACCTGCTCGAACAGGCGGTCGAGGAGCGCACCCGGGAACTGTCCGATGCCAATATCATCGTGCAGAACAGTCCGACCATCCTTTATCGCCTGCGCGGTGAGCCTTCGTTTCCGTTGATGTACATCTCCCACAACATCACCAAGTTCGGTCACGTGGCGGCCGACCTGGTGGCGTCGGCCAACTGGGCCAGGGAACTGGTGCATATCGATGACCAGCGGAAGATCGACGCTGCCATGGCCCGGGTCCTGGACCGGCATGCCGCAGGCGCGTCCATCGAGTTCCGCATGCGTACCGGAGACGGTGGCTGGCGCTGGGTCGAAAACCGCTATATCCCGGTGCGTGATGCCGAGGGTCGGTTGCTGGAGGTCGAAGGGATCATCATCGACATCACCGAACGCAAGATAGCCGAGGAGAAAATCTTCCTGCTGGCGCGCACCGACGGACTGACCGGCCTGGTCAACCGCGCCACCCTGATCGAGCGCCTGCATCAGGCGTTCGCCGCGGCCCTACGCGGCGCAACCCCCTTTGCGATGTTCTATCTGGATCTGGATCACTTCAAACGGATCAACGACACGCTTGGCCACCCCGTGGGGGATCTGTTGTTGCAAGAAGTCTCCCGGCGCATCAAGGCCTGCGTGCGCGAAAACGATGTGGTGGCGCGCCTGGGTGGCGACGAGTTTGCAATACTGCAATTGGACGTGACCGATCCGACCCACTCCGCGGCCTTGGCCGCGAAGGTCCGCGATGAGTTGGTCTTGCCCTATTCACTCAACGGCAACGACGTTCGGGTCTCGGTCAGTATCGGGATCAGCACCTATACGCCCTCTACCGGCAGCGCCGACGACCTGCTGATCCAGGCCGATATGGCGCTGTACCGCTCCAAGGAAAAGGGTCGCAACCAGTACCACTTCCACTCCGAGGAGATCAATCAGGAGGTGGTTGAACGGATTACCCTGGCCAACGACTTGAAACAGGCAATCGAACAGGACGAGCTCGAATTGCACTATTTGCCTGAAGTCGATCTGGGCTCGGGAAAAATCCTCGGCATGGAAGCCCAGGTGCGCTGGAATCACCCCGAGCGTGGGCTGCTCGAAGCTGATGTGTTCCTGCCTGCCGCGGAAAAAACCGGAACCATCATTGCCCTTGGACATTGGCTTCTGGATAAGGCCTGCCAGCAAATGCGCCAATGGCGCGACCTGGACATGGCTCCCCCGCTGATCGCGATCAAGCTCTCCCTGGCCCAGCTCAAAAGCGGCCCGGAATTGATCTATGACGTTCTCAGGACCACTGCCCGCTGGAATCTGTGCCCTTGGGATCTGCGCTTTGACGTCACCGAAGCGACCCTGGCCCAGACCAAATGGACCCACAACGATGTGCTGCCACGCCTGCGCGAACTGGGGGTGAAGATCGCCATTGACGATTTCGGCACCGAGTACTCGTCGTTCGACTACCTCAAGACCTACCAGGTCAATCACTTGAAAATCGCCCAGGCGTTCATCGACAGCGCCACGCGCGATCCGGCCAGCGCCACCACCTTGCGCGCCATCATCAATTTCGCCCGCGATGTCGGCATCGGCATTATCGCCGAAGGTGTCGAAACCCAGGAGCAACGAAGCTCGCTGATGTCCACCGGTTCACCGATGAATGCTCAGGGTTACTACTTCAGCAAAGCCGTCAGCGGCCAGCAGGCCGCGCAGCTGTTGATGGCCGGCAGCATCGTGCCAACACCCGCTGCTGACGCCGCCAGTCCCTGGGTCGAGGGCGCGGACTGTCCACCGGGGGTTTCGCGATGAAGCCAGCTTTTGCCCTTACCAACCGGCGCATTCTGATCATTGACGACACGCCCTCGATCCATGAGGACTTCCGCAAGATCCTCAACCCCGAACCTGCCACTGTGCAGACGCTGGCCAGTACCGAAGAGGTGCTGTTCGGCACTCTGCAGCCCGCGCGGCCGACCTATAAGCTGGATTCGGCCTACCAGGGCCAGGAAGCCCTGGAACTGGTCAAGCGTGCCCAGGCCGAAGGCCGGCCTTACGCCATGGCCTTCACCGACATGCGCATGCCGCCAGGCTGGGATGGACTGGAAACCATCGAACACTTGTGGAAGGCCGACCCTCGCCTGCAGATCGCGCTGTGCACGGCGTACTCCGACTACTCCTGGGAAGCGATGGCCGAACGCCTGGAGTTCAGCGACCAGCTGCTGGTGCTGAAAAAGCCCTTCGACAGTCTGGAAATACTGCAGATGGCCAGCGCCATGACCTGGAAATGGCAGATGGCTCAGGATGCGGCGATAAAAATGCACAGCCTGGAGCGAACCATCGAGGACCGCGTCCAGGAATTGCTCAAGGTCTCTCACCTGTTGCAGTACGACGTGCTCACCGAATTGCCCAACAGCACCCTGCTCGGTGACCGGCTGACCCAGTCCCTCGCGCTTTCCCGGCGTCATGACAAACAGTTGGCAGTGATGTTTCTGGGGCTCGATCGCTTCAAGCGTATCAACAACGCGCTCGGCCATCCGATTGGCGATGAAATGCTCAAACAGGTCGGGCGGCGCCTGGTGGCGACGGTGCGTGAATCCGATTCGGTGTTTCGCTACGGTTCCGACGAGTTCGTGGTAATCCTCGCCGATGTCCATCACCCCCAGCAGACCAAAGGCATCGCCGAAAAACTCCTGAGCGCGGTGAGTACCCCGCAGCACATCGCCGGGCATGACCTGAGCGTGACCGCGAGCCTGGGTATCAGCATTTATCCCGACGATGGCTTCGATGCCCTGGCGTTGATCAAGAAAGCCGAAACCGCCATGCGCAACGTCAAGGAAAGTGCGCCGAATGATTTCGGCTTCTTCATCGACGACATGAATCAGCGCGCCCGTGAACAGCAAAGCATCGAGTCCGGCATTCGCCAAGCCCTGGAGCGCAAGGAGTTCGTCCTCCACTACCAACCCAAGCTCGACCTCAAGTCCGGTAAAGTGGTGGGTGCCGAAGCGTTGATCCGCTGGTTGAAACCGGGACACGGCTGGGTCTATCCGTCGGACTTCATTTGCGTCGCCGAAGACAGCGGCCTGATTGTCCCGTTGAGCAAATGGGTATTGGGCGAAGCCTGCCGGCAAGCCTGCGCCTGGCAGGCCGCAGGGTTGCCGCCGATCAGCATGTCGGTGAACGTTTCCGCGATCGATTTTCGTCAGCGCGGGTTTGTCGAGGGTATCGTGCAGATACTGGAACAAACCGGCTTCGATCCCAGGTTGCTGGAACTGGAAATCACCGAAAGCGTGTTGATGCAAAACGTCGATGCCACCGTGGCAACCCTGCGAACCATCAAGGCACTGGGGGTACGACTGGCCATCGATGATTTCGGCACCGGCTACTCCAGCTTGAGTTACCTGCGGCGGTTTCCCATCGATGTATTGAAGATCGACCAGTCCTTTGTTCGCGGCCTGAGCACCGACAGCAATGACGCCGCGCTGGTCAGTGCCATTATCAGCCTGGGTAAAAGCCTCAACCTGAACATCATTGCCGAAGGCGTGGAAACCCTCGAGCAGCTGGACTTCCTCAAGGCTCATCAGTGCGAGGAAGGCCAGGGATATTTCTTCAGCAAAGCCGTAGAGGCTCAGGCCTTCGCCAAACTCATGACCACAGCACAATTGCGTGCGCCGCCGGATGAGTAGACCCACACAACGCATCTTCAGGTTTCACGATGCTCAGGCACCCGGTCAAGGAATCATTAGATGTCGCCACACGCAACCCTGCCGCTCTTCGCGCTGTTACTCGGGATTTGCCTGACAGCGAGCGCCGAACCACTCAATGAGCCGCTAAAGCCACTGCCACCGGTACCTCATCAGGATCCCCGGCGTGTCGAACTGGGTCGGCAGTTGTTTAACGACACACGCTTATCCGTCAACAACAGGGTGTCCTGTGCCAGCTGCCATCTGCTGGAAAAAGGCGGTGCCGATGACAAACGGTTTTCCATTGGCTTCGACGGCAAGCCCCTGACGATCAATACCCCCAGTGTATTGAACGCCAGCCTGAACTTCAGGCAGTTCTGGAACGGTCGAGCCAATACCCTGGAGTCGCAATCCCACGAAGTCGTGCAAAGCCCCAACGAGATGGGCAGCAACTGGCCGCACGTGGTCCAGACCCTTTCCGCCGATCCGACCTACCACACAACCTTTGCTGCCGC
Organism: Pseudomonas fluorescens; assembly: GCF_902497875.1. Lineage (GTDB taxonomy): Bacteria > Pseudomonadota > Gammaproteobacteria > Pseudomonadales > Pseudomonadaceae > Aquipseudomonas > Aquipseudomonas fluorescens_BR. The sequence continues at coordinate 93,936 of NZ_CABVHY010000011.1, forward strand.
GTACCCCGATGGCGTAACGGCAGCCAATATGCAGAACGCACTGGCGACCTACGAACGCACCCTGCTCAGCCGTAATTCACGCTTCGACCAATACCTGCTGGGCGACACCGACATCCTCACCCGGGATGAAAAATACGGTTACCAACGCTTCAAGGAATACGGCTGCATCGCCTGCCATCAGGGAGTGAACATTGGCGGCAACATGTTCCAGAAGTTCGGCGTGATGGGCGACTACTTTCAGGCCCGGGGCAACCCGACCGAGTCTGATCTGGGACGTTATCTGGTGACCAGGGATGAAGAGGACCGCAATGTGTTCAAGGTTCCCAGCCTGCGCAATGTCGCGGTGACCGCACCGTATTTTCACGATGGGTCGGCCAGGACACTCGAGGATGCGGTGGATGTGATGTTCAAGTATCAACTTGGACGCATCCCCTCGGAAAAGGACAAGGCCTTGATCACTCAATTCCTCAAAACCCTGACCGGTGAATGGGCAGGTAAACCGTTATGAGAAACTCCCGCCGCCTCAGCCAGGTGTTGCTCATGAGCATGAGCGTACTGCTTGCCTCAACCCTGGTGTTTCTCTACCTCAAATCCAACACCAATCAAACCGCGACCTATATCGAATCACGGGACTTGATCCGTCAGATAATTCAATTGGACGCGCGGTGGGAAACCGAAATCCTCAAGGCCAGGATCACTATCAGCCACAACTACGATCCCCTGGTTTCGCCGCTGACCGAAATGACCAGCCTTTGGGCCAGGTTCGAAACGATGGAGTCCGGTCATGGCCGCGATGACTCGCCGCAATGGCGGGCCAGTCATGACGCCTACCTGGATGCGATCAAGGAAAAGACCCGGCTGGTTGAGCAGTTCAAATCCCACAACGCGGTGTTGCGTAACTCCCTGGCATTCCTGCCGAGCGCCGAAGACGATATCCAGGGCCAGTTCGCCCGCCTCGAGGACGCTGACAAACTGCAGCTGCAAAACGTCGCCACCGACACTTACGACCTGATGCTCAGCAGCCTTGAGTTTGCACAAGTCACTTCCGACGACAGAGCCGCCGACATCCTGGTAGGCCTCAACAAACTGGCGGTGAACAAGGAGCGTCTACCGCAGGAGTTCCACAGCCCGGTGGAGATTCTCAGCAATCACATCGCCCTGGTGCTGCGCGAACAACCGGTGGTCAACGGCTTGCTGGAGCAGATTGCCGCGATTCCGGTAGCCGAGCGCCTGGACGACATCACCAACCTGCTTAATAGAGAACAGCAACAGGCCGAGGCCATCGAGCAGAAGTATCATTTTTCCCTGCTGGTGTTCTCGTCCCTGCTGGTGGCCTTGCTGTTGTACCTGGCCAGTCGGCTGATTCGCAGTTTTACGGAGATCAACCGCGTCAACAAGGCGTTGCACGCAGCCAATGAAGGCCTTGAACAACGCGTCGAAGAACGCACCCGCGAACTCAAGGACACCCAGAGTGAACTACTGGATACCGCGCGCCAGGCCGGGATGGCCGAGATCGCAACCAACGTCTTGCATAATGTCGGGAATGTGCTCAACAGTGTGAACATTTCTGCCGACCTGGTCACCCGCAAGCTGCGCACCAGCAAGGCGCTGGGGTTGGGCAAAGCCATGCAGCTGATCAACGCGCACCCACACGACCTCGGCGAATTCATCACCCAGGACGAAAAAGGCAAGTTGCTGCCGGGCTACCTGAACCAGTTGGTCGAGGCCATCGCCATTGAGCAATTGAGCATCACTGACGAACTGGCACAATTGAGTAAAAGCGTCGACCACATCAAGGACATCGTCGCCACCCAGCAGTCCTATGCCGGCGCCTCCAGTCTGGTGGAGCCGCTGCACGTCAGCGACCTGCTCGAGGATGCCTTGCGCATGAACTCCGGTGCCCTGACCCGGCACCATGTGACGGTGGTCAAGGACTACAGCGCTGTGCCGCGAGTGATGGGCGATAAACACCGGCTGCTGTTGATTCTGATCAATCTGATCAGCAACGCTAAATACGCGATGTCCGACCTCACTGATCGACCTCGACAAATGACCCTCGGGGTGAAGGTCGTCGACAACGCGACCTTACAGGTCAGTGTGAAGGATGAAGGTGAGGGGATCGCGCCGGAAAACATGACGCGGATCTTTGCCCACGGTTTCACCACTCGCAAGGAAGGTCACGGTTTCGGCCTGCACAGCTGTGCCCTCGCCGCCATCGAGATGAACGGCCATCTCGTCGCCTACAGCGACGGGCCGGGAAAAGGCGCGCTGTTCACCTTGCATATCCCCTTGATAACCGCAGAGGTCAAGCATGAACAACCTGTCGAACCGGCGTATTCTGCTGATCGATGACACGCCGTCGATCCATGATGACTTTCGCAAGATCCTCACCCCTGCGGTGCAACAAAACGTCGACCTGGACGACATGGAAGCGGCGTTGTTCGGCAGTGAGATCAAGCGTGCGAGCACGGCGTTCGAGCTGGATTCGGCCTATGGCGGCCAGGAAGGACTGAGCAAGCTCCGTGAAGCCCTGGACAGCAATCAGCCATACGCGCTGGCCTTCGTCGACATGCGTATGCCCGAGGGTTGGGACGGCGCGCAAACCATCGAGCATTTGTGGAATGCCGACCCGCGCCTGCAAGTCGTGGTCTGCACCGCCTATTCCGACTACTCCTGGGAGGAGCTGCTGGAGCGTTTGCACGCCCACGACCGGCTGCTGATCCTGAAAAAACCCTTCGATAATATCGAGGTTCAGCAGATGGCCAACACCCTCACCACCAAGTGGGAAATGACTGAGCGAGCGCAGATACAGATGAGCCATCTGGAACAGATGGTCGAGCAATGGACCCGGGAATTCAGACTGGCCAGCGCGGCCCTGCAGCGGGAAACCGATGAACGCAAACTATTGGAAAACCAGCTGATGCAATCGGAGAAGCTGGCCTCCCTGGGCCAGTTGGCAGCCGGCGTCGCCCATGAAATCAACAACCCCACCGGCTTTATTTCTTCAAACCTCGGCACGCTGGACGGCTACTTCAACAACTTGCAGCAAATGCTCAACGCCTATCAGGATGCCGAAGAGGCCATCGGCTCCCCAGAGCTCCTCGGCCACCTGAAAAGCCTGCGGGAGCGGATCGAACTGGATTTCCTCAAGGAAGATATCCCGCTGTTGATCAAGGAGTCCAAAGAGGGCATCGGCCGCGTCGGGCAGATCGTCAAAGACTTGAAGGACTTCTCCCGGGTCGATTCCAACCAGGAGTGGCAGTCGGCCAATCTGCAACAGGGCATCGAATCAACCCTGAATATCGTGGCCAATGAGCTCAAGTACAAGGCCAACGTCATCAAGGAGTACGTGGTGGTCCCTGAGGTCGAATGCCTGCCCTCGCAAATCAACCAGGTGTTCATGAACCTGATTGTCAACGCCGCCCAGGCCATGGGGCCGGAACGCGGCACCATCACCCTGCGCAATGGCGTTGTGGGGGATACTGTCTGGGTGGAAGTGGCCGATACCGGTTCAGGTATTGCGCCGGAAAATTTACAGAAAATCTTTGATCCGTTCTTCACTACCAAACCGGTCGGACAAGGGACCGGACTCGGCCTGTCGCTGTCCTACGGCATCGTGAAAAAGCACCGCGGGGATATTTCAGTGCGCAGTGAAGTCGGTGTGGGGACAACATTTCGGGTGGAGTTGCCGGTGAGGCAGTCGAACGCGAACGCCTGAATGGACCTCTCAAAAAGCATCGCGGGCACGGACTGGGCGTCCCCACTGCGCCTACGGATCAGTTATCTGTAGGTTGCATGAGCGTTATGGCACACCGGCCAACAGCATCCCGCTCTGTGCCGTGGTGGCCTTGCTGGATAGGGTTGAGGCGAAGGAAGAGGTAGCGGCTTAAGGGCAGGTTGAGCGCCGATTCTTTAACGGTATTGGCAGCCACTCAGCCCCTTTAAAAGAACGGGCCCTCATATTGCAATAATCCCGAACAAAGTTTTTTTTGAAATATAAAGTTTATTGCCAGTCATCCTCGGCATGGAAATAATCCCGTCAGAACTTCCATACTTAATACCGCTATGCAAGCAGGGGATGCTCATATGAAAACTGTAAAAAACACTTTAATGATCATAAGTATCTGCGCAGCGATAACCTCCTGCAGCCTTTTCAACCCACCCGATACAGCGCCAGATACTGAGATCCTTGATTTCGGAGACAACGGAAGTTACCCGTTTTCTGACGCTGCACGCGCGGGAAAAATACTATTTCTGTCTGGCTCACTTGGCATCGTTCCAGGTGAAGACAACCTTGTTCCGGGCGGTATCGTACCAGAGACCAAACAAGCCATGGACAACCTTAAGCTATACACCGAAGAATCGGGCTATCAGATGAAAGACATTCTAAAGTGCACTGTATTTTTAGCCGACATGAGCGAATGGTCAGCCTTCAATGACGTTTACGGGTCTTACTTCAAAAAACCATTCCCTGCACGCACGGCGGTTGCCGTCAAAAGCCTTGCATTGGATGCGCGCGTAGAAATCGAGTGCATAGCTTCCAGATAACTTAACCTGCACAAAGTACCGACTCATTTGCCTCATCCTGTATTCCGAGCGGCCGGGCATCGGCCAATTCCAATGCGAGGAGAACACCTTGAAAAACTTAAACATCGTCACCGCTTGCGTTTTTTTGGTTGGAGCCATTTCAACTTTCCAGGCAAAAGCCGCCTCACCCGCACACGGGCCAGCGTATGGCCAGAATCTGGAAGGTTTCAACTACACTTACTCGGTGAAAGAATTCGAATTTACTTCACAGGGCCAACGGCTGACAATGGCTTACATGGATGTATTACCTGACAAACCCAATAATCGTACGATTGTGCTGTTGCACGGCAAGCTATTTTGTGCGGACACATGGAGGGCAACCATAAAATCCCTATCCGATAGCGGATTCAGAGTTATCGCCCCAGATCAAATAGGATTTTGCAAATCCAGCAAGCCCGAACGCTATCAATACAGCTTTCAGCAACTGTCCAGCAACACACGGGCACTACTGGATAATTTAAAGATAAATGACAGCATTGTTATGGGGCACTCGATGGGGGGCATGTTAGCGATACGCTATGGGCTGATGTACCCACAAGCGACCACACAGTTGTTACTGATCAACCCTCTCGGCCTGGAGGACTGGAAAGCTCACGGTGTTCCTTACGTAAATATTGACACACACTATAAAGAAGAGCTCACAACCAATAAAGCTGATCTTAAAGAGTACCAAAGAATTGTCCACTACAACGGTGAATGGCGACCTGAATTTGACCGTTGGGTAGATATGCTGACCGGAATGTACAAGGGGGATGGATTACCGCTGGTTGCGCGTAATGCGGCATTGACTTCCGACATGATTTTCAACCAACCGGTTTTTTATGAGTTCGAGCAATTAAAAGTCCCCACTGTCTTGTTCGTGGGTCTGAAAGATAAAACTGCAATTACCAATGGAGCACCTCCACAGGTACTCTCACAACTGGCTAATTACAGCGCTCTTGGCAAAGCAGCCACGGCGAGAATCCCACAAGCCAAACTCATTGAGTTCGAAGATTTAGCCCATTCGCCACACCTCCAGCAGCCGGAACGATTTAATAAAACGCTCTTAAGCATCATTAACACTGAACAAACAAAAAAGTGAATGCTACACGGCATGGGAAGTATACCTGGATCAATGCTTTTCGATACGAGGCGGCTCTTTCATCACGATAAAACCATAGTCCCCGACCAGGTAGATGTTATAGAACTTGCTATCCACCACCGGTGGATAGCCTCGATAACCTACCCGCGTCGCGTTTCGCCGTTCCTTTTCGGTGACCACGTTGGTAATGCCTACCCTGGGCAGATTCTCACACAGCATGAAAAAATCCACGTTGAGGATGTACGCCAAAACCGGTATCAATTCAAAGGAGCCTGGGGCTCCCGGCAGCCAGTGATCGGAATAGCTAATCGACATATATATTCGCTTGGCTTCGCGCAGTTGCCGATGGGAAGCGATGTCGTGCCCCAGGGAAAACAGCGCACTGGTGGCGAATTCTTTCTGCACAGTCAGAACACGCCCATAGGCATAGGACAGCGAAAGCATGCTCAGCAGTGGAACCGCCAGCAGCATACCCAGTCGCGGATGAATCGCCCCCAGCCATAGATGACCCAGATAAAACAAAAACACCAACAGCACCGCAAACCCCATCAAGGTTCTCGCGCCTTCATTGAAATCCCTGAATACCAGCGCGGCTCCCGAAACCAGCAGCACCAGCGCCGGCAGGGTCAGCAGACAGATCAAGCCGAGCACTATTTTTTTCGGGACACTGTCTTTTCGTTTCCGCACCGTCAACCCGACCCGCACAGCCCCGGCTGCGGCGCACAGCAGCACAGCCCATAGCAACCAGAAATTTGCTCCATGGAACAGCAGTGCAATTTTACTGGTCAGAAGCCTGACGCTGGCTTCAACCTGGACAACTCCATTCATCCCCCACTCCAGCAGCGCCAGACGATCCTGAATGATGAATGGATAAGCGAGCAAATAATAAACAAGCCCGCCTACCAGCAACTGTGCAAGCTTGCACTTGATCAACGAACACAACGAATCCCATGACGCCCCATCATTGACCCCTCTGATCAGCTCTATACAGCAAAGTCCCAAAAAGACATTGATGCTCAACTGATAAAGCCCCACTCCCAACGCTATCAACATTCCCGGTAGCAGTACTTGCAGTAGCACAGACTTCCCACGAAAGGTAATCGCGTAAATAACCGCCACCAGACTCAAGGTCATGGCGGGGCCATCATATTGATAGGACAGGTTCTGTAGAAAGAACGGGTTATACCAAAGGGGCAGCAGCACAAAACAGCATGAAACAGTCGGTTCCTTGTAGTAATGCATCGTCAGGCGGGTCAACGCCAGGGCGATGGCCAGCGTTGCAATTAACAGGGGCAATGGAAAAATATTGGGTGCGCCCGCGGAAAACGTCAACGCATTGTAGAACACCTCGGTAAACAATCGCCCCTGGTTTGCCCAAGCCATTCCGGCGGACAAAGATCGCCAGTTATCATCGATATAGTAGTGGTCTGCCAACACCAGAGGCACGACGTAGATAAAAGTCGCAAATAAAAACAGCAGCAGTACTTCACGCTCTATCAGCTTCTTGTCGAAAAACCTCGCCAGCCTCATGTCAACGCCCCTTTCTCAGCCCTGGACCTCACTGAGTTTTTTTTAGTCCCGCCCTGCTTTTGCCTCCGACAATATCTTTCACCACATACCTTGGCCGATGTTTTGATTCAATGTAAATCCGCCCGATATATTCTCCCAGGATGCCGATTCCAATCAGCTGCACACCACCCAAAAACAGAATGGCAGTCATCAACGACGGATAACCCGGCACACTGTTACCAAAGAAAATCTTGTCCAACACCATATAAATCGCATACAGGATCGAAAACAACGAAATCAGGCTACCGACATACGTCCATAAGCGCAGCGGCACGGTACTGAAGGAGGTAATACCTTCAAGCGCCAGATTCCACAGTTTCCAGCCATTGAACTTGCTCTTCCCGGCCACGCGTACAGCCCGTTCATAGTCAATGACCACGGTATTGAATCCGGCCCACGACAGAACGCCCTTCATAAATAGCTGATGTTCCGGGAGCGTGCGGATGACATCCACGACCTTGCGGTCCATCAACCGGAAGTCGCCGACATTTTCTTCGATCCGGGTGTAGGCAATTCTATTCAGCAGGTGATAGAACAGCGCCGCGCCATGCCGTTTCAGGTAGCTATCGGCGGTGCGGTCACGGCGTTTGGCGAGGACCACATCAGCCCCGTTCCGCCATTCCTGGATCAACCGGGGAATCACGCTGATCGGGTCCTGCAAATCGACATCCATCGGAATGACCGCATCACCACTGGCATGCTCGAGCCCGGCAAACAACGCCGGTTCCTTGCCGAAGTTGCGTGAGAAATTGATCACCAGCACATCGTCATCGGCCAATGCCAGGGCCTTGGCCTGCTCAGCGGTCTGGTCGGAACTGCCGTCATTGACGAAAACGATCTCGACGTCGCAAGCATCAAGCGACAATTGCTGACGGACCGCCTGATAAAACAGGTTGATCGCCTGTTCCTCATTGAACACCGGAACGATCAGCGAGACTTTCACGTCTCCCGCTCCCGAAAAATGAAATACTTCGAGTAAAAGAAACCACAGACCAGACTGATAGCCGAGAAGACCGTCACGGTGATCAGCCCATGCAGCCGCAATCGATCCGCCGCGTAACCCACACCCAGGCTCAACAGGCCCATGAACCCGACAAATAGTAGATAACGCGAACCGGTAGCCTTGAGTTTGAAGGTGTAGCGCGCATTGGCATAAAAGGAGAAGGAAGCCGCCATCCCAAAGGCCGCAAGATTACCCGGCGCCTGACGAAAGCCCATGAGCGCGTGCAGGACAAAAAACGTCGACCCGTGAATCAATGTATTAACCAGGCCGACCGACACAAATCTGGAAAAACCGTGAAACACAGGTTTTATACCCATGGCGCTTACTTCCGGCCTGTCTGCTGATGCCTATCCAATTGAATACAATAATTAATACATCTCCACTCGAACAGCATCCTCTCGTTCGAAGTAGACATCACTGACGCACCGTTCCTTGCGAACACTGCTGCGGTTTTCAGACCGGGTGGGCTATATGCACGCTAGCACCCTTGATCCACTTGTCTAATTTCAGGTCTGCGAACAGACCGGTGGCAAAAAACGCCGGAATCAAAAGATCGCTGGCTGCGATCTTTTGATCTTGAAAACGCAAAAGCCCCGATCATCCGACCGGGGCTTTTGCTTTTCCAGCGCTACACCATTACGAAGCTGAACGCACCGCGCCTTGCACGGCATTGGTCGGTTGCAGCTTGAACGCGTAGAACACCACCGTCAGCAGCACCAGGAATGCCGGGCCGACATACAGGGCGATGCGGGTGTCCGGGAAGTAAGCCATCAGGCCCACCACCAGCGCCAGGAATGCCAGTGCCAGGTACGAGCTCACCGGGAACAGCCACATGCGGTACTTGAGTCCTGCACGTTCAGCCGGGCTCAGGCCGTTGCGGAACTTGAGCTGGGCCAGCAGGATCATTGCCCAGGTCCAGATCGCGCCGAAGGTGGCGATGGCGGTGACCCAGATGAAGACCTTCTCAGGCACCAGGTAGTTGAGCAACACGCCCAGCAGCAGTGCAGCAATCGACAGCAGCAAGGCGCGACGCGGCACGCCGTTGCTCGAGGTCGTGGCGAAGCCCGCCGGTGCCTGGCCGTTCTGCGCCAGGCTGTAGAGCATGCGACCGGTACTGAAGATGCCGCCGTTGCAGGACGACAGTGCCGCTGTGATCACCACGAAGTTGATGATGCCGGCGGCCGTCTTGATACCCAGGCGCTCGAAGGTCATCACGAACGGGCTGCCTTGGGTGCCGATTTCATTCCACGGGTAGATCGACAGGATCACGAACAGCGCGCCGACGTAGAACAGCAGGATGCGCCAGAACACCGAGCCGATGGCGTTCGGAATGGTCTTCTGCGGGTTCTTCGCTTCACCGGCGGTCAGGCCGATCATTTCGACGCCCAGGTAGGCGAACATCACCATTTGCAGGGACATCAACACGCCCTGCACGCCATTGGGCATGAAACCGCCGTGGCTCCACAGGTTGGCTATCCCCAGTGCCACGCCGTCGTTACCGAAGCCGAAGGCAATCACGCCGATACCGCCGACGACCATCGCGATGATGGTGACGATCTTGATCAGGGCGAACCAGAACTCGAACTCACCAAAGGCCTTGACCGCGATCAGGTTGATCGAGCCCATGCTCACCAGGGCCGCCAGCGCCCAGATCCAGCGCGGCACGTCGGGGAACCAGACGCCCATGTACACCGCCACCGCGGTAATTTCCGCGACGCAGGTCACCAGCCACAGGAACCAGTAGTTCCAGCCAGTGAGGAAGCCCGCCAACGGGCCGAGGTAGTCTTGCGCATAGCGGCTGAAGGAACCGGCTACCGGGTTATGCACGGCCATCTCGCCGAGGGCGCGCATGATCACCAGAATCGCCAGGCCGCCGATGATGTAGGACAGCATGATTGCCGGGCCAGCCATTTCGATGGCCTTGGCCGAGCCGAGGAACAGGCCGACACCGATACAGGCGCCGAGGGCCATCAAGCGAATATGCCGTTCGCCGAGTTCGCGTTTGAGCGGGCCGCCTTGAGCGGTCTCGCCTTGGGGCAAGTGGTTGCCAACTGGCATAGGGATACAACCTCATCTTATTATTGGATATGAACCACCGAGCATTCAACGTACAGACGGATAGCCGGTACGTGCTCAACCGGGCCGACCTTGTGGGTCGGCCAGTCCTGTAGGACAAAACCTACGAGATCAGCGGGGCGTGCAGTATAAAAAGCTCCGGATAGGGCTTTTCACTATATAAACGACTAGATTCAGCCAGAACTCGCGGTAAAAGCGCTTCTCACGGAGGGGCATTACCTGGGTTTCGAGCATTATCCCACCTTGAAAACGGCGCGAAGTATCGCACAGCAATGGTGCATCGTCATGTCCCTGGCTGTGCTGTATTTTCCACTGGATGGCTCTACTTCAATACTTTCAGACAGGCAGCGCTAATTCCTGTGGCGAGGGGGCTTGCCCCCGCCGACCGGTCCGCGCTCGGGCGCAGCAGTCGTAAAATCGGTGAATGTGGTTTGCCTGATACAACGTCTTCGCAGTTTTTAGGGCCGCTACGCGCCCCAGCGGGGGCAAGCCCCCTCGCCCCAATGAATTTCTCGCAGTTTTTGAAATATCCACACACCAGTCCGAACGTCAGCCCGGGCTTTGGGCTGCTAGCGTCAATTTACAAACCTATCCACTTCAAGGAAGCAACGGATTGCCTTCCAGACCAAACTCACACCGCCTACGCGTCGGCCGATACTCAGAACAAGGTCGGGCTTATCTGATCACCATCGTCGTTCACAACCGCCGGTCACTATTTTCCGATTGGCGGGTTGGGCGTCTGCTCGTCGCTGAACTGAAACATGCACACGACCAGGGCTGGGTCGACTCAATGGCCTGGGTGGTCATGCCGGATCACCTGCATTGGTTGTTTCAGCTGAGGGAAGGGACTCTGGCGCAGGTTATCGCAGGCACTAAGTCACGCAGCGCCTTGGCCGTCAACAGAGCAACGACCAACCAAGGGTCTTTGTGGCAAAGCGGATATCACGACAGAGCAGTGCGCGATGGCCAAGATCTGCGCCACATGGCCCGCTACATCGTCGCTAATCCCTTACGCGCAGGGCTGGTAAAGAAAATTGGCGACTATCCACTCTGGGATGCTTGCTGGCTGGGACAGCCCCGCACATTCCCGAGCCAAGACTCAAACCTGTGGCGAGGGGGCTTGCCCCCGCTCGGTTGCGCAGCAGCCGCAAAACCTGCATCCGCGGTTGGTCTGAAAGAAACGTATCAATCCGATTGGGACCGCTACGCGCTCCAGCGGGGGCAAGCCCCTTCGCCACCAATTACCCTCGTTCCTGGTATTCGTGCCAACCTGCAGGCCTTTGTCAAAAGACTACAGGCATCCTTCACAAATTTTTCACCGACCCCAACCACGGTCTAAGCTTCAAACAAGTCAGATCAATCTGCGTGAATGGATCAATTGACTATGGGCGCTTTGCGACAAACCGATTCGAGTACAACTGCAGTGCCTACCGATAATGTGGATGAAGCGCCTTTACCAAAAAAACCTCGAATTCGCCGGTATTGGTGGCGAATGTTCTGGTTGCTGTTGCTGATCACCTTGATTGCGCTGGGTTTCGCCGCAGCCAAGGAGATGCGCACCTCGAAATTGCAGGCCCGCGAGCTCAGCAGATTCGCCGCGTCCTTGAGTTACTCGATGCAGCCGGGCCCCAGCGACTCGATTTTCTATCCGGGCACCGGTCCGTTCGATAAACGCCTGGGCTACAGCTCCCTGGGTGAGTTCCTGCCACGGTTGATCAAACGCGATTACCTGATTCAGTCACAAACGCGCTTTTCCGAGGATTTGCTCGACTACAGCGAAAAAGGCTTTTTCGTGCCCTATGCGGAGAAAATCCAGGCTGGATTGTCGATCACTGATTGCCGCGCTGCGCCGTTGTACCAGTACCACTACCCACAACAGCTGTATTCGAGTTTTGCGGCAATCCCGCCACTGGTGGTGCACAGCCTGCTGTTTATCGAAAACCGTGAACTGCTCGACCCGCAACAGCCTTTGGCCAACCCCGCGGTGGATTGGCCGCGTTTTGGCATGGCGGCATGGTCGCAAGTGGCAAAACTGCTTCATCTGCCCGGACAGACGGCGGGTGGCAGCACCCTGGCCACCCAGCTTGAAAAGTATCGTCACTCACCCGATGGCCTGACGGTTTCCGGCGCCGAAAAGATCCGCCAGATGATTTCCGCCAGCGTGCGAGCCTACCAGGATGGCCCGCAAACCCTGGAGGCGAGGCAAAATATCGTCCGCGATTACCTCAACAGCGTGCCGCTGTCAGCGGTACCGGGCCATGGTGAAGTGCATGGCATGGCCGAGGGCCTGCGGGTCTGGTACGGCGCGGATTTCAATCAGGTCAACGAACACCTGGCCAGTACCGCCAATGACCCGCAAAGCCTGGCAAAACGTGGGTTGGCCTTGCGTGAGGTGTTGTCGCTGATGATCGCCCAGCGTCGGCCTTCGTATTATCTGACGCGGGGCCACAACGACCTGGCGCAGCTCACCGACAGCCACATTCGGTTGCTGGCGCAGAACAACGTGATCGATCCAGCCTTGTCCGCCGCGGCCCTGGCCAGCAAAGTGACGTACCGCGACTGGCAGCAACAACCGACCATCCAGCCGATCGAAACCAACAAAGGCATCAGTGTTGCCCGCAGTCGACTGGCCGGGCTGCTCAATCGCCCGCTCTATGATCTGGACCGCCTCGACCTGTCGGCCACCAGTACCTTGCAAGGCGAATTGCAAACCCAGGCCACCCAATACCTCAAGCGTCTGGCCGATCCGGCGTACGCCGCCGAAATCGGTCTGATCGGCGAACGCTTGCTGACGCCCACCAGCACCACCCAAGTGCGTTACAGCTTCACCCTCTTCGAACTGACTCCGGACGGTTCGCGGGTCCGGGTACAGACCGACAGCACCGATCAACCCTTTGATATCAACGAAGGCAGCAAGCTTGAGCTGGGTTCCACTGCCAAGTTGCGGGTGCTGACGACTTACCTGCAAATCATCGCGGAACTGCATGAGCGCTACGCCGCGCAGCCCGCGGCGGTACTGAAAAAAACCGAGATCGCCGACCAGGACCGACTCACCCTCTGGGCAGTTGATTACCTGATCCAAAACAAAGACCGCAGCCTGCCGAAAATGCTCGCCGCGGCCCTGGATCGCAAATACTCGGCAAGCCCCGGCGAAGCCTTTTTCACCGGTGGCGGACTGCACACATTCAACAACTTTCGCAAGGAAGACAACGGCCGCATGCCGACCTTGCGCGACGCCATACGCGAGTCGCTCAACCTGCCATTCATCCGGTTGATGCGTGATCTGGTGCGTTACACCACTTACTCGGGGCCCAATAACAGCGCCCTGTTGCTCAAGGACGATGGCCAGCCGCGGCGCCAGGAATACCTGGCCAGGTTCGCCGACCACGAGGGCACCTCGTTCCTCTTGCGGTTCTGGAAGAAGTATCAGAAAAAGGACACCCAGGCCCGCCTCGACACCTTCCTCGACGGCATGCGCCCGACGCCGATCCGTCTCGCCGCCGTGCACCGCTACCTGCTGCCGGATGCCAGTCAGGAGAGCTTCAACAGCTTCGTGCGCTCGCACCTCAAAGGCATGAAGCTCAACGAAAAACTCACCGATGAACGCCTGGAAAGGCTCTATCTGAGTTATGGCCCGGGTAGCTACGACCTACCCGACCAGGGCTTCATCGCCAAGGTCCACCCGCTGGATCTGTGGATGATCGGCTATTTGCTCAACAACCCCGATGCCAAGTTCAGCCAGATTGTCAAAGCCAGTGAATTCGAGCGCCAGGAAGTCTATAGCTGGCTGTTCAAAAGCCGCCACAAGGGCGCCCGCGACAGCCGTATCCGGACCATGCTGGAAATCGAAGCCTTCCTCGACATTCACCAGCGCTGGCAGAAAGTCGGCTATCCGTTCGACCACTTGGTGCCATCCCTGGCCACGGCCATCGGCAGCTCCGGCGATCGCCCCGCCGCGCTGGCCGAACTGATCGGCACCATCCTCAATGACGGCGTGCGCATGCCGACCCTGCGCATCGACAGCCTGCACTTCGCCGCTGGCACACCCTACGAAACCCGGCTGATCAACGATCCGGACAAAGGCAAACGAGTGATGCCTTCAGAGGTGGCGGCGGCAATGCGCGAAGCCCTGTCGCAAGTAGTGGATGCCGGCACCGCCAAGCGGCTCGCCGGCAGTTTCAAACTGCCAGACGGTACTCCGTTGGCCATGGGTGGCAAGACCGGTACCGGTGACAACCGCATCGAAGCCGTCGGTTCTGGCGGGCGGATTCTCAGCTCTAAATCGATCAACCGTACCGCGACCTTTGTGTTCTACATCGGCGACCATCACTTCGGTACGCTGACCGCTTTCGTTCCGGGTCGCACCGCCGAGGCCTTCAAATTCACCTCCGCTTTGCCGGTGCAGGTGCTCAAGGGCATGGCACCGATTCTTACACCGTATTTACAACCAGGGAGCAACACCTTGTGTGAGCCCGTTGAAGTATCGCGTCTATAAAATTTTTAGACGAAGCGGTATTTAAATATTGTTCCGACTCTAAGTGTCAGCGCTTTATAGGTACGCCTCATTATTTGCCCCTGATAGTCAGACGCTTGCTTTGAACGCCGCTCGACCACCAAGGTGGTAATTAATTACTATTGAATCCTTATTATTAAAAGCTTTTCAAGAATATTCAGCCGACTCACAACAATTTTTTGGTTTTTTTATTACCCCCTTACTGAGTAAGCTGAGAGCTCCTAAAACTGCTTAAAGGAAATTTGCAGTGTCTGAATCTCAAGGAACCAGCCCCGCGCCATTCACGCCCTACGAAAAGGGCATCAATTTTGAAACCATCAAGAACGCCATTCCAACGTGCCATATACAAGCCTCACCCGAAAGGCGGGCGGCACTGAAAGAAACAAAACCGGTGATTCCAGAATGGTACAACGCGGCTTCACAAGAGCAGAAAAAACAGTTAAAAGAAAACAGCGAACTCCTTTGCAAAGCGCAAAACGAGCAAGACAAACTATTCAGCAAGTTAAAAAGCATCGAGAATTTCTCTAAAAATCTGCTGCTGCCAGAACTAAAAAAACTCGACAACAAACTTGATGCTGACGACACGTGGCTGCGACTTTATACTCCAAAGAACCTCGGTATATTTGGATTGAAAAGCGGCGCCTTCCAGGTCAAAACGCTCTCATTGCTAAACGCCGCCCTGCATAACTTTGAAGAGGCCGAAACTAAAGAAAACCTCTATGACGACAGCTCCCGATTTATTACCAAACCGGACAACAATGGGCATTTCGAGCGTTTCTCGACCTCCGTCAAAATCGAGGAAGTGATACGTTTATGCCGAACGCTGGACATAGGCGGAAACTACCAGGAATACATAAAAAAATTTTTACGCCCCGACAGTTCGGTGGAGCAAGCGCTTCTGCACCATAGAGTTACCACTTATCAAAAAGAAGCGCTGAAAACGGCGTCGTACCTTGCCCTGTTAAAAAAAGACATCGATCAGGACGATTACAACCTCTTGATGAGAGTGGTCAGTGGCGAGCAAAACATCATGGACGGTGAAAAGCCTTTGTCCTACAGGAGTCTGAGTGTCATGGGCCTGCGCTTGTCCGGATGCATGCTTTTCATGCCCTGCGTCAAGCACCACTATCACCAGGGATACCTGATCGCCTGGATTCCCGATGACCCTGAACATCCAATAAAAAAATATGCCTCTTTCGCCGATTTTCAACGAGAGCTGACCCGACAGTTCATGTCCCGCCCGGCAGGAAGCTCCGAGGAACACACCGATTACCAACGCTTTTTCAGTCGATTCGTTGCCCAACGAGACAAACCCTATTACTTCCAGCGCTTCACCGAAAAAGTTACGGATGGCCCGGAAGAATCTTTTACTAGCCAGTGGCGGCGTCATGAACTGGTGCGGCTTGCCGAAAGCCTGTTATTGCCCTCATCTATTGCGCCGGCTCCGGATCGTGGAACGAGGCAAGACCCCAGCGAGGCCCCTCACTTCTACATCATTGACATCAACATGCACGGAAAAGGGCAGTGGGAAGATTTCGACCTCTGGCCCGTGCTTCTCGACGACAAGCTGGATAAATTAATCAAGGATGCCCGGATCATCGCCGTTCCCACCGCCGATGAAGATGCCAAGACCCGATCGAATCGATGGGCAAACTACCTGAACATCGGTTTCATCGCTGTCGGTGCATTGGCATTGGTCGTACCGGGGCTGGGTGAAGTCATGTTGGTCACCCTGGCAGGCCAGTTGTTATATGAGGTACTCGAGGGCGTTGTGGAGCTGAGTGAGGGCGACAAGGAAGCGGGTTGGGCGCACATCACCGATGTCATCGAAAACCTTGCGACAGCGGTCGCGCTGGCCCCGGTATTCCACTACACGGTTTCGCCTTTTATCGAAGGCCTGAAGTCCGTCAACTTACCCGGTGGCAAGACCAAATTATGGAAACCTGATCTTGAACCTTACCAGTACAAAGGTACATTGCCGGAAAACGCTGTTGCGGATAAATCGGGACTGTACCAACACGATGGCAAAACGATTCTGTCGCTAGGACAAAAACGCTACGAGGTCAAAAAAAACCCGCAAACGAACAAACAGACCATCCAGCATCCCGTTCGACTTGACGCCTACGAACCCGAGCTCATCGATAACGGCGCCGGGACATACGTAATTGAAGGCGAAGAGCCAAGGGCCTGGGACGATGTGACGTTGATGCGTCGCCTCGGGCCGCTCGTCAAGGACTATAGTGACCTCCAGTGTGAAGACATCCGCAAGATCAGTGGCACGGGTCGAGGTGAACTGCGCAGGATGTACGTCGAAAACGACCTGCCTCCCCCCTTGCTGGCCGACACTTTCAAGCGATTTTCTATCGATCAGGATATTCAGCGGTTCATTCATCAGATGAACAGTGATGAATCCAGGGTCTACGCAAAAGCCGATCCGAAAACCCAGCTCCACATCATGACCCGCTACGGCATGTGGCCGGATACCGTATCAATGCGAGTGATCGGCAGTCGGGCGCAGACGATTTGGGAATATGCCGCCCCGAACGTGCCGCCGAACAAAAAGCTGGTCGTACAGATCCATGATCAACAGATAAACAACGGAGAATTGCTGAAAACCGTTATGGAAACCCTGGACGCGAATGGCACGTCCATCATCCTCGACCAGGCGCCTGGTACTCCACGCGAACCTATTGAGGTGCGTACCAAAAAACTGCGCAAGCGCATTGTCAGCGTCGCCGAAAGCAAAAGAGTCGATCTTTTCAACGACGATTATGCCAGCCAGGAAGAGCTCGGCGATAAACCGACAGAACTGATCAAACGTCGTTATTCCGGCCTCCCCACGCAAGGGATTAAAAAACTGCTCACCAGCGCCAAACAGTCGGAACTGAAAATCATGACCGACGAAGACCGCCTGCCCTTGCGCCTGAAGAACACCGCCCGCGAACTGCAATTCGAGGCGCGCACAACCAGGGCCTATGAGGGCTTTTATCGGGACTCACTATTGACCCCCGATACCGAACGGCTGGCGCTCAACGCCTTGCGGATATATACCGATTCGCTGGCTGATCTGCGCATCGAAATCCGCGAGAACACCTACGACGGTAACCTGAGCGTCAGCGCTGGCCCGCAGGAGGCATCCACAGTCAGGATATTGGTCAAGGACAAGCAACTCACGTACGAGGTGCGTGACAGCGAAAACAAAAAGCTGCATAAGGCCGACGACCTCTACCAGTCGATCCTGCGAGCACTGCCTGATGACAAACGCGCAGCACTGGGCTACCAGGTTGGCGAAGGGGGGAAATTCAAGCAATGGCTCATGGTAAAAACCGAACCGCCTACCGAGCGCCGGACGATTCTTGCAGAACCGCCCATCCGCCGTACCCCTGATCGGGAAACACTCATCCTGCTACGTGGCCCCAGCCTTTCCAGAGCGGGAATGTCTCTGGAAGAGAAAGTTCAGGATCTGTACCCCCATTTGAGCGAACGCGAGGTAAATACCTTCATTCAATCATTACGCGCCGAAGGCGAACCGCTTCAGGCAATCGATCGACTTGAACAGGAGCTCGACGAACTGCGCGTGACGCTCAACAAGTGGCGATACCAACAGCCTGAATTCTGGGGCCCTGATCCTCAAGGGTTTGTAAATGGCGGCGGACAACACATTGCCAATCAGCTCATAAAGTGTTTCGAAAGAAAGGCGAAAGTATTCGGCGAGCGCAGTACAACCCTCGAAGGTGGCTATGCACTGGACCTGTCAACCGAGTTCAGGCAGTACAACCTCGAACTCTGGTGGAAAAAACTACCGGAGATCAGCAAGTACCTCGACCAGATCAGTGTCCTCAATCTGGACAACACGGGTTTTACCGCAGACGCCACAGGCCTGTTGAAAAAATTCCCCCACTTGCGCCAACTGAGTGCACGTAACTGTGAACTGACACGCCTGCCCGAAGGCATCGGCAGGATGCGTCTGCTTGAAGTCCTGCGCCTGACCGATAACCGGATTCAGTTGACAGCCGCCGACGTTGAGCAACTAAGAAACCTGACCCGTCTGGAAACCCTGAGGCTGGATGACAACCCATTAGGGGCTCTTGTGAATGTCGCACGCATGCCTGGACTGAGCGTGTTGAGCTTAAGCAATACCGGCATAAACACTTGGCCGTTGGGCATCTTTAGCAAACCCCGGCCTCGAGGGTTGTTTCTCGATTTGCAGCGCAATCCAATCTCCGAAATTCCCGAGGTTGTCCTTCGCTCGGATGATGCATTCATCGTGGCGCGCACTCGCCTCAGCGCGTCGGACCTCTCGGATGCGAACCGGGTAATTTACCAGGGCTACAGAAGGTCTGTCGGAATAAGCCCCGAGCAGATCTATGATCCCGTCAACCAATCCGCGATCGATAAATGGCGCATACCCGATGACTCTCAATGGTGGAGCAAACCATCTGGACTAGAGGTCTTCAGGAAGGAAGCTTGGTCCGACCTGAGAGCCGAGCCTACCTCCGATGGTTTCTTTAAGGTACTCGACAAGCTGACAACCTCCGCTGATTACAAGGCCGGAGGTCAATCGCGCCAACAGCTGTCCGCACGAGTATGGCGAATGATCGATGCCATCGACCTCGATACCGCCTTGCGTGAGGATCTGTTTACCATGGCCACCTCTCCCGCTACCTGCGCCGATGCAGGTGCCCAGCTCTTCAACACTATGGGAATCAAAGTACTCGCATCGGAGGCTTACTCTCTTTCGACCTCGGCCGCCTCCCTTGAGAAAAAGCTGGTAACCCTGGCAAAAGGCTCCGCGCGCCTGGAGCGGGTGAATGACATCGCACGTGCCGATCTCGAAGCTCGAGGGGGAACGCCTGATGAGGTTGAGGTGTACCTGGCCTACCAGACCGGGCTTGCTCAACGCCTGGATTTGCCCTGGCAGTCCGACCAAATGCTCTTCCAGGCAGTGTCAGGCGTTGAGAAAAGCAGCATCGATCAAGCCTTCGACACGATTATTTCGTTCGAGGAAGGCGACGGACTAGTGAATAAAATGATCGAGCAGCCGTTCTGGAACAAGTATTTGCTTGATACCCACCCTACCGAATTCAAGAACAATGCGCTGCTCTACGAGGGCAAGTCCGGACTGCTGGATGAATTGCGCCGGGCACAAAACGCCTGGGCAGATTCCAAAGATCTGCCGGAGGCGCAAAGAAACCCGCTGAAAGAGCAGTTGAAGGACCTGGCAGACAAACTTTCCGTCCCGCAAAGCGTGGTCTTCACGGATGAAGCAATGACCGAAGAGGTCTATGGACGGTTGTACAACGACCTTGGTTACGATGAGCAGGAGCTGAGCAGAAGGCTGACCCGTGCAGCATTGAAAAAAGCCGGGCTCTGAGGGCCATGATGTACGCCTGATCACCATTTGAAACGGCCCTGAGAACTGAACTCTCAGGGCCTCAGGGCAGGGTTAAACTTCCGAATCCCAGATAACCGTGATATTCCCCGCGAACGCGCGACCTTTAGCGTTCTGTATCAGCCAACTGACATCCTTTTGGGGCACTTCAAAATGCAGCGTTCCCGGCGTGCGGTCTACTGAAAAGCCAGGCTGGAATGGCCCTGCTGCATCCCGGCCCAACAGGACACGACTAACCGGTTGCCCGTGGCTATCGGTCAAACCATTGGGCAGGCTGACGTAGACATTAACCAGCCCTCCATATCCTGACACTGGATCGGCTATCCCACAGCCTTCACTCAGGTCGTTCTGGCATTCCAGCTTCATTTTGAAGCGTGTCGAAGCCGAGATAGTGAACGTTTGATCCCTGAACAAGCGCACGGGTTTACGTCCTTGCTGCAACCAGGCTTGCCAGCCACCCTGGGGAATCAGTTCGATCCTGTGCCCTCCAGGTGGGATGTCGACCTTGAATATGTGTTGAACATGCAAGTTGAAATCGAGCGTGATCAGCGCATCGTCGGGCAGCATGACGTCACCCATGTCGAAATCCTGACCGGGTCCTACGGTGTAACTGATAGCGCCTGAATAAAGGCCCGCCGACATGGTCAACGGGTTGGGTGTGCGAAGCTCATAAGAAAAATCCATATGATCATAAGAAATGCCCGGGATCAGATAACTCGATCGCTTGGAACAATGGTTTTCGACCGGCGTTTTCCAGAAAAAACCATAATATTGGTGATGGTAGTAACCTACTCCGACGGACAAACAAGGCGCGGGGGCATTTACCCAGTCACTGAGGCCCCCACCCCACAACTTACGGTGTGCTTCACCCGCGTTCTCGGCCCCACCAACAATATTTATCGCGGTGTCACTCAGGGTGTATTCACTACCGAAACCGGCGATGCGTATCTCGACCACTTCGTGCTCCCCGGTTGCCAGATTCCTGACAGTCAGCGCTCGCCAATTGGCGGGTACTTTGAACGTCGGCCCTTGTCGTTCGCCATGGTTGGGCTGTATGGCGGTCCTTGAAACAAAACGAATGGGCAGGCGAAGGCTGAAAACGTTGTCTCTCTTGCAGAGTTCAGGATACTTCGCGCAATACCCGCTCACCGGCGTCTGATTGACAAACTTGTTCTCCTGTGGATTTGCAGGATCAGGCTTGAATACGGCAGTAATTTCCTGAGTGACCGCCGCGACCGAACCTACATATAAGCAACACATCAGCCCAGCACTCATTAAACCGACAATCTTTCTTCCATATTGCCGTATACACTTCATATAAAATCTCTTGCGTTAATGTGTTTAACCCTCAAAACAGAAGTTTTCTAGCTTGACGGAAACGGGCTGTTAAACTTCCGAATCCCAGATAACCGTAATATTCCCCATAAACGCACGACCTTTAGCATTCAGTATCAGCCAACTGACATCCTTTGGGGGCATTTCAAAGTGCAGCGTTCCCGGTGCGCGATCTACGTAAAAACCCGGTTGGAATGGCCCTGTTGCATCCCGGCTTAACAGGACACGACTAACCGGTTGCCCGCTGCTATCGGTCAAACCATTGGGCAGGCTGACGTAGACATTGACCAGCCCTCCATATCCCGACACTGGATCGGCTATCCCACAGCCTTCACTCAGGTCGATCTGGCATTCCAGGATCATCTTGAACCGCGATGAGGCTGATATATTGAATGTTTGATCCCGGAACAAGCGAACGGGTTTGCGTCCTTGCTGCAGCCAGGCTTGCCAGCCGCCCTGGGGAATCAGTTCGATCCTGTGCCCTCCAGGCGGGATGTCGACCTTGAGCGTATGTTGAACATCCAGTTTGAAATCGAGGGTAATGACCGAGTCGTTCGGCAGCATCATATCGCCCATGTCAAAGTCCAGACCGGGCCCTACTTTGTAATTGAGCGTGCCGGTATAGGTGCCTGACGACATGCCCAAGGGGTTAGGCGTGCGAAGCTCGTAGGCAAAATCCAGGTAGGTGTAAGACATGCCCGGAATAAGATATCTAGCTGGTTTTTCACAGCTACTCTCGATGGGTGTCTTCCAAAAGAACATGTATGTACTGTCGCCGTAGAAGCCTACACCACTGTAGAGACATGGCGCTGGCGCATAGACCCAACTTGACCCGCCCCATAGCTGCTGATGCCCCACGACGGCACTCGGAGCTCCCCCGACAAGATTGGCTGCCGTATCACTGAGTACATATTCAGAGCCTAAACCGACGATGCGTACTTCAACACTTTCTTCCTCATTAGTTGCCAGATTTCGCACTGACAACGCTCTCCAGCTTGCCGGTACTTTAAAGGTCGCCCCCTGACGTGGACCATGATTGGGCTGGATAGCGCTTCGGGCCTCAAATCGAATCGGCAGCCGAATGCTGAACATATTCTGGTTCCGGCATTCCCCCGGATAGCTCGCGCAATATCCACTTTCCGGCGTCTGATTGATGAAGGTGTTCTGGTGCGGTTTTGCAGGATCCGGCCTGAATACGGCACTGATTTCCTGCGTGACCGCCCCGACCGAGCCCAGGTACAACCCACTGGCTAACCAGACAATCGTAAAAGCGATTATCTTTTTTATATACTGCTGTATGAACTTCATCTAAATCCTCCGGGCACGATCATTCAGCGCCGTGAATCGTCTTGCGCGCAGAGAGCTCAGCCCTCGGGATTCTGGGCTTCAAACATCATATGAACAGTTCCGTAGTAACTACCTGGCAGATAACCTCCGGTCGGTATGAGCGCCGCAATCTCCAACATCACTTTGCGGCCCGACTTGGCATCCGTCGCCGAGACAACCGGTGCATTAACCAGCGTCAGTTTCATGTTGTTGAACATGACATTTAAATCAATCCTGTCTCTGCCGTTATAAATATAGGGTTCAGCCTCAAGGCGAGCCGAGATTCCGCCGTTAGCATTTTTGACATCGAAATGTTTGCGCAACGGGCGCAGTTCGGAAGCCACCAGATCCCACGTCAGTTTTTGTTCACGCCCCATCCAGCCGGGGTCCGTGGGCAACACGTAGAACTCGTGGTTTGGAATAGTCACGGACACTTCGAAGGTTTCACGTTCTTGAGCCGCGAACGCAAAAGAACCGGCCCATGAAACGCTGAGCAGTGAAACCGCGAAGATTAATTGTTTGAGCATGTTGATCACCTGTTGCGTTGCGCCTGCTCGCCGTTATCGGCTGACCACTTTCACGGTCTTTTTCTTCTCACCTTCGACCACTTCAAAGCGATACTCGCGGCCCGGCTGTTTATCGAACTGGAAGCTTCGGCCGGCCAGGATGTGATGTTTGAGGGTGGGCTGACACTCATTTTCGTTCTTGAGCGAACAGTCCTTGAACTCATCGATCACCACGACACTGTTGCCGTTATTGCGCAGTTCATATCGATTCGCTGCATCGTCGATTTTGCTGTCGAAGCGGGTATTTGTGGGTCGCACGAAGAACACCGTGCCATAGCCCGCGAGCACGTTGACCCCTGCCGACAACTCCTTTTTGTACTGATCGCGCTCCTCGTTCGACACTGCGAACTCGTCCTCCGTTTCCGGTACGACCGGCACGAAACGCACTCGGAAGTACCGTTCGCGGTCGCGCTCACCCATGTACAGCAAGCGTGTGCCCTGCATACCGTTGGCCGGTACGATCAGCCGCGCCGGACTCGCCATCAACCCATCGCGAGCGGTGGCGTCGGTTTGAGCCTTGATCGGCACTTCGCGAGAAGTCCCGTCGCCGTCATAGAGAATCTCAAAAATATTCACTTTGACGAATGCAGTGGAATCACCACCGTTGAATACCCGTTTCAAATAGGTACTTTTATCGCCATCCAGGTAGTCATACACCACCCCGACATTAATCTGCGGCCCGGCCTGAGCCATCAGTGCATGCAGAGATAAACCCACCACTGCCAACAAACGCTTCATCGTTTCAAACCTCATTGATTAAATACCGCCAGCGCGCTTCAACCCGACTTTTCAGTGTTGTAGGCCGCCTCCGCCAAGGTATCGGGCGTACAACGCAAATCACCGATCATCAGGACATTGTTCTCGACGCGCTGACGAGACGGGTCAAGCCTGAACTGGCACAACAATTGGCTGCCGGAACGCACTTCAAGGGTCGGTGAGCCGGCGTTCATTTCCATGGAGAAGAAGCCATCGACCTCACTGACCCCACGGCTGGCGTGGTTGATGATGTGATGGCCCTTGAGGGGTTGGCCTTGGGGATCGAGCAGACGGCCGAGCACCGTCAAGGTTTTGCTGATGGTGATCTTGCGGTAGTCCACGCCCCCCTTGTTCAGGTGATAGCGGGTGCGCGCCGGCTGAATACTGGCCGTCGGCACATGGTTGCCCTCGAAGTCGAAACTCACCGAACTGCTCCTGTAAGCGGTGATCGGGACAAAGTTGCGCCCAGGGCGCAAGATCGCGCTCCCCCCGCTCAAGTCGTCGGCACGCAAGGTAATGTCTTCGATATCGGACTCGACATCGATGATCATCCCGGCCCCGCGGCCTTGATGCTGGCTGGTCATGACCATCTTGCGGGCGCCCACCGCGATCGTGCTGTCCAGGTTCAAACCGCCAGTGAAGTTGCCATTGAACGATGAGCGCTGAACGAAGGCGTCGCCATTGATTGCAGTAGTGCTGAAGGTCGCCATGCTCGACAAACCGACGCCATAAGTGTCGGTGATTGCGGTGGCCGAGACGCTTTGCAGTACGTGATCCTGCAAATCCTTGCGGTAAGTGAGCGACGCATTGTTGTCACGACCGCCATCTCGGGCGGTACGCGAGCCGATACTGCCGGAGATCTGTTGTCCCGGCGGCCCCAACGCCAGACTGACACTCAGGTCCACCCCGCGATTGCGGCTGTTTCCCGAACTGAAGCTGCCCGGACGGTCGAACACTGCCAGCCGCCAATTGGCATCATTGCCAAACAGCTCGCTACGTCGGGCCCACCCCAGGTCAAGGCCCACACCCTCGGTATTGCCCTCGCTGTGAGAGACGCGGGCATTGAGTGAGTTTCTGTTGTCGAGCCGATGGTTAAGCGACAGCGACGAGTTGCTGGTCTGACCGATGAACACATTGCGCTGGCGAATGCGGGTACCGTCGGGCAGGGTGTCGTAGATCTTGCGGGTGTCCAGCCAGCTGCGGTTGTGACTGATCACGACGCTGCCGTGGCCGTAGCTGTAAAGCCCTTGGACATCGAGGCCCGTGCCGTGGTCTTCGGTTTGATAGACATTGGCGTAAATGCTGGCGCTGTTGACAATTGCCCAGTCGATCGAGGTGCCGTACTGCATGCTGTCCCGGACCTGGCGGCCCGACAGGCCAAGAATCACTCGCGGGTGCAATAAAAAATTGAATGCAGCGCCAGCCGTCATATCACCCGCGGCTTGTTCTTCCCAATTGCTGAGCAGCTTTGTCTCGCGCCCGGCAAACAAGTTGTAGCGCCAGCGTTCATCGTGGTTGCGCCAGTTGTTTGGTTTGTAGACCAGCTCTTGCGTGGTGGAGGTGGTTTGACCGTCTTCGATCAACCGCACTTCCACTTCGTAGATACCGCCAGGCAATGGACGTGTATCGAGCGTTTGCAGACCGGCCGGCACGGCTTGGGTATTGATCAATAGACCGTTACGGTAAATCTCCACCGAAGCCTGACGGTTAGCCGTGACATAGATCGGATAAACCGCGGGTTTGGGGTAGTTGATGGCCAGGCTGTCGGAGCTGCCATACATCGCGCCCAACGTTGTGTCAGGGCTTGCACCGAACGAGCGTGGCTGACGACTCAGGCCCTCGGATGTCGGTGTGAAATAGCCCAGGCGCAGAAAGTTGCCTTCCAGTTCGCGCTGGGTGTAGAGCTCATGCACGGCATGGTAAAGCTGGTCATCCGGGCCGCCGAGGCGGGCCAGTTGCAGATTGACCGCCTGGGTCCAGTTGCCCAGGCTACTGCTGGCTTCCAGACCATAACGCCCCCCCAGATTCTGATCCTGGCCACCATTGAGGTTCAACAGATTGCGCACGATCAAGCCACTGCTGCCGCCTTCCGGCTGGGCGTAGAATCGTTGTTCTTCGGTGTTACGCTCCGCATTTTCAGTGAGGATCGACACCTGGGAATTCTCGAGGCTGTAATGCACCGCCAGCATCTGCTCGGGGCAGTTTTTTTCGCAGGCACCCAATGCCGCGCCTTGTTGAAGATACATTGACCAGATTTCACGCTCGCTGGCCTTGATGTTGCTATCGCTGACATCGGTGAAGTCAACGAGGGTGATGCGATCATCGCGAGATAACACGACCATTGCCTCACCGAGAAACTGTTGGTCAAGTTCCACGCGCACGGCCAAAGGTACATCGAAGAAGTGTTCTTCGAACTCAGCCGGCAACCCCTTGGCTTGAGCGAGCAAACTTCGGGGTGTATCGCCACGATCAGTGGGCGCAGCCAAAGCGGTCGCGCACATGAGCAGTGCAAGCGCCGCCGCGATGGGAGTCATCGGGAACATGAACGGAATACTCTGAAGATGACAATCTTTGAACCCGGCCGACAGATAACAGCGCCCGTCGGCCGGTGAACATCATTAAGCAAGGAACAACTTACTTAATAACCGCTTATGGAGCGACGCGAGGGATAGCGTCAAAAACCACAACAGGTGTCGCGGTATACAAACCGTTTTGACCGCCAGCAGGGTCTGCAGCGCTAATCACCAAACGGGCTTTCATTGGCATGTTGGACTCGGCATCGCCGACGACTTCCGCCGAAGAACCCGTCAACACTTTACCGTTGAACGTATAGGTCAAGGCGATGGTGTTGGCTCCGTTGAACAGCGGCTGCGGGCCACCTTCAACATAGGCGGCTACCGAGCCATTAGTATGCTGCACGTCGTAGTCGGCCTCCAGGGTGGTCAGTTTGTTTGACCCGAGGATGAGCGACATTTTTTCGTCTTTACCGAAGTTTGGATTAGTGGGCTGTGCGTGGAACACCGTGCTCGGAATGTTTGCGCTGATGTTGATTGCGCTACGGGATTCTTCAGCAAAAGCCGTCGAAGCGCTCAGGGCTAGAATTGCGAAGGGGGCAGCGATTGCGATTTTTTTGAACATTGTGGATACCTGTCATTTGAAAGGGTCGGACCGTTGAAAGTTTTTGATCAGCCGTGACGCGCCCTTCCGTTGTAGAAAGGTGCTGGCACGTCACTATTTCTTAATTGCCATAACGGCTATTTAGTTCAACTTTCAACGCCAGGCCATGATCGACCAAACCCCAATCAAAGTAAGCAGGCAACGTCCGGAACATGCGTAGTTAACTCACCTCGCAACGACAGTGAAAAAACCAGAAAAAACCAGAAAATAGATGATTAACCGTAAGTACCGGATGACAGACAGATTAAATCAAAACGCATGACAGATCAGTTCCTCCCTGCAACTTCCGTAAGACTAATACCACGAACCTTATAAATAAAGGCCGAACTCGATACATTAGAGAGTTAACACTAAATCATTCTCTTTTGAATATGAATAAATAAGAAGTTTTAGCGATCGACAATTGTTCGACAATCGAACAATTTCCAAACCTGATGGATCCGCCAGCTCCCGGCACCGGGGTTGCATTCGCCTGCACCGCTGGTCCTGCCCTCTTGCTTTTTCATTAAGATATATCTTAAGTTATATCTAAACCCGACGAGAGAGAAAAAAAATGAGAGAGCATCATCCCCATCGAGAGCAGGGTGACGGCCGCGACGGCTTCGAAAAACGCCCCGGTCGTGAGCGCGGCGGCCGTGGCCCGCGAGTCTTCGCCCCGGGTGATCTGAAATTACTGCTGCTGGCGCTGATCGCCGAACAGCCGTGTCATGGCTACGACCTGATCCGCCAGATCGAAGGTATGTTCGACGGCGCCTACAGCCCCAGCCCCGGAGTGATTTACCCGACCCTGACCTTCCTCGAAGAAAGCGAGTTGATCCAGGGCGACGCTGAAGGCGGAAAAAAACGTTACAGCCTGACCGATGCCGGTCGTCTGTCCTTAAGCGAGCAAGCAATAGCCCTGGACGGCGTGCGCACGCGCATCGATGTCAGCAAGCGCTCATTGCGTGGCTATGACCGTCCGGCGGAGGTCCACGAGGCCGTGCACAACCTGCGGCATGCCCTGCAACTGCATCACGGACGCTGGAGCCCGGAAGAAATCCTCCGGGTGCGCGACCTGCTGAACAACACCGCCAAAGCCATCGTCGACGGCCCTGCCGTTCAACCTGCGCCGGAGACAGTCGAATGACCACCGTTACCGTGCAAACGATTCACCGTGTCAGCCATGAGATCAAACGTCGTCGCCTGCAAGTGCTGCGAGTCGTCGATCTGACCCCGCGCATGCGCAGGATTACCCTCGGTGGGCCGGAACTGGCCGGGTTCGTCAGCCTGGGCAGCGATGACCATGTGAAGTTGCTGTTCCCGCAGACGCCTGAAGAACATGCCGCGCTGGAAACCCTGGTGCTCGGCGCCGGCAAAGACGGCGGCCCGATGCCCGCCATGCGCGACTACACCCCGCGACGCTACGACCTGCAAACCCTTGAGCTGGACATCGACTTCGTGCTGCACGGCGACGGTCCTGCGGCGACCTGGGCTGAACAGGCCAAACCAGGGCAATACCTGCACATCGGCGGGCCACGCGGCTCGATGGTGGTGCCGGACATCTTCGACAGCTACCTGCTGATCGGCGACGAAACCGCCCTGCCCGCCATCGCCCGCCGCCTGGAAGGCCTGGGCGCCAATCGCCGCGCACGGGTGGTGGTCGAAGTGGAAAACGCCGCCGAACGGCAAACGCTGGAAAGCGCTGCTCAAGTCGAGGTGATCTGGGTACTGCGCGAAGGCGGCACTGAGGACTTGTTGAGCACCGTGCAGCAGCTGCAAATGCCGAGCGGCGAGTTGTATGCCTGGGTGGCGACTGAAGCCAAGGTGTCCCGGCAGATTCGTCGAGTGCTGCTCGATGAGCACCAGCTCAATGAAGCATTCGTTAAAGCCGTTGGGTATTGGCGGTTGGAGGGGGGTGAGGAGGAGTGATTCACCCTCACTGGAGAGCGAACTTTTGTGGCGAGGGGGCTTGCCCCCGTTGGGTCGCGTAGCGGCCCCAAAGCCAGCCAGCCGCGGTGTTCCTGACAAAACACACAGGTTTTGGGAGTGCTTCGCACTCCAGCGGGGGCAAGCCCCCTCGCCACAGCAAGCTCCCTCGCCACAACATTCAATCTGCGCTGGAGCGCCGTCCCCGCCACCGATCCACCCCAACCACCACCAACGAAATCAACACCAACCCGACCAGTATCCCCGCGGCGTTGATAAACACCTGTGGATAACCCAGGCGGGCAACATCGATAAAGGGGTACGGGTACTGCCCCAGCGATTGCCCTCGCATCAGCGCATAGGCGAAGTACACCAACGGGTAGATTACCCACAAGGCGATATGCCTGAGACGCAACGTCCCCTTCGGCACACAGAGCCACCAATAGCCAAAAAACAACAGCGGCATCACGTCGTGCAGCAACTCATCGGCGAGAAACTGCCAGCCTTGCGGATGCCATAAATGCCGCAGCAACAGGCTGTAGGCCAGCCCGACCAGTGTGATACTCGCCGCTATCCCACTGCTGACCCATGGCTGCAGAAAAAAATCCCGGGCCTTCGATACCTGCGGGTTCAGCTCATAGGTCAGTACCACGGCAACCAGAGTGTTGCTGAGCACGGTAAAGAAGCTGAAAAAACTCACCAGGCCACCCAGCAGACTGGCTTCGACACTCCAGCGACCATAGAGAATCAGATACAGCTGAATGCTCAATCCCGCCCAGCCAAGGACCGCGGCCGTCGCAATAAAACTCCGCATCGTGCGTGAGTAGGTAGCCTGCTCGGCGTGCATCCTGGTGTCCTAGATCGGACGTTTGGTGCGTTGCAGCTTTACGTACAAGCCTTCGACTTTCTCACGAGCCCAAGGGGTTTTACGCAGGAAGGTCAGGCTCGACTTGATGCTTGGATCACTCTTGAAGCAGCGAATATCAATGCGCTCGGCCAGCCCCGACCATTCATAGTGTTCAACCAGCGCGGTGAGGATCTGTTCCAGGGTCACGCCGTGCAGCGGGTCGTTGTTCGGTGCGGTCATGCCAGGCCTTTGAGCGAAGAAGGAAAAGGAAGCCGCGCACCTTAGCCGATGTGCTAGACGGTTAACTATAGGTGAACCAGAAAAGATCGCAGCCTGCGGCAGCTCCTACGGATTGCGTTCACATATAGATAACGGATGTACCCGATCCCCGGATTGCGTTCACACATTGATAACGGATGTACCCGGTCTGTGTAGGAGCTGTCGCAGGCTGCGATCTTTTGACTGTTACCAAATCCGAAATGATCCATGTCAATAAAAGCGCTTTCTCTCTCGTCGGCAGCGCTTTATCCTTCCAACCCTTGATGCTGAATCGCTTCATCTTCCTTTTTTAAATCAGCGGCATGCCGTTCTCGAATCGAGAGCGAGCAGCTTCTATTTCTACCCATTCCCAGAAAAAGATCTAAACCCGCCTCCATGCCCGACTACCAGAAACTCAAAGACAGCGCTGTCCGAAGCCCTTTTGCCGGCCGAAAAACCCTGATCCTGCTCGGCGGCCTCACTGCCTTCGGCCTCACCACCGGCACCCAGGCGGCCCCGGCATTCGACAGCGACTCCCCCTGGATGCTGGGCGACTGGAACGGTACTCGCACGGAACTCGCGGAAAAAGGCTACGACTTCAAAGTCGATTACACCGGCGAAATGGGCTCCAACCTGCATGGCGGTTACAACCACGACCGCACTGCGCGCTACAGCGACCAGTTCGGCCTCGGCACCCATCTGGACCTGCAGAAGATCCTCGGCTGGGACGACGCCGAGTTCCAGCTGACCATCACCGAACGCAGCGGCAACAACATCAGCAATGACCGGATCAACGATCCACGGGTCGGCGGCTTCACCTCGGCGCAGGAAGTCTGGGGTCGCGGCCAGACCTGGCGGCTGACGCAGATGTGGTATCAGCAGAAATTCTTCGACCAGAAACTCGACATCAAGGTCGGCCGTTTCGGTGAGGGAGAGGACTTCAACAGCTTCCCCTGCGACTTCCAGAACCTGGCGTTCTGCGGCTCGCAAGTCGGCAACTGGGTCGGCGACATCTGGTACAACTGGCCGGTCAGTCAGTGGGCTCTGCGGGTCAAATACCACCTGACGCCTGAACTCTACGCGCAGGTCGGCGCTTATGAGCAGAATCCGTCGAACCTTGATCGCGACAACGGCTTCAAGCTCAGCGGCAGCGGCACCCAGGGCGCGATCCTGCCGGTCGAGCTGGTCTGGACTCCGAAGCTTAATGGCCTGCCCGGGGAATACCGCGCCGGTTACTACTACAGCACTGCCAGCGCCACTGACGTTTATAAAGACCACAATGGTCAGCCCGCCGCCTTGAGCGGTGAGGCCTATCGCAGCAGTTCGAGCAAGCACGGCGTCTGGCTGGGGCTGCAGCAGCAACTCACTAGCCGTGCCAGCGACCACTCCCGGGGCTTGAGCGTGTTCGCCAATGCCACGCTGCACGACAAGAAAACCAACGCGATCGACAACTACGTCCAGGGCGGTGTCGTCTACAAGGGCCTGTTCGATGCACGGGCCAAAGACGATATCGGGTTCGCCATGGCCCGGGTCCACGTCAACCCGGCTTTTCGCAAGAACGCCGAGGCCAGCAACCAGGCCCGCGCCGTCTACGACTTCGATGACCCGGCCTTCCTGCCGCCGCAAGACACCGAGTACAGCGCCGAGCTCTATTACGGCGTGCACCTCACCGATTGGCTGACCGTGCGCCCGAACCTGCAGTACATCCGCCACCCCGGAGGCGTCGACAAGGTCGATGACGCGCTGATCGGCGGGATCAAGGTGCAAAGCTCGTTCTGACAGCCTCATCTGAACCAACCCGCTTTAGCTGAACCAATCCCGCGCCTGATCGTCATCTACAGTGAACTTGCGCGGGAACACTCTTAACGTCACGGAGAACCACACTATGAGCACTGATGGTGCTTTGAGTCGAAGCCGTCTGTTGCCGAGCCTGCTCGGTATCCTGCTTCTGCTAATGGGCCTGGCCTTGCTGGCCGGGGGGATCAAGCTGAGCATGCTCGGCGGCTCGCTGTATTACCTGCTGGCCGGTATCGGTCTGGTGCTCACCGGGCTGTTACTGCTCGCGGCCCGCCGCGCGGCACTGGGCCTGTACGCACTGGTGCTGTTTGCCAGTACGGTATGGGCGCTGTGGGAGGTCGGCCTGGACTGGTGGCAACTGGTACCGCGTCTGGCGATGTTGTTTGCCCTGGGTATCGTCCTGCTGTTGCCGTGGTTCCGCCGTCCGTTGCTGCGCGGCCAGACCGCTACCCTGGGCACCAAGGCGCTGAGCGCGGCGGTGGTCATCGCCGGCGTTACCGCGCTGGCCAGCCAGTTCAACAACCCTGGTGAAATCAAGGGCCAGCTGGATCGCGACGCTGTTCCCGGCATGACCAACACCGCCCCGGCCATGCCCGACGGTGACTGGAATTCCTACGGCCGTTCGGCCCACGGCGACCGTTATTCGCCACTGGCGCAGATCACTCCAGAAAACGTCAGCAAACTGGTGCCGGCCTGGACGTATCGCACCGGTGACCTGCCAGGGCCGAACGACCCGGGTGAGACCACCGCGGAAAACACCCCGCTCAAAGCCAACGGCATGCTCTACGTCTGCACGCCCCACAGCCAGGTGATCGCCCTGGACCCGGATACCGGCAAGGAAATCTGGCGTTTCGATCCGAAGCTGAGCACGCAGAATGCGGCGAACTTCAAGGGCTGGGCGCACATGACCTGTCGTGGCGTGTCGTATCACGATGACGCGGCCTATGCGGCCACCGAGCAAAGCCCGGTCACGCCCGATACCAGCGCGACTGCAGCGCCGGCGAGCAACGTCTGCCCGCGACGGATCTTCCTGCCAACCGCCGACACCCGTCTGATCGCCCTCGACGCCGACACCGGGAAAATGTGCGAGGACTTCGGCGACAAGGGTCAGGTCGACCTGCGCAGCAACATCGGCAGCTTCACCGCCGGTGGTTACTACTCCACCTCGCCAGCCGCGGTCACGCGCAACCTGGTGATTATCGGCGGTCACGTCACCGACAACGTCTCCATCGATGAACCCAGCGGCGTGATCCGCGCGTTTGACGTGCACACCGGTCGCCTGGTATGGAACTGGGACAGCGGCAATCCGGATGACACCACGCCGATTGCCGAAGGCCAGGTCTACACCCGCAACTCGCCGAACATGTGGTCGATATTCAGCGTCGACGAAAAACTTGGCATGGTTTACCTGCCGATGGGTAACCAGACACCGGACCAGTGGGGCGGCGACCGCACCCCAGAGTCGGAAAAGTACAGTGCGGGTGTCACTGCGCTGGACATCGACACCGGCCACGTGCGCTGGACCTTCCAGTTCACCCATCACGACCTGTGGGACATGGACGTCGGCGGTCAACCGACCCTGATGGACCTGAAAACCGCTGACGGGGTCAAACCGGCGCTGCTCGCCTCGACCAAGCAAGGCAGCATCTACGTGCTCGACCGCAGCACCGGCCAGCCGATCGTGCCAATCAAAGAAGTGCCGGTTCCACAAGGCGCTGTAGAGGGCGACCACACCTCGCCGACCCAGCCAATGTCGGACCTGCACATGATGCCGCCGGTGCTCGAAGAGCACGACATGTGGGGCGTCACCCCGTTCGATCAGATGCTCTGTCGGATCGACTTCAAGTCCCTGCGTTACGACGGCATCTATACCCCGCCTTCGCTGCAAGGCTCGATCGTTTATCCCGGCAACTTCGGGGTATTCGACTGGGGTGGTATCTCGATCGATCCGGTGCGCCAGATCGCTTTCCTCAACCCAAGCTACATGGCCTTCAAATCGAAACTGGTGCCTGCTGCTGAAGTGGCCGGCGGCCCGGGTCGCAAAAGCGAAACCGAAGGCGTGCAGCCGAACAAGGGCGCGCCTTACGGTGTGATTCTCGAAGCCATGCTCTCGCCCATGGGCCTGCCCTGCCAGGCGCCGGCCTGGGGTTATGTGTCGGCAATCGACCTGACCACCAATAAAGTGATCTGGAAACACAAGAACGGCACCGTGCGTGACAGCGCCCCGGTTCCGATCCCGCTGAGCATGGGCGTGCCAAGCCTGGGCGGGACCTTCACCACCGCCGGTGGCGTCGCCTTCCTCAGCGGCACCCTCGATCAGTACCTGCGCGCCTACGACGTGAAAAACGGCAAGCAGCTGTGGGAAGCTCGCCTGCCAGCGGGCGGTCAAACCACCCCGATGACCTACACCGGTAAAGACGGCAAGCAATACGTGCTGGTCGTCGCCGGCGGCCACGGCTCGCTGGGCACCAAACAGGGTGATTATGTCCTGGCGTTCAAACTGCCGGATTAAGCATTAACGGCAAAAGACAAAGGCGACTATCGAGAGGTAGTTGCCTTTTTTTGTGAGTACATAAACCAGAGACTTTCGGCGAGTGTGAGATCGCCAAGATCGCAGCCTGCGGCAGCTCCTACACGGGCTCCGTACACCCGCAAAATATCTGGCGTATTCAAAACCCGTAGGAGCTGCCGCAGGCTGCGATTTTTTTGGCCCCCCTGAATATCGCCCATGAAATATCCATTAACAAACTCCCACCATTGAAACCACTGCCCACCTGCCCCATCTAACCACCATACCCAATGCGCAGGTGCCCCATGAGCGACCAGCAAGAATTCCCGGAAGACCCCAGCGAATACGCCGATCCAGAAAACGCCGAACACCACACCACAGGCACCGGCCTGGCCTTGCCCGGGCAGAATCTGCCGGACAAGGTCTACATCATCCCGATCCACAATCGGCCGTTCTTCCCGGCGCAAGTGCTGCCGGTGATCGTCAATGAAGAGCCGTGGGCCGAAACCCTGGAACTGGTCAGCAAGTCCGATCATCACACCCTGGCGCTGTTCTACATGGACACGCCCCAGGAAGACCCACGGCATTTCGACACCTCGAGCCTGCCACTCTACGGCACCCTGGTGAAGGTCCATCACGCCAGTCGCGAAAACGGCAAACTGCAATTCGTCGCCCAGGGCCTCACCCGCGTGCGCATTCGCACCTGGCTCAAGCACCATCGCCCGCCGTATCTGGTGGAAGTCGAATACCCGCACCAGCCGAGCGAGCCGACCGACGAGGTCAAGGCCTATGGCATGGCGCTGATCAATGCGATCAAGGAACTGCTGCCGCTCAACCCGCTGTACAGCGAAGAGCTGAAGAATTACCTCAACCGCTTCAGCCCCAACGACCCGTCGCCGCTGACTGACTTCGCCGCCGCGCTGACTTCGGCGACAGGGAGTGAGCTGCAGGCAGTGCTCGACTGCGTGCCGATGCTCAAGCGCATGGAAAAAGTCCTGCCAATGCTGCGCAAGGAAGTCGAAGTCGCGCGCCTGCAAAAAGAAATCTCCGCTGAAGTAAACCGCAAGATCGGCGAGCACCAGCGCGAGTTCTTCCTCAAGGAACAGCTCAAGGTCATTCAGCAGGAGCTGGGCCTGACCAAGGACGACCGCAGCGCCGACATTGAACAGTTCGAGCAGCGGCTGGTGGGCAAGGTCCTGCCCCCGCAGGCGCAAAAACGCGTCGAAGAGGAAATGAACAAACTGTCGATCCTCGAAACCGGCTCACCGGAATACGCGGTGACCCGCAACTACCTGGAATGGGCCACTGCAGTGCCATGGGGCGTGTATGGCGAGGACAAACTCGACCTCAAACACGCGCGCAAGGTGCTCGATCAACACCACGCGGGGCTCGGCGACATCAAGACGCGGATTCTCGAGTTCCTCGCGGTGGGCGCCTATAAAGGCGAGATCAGCGGTTCCATCGTGCTGTTGGTCGGCCCGCCGGGCGTGGGCAAAACCAGTGTCGGCAAATCCATCGCCGAATCCCTCGGGCGGCCGTTCTATCGCTTCAGCGTCGGCGGCATGCGCGATGAGGCGGAGATCAAGGGCCACCGCCGGACCTACATCGGCGCCCAACCGGGCAAGCTGGTGCAGGCACTGAAAGAAGTCGAAGTGATGAACCCGGTGATCATGCTCGACGAGATCGACAAGATGGGCCAGAGCTACCAGGGCGACCCGGCCTCGGCACTGCTGGAAACCCTCGACCCGGAACAGAACGTAGAATTCCTCGATCACTACCTGGACCTGCGCCTGGACCTGTCGAAGGTGCTGTTCGTCTGCACCGCCAACACCCTGGACTCGATTCCCGGCCCCTTGCTGGACCGGATGGAAGTGATTCGCCTGTCGGGCTATATCACTGAAGAAAAAATGGCCATCGCCAAGCGTCACTTGTGGCCCAAACAGCTGCAAAAGGCCGGCGTTTCCAAAGGCAGTCTGTCCATCACCGACGGCGCCCTGCGCGCGGTAATCGACGGTTATGCCCGTGAGGCCGGGGTGCGGCAGCTGGAAAAACAATTGGGCAAGCTGGTGCGCAAATCAGTGATGAAGCTGATCGACGAGCCGAGCGCGGTGATCAAGATCGGCAACAAAGAGCTGGAAGCCTCACTCGGTCATCCGGTGTTCCGTAACGAGCAAGTGCTGTCCGGCACCGGGGTGATTACTGGCTTGGCCTGGACCAGCATGGGCGGCGCGACCCTGCCGATCGAAGCCACGCGGATTCACACGCTCAATCGCGGCTTCAAACTCACCGGGCAACTGGGTGAAGTGATGAAAGAGTCGGCGGAAATCGCCTACAGCTACGTCAGCTCCAATCTGAAGTCGTTTGGCGGTGATCCGAAGTTCTTCGACGAAGCCTTCGTCCACCTCCACGTTCCGGAAGGCGCCACCCCGAAAGACGGCCCGAGCGCCGGCGTGACCATGGCCAGCGCCTTGCTGTCCCTGGCGCGCAACCAGCCACCGAAAAAAGGCGTGGCCATGACCGGCGAACTGACCCTGACCGGGCATGTGCTGCCCATTGGCGGCGTGCGCGAGAAAGTGATTGCGGCGCGGCGGCAGAAGATCTTCGAATTGATCCTGCCAGAGCCCAACCGCGGCAGCTTTGAAGAATTGCCGGAGTATCTGAAAGAAGGCATCACCGTGCACTTCGCCAAGCGCTTTACGGATGTGGCGAAAGTGCTATTCTAAAAATCTTATGCGTGAATAGCTGCCAGGTTCACGCTTGGCAGCGACTGCATCTTAAATAGCAAAAATACAAAAAATCAGCACCACCCTATACAAAAACAATCCAACCAACTGTTACTTCTGACAGTTCACCTTTTCAAAGCCTGATGCCTATAGTGGTCGCCAATGGCTTTACGCCTGTGAAGTCATTATTTAATTTTGCTTTTAAAAGGGATTTGAAATGACGACCATCACCAGCGCTATCAAAAAAGTTACCAGTACTATCACAACAACGGGCACCTTTACCGCCAAAATTGAAAAACAGCCTGACTTCATCGCAGACAGCGTAAACGTCTATAAAGACATAGATGGCTATATTCATTTAAGTGGCAAAGAAACATACCCTAATGGCGATGACAGAATCCTTTATATCATTCCAGAAAAAGATGTAAAAAACGGCCAACACACTTTCCCCCAAGGCATTTCCCATATAATTTTTTCTACCCGAATCGGTGGGATAACCGATACGGCACGTATTATTGAGGGAAATTGCACTATTAATTTCGACGAAATAAAAGAACACTACAAAATGTCTTTCCATGTGAAGGTCAAAAATCACGATGGCGTTCTCATAGACATTCTGGGAAATCTTGACCTTAATCATCCCATGGACTGATTGCTCGTTCCCACGCTCCCGCGTGGGACGCTCCGCGTCACAGAACCGGACGCAGAGCGTCCAGTGAGGCATTCCCACGCAGAGCGTGAGAACGATCAAACCATCGCCAGCCACAGCCCACCTCTCGTCACAATTTGTCTCATCTTCGGTTATGCTCGCCGTTCGTCGTGAATGACCGGAGCGTCCTGACCCATGTCCCCCACTCGCCTGCTTCTCCCCCTCAGCCTTGCCCTGCTTGCTGCCTGCGCCAGCCAATCCAGGCAGAACGTCACGGTGGAAAAACAAAGCGAATGCCCGGTGCAGTTGAAGTCCGGGCAGAACCTGATCCTCATCCTGCCAAGCAATCCGACCACGGGTTATCGCTGGGCGATTCAGGATTCGGCCGGGGGCGTGCTGCGCAGCCTCAGCCCTGAGGTCTACAGCAACCCGGAAGACGCCGGGCTGGTGGGCAGTGCCGGGCAGTCGACCTGGCGTTTCAAGGCCGCGGCAGCGGGCAGCGCGCGGTTACGCCTGACCTATCAGCAGCCGTGGGCGCCAGAAGTCGCTCCGGTGGAAACCTTCGAATGCTCGATTGCGGTTAACTGATCGTGGGCTGGCTGATCCTGGCGCTGATGGGCGCGGTGACGTTCATCTATGGGTTGAGCGTTCACGCCACCTTGCTGTGCCTGGTGGTCAAACCCTTGCCGGTGCTGGCGTTGCTGGGTTGGCTGCATGATGCACCGCCCAGTGAATATCGACGCTGGATCAGCCTGGGCCTGATTTTTTCCCTGCTCGGCGACGTGCTGCTGGCATGGCCAAGCGATTTGTTCGTGTTCGGCCTCGGGGCGTTTTTAATCGCGCACCTGGCCTATCTGAAAGCCTATCTGAGCGACTGCCGTCGGCTGGCATTGCTGCCTCTGTTACTGGCACTGAGTGTCGGCGCGCTGTTGCTCGGCGTGCTGATTGCCCATGGTTTGGGTCCATTGCTGGTTCCAGTAATTGTTTATGGCCTGGCCATCAGCGCCATGCTCTGGCGCGCGCTGGCACGCCTGGGCAGCGACGTCCCCAGGCGCTCGGCGTTGCTCGCGGCAGGCGGTGCCGTGGCGTTTGTATTCTCCGACAGTGTGATTGGCATCAACCGCTTCGTGGTGCCCTTTGAGGCCGCGCCCTACCTGATCATCCTCAGTTACTGGCTGGGGCAATGGGGGATCACGGCGTCGGCGTTCAACCAACAGAACGGCGAACGGCGCAATCCGTAGCAGCTGGCGAAGCCTGCGTTCGGCTGCGCAGCAGTCGCAATTCGGACACCACGATTCATCTGATGAACCGTGTGCATAGGTTTACGACCGCTTCGCCCGGATGCGGCCCAGACCGAACGCAGCCTTCGGCAGCTGCTACAAAGGATCGCGTCTCCCGCAGCGCTTTATCAGACAACCCGCGCATCCGCGCGCCAACTTGGCTAAAATGCCGGCCTTTTCCACCGACACCGCCGGAACCGCCGTGAGCAAAGACCCCGATCGCCTTTTCGCCCAACCCCTGCCTCAGGTGCCGGACTTCGCCTTCAATGAGGACGTGGTGCGGGTGTTCCCGGACATGATCAAGCGTTCGGTGCCGGGTTATCCGACCATTGTCGAGAACCTGGGAGTACTGGCGGCGCAGTTCGCCCAGCCCAATAGCGTGCTCTACGACCTGGGATCGTCCCTCGGTGCCGTGACCCAG
Source organism: Pseudomonas fluorescens (assembly GCF_902497875.1). GTDB lineage: Bacteria > Pseudomonadota > Gammaproteobacteria > Pseudomonadales > Pseudomonadaceae > Aquipseudomonas > Aquipseudomonas fluorescens_BR. The sequence goes on from NZ_CABVHY010000011.1 coordinate 133,706, forward strand.
GCCCTGCGTCGCCATGTGCGCACCGACGGTTGCCGGGTGATCGCTGTGGATAACTCGGCGGCGATGGTCGAGCGATGCCGCGAATACCTCAATGGCCAGGACTCGATGTTCCAGGAGTTGCTGCCGGTGGAAGTGATCGAGGGTGACATCCTCGCGCTGCAGTTCCAGCCAGCCTCGGTGGTGGCGCTGAACTTCACCCTGCAATTCATCGCCCCGGACCAGCGCCTGGCATTGCTGGGCCGTATTCGCCAGTCGTTGTTGCCGGGCGGCGCACTGATTCTCTCGGAGAAATTGCGCTTCAATGATCCCGAGGAACACGCGCTGCTCACCGACCTGCATGTCGCCTTTAAACGGGCCAACGGCTACAGCGAACTGGAAATCGCCCAGAAGCGCAGCGCCATCGAAAATGTAATGAAACCCGACAGCCTCGAAGAACACCGCGAACGCCTGCTGGCGGCCGGGTTCTCGAAAGTCGTGCCGTGGTTCCAGTGTCTTAACTTTGCCTCGTTGATTGCCTTGCCATGATTGATCTGTCCCCCCTCGCCCGCCGCCTGGCAGGTACCCCGCTGGCCGAATGGGCCAACACCCTGCAAGCGCAACTCGATACCAGGATGGAAAAAGGTCACGGCGACCTGGAGCGCTGGCAAAGCGCGCTGGATGCCTTGCCCAGGATCCAGCCGAGCGAGATCGATCTGCTCAACGGCCTGACGCTGGACACCGACTGCGACGAGCAAACCCGCGCGCAGATGCGCAGTGCGCTGATGGGCCTGTCGCCATGGCGCAAGGGGCCGTTCGATCTGTTCGGGGTGCACGTCGACACCGAATGGCGCTCGGACTGGAAATGGTCGCGGGTCGCCCCGCACCTGGACCTCAGGGGCAAGCGCATCCTCGATGTCGGTTGCGGCAACGGCTACTACATGTGGCGCATGCTCGGTGCCGGTGCCGACAGTGTGATCGGCGTCGACCCGAACTGGCTGTTCTTCTGTCAGTTCCAGGCGGTGCAGCGTTATCTGTCAGAACCGTCGGCCTGGCATCTGCCCTTCCCCTTCGAAGACTTGCCGGCGAACCTGGAAGGCTTCGATACGGTGTTTTCCATGGGCGTGTTCTACCACCGGCGCTCGCCGATCGAGCATTTGCTGGCGCTCAAGGACTGCCTGGTCAAGGGCGGCGAACTGGTGCTGGAAACCCTGGTGGTGGAAGGCGACAAGCACCAGGTGCTGGTGCCGGAAGACCGCTATGCGCAGATGCGCAACGTCTGGTTCCTGCCGTCGGTGCCGGCCCTGGAGTTGTGGCTACGGCGGGCGGGGTTCAGTGATGTGCGCTGTGTGGATGTCAGCGTTACCAGTGTCGAGGAACAGCGTGCCACTGAGTGGATGAAGTTTCAGTCGCTCAGTGACTACCTTGATCCGGATGACCACAGCAAAACCGTCGAAGGTTTGCCGGCGCCGATGCGGGCCGTTATCGTGGCTCGCAAATAGATCGCAGTTTCCTGAGGTTACAAGGATCCAATGTGGGAGCGAGCTTGCTCGCGATAGCATCACCGCGGTTTTTCAGATACACCGCAGGGCCTGCATCGCGAGCAAGCTCGCTCCCACAGTAGATCTCCATTTGTATTCTAGAAATGCGTTCAGTCGGCTGGCCGCGCCCGCCGCGCCTTGAAAAACTCGCTCAACACCGCACCACACTCTTCAGCCAGCACCCCACCCTCGAACAGCACCCGATGGTTGAGGAAACCCTGGCTGAAGAATTGCCCCTGGCTTTGCACGATCCCGGCCTTGGGTTCCAGGGCCCCATACACCACCCGCGCAATCCGCGAATGCACGATCAACCCGGCGCACATGCTGCATGGCTCCAGGGTGACGTACAACGTACTGCCCGGTAGCCGATAGTTGCTCGCCGCTTGCGCAGCAGCACGAATCGCCACCATCTCGGCATGGGCACTGGGGTCGCTGCCGCTGATCGGGCAGTTGAAGCCGCGGCCGATGATTTCACCATCCTGCACCAACACCGCGCCGACCGGCACCTCGCCCAGTGCGGCGCCTTGGGCGGCAAGAACCAGGGCTTCGCGCATGAAGTCCTGATCGCGACTGCGATCGATGATTTGCGCTGGACGCATCTGACGCATCAGGAGACCTCGATGGCGGCCATCAGGCCGGTTTCCATATGGTCGATCACATGGCAGTGGAACATCCACACCCCCGGATTATCCGCCACCAGCGCCACCCGGGCGCGCTCGTTCTTGCCCAGCAGATAGGTGTCGGTGAAGTACGGGGTGATCTTCTTGCGGTTCGAGGCGATGACCTTGAAGCTCATGCCATGCAGGTGGATCGGGTGCTGATACTGAGTCATGTTCTTCAATTCGAAAATGTAGCTCTTGCCCTTTTTGAGCGTGGCAATCGGGCGGTCGGCGCAGGTCTTGTCGGTGATGTCCCAGGCCTTGCCGTTGATCTGCCACAGGCTTGGAGGCCTATTCTCCACGTTCACCGAGACCGAGCCAACCCACTCGAAGTTGAAGTTGAGTTTCTCGGCGTTGGCGAGGTCCGGTTCGGCGATCGGGTTGGCCGGCAATGCGGGTGGCCACTCGGTCGGAGCATCGTTGTGCGCTACCGAACGGAACGTTCCCAGGCGCACCGGGCCATTGCGCAACGAGAGCTCTTCGCCGACCGGCGGCGCCTTGATCGCCAGGCAGATCCGCATGCCGGGTCCCAGCCAGTATTCCTTGCCCAGCGGCCGCGGTTCGATGGGATTGCCATCCAGCGCGTAGATCTGCGCTTCGACGCCGGGGATGTTGAGGCGGTAGGTCAGGGTGTTGTCCAGATTAAGCAAGCGCACCCGGGTGATCTGCCCGGCTGGCAGGTCGATCACCGCCTGCGCTACGCCGTTAATGGTCGCCAGGCGTCCGGCCGTACCGCCACGGGCCGCTTCACGGGGAATACTGAAGGGCAAGTAAGCGCCTTGTTCGTCGACGTGCCAGCTCTTGAGGCTCAGGGTCCGCTCGTAGTTGAAACCGGTGGGCTCGCGCTCTTCGATGATCAGCGGTCCGACCAGCCCCTTACCCAGTTCTTCGCTGCTGTTCACGTGAGGGTGATACCAGTAGCTGCCAGCGTCCGGCACGCGGAATTTGTAGTCGAAATATTCACCGGGCAACACCGGCAACTGCGAGACGTAGGGGACGCCGTCCATTTCCAGCGGCAGGCGAATACCGTGCCAGTGAATGGTGGTCGCCACCGGCAGATGGTTGATGAAACGCACCCGCAGCCACTCGCCTTGGCGCACTCGCAGCTCGGTGCCCGGTGCCGAAGGACCAAAGGCCCAAGCCTCGGTTTTATGCCCGGGAACCAGTTCAACGTCCAGCGGCGCGGCGATTAGCTGATAATCGTGGCCCGCATCGGCGTCGGCCATCTTCCCCAACCAGTAGCGCGACGCACCGCCGGCCCCGACCCCGACCACCACAAGGCCGGCCAGACCACCGAGTATTTGTCGACGGGTAAAGGACATGGACTCAACTACCTCGCGTATCCGCAACAGGCCTGGGCCTGCAAAAAGCGAATACGATACACCCGCAGTTGAGAAACAGTAAGGGTGGCGCGGCGACGGGACGCAGGGCCAGTGGCCGCAATTTCCTCTCCTCATCATCACCTCAGGCTACGCCCGGGGGCACATCCCCGCTATACTTGCCGGCTTTTCCTGAATAAATGCCAATAGGGTCCCGCCGCGCATGGATAAGACCTACCAGCCGCACGCCATTGAAACTTCCTGGTACAACACCTGGGAGTCCGAGAATTATTTCGCTCCGCAAGGCGCGGGCGATTCCTACACCATCATGATTCCGCCGCCGAACGTCACTGGCAGCCTGCACATGGGCCATGGCTTCAACAACGCGATCATGGACGCGCTGATCCGTTTCCGCCGCATGCAGGGTCGCGACACCCTGTGGCAGCCGGGCACGGACCACGCCGGTATCGCCACGCAAATGCTGGTGGAGCGCCAACTCGAAGCCCAAGGCCAGAGCCGTCATGACCTGGGCCGCGAGAAATTCCTCGAGAAAGTCTGGGAATGGAAGGATCAGTCCGGCGGCAACATCAGCCGCCAGATCCGCCGCCTCGGCTCGTCCGTGGACTGGAGCCGCGAGCGCTTCACCATGGACGACGGCCTTTCCGAAGCCGTTAAAGAAGCCTTTGTGCGCCTGCACGAAGACGGCCTGATCTACCGCGGCAAGCGTCTGGTCAACTGGGACACCAAGTTGCACACGGCGATCTCCGACCTCGAAGTGGAAAACCACGACGAAAAAGGCTTCCTGTGGAACCTGCGTTATCCGCTGGCCGATGGCGCTAAAACCGCTGACGGCCTGGATCACCTGATCGTCGCCACCACGCGTCCGGAAACCATGCTCGGCGACGCCGCTGTCGCGGTGAACCCGGAAGACGAACGTTATAAAGCGCTGATCGGCAAGTTTGTCGAGCTGCCACTGGTAGGCCGCCGCATTCCGATCATCGCCGATGATTACTGCGACCCTGAATTCGGCACCGGCTGCGTGAAAATCACCCCGGCCCACGATTTCAACGACTATGAAGTCGGCAAGCGCCACAACCTGCCGCTGCTGAACATTTTCGACAAGAACGCCGCTGTACTGCCAGCCGCTCAGGTGTTCAACCTCGACGGCAAGCTTAACGAGCAAGTCGATGGCAGCCTGCCAGCCAAATACGCCGGCCTCGACCGTTTCGAAGCGCGCAAGCAGATCGTGGCCGACCTCCAGGCTCTGGATTTGCTGGTGAGCGTTGATGATCATGCCCTGAAAGTGCCGAAAGGCGATCGCTCCGGGACCATCATCGAACCGTGGCTGACCGACCAGTGGTACGTCTCCACCAAGCCTCTGGCAGAACCGGCGATTGCCGCCGTTGAAGACGGCCGGATTGCCTTCGTGCCCAAGCAGTACGAAAACATGTACTTCTCCTGGATGCGCGACATCCAGGATTGGTGCATCAGCCGTCAGCTGTGGTGGGGCCATCGGATTCCGGCCTGGTACGACGAGTCGGGCAAAGTCTATGTCGGTCGCGACGAAGCCGAAGTGCGCGCCAAGAACAACCTTGGCCCGGACGTCGCGTTGCAACAGGACAATGATGTCCTCGACACCTGGTTCAGCTCGGGCTTGTGGACTTTCTCCACCCTCGGCTGGCCGGAGCAGACCGAGTTCCTGAAGAAATTCCACTCCACCGACGTGCTGGTGACGGGCTTCGACATCATTTTCTTCTGGGTCGCCCGGATGATCATGCTCACCATGCACTTGGTGAAGAACGAAGACGGCACTCCGCAGGTACCGTTCAAGACCGTCTACGTGCACGGTCTGGTCCGCGATGGCCAGGGCCAGAAGATGTCCAAGTCCAAGGGCAACGTCCTTGACCCGCTGGACATCATCGACGGCATCGACCTGGAAACCCTGGTGCAGAAACGCACCCAGGGCTTGATGCAGCCAAAACTGGCGAAGAAGATCGAGAAGCAGACCCGCGACGAGTTCGCCGAGGGTATCGCCAGCTACGGCACCGATGCCCTGCGTTTCACTTTCTGCTCGCTGGCCTCCACCGGCCGCGACATCAAGTTCGACATGGGCCGCGTCGAAGGCTATCGCAACTTCTGCAACAAGATCTGGAACGCCGCGCGCTACGTGCTGGACAAGGGCGAAGACTGTGGCCAGAACGGCGAAGCCTTCGAGCTGTCCCTGGCCGATCGCTGGATCATCTCGCAGCTGCAACGCACCGAAGCCGAAGTGACCCGCCAACTCGACCAGTTCCGTTTCGACCTGGCCGCGCAAGCCTTGTACGAGTTCATCTGGAACCAGTATTGCGACTGGTACCTGGAACTCTCCAAGCCTGTGCTGTGGGACGACAACGCGCCGGTGGAACGTCAGCGCGGCACCCGTCGCACGCTGGTTCGGGTGCTGGAAGTTGCCCTGCGCCTGGCGCACCCGTTCATGCCGTTCATCACCGAAGAAATCTGGCAGCGCCTGGCGCCGCTGGCCGGCGTTGAAGGCAAGACGATCATGCTGCAACCGTGGCCAGTGGCCAACGACGAACGCATCGATCCGGCAGCCGAAGACGACATCGAATGGCTCAAGAGCCTGATGCTCGGCACTCGCAACATCCGTGGCGAAATGAACATCGGCCCGGGCAAGCCCCTGACCCTGTTCCTGAAAAACGTCAGTGCTGAAGATCAGCGTCGTCTCACCGAGAACGATGCCCTGCTGAAGAAGCTGGCCAAGCTCGAGTCGATCACCATTCTCGCCCCAGGCGCCGAAGCACCGCTGTCCGCTACCGCTCTGGTCGGCGAGATGGAAGTGTTGGTGCCAATGGCCGGCCTGATCGACAAGGCCGCGGAACTGGCGCGCCTGGACAAGGAAATCCAGCGTCTGCAAGGCGAAGTGCAACGGGTCGGCGGCAAGCTGTCCAATGCCGCGTTCGTTGACAAGGCCCCGGCCGAAGTCATCGACAAGGAACGCGCCAAACTGGCCGAAGCCGAACAGGCACTGGGCAAGCTGGCCGAGCAACATGCGCGGATTGCCAGTTTGTAACGGTAGATCGCAATGAAAGAGGGAGGCCTGTGTGGCCTCCCTTTTTTATGCCTGCCCCTTTTTCCAAAACACTGAGCCCCCCTGTGGGAGCGAGCTTGCTCCCGATAGGGTCCTGTCAGCCGACATCAATATCGAATGTTGCGGCCCCATCGCGAGCAAGCTCGCTCCCACATTATTTGATCAGTGTTGCCACTTTTTGTGATCGACCCTGAAACAGGGTCGGATGTGGGACAATACCCCTCACTTTGAGCCAGCCCCGAATCGACTTCGCCCATGACCACCCCCAGAACACCGCACAAAAAGCCCCAGTCAGCGACTCCCGCCAAAGCTGCCGTTCCCCGCGAGAAGGCCACCCTTCACCCGCGCAATCGCCACCAGGGCCGCTATGACTTCGCCCAACTGATCAAAACCACGCCGGAACTGGCGCAGTTCGTGATCATCAACCCGTACGGCAAGGAAAGCATCGACTTCGCCAGCCCGGACGCGGTACGGGTGTTCAACCGGGCTTTGCTCAAGTCGTTCTACGGCATCGCCCACTGGGACATCCCGGCCGACTACCTGTGCCCGCCGGTTCCAGGCCGCGCCGATTACGTGCATTTTCTGGCCGACCTGCTGGCCAGCGGCAATGAAGGCGTGATCCCTCGTGGCGCCGCGGTGAAGGTGCTGGATATCGGCATGGGCGCCAACTGCGTGTATCCGCTGATCGGTTACAGCGACTACCGCTGGCAGTTCCTTGGTTCGGAAGTCGACCCCAAGGCCATCGCCGCGGCCAAAGCCATTATCCAGTCCAACGGTCTGAACAAAGCCATCAGCTTGCGCCTGCAAACCAACCCCAAGCAGATCCTGCTGGGTTTGCTCGAACCCGGCGAGCGGTTTGACCTGACCATGTGCAACCCGCCCTTCCACGCCTCCATGGACGAAGCCACCCGTGGCAGCGAGCGTAAATGGCGCGCCCTGGGCCGTGCCGACCCGAAACGCAAACTGCCGGTGCTGAACTTCGGCGGTCAATCGGCAGAGCTGTGGTGTGAAGGCGGCGAAGCACGGTTTGTGACGCAGCTGATCGCCGAGAGCGCGCATTTTCAGCAAAAAGTGCTGTGGTTCAGCACCCTGGTGTCGAAAGCCTCGAACCTGCCGGCGATCCAGACTGCGCTGAAAAAGGCCGGTGTATTGGAAAGCCAGGTGGTGGAGATGTCCCAGGGCCAGAAGCAGAGCCGCTTCGTCGCCTGGACCTTCCAGACCAAAACCGAGCAACAGGCCTGGCGCCAGCGCTGGGTTCGCAAGGACTGACCAGGTGACGCCCGGGTAAAGCCCGGGCAACAAAAAACCGTGCCCGGATCGCTCCGGAGCACGGTTTTTTTTGCTGCGTCTTACTTGTTAACAGCGTCGGTCAGGCCTTTAGCCACAACCAGCTTGATAACTTTCTTGGCAGCGATTTCGATGGCAGCGCCAGTCGATGGGTTACGGCCAGTACGGGCAGGACGCTCGGTCACTTTCAGCTTGCCGATACCTGGCAGAGTGATTTCGCCGCCATTTTCCAATTGATCAGCAACGATTTGGCCCAGTTGGTCCAGAGCGTTACGCGCGGTGGTTTTCGGCGCGTCGATGGCTTCAGCGATATCAGCGATCAGTTGGTCTTTAGTCATAGCCATGGTGGTGTTCCTTCCCTATCAAATTCATTTGGATTGCAGAGTGCAGTGTCAGCCATCGAGCCAGGTCGCCTGGACCTGGCACCCGATTACAAACCGCGACGAATCGGGGATGTAGATAACAAATTCAGGGTTTGGTTCGACCTGACAAATGCTGAATGCACGCTTAACGCCTTTACTGGGCGCAAGACCGGGCAAAACTAGCACAGAGACGGGGAAATATCCGCCTCTACCTACCCATTTGGTCAGCTTTATCGCACTAAAACCGTAAAAATTTGCATACCTGTGGTCAGACCGGCCCAAAAGGCCTGTCGGACACCGCCAAAACTAGCAGGTGCGGTACACTGGGCGCTTTTTCGGGGAGCTCGCCCCTCCCCCATTCAACCAGCCGAGAAGCCCATGCCGATCCGTCATTGCATCGTCCACCTGATCGACAAAAAACCCGACGGTACACCTGCAGTTCTCCACGCTCGCGACTCCGAACTGGCGCAATCCCAGGCCATCGAGCACATGCTTGCCGACCTCAACGAGAGCTACAACGCCAAGCAAGGCAAAGCCTGGGGCTTGTTCCATGCGGAATCCGGGGCGCACCCTTTCAGCGGCTGGCTGAAGGAATACCTCGACGGCGGCAAGGACTTCACTGGCTTCAGCCGTGTGGCGGTCGAACACCTGCAAAAACTGATGGAAGAGTCCAACCTCTCGGTGGGTGGCCACGTGTTGTTTGCCCACTACCAGCAAGGCATGACCGACTACCTGGCCATCGCCCTGCTGCACCATAGCGAAGGCGTCGCGGTGAACGCCGAGCTGGACGTGACCCCCTCCCGCCACCTTGATCTGGGCCAGTTGCACCTGGCGGCGCGGATCAACATCTCGGAGTGGCAAAACAACAAGCAATCCAAGCAGTACATCTCGTTCATCAAGGGCAAGAACGGCAAGAAGGTCTCGGAGTACTTCCGCGACTTCATCGGCTGCCAGGAAGGCGTCGACGGCCCTGGCGAGACCCGCACGCTGCTCAAGGCCTTCAGCGACTTCGTCGAAAGCGAGGACCTGCCGGAAGAGTCCGCCCGGGAAAAGACCAAGACCCTGGTGGATTACGCCAGCAGCCAGGCAAAAATGGGCGAGCCAATGGGGCTGGAGGAATTGTCCGAGCTGATCGACGAAGAGCGTCCGAAAGCCTTCTACGATCACATCCGCAACAAGGACTACGGCCTGTCGCCGGAAATTCCTGCCGATAAACGCACCCTCAACCAGTTCCGTCGCTTCACCGGCCGCGCCGAGGGCTTGTCCATCAGCTTCGAAGCGCACCTGCTGGGCTCGAAGATCGAATACGACGAAGAAGCCGGGACACTGATCATCAAGGGCCTGCCGACCCAACTGACCGACCAGCTCAAGCGTCGCAACTGATGTTGAACGGGATACTGAAGAAATTTCTGCTGATCCTGCTGGTGGTCGTGGCTTATCAGAACTGGGGCAAGATCGAGCGACTGTTCAACCCGCAGGCGTCAGTGTCCGAGCAGACCCAGGCCAACGCCAGGGTCGTGCTCTACGCCACTGACTGGTGTGGCTACTGCAAGCTGACCCGGCGCTTCCTCGATCAGCAAGGCATCCCGTACAACGAGTTCGACATCGAGAAGAATGCCGAAGCACGCAAGGCCTATGAGGCCCTGGGTGGACGGGGGATTCCCCTGCTGGATGTGAATGGCACCTTAATTCGCGGTTACAGCCCTGAGGCTATCCTGACAGCATTGAAATAGGAGCCGCCGCACCAGACCGGCCGTACGCCCCCCCCGTGTAGGAGCTGCCGCAGGCTGCGATCTTTTCAGTGGTTCACCGGTTTTCCAACCGGACGCGAAGATCAAAAGATCGCAGCCTGCGGCAGCTCCTACGAGAGCGCTTCGATGCAAAACCCAAAGCGCGGAAAGTGCACGTGCACCACCCCGCCGCGCTCATCTTCACGACGCAGGATCAACTCTTCGCTGCCGGCAAACAGCAACTCGCCGGCAACCGGGTCGACGCCATAGTCCGTTGCGGCAATCACCACCTGCTGACCGGCCTTGAAACCATTCGGGTCCTGGAAAACTTCATCAGGCAAGGCTGCCGGCTCGGTCCGGCGGGCAATTTCCAGGGCTTCGCTCGAGCTCATTTCGTTTGAGGCGCCATGGCCGAAACTCAGTACCCGAGCCAGCCACGAGGAGACCGCCGGGTAGTTGTCGACAAAGGGTGCAGTCACGGGTGTTGCCTTGAGGAACCACAGGCTGTGTGCCAGGGCGAAGTCAGCGATCGACGGCTCACCGAACAGGAAATCCCCCTCTTCTCTTTGCAGCTGTTGCTCGAGCCGCCCCATGATGGTTGGCCATTGATGCTTGGCCTGCGCTGCCGATAATCGAGTGGCACTGCCGCCAGCGAACAAACCTGCACGGTCAGCGACAAAGTACTCAACGGCTTCGGGCGCCATTTTGGCGAAGCGTACGGCTATCGATTCCGGCTGGAATACCAGGCTCACCGCGTGCTGGAATACCACCGAATCAGCCCAGGCCGCAAAAGCCGCAACCACCAGTTCCTTGCCTTCCGGAAACAGCGCCGGCGAGGATTTTTCCTGTTCGAGGCGACGGGCGATCAGCGCGGTATCGCAGTAGATATCGGCGCCGACCTGCAGCACGGGAGTCTTGCGATAGCCGCCGGTCAACGCCGTCAGATCCGGCTTGGGCATCACCGCCGGGATGTTTACCGAGCGCCAGGACAGCCCCTTGAAGCCCAGCAAAAGACGGGCCTTCTCAGCAAAAAGCGACGTGGAGTAATGGTGAAGAATCAACTCTGACATGCTGCAGCCCGCCGGGTGAATAGAGACAACCAGCTTAACGCGCAAAAGGTAAGCAGCCTACCCATCTGGCTGATGGGGGCTTATCAGGCAGATTGATAAAAGGTAAAGACACGCCAGTGCCAGGCCCACCATCACAAACTAGACAATACCCGGGCACCCTGACGTTACCGTCAGCTTGATGTGCCGACCGAAGCACTGGCCACCAGGCATTCCTTGGCGCTTTTCTTGAGTTTTTTGATCAGGCGTTCCTGACGCAGGGCTTCACCCTTGTCGCGGCAGATTTCTGTGTAGACCAGGGCCACCGCCGGGCTCGACAGGAAAAAGCGCGCGCCCTTGCCACGTTGATGGGTGGCGAACCGGCGCACGGGATCATCGCTGATCCCGCAATAGAGTGAACCATTGGCCGCGCGCACCAAATAGACAAACCACGGTTTGCTGATCGCAATCGCGGGTTCGACGCTGTTGACGGAGGTGGGGACGCTACTGTTCACGTGACGATCTTGGTGTGATGAAAACCAACGGCGATCTTAGCAGAGGCCAACCTTTAACGACTGCTCTGGAACGCCCTCAAACCTTTCAACGCTTGCGCCCGGACGGCGTTTCTCACCAATGGCGTCCAGCCCAGCAACAGGCCTTTGACGCCCAGCGCCTGCCGCGACCAGCGCCACAAATCGAACTGGTCGTGGTGCTCACAGATTTTGCCGTCGCGAAAAACGAAGCGCGCCTGGATATCGTTGACCACGATGTTCCCGGTCTGGCTGAACAGGTAAGTCGCCAGCCAATGGGCGCTGCCGCTGCGTTCATCACTGCGCACGTTGTCGAAGGTCAGGGTGAAGTCTTTGGCCCGAGTGGTCAGCATGCGCCACATGTCACCGACATCACGCCCGCGCAACTCGCCAAACGCCGGATCACTGAACACCACATCCTCGGTGTAACAGGCACTCATGGCCTCGGCATCCCGCCGCTGGAAAGCTTTATAGAACTCAGTGATCAATGCGTTGTGGGCGTCACTCATGAACAAGGCTCCGATGTATCGAAAGGGTACCTGCACGATAGTGGGCAAATGCGCTGAAAACTATCGGCATTCATGACAGCAATACCGACAGTGCGCTTGCGTCAGACCTTTTCGCTTTCGACCTGGACGTACAGCGAACGTCCGGCGCCGAGGCCGGCGAGGATCGCGGCTATACCGATCACCCCGAAAATCCAGCCCAGCGCAGTCCAGCCGCCCGTCAGGTCGTGCACCAGGCCGACCGCGAACGGGCCCATGGACGCCAGGGTGTAACCGATACCCTGGGCCATGCCCGACAGATTTGCCGCGACATGGGCGTCGCGCGACCGCAAGACAATCAGGGTCAGCGCCAGACTGAACGCCCCGCCCTGCCCCAGACCGAGCAGAATCGCCCAACCCCAGAGGCCTTCGAGCGGCGCGTATAAACAGCCAAACAATCCCGCCATCACCAGCGCCATTACGACCACTATCGCCAGACGCTGATCCTTGCCTCGGGTTGCCAGCCACGGCGCAGCCAGCGAGCTGGCCAGCTGGACGATGACCGAACCGGACAATACCAGCCCCGCCTGTGTCGGAGTCAGGCCGCGGCCGATCAGAATCGACGGCAACCAACCGAAGACGATGTAGGCTAGAGAGGATTGCAAGCCCATGTACAAGGTCACTTGCCAGGCCAGCGGATCACGCAGTAAACCGCGCACCCGATAAGCCACATTGTGCGCACCCTGTTTGTGCCCGACTTGCGGCAACCAGAACACGGCCGCGACCAGTGCCGGCACGATCCACAACCCCAGCCCCATGGCCCAGCTGCCGTCGAAATGCTGGCTGAGCGGGACCGTCGCCCCCGCCGCCATGGCCGCGCCCAGGCACAGCGCCATGGTGTAGACCCCGGTCATGGTCCCGGCGTGTCTGGGGAAATCGCGTTTGACGATGCCCGGCAGCAACACGCCGATCACCCCGATACTGGCACCGGCCAGGATGCTGCCGGCAAACAAACCGGTTTCTCCAAATGAACTGCGCAACAGGATTCCGCCCGCCAGGGTCAGCAGGATGCCCAGGACCACCCGCTCGGCACCGAATCGTCGCGCCAGAATCGGTGCCAGCGGAGCGAACAGGCCAAGACAGAGCACCGGCAAGGTGGTCAGCAACCCCGCTTGCGCCGCCGACAGCCCGAGGCTTTTCGACACGTCGCTGAGCAACGGCGCCATACTCGACAGCGCCGGGCGCAGGTTCAACGCCACCAGCATCAAGCCCAGCAGCAACAGCCACGGGCGGTGCAGCAGCGGATGGCTTTGCTGGACTACGTCGTCATCGGCTTCGGCATCGATCAACAGCTGTTCGAGTTCCGCCGTGCGTTTGGTCTGGGTCATGCTGCTACGGGTCGCCTGTGGGGCGTTATCGGACATGGGGTTCTCGGTCTCAAGGTTCATTGATCAGCTTCCGGGAAATGGCTTTGGCCAGTTCCGGGTCGCGTTGCTCGACGGCATTCAGCAGCTCGATGTGCAGGTCGAACACCTCCTGGCGCCGCGGCGTGATATTCAGGGTCTGGCGCAGATGCGCGCCAACGATGCTGGAAAAGTAGCGGTACAGCTCGCTCAAGGTCGGGTTGTGCGCGGCGTCCACCAGTCGACGGTGGAACACCAGATCGCAGGCGATGTAACTGTCGAGATCACCGTGGTAGTGGCTGCCGCTGACGCCAAGGGCTTCATGCAGTGCCTTGAGGTCGTCATCGGTGCGCCGCAGTGCCGCCAGGCCAATGGCCTCGACTTCAAGAATGTGCCGAGTCTCCCGGGCCTGCTCGGGGGAGCAGCGGGACAACGCCTTCATGGTATCCAGCGGATCAACCACTGCCCGCAGGTAACTGCCGTCGCCCTGGCGAATTTCGATCAACCCGGAAAACGCCAACACGCGCATGGCCTCACGCACCGTATTGCGGCTGATGCCCAACTCAAGTGCCAGTTCCGGCTCGGTGGGCAAGCGCTGGCCGATGGTCCAGGTGCCGTTGTTGATGCGCAAGCGCAACCGCTCCAGGGCCTGATCGACCAAAGATCGCTTAACTAATGGAGAAATATCTGACACAGGACTCGCCTTTTCATCCAATCATAGGATGAATTTTCTGACATGTTAGTCAGCTTTGCCGGGTAACACAACGCACCGGAAAGAAATCAATGAGCGGGTGAATGTCGAGATCCTGATCGCAGCCAGGGAACAGAACGCCAGGATTCTCTGCGAAGACAAGGAATCAACCCACAGGCAGGAGGTCAGGCCGCTGACTTCGCCTCATCACCTTGCCTGTCACGCTTAGACCCTGCGCTACAGGCGCTCCAGCCTGCTGGTCCTTGAAGCAGACAACGGGAGAAATCATGGAAGAAATCAAATTCGGCACGCGCCACTCATGCTCTTTTTTTCTTGAAAAGAGCCCCGACCTGATCGTCGTTCGCAGCCATACGGGAAAATGTCTGGAATCGACCCTTCACTGCGAAGACGCCCATGAGGCGATTGGCGACGGCCAACTGATCATGCAAGTAGCCGACGCAGGTGTTCAAGTCTTCAAAGTCCCTGTGGCGGTGAACTGTTTATCCAGACGCAAAGCTCTGCTGCGCGCTTTGCCGCAGCTACGCTTCGCCGGCAGCGTGCTGATAGATCCGGATACGCAGGAACCCGTGCTGTACACGGAGAATATTTTTCTCAAGTTCATTGATCAACTCACCCCGACGCAATGCCAGGCAATCCTTGAAGAGCTTGGTCTGCAAATAAAGCAGCACGCTCCCTACGCCACCAACGCTTTCTTCGTGAACCATAAAGACCACGGCGGGTCGGGTGTATGTTCATTCGCGCTGGATCTGCTTGAGCGTACAGACGTCGAGTATTGCCATCCTGAAATTTTGCGGCAGCCGCAACGGCGCGCCATTCACCCAAATCAATGGCATCTGAAAAGAACCACTGTGACGTATCAGCTTCATATCGACGCCAGCGCCAACGTCGAGGCAGCCCATGCGCTGAGCCAAGGTGAGGGTGTTGTTATCGCGGTCATTGATGACGCTTTCGATATAGACCATCCCGAGTTCGCAGGCCCTGGGAAAATTGTAGCGCCACAGAACTTCGATCGTCTCAATGCCAAGAGCGGCCCACGCCCAAAAAATCAACACGAACAGCACGGTACAGCGGCTGCAGGCGTGGCCTGCGCCAATGGCCAGGAGGGTGCAAGCGGTGTTGCTCCCCAAGCCAGGCTGATGCCTTTGAAGCTGACCAAACCCTTGGGCGCACGGGCTGAAGCCGATGCTTTTTTCTGGGCGGCCGATAACGGCGCTGACATCATTTCATGCAGTTGGGGGCCCGCCGAAGGGCATTGGGCCGACCCGACGGATCCCAGGCATCTGAAGGAATTCCCCTTGGCTGCAAGTACCCGGTTGGCGATGCAGTACGCCGCCACCAAAGGGCGCAAAGGAAAAGGCTGCGTCCTCTTCTTCGGGGCGGGCAATGGCAACGAGAGCGTGGATATCGACGGTTATTCCAGCCATCCGATGGTCATTGCAGTCGCCGCCTGCAACGACCAGAACCGCCGCAGTGCCTACAGTGACTTCGGCAAAGCGATCTGGTGCTGTTTCCCTAGTGGCGACCAGCAGCACCCGGATCCGAAATTCAAGCCAACCACCTCAAAGCCACAGACGCGCGGAATACGCACCACAAGCCTGAGTGGCGAGATCGCTGACAACGGCACCTCAGGTGTAGATGGGTCAGGCAGATATACCGAGACTTTCAGCGGCACCTCCAGCGCTTGCCCAGGAGCGGCCGGAGTGGCGGCGTTGGTTCTTGCGGCCAATCCGGCACTGACACGCGAAGATGTGCGAAAAATTCTCGCCGATTGCTGCGACAAGATCGGTCACCCCGACGATGGCGTTCTCGGCCAATACGACCCTAACGGTCACAGCCACTACTACGGTTACGGACGGCTCAACGCACATCGTGCCGTACGCTTGGCGCTCGACAAAATCGATACCCTGGCAACGTAAACAGCACGTACCAAAAAGCCCCGCAAGCGTTAGCTAACGGGGCTTCAAGGCGGCAAACGTTAACGTTCACCCAGCAACCGCGCTCACCTCATCAATGCAGAATCTGGCTCAGGAACAGCTTGGTCCGATCGTTCTGCGGGCTGTCGAAGAAGTCGTTCGGTGGGGCCTGTTCGACGATTTCACCCTTGTCCATGAAGATCACGCGGTTGGCCACGGTGCGGGCGAAGCCCATTTCGTGGGTTACGCAGAGCATGGTCATGCCGTCTTCGGCCAGGCCGATCATGGTGTCCAGAACCTCTTTCACCATTTCCGGATCGAGGGCTGAAGTCGGCTCATCGAACAGCATGATTTTCGGCTTCATGCACAGTGCCCGAGCAATCGCCACGCGCTGTTGCTGACCACCGGAAAGCTGCCCCGGATACTTGTGCGCCTGCTCTGGAATGCGCACGCGTTCCAGGTAGTGCATGGCAATTTCTTCGGCCTTGCGCTTGGGCATCTTGCGCACCCACATCGGCGCCAGCGTGCAGTTCTGCAGGATGGTCAGGTGCGGGAACAGGTTGAAGTGCTGGAACACCATGCCGACTTCACGACGAATCGCTTCGATCTGCTTGAGGTCGTTGGTCAGTTCCACGCCATCAACGACGATGCGGCCCTGCTGGTGCTCTTCCAGGCGATTGAGGCAACGAATGGTGGTCGACTTGCCGGAACCGGACGGCCCGCACAAGACAATACGCTCGCCTTGTTTGACGTTCAGGTTGATGTCTTTCAGTACGTGGAACTGGCCGTACCACTTGTTCACGCCCTGCATCTGAATAATGCCTTCAGGGCTCACAGGCTGTTTGATCGCTTCACTCATAAACTACGCTCCTAACGCTTGTGGCCTGTATCCAGCTTGCGTTCCAAATGCATGGAATAGCGGGACATACCAAAACAGAAAATCCAGAACACCAGGGCTGCGAACACATAGCCTTCGGTGGCCATGCCCAGCCATTTCGGGTCGGCGGCGGCTTGCTTGACGCTGTTGAGCAGGTCGAACAGGCCGATGATGATCACCAGGCTGGTGTCCTTGAACAGCGCAATGAAGGTGTTGACGATGCCAGGGATCACCAGCTTCAAGGCTTGCGGCAGAATCACCAGGCCCATGCTACGCCAGTAACCGAGGCCCATCGCCGCAGCCGCTTCGTACTGACCTTTGGGAATCGCCTGCAGACCGCCGCGCACCACTTCGGCCACGTAGGCCGACTGGAACAGAATCACCCCGATCAGCGCCCGCAGCAACTTGTCGAAGTTCATGCCTTCGGGCAGGAACAACGGCAGCATCACCGAGGACATGAACAGCACAGTGATCAACGGCACGCCGCGCCAGAATTCGATGAAGGTCACGCAGACCACTCGAATCGCCGGCATGTTCGAGCGACGCCCCAGGGCCAGCATGATCCCCAGTGGCAAGGCGCCGGCAATACCGACAGTAGCGATCACCAGGGTCAGCATCAGGCCGCCCCATTGGCTGGTCGCTACTTCGCTCAGACCAAACCAGCCACCGTGCAGCAAGGTGTAGGCAATGATCGGATAGAGCACCAGGAAGCCCAGGCCGTAGATCGCCTTGCGCGGGAAGCGCGAGATGAACAATGGCGCAACGCCGATCACCGCCAGCCACACGGTCAAGTCGACCCGCCAGCGCAAGTCGGTCGGATAGTAGCCATACATGAACTGACCAAAGCGCTGCTGGATGAACACCCAGCAGGCGCCTTCCTTGGTGCAGTCGGCGCGCGTGGTGCCAACCCAGTTGGCATCGAGAATCGCCCAACTCAGGATCGGCGGTACTATCAGCCAGATCAGGTAGAACGCGAACAGTGTCAGCAGGGTGTTGAGCCAGCTGGAGAACATGTGCGCCCGCATCCACGCCACGACACCGATGCTGCTGCTCGGTGGTGGCATGTCGGGTTTGAAAATATGAGTCGTCATGTGCGCTTCCTCACCGCTCGATCAGCGCAATGCGCTTGTTGTACCAGTTCATCAGCAGGGAAATGCTGATGCTGATCGCCAGGTACACGCTCATGGTGATGGCAATGACCTCGATGGCCTGCCCGGTCTGGTTCAGCACCGTACCGGCAAACAGCGAGACCATTTCCGGATAACCGATACCGGCCGCCAACGAGGAGTTCTTCGCCAGGTTCAGGTATTGGCTGGTCAGCGGCGGAATGATTACCCGCAGCGCTTGCGGAATGATCACCTTGCGCAGGGTCGGACCGTTGCGCAGGCCGAGGGAACGGGCTGCTTCGGTCTGGCCATGGCTGACCGACATGATCCCCGAACGCACGATCTCGGCGATGAACGCCGCGGTGTACACCGTCAAGGCCAGGGTCAAGGCCAGCAGTTCCGGGATCAACACCCAGCCACCGACAAAGTTGAAGCCTTGCAGCTTCGGCAATTCCCAGTGCAACGGAGCGCCAAAGATCAGTGCGCACAGTGCAGGGATCACCAGGAACAGCGCCAGGCCAACCCAGAACTTGTGGAACGGTACACCGGTCGCTTCGAAACGCTTGTTGGCCCAGCGGCACATCATCACGACGGCAACGATCGCCACCACGATACCGGCCATGAACGGCCAGAACCCGTCGGCGGTCAGGGCTGCCGGCATATTCAGGCCACGGCTACTGACGAAGAAAGTATCGCCGAAGTTATGACTGTTGCGCGGCCCCGGCATGGTCAGGAACACCGCGAAGTACCAGAACAGAATCTGCAGCAGCGGTGGAATGTTGCGGAAGACCTCGACGTAGACGGTCGCCAGCTTGCTGATGATCCAGTTCTGCGACAGCCGGGAAACGCCGACAATGAAGCCGAGGATCGTCGCCAGGATGACGCCGATGAAGGTCACCAGCAGGGTATTGAGCAGGCCGATGACAAACACCCGGGCATAGCTGTCCGATTCGGTGTAGTCGATCAAATGCTGAGCGATGCCGAATCCGGCGCTGCGCTCGAGAAAGTCGAAACCGGAGGTAATGCCCCGGTGTTGAAGGTTGGTTTGGGTGTTATCGAACAGATACCAGCCCATCGAGACCACCGCGACAATCGTGATGATCTGAAATGCCCACGCACGCACTCGTGGATCGCTGAGGCTGAGCCTCTGCTTTGGTGCGCCGATTGAATTTTGCATGAAGTGCCCCAGAAATAATGGAACAGAACATCACCCGGTGGTTGGCCCACCGGGTGATAGAACCATCAGCGCACTGGTGGTGCGTATTGAATGCCGCCGTTGTTCCACAGAGCGTTCAGCCCGCGGTCGATGGCCAGTGGAGTGCCTTTGCCGAGGTTTTTCTCGAACACTTCACCGTAGTTGCCCACTTGCTTGACGATCTGCACAACCCAGTCTTTCGGCAGTTTCAGATCCTTGCCGTATTCACCGTCAGCACCCAGCAGACGTGCAACGTCGGGGTTCTTGGTGGCTTTGGCTTCGGCTTCGACGTTTTTCTGAGTAATACCCATTTCTTCGGCATTGAGCATGGCGAACAGGGTCCACTTGACGATGCTGAACCACTCTTCGTCGCCTTTACGCACGACCGGGCCCAGTGGCTCCTTGGAAATGGTTTCCGGCAGCACGACGTAGTCGGTCGGGCTCGCCAGCTTGCTGCGCTGTGCGTAGAGCTGGGATTTGTCGGAGGTCAGTACGTCACAACGACCGGATTCCAGCGACTTGGCGCTTTCATCGGAGGTGTCGAAAGTGATCGGGGTGTATTTCAGACCGTTGCCGCGGAAGAAGTCGGAAACGTTCAGTTCGGTCGTGGTACCGGCTTGAATGCAGATGGTTGCGCCGTCGAGTTCTTTAGCGCTCTTGACGCCCAGCTTGTTGTTTACCAGAAAGCCGATGCCGTCGTAGTAAGTCACACCGGCAAACACCAGGCCCATGCCCGAATCGCGGGAACTGGTCCAGGTGGTGTTACGCGACAGTACGTCGATTTCGCCGGATTGCAGCGCGGTGAAGCGCTCCTTGGCGTTCAACTGGCTGAATTTGACCTTGGTCGCGTCGCCGAATACGGCAGCGGCCACAGCGCGGCAAACGTCGGCGTCGATCCCGAGGATCTTGCCGGTTGCGTCCGGTACCGAGAAGCCAGGCAAACCGTCACTCACGCCACACTGTACGAAGCCTTTTTTCTGCACTGCATCCAGGGTTGCACCCGCCTGAGCGAACCCACTGACACCGAGCACTGCGGCCGCAGTCACGATAGCCAGGGTGGATTTCAACATCTTCATTCAAACCTCCAGTTCTTGCTCTTGTTGTGTCGGAGCTTGAGCCTTGCCGCACCCTTATGAGGCGCTGTTGACCCGTGTTGGCTTTTATTAGGGTCAAGCGGCGTAAGACCTTCGCTATGAGTCTCGTAGGAGAAAATCCATAGAATGGAAAACTCACTTCTCACCAATCGGCCGAACGGGCTGTAGCCCTTTCATGTTCGCGAAGCCCGTAGCGGCCTTTGGCGAACGTCCATCAGCGGATTTTTTTGCTATCCCACAACCGAAGGTAGACTGATAGTGTTACCGCTCGGCGCAGGATTACTGCACAGCTTTCCCCATAGCAAAGGCCGTACCAAACCGCGCGCTAAAGCGCTTTAGTGACAGGTCAATAGCAAAACTTGCAGCCTTGCGACATCTTCGTAACTGATCAACCAGGCGCGCACTCTGACCACGCACACAATCAGCGCGCACGCACACTATTGGAGCAGACATGACCCAGACCTTGATTCTTCAGCCCAGCAACCCCGTCGACGCCTGCGTGATCTGGCTCCACGGCCTGGGTGCCGACCGCTACGATTTCCTGCCGGTGGCCGAAGCGCTGCAAGAAATACTGCTGACCACCCGCTTCGTTTTGCCTCAGGCACCGACCCGCGCCGTGACTATCAATGGCGGTTACGAGATGCCCAGCTGGTACGACATTCTGGCCATGAGCCCGGCCCGGGCGATCAACTGCGAGCAGTTGGATGAGTCCGCGCAAACGCTGATCAATGTGATTGAAGAACAGCGCGCCAGCGGAATAGACGCCTCGCGGATTTTTCTTGCCGGTTTTTCACAGGGTGGCGCGGTGGTTCTGCACACCGCTTTTTTGAAGTGGCAAGGACCATTGGGTGGCGTAGTTGCCCTCTCCACTTATGCACCAACCTTCAGTGACGAACTGCAATTGTCCGCCAGCCAACAACGGATTCCGGTGTATTGCCTGCACGGTCATTACGACGAGGTCGTACAAAACGCCATGGGCCGAACCGCTTACGAGCACTTGAAACGACTTGATGTCACCGTGACATGGCAGGAATACCCAATGGGCCACGAAGTGTTACCCGAAGAAATTCGCGACATTGGCGCCTGGCTCGCCGACCGTTTGCGCTGAAAACTGAAACTTCCTGTAGCCGTATGACCAATGAGCTACGCCGCGCCCGATTCTTGCATTACACTGCCCGGCACTTAACCAATTTGATGAGATGACCGTGCTCAAAGCACTCAAGAAAATGTTTGGTAAAAGCGAGGCTGAGCAGCTCGCGCCTGGCTCTATTGCACCTTCCCACAGCTCCGGAACCCGCACCGACGCTAATCAGCCGGATCGCGCAGTGTCTGGGGCCGTACCCAAGAAAGAGCCGGTGAGCACAGCCGTCGCCCAACCTGCTGCGGCTCCGGCCTGCGAGCAACCGCGCAGCGAAGAAGCCAAACCTGCGCAACCTCGCCGCCAACGCGCGCCGAAACCGCCAGTCACACCCTGGAAACTCGAAGATTTCGTCGTCGAACCCCAGGAAGGCAAAACCCGCTTTCACGATTTCAAACTTGCACCAGAACTGATGCACGCGATCCAGGACCTGGGTTTCCCGTACTGCACGCCGATCCAGGCCGAGGTGTTGGGCTTCACCCTCAAGGGTGAGGACGCCATCGGGCGTGCCCAGACCGGCACCGGTAAAACCGCCGCGTTCCTGATCTCGATCATCACCCAGCTGTTGCAGACCCCGCCGCCCAAAGAGCGCTACATGGGTGAACCGCGGGCGCTGATCATCGCTCCGACCCGCGAACTGGTGGTCCAGATCGCCAAGGACGCGGCCGATCTGACCAAATACACCGGACTGAACGTCATGACGTTCGTCGGCGGCATGGACTTCGACAAGCAACTCAAGCACCTCGAAGCCCGCCACTGCGACATCCTCGTGGCCACCCCCGGCCGCCTGCTGGACTTCAACCAGCGCGGTGACGTCCACCTCGACATGGTCGAAGTGATGGTGCTCGACGAAGCTGACCGCATGCTCGACATGGGTTTCATCCCGCAAGTGCGTCAGATCATTCGCCAGACCCCACCGAAAAACGAGCGTCAGACGCTGTTGTTCTCCGCGACCTTCACTGAAGACGTGATGAACCTGGCCAAGCAATGGACCACCGATCCGGCCATTGTCGAAATCGAAGCGATCAACGTCGCCAGCGACATGGTCGAGCAGCACATCTATGCCGTCGCCGGCAGCGATAAATACAAGTTGCTCTACAATCTGGTGAACGACAACGGCTGGGAACGGGTGATGGTCTTCGCCAACCGCAAGGATGAGGTGCGGCGCATCGAAGAACGCCTGGTGCGTGACGGCGTCAACGCCGCGCAGCTGTCCGGCGACGTGCCGCAGCACAAGCGCATCAAGACCCTGGAAGGCTTTCGCGAAGGCAAGATCCGCGTACTGGTCGCCACCGATGTCGCCGGCCGCGGGATTCACATCGATGGCATCAGCCACGTGATCAACTTCACCCTGCCGGAAATGCCGGACGATTATGTGCACCGCATCGGCCGTACCGGTCGGGCTGGCGCCAGCGGTGTTTCGATCAGCTTTGCCGGTGAAGATGACTCCTACCAGCTACCGTCCATCGAGGCGCTGCTGGGTCGCAAGATCAGTTGCGAAACTCCACCCACGCATCTGCTGCGCGCAGTAGAGCGCAAGCACCCGTAAAACCCGGCGCAATAAAACAGACGCAGACCGGAAACGGCCTGCGTTTTTTTTCGTCTGGATATTGTCAGCGAGAACTATAAGTCCATAATGGACAAATTAGTTTACTTTCATCTCCACGGGAGCATCTGCATGTCCAGCACGCCTTATGTGATCGCCCAGACCCAGGCCCGCCAGCTCCTCGAGCAAGTCGACGTGCCGCAGATCCTGCGCAAGCTGTTCCGTGACCTGGCTGCCGGGCAAGCGGTGCAACCTGCCCAGCAGTTGGTGGAGTTCCCCCACGGTGCTGGCGATTTCATCAACTACCTTGGGGTTCTGGCCGAAGACCGCGTCTACGGGGTGAAAACCTCGCCCTATATCGTACGCAGCGAAGGCCCGCTGGTCACCGCCTGGACATTGTTGATGTCGATGGAAACCGGCCAGCCATTGCTGCTGTGCGACGCTGGCGAATTGACCACCGCCCGCACCGCCGCGACCACCGCGGTGGCGGTTGATGCGCTCGCCGCGCCTGATGCCCAGCGTCTGGCCATCATTGGCAGCGGCCCTGTAGCCCAGGCGCACCTGCACTACGCGAAAAACCTGCGCGACTGGCAAAGCATCAATCTCTATTCGCCGGGCCTGGCGGACAAAAGTCCGGAAGCGCTGGCGTCACTGCGCGCGCTTGATCCGCGCCTGCAGATCGTTGCCAGCCGTGAGGAAGCGCTCAGCGATGTCGACGTCATCATGCTCTGCACTTCCTCGGCTGGCCCGGTGATCGATCCGCTTACTTTGAGCAAACCGGCACTGATCACCTCGATCAGCACCAACGCACCGCGAGCTCACGAAGTGCCGCCGCACGCGCTGAATGAAATGCAGGTCTATTGCGACTATCGTCAGACCACACCTGGCTCGGCTGGAGAAATGCTGATCGCCAGCGAGCAGCATGGCTGGGATAAAAGTGCCATTCGCGGCGATCTGCCAGAGTTGCTCAGCGAACAGACACCACGTCCAGCCTACGACCGTCACGTGTTCTTCCGCTCCATCGGCCTGGGCCTGGAAGACATCGCACTGGCCAATGCGCTCTACCAGTTACAGCGCAATAGCTAACACAGCCCGGATACGGTCCCCTGTGGCGAGGGGGCTTCCCCCCGCTCGGCTGCAAAGCAGTCGTAAAACGGTTGACGCGTTCTACCTGACAAAATGCGGTTACCGATTTTAGGACCGCTTCGCGCTCCAGCGGGGGCAAGCCCCCTCGCCACAGCAATCTCCCTCGCCACAAAAAGCCCCGCCAGACTCAGGCTCACAATTTCCAGGAGAACCCCATGACTCAGGCAGATTTCATCATCATCGGCGGTGGTATCGCCGGTGCGTCCACCGGTTACTTCCTGTCACGTCACACTCGGGTGATTGTGCTGGAGCGCGAAGCGCATCCGGCCTATCACTCCACCGGACGTTCCGCCGCCTTGTACACCGCCGCCTATGGCACGTCTCAGGTCCGCGCATTGACCCTGGCCAGCCGAGACTTCTTCGATGCACCACCGGCGGGTTTCTGCGAGCATCCGTTGCTGACTCCGCGCGGGGAAATGACCGTGGATTTCACCGGCGACCCCGAAGAGCTGAATAATCAATACCTGAGCGCCAAGGCCAGCGTGCCTGAGATGCAGCTGCTCAGCGCCGACGAAGCCTGTGCTCGATTGCCGATCCTGCGCCGGGAAAAAGTCCACGGTGCGATCTACGACCCGAGTGCCAGCGACATCGACACTGACGCCCTGCATCAGGGGTATCTGCGGGGTATCCGACGCAATCAGGGTGAAGTGCATACCGACTGTGAAGTGCAGAGCCTGAGCCGTGACGCCCAGGGCCAATGGCAGGTGAAAACTGCCGGACAAACCTTCAGCGCTCCAGTGGTGATCAATGCGGCTGGCGCCTGGGCCGACAAAATCGGCGAGATGGCCGGGGCCAAGGCGATCGGCCTGCAACCCAAGCGCCGGGCAGCGTTTATCTTCGCCGGTCCCGAAGGGCTGGATATCCACGACTGGCCGATGCTGGTCAGTCTCGACGAGTCGTTCTACATGAAACCGGATGCCGGCATGTTCCTCGGCTCCCCGGCCAACGCCGACCCGGTCGAGCCCCACGACGTGCAGCCCGAAGAGCTGGACATCGCCATGGGTATTTACCAGATCGAGGAAGCCACTACCCTGACCATTCGCCGGCCGACCCGAACCTGGGCCGGGTTGCGCAGTTTCGTCAGTGACGGCGATCTGCTGTGCGGCTTCGATCAGCAGGTGCCCGGCCTGTTCTGGGTCGCGGCTCAGGGCGGGTACGGAATCCAGACCTCACCCGCCATGGGCCAGGCCGCTGCCGCCCTGGTACGTGGCGATGCCTTGCCGGAACAGCTGACACGCTTTGGCCTGAGCGCCGCCATGCTCTCCCCCGCTCGCCTGGGTTAGCACCCTCAGGTGACGACCCGCCTCGATTGCGGCAAACTCCCAGCGCCCTTACCGATAGGGCGCTGAACGCTGCCTGGAGCAACACCCTATGACACCACCTCGACAAGACCCCGCCCTGGATAACTTCCGGGCGATTGCCGATGCTATTGCCACGCTGTTTTACCCCCACGCCGAGGTGGTGCTGCACGACCTGCGCACGCAAAAGATCGACTACATCGCCAACAACCTGTCCAAGCGCGAAGTGGGCGACGATGCGGCACTGGAAGACATGCTCAGTGAAGAGGTCAGCGAACGGAACATTGGTCCCTACGAAAAGCTCAACTGGGACGGCCAGAAAATCCGCAGCCTGAGCAGCGTGCTGCGCGACAGCAATGGTCAACCGCTGGCCGTGCTGTGCATCAACCTGAATATCTCGCTGTTCGAAAACGCCAAGGCCGCGCTGGATCTGTTCCTGTCGCCGAGCAAGCTGATTGCGCAACCGGACTCACTGTTTCGTGACGACTGGCAGGAGCGCATCAACACCTTCC
This sequence comes from Pseudomonas fluorescens, assembly GCF_902497875.1. Lineage (GTDB taxonomy): Bacteria > Pseudomonadota > Gammaproteobacteria > Pseudomonadales > Pseudomonadaceae > Aquipseudomonas > Aquipseudomonas fluorescens_BR. Next base: position 159,669 of record NZ_CABVHY010000011.1, read on the forward strand.
TGCACGCATGGCTGCGCGAACGTCAGTTGAGCCTCAACCTGCTGACCCGCGAGCACAAACGCGAGCTGGTGCTGGCCCTGCACGCCGAAGGCGCCTTCAAAGGCAAAAGCGCCTCCAATTACGTGGCGAATGTGCTGAATATGGGGCGGGCGACGGTGTACAAGCATTTGAAGGAATTGAAGGAATTGAAGGGCTGAAGATCAAAGGATCGCAGCCTGCGGCAGCTCCTACACTGGCCGAGTACACCTGTGAAATTGCAGGAGCATGCGATCCTGTAGGAGCTGCCGCAGGCTGCGATCTTTTCCGCACCGCCAGGCACCATCGCAATACCTGGCGTGCGCGATCAGTCGCCGTAGATATCCGACTTGAAGTACTTGGCCTGGATCTTTTGGTATTCGCCATTGGCGCGAATGTCGTCGATGGCCTTGTTCAGCTGGCTCACCAGAGCGGTATTGCCCTTGCGCACGGCGATCCCGGCGCCCTCACCCACGTATTTCGGGTCTTTGAGTTCCGGGCCGACAAAGGCGTAATCGGCGCCACGTGGCATCGACAGGAAATCATCCAGAGGAATGGTATCGGCAAAAATGGCGTCCAGGCGACCAGACGCGAGGTCCATGTAGATCTCTTCATTGTTGCCGTAACGCTTGACCGTGATCCCCTTGGGCTCGAAGACTTCGGTAGCGTAACGATCAGTGGTGGTGGCCCGTTGCACGCCAACCGTTTTGCCTTTGAGGCTGGCGTACTGATCATCCACCACAGCGCCTTTCTTCATCACCAGTCGCGACGAAGTGAAATAGTACTTGTGGGTGAAGTCGACCGAATTCTTGCGCTCCGCGGTGATGGTCATCGACGACAGCGCGGCATCGATTTTCTTCACCTTCAGCGATGGAATCAGGCCGTCGAACTCGCTCTCGATCCACTCGCACTTGACCTGCATCTGCGCGCACAGCGCATTGCCGATGTCGTAGTCGAAGCCGCTGATTTTCCCCTCGGAAGTCTTGAATGCAAACGGCGGATACGCCGCTTCAATGCCAATGCGCAGGGGTTTCTCGGCGGCGAACAGGCTGCTGCATGCCAACAGGCTGAGGGCCAGGCCACTGATGAGGGTGAGTTTCTTCATGTTCATTTTCTCGCGGGTTGTTGTTGGTTTGGCAAGAGAGAAGAAAAAGTGAAACGTGAGACGCCTTTTTTGTACTTATAATTCCATACTGGACTTTTATGTATTGTTCGTCAATCGAGTGGCCGCACTTCATTCTTCCTTTGGTCGCGAGGATGAATGGGGTGAACCTGAAAGGTAGAGGATGCTGCTGATGGCCCTATCGCGAGCAAGCTCGCTCCCACAGTGAACTTGTGGTGAACACAAAAAAAGTGATCACACCGATCCAATGTAGGAGCGAGCTTGCTCGCGATGACTGACTTACAGCCGACAGAGAATGGGCAGCCTGTTTATTTGCTCCAGCGCTCCACCGCCGCATGATCGCTGTCCTTCCCTTCCACCCAGCGAGGCCCATCACTGGTGTTTTCTTTCTTCCAGAACGGCGCACGGGTTTTCAGGTAGTCCATGACAAAGGCGCAGGCGTCGAACGCGGCCTGGCGGTGGGCACTGGCGGCGCCGACGAAGACGATCGGTTCCCCCGGCTCCAAAGCGCCGATCCGGTGCAGCACTTCAAGCTTGAGCAGAGGCCAGCGCTGTTCGGCTTCGACGGCGATCTTGCCGAGGGCTTTTTCGGTCATGCCCGGGTAGTGCTCAAGAAACATTCCGGCAACCTCAAGCCCATCGTTGAAGTCACGCACGTAGCCGACAAAACTCACCACCGCACCGACGCCGACATTCGCCGCGTGCATCGCATTGACTTCAGCGCCCGGGTCGAACGCCATGGATTGCACGCGAATCGCCATGCTCAGCCTCCGGTCACGGTGGGAAAAAATGCCACTTCATCGCCGTCGGCCAGTGGCTCGTCGAGCTGACACAGGTCTTCATTGCGCGCGCACATCAGATTCTGTTCACTCAACACCTCGGCGCCGTCACGCTGTGCCAACAGCACTCGCACATCATCGACCGAAGCGAAGTCGCCTTCGACCTTCAACGAGTCCACACCCAGCGCCTCGCGGTAGCGGGCAAAAAACTTCACCGTCACTTTCATTATTCGGATACCTGATAGTGGCCGCTCTTGCCGCCCAGTTTCTCCAGCAAGCGCACGTTCTCGATGATCATGCCGCGATCCACAGCCTTGCACATGTCGTAGATGGTCAGCGCGGCGACACTGGCGGCGGTCAGCGCTTCCATCTCGACACCGGTCTGCCCGGCCAGCTTGCAGCGGGCCACGATGCGCACCGCGTCCTCGCCTTCGGCGCTGAGTTCGACCTTGACGCTGGTCAGCAGCAACGGATGGCACAGCGGGATCAAATCTGAGGTTTTCTTCGCCGCCTGAATCCCGGCAATCCGCGCCACGGCGAACACATCACCCTTGGGGTGACCGCCGCTGACGATCATCTGCAGGGTTTCGGGGAGCATGCGCACAAGCGCTTCGGCCGTGGCTTCACGTGACGTCACGGCTTTTTCGGTGACGTCGACCATATTGGCGCGACCTTGGGAATCGAGATGAGTCAGCACAGGGTTACTCCTGATCAGGAGCGTCGATTGTAAACCTGCGGGTCAATTATTCGCACGTTTGATTGCAAGATCACCGCCGGCCCTATGTAGGAGCTGCCGCAGGCTGCGATCTTTTGATCTTCATCAATCTTGCCGACGCCAAAATATCGCAGGCTTCGCCAGCTCCTGCAAGATCAAAAGATCGCAGCCTGCGGCAGCTCCTACGGGGGATCGTCGTTTGTCAGAATGAAACCGGGCGGCTTTGGCCCGCCCGGTTCGCAGAGGTTACAAATGCGATTCGGCGTATTCGGCCAGAATCGAACGAGGCACTCCTTGCAGGGTGATATGCACCCCGTTGGGGAAGTCTTTGAAGCGTTCGGTCAGGTAGGTCAGCCCGGAACTGGTCGCGGACAGGTAAGGGGTGTCGATCTGCGCCAGGTTGCCCAGGCACACCACTTTGGAACCGGCACCGGCACGGGTGATGATGGTTTTCATCTGGTGCGGGGTGAGGTTCTGGCATTCATCGATCAGGATCAGACTCTGCTGGAAGCTGCGGCCTCGAATGTAGTTGAGGGATTTGAACTGCAACGGCACTTTGCTGAGGATGTAGTCGACACTGCCATGGGTGCTCTCGTCGTCCATGTGCAAGGCTTCGAGGTTGTCGGTGATGGCACCCAGCCAAGGCTCCATTTTTTCCGCTTCGGTGCCGGGCAGGAAGCCGATCTCCTGGTCCAGTCCCTGCACGCTACGAGTAGCGATGATCCGCCGATAGCGTTTGCTGACCATGGTCTGTTCGATCGCCGCGGCCAGTGCCAGGATGGTTTTACCGGACCCTGCTGCCCCGGACAGGTTGACCAGATGAATATCCGGATCGAGCAAGGCGTACAGCGCCAGGCTCTGATAGATGTCACGCGGTTTCAGGCCCCAGGCTTCCTGGTGCAACAGGGGTTCCTGGTGCAGGTCGAGAATCAGCAGCCGGTCTTCCTCGATCTCCTTGATCCAGCCGACAAACCCCTGTTCGTCGATGATGAACTCATTGATATGCACCGCCGGCAGGTTGTCGATCAACTGCACCTGATGCCAGGTGCGACCGTGGTCCTGACGGGTTTCGACATTCTTCACGCGGTCCCAGAAGGAGCCGTCCATGTTGTGATAACCATTAGGCAGCAGCGAGACGTCGTCAACCAGTTGGTCGGTGCTGTAGTCCTCGGCCGCGATCCCACAAGCCCGGGCCTTGAGGCGCATGTTGATGTCTTTGGTGACCAGCACCACGGGCAGTTTGGGTTCGCGCGCGTGCAGGTCGATCAACTGGTTGATGATGATGTTGTCGTTCAGATGCTCGGGCAGAATGATGTTAGGTTCGGCGCGTTTGCTCATCAGAATTGACAGCAAACCCTTGGGCCCGCTTTTGCCGCGCTGGATCGGCACACCCAGTTCAACGTCTTCAGGGCTGGCGTCGCCCAGGGTCTTGTCGATCAGGCGTATGGCCTGACGGCATTCCGCAGCCACGCTGTGATGCCCGCTCTTGAGCTTGTCGAGCTCTTCAAGCACGGTCATCGGGATCGCGACGTGGTGTTCTTCGAAGTTAAGCAGAGCGTTTGGATCGTGAATCAATACGTTGGTATCGAGTACATAAAGGATTGGCTGGTTGGAGGAAGAACTACGTCCGTGATCATCCATACTCGGTCACCTTTGTGGGAGCCAGTCGACGCAATACCGTGACAGTGCTGCGCCTCGAAGTGGCCACCGAATTCACCCCGCCCTACCTAAAAAGAGCAGGACTCAAGTGAACTGCACACAAGGGGTCTTGGAAGACGCCACCTGTGTTGCAGGTTTCGGCGGTCTGTCTTCGTAATACTCTAAAACCCATGACAGAAAAAAGTACTTTGACGTTTTTTTGAAGTTTATTTTTCAGAGTGACCAATAGCACTTGGCGGACTGCCATCACCCCGTTTAAAGTCGGAAGTCCGCCTGCAATGAAATCTTCGTAAAAATTTCTCTTTTCAGCCTTTCCCCCAGCATTTGCTGGCCTTTGGTCTTTTCAGCGAAAAGCGTCCTGGCAATCCTCCCAGCCGATCCCGCTTTGTGCGGTTTGGGTGATCAACCAAGGCATCGCGGTTTTTACCGCATCCTGTTTTACATTAAAATTGATCACTCCACGGCGCCACAGCAACATCAGGGTCAACACCCGCTCGCCACTCTGTTGAGCCTTGAGCTTGCCGCCTGCATCCTGTGGATCGATGTCCCACAAGGCCACCTGCAAACCCTGAGCCTTGAAAAAACCTTCGCCATCGGCGCGACGCTGGCCATAGGGCGGGCGAAACAGGGGTACGTAGTTCTCCGGCAGCTTGCCTTTGAGCAGTTCGACGCTGCGCTGGATCGAGTTTTGCCAGTCCTGCCAATGACTATGGGAGCGGTACTCCCAGCCCTGCACACCAACGCACTGCTGTGAGTACAGCGCTTGCAGATCGGCCACCGAGCGCTGGGTCAATCGCGTCTGAATATCGCTGCCCAGGACAAAAAAACTCCCGCTCAGGTTCGACTCGCGCAGGTACTCGGCGACCCTGGCGCTGTTATCCGGCGAGGCGGCGGCAGCGCTGTCGAAGGTCAGTAGAAACAGCCGGTCGTTGAGTTCGTCGCCGTTGCGCTCGTAGTCGCCAAAACGATCGATTTCGCTGCTGGTTTGCGGGAACAACGCCGCCTTGCGCAGCTGCTCGTCCAGATAGCGCTCATGGAACATCCGGCTCGGCTCGGCCCAGCGCGTGTAGTAGGAATCGGCCGCGACCTGAAACTTGCCGGCCTGATCGCGCAGACTGTCCAGGTCTTCGACCAGATAACAGAAAGACGCGTCCTGATCGCAGCTTTGCTGGGCGAAGTTGTAGTTGGCGAGCAAGCGCTGCCACATCCGTTGACGAACGCGATCGATCGACTCCAGATTGATCATCCGCAGCCCCAACCGCTGCTTCAACGCCGCCTCGTCCAGCGCCTCGCTGGCGAGCAAGGCGCGAGCGAAGGTGAGGATCTCCGCCCGCGACGCCACGTCGAACAGGGTCGGGCTGCTCAGCGGCTCCGGCCAGGTACTGCGGTCCAGCGTGGCGACGTCAGCTGGCGCGGCGATAGCGCCGAGGCTGAACAGCCAGGCCGAGAAAACGAAGGCGATACGCAAAGGGATGTCTCCATAACAAAACCCGCGGCGCACTATAGCTGATATGCGCCGCAGTTCCCTGTGGCGAGGGGGCTTGCCCCCGTTGGGCCGCGCAGCGGTCCTGAAATCAGCAACCTCATAGTGTCAGGTAAAACGCATCTGCTGAATTACGACTGCTGCGCAGCCGAACGGGAGCAAGCCCCCTCGCCACAGTAAGCCCCCTCGCCACAGGGGACCGTGCCCGCCGCCGATCACCTATGACCTTGATAGCTGGAGTCAACTCCGACAACCCCCTAGAATCCCCCGACGATTTCAGGAGACGACTTCATGCTGATGGTGATTTCCCCAGCCAAGACCCTCGATTACCAGTCCCCGCCGGTAACCCAGCGCTTTACTCAGCCGCAATACCTCGATCACTCACAGGAACTGATCCTGCAGTTACGCGAGCTGAGCCCGGCGCAGATCAGTGAGTTGATGCACGTCTCCGACAAGATCGGCGGGCTCAACGCCGCGCGTTTTGGCAGCTGGACCCCGGGCTTCAACCAGGACAACGCCAAGCAGGCACTGCTGGCGTTCAAAGGCGACGTGTATACCGGCATGAATGCCGAAACCTTCAGCGAGGCGGATTTCGCTTACGCCCAGCAACACTTGCGCCTGCTGTCGGGCCTGTACGGCCTGTTGCGCCCACTGGACCTGATGCAACCGTATCGACTGGAGATGGGCACCAAACTGGCCAATGCCCGTGGCAAGGATTTGTATGCCTTCTGGGGTACCCGGATCAGCGAGTGGCTGAACGAAGCCCTCGCCGAGCAAGGCGATGACCTGTTGCTCAACCTGGCGTCCAACGAATACTTCTCGGCGGTCAAGCGCTCGTCGCTGAATGCGCGAATTATCAACACCGAGTTCAAGGACCTGAAAAACGGTCAGTACAAAATCATCAGCTTCTACGCGAAAAAGGCCCGGGGCATGATGAGCCGCTTCGTTATTCAAGAGCGGATCAACGACCCCGCCGCACTCAAGCAATTTGATGCGCAGGGTTACCGCTTCAGTGCCGAACAGTCGAAACCCGACACCCTGGTTTTTCTGCGCGACCACGCCGCCGAATAACGCACTCTTTCGGCGCACGTCATTTTCAGGCACGTGCGCCGACCGCTATTCCCCTCCGATTTCCCCTACCGAATACGCCATTTTTTTGGCGTCAAAAATACCTCTTAATCATTTTGAACTTTTCATTCGCTCGATATATGTCACTTTTTTTCGTAGTGGCACATATTTTTTTTGAGGATAGTGGCATATACCCATCCAAAGCGATTCATCCCCCGTTAATAAAGGGCCATATGGCCGATGATATCAATTTGAAAGCGGTGCCATCTTTGGCAATATTTCAAGAGATTTCAGATTTCAGGATGGGCGGGCAGGAACTATGTCCAGATGAGTCGTTCATACCACCGGTAACGATTATCTTTGGGAACGTACGAGATAACTTACGTAGCAAGGCGATCACCGTAGCGAAGTTGTCACATGAACTTCGACACTCTGATCCCTGGTGTGGAATAAACGTGAAGGACGGGAGATAAGGCAACATCACTATCCCCTATAAGGCCATGGCCGCGCCCCTATAATTGCGCTCACCTGAGTGCATAACCACTTGATTTTAATGGCTTTAAGTCAATTATCGAGTGCGAGAAATTCTTTGCACGAATGTCTTCCCCAGGAAGACCGGCTGCATATCAGGGCAGGTCATAACAATAAGGCCAAGTTTCGCACACCTTGAGTGCTTTATTTAGACACTCGGAACTTAGTATGCCTGCACACGGCCTGTGGCGCCTTACGGTCACACTTTCGAGTGCACTATGACCGCTGAACATCATTAATTCCGGCCATCTAATGGCGTAATAAATTACAGAGGTAAATGCGATGCGCATCAGCATATTTGGTTTGGGTTACGTCGGTGCAGTCTGTGCCGGCTGCTTGTCTGCACGAGGCCATGAGGTCGTTGGCGTAGACATCTCCAAAGACAAGATTGACCTGATCAACGCCGGCAAATCACCGATCGTTGAACCGGGTCTGGGCGAGCTGCTGACCCAGGGCATCGAGACCGGTCGTCTGCGTGGCACCACCAACTTCGCCGAAGCGATTCGTGACACCGACCTGTCGATGATTTGCGTCGGGACGCCAAGCAAGAAAAACGGCGACCTGGAACTCAACTACATCGAAGCGGTATGCCGCGAGATCGGTTTTGTTCTGCGTGACAAGACCACCCGCCACACCATCGTGGTTCGCAGCACCGTATTGCCGGGCACCGTGAAGAACGTGGTGATCCCGATCCTCGAAGACTGCTCCGGGAAGAAAGCCGGCGTCGACTTCGGTGTCGCGGTCAACCCTGAGTTCCTGCGTGAAAGCACCGCGATCGCTGACTACGATCTGCCACCGATGACTGTGATCGGCGAGTTCGACACCGCCTCCGGTGATGTTCTGCAATCGCTGTACGAAGAGCTCGACGCGCCGATCATCCGCAAGGACATCGAAGTCGCCGAGATGATCAAGTACACCTGCAACGTCTGGCATGCGACCAAAGTGACCTTCGCCAACGAGATCGGCAACATCGCCAAAGCGGTCGGTGTCGACGGTCGCGAAGTGATGGAAGTGGTCTGCCAGGACAAGACGCTCAACCTGTCCCAGTACTACATGCGTCCAGGCTTTGCATTCGGCGGCTCTTGCCTGCCAAAGGACGTCCGTGCCCTGACCTATCGCGCCAGCACCCTGGACGTCGATGCGCCGCTGCTCAACTCGCTGATGCGCAGCAACGTGTCTCAGGTGCAGAACGCCTTCGACATCGTTTCCAGCCACGACAAACGCAAAGTCGCCCTGCTGGGCTTGAGCTTCAAGGCCGGCACCGATGACCTGCGCGAAAGCCCGCTGGTAGAGCTGGCGGAAATGCTGATCGGCAAAGGCTACGACCTGAGCATCTACGACAGCAACGTCGAATATGCCCGCGTCCACGGTGCGAACAAGGATTACATCGAGTCGAAGATCCCTCACGTCTCGTCCTTGCTCAACTCGGACTTCGACGAAGTGATCGGCAACTCCGACGTGATCATCCTCGGCAACCGCGACGAGAAGTTCCGCGCCCTGGCCGAGAACGCACCTGCCGGCAAGCAAGTGGTCGACCTGGTCGGCTTCATGTCCCAGGCCACCAGTGTCAGTGGCCGGACCGAAGGCATCTGCTGGTAACGCTGCATCCGCGTAGGAGCTACCGCAGGCTGCGATCTTTTGATCTTTGGCGCCTGTAAAGACGCCAAAGATCGCAGGCTTCGCCAGCTCCTACAGGATTACTGGCGTCACCCGAAACGGGTGTCGCCAGTTTTCGTCGACTGCCTTAACCCCATCGGGCCACCCTACTGGCTCGCCCGAGATCGAGACGGATGCAGATTATGCACAGGCTAAAGCACGGCCTACTTCAGGCCGCCGGTTGGCTGTTTTACCTAAGTTTATTGTTGGGCATCGCTGCGGCGTTGCCTACGTCCACATTCGACGCCGAGTCGAAGGACTTCATTTTCCTGATTGGCGTCGTGGGCATCTGGCGCTACTCCATGGGGGCCACGCACTTTCTGCGCGGCATGCTGTTTCTGTACGTGGTCTATCCGCACCTGCGGCGCAAAGTGCGCAAGCTCGGCAAGGCGTCCGACCCGTCCCATGTGTTCCTGATGGTCACCAGCTTTCGTATCGATGCGCTGACCACCGCGCAGGTCTACAGCTCGGTCATCCGTGAAGCCATCGAATGTGGTTTCCCGACCACTGTGGTCTGCTCGCTGGTGGAAATGTCCGATGAGCTGCTGGTCAAGAGCCTCTGGGCAAAATTGAACCCGCCAGCCCACGTGAAGCTCGACTTCGTGCGAATCGCCGGGACCGGCAAACGCGACGGCCTGGCCTTCGGTTTCCGTGCCATCTCCCGCCACCTGCCGGATGACCGCGCAGTGGTTGCAGTGATCGATGGCGACACCGTGCTGGCTCCGGGCGTGGTGCGTAAAACCGTGCCGTGGTTCCAGCTGTTCGGCAATGTCGGCGGCCTGACCACCAACGAGTTCTGCGAAGTGCGCGGCGGCTACATCATGAGCGAGTGGCACAAACTGCGCTTCGCCCAGCGTCACATCAACATGTGCTCGATGGCACTGTCCAAGCGCGTGCTGACCATGACCGGCCGCATGTCGGTGTTTCGCGCCACTGTGGTCACCGACCCGGACTTCATCGCCGACGTTGAAAGCGACTCGCTGCAACACTGGCGCCTGGGTCGCTTCAAGTTCCTCACCGGCGATGACAAGTCGAGCTGGTTCAGCCTGATGCGCCTGGGTTACGACACCTTCTACGTGCCGGACGCAGCGATCAATACCGTTGAACACCCGCCGGAAAAAAGCTTCATCAAGGCCAGCCGCAAGCTGATGTTCCGCTGGTACGGCAACAACCTTCGGCAGAACTCCCGGGCCCTGGGCCTGGGCATGAAGCGTCTCGGTTTGTTCACCTCGGTGGTGCTGTTCGACCAACGCGTGTCGATGTGGACTTCCCTGCTCGGGCTGACGGTCGCGATCATCGCCAGCTTCAAATACGGCATGGCCTTCATCCTCGTGTACCTGCTGTGGATCGGCATCACCCGGTTGATTCTGACCCTGCTGCTGTCCTGCTCGGGGCACAAGATCGGCCCGGCCTATCCGATCATTCTCTATTACAACCAGATCGTCGGCGCGCTGGTGAAAATCTACGTGTTCTTCCGCCTCGATCAACAGTCCTGGACTCGCCAGGACACCAAACTGACCCGTGATCTCGCCAGCTTTCAACGTTGGTTCAACACTTGGTCGTCTCGGACCATGACCTTCTCCGCCGGCAGCATTTTCGTCGCCGTGCTGCTGATGATGGTCTGACCCTGCCTCGCCTGAATTAACTAGGAATTACATCGATGAACAGCCCAATCAATACCGCCCCAAACTCCAACGTGGTGCATGAATCCGAAGCCCAGCGCCAGCACGCCCGGGTCAAAATCCCGGCCAAGCTGCGCTTCGTCGACAGCGCCGGTGCTGCCATGATCGCGCGGGTCGAAGACCTGTCCGCCGGCGGCCTGAGCTTTAACGCAGGGCCACAAAAGGACCTGAAGATCGGCGCGGTACACAAGGCTCGCCTGCAATTCGTCATCGACAACCTGGGCCTGGCCATGGACGTCGAGCTGCAGGTCCGCTCTTACGATCGTCAGTCCGGCCGCACCGGTTGCCAGTTCCAGAGACTGGACCAGCAAGACATCTCCACCCTGCGCCACCTGATCACCTCGCACCTGAGCGGTGACATCGTCACCATGGGCGAAGTGCTCGCCACCCTGCAGCGCGACAACTTCACCAAGGCGCGCAAGGTCAAGGACGGCGGCCATGGCATGACCGCCCTGGGCCGCATGCGTGCGGTGACCTTCAGCCTGGCGATTTTCCTCGTTGGCCTGACCGCCTTCGGGTTCATCTTCAAGTCGGTCTATGGCATGTACTTCGTCAGCCACGCCCAGGCCGGACTGGTCAGCGTGCCGGCGATGAACGTCACCATGCCCCGCGACGGTACCGTGCAAAGCCTGATCCAGACTGACGGCGTCGCCGCCAAAGGCGCACCGCTGGCGACTTTCAGCACCAGCATGCTCGACGTGCTCAAGGGCCATCTGACCGAAGACCAGTTGCAGCCGTCCAAGGTTGAAGAACTGTTCGGCAAGCAAATGACCGGCACCCTGACTTCGCCCTGTGATTGCACCGTGGCGCGCCAGGTCATTGCCGACGGCCAGTACGCCAGCAAGGGCGACGTGATCTTCGAACTGGTGCCGCGTAACAGTGAGGCCAACGTTGAAGCACGCTTCTCCTATCGCCAGTTCGGCGACGTGCGCCCAGGTACCCCGGTGAACTTCCAGGTGGCCGGTGAAGACCAGATTCGCCGCGGCCAGATCGTCAGCAGCTCCAGCCTGAACAGCAACGACCTGTCGTCCGACATCCGCGTGAAAATCAAGCCCGATGCTCCGCTGGACAGCACGTTGGCCGGTAGCCCGGTTGAAGTGAGCAGCGATCGCGGCCCATCCCTGAACTGGCTGATCGATAAAGCCACGGCCGCCGGTCTTTAAGCGGAGGACATGCCTATGACTAGCCTACCCAATGACGAGTGCTACGCACTCGATCGCGAGCAAGCTCGCTCCTACAAGAGCGACGCAATGACCTGTGGGAGCGAGCTTGCTCGCGATCGGTCGCGTAGCGGCCGCACCTACCTGTGTGCGCTAGCATTGGCAGTCAGCCTGGCCGGTTGCGCCGGTCTGCCCGATCAGCGTCTGGCCAATGAAGCCATGAAGCGTGGCGACACTACACTGGCGGCGCAAAACTACCAGCAGCTGGCAGACCTGGGCTACAGCGATGCACAGGTTGGTCTGGCTGATATCCAGGTGGATAGCAACGACCCGGCGCAGATGAAAAAGGCCGAAGCGACTTATCGCTCGGCCGTCGACAGCTCGCCACGGGCTCAAGCCCGTCTCGGTCGCCTGCTGATGGCCAAGCCCGGTGCCAGCGAGGCCGAACACCACGAAGCCGAAGGCCTGCTGAAAAAAGCCTTCGCCAATGGTGAAGGCAACACGCTGATTCCGCTGGCGATGCTCTACCTGCAATACCCGCACAGCTTCCCGAACGTCAACGCCCAGCAACAGATCAGCCAATGGCGCACTGCCGGTTACCCTGAAGCGGGTCTGGCCCAGGTGCTGCTCTATCGCACCCAGGGCACCTACGACCAGAACCTGGGCGAAATCGAAACCATCTGCAAGGCGGCGCTGCACACCACCGACATCTGCTACGTCGAGCTGGCCACCGTCTACCAGAAAAACGCCAAGCCAGAACAACAGGCCGAGCTGCTCAAACAGCTGCAAGCCGGTTACAGCGCTGGCACGGTTTCGGCACAGCGGGTGGACAGCGTCGCTCGGGTCCTCGGTGATGCCACGCTCGGCACCCCCGACGAAAAAACCGCGCAGTCCCTGCTCGAACAAATCGCTCCGGTCTACCCCGCTTCCTGGGTCAGCCTGGCGCAACTGCTCTACGACTTCCCCGAACTGGGCGATGTCGACAAGATGATGAAGTATCTGGACAACGGCCGCGCCGCCGACCAGCCGCGCGCCGAACTGCTGCTGGGCAAACTCTACTACGAAGGTAAATGGGTCCCGGCCGACGCCAAACAGGCGCAAGCGCATTTCCAAAAAGCAGTCGGTCGGGAAGTCGCCGCCGATTACTACCTGGGCCAGATCTATCGCCGTGGCTACCTCGGCCAGGTCTACCCGGACAAAGCCCTGACGCACTTGCTGACTGCCGCCCGCAATGGCCAGAACAGTGCCGACTTTGCCATCGCCCAGTTGTTCTCCCAAGGCAAAGGCACCCGACCTAACCCGGTCAATGCCTATGTCTTCAGCCAACTGGCCAAGGCCCAGAACACCCCGCAAGCCACTGAGCTTGCACAAACACTCGAAGCCCAACTACCGCCTGCCCAACGTGCCGAGGCCCAACGCCTGTTGCAACAAGAGCAGGCCATGCGTAGCGGTTTGAGCAAGGACACGCTGGACCTGCACGCCCTGCAAGAAGACGGCGAGGAATCCCTATGAAGTTGAATCCATTTGTGCAAGCTGGCATTGGCCTGGGCTTCGCCCTGTTGTGGTCGTGCCCGACGCTGGCCGCCCTGACTGACGAGAAGAACTACGGCCTTGACGTGAAAGTCACCGGCCAATCGGAAGATGACCGCGACCTCGGCACCCAAAAGGGCGGCGACGTCAACGGCGTCGGCCTCGACCTGCGTCCCTGGGTCTACGGCGAAAGCGGCAGCTGGAGCGCCTATGCCATGGGCCAGGCCGTGACCTCGACCGACATCATCGAGACCGACACCCTGCAACAGCCCGACAGCGACGGCACCCAGGCCACCGACAACGGTGATCGCAAGAGCAAAAAGAACTACCTGGCGATGCGCGAATTCTGGGTCGGCTACAGCGGCCTGACGCCTTACCCTGGCGAGATACTGAAACTCGGCCGCCAACGCCTGCACAACGACGATGGTCAATGGCGTGACACCAACATCGAAGCCCTGGCCTGGACCTTCGACACCACCTTGTTGAAAGCCAACGCCGGTGTCGCCGAACGCTTCAGCGAATACCGCACCGACCTGACCGAGCTGTCGCCCAAAGACAAGGATCGCCTGCACGTCTTCGGCGATATCTCGACTCAGTGGACACCCGGCAATTGGGTCGGCGTGCGCGGCCATCACACCCATGATGACGGCAAGCTCGACTATCCGACGCCTGATGTAGCCGCCGACTCGCTGGACAAGAAAGAGAACGGCGACCTGACCTGGCTCGGCCTGGAAGCCAACAGCGACGCCTACAACTATCGCAATACCAACACCGTCAATTACTGGGGCAGCGTCACCGGCATGTCCGGCGACCGCGACACCGTCAACCAGCTGGCTGCCGATGGCTCCGCCCCGGCACAAGCCAAAAGCAGTGGCAGCGTCGACGGCTGGGCCACTGATATGGGCCTGCGTCTGCGCCTTGATCCGAACTGGCAAGTCGGTGGGGCTTACGCCCGTGCCAGTGCCGATTACGAGCAGAACGGTCTGGAAAGCAACCGCTCGAGCTACACCGGCACTCGCTCGCGGGTTCACCGTTTCGGCGAGGCCTTCCGTGGCGAAATGAGCAACATGCAATCCGCCACCCTGTTTGGCTCCTGGATGCAGAACGACGAGTACGACGCCAGCCTGGTCTACCACAAGTTCTGGCGCGTCGATGGCAACAAGCAGGTCGGCAGCAACGGCATCAACGCTGTGCAGAATGACGAAGACAGCACCACCGGCGTGGCTTCGACCATGGCCCTGCCGTTGGAAGACGGCAAGAAAGACCTTGGTCAGGAAGTGGATCTGGTGGTCACCAAGTACTTCAAGCAAGGCCTGCTGCCGGCCGGCTTGAGCCAGTCGATCGATGAACCTGCGGCGCTGGTGCGTTTGCGTGGCGGCGTGTTCAAGCCCGGCGATGCCTATGGCAAAGACGTCGATTCGTACATGCATCGTGCCTTTGTCGATGTCGTCTGGAAGTTCTGATGCGAGCTGCCAAAGGAGTGCGTGAGATGAACAGTCAAGCCATCAAGGGCTCGATCAGCCTGTTGGCCGGCGCACTGCTGCTGGCCAGTGCGGCAGCCTTCGCCAGCGTCGAACCGGTGAGCAAGCCGGCGACGGTGTCCAAGGGGCTCCAACAAGCCAATACCTACACTGTCACCAGCGCGCCGATCGAGCCGCTGGAGCTGGCCAAACCGAAACTGCCCGACCTCTCCGGCTACACCGCCGAGGCCGTGGCGGCAAAGATCGTGCGCAGCAAAGCCGGCAAGGTCAGTGTCCGGCGGATGATGCAGGAGAATGCGCTGAAGGACTTTATCGGCGGCGATAACAAGATGGCCGAGTGGGTGGTGCGTCAGCACGGTATCCCTCAGGCGATCTTTATCGACGACGGTTATATCAACCTCAAGGACCTGAGCAAGAAGCTGCCCAAGCAGTACTTCAGCGAGACCTCGCCGGGTGTGTTCCTGGCGAAGCTGCCGATCGTGGTCGGCAACAAAGGCATCCTTGAAATCGACAAACAGACGCAAGAGCTGCGCCTGTCCCAGGAAGCCGGTTCGTTCCTGGTCAACGATGGCCAGCTGTTCGTGCGTGATACCAAAATCACCGGCTGGCGCGAAAAGGAAAACGCTCCGGCGACCTTCCGTTCACCGAAAGAATTCCGGCCGTTCCTGCTGTCCTGGGGAGGCACCGAGACCTACATCGTCAACAGCAAAATGGCCAGCTTCGGCTATGCCAACAGTAAGTCCTACGGTGTGAGTATTTCCCAGTACACGCCGAGCATGGCCAAGGTGCTCAAGCGCGCTGAACCGACCGGCTGGATTATCGGTTCGGAGTTCTCGGACATGTGGTACGGCTTCTACTGCTACGAAACCACAGGCTTCGTGGTCAAGGGCAATACCTACCGCGACAACATCGTCTACGGCATCGACCCCCATGACCGTTCCCATGGCCTGATCATCGCCGACAACACGGTGTACGGGACCAAGAAGAAGCACGGGATCATTATTTCCCGTGAGGTCAACGACAGCTTCATCTTCAACAACCGCAGCTACGAGAACAAGTTGTCAGGCCTGGTGATCGACCGTAACAGCATTAACAACCTGATCGCCGACAACGAGATTTACCGCAACGAGACCGACGGCATCACGCTCTATGAGAGCGGCAACAACCTGCTGTGGGGCAACAAGGTGATCAGCAACAAGCGCCACGGCATCCGTGTGCGTAACAGCGTGAACATTCGCCTGTACGAAAACATCTCCATGAACAACGGCCTGACCGGTGTGTTCGGGCACATCAAAGACTTGACCGATACCGACCGCGATATCCATCTCGATCCGTTCGACACCCAGGTCTCGCTGATTCTGGTGGGCGGTGAACTCGCCGCCAACGGCAGCGGCCCGCTGTCCATCGACTCGCCGCTGAGCGTCGAGTTGTACCGGGTATCGATGCTTGCTCCGACCAAATCCAGCGGGATCAGCTTCTCGGGGATTCTCGGCGAGCGCCAGAATGAAATTCTCGACCTGCTGGTTCGCCAGCAGAAAGCCGTGCTGATCGACCCTGTCGAAAACCAGACCGATATGCAGGACTGAGGATGACCTTTATGCACCCACACTTGATCAAACTACTCAGCCTTTCGGGCCTGGCCGCGGCGATTTTTGCCGCCAGCGCAGGCGCACGTGCCGATGACGCCCAGGCGCCGAACTTCACGGCCGAGCCATGCTGCAACCTGTGCCCGGAAGCGCACGACGCGAAGAACTACACCTCGCGCTATCAACAGAACTTCACCACGCTGGTGCAGGCTCAGGGCGACTGGTTGTTCCGGACCCAGGAAGACCTGCGTACCGAGTTCGACACCACGCCCGCCGGCTACAAGCGCATGAAGCAACTGCACGATGCGTTCAAGAGCAAAGGCGTTGAGCTGGTGGTGGTTTACCAGCCGACCCGTGGCCTGGTGAACCGCAACAAGCTGAACCCGGAAGACAAGGCCAAATTCGATTTCGACAAGGCGCTGCGCAACTACAAAACCATGCTCGGGCGTTTCGCCGCCATGGGTTATGTGGTGCCGGACCTGACGCCGCTGACGAATGAGCAATTGCCCGACGAAACGTCTGCCCACGACTTCTACTTCCGTGGCGATCAGCACTGGACCCCTTATGGCGCCCAGCGTACAGCGAAAATCGTCGGTGAAAAGGTCAAGCAGATTCCGGCCTTCGCGGACATTCCCAAGCGCGAATTCGAGTCCCATAAGTCAGGTCGCATGGGCAAGACTGGAACGTTACACAACATGGCTGGTCAACTCTGTGGCACTAGCTACGCGATCCAGTACATGGATCAATTCACCACCGAGCCAAAAGGCGAAGCGGCCGATGGCGATCTGTTCGGCGAATCCGGAAATCCGGAGATCACCTTGGTCGGTACCAGCCACAGTGGCAAGAACTACAACTTCGCCGGTTTCCTGGAAGAAGCCATCGGCGCCGACATTCTCAACGTGGCATTCCCCGGCGGTGGCCTGGAAGGTTCGATGCTGCAGTACCTGGGCAGCGAAGAGTTCCAGAAAAAGCCACCGAAAATTCTCATCTGGGAATTCTCACCACTTTATCGCCTCGATCAGGAAACCACCTATCGGCAGATGATGGCGCTGCTCGACAACGGCTGCGAAGGCAAAGAAGCACTGATGAGCGCCAGCACCACCCTCAAGCCCGGCAAGAACGAGCTGATGGTCAACAGCAAGAACATGGACCTGCGTAACAGCACTCATCAGGTCGACATCCGCTTCGCCGATCCGTCGGTGAAAACCATGCAAGCCACCCTCTGGTACATGAACGGGCGCCATGAGGACATCAAGATCGACAAACCGGAAACATCCGACACCGACGGGCGTTTCGCCTTTGAACTGCGCACTGACGAAGATTGGGCCTCGCAGACCCTGCTGGCCGTAGAGGTCCAGGGTCCGGAAGCGGGTGCCACCGCGCAGAAAGTCGAAGCGAAAGTATGCAAACGCAACGTGTTCCCAAGCGCTGAGCAACGTACCGCTCAGGCAGGGCAATGAGGTTACCAATGCACACTGGAACTCGAACACTGACGATGAAAAAACTGCTGGCGCCGACGCTGCTGGGGCTGGCGATTTTCGCCGGCACCGCACAGGCCGCCGCACCACTGCGCCCGCCTCAGGGCTACTACGCGCCAGTGGAGAAATTCAAGACCGGTGACAAGGCTGAAAGCTGCGACAGCATGCCGACGCCCTACACCCAGAAACTGCAATTTCGCAGCAAATACGAAGGCTCCGACAAGGCCCGTTCGACGCTCAATACCGCATCGGAAAAAGCCTTCCGTGACGCCACCGCCGACATCACCAAACTGGAGCGTGGCATCAGCAAACAGGTGATGCAGTTCATGCGCGATGGCCGTCCGGAACAGCTTGAGTGCACCCTGGGCTGGTTGACGGGTTGGGCCAAGGCCGATGCGCTGATGTCCAAGGACTTCAACCATACCGGCATGTCGATGCGCAAATGGGCACTGGGCAGCATGGCCGCGTCCTATGTTCGCTTGAAGTTCTCTGACAGCCATCCGTTGGCGAACCACCCGCAAGAGTCGCAACTGATTGAAGCCTGGTTTAGCAAAATGGCCGATCAGGTGGTCAGTGACTGGGACAACCTGCCGTTGGAAAAAACCAACAACCATTCGTACTGGGCAGCCTGGTCAGTCATGGCCACTGCGGTCGCCACCGATCGCCGCGAGCTGTTCGACTGGGCAGTGAAGGAATACAAAGTCGCCGCCAACCAGGTCGACGCCGACGGTTTCCTGCCTAACGAGCTCAAGCGTCAGAAGCGCGCCCTCGCCTATCACAACTACGCCCTGCCACCGCTGGCGATGATCGCCAGCTTTGCTCAGGCCAATGGTTTGGATGTGCGTCCGGAAAACAACGGTGCGCTGAAACGCCTGGGTGACCGAGTGCTGGCCGGGGTCGAGGATCCTGACGAGTTCGAAGACAAGAACGGTGAAGAACAGGACATGACCGACCTCAAGGTCGACTCGAAATTCGCCTGGCTCGAACCCTTCTGCAGCCTCTACACCTGCCCGGCCGATGTGCTTGAACGCAAACGCGAGATGCAACCGTTCAAGACTTTCCGTCTCGGTGGTGACTTGACCAAGGTCTATGACCCGTCGCATGAGAAAGGCAAGGGTTCTTAAGTAATCGCATAACCCCTGTAGGAGCGAGCTTGCTCGCGAATGATGCACCGCGGTGCAACTGAAGGACCGCGTCATCGTTCTTCGCGAGCAACCTCGCTCCCACAGGGGATTGCGGACTGATTCAAATGCAATACAACCGCCCGGTTTTTCGCGGGGGGGTTTGGGGGGGCTGCGGCCCTTAACTGTTGGATAAACACGGAGAGTCGGGATGGTTTTTTCATCCAATGTGTTCCTGTTTCTGTTCTTGCCGATCTTTCTCGGCTTGTACTATTTGAGCGGGCAACGCTATCGCAATCTGCTGCTGCTGATTGCCAGCTACATGTTCTACGCCTGGTGGCGAATAGACTTCCTGGCGCTGTTCATGGCCGTCACCCTGTGGAACTACTGGATCGGCCTGAAAGTCGGAGCTGCCGGAGTTCGCACCAAACCTGCGCAACGCTGGCTGTTGCTCGGCGTGGTGGTGGATTTGTGCATCCTCGGCTACTTCAAGTACGCCAACTTCGGCGTCGACAGCATCAACGCGATGATGACGTCGGTCGGTCTGTCGCCGTTCATCCTGACCCACGTGCTGTTGCCGATCGGGATCTCGTTCTACATCTTCGAGTCCATCAGCTACATCATCGACGTCTACCGCGGCGACACCCCGGCTACCCGCAACCTGATCGACTTTGCGGCGTTCGTGGCGATCTTCCCGCACTTGATTGCCGGCCCCGTATTGCGTTTCCGCGACCTGGCCGATCAGTTCAACAACCGCACCCACACCCTCGACAAGTTCTCCGAAGGTGCCACGCGGTTTATGCAGGGCTTCATCAAGAAGGTCTTCATCGCCGATACCCTGGCGGTCGTGGCCGACCATTGCTTCGCCTTGCAGAACCCGACTACCGGGGATGCCTGGCTCGGCGCGCTGGCCTACACCGCGCAGCTGTACTTCGACTTCTCCGGCTACAGCGACATGGCCATCGGCCTGGGCTTGATGATGGGTTTCCGCTTCATGGAAAACTTCAAGCAGCCGTACATCAGCCAATCGATCACCGAGTTCTGGCGTCGCTGGCACATCAGCCTGTCCACCTGGCTGCGTGACTACCTGTACATCACCCTGGGCGGTAATCGCAAAGGCACGCTGACCACCTACCGCAACCTGTTCCTGACCATGTTGCTCGGCGGTCTGTGGCACGGCGCGAACATCACCTACATCATCTGGGGTGCCTGGCACGGCATGTGGCTGGCGATTGAAAAGGCCCTGGGCCTGAACACCTCGCCGTACAGCTTCAACCCGATCCGCTGGGCGCTGACCTTCCTGCTGGTAGTGATGGGCTGGGTGATCTTCCGTTCGGAAAACCTGCACGTCGCCGGTCGCATGTATGGCGCCATGTTCAGCTTCAACGAATGGTCGCTGTCGGAACTCAACGCCGCGAGCCTCACCGGCCTGCAAATCGCGACCCTGGTGCTGGCTTACGCAACCCTGGCGTTCTTTGGCCTGCGGGACTTCTACAGCAACCGGCCAAAAGCCAAGCCTGCCGTGGACACCGAAGCCAATGGCCCGGCCACCGCGCAACCTGGCCTGATCAAAGCCGTACCGGGTGATGCCGCAGACAGCATTCACCAGCCGGGCTACACCGTCGGCACCGATGCAACGGTGCAACCTGCTTATTGGGTTGCCGATTGGCCGCGCTACGCAATGCGCGCCCTGGTACTGCTGCTGTTCGTCGCATCGATTCTCAAACTCTCGGCGCAAAGCTTCTCGCCGTTCCTTTACTTCCAGTTCTGAGGGAGCCGACCATGACCCGCTCATTACGCATCCTCTATGTCGTCCTGTTTATGGCCGTGCTGCTCGCCTTGGGCGTCTGGTCGACGCGCAGTTTCTTCGGCTTCAGCACCACGGCCGAAACCACGGTGCTCAACGGTCGCTGGACCAAGGCCGTCGAGACTCACTACGACGAAGAGTTCCCGATCAAGCGTCTGGGAACCAACCTCTGGGCGGCGCTGGATTTCAAGCTGTTCAACGAAGGTCGTCCGGGCGTAGTGCTCGGTCGCGATCAATGGTTGTACAGCGATGAGGAATTCAACCCGATCGTCAACGAAGACCAGAACCTGCAAGGCAACTACGCGCTGGTCGAAGGCGTGCGTCAGGCACTCAAAGAGCGCGGCGTGAAACTGGTGATGGCAATTGTTCCGGCCAAGGTGCGCCTGTACCCGGAACACATGAGCGATGTGCTTCCTGCCAGCATCCACGCCGATCTGTACCAGGACTTCCACGCCCATGTCGCGGCGAACAAGATCCTCGCTCCCGACCTGCTCGGCCCGATGCAACAGGCCAAGCAAAGCGGTGAGCAAGTGTTCTTGCGCACTGACACTCACTGGACTCCAACCGGCGCCGACATCGCAGCCAAGCAATTGGCCGCGGCGATTGCCGAGAAAACCCCACTCAATGGCGAGCCGCAGCGCTTCGTGACCGAAGCCGAGAAAACCGAACAGCACAAAGGCGACCTGACACTGTTCCTGCCGCTGGACCCGCTGTTCAACAACCTGATGCCGCCACAAGAACCACTGGAAAAACGCACCACGCGAGTGGCTGAAGACCAGCCTGCCGGTGACGACGCCTTGTTCGCCGACAGCGAAGTCCCGGTGGCACTGATCGGCACCAGCTACAGCGCCAACCCTAACTGGAACTTTGTCGGTGCCTTGAAAGAGGCCCTGCAAAGCGACGTGGTGAATTACTCGGAAGACGGCCACGGCCCGATTCTGCCCATGCTCAGCTACCTGAAAAGCGCTGCCTTCAAAGACAGTCCGCCACAAGTGCTGATCTGGGAATTCCCGGAACGTTATCTGCCCGTAAACAACGAAATCGGCGATGCCGACCCACAGTGGGTCGCTGCACTCAAAGAAGCCGGTACGCGCCAACAAAACCTGGCTACAAACACCAAATCCGAGACGCCCGATCGGGCGCAAAACTGAAAGAGAGGTACTACACATGACTTTCACGACTACTCCTCGTCGTCTCGCCAAGACCTTCGCCCTCGTTGCCGGCGTCAGCCTGTTGTCGATGCAAGCCTTTGCCGGTGACGCCGCGCTCTACGGCCCGACTGCACCAAAAGGCTCGAGCTTCGTACGTATCTACAACGCCAGCAACCAGGAAGTCAGCGCCACGGTTGGCACCACCAACCTCAGCGAAGTCGCTCCGCTTGCCAGCAGTGACTTCAGTTTCATGCCTGGCGGTGACTACAGCGCCAAGGTCGGCAGCCAGACCCTGCCGGTGAAACTGGCCGGCGACCACTACTACACCCTGGTCAATAACGCCGGCGGCAAGCCACAACTGATCGAAGAGCCACCGTTCAAAAACAAGCAGAAATCCCTGGTACGCGTACAGAACCTCAGCGACAAACCGCTGACCCTGAAAACCGCCGATGGCAAAACCGAAGTGATTCCGACCGTGGCCGCCAAAGGCCGTGGCGAGCGTGAAATCAACCCGGTGAAAGTCAGCTTCGCCCTCTATGAAGGCGAGAAGAAAGTCGGCGAAGTGAAACCAGTCGCCCTGGAACGTGGTGAAGCCGCCGTGCTCTACGTCACCGGCAGCGGCAGCAGCCTGTCGCCAGTCTGGGTAAAACGCCCGGTTTCGACGCGCTAATCAATTTTGTCGAGTAGCCCGATGAACTGACACCGATCCCGTAGGAGCTGCCGCAGGCTGCGATCTTTTGATCTTTGGCGTCATTGAAAACGCCAAAAGATCGCAGGCTTCGCCAGCGCCTACAGGGATTCGGGTTGTCCGGGTTATCCGACACGGAACAAGAACAAGAGTGAAACGACAGAACGCAGTAGCTCTGACCCAATCGATTTTCAAGGAGTAACAATATGATTCCGGTGATCTTGTCAGGTGGTAGTGGCTCACGTCTTTGGCCGCTTTCGCGTAAACAATTCCCCAAGCAGTTCCTCGCCCTGACGGGCGAACACACGCTGTTCCAGCAAACTCTCGAGCGCCTGGTGTTCGACGGTATGGACACACCGATCGTGGTCTGCAACAAGGAACACCGCTTCATCGTCAACGAGCAACTGAACGCCCGTAACCTCGACACCCAGCGCATCCTGATGGAACCGTTCGGCCGCAACACTGCGCCGGCCGTGGCCCTGACCGCGATGATGCTGGTCAACGAAGGCCGCGATGAGTTGATGCTGGTACTGCCGGCTGACCACGTCATCGAAGACCAGAAAGCCCTGCAACGCGCCCTGGCCCTGGCCACCGTGGCTGCGGAGAATGGCGAAATGGTGCTGTTCGGCGTACCGGCGACCAAACCGGAAACCGGCTATGGCTATATCAAGTCGACCAACGATTCACTGCTGCCCGAAGGCGTCAGCCGCGTGTCGCACTTCGTCGAAAAACCTGACGTGAAACGCGCCACCGAGTTCGTTAACGCCGGTGGTTATTTCTGGAACAGCGGCATGTTCCTGTTCCGCGCCAGCCGCTTCCTCGAAGAGCTGAAAAAGCACGACCCGGACATCTACGACACCTGCCTGCTGACTCTGGAGCGTAGCGTGCAGGATGTCGACACCGTCGACATTGACTCCGCCACCTTCGCCTGCTGCCCGGACAACTCCATCGACTACGCCGTGATGGAAAAAACCCAGCGCGCCTGCGTCGTACCACTGACTGCTGGCTGGAGCGATGTCGGTTGCTGGTCGTCGCTGTGGGAAGTCAACGAGAAAGACGCCAATGGCAACGTCACCAAAGGCGATGTGGTCATCCAGGACAGCAAAAACTGCATGATCCATGGCAACGGCAAACTGGTGTCGGTGATCGGCCTGGAAAACATCGTCGTGGTCGAAACCAAGGACGCCATGATGATTGCCCACAAGGACAAGGTCCAGGGCGTCAAACAGATGGTCAACACCCTCAACGAGCAAGGCCGCAGCGAAACCCAGAACCACTGCGAAGTCTACCGGCCATGGGGCTCCTACGACTCGGTGGACATGGGCGGACGCTTCCAGGTCAAGCGCATCTCGGTCAAACCGGGCGCGTGCCTGTCCTTGCAGATGCACCACCACCGCGCCGAACACTGGATCGTGGTCAGCGGCACCGCCGAAGTGACCTGCGACGAGAACGTGTTCCTGCTGACTGAAAACCAGTCGACCTACATCCCGATCGCCTCGGTTCACCGCTTGCGCAACCCGGGCAAGATCTCGCTGGAAATCATCGAAGTGCAATCGGGTAGCTATTTGGGTGAGGACGATATCGAGCGGTTTGAAGATATCTACGGTCGCACCCCGGTCGAACGCGGCGTCTCGGTGAAAACCATCGCGCAGTGATTGATCGGTAATACCGCTAAATTAAAAGCCCTCGTCCAACCGACTGCGTTCCCTATCCGCAGTCGGTGGGGCGGGGGCTTTTTTTGGTCCGGTGTCTCGTCCTGCCTGCTTGTATTGGCCGGCTCGCCGCCTATCGCGAGCAAGCTCGCTCCCACACATGGACCATGTCGTGAATCAACTTTATACACATCACAAATCTAATGTGGGAGCGACGGTGCGGAGATCCGACTTGCTCGCGATGGGGCCGGAAATTTCATCGCTGGTTTTCCGCCAAGTCCCGATTGACCACCTCCCCCACACTGCCTATCCTCGCGCCTGTCACGACTAATTCGTGATGGGGTTTGACGGCTCCGCATTTTCTCTCAA
Source organism: Pseudomonas fluorescens (assembly GCF_902497875.1). Taxonomy (GTDB): domain Bacteria; phylum Pseudomonadota; class Gammaproteobacteria; order Pseudomonadales; family Pseudomonadaceae; genus Aquipseudomonas; species Aquipseudomonas fluorescens_BR. The sequence continues at coordinate 184,403 of NZ_CABVHY010000011.1, forward strand.
GACGCGCATTGTTCTTCTATCTTTGCTCGAGCACTCCCGTGCCCGCCGCATGGCTTTAATGGCAACTGTGCGTGGGGCACCTTCGGGTGCGCCGGGTGCCTTGAGAGACCGGTCCGTCAACCTGCGTACAGTTGCCACCCAATTTCGTTTGACGGCGATCCAGTGGCAGCTCTTTTTCTCGAGGAGCAATACCCATGACCGACCGCATCGCCCTGACCAGCAACGACTGCGACATCCCCACCCTGTTCATCGACACCCACGCGCCACTGGACGAACTTCACGCCAGCGCCGCGCACCGCATCCTCGCCGTCACGCAAATGATGGAAAGCCTCGCCAGCATGGACATCCGCAACGCCAACCCCGCCAACCTCCAGCAAATCGCCCACGCCGCCGCGCTATTACTGCGCGATGGCTGTGATGTGATGGATGTGTTGGGGCGCAGGATTCGCGGGAACGGGCTTTTGGCCTGACAGCGCTACGGGAAGGCTGCTGCTTGATCGCCGTCACGCATAAGCGTGACGTCTAAAGCCCGCTTACCCAATTTCGAAACCGTGTCAGTAACCCCGGATTGATTGCCGGTAACAAAATCTGACCTGATCTGAGGTCGCGTAGTTTATGGCTACTCGTGTCGCCTGCGAGTTGGAGGCCAACCACTGTCACCTTGCGACCTTCGGACTCCACTGAATGGATTTCTTTCACTTTTAGCAACGTCAACGGTTTGATCAGGAGGTGATCCGCAAGAAAAGCAGTGGCTGCCACTTTCTTCGGTATTTGGCCATCAAACACCATCAGTACCCTTTGCTGGTCAGCCTGGGCATCGGGCTTATGGTCGGCCCAGCTTTCGAGCCAACTGATGACGCTATGAGGTACTACGCTTGCCGACATATAACCTTGGTCGGCCACGATACTCCCTACCTTAATACTATGACCGAAAACTCCTGCAGCTACCCTCATGGCTCGATAGGCCTCTCCTTGATAATCCGGAAGGGTTTCTACTTCCGAGTTAAAGGTTGCCACGATGTTCTTGATGTCGGCCTCTGAGGTTTCCATACCCCGCAAAAAGTAATTAATTTGGTCGGAGACCCCATTCCCACCTTCTGCGTACTCGTCCAGCCCCGGTAAGTCTTGGCTTTGTGCGGCTAACTGCTCAATTCTTCTGCCCATCAATGCGCGTTCCTGGTCATGAAGTACACGTAGTTGACCGTCATTTGGACGATTAAAGATCTCGATCAGATTGGTAACCTCTGATGATTGAGCACTGGAGCGGCTCCAAGGCCATCTGGTTAGCCCGCCCTGATCGATGAAGTTAATGGGGTGATTGTTAACAAAACCATAAAAGTTCAAACCATCAACATCTCCCGCCGGGTCCGGATTAACCCACCTTTGCAACCACGGCACGTAATACCTGAAACCATAATAATAAAGCCCCGTCGCATCCCGCACCTTGCCCGAATAGCGCACGGTTTTATAACTCGCCTCGACTTCCCCCCTGCCGGCAAACCACGCGGTACTGCCAAAGGGGTGATAACGCTCCTGGCTAATCACCTCGCCCGCGCTGTCGAGTTCCAAGGTGCAGGAGCCTAGATGATCGGCGACGCTGTACCGATACTGGTTATTGGCAAGGTCTTTGGGCGGCTCCGTCTCCCAGTGCAACACCCGCACACTGCTTCTACCGGCTTGGGCGACGAGCACATGGAGCACTTCACCGGTGCCGCTGTGGCTGCGAATTTCCAGACCCGGCAAGTAACGAACTTCAGCGTTCAGCGTGCGGGCATTGCTTTGGGTCGAGCGAATTTTGCGCCGGCGCATTCCGTCCGCGCCGTAGACATACCATTCGCTGTCGTTGAGACCAGAGTCGCGCGCTACCGGTCGCACGTCCTTTAACTGGTTTCGCAGGTCCCAACTCAGCGCCTGCCCCGGTTGCAGCTTCAGCAGATTGCCGTTGGCGTCGAAAGCGGCGGCAACATCTTCTTCTCTCGGTGGCAGGCCATTATGCTCGGGCAGGCAGCGGTTGCTGTGCCTGGCGGCGGTCAGGGTGCGGCCATGCTGTTGCGGGCCTTCGTGGGTCAGCTCCAACAGATTGCCGCCCTCGTCATAGCGGTAGGTCTGGCGGTAATTGGCGCGCGGCGCAGGATCGTTGAAACCGGAAAAGTGCGGGCCTTTATTCGGTCCTCCCGCCTCCCAACCCGTGGCTTCGATCAGCTGGTAGAGGCTGTCATAGACATAGCGGCTGATTGGGTCAATGCGCTGGTTGGCGAAGTAACGAATCGGTTGCGCCTTGTCTTCAATGCTCAGCACAGTGCCGACCGGGTCATAGTCATATCGCAAGTCTTGCAGGGATTTACTGTCGCGCTTGGCCCGCAGCCGGATCAGGCGACCGTCTTCGGGACGATACTCAAGGGTGGTGATGACGCCATTGCCCGCGGTTTCCCGCTCGGTCTGGCCGTGGGCGTTGAATTGGATGGCACTGACCAGGAGTTGTCGAGTGGGCTGACCTTTCAATTGCAGATGAGATTCGCATAACTGGCCGCCGACAGTCTGGCTGAAGAACTGCCGATTGCCTTTGGTGTCGGTCCGCTCAAGCACATCGCCCGGTGGATTGAAGCGCGACCGGGTCATTGCACCTTCGCCGTTGCGCTCTTCCAAAGGCACGGGCCAGTCGTGCGAGCCCAGCATGCGTAGAAAATGCTGAATCTGCTCCAGCAGCGCCCCGGTCAAACCAAAGATTTCATACTGCTGCGTACCGGCCGGGTCATCGTGGCGAATCAATTGCCCGCATTGGTTGCGGTCGGCGAAGACAGGATCAGCAGTGCCGTACAGATAACGCTCCGTACAGGAGAAAACCTCATCGAGGGCCTGCTCGAACACCGCCTGCGGCCGCAGCAGCGTGTCGTACTCCATCCGCCGCTGACTGCCCCGGCCATCCCAGTGGTGCATCAGTTGATCTGTTTCGCCCAACAGACTGATGCGCAACCCGGCATCAACGCTGATCGTGCTCAGCACCTTGCCGGAAAGGGAATACATTGAGGCGAGGTTGGCCGGGGCCGAAGCGTCGCGGAACAGTCGCGGATCCCATTGGGCGATGGCGCGCCCCGCCGGGTCACGGGCCGTGCGGTTGATTCGCGCTTCGGCCGGTCCACCTTCTGCACTGCGGCAGTAACCCACCGAACGCACTGTCAGGCCACGCGGGTCAGTGGCTGTCAGCGTCGGGGTGCGGCTGTGTAATGTCAGTGTCCGAGCCAGCATGGTCTGTGGTCATCCTTGTGCGTCAAAACAGCTAATGCTGAAAAGCCATGCCTGGCTACTGTCAGAAACTACAGCGCTGACCAGCGGCGCAGGATGAAGGCTTGTAACCCGTGCTCATCTACTGTGCAGAACTCTGCATAGCTGCGCGCCTGCCCACTTCCACGTAATTTGAATAACGATTTAGACGATCCATGACATAAGCCTCAGGAAGTCTATTGAAACCACCTTCGCCTCTCACACCCTTGTAGTCCATGCCTCGACGGCTATCTTTTATAGAGAACCATTGCATGTAACTATTTGGCATAGTGTTAATTGAGTTAAAACGATCAATGGAGGTAACATCATCTACCGATACATCTGGAAAAAAATATCGACTATTTCTAAGTAACGTATCATCGCCCAACTGATACCTTGGATCCGCATTCGCAGACGCAACAGATGCAGTCTCTCCTATTTTAAAAGCGCCGGCGCGGACTGTATGGGCCATTGGAAATGTCGGCCATGGATCTACGACAACAAGTTTATTTTCCGATAATGTTCTCTTATCCCCGATGACGACAAACCCGTGGTCAGCGCCTTGCGCGCGAACTCTAAAAACCGGCTCCCTGGTTTGGGTACTGGCCAATAGATGAAAGGCTATATCGGCATGTTCCTTACAATTACCCACGCCATATTCGAGGATGACGGGCATACGCTGTTCCAAAGAGACCCTGCGGACCGATTGAAGTTCACCCATATTATTCAGCGGTGACCGCCATAGATCGAGCCTTTGATTATCCGAGCCATAGGGCAACAAAGCCTTGGTAATGATATTTGCCAGATGGGCGTGTTCGAGAGAGTCATAAGTACCTTGATCTACTCGTCTCACAATATTACTCGGCTCAACGCCATAGTTAGACAAATACATCATCCGGGATGGACTCAATTGTGGCCCATCGATTTCGATGGCCTGACGCTGGCTTTCAGACAGATGATTTATATTAATGCCGACCAGCCCTTGAACATCCTTATAAGTCACCGGGCTATTACCCACGAACCTATATAAATTGGCACCCGTTACATATCCTGCCGGATCAGGACTACTCCAACGTTGCAACCATGGCACGTAGTACCTGAAGCCGTAATAATACAGCCCCGTCGCATCCCGCTCTTTCCCCGAGTAGCGCACGGTCTTGTAACTCGCCTCCACTTCCCCCCGGCCGGCAAACCACGCGGTGCTGCCAAAGGGGTGGTAACACTCGTGACTGATCACCTCGCCTTCACTGTCGAGTTCCAACGTGCAGGAACCCAGATGATCGGCGACGCTGTAACGCAACTGATTATTGGCAATCCCTTTAGGGGGTTCCGTCTCCCAGTGCAACACCCGCACACTGCTTCTGCCGGCCTGGGCGACGATCACATGGAGCACTTCACCGGTGCCACTGTGGCTGCGAATTTCCAGACCCGGCAAGTAACGAACTTCAGCGTTCAGTGTGCGGGCATTGGTCTGGGTCGAGTGGACTTTGCGCCGGCGCATGCCGTCGGCGCCGTAGCTATAACGCTCGCGGTCATTGAGGCCGGAGTCGCGCGCTACCGGCCGCACTTCCTTTAACTGGTTTCGCAGGTCCCAACTCAGTACCTGCCCCGGTTGCAGCTTCAGCAGATTGCCGTTGGCGTCGAAGGCGGCGGCGATTTCTGCTTCGCTCGGTGGTCCGCCATTCTGTTCGGGCAGGCAGCGGTTGCTGTGCCGGGCGGCGGTCAGGGTGCGGCCATGGTGTTGCGGGCCGTCGTGGGTCAGCTTCAACAGATTGCCGCCCTCGTCGTAGCGGTAGGTCTGGCGGTAATTGGCCCGCGGCGCAGGATCGTCGAAACCTGAAAAGTGCGGGCCTTTATTCGGGCCGCCCGCCTCCCAGCCGGTGGCTTCGATCAGTTGGTAAAGGCTGTCATAGACATAGCGGCTGATCGGGTCGATGCGCTGGTTGGCGAAGTAACGAATCGGTTGCGCCTTGTCTTCAATGCTCAACACATTGCCGACCGGGTCATAGCAGTAGTTCAGATCCTGTAACGTACCGCCATCACTGCGCCGGGCTTGAAGCCGGATCAGGCGACCGTCTTCAGGGCGATATTCCAGGGTGGTGGTGACGCCATTACCCGCGGTTTCCCCCTCGGTCTGGCCGTGGGCGTTGTACTGGATGGCACTGATCAGAAGTTGCGGCTTTTGCTGCCCTTTCAATTGCAGATGAGATTCGCGTAACTGACCGCCAACGGTCTGGCTGAAGCTCTGTCGATTGCCTTTGGCATCGGTCTGCTCCAGCACATCACCCAGTGGATTGAAGCGCGATCGGGTCGTTGCGCCCGCGCCGGGTTCAAGCAACTTATTGCGCTCGAGCAACTCCTCGGGCCAGTCGAGCGAGTCCGGCTGATGCAAAAAATGCTGAGTCTGTTCCAGCAGCTGGCCCATCAAGCCGAACTCATCGAACACTCCTGTTCCCGCTGGGTCATCGTGGCGAATCAATTGCCCGCATTGGTTGCGGTCGGCGAAGCCCGGATCGGCGCCGCCGTAGCCGTAACGCTCCGAGCAAAACGACAGTTCACCTTTGGCCTGCTCGAACACCGCCTGCGGCCGCAGCAGCGTGTCGTACTCCAGCCGCCGCTGACTGCCCCGGCCATCCCAGCTGTGCACCCGCTGATCCGCTTCGCCCAACAAGCTGACGCGCCACCCGGCATCAACGCTGGTCGAACTCAGCACCTTGCCGGAAGGCGAATACACCGCGGTGAGGTTGGCCGGGGCCGAAGCGTCGCTGAACAATCGCGGATCCCACTGGGCGATGGCGCGCCCCGCCGGGTCATGGGCCGTGCGATTGACGCGCGCTTCGGCAGGCCCGCCTTGCGCAATGCGGCAGTAACCCACCGAGCGCACCGTCAGGCCACGCGGGTCGGTGACTGTCAGCGTCGGGGTGCGGCGATGTAATATCGGTGTCCGAGCCAGCATGGCCTGTCGTCATCCTTGTGCGTCAAGACAGCTAATGCTTAAAGGTCATGCTTGGCTACTGTCAGAAATTACAGTGCCGACCAGCGGCGCAACCATCAAATCCCCTCATGTCCATTCCCATCGCCCTTCGGTACGATGGTGCTACGTAGCTCTCGGAGACTTTCAAGCATGTTCATCGGCGTCCTGCTGGTCATTACCTGGCTGGTCCTGTTACTGCGCTATCCGGCCAAAGCCTTGCCGGTGTCGCTGGCGGCGGCGATTGGCCTGGGTCTGGTGGCGGTGTGGGTGATCTGGCTGGATAATCGCGAGGTCAAGCAACTGGCGCGGCTGGAGTTGCGCATCAGTTATGCGCCCGAGCATTGCCCGGCGGATCGCCCGCTGCTGCTGAAAATGAATAACGGCAATGACGTCCCACTGACCGAGCTGCGCTGGCGGATCGCCGCCTATGCGCCCGGCGACACGGTGAACCTGGCGGACAACCTCTACTCTGCCCCACGCTACCGTGGCCCCGGCGAACTGCAGGCCGGTGCCTCGTGGGAAGACTGTTTGCCGCTGCCTCCGCTACGGCCCGGTTATCGCCCGCAATCCCTGGAGTTTCGCGCCGAGCGTTTGCAAGGTAGTTTCTCCGACTGAACCACTCTCCTCTCTTGCACAAGGACCGCGCCATGCCCCTCGCGTTAATCACCGGTTGTTCCAGCGGCATCGGCCGCGCGTTGGCCGATGTGTTCAAAACCGCCGGTTACGAAGTCTGGGCCACCGCGCGCAAGGCTGAGGATGTGGAGGTCTTGGCCGCTGCCGGGTTCACCGCGGTGCAGCTGGACGTTAATGATGGCCCAGCTCTCGAACAGTTGAGTGAGCAGATCAACCAGCAACATGGCGGCCTCGATGTGCTGATCAACAATGCCGGTTATGGCGCCATGGGGCCGTTGCTCGATGGCGGTGTTCCAGCGATGCAGCGGCAGTTCGAAACCAATGTGTTCGCGGTGGTTGGCGTGACGCGTGCGCTGTTCCCGGTGCTGCGCCGAGCCAAAGGATTGGTGGTGAATATCGGCAGTGTGTCCGGAGTGTTGGTCACACCGTTTGCTGGCGCCTATTGCGCCTCTAAAGCGGCCGTCCATGCATTGAGCGATGCGCTGCGCATGGAACTGGCGCCATTTGGAGTGCGGGTCATGGAAGTTCAGCCGGGGGCAATTGCCTCCAGTTTTGCCAAGAATGCCGGTCATGAGGCGGAGCAGTTGATCACCGAACAATCACCGTGGTGGCCGCTACGTGAAGGTATTCGTGCACGGGCCAAGGCGTCTCAGGACAAGCCGACGCCTGCCAGTGAATTTGCCGCTGGTTTGCTCAAGGCTGTGCAGCAGAGCAAACCGCCGCGCCTGATTCGGTTGGGCAATGGCAGTCGGGCGCTGCCGTTGTTGGCGGCATTGTTGCCCAAGGGTGTTTTGGAGACGGGGTTGATGAAGCGGTTCGGCCTGAGCGGGCAACTCTAAGACCGCGGTGACCTCATCGCGAGCAAGTTCGCTCCCACAGGAATGAGTGTCTTGCACAAAATCTGTGTTCGACGCGGGCAACTGTGGGAGCGAGCTTGCTCGCGATGGGAGCAACTCGGTCTACCCGTTACTCCTCCCCTTCCTGCTTCACCACCACCGTACAAGTAATCCCCGCCGCCAGCAGCACACCGTCCGGCACTTCATCGATATGGATGCGTACCGGCACTCGCTGGGCCAGGCGTACCCAGTTGAAGGTCGGGTTGACGTCGGCGATCAGCTCGCGGCTTTGCGGGTTGTCACGGTCGTAGATGCCGCGGGAAATGCTTTCGACATGGCCCTTGAGCACTTCGCCGCTCATCAACTGCATATCGGCTTTGTCGCCGACCCGTACGTGAGGCAATTTGGTTTCCTCGAAGAAGCCGTAGACCCAGAACGAGTTCATGTCGATCACGGCCATTTTCGCTTCGCCGATCCGTGCGTAGTCGCCGCGATGGACGTTGAGGTTGGTGACGTAGCCATCTACCGCCGCCAGCACTTGGGTGCGTTTAAGGTTGAGCTGCGCCGCTTCCAGTTGCGCTTGCGCGTGCTGGTAATCGGCCAGGGCCGAGTCGGCGATGTTGCTGGCGTCGTCGCGGCTCTCCCTGGAGATCACCAGGCTGTCCATGTCGGCGCGGCGATGGGCGTTGACCTTGCGCATCTCCCAGGTGGCCTTGCGTGAGGCCACCAGCGACTGCGCCTGTTTCACCGCAATCTGGTAATGCTCGGGGTCGATCTGCATCAACAGGTCGCCCTTTTTTACCAGTTGGTTATCACGCACCGGGACGTTGACCACTTCACCGGTGACGTCGGCGGCGACGTTGATGATGTCGGCTCGCACCCGGCCATCGCGGGTCCAGGGGGTGTTCATGTATTGCACCCAGAGGGTACGGCCGATCCACAGGGCGAGGGCCAGCACGAGCAAGGTGGCGAGCAGGCTGAAGAGCTTTTTCATCAGGTCGTTCTCAACGGTAAACAGTGAGCGCCAGGGCGCCGAAGATGCAGGTGAACAGGCTCAGGCGCAGCAATGCCGGGTGCCAGAAAAAGCGGTACAGATCCAAGCCTGCCAACAACCGGTCCAGGGCCCAGGCCAGTACCGCAGCGATAAAAAACATCAGGGTCATGGTCGGCATGTACACGCCGTGGAAAGCGATTTCACGAGGCATGTTCTAGTCCTTGGGGCTCGGCGGGCGCTGTGAACGCTGCCAGCGGTGATTGCGGGTCAAGTAGTGAGGTGCGGATAAAGTGCAGGTAGCTCTTCACTCGACGCAGTGCGGAAGTATCGAAGTGCGGTGCGAAGGGTTCGTCGGTGGCCTGTACCCGGCTGATGGCGTGGTCGACCGCGATCAAGGCGCGTTCGAGGTTGCTTTGGCTCGGCTGGATAAATAGCCGCACCAACGAACGGCCCATGACCCGGATCGCCTGGCGCCACGGTTGGGACTCGGCGTAGGCCGGATGCACCGGGAGAATCGCCTGCTCCTTGCGCAACTCGATGATCGCGTGCCCGACTTCCAGCACCACGAACATCCAGCGCAGCAAGTCGCGCTGCACCTGGGGTTGTCCGGCGGCCAGGCCATAGGCCTGGTGCAGTAAATCCCGGGTGCGACTCTCGAAACTCGAGCCCAGCCCCTTGAGCTTGCCGCTGATGGCGTACACCACCTGTTCGCGCAGATCCTGTTCCAGTCGACGCCACAACCAGCGGCTGTTGGGCGGCAGAATGATCGCCCCGGCCGCAGCGCAGACCAGCATGCCCATGACCATGGCGATGTAGTCGTTGATAAAGGCGTAGGGGTTGTAGACGGTCAGGTTGTCCGGCACCGAACCGGTGCTGAAAAAGATCAGCAGGCCCAGGCCGACCCCGGCGTATTGCGGGCGCGAGGAGAGAAACGAGCCGAGCACGATCACCGGCGCCAGCATCACGCAGAGCAAGGGAAAACCGTCGATCCAGGGAAACACGAAAAACATCTCGACGAAGCCCACCAGCGCACCGATCAACGTGCCACAGGCCATCTGAAAAGCCATGCGCTTGGGGTTTGGGGTAGCCGCCGACAGACCGACCGTGGCGGCGGCGATCAGGGTCATGGTCGCGCCGCTGGGCCAGGCAGTGGCCACCCAGTAACTGCCGAGTACCACCAGGATGAAGGCCGCCCGAAACCCCGAGGCCACCGACGCCAGCCAGTTGGTTTGCGGGGTAAAGGGTTCGTCCCATTGCTCGCGCTGGTGGCTGTGTTCGGCCAGCGAGGCGTGAGTCTGTGCATAACTGTGCAGGTCGTCGACGAAGCGGTAGAGCAACTCATAGGCCGTGTGAAAGTCCAGCTGCTCGGCGTCACTCGGCTCGCTCTCGTGAAAGATTGCCCGCAGGCTGCGCACCCGAGTGGGCAAACCGTCTTTATAATTCGCCAGTTGCGTGGCCAGGCGTGCCGCGTCGGCACTGGTCAGCGCCCGGCCGGAAAAGCCGTCGAGCACTTCGGCCAGGTCGTGCAAACCGGGTTTGATCGCCGCCACTGCCTGCTCGGTGCCACTGCTGTGCAAACGCTCGAGCAATTGGTGCAAGGCGTTGAAGCGGGTGGTGATGCCCATGAACTCGCTGTTCAACCGACTGAGCCGGCCGTTGCGCCGGCGCATGTGCGGGTCTTCGAACACGGTGACGCTGCGCAACCCTTCGAGGCCGACCGCCTCGGCGATGAAGCGCACGTTGCTGTTTTCGAACGCCTCGCGCTGACTACGGCCGCGCAGGCCATCGGTGACGAACAGCGCGAACACCCCGAAGCGTTGATACAGCGCATTGCGCATTGCCGCACTGGCGGTTTGCGGGAGGATCGCGGCGCTGACCAGGGTGGCGCAGAGAATCCCCAGGGAGATTTCCAGCACCCGCCACACGGCGGCCATAAACGCGCCCTCGGGATGGGCCAGCGCTGGCAAGCCGATCATCGCCGCGGTGTAGCCGGCCAGCACAAAACCATAGGCTCGAAAGTTGCGATAACGCGCCGCGCCAGTCGAGCAGATACCGACCCAGATCGCCAACGCGCCGAGGAACAGTTCGGTGTTCTGGGCGAACAGGGCAATCAACGCGACCATCACCGCCGACCCGGCCAACGTACCAAGGAAGCGATAGAAACTCTTGGCGAACACCTGACCGCTCTGCGGTTGCATCACGATAAACACCGTGATCATCGCCGTGCGCGGTTGTGGCAGTTCCAGGCGCATGGCCAGCCATAGGGTCAGAAATGCCGCGATCAACACCTTGAAGATGTAGACCCAGGTCACGCCGTCGCTGCGTGCCCAGTCGTAAAAGCCACGGCGCCATTCAAGGGAATACAGCCAGCGCAAAGGTGCGGGCAAGGAAGTCATGAAATCCTGCTCATTTTGAAGAAACGTGAGTCAAGCGAAATCCTGTGTGTCCCGCTCAATTCAGGATTCTCTTAACAGTACTGTGGAGAGTGGCCGGGGTTTTCGGTGCCTGCGTCTGGCTGTCTTTGGGCACATCATTGCCCGCACCGAGACCACCGCCGAGCGCCGTCACCAGTTCGGCGTGGGCGCTGAGGCGCGCGGCCTGGACCTGCTGCTGGATCTGCTGCTGCCGGAACAACAGGCTCTGGGCATTGAGCACGTTGAGGTAGTCGGTGAGCCCGCGCTGGAAAGCGATCATGGCGATGTCGTAGGTCTTCCGTGCCGAAGCTACCGACTCGGCGGCAAAGGCCTGCTGCTTGTCCATCGACTCGCGGCGGATCAACTGGTCAGAAATGCTTTTCAGCGCGTTGACCAGGGTCTGGTTGTACCGGGCGACGGCAATGTCATAACCGGCCGAAGCTTCACCCAGTTCCGAGCGCAGACGGCCACCGTCGAAGATCGGCAGCGAGATCGCCGGGCCGACGCTGTAGTTGAGCTTCTTGCCGGTCAGGAACTCCAGCGCGCCACCGCCGGTGGCCATGAAACCGAGGCTGCCGACCAGATCGACGTTGGGGTAGAAACCGGCGTGGGCGACATCGATGCTCCGGGCCTGAGCCGCGACTTGCCAGCGACTGGCGACCACGTCGGGACGTTGACCCAGCAGTTCGGCGGGCAAGGCCGAGGGCAACTTCAGTGCAGCGCCCAGCGACAACGTTGGCCGTTGCAACTGCGCTCCCTCCCCCGGACCTTTACCGGCGAGCGCGGCGAGCTGGTTGCGACTCAGGGCGATTTCTTCGTCCAGTGCGTCCAGTTGCCGATGGGTTTCCGGCAACGGCGTCTCGGCCTGGCTGACTTCGAAATGCGTACCGATGCCGCCGTCCAGACGCTTTTGCGCCAGGTCGAGGATCTGTTGTTGCTGCTTCAGGGTGGCGTCGACAATATCGCGCTGGGCGTAATGCAGCGACAGCTGGATATAGGCGCGGACCACATTGTTCTGCAGCTCCAGCCGAGCCATGCGCGCTTCGGCGGCGCTCATGTGGGCCAGGTCCACGGCGCGTTCGGTGGCGTTGCTTTCGCGGCCCCAGAGGTCGAGAGCATAACTGAAGCCCAGCGCAGCATTGTTGTCCCAGGTGGTGGAGTTGGCCAGCTCACCGGGGCCGTAAAACTGGTCCGTAGGCCAGTTGTGGCGCTTGAGTGTCGAGTCGCCATTGATCTGCAACGACTCGGCCGATTCGGCAATCCCGGCCATGGCCCGGGCCTGACGCACCCGGGCAGCGGCCATGGCCATGCTCGGGCTGCCTTGCACGGCGAGGTCGATCCAGCGATTCAGTTGCAGGTCGCCATAAGCCTGCCACCACTGGGCGGTCGGCCAATGAGCATCCTGCGCGGCGCTCTGGATCGCCTCGTCGGTGGCCAGGGTATTGGCGGCGAGTGTCTTGCCTTGTGGGGCAATTCCTCCGGTTCCGATGCAGCCGCTGATTGCTAACGATAAGGCCCAAACACTGAGAGTCTTCAGCTCTCTGTTGATGCGACGCGGCACTGCTGCAATTTCCTGGAGTGGGGAGGTTCTCTTACGGTGGAACAATTCTAGGGGGCGGGAGGGACCGCGATAAGCCGGGATTCCTGTGAATCTTTGTTACCGTTAGCGCGATAATCCCTTGGTCGGGTCACAGCAGCCTGTTACTTCGTGTCACAATTTGCCATCTGCCTTGAGAGCACCCCATGGACACTTTGCAAAATATGCGCGCCTTCAGTTGCGTGGCCGAAGCCGGCAGCTTCACCGCCGCCGCCGTGCAGCTTGATACAACGACTGCCAACGTCTCGCGCGCGGTCTCAACCCTTGAGGCCCATCTGCAAACCCGCTTGCTCAACCGCACCACCCGGCGCATTGCGCTGACCGAGGCCGGCAAACGTTATCTGCTGCGCTGCGAGCAGATCCTGGCCTATGTCGAGGAAGCCGAAGCCGAGGCCAGTGACGCCCATGCGCGGCCGGCCGGGCAGCTGAAGGTGCATACCATGACCGGCATCGGTCAGCACTTCGTGATCGACGCCATCGCCCGCTATCGCAAGACCCACCCGGACGTGACCTTCGACCTGACCATGGCCAACCGCGTGCCGGATCTGCTGGACGAGGGCTACGACGTCTCCATCGTGCTCGCCAGCGAACTGCCGGACTCGGGCTTTGTGTCTCAGCGCCTGGGCATCACTTACAGCATCGTTTGCGCCTCCCCGGCCTACGTCAAAGCCAATGGTTGCGCGCACAAACCCAGTGACCTGCTGAACCACGCCTGTTTGCGCCTGGTAAGCCCGGTGATCCCGCTGGAAAAATGGACATTCGACGGCCCCGAAGGCCAGGAAATGGTCACCATCAACAGCTCGCCGTTCCTGGTGAACTCCGCCGATGCGATGAAAACCGCGATCACCAGCGGCATGGGCGTGGGTGTGCTGCCGGTCTACGCGGCCATCGAAGGCCTGCGTAATGGCACGCTGGTACGGGTGATGCCCAACTACCGTTCGCAAGAGCTGAACCTGTACGCCATCTACCCGTCGCGCCAGTACCTGGATGCGAAGATCAAGACCTGGGTCGAGTACCTGCGCGGTTCGCTGCCGGAAATTCTGGCGGCGCATCAGGCGGAGCTGACGGCGTATGAATTGAGCGGAAGCATGAGTGGCGGGCGCTTGGCGATTTGACGCCAAGGATGTATGCGATCAACTGTGGCGAGGGGGCTTGCCCCCGCTGGGTCGCGCAGCGGCCCTAAAACCTGCAACCACATTTTGTCAGGCACACCGCATTCACAGGTTTTACGACTGCTGCGCAGCCGAGCGGGGGCAAGCCCCCTCGCCACAGGGTGCAGTGTTTATCTCTAAATCCTTAACTGACTGACATTGGGGCAAGCCCTCTCGCCACCACCCCGGCAAAAATGATAGCTTGCTTGGCATTCTCCTCCGCCCGACGAGCCCTTCTCCCATGAAAAAGACCGTACTTGCCTTCAGCCGCGTTACCCCCGAAATGGTCGAACGCCTGCGGCAGGACTTCAACGTGATTGTGCCCAACCCGAAACTGGGTGACATCAATGCGCAATTCAACGAAGCCCTGCCTGATGCCCACGGTTTGATTGGTGTCGGCCGCAAGCTTGGTCGGGCTCAGCTTGAGAATGCCGCCAAACTGGAGGTGGTCTCCAGCGTCTCGGTTGGTTACGACAACTACGATCTGGCCTATTTCAACGAACGCGGGATCATGCTCACCAACACCCCCGACGTACTCACCGAAAGCACCGCCGACCTGGCCTTCGCGTTGTTGATGAGCAGCGCCCGGCGCGTCGCCGAACTGGACACCTGGACCAAAGCCGGGCAATGGCAGGCCACCGTCGGAGCGCCGCTGTTTGGTTGTGATGTGCATGGCAAGACCCTGGGCATTGTCGGCATGGGCAACATCGGCGCAGCCATCGCCCGCCGTGGACGCCTGGGTTTCAACATGCCGGTGATCTACAGCGGCAATAGCCGCAAGGCTGATCTGGAACAAGAACTCGGCGCGCAATTTCGCAGTCTCGATCAGTTACTGGCCGAAGCCGATTTCGTCTGCCTGGTGGTGCCCCTCAGCGAAAAAACCCGACACCTGATCAGTCATCGCGAACTGGCGCTGATGAAGCCGAGCGCAATCCTGGTGAATATCTCCCGGGGCCCGGTGGTCGACGAGCCGGCACTGATCGAAGCCCTGCAAAACAACCAGATTCGCGGAGCCGGGCTGGATGTCTACGAGAAAGAACCGCTGGTCGAGTCGCCGCTGTTCCAGCTGAAAAACGCCGTGACCTTGCCGCACGTCGGCTCGGCCACCCATGAAACCCGCGAAGCCATGGCCAACCGCGCCCTGGACAACCTGCGTAGCGCCTTGCTCGGTGAGCGGCCGCAGGATCTGGTCAATCCGCAGGTGTGGAAGGGTTAGTAACGCTAAAGGCACGCCTTATCGGGCGTGCCTTATCACTGACTCCCCATGGCTGATCAAGCCAGCTTTCCGCTACCCGATATGATCCGTGATCCGGGCTTGCGGAACACCAGCACGTTACCGAGCATCACCAATACCAGTCCGGCCAACGCCGGTGCCGTCCACTGGTAGCCCTCAACCAACGCCGAGACATTCAGTGCCACCACCGGGAACAGCACGGTGCAATACGCTGCCCGCTCCGGGCCCATGCGGCCGACCAGGGTCAGGTAGGCGGTGAAGCCGATCACCGAGCCGGGAATGACCAGATACAGCAGTGAGCCTACGTAGCGAGTGTTCCATTCCATGTCGAAGGGAATGCCTTTGATCAGGCAATACGCCGACAGCATCGCCGCCCCGTAGGCCATGCCCCAGGCATTGGTGGTCAGGGGTTTGAGGCCAGCCTTCTGTTGCAGGCTCGACAGCATGTTGCCGGCCGAGAAGCACATGGTTCCGATCAGTGCCAATCCCAGGCCGAGCAAGGTTTGCGGGCTGGCAGTATGGCCGACCAACTCTGGCCAGAACAGCAGGCCCAGCCCGCACAACCCCAGGGCGCCGCCCATCAGCACGTTGCGGGCGATTTTCTGCTTGAAGAACACCCGGGCATTCAGGGCATTCCACAGCGTCGCGGTTGAAAACACCACGGCGACCAGGCCGCTGGGAATCCATTGGCTGGCGTAGAGGAAGCACATGAAGTTCACACAGAACAGGCACACACCCTGGGCGAGGCAGATCAGGTGGCCGCGCCGATTCATGACCTGCAGGCGACGGCTGAGCAGCAGCATGACGAACAGCACCAGCGCCGCCAGGCCGAAGCGATAGACGATCGACACGGGAATCGCCACCACGCCCAGTTGCAGCTTGAGGGCGATCCAGGTGGTGCCCCAGATCAGCACGGTGAGCAGGTATAACGAGAGGTTCATGACGAGGACTCCTGAATATGGCTATCAGTCTCAGGCCATGACGCTCCGGCGCGCTTGCATAAACTTGCGCTTTTGTCGGATCGCCGGCTCACAGCGCCAGGGCGACGGAGTAGGATGCAAGGCGTTGGAGAAAACGATCATGTCCACCCTGGAAAACCTGCAAGTCTTTCAAGCCCTGAACCGCTCGCCCCATGCTCGTCTGGAGCACAGCGCCGAGCTCGGTGACGGCATGGCTGCAGCCCTGTGGAGCAACCATCACGACGCCCAGGACTACCAGGCGCCGAGTCATCACACCTTGTCCTGTTACATCGCCGGCGGCACCGGGACCTTTCGTCGCGAGCATCCCGGTATCAAGGGTGGCCCGGACAAGTTGTGCATCCTGCCGGCCGAACATCAGTCTGCCTGGGTGATCAACGGCGAGATCCGCCTGGCTCACCTGTACTTCAGTCCGGAGCAATTTGCCCTCGGTTGCGTCACCCTGCTCGACCGCGAGCCCCGTGAACTGCAACTGCAGGAAAGCACTTTCCTCGAAGACCCGACCCAGGCCCGGCGGTTTCGGCAGTTGATCCAGCTCAACTGGGACGAACCCGGCGAGCGCCTGCTGACCAGCAGCCTGGCCCACGAACTGCTCAGCCATACCTTGCTCAGTCAGGTCGGCCTGCGTCAGGGTTTGCGTCTCAAGGGTGGCCTGGCCGCGCATCAACGGCGGCAACTGGTGGAACATATCGACAGCCAGTTGGCCGAGCCGATCAGCCTCGGGCAGCTGGCGGGGTTGTGTGCGCTGTCGGAATACCACTTCGCCCGAATGTTCCGTGAAAGCTTTGGCTTGCCGCCCCATCAGTACCTGTTGGCGCGGCGCCTGGCCCATGCGCGGCAGTTGCTGCGCAGCACTTCACAGCCTCTGGGCGAGATTGCCCTGGCCTGTGGTTTTGCCAGCGCCAGCCATTTCACCAATCGCTTCCGGCAGGCGGTGGGCGGGACGCCCGGGGAGTATCGGCAGGCGTTTTTGCGGTAAGTCCCAAAAGATCGCAGCCTGCGGCAGCTCCTACGCGCAGGCTCAATTCGCCCAATGCGCCAGGGCAACGGCCACTTTGTCTTCCAGCGCTTTGATCCGGTCGCCGTCGACCAGGTAATTGTTCGAGACCATGGCAAACACCAAAGACCGGCCATTGGCACTGCTGACATAACCCGACAACGACGAGACAGACCCCATCGAACCCGTCTTGGCGTGCAGGTTGTTTTCGGCGGGCGTGTTGCGCAGGCGATTGCGCAAGGTGCCGCCGAGCATCCGCTGCGGATTGCCGGCAATTGGCAGCGCGGCGTACCAACTGTCGAACCATGGCTGTTTGCGCACGACCAGCAACAGGTCAGTCAGGCTTTGCGTGGAGATCAGGTTGCGGCGCGACAGACCCGATCCGTCGACCTGGGTCAGTAGCTCAGTACTAATGCCCTGACGGGCCAGAAAGCTATTGACGGCCGCCACACCAGCGCTTGCCGTTCCGGCATTGGCGGTCTTGCGACCCATGGCTTTGAGCAGCACTTCGGCGATGCTGTTATTCGACAGTTTGAGCAAGGGCAATAGCAACTGAGCAAGCGGCGGTGATTCATGACTGGCCAAGGAGACGGCGCCTGGCGCGGTTACCCCACCCATCAAGGTCTGACCGCGAATCTCAATCCCCTGCTCGGTCAGCGCCTGCTGGAAAATATCCGCGACCAATCGGGTCGGTTCCCAGACGCTGACCCACTGACGACTTTGTTTTCCCGGGGGCAAGGTCCCACTGACGGTCAGTTGATTACTCCCGTGTTCGCGGTTCACGGTAATGCTGTTGGTCGGCCCGACCGTCGCACGATTGAGCAGCGTCAGTGTGCGGTTTTGCGGACTGATGCTGACGAGCGTCGGCTCACCATCAAGCGCCGACGCATTGACCGTGACAATCACCGTACCCGCGTCGAAATCATCATTGGGCGAAAGGCTGAGCGCCGAAATTTGTGCGCCGTAGTACTTCTCTTCATCGTCATGGGCCCAGTCGACGCCGAGTCTGCTGGCATCGAATGCTGTGTCATCGAGCACCAGATCGCCGCTGACGCTTTTGATGCCCTGGCGTGCCAACGCCATCGCCAGCTGGCGATAATCCTGTGCCTGAATGCTCGGGTCACCCGAACCTCGAAGATAGAGGTTGCCGTCCAGGCGACTGCCCAGCTGCTGGCCATTGCTCAGCAGCTGCGTGGTAAACCGGTAATCGGCGCCCAGCACATCCATGGCCGCAGCCGCGGTCAGCAATTTGAGGCTCGACGCCGGCAACAGGCGGGTATTGCCATTGCGCTGAAAAAGCATTGCACCGCTGTTCGCATCGCGAACGGTCAAAGAGCTGATCGCTCCCTCCAGGGCCGGATCGGCCAACACGCTTTCAAGAGCCCGTGTTGACTCGGCCTGGGGGACAATAGCGCAAGCATTGAGCAATAAACTCGCCGCAATCAGCAGCCCCCTGACGCTGATACGTTGTCTTGTATTCATCAAACTCCTTTTTCCTTCCTGTCCTGATAACCGGAAATACCCGCTGAAGATCGCCACGGCTAACGATCGCACCGACTGGCGTGGTTCTTCATGAACCAGCGCCGGGCCAGATAACAGCCAACGCATTCCCGGTGTCAACGAAGGACTTTCCTTGAAATCATTTCCACGCAAAACGCTCAACTCGGCAGGCTAAAAAAGTGACGCTCTGATACAGCGGGTCGCCCTCAAAACTCCAACGTACTCGACAACGTCACCTGCCGCGAATCGCCCATGGAGACAAAGAACCGACTGGCCGCCGAGGTGTAGTAAGTACGGTCGAACAGGTTCTTCACATTGAGTTGAAACTTGACCCTTTGCCCTTCGACCCGAGTGTCGTAGGTGGCGAAGGCATCGGCCACGGTATAGCTCGGCAAGTCGAAGTCGTTCACCGCGTTACCGGCCCGTTCGCCGACGTACCGCGCACCGGCACCCACTCGCAACTGGTCGCCGCCGATAATGCTGCCGAAGTCATACACCGCCGACAGCGAACCGCTGTTCTTCGCCACGTTTTGCAGGCGCTTGCCTTTGTAGGTCGGGTCTTCGATGACTTCGGCATCGGTGTAGGCATAGCTGCCGATCACGCTCCAGCGATCACTCAACTGACCGCTCAAGTCCACTTCCAGCCCCCGGGAGCGCACCTCTCCGGCAGCGCTGTAGATCGTCGTCGGGCCTTCGGAGTTGGCCACCAGCACGTTGCGTTTCTTGATATCGAACAACGCGATGTTGCCCGTGATGCGACCTGGCATGTCGAGTTTGGCCCCCAGTTCCCAGGACTTGGCTTCTTCCGGGGCGACGGCGCCGTCGAGTACTACGGTGCTGCCGCTGAGCGGGGCGATGGTCGAGTTGGGTTTGAACGATTCGGTATAGCTGCCATAGAACGAGAGCTCATCGGTGTAGCGATACACCAGGCCCGCACGTGGCACCCATTTCTGCCCGTTGCTGTCGGTGTTGGCCTTGAACGGCCGGCCTTTGCCGGCGTACTGGTCGTATTCCTGGAAGCGCGCGCCACCCACCAGGATCCACTGATCGGTGAGGTGGATCGAGTCCTGCAGGAACACCGAATCGCTGCGCAGCAAATCGGTCTGGGCGCTGTCGGCCGGGCTGACGGTGCTGCCCGCGACTTCGCGGCCGTAGACCGGGTCGGTGTAGCTGAAGGTGGTCAGGCTTTTCTGGCGGATCAGGTCGGCGCGGTAGATCTTGCGGTATTCGTCATCGATACCGAATACCAGGTCATGTTGCATACCGCCGACATCGACCTTGCCTTCCAGGCTGGCCGTGGTGAAACGGTCGGTGCTGATGGCGTCCTGGGTGCCGTCCATGCTGCGGGTCAGCGTGCCCTTTTGGGTATTGATGGCCGTGACCCGAACCTGGCTGGCGTCGTAGGTTTCGCGGTTCCAGCTGTAGCCGAAGTGAGCGTTCCAGTTGTCGTTGAGTGAGTGATCGGCTTCGAAGTGGTACAGGTCCGAACGCCCTTCCATGTCGTTGAACGGCTCATCCAGCCGCCGCTGCCGGGGGATGTCCAGCGGATGATTGGTGTCGGGGTCGATGGCCGTGCCACGGTCGAACGGCGAGAGAAACTCGCGGTGTTCGTAAGCGAACAGCAGCTTGGTGCTTTCGCCGAACCAGGCCAGGGATGGGGCGATCAGGCTCTCGCGGTGGGTGCCGAAATTGCGCCAGTAGTCTTCGTCTTCATGGTCGAGGACCATTCGGTAAGCCAGCCCGGAATCCCCCAGCGCGCCGGTGCTGTCGAAGCTGCCGCCGCTGCCATTCTTGCCGTCGCCATAGGTCGAACCGCGCACCGTCAAGGCGTTGTATTGCGCCAACTCAGGTTTCTTGCTGACCATGTTCACCACCCCGCCCGGGTCTTGAATGCCATAGAGCAAGGAGGCCGGCCCCTTGAGCACTTCGACCCGGTCCACCGAGGCGTTCAGGCCTCGGCCCTGCACCACCGGCATGCCGTCGCGCATGATCGAACCGTTGCGGTTGTCGCCAAAACCGCGGGTCATTACCGAATCCTGGGTGCCGCCCAAGGTGTTGCCCTGGGTGATGCCGCTGACATTCGCCAGCGCGTCATCGAGATTGCGCGGCGCCTGGTCGCGGATGACCTGGGCCGGGATCACGTTGACGGTCTGCGGGATTTCCAGCAGCAATGCCTGGGAGCGCATCACCGAACTGCTGGGCGGCGGCTGATAGCTCAGCGGTTGCTGGACGATCGAGGTGATGGTGGTCGCCCCCAGGTTCAGCGCGCCTTCGGTAGGCTGCGGTTCGAGGGCCAGGGTGTGGGCGTCGGTCTGGCGAAAGGTGAAACCCGAATTGCTGAGCAAACGCTGCATAGCCTGCTCGGCACTCAACTGGCCGCTGACCGCAGGCGCCGTGAGGCCGTAAGGCGCTTCATCGGTGTAGACCAGGCTGAGGCCGGTGATCCGGCTGAAATCGCTCAATGCCTGGGGCAGTGGCTTGGACGCTATGGCGAAGTTGAACTGCGCGCGCTGCTGGGTGCTGCCTGCATCTGCGGCCAAGGCCATGTTCAGGGGTGACAAGGCTAAAGCCGAAACGGCCAGTGCCCCGGCACCGAACCATTGTTTAACCGAACCGCTTGCCGCCGACGTTGCCCTGGACTTCATGCTCATGACCTGTGTGTAGAAATGCTACGGATGCGAATGAATCGCACTTTCAAGCACTACACGGATGTCGGGCGGGTTTACCTCATCAGATATTTAAAAATATTTCTTTGGAATAGGTCAGCCAGTGCGCGTCGCCTGCAAAAAGATCGCAGCCTGCGGCAGCTCCTACACCGACCGCGTCCCCCTGTAGGAGCTGCCGATAGGCTGCGATCTTTTGATCTTTTGCGTCACCGCAAAATAATCAAATGCCCCAACACACTGTGCTGCTCAAACCCCAACACCCCCTGCAGGGAATTCAACACCGCCTGCGGATCCTTGCTCGGAAAACTGCCGCTGACCCGACGGGCAGCCAGCTCATCATTGAGCAGCACAATCCGCCCCGGGTAATAACGTCCGAGGTCTTTCACCACGTCGGCCAGTGGTGCCTTGTAGTAATTCAGCCAGCCCTGACGCCAGGCCAACTGCGCTTCGCTGTCGACGGCATGCAGTGGTTGTGCCGAGCCTGCGACATAGGCCACTTGCTGGCCGGCCGTGAGGATTTGTTGTGCTGCGCCCTTCTCGGCACTCACCCCGACCCGACCCGAGAGCACCGTCACCTGGGCGCCCGCCGGCTGCAGGCGCACTTCGAACTGAGTGCCGAGTACTCGCGCCTCGCCCCTTTCGGCTTCGACCACGAATGGCTCGCCGGTGTGAGTCACGCTGAAAAATCCGGCACCGCGGCGCAGTTGGATATGCCGTTCTCCCCGACTGAAATCCACGGCAATCGCGCTGTCGGCATCCAGGGTGACCCGGGATTGATCGGCCAGGGTGACGGTCCGCACTTCACCCGGCGCCGAAACATAGTCCGCGCCCAAATCATCGATCCAGCGCGATGGCTGCCAGCCGCTGCCCAGGGAAATCATCAGCAGCAAACAGGCAGCCATGGCCAGGGCACCGGACCAGCGCCGAAGCGAGGTGCGTCGGCAACGGTTCATGGCGTTGAGATAACCCTGCAAGGCGAAGGCCTCTTCCTGCGCCAGCCTACTCGCCGGGACTTCGCTCAATTCCCAGAGGACCTGGGCCTGGGCATACGCCTCGACATGGGCCGGATCGGCCTGCAACCAGCGGCTGAACGTGGCCTGATCGCCGCTGCTCGGCTGATCGTGCAACAGGCTCAGCCAGGCCAGTGCAGCCTGTTCCTGGGCGGGCGTCGGGGTGACGCGAGAGGTATTGATCACGGTGCTTTCCCTGGCGTACGTGGATTCGAAGGTTCCCGCAGACTCGCCTTGCAGGCTTCGAGGGCGCGCATCATATGTTTTTCCACAGCGCTTTTGGACAGCCCCATGGCCTTGGCGATCTCGGCGTACTTACGGCCGTGAATGCGGTTGAGCAAGAAGATCTGCCGCGTGCGCTCCGGCAAGCTGCGCAATGCCGCTTCGACGTGGCGCAGGTCATTGCCGGCCTCGAGCGCCGCTTGCGGTTCGCTGCCCTGGTTGTCCTGTTGCTCCGGCAGCCAGCCTTCGTTGACCCGCACCCGCGCGCCTTCGCTGCGCAAATGATCAATGGCGATGTTGCCAGCGCAGCGCAGCAAATAGGTACTGAGTTCTTCGACCTGCACCAGAGGCCGGCGCCAGAAACGCAGAAACAAATCCTGCACCAGATCCGCCGCCGTCGCCCGACAGCCCACCCGGCGACTGACCAGCGCTTCCATCTGCGGGCGCTGGGACAAAAACACCTGCAGGAAATGCGCCCGCCCGCCCGAGGCTTCAGCGCTACTGGCGCTCTCGGATTCGGGAGGCTCAGGGACTATCGAAGGCTGAATCATCGAAGACCGGCTCACCTAAAACTGCACGAACGTAACAAGCGCACTGGTGAGCAAACCCAGCCCCGCCAGGAACAAGGCCAAACGCGGTTGATACGGCATCAGCAACACCAGCAACAAGGCACTGAGCATCAATACCGCACACCACTGCACCAGGCCCAGGCTCCAATCGGTTGCCGCCACCGCGGCCCACAAAGACAGCGCCAGCAGCACCCAGCCGCTCAGCCGCAAGGCCTGACGGCGGCGGGCCGATGGTTTGCGCCCCAGCAGATCCGAGTGGTGACGGTCCATCGACAGGCACAGCAAGGTGAAACCGCCATAGCAGAGCAACAGCGCCAGGAACATTCAGTTCACCTCTGGTTCAGGGGTTGCCGGACGCGCCCGCTTGCTACGCGATTGAACCAGGGCTTTTGCCCGACCCGAGCGCTGCATTTTCCAGGCAGCCCAAGCGAGGAACAGTCCGCTGCCCAGGCACGTCAGATCGAAACCGGCCATGCTCCAGTCGCCTTGCATCAGGGAAACACCCAGGTGTTGCGAGGTGGTCAAGGCATTGAGCAATGGCACGCCCGCGAACAAGATCGCCGCCAGCCCCAATTGCTCGACCCAGGCCGCGCGACCGGCACGGACCATGGCGTGTATCAGACTCCCCCCCCAGAGCATGAAGAAACTATTGACCTCCCAATCGGCACGCTCGGCGAAGCTCACTGGCAACAAGCGATTGGCCCAGAAAAACCCCGCCACCGCGACCAGCAGGCCAGACATGCTGGCGATGTTCAGCACTTGCACCAGCCGTAATTCAAACGGCATCAGCGCGCTTTTGGCGTGTTTCAACTGGCGCTTGCCGAGCCAAAGCACCAGCCCGGTACCGATCATCGCCGTGCCCGCCAAACCGCAGATGAAGTACAGCCAGCGCAACAGCGGACCGGCAAAATGGCCCATGTGCAGACCGTAGAAACTACCGGCGATCGCCATCGGCAAGGGTTGTTCCGTGGACACTTTGAGTAGTTGACCGGTCACTGCGTTGAATGACACCGCACTGCCAGAGTCGTGGACCACACGGTCGGCGCCATGCCGGAAGACATTCACCGAAGCGTTCAGGTCGCCCGGGTTATTCACCGTCAACCGCCCGACTTGCCCACCCGACCACTGCTCGCGCGCCTGTTCGAGCAACGGCCCCAGCGCCATCAATTTGCCAGGCTTACCGGTTGCCGGCGGGTTGTCGGTGGCCGGGAATACCTCATTGAAAAATGCCCGGGAATCCTTGCCATAGGAAGCGACGATGCTCGCCGGCATCACCAGCGACATAAAAATCACCAGGCTGCTATAGGTGATCATCAAATGGAACGGCAACACCAGCACGCCGACGGCGTTATGCCCGTCGAGCCAGGAGCGCTGGCCCTTGCGCGGGCGGAAGGTGAAGAAGTCCTTGAAGATTTTCTTGTGGGTGATGATGCCGCTGATCAAGGCCACGAACATCACCATTGCCGCCGTGGTCGATAACCAACGCCCCCATGGACGGGGCATCTGCAACTCGAAATGGAAACGGTAGAAAAACTCGCCACCCGCTGTTTCGCGGGCCTGGACTTCGGCACCGGTCAAGGGGTCGAGCCACTTGTCGAAGAACTCGCCGCGCTTCCCCTCCCTGGCCTGCTCTTGCCACATCACCGAAAGCCCCGGCTCACGGGCATCGGGCAAGCTGATAAACCAACGCGCAGCGCCGCCGGCATGCTGTTGCAGATAATTCTGCGCCAGCCCCAGACTGGCATCGCTGTTTATCGACCGCGCCGGGACTTCCGGCTGCATCCAGTGGCTGATTTCCGCTTTGAAGTAAGCCAGGGTGCCCGTCAGGAAAATCGCGAACAGCAGCCAGCCGAAGATCAGCCCGCTCCAGGTATGCAGCCAGGCCATGGCCTGACGAAAACCCTCTTTCATGAAAGGCCCATCCTGTACGCCAGCCCGCTGACCGCCGCCAGCACCAGGCTCGGCAGTATCAGCCCGAGCCACGCCTGCCAGGCGCTGCGACAGGCGAAACACCAGAGCACCGCGACCAGATAGACCAGAAACGAGGTCATCATCGCGCTCACCACTGCTTCGGCTCGGGCCATGGGCAGCAACAAGCTCAGGCAGACACTGGCCAGCGCCGCGACGAGGTAACCGCCCAGCACCGCGGCCAGTACCCGCGAAGTGACTGCCAGTCGATAGGAAACGGGGAGCGAGCTGATTTTGCCTTTCATGTTTCGACCTTGAAACCGGGTGAGGACTCGTGAACGTCACGGGACCAACAAGGTCGCGATAGTAATGATAAATATTCTCATATGCAAAAGAGTCTGATTAGATCGCACTGCTAACGGATTGCCGGATGCCGGTGCCAGCCCCTACAATGCGAACAATTCCTGTTCTCTAACGCCTTCAAATGCGGCCGGAGTGGTCCCCATTGCAGCCCGCCAATACCGTCGAAGTCCTCTATCACGCCCATCACAACTGGCTCGCTGGTTGGTTGCGACGCAAGCTCGGCTGTCCTGACAGCGCGGCGGACCACTTATGCCTATGTTGACGCGACCCTCCGCGAAGACGGGCCGAGCAAAGGCAATCGCGTACCGTTCTCCTCGAAACACAAAGGCACGATCGGCGTCGGAAGCTGCCTGGAAACTGAATCTGGACAGCAGCTATCAGAGCGACCAGTTCGCCGACAATGCCAACACCTCGGCAGAAAGCGCCGATGGCAGCACCGGGAAGATTCCGGGCTACATAGTGTTCAGCAGCCGCGCGGCCTACGACTTCGGACCGTAGCTGGCGGACTTGAATGTAGCGGTGGGGCCAAGAACATCTTCAACCACCAGTACTTCACCCGCTCGTTCGATGACAACAACAAGGGCAAGTACGTGGGGGAACCGCGGACGGTGTATGTGCAGACGTCGGTGGCTTTCTAAGCGCCCAAACCAAAACGGGCCTGCATAAGCAGGCCCGTTTTCAATGGAAAGGTAAAAAGTTAATCAGGCTTCAGCCGTTTTGCGTAGCCTGTTCATTCTCGAGAAATTCTTCTTCCAGCAGCACATCGGCATGGGCGCCAGATCCGATTGGCACTACAGCAGCACGTGGTTTGCCACGCAGTTTGCCGAACAGGTGTTCCAGCGCATGTTCGAGTTTGGTGGCTGCACCTTCGATCGCCTGATCCAGCGTATCGGCTTTATGGGTGACCGAAATCGGTTGATGGCCTTTTGGCCGCGCCTCCATCTGGCAGCGCATATCGTGGGGACCGGGTTTGTCGCCGTTCTCGTCCCGCAGGTGAACCTCGATACGGGTCAGGTCTTCTTCGTATCGTTCGAGCGTGCTCTCAATGGTAGTACGTACCCACTCCTCCAGTCGGATGCTGCTTTGAATATGGTTATCGCTGTTGACTTGGATTTGCATAGTTCATCCCTTATTTCAGCTAGCTCGCGAGAGGCTCCCCGGTTGCCCGTTGGGCGTGATCACCGTGACCTCTTACTTACACAATCGGTCTGCTCGCAGAACAATTCAACCCCTAAAAAAAGATAAATATGGATTCGCAAAAAAAGCCGGACAAAGGGCAAATGCGCTGCTAAGGTCGGGAGTTAGGTCGCACCGGCCTCCCCTCCCCATTCCTCACAACTGCCCCTCGCCCAAAGGATGCAGGCTGCGAAAAATTCCCGCCTCCTCCACCAGCCAGTCATGCACCGCACGCACGCCCGGATGGCTCAGCGCCCCCGGCGCATAGAGCAGGACATAGCGCTTGTGATTGGGCACCGCGAGACCAAATGGCACGATCAACGTGCCGCGTTCCAGTTCGTCATTGAGCAGCGTTCGACGGGCAATGGCCACGCCCATGCCGGCAGTCGCCGCCTCAATCGTCAGGTGGTTGCGATTGAAGGTATGCCCGCGTCGCACATCCGCGCCTTCGAAACCGATGGCGTTCAGGTAGAACTCCCACTCCGCGTATTCATAACTGCCGCGCCAGGCGGTGATGTCGTGCAACAACGGAAAATGCACCAGGGCCGCCGGCCCGTGCAGTGGCGGTCGACCGCGCAGCAGGCTGGGAGCACAGACCGGAAAAATCTGCTCGTCGAGCAAGGCTGTGGATAACAAGCCGGGATAACTGCCGTCATTCAGGTCGATCGCCAGATCGAAGTCGCCTTCATGCAAGGGCACGCTGCTGTCCTCGGCCACCAGCCGCAACTGGATATCCGGGAAACGCTGCTGCAAACGCGGCAGACGCGGGGTCAGCCACTTGCTCAGGAACGACGGAATCGAGCGTAACCGCAGAATGCCGCTGATCATTCCGGCGTCCAGTCGTCGTAATTCCGCATCAATGCTGCCGTAAGCCTCGTTGACCGTAATGGCCAGTCGCTGGCCTTCAGCGCTCAACTCGACGCCCCGGGCGCGACGGTGAAACAGGCGAAAACCCAGCCGTTCTTCCAGTTGCCGAATCTGCTGACTGACCGCACCCGGTGTGATGTGCAGTTCTTCGGCGCAACGGGTAAACGACAGGTGCCGCGCAGCACAAGAAAACACGTGCAGCCAGACGTAGGTCTGGGCGTGCAATTGACGACTCATTGTTTAGTCCTGCTAAAGGCTGTCTTAGGAAGTTTCGTTGGTCACTGAGAATCGAGAGAGGCAGTATCGCCGACATTGCGCTCGTCCTACAAAAAATGGCAGCGATTCCTACTCCATTGCTTGTAAGGGTTTAGCATGGCTATCAGTGTTTTCGATCTATTCAAAGTCGGTATCGGGCCGTCCAGCTCCCATACCGTGGGCCCTATGCGGGCCGCCGCGACCTTCGCCCAAGCGCTGTTTGACCAAGGTCTGCTGGATGAAGTTCGGCGGGTGGAAATCCGCCTGTACGGTTCACTCTCCGCCACCGGCGTCGGCCATGCGACCGACCGCGCCTGCGTGATGGGGTTGATGGGCGAGTGGCCTGACAGCATTGATCCGACCAGCATCGGCCCGCGCATTCAGCAGCTACAGGAAACCGGTGAATTATCACTGGGCGGTCGCACGACCATCGCCTTCGACTGGCAGCGCGATCTGCTGTTGCTCGACGAAAGCCTGCCCTACCATCCGAACGCCATGTCTCTCACAGCCTTTGGCGAAAACGCTGAACTGTGGGAACAGACCTACTACTCGATTGGAGGCGGTTTCATCGTCGAAGCGGCCGAAGCCGAATCCGGGATCTCCCCGGCCAGCGATGTCGAATTGCCCTACGACTTTTCCAGCGCCGCTGAACTGCTCTCCCTCTGCAACCAGCATGGCCTGCGGGTTTCCGAACTGATGATGGCCAACGAACGGGCCTGGCGCAGCGACGCTGAAATCCGCAGCGGTCTGTTGCATATCTGGTCGGTGATGCGCGAATGCGTCGAGCAAGGTCTGCGCCACGAGGGCATCCTGCCGGGAGGCCTGAATGTGCCGCGTCGGGCAGCGAAATTGCACCGCAGCCTGCTGGAAATCGGCAAGCCGAATGTGATCAGTTCGACCTTGTCGGCGATGGAGTGGGTCAACCTGTTCGCCCTGGCCGTGAACGAAGAAAACGCCGCCGGCGGGCGCATGGTCACCGCGCCTACCAATGGCGCCGCCGGGATCATCCCGGCCGTGCTGCATTACTACATGAAGTTCAATCCCGAAGCCTGCGACGACGATGTCGTGGCGTTCTTTCTCGGCGCTGCGGCGGTGGGAATCCTCTGCAAGAAAAACGCCTCGATCTCCGGCGCCGAAGTCGGCTGCCAGGGTGAGGTCGGCTCGGCTTGTGCCATGGCCGCCGCCGGGCTCGCCGATATCCTCGGCGCCACCCCGGAGCAACTGGAAAACGCCGCCGAAATCGGCCTGGAACATAACCTCGGACTGACCTGCGATCCGGTCGGCGGGCTGGTCCAGGTGCCGTGTATTGAACGCAACGCAATCGCCGCAGTGAAAGCGATCAACGCTACGCAAATGGCCCTGCGCGGTGACGGCAAACACTTCATTTCCCTGGACCGGGTAATCCGCACCATGCGCGATACCGGCGCCGATATGCATGACAAATACAAAGAGACTTCACGGGGCGGCCTGGCGGTGAGCTGGGTGGAATGCTGAGACGCATTCCCTGACCGTCATTCCCGCGTGAGCCCGAGCAAGAACAATAACGAGGCGATACCGATGACCGATGTACGTACACCCGCTGCCGATAATCCCGCTGTAGACGTTTCACGCCACACCGTTGCGACCAGCAAAAGCTGGAGCAAACACGACACCACCTGGATGCTCGGCCTCTACGGCACAGCGATCGGCGCGGGCACCTTGTTCCTGCCGATCAACGCTGGCGTGGGCGGTTTCTGGCCGCTGCTGGTGCTGGCAGTGCTGGCCTTCCCGATGACCTTCTTCGCCCACCGCGGCCTGACCCGCTTTGTGTTGTCCGGGCGTTCCGGCGACATCACCGAAGTGGTTGAAGAACACTTTGGCGTCGGCGCCGGCAAGCTGATTACCCTGCTGTATTTCTTTGCGATCTTCCCGATCCTGCTGGTGTACAGCGTGGCGCTGACCAACACCCTGAGCAGCTTCATGGAACATCAACTGCACATCACACCGCCACCACGGGCGATCCTCTCGCTGCTGCTGATCCTCGGCTTGATGGCTATCGTGCGCTGTGGCCAGAGTGTGATCGTCAAAGCCATGAGCGTGTTGGTCTACCCGTTCGTCGCGGCCCTGCTGCTGCTCGGTTTGAGCCTGATCCCCAACTGGAATGGTTCATTCTTCGCCTCCGCCAGTGAAGGCATGCCGCTGCCAATGTTCTTCAAAACCCTGTGGCTGGCGATTCCCGTGATGGTGTTCTCGTTCAACCATTCGCCGATCATTTCCGCGTTTGCGCTCGACCAGAAGCAGCGTTACGGCGACCAGGCCGAGCGCAAGAGCAGCGGCATCCTGGCGATCGCCCACAGCATGATGGTGCTGACGGTGATGTTCTTCTGCTTCAGCTGCGTGCTGGCGTTGTCTCCCGCGGATCTGGCGGCTGCCAAGGCGCAGAACATCTCGATCCTGTCCTACCTGGCCAACCACTTCCAGACCCCGGTCATCGCCTATGCCGCGCCGCTGATAGCACTGGTAGCGATCACCAAATCCTTCCTTGGCCACTACATCGGCGCCAGCGAAGGCTTCCAGGGGCTGATCGTGAAAAGCCTGCGCAGCCGTGGCCGGACGATGTCGGCGAGCTGGCTGAACCGTGCGACCGCATTGTTCATGGTGCTCACCTGCTGGGCCGTGGCGACCTTCAACCCGAGCATCCTCGGGATGATCGAAACCCTCGGCGGGCCGATCATCGCCTGCCTGCTGTTCCTGATGCCGATGTATGCGATTCGTCGGGTACCGGCTCTGCGCCAGTACTCCGGGCCGCTGTCGAATGTGTTCGTGGTCGTGATCGGTTTGGTGGCGTTGTCGGCGATCATCTTCTCGTTTATGCCCTGAAACGGGCACACGTCAGGTGCAGCACTGTCTCCCGTAGCAGCTGCCGAGCCTGCGAGGCTGCGTTCGGCTGCGCAGCAGTCGTAAAATCAAGCACCGGGGTATTCCAGACAAACCGTGCAAGCAGGATTTACGACTGCTGCGCAGCCGAACGCAGCCTTCGGCAGCTGCTACACGAGCCGGACGCCAGCGGCTACGGTTCGCATAACGTTTTAACCAGCGTTAGGCCAGGAAGCCCGCCTTTTTTGTGCCAGTCATTGTCTGACAATTTTCCCGGCATGCCCTTTGCTTAATCCGTCATGAGGAGAAATGG
Source organism: Pseudomonas fluorescens (assembly GCF_902497875.1). Lineage (GTDB taxonomy): Bacteria > Pseudomonadota > Gammaproteobacteria > Pseudomonadales > Pseudomonadaceae > Aquipseudomonas > Aquipseudomonas fluorescens_BR. The sequence continues at coordinate 215,176 of NZ_CABVHY010000011.1, forward strand.
AATGGCAAAACCTCAGCGAACGGCCTGCCGGTGGTCTGGAAATACGAACTAATCCTGATCACCGCCGGTCAATGACTGCAATGTTCCAATCAGGCGGTAACGCAATATGGACAATCCATTTCAGATCATTACCGAAGCCTTTGCCCCGCAGTACCAGGTCAACCTGAGCATTCAGGGGCTCGACGGGCGCATCATGCTGACGCTTTCCAACGCCGGCCATGTAGTGGCCAAGCGCATGATCAGCGCCGAACAGCGCAATGATCCGCAGCGCCTGACACGGCTGGTGCAAAGTATTCAGTTCGGCATCGCCATCGAGCATGGCCACAGCGCCATGGAGATTCTCGAGGCCATGACCGACAGCGACAACCTCACCCTGCTGGCGCCACCGCGCAAGGGCCGGCCTGCCGGCCAACCGGTGCGTGGGTTGGCGATTTAAAGCTCGCCCTTCTCCACTTCCAGAAACTCACCCGAACCCGCGGCGCCCTTGCGTTGCGGGCGTTCGACTTTCACCGAAGGGAACTGCGACGAAGCGTAACGCACCACCAGAATCGCAAACGCCAGCAGCAAAATCCCACCGCACAGATAAATAATTCCCAGGTCTGGCGGACTGTGGTGCGAAACGTTGGAAATCAGCAAACGGGTCAGCGCGGTGATCGCCACATAGATCAGGAAACGCACCGGCATGTGGTTGGTCTTGAAGTAAATCCCGACCATCGCTCCCAGCTCGAGGTAGATGAACAGCAGCAGAATGTCATCGATCTTGATATGACCCTCGTCGATCATCTGCAGAAATTCCATCACCGCCGCCCAGGCCGTTACCGCTCCAATGGCGAACAACGCCAGGTAATGGAAGGTCTCGACGAACAGATTGCCGAGGGACTCAGCCAGCTCGTGGACGTTTTGCCGCAGGTTCTCGGCCCAATTGATTTTCACGATAGTACTTCCTTAGGTCGTTTCGACCGGATCATGCGGGTTTGACGTGACGGTTGATCTGCATGCAGAAAAAAGGCCAGAGAGACAAGTGAGATGGTGGCGGTTTGGCATGAGGCACTTTCTGTGGTGTATATCTGACGCTACACGGGCAAGCCCTAACGCCAGTCAAGTTAACGGAAATCTATCGACTGGTGATTAATTGTGGCGAGGGGGCTTGCCCCCGCTGGGGCGCGTAGCGGCCCTAAAACCAGCCAGCCGCGGTGTTCCTGACAAAACACAGTTGCAGGTTTTGGGAGTGCTTCGCACTCCAGCGGGGGCAAGCCCCATAGGCGCTAACCAAATCTCAAGAGATAGTAGAATCTGATTCACCAAGCAAAGTGAGCAGCAGGGAAAGCAAGCGTGACACAAAGACTGGATGAAGATTGGCCGAAGCTGTTGGCGCTATTGCCGCAGGGATGGGAAGCCAAGGCAAAAGAGCTGGGAGCGCTGAAGTTCGGTCGCCGCTTCAGCGGCCCGGAGAGTTTATTGCGCACGTTATTGATGTATCTGAGCGCTGATTGCTCGATGGTCGAAACGGTGGAACGCGCGCGCGCTGGGGACTGGGTGGAGCTATCGGACGTTGGCCTGCTCAAACGGATCAATAAATCGGGTGCATGGCTGGGCTGGATCACTGAACAGTTGATCCAGCAGGCACCGACCGTGGCGATGAAATGTCCGGCGCTGCAGGGGCGCAGATTGCTTGCCGCTGACGGCAGTGTCGTGGCAGAGCCGGGAGCGGCCACATCGACATGGCGACTGCATTACACGATGGACGTCAGAACGCTGCGTTGTTGCGA
>NZ_CABVHY010000012.1 GCF_902497875.1 Pseudomonas fluorescens
GAACGATAACGCGGTTTAACGGGCACTCTGCCTCAACCCCGAACGCCCCGGTGCCAAGGCCAGCGCCAGTTGCGTGCGATTGTGCATCTGGGTCAGGCGCAGCACTTGGGAGACATAAAGTTTCACGGTGTTTTCGGTGATACCCAGTTCACAGGCGATCTGATAGTTGGTTTGCCCCTTGCTCACCAGGCGGGCTACGTCCAGTTGGCGCGGTGACAGCTGATTGAGGATGGCTGGAATCTCTGCGGGTTGCGTTTCGCTCGTAGCTCCCCGTCGAACCTCGTCGAGGTCTTGATAAAGCGTGTCGATGGAATCGGCGAGGCTTTGCAGTTTCTGGTTCAACTGACTCAATTGAAGGTTTTTCACCCGCTCCTGCACGACCGCTTCCTGGCGCCGCAGGCCTTCAAGCAATTCATTCAGATCGACAGGCTTCTGGTAGTAGTCGGCAACCCCGGCACGCAAGGCCTTGATCACTTGCTGTTTGTCAGACGCCCTGGTCAGCATGATCGCTTCGAATGCTCGCTGGTTGCCGGCGAGCTCCTGCAGTGCCTGCACCAGTTGAATGCCGCCCGGTTCTGCCAGGTGCAAATCGAACAGCACCAGACCGATTTCAGGGTCCTCGCTAAACCGTTCGATGGCTTGCTTGCCGCAGGTGCAGGGAATGCAGCGGTAACCACTGCTTTCCAGAAACTTACAGAGTTCTTCGACAATCAGCGGCTGATCGTCGACTACGAGCACTTTTATCAGAGAGTTAAGCTTGATCACGCGCGACTCCATGCTGAGCAAACCGAAGACTTATTCTTCCTGCACCGACAGCCAATGGCTGTACACGCACTGAAAATAGACGCACTTTCTGACTGTGTACATAAAGTTCGCCACTCAGGCGGCTAATTGATCCAGGCGACGGCCAGCAGCATCCCGACCAGAACGAACGGCGCAAAGGGTTGTTGTGTCGATTCTTTCGGATCGAGGTATTGCAGATGGGCTCTCAGTTTTTTGTTTATCAGCGGCCAGAGTCTGGGAGACATGAGTAGCCAGACAATACTGGCGATGCCCGCACCAATGAAGGTTCCCAACAGGTGCATGTTGTCGCTCGCCAACCCCAGCGCTGCCATCAGTTTCACATCATCCGCCCCCAGGCGCCCCATTGTATAGCCAGGCAAGGTGAAGGCCAGCGCCAGCAAGAACGCCCCGACCCCCTGCTCTGCGCTCGCGCCCATCCAGGTGGTGCCGTTCCACAGCAAGTACACCAGGGCAATGACCGTCGCACCAAGGGTCAGACCATTGGCAATTTGGCGTTGCTGAATATCCTGCGCAGCGCAGAGAGCCAACCAGATAAATAGCATTAAGCTCTGCATCAGGTAAAAAGCGTCCCTTTTTGTCTGAATGATTCTTTGCGGACTTGATGGAGTACTTGTCAGGGTAGACGCACTGATGAAGGTAGGCCTCCCAAGAAAGCAAATAGCCGTCGGGGGGGAGGTAAAAAGATCGTCCGAGCGCGGCCCGAACTTGCCGCAGCTCCTACGCCGACCGGGTTCAGCCTGAATGATCAAATGTACACAGGTTCGTAGGAGCTGCCACAGGCTGCGATCTTTATGGGGCTTCGATTACCTCGGCGGGTAATTGGCCAATATCCTGGCCACGGTTGCGCGTACGGCGGTGCTGCGGTCTGCCGGGTTCGGCGTGTTACTGAGCGTTTGCTCGTCACTGCCTCGCCAGACCAGCTTGCCGTCCTTCGCATCCAGAAGGTCGATCTGAATGGTCGCGACCGTGTAGGTGATATTGCGGGTTTCGTACATTGGCGCTCCCCAGTAACCGTGCCATGGACTACCCCAGTAGCCGCCACCGTAGTTGGAGGTGACTTGTTGCTGACGAGTTTCGACGATCAGGTAGGTCTGCACATTGAGGTCGCCTTTGGCGCCGGACGCCGGGCGCAATCCGCGTTGATCCAGCTGATCGCTGACCGCCTGGCGGATCCGCTGTTCGGTCAGATCGCTCTTGATCCGTGGATCGTCCGGGCGATATTGCAGCGCAGGTTCTTTCCAGCTCCAACTGCGGTAGGCAGCGAAGTCACGACTGGCATCGAAATCCTGGTTGACCTGGCTCTGGCAGGCGCCGAGCAGCACGGCGATAGCCAGTAAGGAAAGATGGCGGAACATGATGACTCTCCGGTTGAAGACATGAACCTGTGGGGGATGGCCTTAATTAGGAGGATACGCCGACATGGCCTTTTCCACAGCTTCGCGTAATGCATCGGCGCGCGCGCTCATGCTGCCCTGGCTGCTGGTTTCGGCGCTGGCGCTCCACACTGGCTGGCCACTCGCAGCGTCGAACAGGTCGAGCCGCACCACCACCACTTGCACCTCGTAGGTGCGCACGATCGGCACCGTGTTGTATATCCCGTAACCGCTGCCGTAACGGTTATACCCGCCATAGCCATAACCGCCATAACCGCCATAACCGCCATAACCGTAATCGTCTCGCACCTGACGCAGGCGGGTTTCCAGGCGCACATCGGCGCTGACCCACAAGTCCGCCGGGCGGTTGTCATGCAACGGGCGCAAACCACGTTGATCGAGGCCATTGCTGACCGCTTCAGCGATCTGCGCTGAATCAGCCCATGCCGAGCCCGCGGGCAAATGCCCGTTAAGCCAGGCCCAACTGCGGTAACGAGCGTAGTCTCGTTGTGGTGCCGGGTAGGCGCTACTGTCGAAGGTGTTGGCCGCCTGCGGCGGCGCGGGCGGAATCGGCTTGGAGCTGGCGACATAAGGATTACTGCCCTGACAAGCGCCCAGCCCCAGGCACAACAGGATTAATCCGAGACGGCGTTTCATTTCGCTCTCCACTAACATAGTGGCCTGTGTGGCTAGACCGCTTAAACCGGACGGCAGATCCAGTGCAAATAGCGTCCAAGTCCGATAAAGCTTGGGTGACGACGATGGGCCAGCTCCATTTCCAGCAAATCCAGCAACTCGGCGCGGGCCTGGAATTCCACCGGCATATAGTCGTGAAAAACCCGTACCCCACTCTGGGTTTCGACCGTCCACAGGCTTTCAAGTTGCGCGGCCAATTCGCGCGGATCAAGCGGCTGCTGTGGCGTCAGGCTCTGCTTTTCACCGGCCATATCGTTCTTGCGCATCTTGCGGAAGTGGCCCTTGAGCAGATTGCGGTAAATCAGCGCATCACGGTTGTAGAACGCCAGCGACAGCCAGCCGTCCTTGGTGGTCAATTGATGCAGCACCGGCAAGATTGCATGGGGTTCGGCCAGCCATTCCAGCACTGCGTGGCATAGCACCAGATCGTAAGGTTCGGTGAGCTGCCCGAGCAGCTCCTGCCAGGGCGCCTGAATGAAGGTCGCGGTCTGCCCGGCTTCGGCGAAACGCTGGCGCGCGCCTTCGAGCATCGGTTCGGCAGGTTCGGCCAGTGTCACCTGATGCCCGCGCTGGGCCAGCCACAAGGACATATGACCCAACCCTGCGCCGATATCCAGCACCCGTAGCGGGCGGTCCGGCAAGGTTTCAGCCAGATCGGCCTGGAGCACCGCGAGGCGAATTGCGCCTTTGGCTCCGCCGTAGATTTTTTCGGCGAAACGAGTCGCCAACTGATCGAAATGACGATCACCCATCAACTGAACCTCCGTTCACTGTCCGCCAGCTTGCTGCGTACCACCTGCTCCATGTCCAGCCCCAGCTCGCTGCACAGCAGCAATAGATAAAGCACGATGTCGCCGACTTCCTGCCCGGCATGGGCAAGTTTTTCCGCCGGCAATTGCCGCGACTGGTCCTCGCTGAGCCACTGGAATATTTCGACCAGTTCAGCCATTTCCACGCTGGCAGCCATGGCCAGGTTTTTCGGGCTGTGGAATGGGCGCCAGTCGTTACGGTCGCGGATGGCGTGCAGGCGTTCGGTCAGTTCGTCTAGGTTCATCGGGCTCTCCTGAAGGCGTATAGCTTCGGGCGGATGGAGAATGAAGGCAAGCGCCGAGCATTATTGCTGTCGCTTCGCGACAGATCGCGAGCAGGCTCGCTCCCACACGTACTGTCACGCTCTGGAGGGAGCGAGCCTGCTCGCGATAGCGGACTAATCAACAACACCGAACTCAACCCGAGCCGTCTGCCCGCCTTCATCCAGCACACTGAGCTGATATCGCCCCAACTGATCGAAGGTCGCATTGATGCTGTCCTGATTGGCGCTGTCGCCCAGCGGTGCGCCATTGATGAACCACCAGCGCCGTCCGCTGCCGCCCAGGGCCGAGAGCTTCAAGCGCAATAGCTCCTGACTGGCGGCCGGGCGCCGCAGTTGGTCGCCTTCACGCACGCCGACAATCGATATGGGTGACGCGGCCGACAGCATCGGCCCTGGGCATTCTGGATCGTTGGCGGGCAAGCGTGCTTCACGACGTTCCACCCTTGGCAACCAGGGTTCCAATGGTGCCGGCCATAAGGCGATGTCACGCGCCACGGCACCCGGGCATTTGGCGTCGACCCGCAAGCCCTTGGCGTTGACCCAGACTTTTTCCAGCAAGCCGATGCTCAGTGGCTGGTCCAACGCCTGCAAGGTCGGTGGCGTGGTGCCGTCCAGGGTCCAGGCGAATCGCTGGCGCCGACAATTGGGGTCGCTACGGTTCATGGGCTGGCCCAATGGCCAACAGATTGCCGCCACGCCGACGTTCATCGGCACCGGTTGTACCGCAGCGCTGACTCCGCGCTGGCTGTCGCGGTTGATCAATACGTCGTGGACTTGCAGCATCAGCGGCGCTGCCGAGGCCAGGCCGAACTGCCCCGGCACCGGGGTGCCGTCCGGACGGCCGATCCAGATGCCGATCAGGTACCGCGGGCCGACGCCAATCGCCCAGGCATCACGAAAACCGTAGCTGGTACCGGTTTTCCAGGCCAGCACCGGGCGTTGCACCAGCTCGGCACGGGGGTCGCGATCGGGTCGCGCCTGGCCGCTGAGAATCCGCCGCACGATCCATGCCGAGCCCGGTGACAACAAGGGTCGCTCACGCAGTACATCGTCCGGTTGCAAACGAATGCTGGCGCTCTTGCCACCACGGGCGAAAGCGCTGTAACCACTGACCAGGTCCTCCAGTCGGCTGCCAGCCCCGCCGAGAATCAGCGACAAATTCGGCTCAGCCAATGCCGGCAGTGCCAGCGGTACTCCACCAATGCGCATCTCGGCAGCAAAGCGCTTCGGCCCGTAGGCTTCGAGCAGTTGCACTGCAGGCAGGTTCAGCGATGTAGCCAGCGCGGTACTGGCCGGCACGGCGCCGCTGAAGCCCATGGAAAAATTGCCCGGCCGATAGTCGCCGTAGCGACGCGGCACGTCCTGCAGCATTGATTCGGAATGGATCAGCCCGGCGTCCATGGCCATGCCGTAGAGGAAGGGTTTGAGGGTCGATCCCGGCGAACGCATGGCGCTGATCATGTCCACATGACCAAAGCGCCTGGCGTCGTTGATGTCCACCGAACCCAGGTAGGCGCGTACTGCCATGGTCTCTTCTTCGACCACCAGAATCGCTGCAGACGTATGCTCCGGCAAGCGCGCGCGCCAACCCAGCAGCAAGTCTTCAAGACGTCGCTGCAAGGTCGCGTCGAGGGTGGTGCGGATCAGCGGCGGGCTGTCCGCTCGGTTCAGGCGTCGCGCCAATAACGGCGCGAGGCTTGGTTCCAGTCGCGGCGCCAGCAGCAGGGGTTCTTCCAGCGCTTCGTCGACCGCTGACTGCGGCCAGACCTGGAACTGCGCCAGACGCCGCAGGACTTTGTCCCGGGCCACTTGAGCCCGCGCCGGATGGCGGTCCGGGCGCAAGCGGCTCGGCGCCTGGGGCAGAACCGCCAGCAGCGCCGCTTCGGCGTGGGTCAGCTGCTGCGGTGATTTGCCCAGATACGCCCAACTGGCCGCTGCCACGCCTTGCAACGTGCCACCGAACGGCGCGCGGTTGAGGTACAGGTTGAGGATCTGATCCTTGGACAGGTGCCATTCCAGTTGCGCGGTGCGCCAGAGTTGCCGCAACTTGCCGAACAACGTGCGCGAGTGCGGATCAAGCAATCGCGCAACCTGCATCGACAACGTGCTGCCACCCGACAGGACACGGCCGCCAGTAAGGTTCTGCCATGCGGCACGGCCCAACGCCAACGGGTTCACGCCGGGGTGTTGGTAGAACCAGCGATCTTCGTAGGTCAGCAGGGCATCGAGGTAATACGGCGAGATCTGGCGGGTCTCCACCGGATAGCGCCACACACCATTGGCATCGGCGAAGCGCCACAGCGGCGTGCCGTCTTCGGCCAGCACTACCCGCGCCAGATCGTCCCGGGGCAAGGGCAGCGGCCAGAGGCGGTCGGCGAGCCAGAGCAGCGCGATCAACAGCAACAAGCAGCCTGAAACCCACCGCAGAAATCTGCCCCAGCGAGATCCCCATGCCCTGCCTGACACACCGAGCCGTCCCGTTCGCAGGCAAACCCACTGCCACAGGGATCGCAGAGGCTGGGTAACTAATCGCAAATTCAAACCGGCAAACCTCTATGCTTCAGGGAACTCGCCAGCACACATGATGGCCCAAGGCTCAGGTCTGGTATCAACGCCAACTCTCTCATCAGGATGCACACATGCAGGTAGAAAGCTTTTTCGAATGGCTCGGCCAGGCACTCGGCTCAGTCATCCGGTTTATCGTCGATGGCCTCAGTGGATTGTTCAATCTCCTGGCCAACGCTGGCAGCAATTTCGTAGAAGGGCTATCGCGCACACTCGGCATGGACGCCTCGATCATCAGCATCATCGCTTTGATCGTCGGCCTGATGCTGTTGTACTCGGCCATCCGCGCCTTTATGCGGGCCTCGATCATCATGGGAATTATCTGGCTGATGTTGGGGTTGTGGTTGTTGAGCTGGATTATTCATTGAACCAAATCATCAGACCGGCCGCGATCTGTGGCGAGGGGGCTTGCCCCCGCTCGGGTGCGCAGCAGCCGCAAAACCTGTGAATGCGGTGCGCCTGACAAAATGTGATTGTAGGTTTTAGGGCCGCTTCGCGCCCCAACGGGGCGGTGCGGCGTTCCGACAAGCCCCCTCGCCACAGGAAGCCCCCTCGCCACAGATTCCGCGCCTTGCCCCGATTACCTCCCCTTGATCACCATCTGCGGTGGAGTTTCACCCACTGCCTGCCAGTTCGGCCGGTACATCGACTCTACTTGCGGCGGCGGCACCCGGTAGGTGCCCGGCGTGACGGCTCGCGCCAGGTACAGCAAGTGCGTGGTGCCGTAGCCGTCCAGGTTCATCGCCGCGACGTAACGGTCATCACGGAATTCCTGATGCTTGAGGCTGGCGTTCTGCATTGATTCGCGCCATTCCTTGACCTTGCTGCTGGCGTTTTCCAGGCTCGCGGCACTCTGGGCCAGATTCTGGTTTTCCAGCTCCAGGCCCGCCGGCAGCAAGTCCACCACCAGGGCGTCCGGCACTCGCTGTTTGGCGCTGACCGTCAAGTGCACCAGTACCAGATCACCGCTAACCAAGGCCTTGAGATTCAACGGCTGGCCATTCATGCCCAGGTACTCGCGACGAATGCTCAGGTTCACGCCAGCGGCGACCGGTGCCTGCTGTGGGTAACCGGAAAGGGTCAACTGCTGGTACACCGGCTCGCTGCCTTCGTTGTGCAGGGTCAACGGCGAAGCCAGCAACGCACCTTCGAGTTTCAGGCCTGGCTGGTTATTGCTCAGCCCACGGGTTTCACCGCCACTGTGCAATTGCGCAGTCCAGCTGGCTTCAGGTTTGCCCAGCAAGCCACGACCGGCGAGGAACAGCGAGTTGCGCTCCTGGGTCGACAGGTATTGGCTGGCGGCCAGCTGATCGGACAACTCGAACAGACGCTCCTCACGTTTGCCTTTGGCCAAGTCGTTTTCTTCGAGCAGTGCCAGGATCAGCGCCTGATCGCGCAGCGGACTACCGTAATCGGCAAGCCAGTCCTTGCTGTTGCGGGACGCCGCCAACCCCGCGATCAAGGCCTGATCGGCACGCGGCTGGTCGCCCATTTTCTGCAGGGCGATGGACAGTTGCACCAGCGGCAGGCCGGAACGGGCATCGCTGCGACGCTCGAACAGACTGCGCAGCGCGCCCAATGGCGCCTGTTGGCTGCGGGCCAATACCAGCCCGGCATACGCTTGCACCGCGAAGCGCGTGTGCTCGGCGTTTTCGCTGTAGTTCACTTCGATCAGGTTGCGCTCCTGCAGATAACGCAGCAGCCGCTCGCTGGCTTTTTTCAGCGCCTCGGGCGGCACCGCGAAACCTTGCTCGCGAGCACGCAACAGGAAGTCGCTGACATAGGCTGTCAGCCAGTACTCTTCCTCACCATCAGCGCCCCACAGACCGAAGCTGCCGTTGTAACGCTGCATGCCCAGCAGGCGTTCGATGCCCAGCTCGATCTTGCGCTTGCGCTCGGCATCCGGTTCGCCTTCCAGGCCCAAGCGTTTGAGGCTCGCGGCATCGGCATAGAGCGACGGATACAGGCCGCTGGCAGTTTGCTCCAGGCACCCATAGGGATAGGCCTTGAGCGCACGGATTTGTTCGCCAAGGTTCAGTGGTGGGCGGCTCGACAGGCTGAGCAGGGCTTCAAGTCCGGAGGGTTCGAAAGCCGCCAGTTCAGCTTCCGGCAACTCCCACGGCTGATCCTTGAGCACCGCGCGGTAATGTCTGAGCATCGCCGGATAGGCCGGACGCACACCCAGGGTCCACTCGCGGGTAAAGGGTGGCAGGCTCTCCCCCGGCAGGTCGAGGCCATTGACCAGCACTTTGACTTTACCCTGGCCCAAACCGCCGAGTGCTTGCACCGGAATCTGCAAGGTAGTGCGTTGCCCCTGGGTCAGTTGTACGTTGTGGCTCGCTTCACCGAGCAGGCCCAACTGGCCCTCGGCACTCAGTTGCACCATGAGCTTCTGCGCTTTGCCCGAGAGGTTCGACAGGTCCAGAGCCAGGGTCGTCTGGTCACCACCGGCGAGGAAGCGCGGTGCCGAGAGTTCGGCAATCAGCGGCGCGGCGATCACCGTTTTACCTTCGGCCATGCCATAACGATCATCGGTCCAGGCCTGGGCCATCAAGCGCAGTTCGCCGTTGAAGTCCGGGATCTCGACGCTGACTTCGCCCTCACCCTGCTCGTTCAGGGTCACCGGTGCGCTTTGCAGGGCAACGATGGTCACGCTGGTGTCCGGGCGCTTGCCGCCCTTGGCCAGTGCCGCGTCACCACCGAACGCCAGGCTGGCCAAACGGCCCTGCCCGGCCTCGATCAGTTGCCCATAGATATCCAGCTGGTCAGCGCCGTAGGCTTTGCGACCGAACAGGCTCGAGTACGGATCCGGGGTTGGGTATTCGGTGATATTGAGGATGCCCACGTCCACTGCGGCCAGCAGCACATGCACTTGTTTCGGCACGCTGCCGTCAGCATTTTTCGCCTGAATCTTCACCGTCAGCGGCTGTTTCGGACGCATTTTTTCCGCTGCGCTCAGGGTCAGGCCGAGTTTGCGCTGGGTCCTGTCCAAGGGCAGATGCAGTACGCCGACCGCACGTTTAGGGGTGATGTTGGCCTTGCGCTCACCGGGACGAATCACCAGCGCGCTGATATACAGGTCATGCCGCGACCATTTCGGATCAAGCTTGACCTCGAAACTTTTGCCTTCGGCCGGCACGTCGATTTCCTGCCACCACAACGGGCCGTCAGCGGACTCCACCAGCAGATAGCCTTGGCCGGCAGCCGGTGGGGTGACGGTCACATTGGCGGTGTCACCATCGGCATAGGCGGGTTTATCCAGTGCCAGTTTGACTTGGTCCGGACGTACTGCGCCGCCTTCGGCGTTGTCCTGGGAGCGGTAGCCGGCCCAGAAGCGCAAGCTGCTGACTAGGCCCGTCTGCGGGTCTTCGACTTCGACGCGGTACGGGCCCCACTCCACCGGGAAGCTGACTTTCGCGGTATCTCCGGCCTTGATGCTGATGGTTTCTTCGTCAAGGTTGAGGAATTTTTCGTTGAAGTGATAGCTCCAGCCATCGTTCTCCGAGTAGTTCCAGTAGTAGTCACGGCGCTCACGCACCAGGCGCACCTTGAGGTTGTCCGCGGCCAGTTTCTGGCCTTCAATGTTGGCCACCAGCAACTCGAATTCGACCGGGCCGTCGCCGTCGGTTTCTTCGCCCTCGAACAAGGCGCGCAGCCCCGGCAGCCGATCTGCCGGCCACACAGGCTGGACCACGCGACGGGTGATCGGACGGCCACCGGATTCTTGCAGGCTGGCCTGAACGATCAGTTGCAGTGGCGACCGGGCTTCGGCCCATTTGCTTTCAAGGGAGATAAGCGCTTCGCCATCGGCGTCCAGCGCGGTTTCCTCCAGTTCCAGATCCTGGCTCAACTCTTCTTCGGTAATCGAGCCGAACTGATAACCCGGTAACGCGTTGACCGCCTCTCGCAGCGGACGCACATAGACCTGGCCGCTCAGGCGATTGCCCGACGCCGGGGCGCCATAGAGATAGCGGCCGTTGACACTGATTTCGGCGGTGTCGGCTGGTTTGATCGGTTCATCGCGGCCTTTGAGTTCAAGGGCCAGACGCTCGGGCAGGAAGTCCTCGACCAGGAACTCATAAAGTTGCGGCTTGCCGTCGCCCAGATCGAACACCAGTTGCCAGCGCCCGGTCGGCGCTTCGCCGGCCAGCTGCAACTGGTATTGATAGAGGCCGGACGCATCGGCATCCCAGACGAACTTGCGGCTGACCTGTTCATCCGGCCGACGCACTTCAACGCTGACTGGCTGTGGTTTGACCGCGTTACCGTCCTTGTCCCGCAGCAAGGCGTTAAGCAGTACGGTTTCCCCTGGGCGATACAGGTCACGCGGGCCAAACACGAAGAATTGCAGCGGATGGGCCTGCGGCCCGCCGATATCGAATTCGGCCAGGTCCAGTGCAGCACTGTTCAGGCGCAGCATGCTGGTCTGCTCACCCTGGTGAGCCAGCAGCACTTCGGCCTTTTTCGGTAGCGGCAACTCGGCGTGGCCGCCCTTCTCGGTCTTGCCTTGGCCAACGACCCGACCGTTGCTGTCGAGCAGTTCGAGACTGACGCCATCCAGGGCTTTGCCACCCTCCAGCGCTTGAGTGAAGACGTCCAGGCGATTCTGGTAACGGTGCACCGACAGGCCGATATCACTCAGGGTAAACAGGGTTGCCGGTTGCGAGTAGTTGTAGGTGCCGGAAGCGCGCATCACCGCCAGGTAAACGCCCGGCTGCTGCAACTGTTTGAGGCCGGCGATCGGCAGCAACAGGGTTTCCCGGGTGTTGCGTGCGGGGTTGAGGTCGAAACGACCACCGTAGACCAACTCGGCCATCGGCAGCAGTTCGCGCGACTCATAACTCTGCAGGCTGGTGCTGCGGCCCCACTGGCTGAGAAATGCCGGTAACGCCTCGGGTTTGATGCGGAAGAATTCGACGTCGATCTTGTCGACGTTCAGCGCAATCACTGGCAGGCCTTCGGCCAAGCGAGTCGGCAGCAAGGTGCCACGGCTGGCGAAACCTACAGTAGGTTGCAGGTCGCGGGTTTCCAGGCGGCTGACGTACTCGGCGGCGAGCGTGGCGTCGTTCACCCCTCGCAAGCCGGGATCAATGGTCAGCACCAGTTTGCGCTGCGGCTCGAGGTGGCGCAGACGCAGTTCCATCAGGTTGTCGGAGAGTTCCCAGGCACCATCGAGCTTGCCGGTTTTGCTGTCCACCAGGTGCAGTTTTTCGGCGAACTTCTGCTCCGGGTCCAGTGGCACCGAGAAGCTCACCGACAGCGTACTCGCGCCATCGAGCTGAACCTCGGATACATCCACCACACTTAACTCACGGCCGACGTAGCGCTGCTTCAGCGCGCTGACATCCGCCAGCGCTTTGGCCTTGGGCGCGCTGACCGTCGCTGGAGGGGCAGCGGGGGCAGCGGGGGCAGCGGCGGTCGGTGCCTTATCCGGGGTCGACGAATCGCAAGCGCTTAGCAGCACCAGCGCACAGGCCAGGAACAATCCTTTGTTAAGCATGAGACACTCGTTGGCAGGGGTATTGAAGGGTTGAACTATATATCACTGGCGCCAAAGCGGCTGAACGCCAAGATCAAAAGGGGCACTGCATATATAACCTGCCAATATTGGGGCAAGCGCCCCTCCCCACAAAGGCTCGGCGCCAATCCCGCATCTACCGCTACAATGCCTGCTCTTGCAAGGAGCCTGCATGTCCACCCTGCTCACCGACTGGCGCCACCGTCTGACCCATCACCGCGTCTGGGCCCTCGCGGCGCCGATGATTCTGTCTAACATTTCTGTTCCGTTAGTGGCGCTGGTCGACAGCACGGTGATCGGCCACCTGCCCCACGCCCACCAACTTGGCGCGGTGGCGATCGGCGCCAACCTGTATGTGTTTCTGGCCTGGTCCATGGGCTTTCTGCGCATGGGCTCCACCGGGTTCGCCGCCCAGGCCGCCGGGCGTGCAGACGGTGCCGCGCTTCGGCAAATCCTCTTGCAGGGGTTGCTGTTGGCCATGGGCCTGGCGCTGCTGCTCGGGATCATTGGTGTGCCGCTGAGCGGCGTCGCCCTGCAGCTGATGCAACCCTCTGCCGAACTCGACCAGATGACCCGGGACTTTTTCCATACCCGATTGTTCGGCCTGCCGGCAGCGCTGGCCAGTTTTGCCCTGGTGGGATGGTTCCTCGGCACCCAGAATGCACGCGCGCCGCTGGCGATTCTGCTCAGCACCAACCTGGTGAACATCGCGCTGAATCTGTGGTTCGTCCTCGGTCTGGACTGGGGCGTGGTCGGCTCGGCACGGGCCTCGGTCATCGCCGAATGGACCGGCGCCCTGATGGGTCTGGCCATGACCCGCAAGGCCTTGCGCGCCTACCCGGGGCACATTGCCTGGGCCGCGCTGGCGCTGTGGCAAAGCTGGCGACCGCTGCTGGCGGTGAACCGGGATATCTTCATTCGCAGCCTGGCGCTGCAATCGGTGTTTTTTCTGATCACTGTGCAGGGCGCGCGGCTGGGCGACGCGACGGTTGCGGCCAATGCCCTGTTGCTCAACGGCTTGCTGCTGACCGCCCATGCACTGGACGGCCTCGCCCATGCCGTGGAAGCCCTGTGCGGGCACGCCATTGGTGCCCATGACCGAGCGGCCTTGCGTCGCTCGCTGGTGGTGGCCTGTGGTTGGTCGCTGCTGATCAGCCTGGGCTTCGCCGTGCTGTTCCTGGTGGCCGGTCATCTGTTCATCGAGTTGCAGACCGACATCCAGAGTGTGCGCGAAACGGCCTTCAGCTATTTACCCTACCTCGCCGTACTGCCGCTGATTGCAGTCTGGAGTTACTTGCTCGACGGCCTGTTCATCGGTGCCACCCGAGCCAGGGAAATGCGCAACGGCATGCTACTGAGCGTCATCCTGTCGCTGCCGTTTGCCTGGGCTCTACAGGGCTTCGGCAACCACGGCCTGTGGCTGACATTTCTGTTGTTCATGCTGATACGAAGCCTGACCCTCGGCGTTTTTGCCTGGCATCTACGCAAGAACGACGGATGGTTCAACACCACCCCACCGCTGATCAAAGCACCTCGTTCAGGGTGAATGACGCTCCCAGATATGACGCAAGTGCTCGAGGCGCTCACTCGGTGTGCTGCCACTCAATCGTTCGGGAACACTGGCCGCCGGGTAACGCAGCCGTAGTCGCAACCAGTCATCGAGCACGCTGTTGTCTCGAAAGCCGTGCTCGAGTCCCTCCTCCAGATGGCACCAGATAGTGCTGTAGTCACTCCCCGTCGAACGACTCCACTGATAGGCATGGCGCTCCAGCAGGCATGCTTGCAGCTTGTCTTGCTGGCGCCGGCTCAGGCCGGGCTCTATTACCAGCCTGCTGCCCGGCAGCTGTGGATTCATCAGGTGCTGCCAGCCCAGGCTGCCCACCGCCTTGTCGGCCCAGGTCCCGCCATACCAATACAACTGACTGATCGGGCCCAACCAGTCACTCAGCTCGCGGGCGTCACAGGCATCGAAGAAATAGCTCGCGGTCTGTGGGTTGTAGTAGCTCAAGAGGCCTTTGTAGTGCATCCCCAAGGTGACGGTGAGCATCCGTCGCAGATGCACCAACAGTTCCTGTAATGGTGCCGCGCTGACCAGGAACAATCCCGGCCAGGCCTGTGGTTCGGACTGACTGAGCGCAACCAGAGGCGAGTGTTGATCCAGCGCGATCAATAACGGTCCATGCCCGCTCAGCGAGTTCAGGTCAGTGCTCTCGAACAGCGCCTGGCAGCGGACTCCGGCAAAGCGCTGGCGCAGCAGCCAGCCAGACTCCGGTGAGCTCGGGAGGTCGAGCAACAACCATTGGGCTGCGTGCCTTGGCATCTCGGCGACACTCATACCCCACCACTTTTACCGGCCCTGGCCAGCAAGCGACAGGTGCAAACGTTTTGTTTGCAGTGAGTGAAGCTGCCGCCTTCAGGCAGCAGGCACAGCAACATCAGAGGGTGGCTGGCCTGCACCAGCGTCAGCAAATCCTCCTGCTCAGGCAGGAGCAGCGGCGAGCAGGCTATCGGGACGCTGCCGGACTCTCGCTGCCGCGCCTCGAGAATGATCTGCGCACTGGACAGACCGAGACCTGCTGCGTCGAGCTTGACCGTACTGTTGCCGACCTTGAAATGCATTTCGCTGCCGGTGTCGAATCTCAGCTCAAGCCCGTCTGCCAACTGGATGCTTTGCCCAGCCCCGACAAACCTCGCGGGATCCAGGTCGGCATGCAGCAATGCTGGCTCCTCGCATGGTCCTGCAGCAACATTCTCCCCCGGCACATTCGCCGTACCGAACGCTGCCTCCGGCAGGAAGCCAATGATCAGTGGCTGGTCTGGATCGCCTTGGGCAAAACTGACCAGTACCTCCATGCCGGCCTGCAACCCTTGAGTCGTTTCGCCAGCAAGCTCATTCAATACGGGCACCCAACAGGGATCCTGATTAGAACCCTGGCCCTGGTACAGCCAATCAAACTGCACCGCAATCATCCCCTGAGGGGCTGGCGCGGCATCGACGACCCAAGCTCGCTGGATGCCACTCATTCGCGGTTTTAGCAACGACCTGGGGGGCACGAAGGAGACTTCCCGGGGTGTAGCGCGGAAATGATTGCGGTACTGACAGGCAGAGGGCAACTCACCGGAAAATGCCCCTTTCGACTCCAAAGCTGCTGCCTGAGCCCCCTGGTGCTGGACGCTGGTCAGTAGCCAGAGATCGTTCCAATCGGTAAAAGGGTGCCCGGACAAGCGCATGAGTGAACCACTGCGCAGCAACGCGAGATCGCTTTGGCCCTCGGCAATGTGCTCGGCCCGCTCTGCGGGTTCATCTGCCCTGAGCTGTGCATGCACACTGAATGTCCGGATTGCAGGAGCCTGCCCTTCGGTGGAAAAAAAGCAGCTGTCGCTTTGATGAAAACTCCTCTGTGTATCGGCAAATACCACGCAATGGCCGCGCCGCTGATGCTGAAAGTGATAATGGATTCGTTCTTGCGCACACAGGCGCTGGAGAAACTGCAGATCCGACTCTCGATACTGGGTGCAGTAATCTCGGGCACGATAGGTACCCGTCAGTTCAAGACAATATTCCCCCTCCCGAATACCGTGTTCATGCAGCACCCGCTTGATGATTTCAGGCACCGTAAGGTCGGTGAAAACACGCTGATTGTAACGTTGCGCCAGACACGCCAGCTTCGGCCCCAGCCGCACGCGACAAAGCCTTTGGGGGGCGCAATGAAGGTCTTGGCTGAGCCCATGAATCTGCCCATGAATACCGCCCTGGCCATCGAAGACCTGAAGGTAGGCGCAGCGATACATAAGCCCCCCCAGGTCCAGCTGCGGGTCATCGATAATCAGGTGCAACTCGAACACGAACGGTTCGCTGATGGATTCGCTGCCGGTAAAGGCCAGAACGTTAAGGGGATGGGGCAGACCCGCTATGTCCAGACGAAAGAACGGTTCGCTGACTGGATTGGACATCGAGGTTTCTCTCTACAGGAGGGCGACCGGGGATTCTCGCTGAGAGACATGGCCGAGTAGAGGGCAAGAGTACAAATCAGGAAGTGGCCTACATGAAATGCAGACCAGATCTCTTTGATCCTTCGAGAGCCAACAGGCTGAGCCGTTTATGTCTGAAAGATAAAGAAAGATCGCACCAGGCCATCTGTAAAAAAACACACGAGTTGCGGTGAGTTTTCAGACAGCCTGGGGCAACCGATTACTGGCTCAAGACGACAGGTAAGACGAGCGAGTCAGGCCCAGGCGCAGAGCGTCGAGGAACTGGGTACGCTCAGCGGCGGTGATCTTCGCGCTGGCGACTTTGTCGCGGTAGTGAGTCATCAACTCCTCCGGGGACAAATGCACATAGCGCAACATGTCTTCGATGGTGTCGTGGGTTTCGATACCGGCGCTGTACACCGAGCCATCCTGGTTCTGGTAGAGGTTCACCGAGTCGGTATCCCCGAACAGATTGTGCATGTCCCCGAGAATTTCCTGATAGGCGCCTACCAGGAAAACCCCCAGCAGGTAATCTTCACCGTCGTTCAGCGCATGCACCGGCAGGCTGGTTTCGATGCTTTGCTCATCGACGTACTGCTTGATCTTGCCATCAGAGTCGCAGGTCAGGTCTTGCAGCACGGCACGGCGCAGCGGCTCTTCGTCGAGACGGTGCAGCGGCAGGATCGGCAGCACCTGGCCGATCGCCCAGGTGTCCGGCAGGCTCTGGAATACCGAGAAGTTGCAGATGTACTTGTCGGCGAGCTTGTCGTTGAGTTCGTCGAGTACCTGGCGGTGGGAACGCTGACGGGCTTTCAACGAGTTGTGCAGGCGACGGCAGACAGCGAAATAGCACTGTTCGCCCAAGGCTTTCTCGGCCAGGCTCAGTTTGCCATCGGCATACTGGGTGGCGATGTCGCTCATGTAGTGCGTGGCACGCCAGTAGGTTTCGGTGACCATTTCAATGTCGGTCGGGCCCAGCAGGTCCACCAGCCATTGCACGGTTTCCGGCAGGTTTTCCTTGTTTTCGATGACTGGCACGTCGTCGTTGTGCTTCTCGACGTCGGTCACCTGGACCACCAGCATGGCGTGGTGGGCGGTCAGCGAGCGGCCGCTTTCAGAGAAGATGTTCGGATGCGGCAGGTTCTGCGCGTCGCAGAATTCCTTGAGCATGCCGACCACGACACCGGCGTAGTCGTCCATGTCGTAGTTGATCGAGCTGGCATTGCGCGAGTGGGTACCGTCGTAGTCGACACCCAGGCCGCCGCCAACGTCAATGTGATCGACCGGCAGGCCAAGGTTGCGCAACTCGCCGTAGTAACGGATCGCCTCCTTGAAGCCGTGCCGGTAGTCATCCAGGTTGGCGATCTGCGAGCCCATGTGGAAGTGCAGCAAGCGAATGCCCTGGTCCAGACCGGCCGCGCGGAAACGCTCGACCACCGACAGCAACTGCGCGGCGGACAGGCCGAATTTGGATTTTTCACCACCGGTGTCCGCCCACTTGCTCGAGGCCAGGGACGACAGACGCACCCGCAGGCCGACCTGCGGCTTGACCTTCAGCGAGGCGGCTTCTTCGATTACCAGACCGACTTCGGATTCTTTCTCGATCACGATAAACACGTTGTGACCCAGCTTCTGGCCCATCAGCGCCAGGCGAATGAATTCGCGGTCCTTGTACCCGTTGCAGACGATGGTCCCGCCCTTGGGAGCCAGGGCCAGTACCGCCAGCAATTCTGGCTTGGAACCGGCTTCCAGACCGATGGAAACGTTCTGGGTGGCGATGATGCTCTCGATCACCGCTTCCTGCTGGTTGACCTTGATCGGGTACAGCGCGGTGTACTTGCTCTGGTATTCCAGACGCTCGATGTTGGCGTCGAACGCGCCGGTCAGCTGCCGTACGCGGTCTTGCAGGATATCCGGGAAGCGCACCAGCAGCGGCAAGGACAGGCCGCTTTTACGCAGTTCGTCGACTTGCTCGTACAGATCGATAGGCGAGCTGTTCGGGCCGTTCGGACGAACTTCGACGCGACCGGCGTCATTGATCGCGAAATACCCGGCCCCCCAATGGCGAATCCCATAAACACTGCGGCTGTCCGCAACTGTCCATTGGCTGCCATCGTCTTTGCGTGTGCGTCGTACGGACATCGAAGTCCCCTATAAATGAAGTCATAGAGCGTCACCTGAGATCAGGCTGACGCAGTCTAAAGAGTAAAAGTGACGATTAGCGCGCATTCGAGGGGGATAGACCTCACATATGGCGCGGAGTTTAGAAACCGGTCATGAACAGGCTCTGTGAAAACCATGGAGACGACGGCAAACCTGAATCGGATCAGGAATGCATCAAGTCGGGGGTGGTCTTCACAGAGGCTGCTAGCCGCCGGATTTCTTCGCTTTGAAACCGAGTTTGATCAGCTCTGCCAAGAGTAGCTCGACATGCTCGCCCTGGATCTCGATGACCCCGTCTTTCAACGTGCCACCGGTGCCACAACGCTTTTTCAGGGTCGTGGCAAGCGCTCCGAGCGCGTCTTCAGCCAACGGCACGCCGGTGATGGTGGTCACCGTCTTGCCGCCACGGCCCTTGCTTTCGCGACGCACGCGAGCAATGCCGTCGCCGGCAGGGATAACGGTTTGTTTGCAGATGCAGGCATCCACCGGCTGGCTACAGTCCGGGCAATGTCGACCTGCGTCGGTGGAAAATACCAGGCCACCAAGGGCGGCGAAGGATGCGGCTTTTTTGGCCACCGGCAATCCTCTTGGGAGGACAAAGACTGGTCGAAGCACAATGGCTGTGCCATCGACCGCGAAGCCCCACTCAGGCAGGGGCAGCGCTACTGAACCGGGTAACCCTGTGTAGGAGCTGACGAGTGCAACGAGGCTGCGATCTTTTGATTTTGACTCGCAAGCAAAGTCAAAAGATCGCAGCCTGCGGCAGCCTACAACAAGCAAAACCGGTCCAGCTTTTAAAAGGTCGCGCAGTGTAACGGCAAAAAGCCGACTTGCTAAGAGCCAATCGGCGCCAATTTATGCATCTTTTGCGACGTCTGCGCCTTGCGCGCGCAGATAGCGCTTCAAGGCCGCCAGAGAGTCCGGGCAATAAGGCTTCTGCTGGATATCCTGCATCACCTGGTCGACCGGCATGAAGCGCGCTTCCAGCACTTCCTCCGGCTGCAAGCGCAACGGCCCGTCCCAGACCGCCGAAAACGCCGAACACCAGAGCCGATTGCCGGTGTCCTCAAAGAAAAAGTGATCATGAGCGGTCAACTCCACACCGCTCACCCCCAACTCTTCTTCCAGCTCTCGGGCCGCCGACTCGGCGTAGGTCTCGCTCGCCAGCACCATGCCACCCGCCGCCACGTCCCAGAAACCCGGATAGATGGCTTTGCTCAGGGTGCGCCGATGCACACACAGCTCACCGGCAGAATTGAACAGCATGATGTAGGTACCGCGCCCGATCAGCCCGCGTTCGCGCAGATCGGAGCGGACCAGGGCGCCGAGCAGATTGTCCTGCTCATCGACCCAGGCAATGTGTTCGGCATCCGAGGCCGCGCGATGGGCGGCCTCATTCGAGGTAGCGACCATGACTCAGCCTTGGGAAAGCAGTTGACGCAGATCGATGACCGCAGCGTTGGCCCGCGAGATGTAATTGGCCATGACCAGCGAGTGGTTAGCCAATACACCGAAGCCGCTGCCGTTGAGAATCATTGGGCTCCAGACAGGCTCCTGGGAAGCTTCCAGCTCACGAATGATCTGGCGCACGCTGACGGTGGCGTTCTTCTTGGCCAGGACATCGGCAAAGTCGACTTCGATGGCCCGCAGCAGATGGGACAACGCCCAGGCTTGACCGCGAGCTTCGTAGAACACGTTGTCGATCTGCATCCACGGGGTTTCCACCACCTCTTCATCAACTTGCGGCACCTGCCCCGGGGCCAGGACTTCGGTTTTCAGCGCAGTGTTGAGCTTGACCCGACCGACGCTGGCCGACAGCCGTTGCGACAGCGAGCCCAGACGGGTGCCCACGTCACCCAACCAATTGTTCAGGTTGTCGGCACGGGAATAGAACAGCGCGCCTTTCTGGTTCGCATCGGACAAGCGGGTCTGGTAACGGGTCAGGGAGTTGATCCCTTCCTGATACTCGGACTCGCTGGAAGGCAGCACCCAGCTTTTGTTGTCGAAGTTGAAGCGCGGTTCAGCCTTGGCCAGATCGGCGTCTTCGGCGGACTGCGACTGGGAACGGGCGAAATCCTTGCGCAGGGCGCGGCTCAGGTCACGGACCTGCACCAGCACGCCGTATTCCCAGCTGGTCATGTTGTCCATCCACAGGCCCGGCGGAAAACGGTCGTTGGAAATATAGCCGCCCTGCTTGGTCAGCAGCGTACCGGCAACGGTCTTCAGGGTTTCCACCGTGGTGTAACCGATGACCATCTGCTTGCCTTGCATCTCGGCCGCCACCTGAGCGTTCTGCTGAACCGGAAACAGCGCCGGCTCCTGGCTCCAGTACCAACCCAGGACAATGGCCACCAGCAGGTACAGACCGAGCAACGTAGCCAGTGCACGGCTAAACAGCAAACCACCGAAATAGCTGCGGGTTGCCGATTTCGGTTCAGCGGCACGTTCAGGCGCGCTGCCTGCGCGGTTCTTCCAGTCCAGCATGGCTATATCCTTTCGATCTCGGAATTCATGGGTTCGACCGTAACCCTACCCCATCGTGCCTCGACCGGAGCGAATTTATCGCTCAAGATACCAAGCGCTGCACAATTGTCGTGGATCACCGGCCCACTATAAATGAAGCACAGTTGCGAGCCTATGCGACCAGTCGGTCAACAAATGAATAATGCCCCTGCACAGTTTATTGACGTACAACACTCATACGATCGAAGAGAGGTGCTAGCATAGGGCCACCACCCAATCTCAGCATGCCCCCTAACTAGTAGTCAGGATATGACCGAGCCAGAAGACCCCAGCCGTGAGCGCCTCAAGCACCACTTTGCCCAGCGGGTAATTCATCAGGCACGTCAGATTCTTGAGATATGGCAACGTCTGCAGCGAAGTGAATGGTCTACCGTCGACCTGTCGGAGCTGAGCGAAGCCAACCTGCGCCTGCTGCGGTTCGCCGAACGATTTGAACAACCCGAACATGCAAAGCTGGCACGCAGTATCGGCGATTCGCTGCAAGCGGTGGAGGCCAACCGCGGGCGTCTGAGCAGCGGATTGATCACCGATCTCAACCGCTTGATGCAACGCTTGTCGCGCACCGGCCTGCGGCATGGCGACCAGCTTGACCAAACCCTACTGCCACCGCTGCGCAAGCCGATCTACGTAATGCTGCAAGATCACGACCGTGCCGAGCGGCTGGCCAAGCAGCTTGAGTTCTTCGGGCTCAGCGCTCAATCGCTGGACAGTGTCGCAGCGTTTCGCTCCTCGCTGGTGGAGCGATTGCCCGCGGCGATTGTCATGGATGTCGACTTCTGTGGCACCGGTATGGGCCTGCAACTGGCGGCCGAAGCCCAGGAAGGCCTGGAGCACCAACTGCCGCTGCTGTTTTTCAGCCTGCACGAAACCGACACGCCAACCCGTCTTGCGGCCGTGCGCGCCGGCGGCCAGGAGTTTCTGACCGGCACCCTCGAAGCTTCGAGCCTGCTGGAAAAAATCGAAGTGCTGACCTGCGTCGCCCAGTACGAACCGTACAAAGTGCTGATCATCGATGACTCCCGGGCACAGGCCTTGCACACCGAACGCCTGCTCAACAGTGCCGGGATCGTTACCCGGACCCTGATCGAGCCGATCCAGGCGATGGCCGAACTGGCGGACTTCCAGCCGGACCTGATCATCCTCGACATGTATATGCCAGCCTGCACCGGCACCGAACTGGCCAAAGTGATCCGCCACAACGACCGCTACGTCAGCGTGCCGATCATCTACCTGTCGGCCGAAGACGATCTGGACAAGCAACTCGATGCCATGAGCGAAGGTGGCGACGACTTCCTGACCAAGCCGATCAAGCCGCGCCACCTGATCACCACTGTGCGTAACCGCGCGGCCCGGGCACGCAACCTCAAGGCGCGGATGGTTCGCGACAGCCTGACCGGGCTGTACAACCACACCCATATCCTGCAACTCCTCGAAGACTGTAGCTTCCGCGCTCATCGCGAAAGCAAGCCGCTGAGCTTTGCGATGCTCGACATCGACCATTTCAAACGGGTCAATGACAGCCACGGCCACCCCATGGGCGACCGTGTGATCAAAAGCCTGGCGCTGTTCCTCAAGCAACGCCTGCGCAAGACCGACTTCATCGGTCGCTATGGCGGCGAAGAGTTCGCCATCGTCATGCCCGACACCGATGTCGAATCGGCCTATAAAGTGCTCAATGAAATCCGCCAGCGTTTTGCCGAAATTCATTATCCAGCACAACCTCATGATCTGCGGTGCACCTTCAGCGCTGGCGTCGTAGAGCTGCGCGAGGGTTCCGACAGCCTGATGATGGCCAGCCAGGCAGATGAAGCGTTGTATCGCGCCAAGCACGCCGGACGCAACTGTGTGCAAGCCGCTCCGCAATCAAAGCAAAGTGCCACTTTTCCATCGTACTCACCGAGTCGGTCATAACCCTGTAACAGAAACGCAATAACTTCAGGCGCTTACGATTCTGTCGTTGGTAGAGCCACAATGCGCCTGAAGCTGCTGACCAATCTCAACACCCTCCTTTTAGTCGCCGTTTGCCTCGCCCTGGGTGCCACGCTCTGGTGGTCGCAACGGGCACTGGAGCGCCCCTATCTGCTGATGGAACGCTACCTGGGCTTGTCCCAGCAGTTCCAGAATCAGGTGGCGCGCAATATCCAGGACTACCTGGCCAGTGGCGATGCACTGCGCCTGAGCAGTGCCAGCCAAGCCATCGAAACCCTGCAACAGGAGCTGGACGAGTTACCGAGCGAACTGGCCCAGAGCTTGCGACCAAGCCTTTCGAGCCTTGGTGAGTTCAGCAAGACCGAGCTTTTGGCCGCGGGCAAACTCGCAGGTGATCCACAAGCCTTGCTGCTCCAGGCCGAACGCGAGCTGGGCGCCAATCTGGAACAACTGAGCCAATACGCTACCGGCGCCAATAACCCGAATGCCAGCGGTTATTTGCCATTGTTACTGGCGGCGTCGCAGCACCTGGCCAAACTGTCGCTGGCCCGGGACAAACTGGTCAGCAGCGGCCGTAGTGAGCTGGCGGCGGATGTTGAGCGTGAAGTCAGCAACATCCGCAGCCAGGCCGAGCAGCTGGAGGCCTTGGCATTGTTAGGCGTCACCGCCAGCAGCGAATCGAACAGCGACGATTTCGCCGCCATGATGGGGCTGGAGAACACTGAAAAAAGCATCGCCGAAGATACCGGCATTGGCCTCAAGCGCGAACTCAACAGCCTGCTGACGCGCTACCCGGCCGAGCTCGCCCGCACTCGCCAGCAGATCCAGCAACGCGCCGAGCTCAGCGCTGCGACACACCTGAAGATCACCGCGGTTACCCAGGCGATTGCCGGCCTGGAACCCGCCGTGCGCGCCCAACACGGGCAGATCCAGAGCGAAGTACGGATCATCCAGGGCTTGATGATTGGCCTGATCCTGTTGATCGCGTTGCTCATCGATACCTTGCAACGGCGTCTGGCGCGAGTGCTGACCAACCTCGCGCCGGCCTTGTCGACCTGGGCCGAGGGCGACTTCAGCCGGGATATCCAGCTGGGCAACACCAACCGCGAGTTGCACGATATCGAAGCGTCGCTGAATCGACTGCGGGCATATCTGGTCGATCTGGTGGGAACCATCCGACAGAACGCCGAGCAGGTCGCCGGCAGCAGCCGCGCTCTGGCCGAGCTGAGCAGTGGCCTGCACAGCGGCGCCGAACGCCAGGCCGGAGATACCGCACAAATTCGCGACTCTTTGGGTGAGCTGGAAGCCACCATCCAGCAAGTAGCCGGCGATGCCAGCCAGGCCGCGGACGCCAGCCGGCATGCCGGGCTCGCTGTCGAACACGGGCAGAAAGTGATCGGCCTGAGCCTCACGGGGTTGCATGCTCTGGTCGGCGAAGTGCAAGGCAACGCACAGATGATCGAACACCTGGCCGAAGAGTCGGCGACCATTGGCGGCGTGCTCACCGTGATCCGCTCGATTGCCGATCAGACCAATCTGCTGGCCCTCAACGCCGCCATCGAAGCCGCTCGCGCCGGGGAAATGGGCCGCGGCTTCGCGGTGGTCGCCGAAGAAGTCCGCACCTTGGCTCAACGCACCGCCGGCGCCACCGCCGAGATCCAGACGCTGATCGCCGGACTGCAACTGGCTGCCCGCCAATCGGTAGAGGGCATGCGTGCGCAGGTCGAACACGCTGAGGCCACCGCGAGCCAGGCCCAAGCGGCTGACGGCGCACTGGATGAAATCGTCGGGGCGATCCAGACCATTTCCGACACTGCCGTGCGCATCGCCGATGTCACTGCCCAACAGAGCGGTGCCGTCAGCGAAATCCGCGATCACAGCGAGCGGATTCACCAACTGGGCGGGGATAACTTGCTGAGGATTGGTGAAGGCCGCAGCCAGGGTGAACATTTGTTGGCGCTGGGCGGGCAGTTGCATACGGCCGTGCAGGCCTTCAGGGTCTGAAAGGGCCTTTTGTGGCGAGGGGGCTTGCCCCGATGGAGCGCGAAGCGGTCCCAAAATCAGGCAATGGGATCCTTCAGTTAGAACCCGCAGGACAGTATTGCGACTGCTGCGCAGCCGAACGGGGGCAAGCCCCCTCGCCACAAAAGCCCTCGCCACAGATTTAGTTCCCTGCCCCCACTCCCTGCACTCCCCGCCCCACTCCGCTATGATGCGCACACTCCCGATACGCGAGATCGCTATGCGCCGCTTGCTCTGCCTGATGCTGTTATTGCTCGCCCTGCCGGTGAACGCCGGCGGGTTGCTGGACAGTCGCCCCAGTTCGACCTTGGGCTCGGTCAATAACAGTTCCGACTTCCTGCCGGTACGCGAAGCGTTTCAACTGAGTCTGATGGAAAGCACGGCGCAATCGATCAAGCTGCGCTTCGTCGCCAGCGAAGGTTATTACCTGTACCGCCATCGCTTTCAGTTCCGGACCGAGCCCGCAGACGTCGCGCTGGGCGCCGCCCAGCTGCCTCAGGGGGAGCAGAAACACGATGAGTTCTTTGGCGACGTCGAGGTCTACCACGGGATTCTCGATGTAACACTGCCACGCCCGGCCGGCGATCAGCGGGCCTTCACCCTGGCGGTGACTTACCAGGGGTGTGCCGATAAAGGTCTGTGCTACCCGCCCGAAACCCAGCGGCTGAGCATCGTGGACACGTCTTCTGCAACAACCGGCGCCGAAACCCCGGCCAGCGACCTGCAGACCCGCTGGAACTGGCGCGAACTGGCGCTGTTCTTCCTCGCCGGAGTGGGACTGACCTTCACCCCTTGCGTGCTGCCCATGCTGCCGATTCTCTCCGGCGTGGTGTTGCGCGGCCAGGTCGGCGGCTGGCGCGGTTTCAACCTGTCGCTGGCCTATGTGTTGCCGATGGCGGTCTGCTTTGCCCTGCTCGGGGCACTGATGGGCATGTTCGGCGCGCAATTGAATCTCCAGGCACGCCTGCAATCGGCCTGGGTACTGGTGCCGTTCGCGCTGTTTTTCGCAGTGTTTGCCTTGGCCATGTTCGGTATCTTCGAACTGAAACTGCCCCATGCCATCAGCAGCCGCCTGGATCGGGTGGCCAATCGCACCGAAGGCGGTTCCTTGTGGGGCGCCGCAGTGCTGGGGGTGGTCTCCAGCCTGCTGGTTTCGCCCTGCGTGTCGGCGCCATTGGCCGGCGCTCTGCTTTACATAAGTGCCAGTGGTGACGCCCTGGGTGGGGCACTGAAACTCCTGTTGCTGGGCCTGGGCATGGGCGCGCCGTTGTTGCTGGTCGCCACGGGCGGCGCGGCCTGGCTGCCGAAAAGCGGCCCATGGCTGCTCTACGTTAAAAATGCCATAGGGGTGCTGCTGCTCGGGCTGGCGATCGGCTTGCTCAGCCGGGTGTTGCCCGGCCAGGTCACTTTACTGCTGCTCGGTTTGCTGGCGGCCGGTGTCGGCCTGTTTCTTGGTGCTCTCGAGTTCATTTACAAACCACCCAGACAGCGCCTGGCGCAGCTGCTGGGGATGTTTTTGTTGTTCTACGCACTGGCCTGCTGGTACGGCGCATTCAGCGGCCAGACCGACCCGCTGAGTCCGATCGGCCGCTCATTGGCCGTCAATTCGGCCACTGGCATCCCGGCTCAAAACGCCAGCCAATGGCAGACCATCAGTACCCCGGCGGAACTGGATCGCGCCCTCGCCGAGGCCAGAACCGCCGGCACCCCGCTGCTGCTCGACTGGTATGCCGACTGGTGCATCAGCTGCAAAGTCATCGAACATGAGGTGCTTAACGCCGGCAACGTCGTCGAACGCCTTAAAGGCTATCGGCTGGTGCGCTTTGACATCACCGCCAGCAACCGCGAGCAACGTGCCCTGCTCGACCGTTACAAACTGTTCGGGCCGCCGGCGCTGATGTTTTTCGGGAAAGACGGTCTTGAACTCGGGGACGCGAGGGTCATCGGCGAGATCAATGCAGCGGACTTCGCCGAACGTGTCGCCAAAGCAAATGACCGGTTTTAATCAACTGGTCATATATTTCGCGCAAACATCGGACATTGTGCTGGCTATTGCAGAGAACTGGACAGTCACAAAGGCTTTGCGGCATAGTCGCCGGGTTCTGACAACTGCACACAGATGACAAGGAACTGCAGATGGCGACCCTACTGGTTTTGCACGGCCCCAACCTGAACCTGCTCGGCACCCGCGAACCGGGCGTCTACGGTGCGGTTACCCTGGCTCAGATCAATCAGGATCTGGAACAGCGCGCGCGCAATGCCGGCCACCATTTGCTTTACCTGCAAAGCAACGCCGAGTACGAATTGATCGATCGCATCCATGCCGCCCCTGGCGAGGGTGTGGACTTCATCCTGATCAATCCAGCAGCTTTTACGCACACAAGCGTTGCATTACGTGACGCGCTGCTGGCGGTGAGCATCCCATTCATCGAAGTGCATTTGTCTAACGTGCACAAACGCGAACCTTTCCGCCATCACTCTTACTTCTCCGACGTTGCGGTGGGAGTGATCTGCGGCCTTGGCGCCAGCGGTTATCGACTGGCCCTGGAGGCCGCCCTGGAACAGCTTGAACAACAAGCTAAACGCCCCTGACCGACCCTTGGGAGTTGATGATTCATGGATATCCGTAAAGTTAAGAAACTGATCGAACTGCTGGAAGAATCCGGCATCGACGAGCTCGAGATCAAGGAAGGCGAAGAGTCCGTACGGATCAGCCGCCACAGCAAAACCCCGGCTCAGCAGTTCTACGCGCCTGCCCCTATGGCCGCTCCGGCTGCCGCGCCTGCCGCTGTCGCCGCACCCGTTGCCGCAGCGCCTGCCGCACCGGCCGCTCCAGTGCTCAACGGCACTGTTGCCCGCTCGCCGATGGTGGGTACGTTCTATCGCAAATCTTCCCCTGCCTCGCCGTCCTTCGTTGAAGTCGGTCAGAGCGTGAAGAAAGGCGACACGCTGTGCATCGTCGAAGCCATGAAGATGATGAACCACATCGAAGCTGAAACCAGCGGTGTGATCGAATCCATCCTCGTTGAAGACGGCCAGCCGGTTGAGTACGACCAACCGCTGTTCACCATCGTTTGAACCGCGGAGAGCCGACGATGTTGAAACCTGCGAAGTTGGAAAAAGTGCTGATCGCCAACCGCGGTGAAATTGCCCTGCGGATCCTGCGTGCCTGCAAAGAGATGGGCATCAAGACTGTCGCCGTTTACTCCACGGCCGACAAAGAGCTGATGCACCTGGGCCTGGCTGACGAATCCGTCTGCATCGGTCCGGCATCCGCCGCAAAGTCTTACCTGCACATCCCGGCGATCATCGCGGCCGCTGAAGTGACTGGCGCCACCGCCATTCACCCGGGCTACGGTTTCCTCGCGGAAAACGCCGATTTCGCCGAACAGGTCGAGAACTCCGGCTTCGCCTTCATCGGCCCGAAAGCCGAGACCATTCGCCTGATGGGCGACAAGGTTTCCGCCAAGCACGCCATGATCGCTGCCGGTGTTCCAACCGTTCCGGGTTCCGACGGCCCACTGCCTGAAGATGAAGAAACCGCTCTGCGCATTGGTCGCGAAGTCGGTTACCCGGTGATCATCAAAGCCGCTGGCGGCGGCGGTGGTCGCGGCATGCGCGTTGTGCACAAAGAAGAAGACCTGATTTCCTCGGCGAAACTGACCCGCTCCGAAGCGGGCGCAGCGTTCGGCAACCCGATGGTCTATCTGGAAAAATTCCTGACCAACCCACGTCACGTGGAAGTCCAGGTGCTTTCCGATGGTCAGGGCCAGGCGATCCATCTGGGTGACCGCGATTGCTCGCTGCAACGTCGCCACCAGAAGGTTCTCGAAGAAGCGCCGGCACCGGGCATCGACGAGAAGGCTCGCCAGGAAGTCCTCGCACGCTGCGTCAAGGCCTGCATCGACATCAACTACCGTGGCGCGGGCACTTTCGAGTTCCTGTACGAGAACGGCGCGTTCTATTTCATCGAAATGAACACCCGCGTTCAAGTTGAGCACCCGGTATCGGAAATGGTCACCGGGATCGACATCGTCAAGGAGATGCTCAGCATCGCCGCTGGCAACAAGCTGTCGTACACCCAGGATGATGTGGTTATCCGCGGTCACGCGCTGGAATGCCGGATCAACGCCGAAGACCCGAAAACCTTCATGCCAAGCCCAGGCACGGTCAAGCATTTCCACGCTCCAGGCGGCAACGGCGTTCGCGTCGATTCGCACCTGTACAGTGGTTATGCCGTTCCGCCGAACTACGATTCGTTGATCGGCAAGCTGATCACCTACGGCGCAACCCGTGACGAAGCCCTGGCGCGCATGCGCAATGCGCTGGACGAAATCGTTGTCGACGGGATCAAGACCAACATCCCGCTGCACCGCGACCTGGTCCGCGATGAAGGCTTCTGCGAAGGTGGAGTGAACATCCACTACCTGGAACACAAGCTGGCTGCCCAGCATTAAGATGTGATCCAGACCAACAAGGCCGCTCTCGAGCGGCTTTGTTGTTTCTGAATAAATCAAAAGATCGCAGCCTGCGGCAGCTCCTACAAGGGGACTGGCGTACACCAGTAGGAGCTGCCGCAGGCTGCGATCTTTTCGGCATACACCCTATGGTCGTCTTCTGCGTCGCGCTCGCGTAAACTGGCGGGCTTCTCGTAGCCTCCAGGCTGCACACTACATTTTTCAAAGGTGCCCGCCATGCCTTGGCTGCAAGTCCGTCTCGCCATCAGCCCAGAACAAGCCGAAACCTACGAAGACGCGTTCCTTGAAGTCGGCGCCGTTTCGGTGACATTCATGGACGCTGAAGATCAACCGATCTTCGAGCCGGAACTCAATACCACGCCGCTGTGGTCCCACACCCATCTGCTGGCCCTGTTCGAAGACGGCACCGAAGCCGCCAGCGTGCTGGCTCATATGGAACTGCTGACCGGCGGCCCGCTGCCTGAGCACCACAGCGAAATTATCGAAGACCAGGACTGGGAACGCAGCTGGATGGACAACTTCCATCCCATGCGCTTCGGCCAGCGTCTGTGGATCGTTCCGAGCTGGCACGCCGCGCCGGAGCCAGACGCCGTCAACCTGCTGCTCGACCCGGGCCTGGCGTTCGGTACCGGCACCCACCCGACCACGGCTCTGTGCCTGGAATGGCTCGATGGTCAGGACCTGAAAGACTGCAACGTGCTGGACTTCGGTTGCGGTTCGGGGATCCTGGCGATTGCCGCCTTGCTGCTGGGTGCCAAAGAAGCGGTCGGCACCGATATCGATGTGCAGGCGCTGGAAGCTTCCCGCGACAACGCCGGGCGCAACAACATTGCCGAAGAGCTGTTCCCGCTGTATCTGCCACAAGATTTGCCGCAAGTTCAGGCCGATGTATTGGTCGCCAATATCCTCGCGGGCCCGTTAGTCTCACTGGCCCCGCAACTGTCCAGTCTGGTCAAGCCCGGCGGGCGCCTGGCACTGTCGGGCATCCTCGCCGAGCAGGGCGAAGAGGTCGCCGCGGCCTATGCCCAGGACTTCGAGCTTGACCCGATTGCCAATCGCGAAGGCTGGGTGCGCATTACCGGCCGTCGGCGCTAGAATGGACGCCTGCATAATCCGGATTGCCGCATGACCGACAGTTTCGTCACCCAGTGCCCGCATTGCCAAACCAGCTTTCGCGTCAACCACGCGCAATTGAGCGTGGCCCGCGGGGCGGTTCGTTGCGGCTCCTGCCTGCAGGTGTTCAACGCCGCGCGGCAGTTGCTGGAACAACGCGCCAGCAAGGAAACCCTCCCCGCCGGCGCGCCAGTGCCAGCCGAGCCCGTCGCGCCCCGGGCAATCAGCCAGAAGCAGTGGACGGCCGCCGAACTCGACCTGGATGACCTCGACGAAGAACTCGCCCGGCTCGAACAGCGGGAAATTCAGCCGATCACCGACCTCGACCAAAAGCGCAAGCCCAAGGAAGATTCGCTGAACGCGCGCCGGGAGATCACCGGCGGCGAGGAAGAGCAATGGACTGGCAGCCTGTTCAGCGAATCGACGGCCGACCGCGCAGAAACGAACGAGCCCATTGAGCCTTTGGCCAATGTAGACCGCTTACCGGCAGACCAGATCGTCGAGCCGGACAGACCCGGCCGCACCGAACCCTCACTGTCCTTCGAGCTTGACGATCTGCGGGATGAACCCGAAGCACCGCTTATCCCCCTGGAGCAGGAGCCGCCAGCGCCAGAGCATTTCGAGCGCCTGAGCGCGATAGATGTCGCCGACGAAGAGCTGCTGGAGGCCGAGCCACCGCGCAAGAAGCGCGCACGCAGTGAACCCGGCTTGCACGACGAGGTGCTACAGGACCTGATCGATGAACCGGTGCAAGTCGATTGGCAAAAGCGTCGCTCCCCCTGGGGTCGACGTTTTCTCTGGGGACTGCTGATTCTGCTCGGAGCCGCGGCACTGGCCGGTCAATACATTGCTTATCAATTCGAGGAGTTGGCCCGCCAGGACCAGTACCGCCCGTGGTTTCAGCAACTGTGCCCGCAAATCGGCTGCACGGTACCGTCCAAGGTCGATATTGCCCGCATCAAGAGCAGCAACCTGGTGGTTCGCAGTCATCCGGACTTCAGCGGCGCACTGATAGTCGATGCGATCATCTACAATCGCGCACCCTTCTCTCAGCCCTTCCCGTTGCTGGAACTGCGCTTTGCCGATCTCAATGGGCACCTGATCGCCAGTCGGCGCTTCAAGCCTGGCGAGTACCTCAACGGCGAGCTTGAAGGCCTGGCGGAAATGCCACCACAAACACCCATCCATATCGCCCTGGACATCCTTGATCCCGGCCCCAAAGCCGTCAATTACAGCCTGAGCTTTCATTCACCCGAGTGAAACACTTCAGTCAAGCGGCGCGGCTAAGGATTGACGGCGCTTTTCTGACTTCCTCGCCGCGAACCAAACTGCTGGCGATAACAGAATAACTGTTCAGATTTTATCCAATTCAGCCTTTATCCGGTCATCGAGAGCGGGTATCATGCCAACCCTTTTTCGAACTCTAATGATCCGGCCCCACACCAGGGAAGTCCTATGTCGGCGGTACGCATCGGTCCATATACATTGCCCAACGGCTTGATTCTCGCTCCCATGGCGGGGGTCACTGACCAGCCCTTTCGTCAGCTGTGCAAACGGTTGGGCGCAGGCCTTGTAGTCTCGGAAATGGTCACCAGCGATATGAGCTTGTGGAACAGTCGCAAATCGCGCCTCCGGATGATCCACGAAGGTGATCCCGAGCCGCGCTCGGTACAGATCGCCGGCGGTGATGCACAGATGCTGGCGGATGCCGCCCGCGCCAACGTCGAGTTGGGCGCACAGATTATTGATATCAACATGGGTTGTCCGGCGAAGAAAGTCTGCAACAAGGCTGCCGGTTCCGCGTTGCTGAAAGACGAAGACCTGGTGAGGGAGATCCTGCACGCCGTCGTGGCGGCGGTCGATGTCCCGGTCACCCTGAAAATACGTACCGGCTGGGACCGGTCGAACAAGAACGGCCTGACGGTGGCGAAGATCGCCGAGCAGGCAGGTATCACGGCACTGGCGGTCCATGGCCGGACCCGCGCCGATCTGTACACCGGCGTTGCCGAGTACGACACCATTGCCGCGATCAAGCAGGCGGTGTCGATTCCGGTCTTCGCCAACGGCGATATCGATTCGCCCGAGAAAGCCCGGTACGTGCTTCAAGCGACCGGCGCCGATGGTCTGCTGATTGGCCGGGCCGCTCAAGGGCGGCCATGGATTTTTCGTGAGATCGAGCATTTTCTGCGTACCGGCGAAACACTCCCGGCACCGGAGCTGGTCGAGGTGGAACGTATTCTGCTAGAGCATCTGGCCGCACTGCATGCCTTCTATGGGGATGTCATGGGCGTACGCATTGCCCGCAAGCATGTGGGCTGGTATCTCGCAACCTTGCCGGGCGCCAGGGAGTTCCGCGCCCAGTTCAATCGTTTGGATGAAACGGAAGCACAGTGCGCCAACGTTCGTGAATTTTTCGCCGAGCGTTACAAGAGCCTGGTGAAAGGGGACGCAGAAGGGGTGGCCGCATGACGATGATGACCGAGACTTTAGTGAGTGGAACAGCACCCGTGAGCGACAATGTAAATTTGAAACAGCACCTCAATACACCGAGCGAAGAGGGTCAGACCCTTCGCGGGAGTGTCGAGAAAGCGCTGCACAATTATTTCGCCCACCTTGAGGGCGCTGCCGTCACGGACGTGTACAACCTGGTGCTGTCCGAAGTCGAGGCGCCACTGCTCGAAAGCGTGATGAACTACGTCAAGGGCAACCAGACCAAGGCCAGTGAGCTGTTGGGGCTGAACCGCGGCACCTTGCGCAAGAAACTCAAGCAGTACGATCTGCTGTAAGCATTCAATCAAACCAGAAAGGCGTCCGCGTAAAACCGGTCGCTTTTTTGCTGACTCCTTTGCTTTTGATGGAAATTGAAATGACCGACCAGACTACCCGCCTGCCGATCCGCCGCGCCTTGATCAGCGTTTCCGACAAGACCGGGATTCTCGACTTCGCCCGCGAGCTGGAAGCGCTGGGTGTCGAGATCCTTTCCACCGGCGGTACCTTCAAGCTGCTGCAGGACAACGGCGTGGCCGCAGTGGAAGTCGCGGACTACACCGGCTTTGCAGAAATGATGGACGGTCGGGTCAAGACCCTGCACCCGAAAATCCACGGTGGGATCCTCGGTCGCCGCGGGATCGACGATGCCATCATGAACGAGCACGGCATCAAGCCGATCGACCTGGTGGCAGTCAACCTCTACCCCTTCGAAGCCACTATTTCCAAGCCAGGTTGCGACCTGCCGACCGCCATCGAGAACATCGATATCGGCGGCCCGACCATGGTTCGCTCCGCGGCCAAGAACCACAAAGACGTGGCCATCGTGGTCAACGCCAGCGATTACAGCCAGGTCCTGGAAAGCCTCAAGGCCGGCGGCCTGACTTACGCTCAGCGCTTCGACCTGATGCTCAAGGCCTTCGAACACACTGCCGCCTACGACGGCATGATCGCCAACTACCTGGGCACCGTTGACCAGACCGCCGAGACCCTCGGTACCGAAGGTCGCAGCCAGTTCCCACGCACCTTCAACAGCCAGTTCGTCAAGGCTCAGGAAATGCGCTACGGCGAGAACCCGCACCAGAGCGCGGCGTTCTACGTGGAAGCCAAGCCTGCCGAAGTGGGTATCGCCACCGCGACCCAACTGCAAGGCAAAGAGCTGTCGTACAACAACGTGGCCGACACCGACGCCGCGCTGGAATGCGTGAAGAGCTTCGTCAAACCGGCCTGCGTCATCGTCAAGCACGCCAACCCGTGCGGCGTGGCCGTCAGCCCGGACGCCGAAGGCGGCATCCGTCAGGCTTACGAACTGGCCTACGCCACCGATACCGAATCGGCGTTCGGTGGCATCATCGCCTTCAACCGCGAACTGGATGCTGAAACCGCCAAGGCCATCGTCGAGCGCCAGTTCGTCGAAGTGATCATCGCACCAAGCGTCACCGAAGAAGCCCGCGCCATCGTCGCCGCCAAAGCCAACGTACGCCTGCTGTCCTGTGGCCAATGGTCGGCCGATCGCGCCGCGGCCTGGGACTACAAGCGCGTCAACGGCGGTTTGCTGGTTCAGAGCCGCGACATTGGCATGATCGGCAGCGAAGACTTGAAAGTGGTGACCAAGCGCGCCCCGACCGAGCAAGAGATCAACGACCTGATCTTCGCCTGGAAAGTCGCCAAGTACGTCAAATCCAACGCCATCGTCTACGCCAAGAACCGTCAAACCATCGGCGTCGGCGCTGGCCAGATGAGCCGCGTCAACTCCGCGCGTATCGCCGCGATCAAGGCTGAACATGCCGGCTTGCAAGTGCAAGGCGCGGTCATGGCCTCGGATGCATTCTTCCCGTTCCGCGACGGCATCGACAATGCGGCCAAGGTCGGCATCACTGCGGTGATCCAGCCGGGCGGCTCGATGCGTGACAATGAAGTGATTGCAGCGGCTGATGAAGCCGGCATCGCGATGGTCTTTACGGGCATGCGCCACTTCCGTCACTGATAACGCAGTTCCCCCTGTAGGAGCTGCCGCAGGCTGCGATCTTTTGACTTTGCTTTTAAGATCAAGATCAAAAGATCGCAGCCTGCGGCAGCTCCTACGGTGGCATGCAGCGCTTCCCACAGAATTAGCGTCATCGAGGTTTTTGAAATGAATGTTTT
Source organism: Pseudomonas fluorescens (assembly GCF_902497875.1). Taxonomy (GTDB): domain Bacteria; phylum Pseudomonadota; class Gammaproteobacteria; order Pseudomonadales; family Pseudomonadaceae; genus Aquipseudomonas; species Aquipseudomonas fluorescens_BR. The sequence continues at coordinate 34,882 of NZ_CABVHY010000012.1, forward strand.
GATCATTGGCAGCGGTGGCCGTGAACACGCCCTGGCCTGGAAAGTGGCTCAGGATCCGCGTGTGGTAAAGGTATTCGTTGCTCCGGGCAACGCCGGCACCGCCATTGAAGCCAAGTGCGAGAACGTCGCTATCGACGTGCTGGCCCTTGAGCAGCTGGCTGATTTCGCCGAGAAAAACGTTTCCCTGACCATCGTCGGTCCGGAAGTACCACTGGTGGCCGGCGTAGTCGATCTGTTCCGCTCCCGCGGCCTGGATTGCTTCGGCCCGACCTCCGGCGCCGCCCAGCTGGAAGGCTCCAAGGCGTTCACCAAGGACTTCCTGGCTCGCCACAAGATCCCGACCGCCGACTACCAGAACTTCACCGAGGTTGAGCCGGCCTTGGCTTACTTGCGTGAAAAAGGCGCACCGATCGTGATCAAGGCCGACGGCCTGGCCGCCGGTAAAGGCGTGATCGTCGCCATGACCCTCGCCGAAGCAGAAGACGCCGTGCGGGACATGCTCGCCGGCAATGCGTTCGGCGAAGCCGGTTCCCGGGTGGTGATCGAGGAGTTCCTCGATGGCGAAGAAGCCAGCTTCATCGTCATGGTCGATGGCAAGAATGTTCTGCCAATGGCCACCAGCCAGGACCACAAACGCGTCGGCGACGGCGACACGGGTCCGAACACGGGCGGCATGGGTGCCTACTCCCCTGCCCCGGTGGTCACCGCCGAGGTGCATCAGCGCGTGATGGATCTGGTGATCTGGCCGACGGTGCGCGGCATGGCCGAGGAAGGCAACGTCTACACCGGTTTCCTCTACGCGGGTCTGATGATCGACAAGGCTGGCAATCCGAAAGTCATCGAGTTCAACTGCCGCTTTGGCGACCCGGAAACCCAACCGGTGATGCTGCGTCTGCAGTCGAGCCTGGTGTTGCTGATCGAGGCTGCGCTGGCCCAGGCACTGGACAAGGTCGAAGCACAATGGGATCCACGCCCAAGCGTCGGTATCGTGCTGGCAGCCGGCGGCTATCCTGGTGATTACGCCAAGGGCGTGGCCATTGAAGGTCTGGATGCCGCGGCCGCGCTGGAAGGCAAAGTCTTTCACGCTGGCACCGCACTGCAAGACGGTCAGGTAGTGACCGCTGGCGGCCGAGTGCTCTGCGCCACCGCTCTGGGCCAAAGTGTCGATGCGGCTCAACAGCAGGCTTACAAATTGGCAGCTAAAATCGATTGGCAAGGCTGCTTCTACCGCAAGGACATTGGCTACCGTGCCATTGCCCGCGAGCGTGGCGAAAATCAGGAATAGGCTATCCGTTCGGCCAGGCAGGGGTCTCAGACCCTTGCCGTGCTATTCCAGCCCCGCGCATAGTTACAATCTGGCATCAACCTACGAAGGGATTTCGCCGTGCGCTGGCTCAGGATTGCCATAGGTTTTACCGTCAGCCTGCTGACTCTGCTCTGCTTGCTACCGGCCCAGGCCGCGCAAGGCAGTGGCTGGGCAGTATTGCTTGACGAAACGGCTGACCTGCAATTGAGCGACATCCGCTCTGCCCGCTTCACCAATCAATTCAGCCCGGTCGAACTGAACCAGCTGACCGCTGCCGAACCCGGTGGCGCTTTATGGCTGCGCTTCAAACTCCAGCCGGGCAAACACGAGCAACTGCTGCGCATTTTCGCACCAGATCTGGCTCAACTGAATCTGTACGTGCTCGACGACGACAAGCTGATCGAGCAATTGAACACCGGCACCGATCAACCACAAACCCAGAGGCCCTTGCCAAGCAGCGACTTCATGCTGGCGCTGCCGCAAAGTCAAAACGCCCTTGAGGTGTATGTGCGGCTGGTGTCCGAGCACCAGCTACGGCCTTATATCACCTTGCAATCGGCGGTCATGACCGCGGCAGATCAGGGCCAGACATTGATTTATGGCCTGCTGTTCGGCTGTCTGGCGATGCTGATCCTGCATAATCTGACACGCTACGCCTACACCCGCTCCAGAAGCTGCATCTGGCTGGCCGCCTGTGAAGGCCTGTTGCTGCTCAGCCTGCTCCTGCTGCTGAATCTGCCTGGCCCCTGGCTGCCGGACTGGTACACCATACAAACGCCTGGCGCCTATGTGGCCTTGTTGCTGACCGCCCCCTGCGGCCTGATGTTCGCCTACCGATTCTTCGCCCCACTCGGCCCCCATCCGCTGAACCGGTTGCTGCTCGGCGATATCCTGCTGACCACCTTGTGCAGCCTGTTGCTGCTGTTTGTCGACACCCTGCCGCTGAATATCATCACCTACGCGCTGGTGGCGCTCGCCGGCCTGAGCATGCTATTCGTCAGCGCTTACCACTGGCAGAAAGGTTATCGCCCGGCTCGACTGTTCGTCGCGGCCATGGTGATCTTCAACGCCGGCACCCTGATCATCTTGCCAGCGCTTCTGGGACTGACCCTGGTGGCACCGCAAGGCCTGATCATGACGCTGCTCGGGTTCATCTGCCTCAGCGGCCTGTTGATGAGTATCGCCCTGGGCGAGCGTCAACGCAGCATCACTGAAGACCGTTTCAGCGTCAGCCGCGACCTGGCAGCCAGCAACGCCGAGATCAACGCCAAGGCCGAGTTCCTGGCGAAAATCAGCCACGAGATCCGCACCCCGATGAATGGTGTGCTGGGCATGACCGAGCTGCTGCTGGGCACCCCCTTGTCGGTCAAACAACGGGACTACGTACAGACCATCCACAGCGCCGGCAATGAACTGCTGACCTTGATCAACGAGATTCTTGACATCTCCAAGCTCGAGTCCGGGCAAATCGAGCTGGACGATGTGCAGTTCGACCTCAACGCGCTGATCGAAGACTGCCTGAGTATTTTCCGGGCCAAGGCCGAGCAGCAGAATGTCGAACTGATCAGTTTTATTCAGCCGCAAGTCCCGCGGGTGGTCAGCGGCGACCCAACACGCCTGCGCCAGACATTGCTGAGCCTGCTGGAAAACGCCCTGAAGAAAACCGCCGAAGGCGAAATCCTGATCGTCGTCGCCCTCGACGAACGCAGCGCCAAACCGCGGCTACGCATCGCGGTCCAGGACAGCGGTGTACCGATGGAGGCCAGCGAACGCGATGCCTTGCTGCACGCCGAACTGCACAGCAAGAACTTCCTCTCGGCGACGCGCCTGGGTGGCAACCTCGGGCTGGTCATCGCCCGCCAACTGATCCTGCTGATGCACGGTGAATTCGGTATCAAAAGCGGCAACAACAGTGGCAGCACCCTGTGGCTGACCTTGCCGCTGGATCCGGAACGCCTGGAGCATCCGACCTCCGACCTCGATGGCCCGCTGCAAGGAGCTCGAGTGTTGGTGGTGGATGACAACGACACGTGCCGCAAAGTCCTGGTGCAGCAATGCAGCGCCTGGGGTCTGAACGTCAGTGCCGTACCTTCCGGCAAGGAAGCGCTGGCCCTGCTGCGGACCAAGGCGCACCTGCGCGACTACTTCGACGTGGTACTGCTCGACCAGAACATGCCTGGCATGACCGGCATGCAACTGGCGGCAAAGATCAAGGAAGACCCGAGCCTGAACCACGACATCCTGCTGATCATGCTTACCGGCATCAGCAACGCGCCGAGCAAGGTCATTGCGCGCAACTCGGGGATCAAGCGCATCCTGGCCAAACCGGTTGCCGGCTATACCCTCAAGACCACCCTGGCTGACGAGCTGACCCGACGCAACAAAGGCCTGGTCGTGCCCCACCACGTGCCGTCAGGCATACCTGTACCGATCAAGGTACCCAGCGATTTCCGCATCCTTGTCGCCGAAGACAACAGCATCTCGACCAAAGTGATTCGCGGCATGCTTGGCAAGCTCAACCTGCAGCCGGACACTGCCAGCAACGGCGAGGAAGCGCTGCAGGCGATGAAAGCCCAACGTTACGATCTGGTGCTGATGGATTGTGAAATGCCAATCCTCGATGGTTTTTCCGCTACCCAGCAACTACGCGCCTGGGAGGTCGGCAACCAGCGTGTGCGCACTCCGGTGGTCGCACTCACCGCGCACATCCTGACCGAGCACAAGGAACGCGCGCGTCAGGCCGGCATGGACGGGCATATGGCCAAACCGGTCGAGCTATCGCAACTGCGCGAGTTGATCGAACATTGGGTGACTCAACGGGACTTGCAGAATCAGCTGGCTGTTCAAATTTCCTGAGCCGACAGACTGCGCAACGCCTGATAGACTCCCCATCGCCCTCCTTGGTTGCGAGCCCCCACCATGCTCCACGTGCTGTTCAGCGTTTACCTGAAGATGCTGGTGCTCTATAGCCCGTTCTTCGTTCTGTCCTGCTTCATCAGCCTGACTCGCGGCTATTCCAGCAAGGAACGTCGCCGCCTGGCCTGGAAAGTCGCGCTCGCGACCCTGGTCTCCAGCGTCTTGCTGTATCTGTTCGGACGAGTGATTTTCAGCGTGTTCGGCATCACCGTGGACGCCTTCCGCATCGGTGCCGGGAGCGTGCTGTTCATCTCGGCGCTGGGCATGGCTCAAGGCAAGCTGGCGGTGCAGACCGATAACGTACAGCAAGACGTGACCATCGTCCCGCTGACCATCCCCCTGACCGTTGGCCCCGGCACTATCGGCGCCCTTTTGGTCATGGGCGTCAGCCAGCCGCACTGGGACGACAAACTCACCGCCATCCTCAGCATCGCCCTGGCCAGCCTTACCGTCGGAGTGGTGCTCTATCTGTCGCACCGTATCGAACGCATTCTTGGCGATCAGGGTCTGCAGATTGTCAGCCGGTTGATGGGGTTGTTCGTCTGTGCACTGGCGGCGCAAATCATCTTTACCGGGATCAGAGGGTATCTGGTGCCGTAGAACTCTCGGCACCGGAACCCTGATTTACGGTTTTTCCCCATACCACCTTGGCGTGTAGACCCACTCGCCACCCTCTGCCCGCGGGAACACGCAGGTAGTGGACGAGCCGATCAGCACCATGGTGCGCATGTCCACTTGCTCGGGGGACAGCTCGCCAAGGGTGGTGACTCGCAATGTCTGACCCGGCCGCCCAATATCACGCCCCAACACCACGGGCGTTGCACCCGTGCGATGTTGCGCGACGATTTCCAGGGCTCGCCCCAACTGCCACGGACGCGATCGGGAAATCGGGTTGTAGAACGCCAGGGCCAAATCGGCTTGCGAAGCCAGGTCCAGACGCTTCTCGATGATGTCCCAAGGCTTGAGGTTGTCCGACAGTGACAGCACGCAAAAATCGTGGCCCAACGGTGCACCGGCCTGAGCGGCGGTGGCCAGAGAGGCAGAAACGCCCGGGAGGATTTCAAGGTCGATGTTGTGCCAGCTCGGCTCAGTCGATTCGTGCAACGCTTCGAGTACCGCTGCGGCCATGGCGAACACGCCAGGATCACCGGACGACACGACAACCACCGAGCGCCCTTGGGCGGCCAGTTCGAAGGCATGCCGGGCGCGTTGCATTTCTTCGCGGTTGTCGGTGCAGTGCAGCACCTGATCCGCGCGAAATGGCCCGGCCATGCGCACATAGGTTTCATAACCGAGCACATCATTGGCCTTGGCCAACTCGGCTTTCACCGCCGGCACCATCAGTTCGGCAGCCCCAGGGCCGAGGCCGATTACCGCGAGGCGACCACGAGGGCGACCGATCTGCGAAGGATCGAGCGGTTGATGGGCGACGCTGATGGCAATGCCATCGCCCACACACAGGGGCGGCAACAATTGTGGCACCGCACGTTGCGCCAGCTCGCTGACAGTGTCGGCAGCGGCCGCGAAACGCAGCGGGACACCCAACGCCTGCGCGGCTTCACGCAACCGAGGGCTGGCCATTTCCGTGTCGGCAGCCAACAGGCACGCGATGGATTGAACGGCAATCCTGGCTTCGTGCAAGGCCGCGCGAATCGCTGACGCAAGGTCCGTCACACTGGCACTCACCGCCACCAACACGCTGCGCGGATAGATCAGCAGTTCATTGGCCGCAGGTGTACGCTCGGCACAGCCAACATGAATCGCCAGCCGCGCTTGTTGATCTTCCGGCAACTGTGCCTGAGCCAGCCAGGGGGCTGCGCCTTCGATACGCACGCTTTCGCCGGCGAGCAAGTCCGAAACGAAGCGCTTGCCCAGCTCCAGATCGCCCAAGGCATAGCCACTGGGTGGATTGAGCAGGCAGGTACCGAAGCGCAGTTCTCCGCTGGTGGTGATGGCGGGCGCGACGCCCAATCCGGCGGCAATTTCTCGTGCAAGGATGTTCACCCCACCCAACCCACCGAGCAGCGGTACCACCGCACTGCCATCTTCAGCGACAACCAGTACCGGTGGCTCGACGCCTTTCTCCAGCAACAACGGCGCCAAAGTGCGGATCACGATTCCTGCAGCGCACAGGGCGATGATCGGCGTGTCCTGCTGATAGAGCTGGCGCAGGGTCGCGCCGAACTCGTGATAGGTCCGGTCGGCGCCTTCGACCCGTTCGGCCAGGCCGTGGATCAATGCGTCCGGGTACAGCTGCTGGATCTTGCGCGCAGTGGCGAGGCTGCCATTGCCCAGAATGACAATGGCCGGGGCAGAACGAGTCATCAACCTTGCCACCTTTCACCGGGAACAATGATCAGCGAGAAGTACGGCGAGGACATCGGTTCGACCTGATCCAGCGGCACGATCTTCTGGTTGGCCATGGTTGCGCGTTCGACATACAGCGCCCGCTCCGCCAGCCCGAGTTCTTCCAGGACCTGACGAACCTTGGGGAAGTTGCGCCCCAGCTTCATGATGACCGCGGCGTCAGCATCGGCCAGCCGGCGCTTGAGGTCTGCGGCAGGCAACACACCGGACAACACCGACAGGCTCTGATTGCGATACACCAGCGGCGCCCCCAGCACCGAAGCGCCGCCGAGCATCGAGCACACGCCCGGCACCACTTCGGCTTCGTAGCGTTCGGCCAGGCGGTCATGCAGGTACATATAGGAGCCGTAGAAGAACGGGTCACCTTCGCAGATCACCGCCACGTCGCGACCGGCATTCAGATGCGTGGCGATTTCCTCGCCGGCGGCATCGTAGAAGTCGCTGATGACTTGCTCGTAAGACAAGGGTGCCGGCAACGTCTCGGTGGTCACTGGGTAGACCAGCGGCAGCAAGGTTTGTGCGTCCTGCAGATGGGCTTCGATGATACCGAAGGCATTGCCCTTCTTGCCCTTGGCGACGAAGTACGCCACCACTGGCGATTCGCGCAGCAAGCGCAGGGCTTTGACGGTAATCAGTTCCGGGTCACCCGGACCAACACCGAGGCCGATCAAACGTCCAGGTTGCTGCATCATTCGATCTCCGTGGCCAGTGCGTTGACGGCGGCGGCGGCCATGGCGCTACCGCCCAGCCGGCCGTGCATGATGACAAAGGGCACGCCACGGCTGTCGGCGGCGAGCATCGCCTTGGATTCGGCGGCTCCGACGAAGCCCACCGGGAAACCAAGGATCAGCGCCGGTTTCGGTGCCCCGGCGTCGAGCATTTCCAACAGATAGAACAGCGCGGTCGGCGCGTTGCCGATCACCACCACACTGCCTTCCAGATGCGGCCGCCACAGCTCCAGCGCGGCGGCCGAGCGAGTGTTACCCAGCTCCCGTGCCAGGTCCGGCACACTCTCATCGCGCAGGGTGCAGATCACCTGATTGTTGGCGGGCAAGCGCGCGCGGGTCACGCCCTCGGAGACCATTCGCGCATCGCAGAGAATCGGCGCACCCGCAGCCAGCGCATCGCGCCCGGCCTTGCCGGCGCCGGGGGAGAATTGCAGCCCGTCGATCGCGTCGACCATGCCGCAGGCGTGGATGACTCGTACCGCGAGTTTTTCCAGGTCGGCCGGGATGCGATCCAGGCGGGCCTCGGCGCGAATGATCGCGAACGAGTTGCGATAGATCTCCTGACCGTCGCGGATGTAATCAAGCATCAAGGTGGCTCCGTGGGCGGGCGTCAAGCAATGCGCCAACCGCTTCAATTGTGAGGTGACGCGCGTGCAGAGCACCGAAACCCGGCAGTTCTGCATCGCGAAAATAGAGGTCATAAAGACCGGGGGCAACGGCCAGCAAGGTGACAGGCGCACAGTGTGCGGCGGCGCAGGATCGCTGACAGCCCGACAGATGCACACTCAGGGCATTGCCCTGGCGTTGCAGCAGCGCGGCCAGTTGCCGGGCGTCACCCTTGGTCTCGGCCAGGCCTTTGCCGCAGCCGCTTGAGCCGGTGCAGGCAATCAACTGCGCCAGGGCCTGATCCGGCGAACACAGCAAGCCCAGGTGTTGCAGGCAGTGCGTCACGTCCGGCGCATCTTGCGGGCGAATAGTGGGCAGCAACAGACTTTGCCAAGGGGTAAAGCGCAGGCTGCCATCACCGAATTCACTGGCCAGTTGCGCGGCACCGCGCAGCATCACCGGATCGAGACGACCCAGAGGGGGAACGGCGCCGACATAGACTCGATCGCTTTCACGCTGTGGATAAGTCCCGATATGCAGCTGCCTGGGTGAGTGCGACCGCTGCCAACCGGTGATGGCGACTAAAGGCACGCGCTTGCTCAGTGACCGCAAAAAGTTATCCACCGGCAGTTCTGCCAGCAGATGGCGCATGCGTGTCTGGTCAGGACGGGCGAGTTCAAGGAACAATTCCAGCACCGCGACCACCAGCGCATGCCCTTCGGCCAGCGGCACGGCGGCCAGTGGCGGGTCGGTCGGACAGCCGGCCAGACCGAAGGCCAGCAGCAACTCACCGCCCGATTCAAGCGCCGACAACCACAGGTCATGGGGATGTTCGAGCATCGCCAGCGCCTCGCCGCCATCCAGTTGCACGGCGAATTTGGCCGACAGGTCGTGGAAGCGTTGGTGATTTTGCAGAGTGCCGAGGATCTGCCCGGCGAGCGGTCGGGTGTCGATCAGCAGGTGCCGGTCGATCCCGGCGCTTGGGCTGAGCATCAGATTGCGTACATCGTCACCGGCCGCAGTGCTCGGACCGAGTCCGGCGGCGAACAGGCTGTCGATCAGCGCCGACTGTTCGCTGCCAATCCCGCGAATCTGCAGGTTGGCGCGGTTGGTCGCCTCGATCACCCCACCGGCGTAACGCTCGGCCGCATCGGCTACTGCGCAGGCTTGCGCCGCGCTGATCGAGCCGCCGGCCAGTTTGATCCGACAGATACCGCCGTCCAGTGCAGGGACGATACGCAGTAACCCCGGACAGGCCGAGGGGCGTAAAGCAGCGGACATCTGACGTTCGTTCAAAGGGGCACCGGCTCGGAGGTAGAAGCGCTTCGCGGGCGAAGGCGCGGTATTATGCCTGCTTTGTCCGAAGGCATGAAAAGCCTGCCCGTCGGAACGCATGGTTTAAGGAATATAGATGGCGCCCTGGCTGACTGTAGTAGGCATCGGTGAAGACGGCTTCAGCGGTCTGGGCAAGAACGCCCGACGCGCGCTGCTGGGCGCTGCACGGATTTTTGGCGGCCAGCGGCAACTCGATTTGTTGCCGGTGTGCATCCGCGGTGAGCGACAATTGTGGCCCAGCCCGTTCTCCCTGGAACCGCTGCTGGCGCAACGTGGTGAACCGGTGTGCGTGCTGGCCAGTGGCGATCCGATGTGGTTTGGCGTCGGCGCCAGCCTGGCGCGACGGGTGGCGAGCGATGAGATGCAGGTGTTGTCGGCACCGTCCTCTTATTCGCTGGCGGCGGCTCGATTGGGCTGGCCGCTGCAAGAGGTGCTGACGCTGTCCGTGGTCGCTCGGCCTGTGGCGGCCTTGAGTGCGCAATTGTTCAGCGGAGTTCGTTTGCTGGTGCTGAGCAACGATGGCCAGAGTCCCGGCGCCATCGCCGCGCTGTTGCGTGAACGGCGTTTCGGTCCGAGCCGACTGACGGTGCTGGAGCATGTGGGCGGCGCCGCGGAACGACGCGTCGAGGGCACTGCCAGCGACTGGAGCGAGCCGAGCTTCGCCGATCTGAATCTTGTGGCCATCGAGTGCATCGCCGAACCCGATGCTCCGCGTTTATCGCGACTTGCCGGGCTGCCGGATTCGGCGTTCAAACACGACGGCCAACTGACCAAGCGTGACGTGCGCGCCATCACCCTCGCCCGCCTCGCCCCGGTGCCCGGCGAGTTACTCTGGGACGTCGGCGCCGGCAGCGGCTCGATCGGTATCGAGTGGATGCGCGCCCACCCCAGCTGTCGCGCCCTGGCCATCGAGGCCGATGCCGGTCGCCAGCAACTGATCGAACACAATCGCGATGCCCTCGGCGTACCCGGTTTGCAGTTGATACGCGGTAGCGCTCCGCAAGCGCTGGCCGGCCTGGAACGACCGGATGCGATCTTCATTGGCGGCGGTGTCACCCGCGAGGGGGTGCTCGACACCTGCTGGGAGCAACTCCAGCCCGGTGGCCGACTGGTGGCCAATGCCGTCACCCTGCAAAGCGAAATGACCTTGATCGCCTGGCGCGAACAGCACGGCGGTGAACTGACCCGCGTACATATCGCGCAGGCGCAACCCTTGGGGGACTTTGATACCTGGCGCCAGGCATTGCCGATTACCTTGCTGGAAGTGACGAAGCCCTTCGATGCGTGACGAAACCGCCGAACAACCCGCGCCCCTGCGCAGCGGCCTGACCACTGGCAGCTGCGCCACCGCTACCAGCCTCGCCGCCGCCCGCTTGTTACTCAGTGGCATCAGCCACGATGCGGTGCACATCGTCCTGCCCAAAGGCAAGCAAGTACAGATGCGCCTGGAGTTTTGCCGCCTCGCCGAGGGAGGGGCCGAAGCCGGGACGATCAAGGATGCCGGCGACGATCCGGACGTCACTCATGGCGCGCTACTGTATTCCCATGTGCGTCTGAATCCCGAGCCGGGCATACGTTTCAATGCCGGCTTTGGTGTTGGCACGGTCACTCGACCGGGTCTGGTGCTGGGCGTTGGTGAACCGGCGATCAACCCGGTGCCGCGCAAAATGATCAGCGATCACCTGCTGCAACTGGCGCAAGAGCGCAATTACGACGGCGGCTTCGAGGTCACGGTCAATGTCGAGGGTGGCGAAGCCCTGGCACTGAAAACCATGAACCCACGGCTGGGCATTCTCGGTGGGCTGTCGATTCTCGGCACCAGCGGCATTGTCCGGCCGTTCTCCTGTGCGGCGTATATCGCCTCGATCCACCAGGGCATCGACGTTGCCAAGACCAACGGCTACCTGCACATCGCCGCCTGCACCGGCAATGCCAGCGAAGACACCATGCGCCGCGTCTACGACCTGCCGGAAATCGCCCTGATCGAGATGGGCGACTTCGTCGGTGCGGTACTCAAGCACCTGCGCAAAGTGCCGGTGGATAAACTCAGCATTTGTGGCGGCTTCGGCAAGATCAGCAAACTCGCCGCCGGACACATGGATTTGCACAGCCGCCATTCGAGCATCGACCTACCGCAATTGGCGCAGTGGGCCGCGGACGTCGGTGCGGATGACGTCTTGCAGCACAACATCACGCAGGCCAATACCAGCCAACAAGCCTTGGCCATGGCCAGCGCCGCCGGAATTGCCCTCGGTGATGCGGTGTGCCAGCACGCCCTGGACTTTGCCCGCAGCGTGGTACCGACGCAGGTTCAGGTCGAGGTGTTTGCCATCGATCGTCAGGGTGGCATCGTCGGCCACGCGGGAGCTTTTCAATGAAACGTTTGTTACTGCTCGGTGGCGTGACTGAAGCCCTGGCGATTGCCCGCACCCTGGGCCCGCAGCATATCTACAGCCTGGCTGGCATCGGCCGAGTGCCATCGGATTTGACCTGTGAGGTCCGGGTCGGCGGTTATGGCGGTGCAGAGGGCCTGGCGCAGTTCATCCAGGACCAAGGCATCAATTTACTGTTGGACGCCACCCACCCCTACGCCGCGCAAATCAGCCAGAACGCCGCGACTGCCGCGCAATTGAGCGGCATCCCCTGCTGGGCGTTGCGGCGCCCGGCATGGCAGGCGCAGGCGGGTGATGACTGGCGGGAAGTCAGCGACTGGGCCGAACTGGTTGAAGCGCTCAAGCCCTTCCAACGCCCACTGTTCACCCTGGGTCGCGAGCCGCTGCAGCATCTGGGTGAAATCCCCGACGGGCAGTTCTGGACCTTGCGCGCGCTCGATCAGTATCCCGGCAATGAGCGCTGCGAAGTCATCGGCGCCCGTGGACCGTTTCTGCTGACCGATGAACGTGAGCTGTTTGAACGGCGGCAGATTGATGTGCTGATCAGCAAAAACAGCGGCAGCACCGCCACCGAGCCCAAGCTGGAAGTGGCGCGGGAACGTGGGGTGCCGGTGTTGATATTGAAACGGCCGGAGTTGGTGTTGGTTGAGCGGGAGTTTGGGGCGGTGGCCAATACGCTCGAGGCGCTGACGCAGCAAGGTTATCTACTACCCTGATAAGCTTCTGCGCAGCAGCAATCATTGCGAGTGCTGCGCACTCGATCGCAGGCAAGCCAGCTCCCACATTGGACCGCGTCGACCAACGAAACTGTGTCAAACACAAACTCCTGTGGGAACGGCGCGGCGATCCAATTTGCGCGCGAAGACTGCCTTGCAAGCAATGCAAAGCTTGAATCTTGCACAACAGGCAGACTTTACAGACAGCCTTATCCGAAATGGCCGACGTGTTAAGCCAGAAACCCTAGCCCATTATTTCTGAGCATCAGCACCTGTAAAAAACAGGTGCCTCAAGACTCGTGTTCAGAGGCCCGGGATGACTGAAAAATCTACCCGCTTCGATGTCTCCGATTATCTCCAGACCCCTTTAGAGATGTCCGCCTATCTGAAGGCTTGCAAGGAAAATGATTCGGGCGATGGCAGCTTGATTCGCTTGGGATTCAAAGATGTCATGCACACCATCAGCATACGAACCCAGCACGACCCGATATTCGCTCAGGCATTACGAATCGAAGCCGCTACACTCTTTCAAAACGGCGAGCCGGAACTCGCACGCAGGCTTTTGCAGCTACTGACCAAGGCGTTGCGACACCAAACCGCACGCGGTCTTTTTACTTATCGACCCTGATCAGGCTAAATACCCCGCTTGATCGTCCACACCACCGGATCTGACCATGTCCCGACAACGGCTTGCATTTGCCTGGATCGCCTGCTTCGCAGTGCTGTTCAACATGCTCGCCATGCCGAATTCCGGGACGATGGCCCAGGCGGCAAATCAGTCGTCGGCCGAGCAGTTGTTGTGGGGCAGTTTCTGTTCCTCGAACGGCACCCGGCTGGTGGCTATTTCGCTGGGCACTCCTGAACAAAAAGCTCCGCAGAACGACGATCACTCCAATATGCAGCATTGCTGGTGCTGCTCGGGTTCGGCGCCATTGGTGGCGTTGCCGGGGCATGTGTCGCAGCTGTATTTCGCGCGTTTGGAGTCCAATCGAAGCCTGCCACCCCAAACCTTCGAAACGCCCACGCCGCGCCAGCAATGGCCGAGTCTCAATCCCCGTGCCTCGCCTCTGGTCTGATTCCCTCTCGCAATTGATCTGCGTTTTGAATCGTTCTGGAGAACTGCCATGTTGAAACAAACACTGCTTCTAGCCGCGTTGCTGTTGCCTGCCTGCTTTGCCAATGCGCACGAATATGTTGCCGGCGAGTTGCAGATCGCTCACCCCTGGTCGCAAGAACTGCCGCCGAATGCCCCGACGGTTGCGGCGTATTTTGTCATTCACAACAACGGCAAAAGCGCCGATCGCCTGCTCAGCGTCGCCTCGCCGATCGCAGGCATCGCCCAGTTGCACGAGCATGTGAAGCAGGGTGAGCTGATGAAAATGCAGCAGGTACCGAGCGTGGAGATCCCTGCTGGCGGTGTAGTCACTTTCGCGCCAATGGGGTACCACGTGATGCTGCTGGAGCTCAAAGACCGCAGCCTGCTGAGCGACGGCAAGCGTTTCCCGTTGACCCTGCATTTCGAGAAATCTGGCGATGTGACGGTTGAGGTCGCGGTGCAGAAACAACCGCCAGCCGGCTCCGAAACGCACAAGCACGCGCAGTAATCACAGGCTCAATCCTGTGACAGCCCTGCGCTCGCCAGGCCTCAGGCAATCAGTTCCGCGTCATCACTCATTGCGAGTAAAGCGCGGCAGCTGGATCAGCCTGTTCGCCATGCTGATGATCTTTATCGGTCCGCTGATTTCCCAGGCGATGCCGATGGATCACGCCATGCCGATGAACATGTCGATGGACATGCGCATCGACGAGCCCGGCTGCCACGCCGCTTCGCAACACCACCCGAACCCTGCCAAGGCACCTGCCGAGCAGCAGATGCTCTGGGAGAAGTGCGGCTATTGCGGCCTGCTGTACAACTGCCCGGCACTGCCTGGCGGCCTGTCGTTCGCGGCCTTCGACACACCGCCAACGTCGAGTGTCATCAGCCTTTCCCCGCGCCAGGGTCATGCCCGGCAAACGGTATTCCTCGGTGCCCGCACCCGCGCCCCGCCCATCCTCAGGTAACCCCCCGCACCTCACATCATCCGGCCGACTGCAGAAAATACTGCAGGCTGCAGGCCGTGTTGTTCTAGCGAATGACTGCGAAGCGGTCAACAACCAGACAACTAAAACAGATCCATGCCCACGCGGAGCACACCTGATGACCCCACCTAAAGTGTCTTTCTACAACCTGGCCTGGCGCTGGCATTTCTATGCAGGGCTGTTCGTCGCGCCGTTCATGGTGATGCTGGCCCTGACCGGCATCATCTACCTGTTCAAACCCCAGCTCGACCCGTTGATGTACGGCAACCTGCTGAACGTTCCCGCCGGTCATCACACATTGAGTGCCGATGAGCAACTGCGCCGTGTGCAGATCGCCTATCCACAGGGGCAGATCAGCCAATATCTGCCGCCGATCAATACCGAACGCAGCGCACAGTTCGTGGTGCAAAACGGTGGCAACGAACTGAACGTATTCATTGACCCCTATCGCGGAGAAATCCTCGGCGACCAGGACGCCAAGAGCAACCTGCAAGCCATCGCCCGCGCCATCCATGGTGAGTTGATGATCGGTACTGTCGGTGATCGACTGGTCGAACTGGCTGCCGGCTGGGGCATCATGCTGGTGGTTTCCGGTCTGTACCTGTGGTGGCCACGTGGCAAGTCGCCGGCCGGCGTGTTGTGGCCACGCTTGAGCAATCGTGGCCGGCTATTCTGGCGCGACCTGCATACAGTGACTGGTTTCTGGGGCGCGGGGTTGCTGCTGGTGATGCTGCTCAGCGGCATGACCTGGACCGGCGTCTGGGGCAAGCAATACGCCGAACTCTGGAACCGCTTCCCGGTGGCCATGTGGAACGACGTACCGAAGTCTGATCAAGAGGCTCGCAGCCTCAATACCGCGACGCGCCAGACCGTGCCATGGGCCATGGAAAATACGCCGCTGCCGGTGTCCGGCGACCATGCCGAACACATGGCTCACGCGGGAGCGACAAGCGCTCCGGCCGCGCCGAGCATCGCCTTGCAAGACGTGCAGGACATCGCCACACAGCGCCAGGTCGAACCCGGCTACAGCATCACCTTCCCGACCACCGCCAGTGGTGTATTCACCATCGCCGTGTTCGCCGACGACCCGCGCAACGACGCCACCCTGCATGTCGATCAATACACCGGCAAAGTGCTCGCCGATGTCCGTTGGGAGCACTACAACACGGTCGCTCGCGCCACGGAAATAGGCGTGATGCTGCATGAAGGCAAGATGTTCGGAACAGTCAATCAGATAGCTGTTCTGCTGGTATGCCTGATGATTCTGCTCAGTGCGGTCAGTGGTGTAGTGATCTGGTGGAAGCGTCGTCCACAAGGTCGGCTCGGTGTTCCGCCGTTGCGCCATGACCTGCCAAAGTGGAAAACCGCGATGGTCATCATGTTTGCGCTGGCGGTGGCATTTCCGTTGGTGGGTGCTTCGTTGGTCGTGGTGTGGATTCTCGATCGTGTGTTGCTGTCACGACTGATGGGGAAAGCTGAGTCCGCTTCATCTTCAAGCTGAAGACGGCGAGGTACAAGCAACGGGCCTACAGGCACTACAATGCCGGCCCCAAAAGATCGCAGCCTGCGGCAGCTCCTACAGGTATTGCGTACACCTGATTATTGCGGGTGCACGGAGTCGGCGTAGGAGCTGCCACAGGCTGCGATCCTGGCGATCTTGTGCAACTTAAAACTCTCAACGAAAAGAAAACCGCATGACCTCGCTGAACCTCACTAACCTGGCCTGGACACCCCTGGGCCATGGCCACTGCCATCACCAGTTCCAACTGCGTGAAACCAGCCTGCAGGTGGCAGCGGGAGAGTTCGTCGGCTTGATCGGGCCCAATGGCAGCGGCAAGACCAGCCTGCTGCGCTGTGCCTATCGCTTTAGCAAACCGGAAAGCGGCGAGGTCAGACTTGACCATCACAACGTCTGGAAGCAGTCACCTCGATGGTGCGCGCAACGCATTGCGGTGGTGCTGCAGGAGTTTCCCGACGCCTTTGGCCTGACGGTCGAGGAAGTGGTCGCCATGGGCCGCACGCCGCACAAAGGCCTGTTCGATGGCGACACCCTTGAAGACCGGCACATCTGCCAGCAAGCATTGCAATCGGTCGGCCTGTCCGGTTTCGAGGACCACGCTTTCGCCACGCTGTCGGGCGGTGAAAAGCAGCGAGTGATCCTCGCTCGCGCCCTGGCTCAACAACCGCAACTGCTGCTCCTCGACGAGCCGACCAATCACCTCGACCCCCGTTATCAGCTAGAGCTGTTGCAACTGGTCAAACGCTTGAAGATCGGCACCCTCGCCAGCATCCACGACCTCAATCTGGCCGCGGCCTTTTGTGATCGACTGTACGTCATCAACGGCGGACGCATCGTCGCCAGCGGACCGCCGAGCGAAGTGCTGACCGTTACGCTGCTGCGCGAGGTGTTCGGTGTCGAGGCCTTGATCGATCAACACCCGCTGTCCGGCTACCCTCGAATTACCTGGATAACCCAAGCATGATTTTGCCTTCCCTGCTGCGCACCTGCCTGTCCGTCGCCCTGCTGTCGGGCACTGCCCAGGCATTCGCCGCGGCCACCCATTACCCGTTGACGATCCACAGCTGTAACCGCGAAGTGACGTTCAAAGAGGCACCGAAACACGCCCTCAGCCACGACATCAACATGACCCAAATGATGCTCGCCCTCGGTCTCAAACCAAGCATGGTCGGGTACAGCGGCATCAGTGGCTGGAAAGCCGTGACGCCAGAAATGCAGACCATCCTCGATGGCTTGCCGGAACTGGCAGCCAAGTACCCGTCGGTGGAAACCCTGCTCAATGCCAACGTCGATTTTTTCTTCGCCGGCTGGGATTACGGCATGCGCGTGGGCGGCGACCTGACCCCGCAGACCCTCGGCCCACTGGGGATCAATGTCTACGAGCTGACCGAATCCTGCGCCTTCGTGATGAAGCGTCCACCGGCCACTCTGGAGGATACTTACAATGACCTGCGCAACCTCGGAAAGATTTTCGACGTACAGGATCGTGCCAATCAGTTGATCGCGCAGATGCAAGAACAGGTCGCCGACGTGCAGAAGGATCTGCCAGCAGAAAAACCCAGGGTGTTCCTCTACGACAGCGGCGAAGATCGCGCCATGACTTCCGGGCGCCTGGGTATGCCGCAAGCGCTGATCGACGCCGCCGGCGGGCGCAATATCCTCGACGACGTCGAGGCCAGCTGGACCCGGGTCAACTGGGAGAACGTGGTCGAGCGCAACCCGCAAGTCATCGTAATCGTCGACTACGGCGAAGTCAGTGCCGGGCAGAAGCAGCAGTTCCTGGAGAACAACCCGGCGCTGCAATCGGTGGATGCGATCAAGAACCGGCGTTTCATTGTCATCCCCTACGTCCAGGCCACACCGGGCATCGATAATGTCGCGGCGATCGAGACCATGGCCAAGGGTTTCCACGGCAAATGATCAACCGTCGTTATGCCTTGCTGTTGATCGGTCTCGGCGCGCTGCTGTTGGTGTCCTGCGTGATTTCGCTGGGCTTTGGTTCGGCGCGGGTACCGGTGGATGTGGTCTGGCGGATTCTGCTGCACAAGGCATTCGGTTTCGGTGAGGTGAGCTGGAGTGCCGGGCAGGAACACATCGTCTGGCTGATTCGCGTACCGCGGATGGTGCTCGGTGCCTTGGTAGGCGCTGGCCTGGCACTGATCGGCGCGGTGTTGCAAGCGGTGACCCGCAATCCCTTGGCCGACCCGCACCTGCTGGGCGTGACTTCCGGCGCCACCCTGGGCGCAGTGATCGTGGTGTTGCATGTCGGTGAAATCGTCGGTCTGTTGACCTTGCCGATCGCGGCGTTTATCGGTGCATTGCTGAGCATGCTGGTGGTGCTGGCCATCGCCAATCGCAACGGTCGGCTGGACAGTGATCGGCTGCTGCTGTGCGGCGTCGCGGTGTCCTTCGTGATGATGGCCATCGCCAACCTGCTGCTGTTTCTCGGCGATCACCGCGCCAGTTCCGCGGTGATGTTCTGGATGCTTGGCGGCCTTGGCCTGGCGCGCTGGGAGTTGCTGGCGATTCCCGCCGCCAGTGTCTTGCTCGGGCTGGTGTTGCTGCTGGGCATGGCACGGCCGCTGAATGCCTTGATGGCCGGCGAACAGACCGCCGTGACCCTCGGGCTGAATGCCCGGACCGTGCGCTTGCGGGTATTTCTGATCGCCTCGCTGATGACCGGGGTGCTGGTGTCCATCAGCGGCTCGATCGGCTTTGTCGGGCTGATGGTGCCGCATATCGCCCGCCGCCTGGTCGGCGCCGAGCATCGGCGATTGCTGCCGGTGTGCGTGTTGCTGGGCAGTGTTTTTCTGGTGTGGGTCGACGTTGCCGCGCGTACGCTGATAGCGCCCGAGGACTTGCCGATTGGAGTGGCCACCGCAGCCATCGGTGGGTTGTTTTTTATTGGGTTGATGCGCAGGCGTTAAAAAGCCCCTTCAACTTCAATCACTGAAGGGGCTCATTGCCTGGTCGGCGGTTGGTTGTTTACGCGGACCTGAAGCAGCCATTGTTACAGATGACCAGGCGGATCATTCGCGCTTTTTCAGTGCTAGCAACAGCCTCGAACCGACCTGACTACGCGGTTGCCAGAATGTATCGGCCTCCAGAATGTATAGCTTGCCCGAGGTCGCCAACGTGGTGATGACCTCACTTGGTCTGAAGCGAACTGCACCGGTTTTTTCGTCTATCCAGCCATTGCGCAGCATATCGTTTTCGTCCTCCTGATAGCTGGGCACGAACGAAAGCAAGGCACCGTTTCGAGGGGTGAAATAGTAATGGGCGTCAGAGACATTATCAGTCCTGAACATTTCTATGAACGCGCGGATCTCTTCCTGTGAAATGAAATGGCGGGAGAGCGCCTCCTCATATCGGTCACTGAATGGCTGACGTTTTTCGTCCAGCTTGTAGATCTGCTGCACCCCCATCACCTTGTAGCCGGCAGGATACTTATCGGAGACGGTTTGAAATCTCATATTCATGACCCCCTCAAAGAGACGACGATAAGCCGCTGTAGATGAGCGAAGACCGACCGCTACGCTGGGGCCTGTGTCATCCAACGGCTCAACGGCGACAAATGTAGAGGTGGTGTCATTCCTCAGGATGCCCCCTAGATAAGCCTTGCCCTGAAATGTTCCAAACCGGCGCCATACCCCCCGCGCAGCGTCATCCGCATGGGAACACAGGGGGCCGAGCGCCAATCGTTGATTACTGATCAGCCCCGGCGCCGAACCGTCCCGAGGTCTCCAGGTTTGCTCCACACGGCCTTTGGTGGCCCAGATCGCACTGCTGATCAGCACACTCAAATCACCGGCACGAGCCACCTTGCGGATGTATTCTGCAGGGTTGCCATCCCCTTGCAGGGTCTTCACGTAGGCCTTCATCTTGTCGGAATCATGCAGGTCATTGTCCCCACTCACGGCCTCGTACTTGAGCAAGGCCCCATCGGCGCAAGACAGGTACAACGGTTGGAACCGAGGTACCGCTACCGAAGAAATGACCGCCACTGCCGCCAAGGCTACCTGTAGTACAGAAGGGGGAATAAAGCTGCGATAGACCTCGTTTCTCGGCAACTCTTCAGGTTGTCGAGCCGGCGCACAGAGATAAAGTCCCTGTACTGCATACCCGGTCGGTAGCTGGCCCCGAAGAAAAACCCGCTCGAACGAAAACTTCAAGTCATCTCCGGTGACTGGCAGGCTTGTTACCCAGTGTGCGAGCCGCGATGACGCAAGAATGAAGCCAAAGGTCCATTGGTCACGTTTCCCGGCATGCTCATGGGCATAACGCACGGCATCATCCATGTGACAGAACGCCGGGCTCAACGCCCGGTCGGCCGTCGCAAACCGTACAGACTCAGGGGCCTGGTACCCAAGCCGCTGCGGCTGCCAGGCGGCAATCACTTTGCGCGCAGGGCCCCAGAGGTTACTGCTCTGCACAACATGCAAGTCCCCAGCCTTGACCAGCTGATTGACCCACTCCGTGGGCGTACCCGCGCCGTTGCGAATTCGCCGTTCGATCAGGTTGCTCCACGGATCATGGGGGGAATCGCTGGATGGCGCGAGCTGGTTCTCCAGCAGCGTTACGCGAGCCGTCAGCTCGTTCTTGAGTGACGCAGTCAATAGATCATGGCCATCATCATGTAAGGTGAAACTGACAATGGAACCCTCCGGCCCGAACAGGTACTCGTGAGTCCAGAGATGATCCGACGCCAGTGCTGTTGAGATCACCTCGGTAGAAAGCATGTTGCAATACACCGTCTTCTCCAACCCCGGTAGCAGGAACGGAAACTCCATCAGTCCTCGTGAGCGATAGCGGGCTACGGTTTGACATCCTGGTACCAGCAGGGTCTGGGCTACATCTTCATCTGGAAGAATCCATTTCGGGTCGAAGTCCTCCGATGGCACCACAAGCGGTTCGGTCGCGACGAACAAACCGTCAGCACGTTTTAGAACCAACCCTCCATAAATACTGTCGCGACGAGAGCCCAGCAGCTGATAAACATAACGGACCGCATCGGCCTGACAGATAAACGCCGGGCTCAAGGCACGACGTGCATAATCTGGATAGGGCTTCCACTTCGCCGACAACCTGACGGGGCTCTGCTCGCCCCAGAACTCATTAAGTACAACTACTGTCAACCAGCTCAGGGTGATCACCTTCCTGACAAAGTCCTTTGGCAGCAGCTGTCCGCTGACCAGCTGCGTATGAACATCTTCGGCCGTTCCCGAGGGCTGAATTTGCGCATCGAACAAGGTCGTCGAATTAACTGTCTGGTATCTCAACAACGCCCTGTCCAGGGTCGAGATATAGACGGGCAACCCTGCCGGCTCATCCTTCAGTTGCCTACGTCGAGCTTCAAAGAAGGCTTGATACAGGTCGCTCGAAGAGATGAAGTGCTGCGCCAACCAGCTCTCGGTCGAGCTGAGACCTTTGGGCATCCACTGCCGGGCATAGAAAAGACCGATCAGGTCGAAATCCATCGGATGCTCGAAATCCCCGGTGTCATCGGTAGGGAACAGGCTGGCGAGAGAAAAAAGTTTCTGCTTTTGGCTGGCAGCAACCGTTTCACTGACGATGTACTCCTCTTTATTTTTATGCTTGAGGATAAAACCAAAACAGGTCTGGTCTGGGCCATAACGCCGTACCCGCTCATGAGCATCTTTGGCAGCAGCATCCGCGCTGGAAAATATCGCACCATAGGCCACCTGCTCGGGCACCTCATGATCCTTGGCTGCGGGAAAGGCTTTCCAGTGCTCGGGAACCATCCCCGGCGCGCCCCATAACTCACTCCCGACGACGACCCGCAAGCCGCCAGCATCGGCCAGTTGTTTGACGATGCCTTCAGGCTTCAACACCCCGCTCACCAGATCCTGCGCCATCAGGCTGCCCTTTGGTCCAGGCGCTACTTGCTTGAACAGAGTGTTTTCAACAGCGGAACCACTGGTGTCATAGGCGATCAAGGAATCTTCGGCGTTGGAGAGATAGACCAATGGAACGCGATGGCGGTTCTGGATGATGGTGTGGATGTCCACATCGGAGAACATCTGCGAATCAATACACGCCTGTTCCCGGGTCCACGAAAGTCGCGTCATTTTGTCCGGGTCGTACAGGGAGAAAGCCTGGCACGAGGCATACATCCCATGCAGAACAAGGTGTTCAGGCAGTATCGCTTCTCCGGTAGCATCCGCAGGATAGATGTACCCGAGGGTGAATCGTCCCGACTTGAAGTTGTCGAGCGGTTCGGTGACGACAAACCGCTGATCCTGGCGCTGCAGGATATACCCGCTGAAGCCATAATCACGCTGATTGCCGATACGTTCGTGGGCGTAGCGGGCCGCATCGTCTGCCGTAAGAAAGGCAGGGCTCAGGACGGGTTTCGGATGGAGAGCGAAGGGCTGCCAGTCCTGGCCCACAAGGCCTTGGACATCCCACAGTCTCCCGGTCTGAACCACCGACAACGCTCCTGCCGCCGCCACTCGTTTTACAAACTCGGCAGGCGTCAGTGTTCCTGCGGCCAGCTCTGCTTGGTCACCGTTGTCCCTGACGATCCCATGAGGGTTAACGGCATATAACTGATTCTCTTGGGCAGATTGAGAGAATACATACCTCAACTGCGCACCGTCTCGGGTGCTTATGTAGAGCGCGAAATCACTCGGCTTTGCGACTCGGGAGGTCCCGATAGCCAATGCGAAATCCATGGGTGAGACAAAACACTCGTAAAGCCACTTTTCTTTAAGTGACGACCGGGTGTCAGGCAAAGACAGATAACACACACCTTGGATGGCATAGCCCTCGGGGAGTTTGGGCTTACCCGCATCACCAACAGAAAAGGCGTGCAGCGGCGAAAACAACGGCAGCGATGTCTGGACGGAATCGATGACGACCGGATCGGTGACCACATACTCCTCGGCCTGCATGCTCTTGAGAATAAAAGCGACTTGTTTGACTGTGGACGTTAACCGCATCTGATCATGGGCATATTGCGCGGTCGTTCCCGGATCCTGAAAAACCCAACTGAACGGTGGATCTACAGGTGACGCAGAGAGAAACGGCTCATACGCAATCCAGGTGGTTGGTACCTTGCCGCGCGAGCCTCTCCAAGTCGGATTCGAAATGACGACGTTCAGCTCACCGAGCTTCACGAGTTTTTTGACCAACTGCTCCGCTGATCCGTCAAACCCGTCGAGCTGTGTGCCAATCTCTCCACCGTCCTTCAAAGCACTGTCCAACAATGCGCTAAAGTTTCGTTCTTCCTGAGAATGACTGCACACGTATTTAACCAATGAGCCATCAGGACCCGAGTTATAAAGCGTCGGGATCGATTCTCTGCCTGACGTTATCGCCGCGATGTATTGAAAACCGGGCATACTCGTGAACAGTTTTATCCGGTCATCCGACCAGGTTGGCTGTGCCGTTTTTATCTTCGCCTGGGTATTCGCACGGGCGACATAGAAAGCCTTGTAACGATAACCCGGAAGTTCAATCAACTTGTTGGATACCCCTCCGGCAAAAGGCAGCCCCCAGTCTTTTTTCCATTGTTCTCTGGCTATTGGAGCTGTGGCAAAAAACTTGCCGTCCGCACGCTGAAGGACATAACCAAAATGGGCAACATCACGCTTGCCGCCAACCTGGTAGTGAGCGTAACGAGCTGCATCATCGGCAGAAAGAAAAACAGGACTCAACGATTGATGGATCCGCTCAAAAGGCCGCCATTTCTGCCCCACGACACCCGGCTTGTCCCACACGTCACCGGTTTCCAGCACCGTCAACTCGCCGGCATTGGCTACCCTCAGAACGAAGTTATAGGGCGTCAAGGTTCCCGCCTTCAACTCTCTCTGAGCAGCACTACCTTGTTCCGCCAGAAGCTGAGTTTCGGCATCGGAGCCGGAGCACTTGTAACTCAACAGTGCGTTTCCTGTAGCCCGCATATAAAGCGTCAGGCCCCGCTGGCTGTCCTGCAGATAAGTGTCTGTGCGCGACTGGGTGATAGCCGTAGCGAGCTCAGCCGGGGAAAAGAAGTTCTTGTAAAGCCAGGCTTCCTTGGCGGGCAGCTGGGCCGGATCCGGTTGGGAGGAGTAGTAGATGCCTTCAATCCGGAAGTTGGAAGGCAGTTTTGGTCTCCCGTCGGGACGCTTCGCGAATAACACCTCAGGAGCATACAGCGGTTGCGTTGTGATAACCGGTTCGGTTGAAACGTACTCATCCTTGGCTACACCTTTGAGGATAAACACCACTTGCCTGCTGTCTGGCATGCGACGCATACGGGTCTGTGCGTGATCCAGTGCGGCGTTTGCATCATCGAACACGGGACTGCAGGCAGGCTGATTCCTGGGGGACTCGAATGTTTCAAAAGGAACCCAGTCGGTGGGCACCGTCCCGACGGACCCGCCCCAGGTCTCACTCGAAACAAGAAAGGAAAGCTCTCCGACAGAAGCCGTTTTCTTGAACACCCCTTCAACCGTTCCATCATGTGCGTGAGGCGACTCCCATGGGCCACTTGTGTCCAGCCAATGAACATACTGACGCTCCGCTTCCGTACCGCTGGGTTTGTACTTCAACAAGGCCCCATCAGGTCCTGATAGATACGCTGACGCAAAAGTGCTGCGTTCGGCATAGTTGAAGCTGATGTCCGGCACCGAGTAAAAACTCATGAACGCCTTGATCTGCTGGTCCGACCACGTTGGATTCAATTGTTTTGTATAGTCAAAGGCCTCTGGATGCGAGTGCAAACTACCCACGATACGATAGCCATCGGGATGTGCAAAATCACCCGTTGACTCCCTTTTCAAAATGGACAGCCAATTGAAGGTTTTGCTTTTACCGGTAATCGGTTCAGTTGCAAAAAACCTGTTATCCGACAGGCGTCGCAGAATGACGCTCCCATATTCCACATCACGTTTACTACCGATGCGCTCGTGAGCATAACGCGCGGCGTCATCTTCACTGATGAACGCCGGGCTGAGTGGCGGCAGCACTGCATCCGACTCGGGTCCTGCGGCCCGTTCCTGTCGAGAAAGATATCGTTCCATGATTTCCTCTTTAAAATTGAATACGCCGAGTATCCCCATCACCCGCTTCTTCGAAGGCGGCGCAAGGACACCTGCCATCTTCAAGATCTTGAATAGCGCCAGGCTGTAAATAGTTATCGTGTGGCGCGAATGCCGCGTCTGAACGTCCCGGCTCGGCCTCAGGCACCACATAAGCGCACCGCTTGCACCCGCACCGCCATTGAGCCCTGACTTGGTGCGCAGACGTGCAAAAAAACGCCTTCTACCTCCGCAAACGTCGACCTGCCCCATCTGGGCACAGCCCTTGCACAAGCTCCCTCAGCGTCCGTATCTGCCCACCAAAAAAAATTGAGTTCATGGAGATCGCACAATGAAGCGTCGTAGCTTGATCAAGGCTTTCACACTCTCGGCATCGATTGCCGCGATGGGCATGACCTGGAGCATCCAGGCCGCGGAGACCATCAAGGTCGGGATTCTGCACTCGTTGTCGGGAACCATGGCGATCTCTGAAACCTCACTCAAAGACATGGCGTTGATGACTATCGACGAGATCAACGCCAAAGGCGGCGTGAACGGCAAGATGCTCGAACCGGTGGTCGTCGACCCGGCGTCGAACTGGCCGCTGTTCGCCGAAAAGGGTCGGCAGTTGCTGACCCAGGACAAGGTCGCGGTGGTGTTCGGTTGCTGGACTTCAGTGTCGCGTAAATCGGTGTTGCCGGTGTTCGAAGAACTCAACGGCCTGCTGTTCTACCCGGTGCAATACGAAGGTGAAGAGATGTCGCCGAACGTCTTCTACACCGGCGCGGCGCCGAACCAGCAGGCGATTCCGGCGGTGGAATACCTGATGAGCGAAGAAGGCGGCAGCGCCAAGCGCTACTTCCTGCTCGGTACCGACTACGTCTACCCGCGGACCACCAACAAAATCCTGCGCTCGTTCCTGCATGCCAAAGGTGTCGCGGACAAGGACATCGAAGAGGTCTACACCCCGTTCGGCCACAGCGATTACCAGACCATCGTGGCCAACATCAAAAAATTCTCGGCCGGCGGCAAGACGGCGGTGATCTCCACGGTCAATGGCGACTCCAACGTGCCGTTCTATAAAGAGCTGGCTAACCAGGGCCTGAAAGCCACCGACGTTCCGGTCGTGGCATTCTCGGTCGGGGAAGAAGAACTGCGCGGCATCGACACCAAGCCGCTGGTGGGCAACCTCGCGGCGTGGAACTACTTCGAATCCGTCGAGAACCCGGTCAACCAGAAATTCGTCGCCGACTGGAAAGCCTACGCCAAGAAGAAAAACCTGCCGGGCGCCGATAAAGCCGTGACCAACGACCCGATGGAAGCCACTTACGTCGGCATCCACATGTGGGCGCAGGCGGTGGAAAAAGCCAAATCCACTGACGTCAACAAAGTCCGTGAAGCCCTGGCCGGCCAGACCTTCCCCGCGCCGTCGGGTTACACCCTGACCATGGACAAGACCAACCACCACCTGCACAAGCCGGTGATGATCGGCGAGATTCAGGCCGACGGTCAGTTCTCGGTGGTCTGGCAGACCGACGGCCCGATCCGCGCCGAGCCATGGAGCCCGTTCATTCCAGGTAACGACAAGAAGCCGGATTATGCGGTGAAGAGCAACTGAGTCACTGGATGTCGGGGCCGGGCACAAAGCTCGGGCCCGACATAATTCCCTGTGGGAGCGAGCTTGCTCGCGATGGGGCCATGACAGTCAACATTGATGGTGAATGTCAGTCCGCTATCGCGAGCAAGCTCGCTCCCACACAGTCCGCGCAAGGCGACTCTCTATGCCCACTGCCCTTTACCGCTTAATCCTCGTATTCGCACTGCTATTGCCGATAGCTGCCCATGCCGGCGACGCCGAAGACTTCATCGCGGCGAATCCCGTGCAGCAAGCCAAACTACTGGAGGCCTGGGCCGCGCAGCCCGATCCGGCCCGAGTCGAGCTGATCAATGCCTTGCAACAAGGCCAATTGACCGTCGATGGCCAAGCCAAAACCCTGCGCCTGAACAACCGCCTGCGGGGCCTGATCGACACCGCCCTGGCCAGCCATCAACTGCTTGCCGCTGACGCCAAGGTGCGTCTGGTCGCGGCGCAGCAACTGCAAAAAAGCGCCAAACCGGCGCAGCTGAAACTCCTCGACCAGCAACTCGCCGGTGAACAGGATCAAGGCGTTCATGCCGCCCTGAGCCTGGCCCTGGCCAACCTGCAACTGGTGGACAGCGATCCGGCGGTGCGTCTGGCGGCGGTACGGCTGCTCGGAGAAACCGGAGATCCGCTGGCTCGCACCCGCCTGGAAGGCTTGCTCGAACCCGGCGTTGAAGCCGACGCCACTGTTCGCACCGCCGCCGAAACCAGCCTGGCTCAGGTCAAACGCAAACTGATGGTCGGCGAGATGCTCGGCCAGGCCTTCAGCGGTATGTCCCTGGGTTCGATTCTACTGCTGGCGGCCCTGGGTCTGGCGATCACCTTCGGCTTGCTCGGCGTGATCAACATGGCCCACGGCGAGATGCTGATGCTCGGTGCCTACGCCACCTATGTGGTGCAGTTGCTACTCCAGCGCTTCGCGCCGCAAGCCATCGAGCTCTATCCGCTGGTGGCGCTGCCAGTGGCGTTTTTTGTCACCGCCGGGATCGGCATGGCGCTGGAGCGCACGGTGATTCGTCACCTCTACGGCCGTCCTTTGGAAACGCTGCTGGCGACCTGGGGCATCAGCCTGATGCTGATCCAGTTGGTGCGTCTGGTGTTTGGTGCGCAGAATGTCGAAGTCGCCAACCCGGCCTGGTTGTCGGGCGGCATTCAAGTGCTGCCCAACCTGGTGCTACCGTACAACCGCATCGTGATCATCGCGTTCGCCTTGTTTGTCGTGGTGCTGACCTGGTTGTTGCTGAACAAGACCCGCCTCGGCCTGAACGTGCGCGCCGTGACCCAGAACCGCAACATGGCCGCCTGCTGTGGCGTGCCCACGGGACGGGTGGACATGCTCGCCTTCGGCCTCGGCTCGGGCATCGCCGGGCTCGGTGGCGTTGCCTTGAGTCAGGTCGGCAACGTCGGTCCTGACCTGGGCCAGAGCTACATCATCGACTCGTTCCTGGTGGTGGTGCTCGGCGGTGTCGGCCAGTTGGCCGGTAGCGTGCTGGCAGCCTTCGGCCTGGGCATCGCCAACAAGATCCTCGAACCCCAGATCGGCGCCGTGCTCGGCAAGATCCTGATCCTCGCGCTGATCATTCTGTTTATCCAGAAACGCCCGCAAGGACTCTTCGCACTGAAAGGACGGGTGATCGACTGATGAACCAGCCCCTGATGCTCACGGCTACGCAAAAAGCCGGAACCAAAGTCACCCTGATCGTCGGCAGTCTGGTGCTCGCACTGCTGCTGGCCTTGCCGCTGCTATCGCTGTTGGCGGCGGACCATCCGCTGCATGTCTCGGCCTATACCCTGACCCTGGTGGGCAAGATTCTCTGCTACGCAATTGTCGCGCTGGCGCTGGATCTGGTCTGGGGTTATGCCGGTTTGCTGTCCCTCGGCCACGGCCTGTTCTTCGCCCTCGGCGGTTATGCGATGGGCATGTATTTGATGCGCCAGGCCGCGGGCGATGGGTTACCGGCATTCATGACTTTTTTGTCGTGGACTGAATTGCCCTGGTATTGGACTGGCACCAGCAGCTTCCTGTGGGCCATGTGCCTGGTGGTGCTGGCGCCGGGTTTGCTCGCGCTGGTGTTCGGCTTCTTCGCCTTCCGTTCGCGGATCAAGGGCGTGTACTTCTCGATCATGACCCAGGCCCTGACCTTCGCCGGGATGCTGCTGTTCTTTCGCAACGAAACCGGGTTTGGCGGCAACAACGGCTTCACCAATTTCCGCAGCATTCTCGGTTTCGGTATCACCGAACCGGGCACCCGGGCGGTGCTGTTTGTGGCCACGGTGCTGTTGTTGGTGGCCAGTCTGTTCATCGGCTGGCGCCTGGCGCAAAGCAAGTTCGGCCGGGTGCTGACGGCCCTGCGTGACGCGGAAAACCGCCTGATGTTCTGCGGCTATGATCCGCGCGGTTTCAAGTTGTTTGTCTGGGTGCTGAGTGCCGTGTTGTGTGGCCTGGCAGGTGCGCTGTATGTGCCGCAAGTGGGGATCATCAACCCCAGCGAAATGTCGCCGACCAACTCCATCGAAGCGGCAGTGTGGGTCGCTCTCGGCGGTCGCGGCACGCTGATCGGGCCACTGCTCGGCGCTGGCGTGGTCAATGGCATGAAGAGCTGGTTCACCGTGGCCTTCCCGGAGTACTGGCTGTTCTTCCTCGGCGCGCTGTTTATCGTCGTGACCCTGTACCTGCCTAAAGGTGTGATCGGCCTGCTGAAGAAGAGGGGTGAACAATGAGAATTACACCTACCGCCGAATTCATGCTCGAGCCGATCCTTGAACCGAACAAAGACGCTGGCAGCAGCCGTGATGCCATTGGCCTTGGCCAGTCTGTTGGCAAGGGCCTGAACACCCGCCACGGCACCATCCTGACCCTGGAAGATATCAGCGTCAGCTTCGATGGTTTCAAGGCCTTGAACGATTTGAACCTGTACATCGGCGTTGGCGAATTGCGCTGCATCATCGGCCCCAACGGTGCCGGAAAAACCACGCTGATGGATGTGATCACCGGCAAGACCCGGCCCAGCCACGGCAAGGCCTGGTTCGGCGAGACCCTGGATTTGACGCACATGAGCGAAGTGCAGATTGCCCAGTCCGGGATCGGTCGCAAGTTCCAGAAGCCAACGGTGTTCGAAGCCTTGAGCGTGTTCGAGAACCTTGAACTGGCGCAGAAAACCGACAAATCGGTATGGGCCAGCCTGCGGGCCAAACTCAATGGCGAGCAAAAAGACCGAATTGCCGACGTCCTGGAAACCATTCGCCTGACTACCTCGGTCAATCGCCCGGCGGGTTTGCTGTCCCACGGTCAGAAGCAGTTCCTGGAGATCGGCATGTTGTTGATGCAAGACCCGCAACTGCTGCTGCTCGATGAACCCGTTGCGGGCATGACTGACGCCGAAACCGAATTTACCGCCGAGCTCTTCAAGAGCCTGGCCGGCAAGCACTCGCTGATGGTGGTGGAACACGACATGGGCTTCGTCGGCTCGATCGCCGATCACGTCACGGTGTTGCACCAGGGCAGTGTGTTGGCCGAGGGATCGCTGGAGCAGGTGCAGGACAATGAGCGGGTGATCGAGGTGTATCTAGGCCGATAACCAACCTCTCCTGTAGGAGCTGTCGAGCGCAGCGAGGCTGCGATCTTTTGATCTCCCCATATCACTCCTCAGCAAGATCAAAAGATCAAAAGATCAAAAGATCGCAGCCTGCGGCAGCTCCTACGAGAGCGGGTCCGCGTGAACCATAAGGGATTCGAACATGCTTCAAGTCGAAAAATTGCACCAGTACTACGGCGGTAGCCACATCCTGCGGGGCCTGACGTTTAACGTGAAGGTCGGTGAAGTCACTTGCCTGCTCGGGCGTAACGGCGTCGGTAAAACCACTTTGCTCAAGTGCCTGATGGGTTTGCTGCCGGCCAAAGAAGGCGCGGTGAACTGGGAAGGCAAACCGATCACCACGTTCAAGCCGCACCAACGGGTGCATGCCGGGATCGCTTACGTGCCACAAGGCCGGGAGATCTTCGGCCGGCTGACAGTGGAAGAGAATTTGCTGATGGGCCTCTCGCGTTTCCCGGGTGCCGAAGCCAAAGAGGTTCCGGCCTTTATCTACGAGTTGTTCCCGGTGCTGCTGGAAATGAAGCAACGTCGCGGCGGCGATTTGTCCGGCGGCCAGCAGCAGCAATTGGCCATCGGCCGTGCGCTGGCCAGCCGCCCTCGCCTGCTGATTCTCGATGAGCCCACCGAAGGCATTCAGCCGTCGGTGATCAAGGAGATCGGGGCGGTGATCAAGAAGCTTGCAGCACGCGGTGACATGGCGATTTTGCTGGTGGAGCAGTTTTACGATTTCGCCGCGGAATTGGCCAATCAGTACCTGGTAATGTCCCGGGGCGAGATCGTCCAGCAAGGTCGAGGTGAAAACATGGAGGTTGAAGGTGTACGCGCACTGGTTACGATTTAATCTGTAATGTCCTGACGATAACTGGAAATCATGAATCTTCCTGCCCATACCGCACTGTTCACCCCCAGCTGGCACGCCGAGCTGGAACTCGGCTACGCCCGCTTCGGCGACAGTACGCGCCCGGTCCAGCGCCGGCACAAAGGTCCGCTGCGCGTGCAGAAGCACTTGTATGCCGAAGGGCCTGAAGTCTGCCAACACATCATCGTTCACCCGCCGGGCGGGATTGCCGGCGGCGACCGACTGGACATCAGCGCCCATGTCGGTACCGATGCCTGGGCGCAATTGACCAGCCCAGGAGCGGCCAAGTGGTATCGCGCTGCCGGCCCGGCCTATCAGAAGTTGGACTTGCACGTTGCAGCTGGTGCGACGCTCGAATGGCTGCCGCAGGAAACCATCATCTTCAGCGCCGCCCAGGCCGAACTCAGCACGACAATCGAACTTGAAGGCGACGCCCGGTTGTTCTACTGGGATGTGGTGGCGCTGGGTCGCCCGGCCAGCGGCGAGCGCTTTGAGCTGGGACATTTCCAGGCGCAACTGGATATCCGCCGCGACGGGCAGTTGCTCTGGCATGAACGCCAGCGCATTGTCGGTAACGATGGTTTACTCGACTCGCCGATCGGCCTCGACGGGCAACCGGTGTTTGCGACTTTGCTGGTAACCGGTGAAATTGATAGCGAATTGCTGGAAGTCTGCCGCTCGTTGCCCAATCCGGTGCGCGGTGATTTGACGCAACTGCCGGGGTTGTTGGTGGCTCGTTGTCTGGCGAGTGAAGCCTTGCAGGCACGGGGCTGGCTGATCGATTTGTGGCGGTTGCTGCGGCCGGTTCTACTCGAGCGCGAAGCCGTGCTGCCCAGAATATGGAGCACCTGAACATCGCCATCCCCTGTAGGAGCTGCCGCAGGCTGGGATCTTTTGATCTTCCTGAGGCGCGACATCCAAAGATCAAAAGATCCCAGCCTTCGGCAGCTCCTACGGATAGCGTATTCAACACAATTTGAAATGGACCCAAAATGGATCTGACCCCACGCGAAAAAGACAAGCTGCTGATCTTCACCGCAGGCCTGGTGGCCGAGCGGCGGCTGGCCCGCGGCGTAAAGCTCAACTACCCGGAAGCCATGGCCTATATCTCTGCGGCGCTGCTCGAAGGTGCCCGTGACGGCCGGACCGTGGCCGAGCTGATGCATTACGGCACCACCCTGCTCAGCCGCGAACAGGTGATGGAGGGCATCGCGCAAATGATCCCGGAAATCCAGGTCGAGGCGACCTTCCCCGACGGCACCAAACTGGTCACCGTCCACCAACCCATCGCTTGAGGGCCGCGCATGACTTACACCATTCGTGACGCCGAGGATGCCGACCTGCCGGCGATCCGCGACATCTACAACGATGCCGTGCGGAGCACCACGGCGATCTGGAACGAACAAGCCGTCGACCTCGGCAACCGTCAGGCCTGGTTCAGCGCCCGGCAATCCCAGGGTTATCCGATTCTGGTAATTGTCGACGGCGACAACAGCGTACTGGGCTACGCTTCGTTTGGTGACTGGCGGCCTTTTGATGGCTTCCGCCACACCGTCGAGCATTCGGTTTACGTGCGCAGCGACCAACGGGGTAACGGTCTCGGCCCACGGCTGATGGAAGCGCTGATCGAGCGCGCCAAAGGCTGCGGCAAACACGTGATGGTCGCAGCCATCGAGAGCGGCAACACCGCCTCGATTCGCCTGCACCAACGAGCCGGTTTCACCATCACCGGTCAGATGCCCCAAGTGGGCACCAAGTTCGGCCGCTGGCTCGACCTGACCTTTATGCAGCTGACCCTCAACCCAGGCGCGGAGCCCCCAGGCGCCAACCAGGAGTAATTCCCGATGAACGCCGCTCAACTGCGTCGAGTCCATGCTGAAAGCTTTGCGCACTATCGCCAGGGTTTGATTGAACTGCTGCTCGAGGCCGTGGGGTATGGCGCCAGCGTCGGCTTCATGGCAGATCTGAATGCCACTCAGGCCCGGGCTTATTTCGATGAGGTGCAGGCGAACCTTGAACAAGGCAACCTGCTGCTTTGGGTTGTGGTCAAGGACGAACAGGTACTGGCCAGCGTGCAGCTTGCACTCTGCCAGAAGGCCAACGGGCGCAATCGCGCCGAAGTGCAAAAACTGCTGGTGCGAGAACACGCACGGCGGCGTGGTCTGGGCCAGCAGTTGATGAGTGCCCTCGAGATTGCCGCACGCCAGCACAAACGCGGCATGCTCTACCTTGACACCGAAGCCGGCTCCGCAGCCGAAGACTTCTATCGCACCCTGGGCTACACCCGTGTCGGCGAAATCCCCGACTACGCCTGCAACCCGAGCGGCAGGTACCGCCCGACTGCCTTCTACTACAAGATCCTCGGAGGTATTGAATGATCCCTGGTGAATATCAGATCCAGCCCGGCGACATCGAACTCAACGCCGGACGCCGCACATTGAGCCTGAGCGTTGCCAACAGCGGCGACCGGCCGATCCAGGTCGGCTCGCACTATCACTTTTTCGAAGCCAATGACGCCCTGACCTTCGACCGCGCCGCCAGCCGCGGAATGCGCCTGAACATCCCGGCCGGCACCGCCACGCGCTTCGAGCCAGGGCAGACCCGCGACATCGAGCTGGTGGACCTGGCCGGATTGCGCCGGGTGTTCGGGTTTGCCGGGCGGGTCATGGGTGATCTGGATTGAAATCGGTCCCTGTGGCGAGGGGGCTTGCCCCCGTTCGGCCGCGAAGCGGTCGTAGAACCTGTGACCGCGATTTGCCAGATAGAACGCACTAGCCGAATTGCGAGTGCTGCGCATTCGAACGGGGGCAAGCCCCCTCGCCACAGTCTCAAACCCAATTGAATCCCAAGGCAAGCGCATGAAAATTTCAAGACAAGCCTACGCCGACATGTTCGGCCCCACCGTCGGTGACAAGGTCCGCCTGGCCGACACCGAACTGTGGATCGAAGTGGAAAAAGACTTCACCACCTACGGCGAAGAAGTGAAATTCGGCGGTGGAAAAGTGATCCGCGACGGCATGGGTCAAAGCCAGTTGCTCGCCGCCGAGGTGGTCGACACCCTGATCACCAACGCACTGATTATCGACCACTGGGGTATCGTCAAGGCCGACGTCGGCCTCAAGGACGGCCGCATCGCCGGCATCGGCAAGGCCGGCAATCCGGACATCCAGCCCGACGTGACCATCGCCGTCGGCGCCAGTACCGAAGTCATCGCCGGTGAAGGCATGATCCTCACCGCTGGCGGCATCGACACCCATATCCACTTCATCTGCCCGCAGCAGATCGAAGAAGCGCTGATGAGCGGCGTCACCACCATGATCGGTGGCGGCACCGGACCGGCCACCGGCACCAATGCCACCACCTGCACCTCCGGCCCCTGGCATCTGGCGCGCATGCTGCAGGCCGCCGATGCATTTCCGATGAATATCGGTTTTACCGGCAAGGGCAACGCCAGTCTGCCGGAGCCGCTGATCGAACAGGTCAAGGCCGGTGCCATCGGTCTCAAGCTGCACGAAGACTGGGGCACCACCCCGGCAGCCATCGACAACTGCCTGAGCGTTGCCGACCAGTACGATGTACAGGTGGCGATTCATACCGACACCCTGAATGAATCCGGCTTCGTCGAAACCACCCTCGCCGCGTTCAAGGGCCGCACCATCCACACCTACCACACCGAAGGCG
Organism: Pseudomonas fluorescens; assembly: GCF_902497875.1. Lineage (GTDB taxonomy): Bacteria > Pseudomonadota > Gammaproteobacteria > Pseudomonadales > Pseudomonadaceae > Aquipseudomonas > Aquipseudomonas fluorescens_BR. The sequence goes on from NZ_CABVHY010000012.1 coordinate 69,648, forward strand.
CGGGTGGCGGGCACGCCCCGGACATTATCAAGGCCTGCGGTTTCCCTTATGTGCTGCCGAGCTCGACCAACCCGACCCGGCCGTTCACCCGCAACACCATCGACGAACACCTCGACATGCTGATGGTCTGTCATCACCTTGATCCGAGCATCGCCGAGGACGTGGCTTTCGCCGAAAGCCGTATCCGCCGTGAGACGATTGCCGCCGAAGACATCCTCCACGACCTCGGTGCATTTTCGATGATCAGCTCCGACAGCCAGGCCATGGGCCGCGTCGGTGAAGTCATCACCCGCACCTGGCAGACCGCCGACAAGATGAAAAAGCAGCGCGGCCCGTTGCCGGGTGATGGTGAAGGCAACGACAACTTTCGCGCCAAACGCTACATCGCCAAGTACACCATCAACCCGGCAATCACCCACGGCATCAGCCATGAAGTGGGCTCGATCGAAGTCGGTAAATGGGCCGACCTGGTGCTCTGGCGCCCGGCGTTCTTTGGCGTCAAACCGACCCTGATCCTCAAGGGCGGGGCGATTGCCGCCAGCCTGATGGGCGACGCCAACGCCTCGATCCCGACCCCGCAGCCGGTGCACTACCGACCGATGTTTGCCAGTTATGGTGGCTCGCTGCATGCCACTAGCATGACCTTTATCAGCCAGGCAGCACAGGACGCCGGGATTCCCGAGTCATTGGGCTTGAAGAAGAAAATCGCCGTGGTCAAAGGTTGCCGCAAGGTGCAGAAAACCGATCTGATCCACAACGACTACTTGCCGAATATCGAGGTCGATCCGCAAACTTATCAGGTCAAGGCTGACGGCGTATTGCTGTGGTGTGAGCCGGCTGAAGTACTGCCGATGGCGCAGCGGTATTTCTTGTTTTAAAGGAATGGACGCAGATAAAAAAACCCCGAAGCAGTCAACTGCATTCGGGGTTTTATCCTTGCAAGCTCGAAGTTTCAATCAAAAGAGCCAGCCGTCATGCGCCTCCAGCACCCTCCAGGTCGAGTATTTCCTGGGGGGTCAACAATCGAATGCCACTTTGCGTGAGCGTGTTGTACTTCGCCAGCAACTCATTACTCCTGCGCTCATATTCGGCGGTCGAAACCGTGTCCGCGATCGCGTCCAGTTGCTCCTGTTCCGTATAAATAACCTCATAGGCCGCCTCGAATTTTGCAGGGTATTTGGCTCTCAAATACTCACCCCAGAAGCCACGCTGGATGATCGACTCAAACTCCGCAGGCGAGTTTTCCAGGCTTTTTACATGGGCTTCGGCTGCATCAAGCTGCCCCTGACTCACATAGTTAGTCCCTGTGTAATCCGCTTGTTTGGGCTGCCCCGGAAGCTCAAGTTTTTCCCTCAATCCCACCCGATAAGAAAGGCGCACCTCGATTTGGTCCATCATCAACAGCTGGCTACCCTTTTGTCTCACGCTTAACCCGGACTGAATGATGCTGGCAATGCGCGTCTTGATGTCTTGCAGCGCCAGCTTCTCAACTTCATCCAGACGAAACAGGCCTTTTGCAAGCCTGATCAGCTCGACCCCGGAGCTGTGGTTGCTGGCCAGTGTTTCGGCGTTATCAATCAGCACCTGAACTTCCAGCTCACTGAACACCAGAGCCGCACGATCGCTGCACGTCTCGTCACCCGCCAACTCGAACAACCTGGCGCGCAACTCCTCGGATCTCGCGGCCGCATCCAAAACCGTCCATACCCGCGCCTTAAGATCGGAGTAAGCCTTTTTATACTCGGCGGTGCTGCTCATCTTCTCTAATAACCTGAAGAAAGCCTCACTCACACTGACTCTCTGACCAGTCTCTCCGCCAAGGGCCTCTCGCCCCAGAGCTTCACTGTCCAGAAGCTGCCATTGCTCTATCCTCGCACCGCGTTCATCGGCGGGCAGGTCTTTTAGCCATCGCTCCATTCTTTGCGCAGAAGGCGCCAGACGAGCTTCGCCCCTGGCAACCCCTGGCCCTTGCGGCGCATCAGGAATCGGGCCTTCAGTCATCGGTTGATCAAGAAAGACTCTGACCAGAACGTCAGCATAATTCTGCATCCCTTCGGCCGAGAGTGGATTCCCATTGAGCTCAGTGATCCGCATGACCTTGTTCGTCGCGCTCACATGCTCTGAGGGTGGGGTCACTATGACCTCGGGAACCGTTGTTAACCGGTTATCACGCAAATCAACCAGCTTCAGTGCCGCCTGGTCGCGAAGTCCTATCGGCCATTGATCGATGCCAGTGCCTTGTAAACGGACCTCACGCAAGTTAATCATCTGACTGAAGTCGGGAAGGCGCGACACAGGGTTGTGGTTCAGCGACAGTTTCTGGAGGCGCCTCATTCCCGCCAGGCTCTGAGCCGCTTGCGGGGTCAACTCAATGAGATTTCTGGAAAGATCCAGAATCTGGAGCTCTGTCATCTCCCCTATCTTCATCGGAAAGTCAGTCAACCGATTATCTTCCAGCTTTAGGTGACTCAGTTTTTTGAAGGCCCCCAGGAAATCATTCGGGGCCTCAAGCTCCATGCCGCGCATCTCCAGAAAGCGTACATGGTTGAAAGAGGCGCTGAGTCGCGGAAGCTCCCCGACGGGCCTTGAGTTCAGGCGAAGCCGATACCCTACTTCATTGCCCCGTGCGCCGATTTCCGGCCCCCCTCGTCTTTGCCAGCAGTTGCGGATCAACGCAGCAACAGCCTTTTTGTCATACTCATCAACGGGTACGGTGCTGCCATCCTCCAATAGCCGCTCGGAAGGTATCGACTTCCATGTCTCCAGCTCGCTTTCCAAGGTGACAAGCTCGGCTTCAAGAGTGCTCAAGTAGAACTCACGCCGAGGCTCTAGCGCCCCTAAAAATGCGTCGACTTGTTCCGCTGTGAGATCAGGATACAGTTGCAGTGCCCTGTTCTGATCCTTTGCTGAAAATCGACTCGCGCCTTGCCCGCGTCCACTCAATGGATATCCCGGACGACCACCTGAGACGCGACTCGGCGCTTTGAAAAAGGGCTTGATCGGCTGCATGTTCAGAAGCGAGCGCAATGCTGGGCGTGAGACTGCGTGCGTTCCAATCAACGTTTTCAACTCTGGCCCCTGGCTCACATGGGGCAGCCCCAATGCATTGCGGTGAGCATCCGGCAAGGCATGCTGTAGAGCTGCATAGAGATCGTCAGCCCCGTGCAGGTGACCATCCTGTTGGTCACGCGGCTCATATAGCCCGTCTTTATTTCGCACCAGGACTTTACGGCTTGCGGCGTCCGCGTGGCCAACACTGGCGCGTACTTTTCCGTTGAATGAGCCGTCGCGAACCTCAATCCGTAAACCATTCGACCAACCTGGCAGTTTTTCAAGCGTGTTGAGGACCAGGTTCTCGGTATCCGCGCTCATCAGCGCGTCCAGATAAAGCCCCTCGTACGCTCGTGACAGACGCACCTCGCGCTGGACCCAGCGCAATGCTTCCGCCAGGCGTAGCGGGATGGGTTTGGTCTGTTTCTTGTCAGCGAAGTCCCATTTGCTCATGTGTTGTCGGTCCGTGCTGGAAGCCTCCTCCAGCAGGTTTTCGATAACGCGCGTGGGCACATTGGAAAACCGCCCTTTGATCAGGTTTACCCGGGGATCGTTGCTCGCGGTCTTACTGGCATAGTGATCATTGAACAGCTGCGCTTTATGGGTCTCGGCGGTTTTGGCAATATTCTCGCGCAGGGCGGTTACGCGTTTCTCCAGAGGTTGGCGTGGGGTTCCAGGTTTCCAATCGAGTAAGGTATTGGTCTCACTATCAGTGAGGCTTTCCATGACCGTACCCAGCAACTTCCCACCCTGTATTTGTGCATTATGTACCTGCACCACCCGGGGGTCGCTCTGCGCGGTATTTGGCTGGGAGTATTCCCAAACCGTGTTCGCTTGTGCATCGATTACCCTTATCGACACTGCGTCGGGCCACCTGGAGTAGCCTGTCATTACGTGCAGTTGGGTGATCGGATCAACCTGTGTGTATATCGCTGCATCGTTGCTTTCAAGGTCGGAAATGAATTTTTCGACCTGCTTGTAAGCATCAAATCTGCTGATCGTATCGGCCAGCAATGGCGCGGGAAGTTCGTTGTCGACATGCATTCTGCGCAACATGCCTTCATCGGTGCCGCTGACCCTGCGGATTTGCTCCAGTTCAGCATCACTGAAACCCTCCACCACGTGACCCAGGCGCCTCATCAAGGTGAGTCCCTCCCAAGTCCGTGGTTGTTCGGTTTCATGACTCCAGGCACCGGCACCATTAGTTTTCAGCTTCGGGGTATAGGCATCCACCCGGCTCGGGTGCTGAACTTGATAGGTGCCGGTCACCGGATCGCTCTTTACTGCATAGTTTTTACCCTCCAGCGGCAGAATGGTTTTACCGCCCTGTTGATAGAGGCCCTGTTCATTTGGCTTTAAACCTGGCAACAAGGTTGCCTTGTGCTCGTAAGGTTTCAGATCGGGCTTCCACAAACGCGTCTTGCCACTGGGCAGCGTGACCGGCTTCAAGCCCTCGATAAAAGGCGAAACCGTGTAGTGGAATACTGGCGCCAGCGCCACCATCGTCGCCAGGTTCTCCAGCACATCGGTAATGTGTGCCCAGCCCGCTTCCTTGTCGCCCTGGCTCAGCTCGCGGACACCCTCAATCGTCTCGAACAACAACTGGTCCGCGGTGACCAGCAGCATGGCGGCGCCTACCGGTGGCACCAGGAACGCGGCGATACCGACGAGGGACATGCCGATGTTCAGGTAATTGGAGAGTCGGCGTTCGCGGGTGATGTCATCCTCGGCGGCGGTGGAAACGGCCAGGACCTGCGCATCCTCGAGCATATGCCGACGCTTCTGGCGGAACATTTCAGTCCAGATGCCGGCCATGCCGATCCATTGAAAATTCAGCGAGAGCTCGGCATGCAAATCGATATTCTCCAGCGGATCTCTCCGCCAGTGCCGGTCGTCCAGGGGACCGACCAGCCTAGAAACAGGGCTCAAGTACTTGAGATAACCGCGCACCTGGTCTTTCCAATAGGTGCCGGACGGCGAATCCAGGACTTTCTGGGTGAAACGAAGAAAAAAACGGGCCCGGTCTTTTTCGGAAACGAAGCGGCTGAAAAACCGCTGATAGTCGGTGAGCACATCCCTGCCGCTATCGATTCTGCTGCCCTGGGGTCGGTCCATCAGTTGATGGGTGAGTTCTTCTTCGAAGTCAGCGAACGAGGCGTATTTTTTTATCGGATGCTCGGGATCGTCCGGAATGTAGGCAATGACATAACTGCCATCGAAACGATTGGTGTGCGTTGGAAAGAACAGCGCACATTCGGCGATCTCGTAACCCATCAGCTGGAGCGGGCTATAGCTGATGCGCCGCTGGCTGTCTTTATCCTTGACGATATCCTGTTCATTGATCAGTTCGACTAACAGTTCGTAATGCTTGAGTTCAATATCGTCTTTAAGCAGGGCTGCATAGGCGGCGGACTTCATCGCTGTTTTTTTGCTGTTGATGAATGCCAGACTCAGCGCCTGCTGGTGCGCAGTTTCGCCCTCATAAAGAAAGTTTTTTACATATTTATTATACTGACCACCAACATCCAGCTTTCGGCAAATCGTGACAAATTGCTGGATTTTCAGCGTGAGCTGAACAACATCGAAGTGCCCCCGCGCATCGGGTTCAGTAATAAAGGAAGAGTCTTTGTCAAAGTAGCCCTCCTCGGCCTCGAAGCTTTCGAAGTTATGCAAGGCGGCCTGCAGCAACGAGAAGGTTCTGGCACGCACGTCGCCGGTGTTGACGCCCACCGGAATGCCGAAAAACTTGAATTCCACCGGGTAATAGAGCCGTAGCCAGATTTTCTCGACGTCCAGGTCGACGCCCGCTTCGGCCAAGGCTGCCGTTAATAAGGGTTTGGCATAGGCGGTGATGTTTTGCACCGCCTCGATGGTCTTGTCCCACTTATTTTGCGCATGACCATCAGCCTCTATTAACCTCTTCAACACGCGCTGCTGATCTGTCGAGCTATTTTCATACCACTGTGACAGGGTGGGCTTAGTGGCTTTGAGTACCTTACGTCGTAGCGGCGAGGCCTGAATGAGGTACTCGGGAATAGTATTTTTTATAAAGTCGAAGTGAATGCCCTTTTCGTTACTTTCGGGCGAATTTACTTTGATAGGCTCAGACATGTCGCACAATCCGTATGCAGTTCATTGAACAACCAATCTACTGATTACGATCAAAAACAAAAAATCAAAATATGCCTGCTAATGGCCCGATAACGTTTATAACGATTCAATTAATCGCAACGAAAAACAACTATGTACCACCCAATTAACACATCGAAGCAGCCACCTTCGCCCGTGCTTGCAGCAGGGCAACGACAAAGACGCCAGGATGCGCCACACTTCCTGACTATCACTGCCCCAACAAGGTTACCGCCCATGCGCCTCTCCGAATTCATCGTGCAACACGTGGATCGCATCGTCGATGAGTGGGAGCAATTCGCCAAAGCCATCGCCCCTGACGTCGACTCAATGAGCCGGGCTGTGCTGCGTGACCATGCCAAGTCGATCCTGCTGGCCGCGTCACGGGACATGAAGACCGCACAGAGCACCAGCGAACAGGCGGCGAAAGCCAAGGGTCAAGGGCCGGAGAAAACCCCGAGCCTGGATCAAGCCGCGGCCAGCCACGGCGAGCTCAGGCACACCGCCGGGTTTGATCTGGTGCAGATGACCTCCGAATTTCGCCATCTGCGCGCCTGTGTGATCCGCTTGTGGGTCAACAGCCTGGAGTCGCCCGAGCTGGCCTACTTCCAGGACATGATTCGCTTCAATGAGGCCATCGACGAAGCCCTGGCCGAGTCCACCGCGGCTTATGCCGAGCAGGTCAATCGTTCGCGGGACATCTTTCTGGCCATCCTTGGCCATGACCTTCGTGCGCCCCTGCAGGCGGTGAGCATGTCTACCGAAATGCTGCTGCGCAAAGCCAAACTGGATACTGATGTACTGCCCTACGTGTCACTCATCAAGAATGGTGCCCGCCATATGGCGGTGATGGTCAACGATTTGCTGGAGTTCGTGCGCGGCCGTCTGGGCAACAGCCTGCCCATCGAGTCGGCTCCCATGGACCTGGCCAGTGCCGCCCAGGCCGCCATCGATGAAGCCTGCGCCGGACAGCCAGACTGCATTGCAACCTTGAATGCCCAGGGAGACACCCAAGGCGAATGGGACCGTGGGCGGATTGATCAGTTACTGCAAAACCTGATTGGCAACGCGTTACAGCATGGCGCCAATCGACACCCGGTGACCTTGAGTATCACGGGTAGCGAAGAGCAGGTGATCCTGACCATACACAACTATGGCGAGCCGATTCCCGAGGACGCCCTGGGTACAATCTTCGACCCGCTGGTACGTAGCGCCGGCGAAGAAGTCGCCGGCCGTTCCACCAGCCTTGGTCTGGGCCTTTTTATCGTCAGGGAAGTGGTCATCGCCCATCAGGGCACGATCAAGGTCAGTTCGAGCGAGGCAGACGGCACGACCTTTACCGTGGTGCTTCCCAAGCGTTCGGGGCCTGTGCAATCGGTATTGGGATAGTGACAAGAATCCGCGTCTGAGAGGATGTCGTTGCGAGCAATCGAGCAAGAATTTTCCGACAAGGTTTGAGGGTTGCTTTGGTTGAAGGGCGCGGATAATCTTCGCGGGTCGCTGCAAAATCAGTGACCGGTTTTGACAGACCGAACAGCATCAAGGCATGCAAGTGCCGCTAAGCGAACAGTTGGCACTTTTTTTGTGCCCGCCGTTCCGTATTATGGCGGCTGTGCGTGGGGCACATTCGTGTGCGCCGGGTTCCTTGATCCTCGGTCTGTCAACCCGCGTACAGCTGCCACCCATTCTTGTTTGACAGCAGGTAGTGGCAGCTCCATTTGATCAAGGAGCTTCACTATGAAAAAGATCACCCCCGATCCCCCAGAAACCCCTAGCGTTGCCTTCGATTCCAAAAAACTCCACGAGGCCGCTGAACGAGCCCTCGATCATCACTTCAAGCCGTCACTCGACAGCCTCCGCAGTTCCGATACCCCCACCACGAATCTCTTCACCGTTGCCACCCACATCGACACCGAAAGCCTGCTGGCCAACGCTTCCGAGACGCTGGCGTCGATCAATGCCATCGCTGGCGACCTGGCCTTTGACCTCGAAGGTTCGCGGCGCAGCGTGGCGCTGGGGATTTATCAAATGATTGAGTTGTGCAAGTTGCTGGTGGATCAGGCGCTGGAGCAGGTGGATCGGCGGGGGTGTTCGGGCAAGGGGTAGAGCGTGGTTTGTCGGGTAAACATTCGTTGAATTGAAGACCATCGCGAGCAAGCTCGCTCCCACAGTGGATTTGCATTGGTTCACGATTGTGTGTTCGACACAAAACCTGTGGGAGCGAGCTTGCTCGCGATAGCGGCCTCAAGGTCAACAATTGTCTTGGTTCACTCCACCAACAACCGCCCCAACCGCTGCTTGAGCATTCGGTTCTCGGCTCGCAGTTGCTGGACCTCCTCGAGCAGGTCCAGGGCCAGGGCGACCCCTTCCCATTCCCCAATGCATGAGCGAGACTCGCCAGCTATGAGGCCCGCGCTGCCAGTAACCATCAAGAGCGGGCACTTCGCTCAAGAATTTTCCGACGTGGTTTGAGGGTTGCTTTGGTCGAGGTGCGCGGATAATCTTCGCGGGTCGCTGCAAAATCAGCGACCGGGTTTAGCAGCCCAATCAAATCAAGGCATGCACGTGCCGCTATTAGATCAGTCGGCATTTTTTGTGTCCGCTGTTCCGTATTATGGCGGCTGTGCGTGGGGCACCTTCGGGTGCGCCGGTTTCCTTGATTCCCGGTCTGCTAACCCGCGTACAGTCGCCACCCTTTTCGTTTAGCAGCGATGTCTGGCGACTCCATTAATCAAGGAGCGTCACTGTGAAAAAGATAACCCCCGATCCCCCTGAAATCCCTAGCGTTGCCCCCTGCGATGCCTTCGATCCCAAAAAACTCCACGAGGCTGCCGAACGAGCCCTCGATCATCACTTCAAGCCGTCACTCGACAGCCTCCGCAGTTCCGATACCCCCACCACAAATCTCTTCACCGTTGCCACCCACATCGACACCGAAAGCCTGCTGGCCAACGCTTCCGAGACGCTGGCGTCGATCAATGCCATCGCTGGCGACCTGGCCTTTGACCTCGAAGGTTCGCGGCGCAGCGTGGCGCTGGGGATTTATCAAATGATTGAGTTGTGCAAGTTGCTGGTGGATCAGGCGCTGGAGCAGATGGATCGGCGGGGGTGTTCCGGCAAGGGGTAAAGCGTGGTTTGTCGGGTAAACATTCGTTGAATTGAAGACCATCGCGAGCAGGCTCGCTCCCACAGCGGATTTATGTCAGGCCACCTTATGTGATCGACACATAACCTGTGGGAGCGAGCCTGCTCGCGATAGCGGCCTCGAGATCAACAATGATCCCGGCTCACTCCACCACCAACCGCCCCAACCGCTGCTTGAGCATTCGGTTCTCGGCTCGCAGTTGCTGGACCTCTTCGAGCAGGTCCAGGGCCAGGGCGACCCCTTCCCATTCCAGCTCAAGATCGCGTCGCAGCTTGGCCGCGCGTTTGGCCAGGACCAGTTCGTAGTCGGTAAACAACCAATCCTTGGGCACCTTGCCCTGAGGTTCGAGGATGCCGTGTTCGACGATTTCGATCACGTAGGCAGCCGACAAATCGGTCACCTCACAGAATTCTTCCATGCCCAGTTGAACGATCAGGGGACTGCTCATGATCAGCTACTCCAGTGCTCTCTCGGGTTAAAAGCGGCTTTTTCCGCCAACTCCTGCCACAACGCCTTGACAGCGTCGTCGCTGTGCTTGGGCATGACCGCTTTCAATTGCACAAACAGATAACCACGGTGCCCCGCCTTGTTCAGCAGGCCATGACCTTTGGCGCGCATGCGCTGGCCGTTCTGGCTGCCGGCCGGAACCTTCAAATGAATCTTGCCGGTCAGGGTCGGCACCGCGACTTCAGTGCCCAACGCCAGCTCCCAAGGGGCCAGAGGCAGGGTGATGATCAGATTCTCACCCTCGACATCGAACTTCGGATGCGGCGCGAAGCGGATGATCAGATACAGGTCACCATTGGGCCCGCCACCCACGCCAGGGGCGCCCTGGCCTTTGAGGCGGATGCGCTCGCCGTCGGCGACGCCGGCCGGGATCTTCACGTTCAGGCTTTTGCTGGTATTGCTGACGTGCTGGCCGGCGGCGTTGTACTGCGGCACCTGGAAGCTGACCTTCTTCGACTCGGTCGACAGGGTTTCCTCTAGAAAAACCGGTAACTCCATTTCCACATCTTGTCCTCGACGAGCGGTGCTACGACCTGATTGTCCACCACTGAAACCACCACCACCACCACCACCACCACGCGAGCCAAAGATCGAACTGAAGAAGTCCGAGAAATCGCCCGTGTCCTGACCGCCACTGAAGCCGCCACGTCCCTGCCAGCCCGGCGGCCCCTGGAACGGCTGGCCATGCTGACCGTATTTGCGCAGGTCGTCGTATTCGGCGCGCTTGTCGGCACTTTTCAGCGCTTCATAGGCTTCCGACGCGTCCTTGAACTTGCTCTCGGCGTCCTTTTCCTTGCTGACATCGGGGTGATATTTGCGCGCCAGCTTGCGGTACGCGGCCTTGATCGCCTTGTCGTCCGCAGTTGGCTCCACACCGAGAATCTTGTAATAGTCTTTGAAGTCCATCGAGGGAATCACCGTCCGTTATCGATATCGCGCAGCCAGACACAGCATGCTCGCTTTGGCAGCATTTGGATTGACCGATCTCAATCTTGTGACCGGGTAGCGCTTCAGAAGTTTATCGACAACCGGCGCCCAACGCTTGAATGCGCGCAGGTTGTCAGGGCCATGCCTGCAAGTTTGGGGCGAAGGATAGCCTTTCAAGACGCTTGTCGCTGCGATTTAGTGGATAGTCGGCCTACGCATCTTCGCCTCACTGGCATACACTGCGCGGCCGTTTTTTAACCGGAACTCGATAGACATGAAAAACGCATCTCCAGCCCGTGCCTGCGGCATCGACTTCGGCACGTCCAACTCCACTGTCGGCTGGCTGCGCCCCGGCATGGAAACGCTTATCGCGCTGGAGGACGACAAGATCACCCTGCCCTCGGTGGTCTTCTTCAACATTGAAGAGCGCCGCCCGGTCTACGGTCGGCTGGCGCTGCACGAGTACCTGGAAGGGTACGAAGGCCGGCTGATGCGCTCGCTCAAGAGTCTGCTGGGCTCCAAGCTGATTAAACACGATACCAGTGTGCTCGGCACGGCCATGCCGTTCAAGGACCTGCTCGGGCTGTTCATCGGCCAGCTGAAAAAGCGCGCCGAGGCGACCGCCGGTCACGACTTCGAAGAAGTGGTGCTCGGCCGCCCGGTGTTTTTCGTCGACGATGATCCGCTGGCCGACCAGGAAGCTGAAAACACCCTGGTGGACGTGGCACGCGCCATTGGTTTCAAGGATGTGTCCTTCCAGTATGAACCGATTGCCGCCGCTTTCGACTATGAGTCGACCATCGAACGCGAAGAGCTGGTGCTGATCGTCGACATCGGCGGCGGTACTTCCGACTTCTCGCTGGTGCGCCTGTCCCCCGAGCGCCGCGCCATCGACCACCGCCACGACGACATCCTCGCCACCGGCGGTGTGCATGTGGGTGGTACCGACTTCGACAAGCAACTGAGCCTGCAGGGCGTAATGCCGCTGTTTGGTTACGGCAGCCGGATGAAAAGCGGCGCCTATATGCCCACCAGTCAGCACATGAGCCTGGCGACCTGGCACACCATCAACTCGGTGTACTCGCAGAAATCCCAGTTGGCGCTGGGCAGCATGCGCTATGACATCGAAGACACCGGTGGCATCGACCGCCTGTTCAAGTTGATCGAACAGCGCGCCGGGCACTGGCTGGCGATGGAAGTGGAAGAAACCAAGATCCAGCTGACCCAGGCCGAAAGCCGTCACGTGCCGCTCGATCGTATCGAGCCGGGTTTGAGTGTGGAATTGAGTCGGACGATGTTCGAGTCGGCCATCGACAATCAGCTGGAACGCATCCGCAACAGTGTCACGCAATTGCTCGGCGATGCCAATGTACGCGTCGATCAGGTCGATACGGTGTTCTTCACCGGCGGCTCGAGCGGCATCCCGGCCCTGCGCCAGAGCGTCTCGGCCATGCTGCCGAACGCGCGGCATGTGGAAGGGAATATCTTTGGCAGCATCGGCAGTGGCCTGGCGATCGAGGCCATGAAGCGGTACGGCTGCTGAGTACTGCCTGAAAGACCGGGGCGACGCTATCGCGAGCAAGCTCGCTCCCACAGTTGACCTGAGTCGATCACTACATAGTGGTCCAACACAGATTCAATGTGGGAGCGAGCTTGCTCGCGATGAGGCCAGCTCAGGCAACACAATATTCAACAGACTCCCCGCGCTAAACCAACCCCGCCAGCTTCAACTCACTCTTCAGATACGCGTAATAAATCGGCCCTGCCACCACTCCAGGCAAACCGAACGCGGCCTCGAACACCAGCATCGCCAGTAGCAACTCCCAGGACTTGGCACTGATCTGCCCACCGACGATCCGCGCGTTGAGGAAGTATTCCAGCTTGTGGATAAAGATCAGATAACCCAACGCCGCCATCGCTACCCAGATCGACAGCGACAGGCCGACGATGGTGATCAGCGTATTCGATATCAGGTTACCGATAACCGGTAGCAGGCCGAGCAGGAAGGTCAGCACGATCAGGGTTTTGGTCAGTGGCAGCTTGATGCCGAACATCGGCAGAATCACTGCCAGGAATATCCCGGTGAAGATGGTGTTGAGCAGGGAAATCTTGATCTGCGCGAAAACGATATTGCGAAACGCCCTGACCAGAAGGGTCAAGCGATCAAACAACGCAGCGGCCAGCGGTTTACGCTGGGTGAGATCCGGTATCCGCTGCAAGGCAATGATCGCGCCGAGCACCATACCAATCAGCAGCGTCACGAACATGTGCGCCGCGTCCTTGCCCACCAGTTGCAGATCGCTCAGGTGCTTGCTCATCCAGTCGCCGATGGCTACCCGGAACTCCGCCGCACTGGCCGGTAGATAAGCGTCGATAAACGGTGGCAACTGCCCGCGGGCCTTGTCCACGACGAGCATGAACTTGTCCAGGGAAGCGCCGGGATTCTCCGCTTCATGCAGCAGGAAACTGATAGCACCGGCAAAGATCAGCGTCAGTACGCTGACCACCAGGGTACCCAGCAACGCCACCGCCAACCAGCGTGCCCGGCGCCCTTCGATCAACCGTTGCAGTTGCGGGGTAAGCATGTTGACCAGCTCGAACACCAACAACCCGGCGAGCAGGCTCGGCAACAGCCGTAACGGCAAGACCAGCAACAACCCACCAAAAATGATCACCCAACTGAAGTACAACAGATGACGCTGCGAAAACGTTGGCATAAAGCCTCGAAACGAACGGCGATAGAGGATCGGCAGTCTGCCAGCGTTCGGGAGTCAACACTAGGGATTGGGGGACAACCTGTGGGAGCGAGCTTGCTCGCGATGGGCGTTAACGATAATGCGGGGTTTCTGAATAAACGCGCCGCTCTTGAATCCATCGCGAGCAAGCTCGCTCCTACAACAGACAAAGCCTGTTACACACTTACCTGTTCTGCAGACTGGTCCGCCGATACTGCTCGGGGGTACAGCCGGCCTGGCGCTGGAACATCGCGATAAACGCCGACCCGGTGCTGTAGCCCATGTCGAATGCAATCTCCTGAATGCTGCGCTGACTGTCCAGTGCTTCGATCGACGCCAGAAAGCGCAGCCGCTGACGCCACTCGCCAAAGCTCATACCCAACTCACGGACAAACTGCCGGGCCAGGGTGCGCTCGCTGACATGCACCTGGTCGGCCCAGTAAGCCAGCGGATGGGTATCCCCCGGCTCGGCCTGCAGCGCTTCGAGCACACTGAGCAAGACGGGGCTGCTGGCATAAGGCAAATAGCAGGTATGCACCGGTGCTTGCTGCAATTGGTCGACCAGTACCTGGGCCAGGCGAGCATCGGTTTCGTGTTCAGGGATCTTCACGTCGCGAGCCGCGAAGTCCTTGAGGATCGCCTTGAGTATGTCGCTGATGGCCAGCGTGCAGGCTTGCTGTGGCAAGTCGCGGCACAGTTCGGGCGCCAGACAGACTGCACGATAGTTGATCGGTTGGGCGCTGTAGAAACTATGCTCGGTATCCGGCGGCACCCACACCGCGTATTGCGGAGGCGATGTAAAGCGGCGTCCGGCAATTTCCATATGCATTACACCGAATGCTGAATACTCAAGGGTGCCCCAAGGGTGGCGGTGAGCCGATGCATGGCTATGGGCGTGGAAATCGGCATAGCGGAAATAAACCGGCGTCGGCAAACCGCTGAAATCCAGAAGGTCGATGGGCTTTTTGTTCATGCTGTCCGAATACAGAGGCGGATTGTCTGGATCGAAGTATAGGCATTTATCCGGACAATGGATAATCACCCTTCATTAACGTACCGGTTTTCTCCACCCATGCAATACGCTTATCCACTGCTGGCCATTTTCATCTGGGCCGGCAATACCGTGATCAACAAACTGGCAGTCGGGGCAATTTTCCCGGCCGAAATCGGTTTCTATCGCTGGCTGCTGGCAGGGATGTTGTTCACGCCGTTCATGCTCAAGGCAGTGATCACCCATTGGCCATTGATCCGCCCGAACCTGGGCAAGATCTTTATTCTCGGCGTGCTTGGCATGGCGGTGTATCAAAGCCTGGCCTACTTCGCCGCGACCCTGACCTCGGCCACCAACATGGGGATCATCCTGTCGCTGATGCCTTTGATGTCGCTGGCCATGGCGATTGCCAGCCTGGGTCAACGGCTGACCGCCGGCGCGCTGGCCGGTGCCGTGCTGTCGTTCGCCGGGGTGCTGGTGGTGGTGTCCTCCGGCAGCCTCGGCGCGCTGCTGGAACACGGCGTGAATCTGGGCGATGGGATGATGCTGATCGCTACCTTGGCTTATGCGATCTACAGCACGCTGCTGAAAAAATGGCAGCTGTGTTTGCCGCCGCTGGTGTTGCTCTACTTGCAGGTATTGGTGGCAATCGTGGTGCTGTTTCCGCTGTTCCTCGCCTCACCAAAAGCCGGCCTGACCCTGCAGAACATTCCTCTGGTGCTCTACGCCTGCCTGCTGGCCTCAATGATCGCTCCGCTGGCCTGGATGCAAGCGGTGGTCCGCCTGGGGCCGAGCCGCACAACGTTGTTCTTCAACCTGGTGCCGCTGATCACCGCATTGATTGCCGCCGTGGTGCTGCAGGAGCAACTGGCGCTGTATCACCTGGTCGGTGGCGCCTTGACCTTGGGCGGGGTGATTTTGTCGGAGCGCTGGCGGACAGTGCTAGGGCGCCGGGGCGTTGTTGTCTGACCTGTGGCGAGGGGGCCTGCCCCCTCGCCACATAGAGGACCGCGAACTGCAATTACAAACCCGCCACCTTCAACCGTTGCGCATGCTCGACAAACAACCGAATCGGCTCGGCACCCTTGCCTACCAGCCCCAGGGACTGGTTGACGATGTCAAAGTGATCCAGCGGATACTCATCGCCGATCACCGTGCCCAAATGAGAACTGTAACGCCCGACCATCCCGTCGCAATGCCCGGCTTCGCGGACGAAGGTTCTGGCGAACAAGCGGCAACTGCGGTTGGTGCCATCGAACAGGTTGCGCCCGCGATCGGTCTTGCCCGGCTGCAAGGTCCCGGACCAGGAGTAATAACGCACTCCATTGACCACCTCGGCACCCTGCCCACCCCAGGTGTCGGGCAAGCCCTGTGGGTACTTCTGGTTAAACAGCGCGACACCTTCGCTCGTCAGCGATTGGTGTGAAGCATGGATATCCACGGGCAACTTCGGACCGCGATAGCCGGTTTCCAGCAGACTCATCAAGGCTGCGATCAGTCGAATCACTACCTTCAGTACCCGCCCGAGCGGGCTGTCGCCCGGGTAATGGGTGTGCAGATAGTCCGCCAGCTCCGATCCATGATTAGGCCCTGCGACCGAGGTCACCGAGGCCACCCAATCCGGGCGCTTGGCCGCGGCATAACGCGCGGTGAGCGCCCCCTGGCTGTGGCCGAGCAAATTGACTTTGGCGGCGCCGGTCTCGCGCAAAATCTCTTCGATGCGTGTCAACAACTGCTCACCGCGCACCTCACAAGAATTGAGCGGCGAGACCTGCACGGCGATCACTGTTGCCCCGCCTCGGCGCAGGGCCGAAATAATCCCGTACCAGTACGGGTATAGCACCAGTCGAATAAACCCCAACATCCCCGGGACCAACACCAATGGAAAACGGGTAGCGGATTCTTGCGACATGGGCGTACGTCCCTGAACTGAGCTGATAATGCCATCCTAGACGCAATGACTGGGGAATGTGCCAGCATCGGCTGTCGGCATGACAAGCCCGTGACGTTATTTCAGCCCGACCACTCCCGCCACGATCAGCCCGACTGACACCAGCTTGATCGCCGTCAGACTCTCCCCCAACAACGCAAAACCGAGAAACACCGTCCCCAGTGAACCGATGGCAGTCCAGATCGGATAGGCGATGCTCACCGGCAGTTCACGCATGGCCAGGGTCAGAAACCAGATCCCGCCCACCGCCGCCACCACTGTGAGCAGCGACGGCCAGAGTCGGGTGAAACCTTCGGCGTACTTCATGCCCATGGCGAAGGTGACTTCGAAACCGGCGGCGATCAGCAAAAACACCCAGGCCATGATGCCTCCTCAAAACACCTTGGCCAGCGCCAGCAAGCGCTGTTCAGCCTCGGCAGACGAGACCAGGAAGGTGCGTTCCGCCGACTCTTCACCCTCGGCCGCGACCACTGTGATGTCATCGATGCCAATGAAGCCCAGGGTGGTGCGCAGCAACGGATCGGCATGATTCAGCGCCTCGTTCTCACCACCGGGGCCGAAGCCATGTCCGCCACGACTGGTGATGACCAGGGCCTTTTTGCCCCGCACCAGCGGCTCATACTGCGCGACACCATTGTCCAGACTGTGGTTGAACGTCAGGCCCAGGCGCACGATCTGGTCGATCCAGGCCTTGAGACCGCTGGGAACGCTGAAGTTGTGCATCGGCGTCGAGATCACCAGCAGGTCATGCCCCAGCAACTCCGCCACCAGTTCATCGCTGAATGCCAGATCGGCCTGCATCGACAGTGGCCGGGCTGCGGGTTCGGGGTAGAACGCAGCGGCGATGAATCCCTCGTTAACCGGTGGAATCAACGCCCGGCCGACTTCACGACGGGTCAGCTGTGACTCCGGGTGAGTGGCCTGCCAGGCCCCAAGAAACACCTCGGCCAAGCGCCGGGAGTGAGAGCGTTCCCCACGGGGACTGGCATGCACGGCAAGAATTCTGTTCATCTGAATCTCCTTGAAATGGCTAAACTCACAAGACCAAACTGCTTCAACGCTTGTGGCTTGCAGCTTGAAGCTCGCCGCTATTGCTCTTCAAATGAGCAGAAGTCATTTAGGGTGAGTTTGTTTCATCCATGGAGCCCTCAGATGTTTGCCTCGCTACCGCTGACCGCCCTGCGCGCCTTCGAATCCGCTTCGCGCCTGCTGAGTTTCAAGGCCGCTGCTGAAGAACTGTCGGTCACTCCGACCGCGGTCTCTCATCAGATTCGCTCGCTGGAAAGCTGGCTCGGCGTGTCGTTGTTCGAACGCCTGCCACGTCAGGTGCGCCTGACCGAATGCGGCGAACGACTGTTCCACAGCCTGCATGGCGCATTGCTGGAGGTCGCGCAAAGCGTCGACACCCTGCGCCCGCAACGCAGCGGCGCCAGCCTGATGATTTCCACCACGCCAGCCTTTGCCGCACTGTGGCTGGTGCCGCGACTGGGGCGCTTCTATGCCCGCCACCCCAACATCAACCTGCGCATGGACACCCATTGTGACGTCATCGACCTGCAGCAGGATGCGAGCATTGACCTGGTGATTCGCTACAGCCTCGACGACTACCCCAACCTCTATGGGCTGTGCCTGTTCGACGAGTGTTTTGCGGTCTATGGCTCACCCGAACAAGTCGCCCTGGCCGCCACCCGCCAACCGACGCTGATCAGCGTGCGCTGGCACAATTCCAAGCTTTACGCCCGAGGCTGGGAAGCCTGGTGCGCGCAGGCCGGGGAGAGCTGGCTCGAAGGCCAGCCGGTGATCCGCGAATACGACGAAGAGCATTACGCCCTGCAAGCGGCGATTGCCGGGCAAGGCCTGGTGATGGCAAGCAACATTCTCGTCTCGGAAAGCGTCGCTGGCGGTTTGCTGCAGCCCTATCGTCCGCAGATCCACATCGATGGCGCTGGCTACAGCGCGCTCTGCGTGCCGGGGCGCGAGCGACATCCGCCGGTGCGGGCGTTCTTCCAGTGGTTGCGCGAAGAGGCACTGCTCTCGGGTCACGCCCTGCCCGTCAATTGAGGAAAACCAGGCTGGGGTGGGGGCTTACCCCTAATGCCAATCAGTTAAGCACTGGATGCCCCCAAAAAAGATCGCAGCCTGCGGCAGCTCCTACATGTTTTGCGCATACCCGTTTATTACAAGTTGAATCACTGGGTCGGTTTCACCGTCACCGGCGCCTTGCCCTCCTTCATCTGCGCCAACAACGGCGCGCACTGGTTCGGTTCTCCGCCACTGGGCGCGACCAAGGCCAGCAGCCCCGCCGCAGGCCCGGCGAGCACACCCAGCGCCACCATCCCCGCGCCCCGCAACATCAAAGGCACGCCTTTCACTCCGGCAGCCGGCTTGATAAAGGGGCCACGGACATACAGCGGTGAACGCAGAGAGAACAGCCGCAGGCCCTTGGATTCGGGGGTAATGGTCAGGTCCAGCTGCTCGCTGGCCATGTTCACCGTGCCATCGATGTAGACAATCGCGTTCTCGGTATCGAATACAAACAAGCGAATCGTGGCCAGGCCGGTCTTGATATCAAAATCGGCGGCGGCGCAGTTGATCTTCACTTCTTTGTCGCCAAATATCCTGCTGACCACGTAATTACCGACATTGAGCCCAGCGAGTTCCATCAGCTCCCGGCTGATGGCGCCATCGTTGATGAGCATTTTCAGATCGCCGTTGGCAGTCCCCAGCAGCGCCGCCACCGAGTTGCCGCGACCGGTGATATCGGCATCGCCGTTGAGTTCGCCAAAACTGGTTTTCATCGGTTCGAAGGTCGGAAACAGTTGCTTGAGCTTGAAGTTGCGCGCCGTCAGCTTGGCCCGACCTTCCAGCGGCGTAGTGCGGCCATTGAGACGAATCTGCGCGTCCAGCTTACCGCCGGCTACGCCAAAACGCAGTGGTTCAAGGTTCAGCTGGCCATCATTGAGAATCAGGTGAGTGTAGAGATCAGTGAACGGTAATTCGGCGCTGTGGACGATACGTTTTCCGGTGAATTCAACGTCCGCATCCATATCGCGCCAGCGTTCGGTACGAAACTCCTCGACTGGCAACACCTTGTCCGCCGGCTGCTTGCTGTCGCCGCCACGGGCATTTTGTTTGGCATTGGAATCGGCACCGATCAACGGCGCGAGGTCTGCGAACAGCAGCTGGTTCGAAACCAGCGCACCGCTGAGTCGGGGGCGAGGCTTGCTGGCGACATAGGCCAGATCCCCGTGAATATCACTGCTACCGATCTTGCCGTTGAATTGCTCATAACGAAACGAAGCGCCTTCGGGCTCCTGCAATTTGGCCACCAGATGACCGTCGGTGGCATAGGCCGGCGAATCCGGCAGTGTCACGCCCGTCAGGGGATAGAGGTTACCCAGGCTGGTACCGGCCAGTTTAAGGCGCAAATCCAGCGCGCCGAGATTGAGCGGATCGGTGAGTGTCCCGGCCAGTTCGACGCTGGTATCACCGATCTTGACCTGAGCTTGCAGGGGAAAAGGACGGGCGGCGTCCTGCAGCGCCAGCAGGCCGCCGATCTTGCCGCTGCCTGCCAGTTCTTGCTGGCGATAATGGCCTTTAGCCTGCAATGCAAACGCGTAATCCAGTGGCGCCGATCCCTTCTCGATGGCTTTTTTCGCCGCTTTATCGCCGACGATATCGCTGAACGGAATGGGTTTGCCCAACGGATCGATCAGCAGCTCGAGTTGGGTTTTCAGGCTTTGATCATTGAGCGTGACCCGGCCTTTGTCGAAACCGATGGCCCCGATGTCCAACACCCAACTGGAGGGCTCGGCATTCGGGTCTTTCGGGTCGAACTTGAACGTCCAGTTGGCGCGACCATCGGCCAGGCGTTCAAGGGTGGCATTGGGCTCGGTGAGATCAATGCGCGGGATCACCAGTCGTTGCGCCAGCAATGCCAGCGGTGAAACACGCAACTCGACGCGCTTGAGGCTGACCATTTGCGGGCTCTTCGACCAGTCCGGATTGCCCAGGGTCAGGTCTTGCGCCACCACATGCGGCCACGGAACCCAGGCCCACCACCCGCCCTCGTCGGGTTCGCGCTGCCAGAGCACCGCCAGGTCGCCATTAATAGCAAACGGCCGGTGCAGTTCTCCAGAGACTTTGGCGTTAAGTGCCGGCTTGATCCGGTTCCAATCGAAGAACGCGATGACCAGAACCAGCACGGCAAACAGTACAACCAACGTGGCGACTGTCCAGGCAAAAAATTTACGAGCGCGCGTCATTGCACGGAACTCCTGATTACGACTGAGCGTGCGAACTGCGACGCACGTGTGAAGCGCCAGGCCTGGAAGCGACCCGCTATGGAAATTACGACTGGCAAATGGCCCGCAGGTTTAATACCAAGGTTGATTTAAACGCAACCTTCGACGATTTTCTGACCGACCCCATCAGACGGTGTTACCGCGCCAGCCACTATTGCGAGGCGACAGTGGGTCAAAAATACCCATCTAAATTCAACAGTACTCCCCGCAAAGGCCCGGTTCAGAGCCTTCTCGCCGAACAATCAATTCCGTTGATTATTACCATTGCCCTTATGAACTTCTCTATCGACTTAGCGCGAGTAACATTGGCTCCGTACTCACTTTGTCACCCTTCCACCACGGAGCACCCAATCATGAAACGCCAATTACTGCTTAGCCTGACACTCTCGATACTGGCCGCCAATGCTTTCGCCTTGCCTGCTGCCGAGCAAGCCACTCCTCAAGTAAAAGAAAATCACTCGGTATTCAGCCAAACGATCGCAGCCGATGGCTATGAGCGTACTCCACAAGGTCAAACCGTTGCTGAAGATGGCTATGACAGTACTCCTCAAGGTCAAACCGTTGCTGAAGATGGCTACGACAGCACTCCTCAAGGTCAGACTGTCGCCGAAGATGGCTATGACAGTACTCCTCAAGGTCAGACTGTCGCCGAAGATGGCTATGACAGTACTCCTCAAGGTCAGACCGTTGCCGAAGATGGCTACGACAGCACTCCTCAAGGTCAGACTGTTGCCGAAGGCGGTGCTGATCGCCTGGCCGAACGTCATCAGACTGTGAGCTGAGCCCATGGTGGCCTTGGAAAAAAGCCCGATCCCTGGATCGGGCTTTGCTTTTGTGTAAGTAACCCCGCAATTGCTCCACCCGCCTGTTATCTCCTCTACTCAAGTTCGACGCCGGCAAAGTTGATTTGCTAGAGTGCGTCGCTGTCCTTGACCAGAATTCAGCCCCCGATGCTGCCCCGCGCCGAACAGAAACAACAGACCCGCAACGCCTTGATGGATGCTGCCCGCCATTTGATGGAAAGTGGCCGTGGATTCGGCAGCCTGAGCCTGCGTGAAGTGGCGAAAACCGCCGGCATCGTTCCCACCGGCTTTTATCGACACTTTGCCGATATGGACCAGCTTGGCCTGGTGCTGGTGAGCGAAGTGGGTCAGACCTTCCGCGCCACCATCCGCCTGGTGCGGCACAACGAGTTCGTCATGGGCGGGATCATCGATGCCTCGGTGCGGATTTTTCTCGACGTGGTGGCGGCCAATCGTTCGCAGTTTCTGTTCCTCGCCCGAGAACAATATGGCGGCTCGCTGCCGGTGCGTCAGGCGATCGGCGCCCTGCGGGAAGACATCAGCTCGGACCTGGCAGCGGACCTGGCCTTGATGCCGAAGCTGCAACACCTGGATGTCGCCGGCTTGACCGTCATGGCCGACTTGATCGTCAAAAGCGTGTTCGCCACTCTGCCGGACATCATTGACCCACCCGCCGCGGCGCTACCCGAACACCTCACGCCCCAGGCAAAAATCACCCAGCAACTGCGGTTTATCTTTATCGGGCTCAAACACTGGCAAGGGCTGGGCAGCACCGAGTAAGCGACGTACCTCAACGCTTGGCGATGATGTACACCGCATGCACGATTCCCGGAATGTAGCCGCATAAGGTCAGCAGGATATTCAGCCAGAACGCGCCGGCGAACCCCACCTGCAGGAACACCCCCAGCGGCGGCAACAGGATGGCGATGATGATGCGGATAAAGTCCATGGGTCAGCTCCTGATGAAAATCGGCTCATATGAGCCACACAGCTAATCGACCCGCAACCAACAGCAGGGTTCATTCGGCGGCTAGCGGGTTTGCCCCGTAGAAAAACCGCCCCGGTCAGAACCCGGCGAGTTGCTGCAGTTTCAAGCCAGTATTTCGATACCGTGCTTCTGCACGATGCTCAACAACTTGAGCGCCATGCCGCTGGGATGTTTGTCACCCGACTCCCACTGCTTGACGGTCGAGGCGCTGGTATTCAGATAACGCGCGAATACTGGTTGGCTGACATTACTGCGCTCGCGCAATTGCTTGATTTGCTCTGCCGGAATATCGACGGGCACCGGCGCCAGACACGACTCATCAAACTTGCGCAGGGTGGTCTTGCTGATGGCTCCCACCGAAAGCAGAGCACTGGCCGAATCATGGATCGACTCCAGCGCCTCACTCTTGAATTTCTTACTCATGGTTTTATCTCCACAAACTCCTTCATATCCAACAACTGTTGGACTTGCCTGTCATTCAGGCCCTCGTAGGCCTTGGCCAACTCCCGAAAAGCAGCCAGCTCTGCCTGACTGATATTGCTTTGATCCTGTTTGGCAAACAAAAACTGATAAATCCAGTAACGGCCACCCCTGGCCAAGACAATCGAACGATGGCGATTTGCGTTCAAGCGTTTCTTCCACACTCCACCGCCGAGATCTGCCCCGCGAGCATTTCACTGAATGCAGCAACCAAGGCGGCATCGCAAATCAACGCTTTGGTGGCTTGCAGCGCTTGGTCTTGAACAATCTGAGCGTCATGGACATCCCTTCCCATTAACATACCACCTAGTGGTATATATATATCCAACATCACCGGCAATCCATGCCGTCCCCCGTTAAAAAGCCATTGTTCTGACAATCGCTCAAGCACGAGCTGGCGTGTCGCAAAACCCGCAAACAAAAAAACGCCCCATGCCAAAAGAATCAGGCATGGGGCGACGCGTTATACCGCGAGACGGTTCGGGAATTGAGGCAGCGGCTCGTTTACACCGCCACACCGTTGCGGCAGTGCAGTTGCGCGGTACGCACCCGGGAAAAAGCTCGAGCCAGGCGCAGGAGCATTTCGTCGATATTGGCTTTGCTGACGGTCAGTGCCGGGGTAAAGCGCAGGCAATCAGCTTGTGGCGCATTCAACAGCAAGCCTTCGTAAAGGGCTGACTTGACCACTGCGTCGGCCGAATCATCAGCCAGGGTCAAGCCCCAGAGCAGACCCTGGCCGCGCAACTCACCTTGCCCGTAGCGGTGAGCCAGACGAGCCAGGCCCTCGCGCAGGTAATGGCCAGAGTCCCGGACATGCTCGAGAAAGCCGTTTTCCAGCACGGTATCAAGCACCGCGATTCCGGCTGCCGTCATCAAAGCGTTACCGTGATGAGTACCGCCCAGCTCGCCGAGTTCGAAACAACAAGCCTTGCCGCGCGCCAATAGCGCCGCCAAGGGGACACCACCGCCAAGGCCCTTGCCGAGGGTGATGATATCGGCGCGCACGCCGTAAAACTGTTCGGCGAGCAGGGTGGCGCAGCGGCCGATACCGGTTTGCACTTCATCGAGAATCAGCAAAATCCCCAGTTCACGGCACAGACGCTCGACACCCTTGAGATAGTGCTCGGTGGCGGGAATCACCCCCGCTTCACCCTGGATCGGCTCCAGCATGATCGCTACGGTCCGGGCATCCACGGCGGCATGCAGCGCAGGCAAGTCATTGAACGGAACGTGACTGAAGCCGGGCAGTAGTGGATCGAAGCGATTCTCGAGATTCACCCCGTCGGAGGCTGACATCGCCGCAAAGCTGCGGCCATGGCGAGCGTGGCTGGCGGTGATGATCCGGTAGGCTCCGCCGCGGTGCAGCTGGCCCCACTTGCGGGCCAGCTTGATTGCCGCTTCGCAGGCTTCGCTGCCGCTGTTGAGCAAGTACGCCTGATCGCTGCCGGTGCTCTGGCACAAACGCTCGGCCAAATTGAGCTGACCGCGATGATGCAGCCGGTTGCCTGGATTGATCAGCGCCTGGGCCTGAGCGGCGATGGCTTTGACCAGTACTGATGGGCTGTGGCCGAGGCTATTGGCCGCACCGCCTTGATTGAAGTCCAGATACGCGCGGTCTTCGCTGTCCCACAGCCAGGAACCCTGGCCGCGAACAAAAATGTGTTGGGGCCGTTCGACACTGGGCATCAGGCACTCGCTGGAGAGGTCATCGCGCCTGGAGGGCGGACAAAGGTCCACGGTCAGGTCATCAAGGCTCAGGGGATTTCGACGCAATTTGAACAGACTCATGCTCCCAGCCCCTCAAGTGGCAGCCACAACCAGAGTCGATTTGCAACCGGGCGCTTATCGATATCGCGGGTCAAACCCTGCCCGAGGTGTTTTGCCTTGCCTATGTAAACGCCATCCACGCAAACAATGTTCATCGCACTCTCTGGCCCTGTAAGCCTTGTGAATGCGGTTAGACTAGGCTTCTGAGGGGCCACGGGCCATTTCGATTTTCCAGCTTTTTCGATAAGAATTACTTATGGATTTCAAACAACTGCGTTATTTCGTCGCGGTGTATGAAGAAGGCCATGTGGGACGAGCCGCAGAGCGCCTGTCGATCTCCCAGCCGGCGCTCTCGCAGCAGATTCGCCACCTGGAACAGAACCTCGACGTCAGCCTGTTCGAGCGCAGCAGCAAACGCCTGTTGCCGACCCTGGCCGCCCACACGCTTTACAACCACGCACTACCCTTGCTCGACGGTTTGCAGCGGGCTCGCGAGGCGCTGGGTAACTTCAAGGGGCAGGCGCTGCGCACCTTGGCCATCGGCGTGCTGCAGACCGTCCACACCAGCCTGGTGCCACAGATGCTGGAACGGGTACGTAAAGCCCAGCCACACCTGGTGGTGCAGATCTATGAGCTGACTGGGCTGGAAATCGAAAAACGCCTGCTCAATGGCTCGCTGGACATTGGCATCAGCTATTTGCCTGCGCGCCAGCCGGGGCTGCATGGGCTGCTGCTGTATGAGGATGAACTGACCCTGGTGATCCCGGCCGAACATCCGCTGCGCGAATTCAAAAAAGTCTCCATGAGCCAGGCCGCGCAGTTGCCGATGTTGTTGCTTGGCGAGGAATTCCAGGTGCGACAGATCTGGCAGGCGCAACTGGCCAATCTCGGACGACGCCCTCAGGTACAGGCGGAGTTGAACAATATGGCCGGGATTCTCGACAGTCTGCCTCACACTAAGCTGGCGACCGTATTGCCCGGCCGCTCGCAGCAGGAACACGGCAATAAGGCACTGCTATGGAAACCCTTGAGTGAACCGCGGGTGCCACTGAAAGTCGGTCTGGTGTGTCGCGATGTGCAGCGTCAACAAGCCACGCTGGAGTTACTGCGCAATCTGCTGGAAGACGTGATGAATGGCCCGGTGGGGCGTGTGACGGGCCCGGCAACACTGGACGTGCTGGGCTGAACAGAAACTCTCACTAAGACGAGAATCCCTGTGGCGAGGGGGCTTGCCCCCGCTCGGCTGCGAAGCAGCCGTAAACCAGATGACGCGTTTCTTCTGAAAAGTCGCCGTGACTGGTTTGGGACGGCTTCGCCGTCCAGCGGGGGCAAGCCCCCTCGCCACAAAAAGCTCATTCACCTGCAAAAACTTTTTCGCAGGCAAAAGAAAACCCCGCCGAAGCGGGGCTTTGCAGACTGTTTCCCTGACATCCATTTCACTCCGCCGTCCTGGCAGAATCCTACGTGTCCGTGTTGTTGCTTTGCGCTTCCTGCGCGACGTCCATGTGAAGTAGATTAGCTCTGGATCCAATCCTGGGCTATGGGAGAACAGCAGTACGTCATGTAAGAGAATGCTTACATGATGTTACTTGGCTCAGAACTGCTCCGCGTTCAATAGAAACAGCGATTCACTGCCGGCCTTGACCGACGCGCTCAATGAGTGAATCCGCGGCAGCAGACGGGCGAAATAGAACCGCGCCGTACCCAACTTGCTCGCGTAGAAATCGTCCTGCGCCTCTTTGCCGAAGGCCGCTTTGGCCATCAATGCCCACATGTAGGCATAAGCCACGTAGCCGAACGCCTGCAGGTACTCGACCGACGCCGCACCGATTTCGTTGGGATTGTTTTTCGCGCGGTCCAGCAACCAGGAAGTCAGCTCGTCGAGGGTATCGACGGCATCATTCAGCGGCTTGGTGAACTCGGCCAGATCAGCGCTGGCGGTCGCCGTAAAATGGCGAATCTCATCGGCGAACAGTGAGTAATAAGCCCCGCCGTTGCCGACAATCTTGCGACCCACCAGGTCCAGCGCCTGAATGCCGTTGGTGCCTTCGTAAATCTGGGTAATCCGCACGTCACGGACCAATTGCTCCTGGCCCCACTCGCGGATATAGCCGTGGCCGCCAAACACCTGCTGGCCGTGAATGGTGGTTTCCAGGCCCAGATCGGTGAGAAAGGCCTTGGCCACCGGCGTCAGCAGTGCCACCAGGTCTTCGCCGCGTTTGCGGGTGAGCGGATCTTCACTGAACTTGGCGGCGTCCAGCTGCATGGCCACGTAGGTGGAAAATGCCCGGCCGCCTTCGTTCGAGGCTTTCATGGTCAGCAACATGCGGCGCACGTCAGGGTGGACGATGATCGGATCGGCGACTTTGTCCTTGGCTTGCGGGCCGGTGGGCGAACGGCTTTGCAGGCGGTCGCGGGCGTATTCCACGGCGTTCTGATAAGACCGCTCACCAGACGCCAGGCCTTGAATACCGACGCCCAGACGCTCGTAGTTCATCATGGTAAACATGGCCGCCAGGCCTTTGTTCGGCTCACCGACGAGGTAACCCACGGCTTCGTCGAAGTTCATCACGCACGTAGAGGACGCCTGGATCCCCATCTTGTGTTCGATCGAACCACAGTTCACCGGGTTGCGCGCGCCTAGGCTGCCATCGGCATTGACCATGAACTTCGGCACCAGGAACAGCGAGATGCCTTTGGGTCCGGCCGGTGCGTCCGGCAGTTTGGCCAGCACCAGGTGAATGATGTTTTCGGTCAGGTCGTGCTCACCGCCGGTGATGAAGATCTTGGTCCCGCTGACCTTGTAGGATCCGTCGGCTTGCGGCTCGGCCTTGGTGCGGATAATCCCCAGGTCGGTCCCGGCATGCGGTTCGGTCAGGCACATGGAGCCGGCCCAGATGCCGGCGTACATGTTTGGCAGGTAAGCCGCCTTGAGCTCTTCACTGGCGTGAGCGTTGATCGACAGGCACGCCCCGGCGGTCAGCATCGGGTACAGGCCGAACGACAGGCTGGAGGAGTTGACCATCTCTTCGACCTGAGCCGAAACAGCCTTGGGCATGCCCATGCCGCCATACGCCGGATCACCGCCGACACCCACCCAGCCGCCTTCGGCGTAGGTCTGGTAAGCCTGGGGGAAACCTTGCGGTGTGGTGACGGCGCCATCGCGCCACTGGCAGCCTTCTTCGTCAGCGCTACGGCTCAGCGGCGCAATACTTTTGCTGGTGACTTTGCCGGCTTCCTCGAGAATCGCCTCGACGGTTTCAGCATCGACTGTGTCAGCCAGGGCAGGCATCTCGGCCCAAAGTTTGGCGACTTCAAAAACTTCATTGAGGACGAAGCGCATATCGCGCAGGGGCGCTTTGTAGTCAGCCATGGCAAACCTCGCAAGAACTTAACAAGTGATTCGTAGGATCGGTTTAATGCTAGACCCTGAGTGTACCCGAACAACTTTTAAGACACATAGGGTCAGCTAGTGACTGAAATGTAATTTTTAGTCATAAGTGCTTTGCATGAGTTTCCGGTGATTATGCGGACCAGAAAGTCACGGCGCGTGCGATATCGCCAAGATCGCAGCCTGCGGCAGCTCCTACTCGGACCGCGTTCACCATCAACTCTGTGTGAACCTAATACCTACAGCGCGAACAGATCTGCAGGCAGTCGCATCAGGCAATCGCTCCCCGCCTCCACCGCCGCCCGATGAGCGGTCGTGCGTGGCAACAGTCGCTTGAAGTAGAACTCGCAGGTCGCCAGTTTGCCCTGGCAATAATCTGCATTACCGCTGCCTGTTTCCAGTTGCGCCTGAGCGACCAGCGCCATGCGCAGCCACAGGTAGGCGAGGATGATGTAGCCGCTGTACATCAGGTAATCCAGGGCCGCGGCGCCGACTTCATCGGGGTTCTTCATCGCCGCCATGCCGACCTTGGTGGTCAACTCGCCCCACTGCTGGTTCAGGTCGTTGAGCTGCGTTACATAGCTGTTGAGCTGTGGATGCTCGGCATTCGCCGCGCAGAATGTGTGGACGATTTTAGTGAAGCCGCGCAGCAGCTTGCCCTGACTGCCAAGGACTTTACGCCCGAGCAGGTCCAGTGCCTGAATACCGTTGGTGCCTTCGTAGATTGGCGCAATCCGACAATCCCGGACCAACTGCTCCATG
This sequence comes from Pseudomonas fluorescens, assembly GCF_902497875.1. GTDB lineage: Bacteria > Pseudomonadota > Gammaproteobacteria > Pseudomonadales > Pseudomonadaceae > Aquipseudomonas > Aquipseudomonas fluorescens_BR. The sequence goes on from NZ_CABVHY010000012.1 coordinate 98,579, forward strand.
CCCCACTCGCGGATGAAGCCGTGGCCGCCGAACACCTGCATGCCGTGGTTGGTCACTTCCAGGCCGGTTTCAGTCATGAAGGCTTTGCAGATCGGCGTCAGGAAGGCCAGCAGGTCTTCGGCGTCCTGACGTTGAATCGGGTCAGCGCCCAAATGGGCGGCATCGAGCAATTGCGCGGTGAAGTAGGTCAGCGCCCGGTTGCCTTCGTTCAATGCTTTCATGGTCAGCAACATACGCCGCACATCGGGGTGGACGATGATCGGGTCAGCCACTTTCCCGGGGGCTTTCGGGCCGGTCAAAGAGCGCATTTGCAAACGCTCGTTGGCGTATTTGATCGCGCCCTGGAAGCTCGCCTCGCCCAGACACAAGCCCTGCATCCCAGTACCAAGCCGCGCATGGTTCATCATGGTGAACATGCAGTTCAGGCCCTTGTTGGCCTCACCGATCAGAAAGCCTTTGGCCTCATCGAAGTTCAGTACACAGGTGGCCGATGCCTTAATGCCCATCTTGTGTTCGATGGAGCCGCAGCTCACGCCATTGCGCGCGCCGGCTTCGCCTTCGGCATCGGGCAGGAATTTGGGCACGATAAACAGCGAAATGCCCTTGGTCCCGGCTGGCGCGTCTGGCAGTTTGGCCAGCACTAGGTGAATGATGTTGTCACTCATGTCGTGCTCGCCGGCCGAGATGAATATCTTGCTGCCGCAAATCGCATAACTACCGTCGGCCTGCGGCACCGCGCGGGTCTTGATAATGCCAAGATCGGTACCGCAATGGGCTTCGGTCAGGCACATGGTGCCGGTCCACTGGCCAGCAGTCAGCTTGCTCAGGTAGGTGTGCTTCTGCTCTTCGGTGCCGTGGGCGTGGATCGCCGACATGGCGCCGTGGGTCAAGCCTGGGTACATGCCCCAGGAGGTGTTGCTGGAGCCGACCATCTCACTGATTACCAATCCCAGCGAGTGCGGCAAACCTTGTCCACCATAGGTCGGATCCGCCGCCAGGCCGTGCCAGCCACCTTCGACGTACTGAGCGAAGGCCTGTTTGAAACCTTTCGGTGTAGTGACCACGCCATTGTCGAAATGGCAGCCTTCTTCATCACCGGAGCGGTTCAGCGGCGCCAACACGTTTTCGCAGAATTTCGAGCCTTCTTCGAGAATCGCATTGACCATGTCCGGGCTGGCATCGGTGACCCCCAGCGCGGCGTAGTGGCTGTGAAAGTCAAAGACATGGTCGATCAGAAAGCGCATGTCGCGCAGGGGTGCTTTGTACTCGGGCATGGTGATTTTCTCCAGCAGCAGATAACCCAAACTACTGCGCCAGCCTACCCTGAACAATCACAGTCCAGACGCTGAATGCGCCATCATCACTCAACCCGCAGCGGTTTCCATGCGCCCCGCGCCGCGGGCGTTTTGACCGAAGGCTACGACACAGTTTCGCCCCGCGCCCTTGGCGCTATAAAGCGCCTGGTCCGCCGATTTGAGCACGTCTTCCGGGGTTCGCTGCTCCAGGCGTTCGGCCACCCCGATGCTGACTGTCACCGAAACGCTGGAGGCGACGGCACCGGCTCGTCGTTGCCGGCCCTGCTGATCATCCTGCGGGCGGTTGTCCTGATTGCGCAAATGGATGTTGTAGGTCGCAATGGATTCGCGGATGACTTCAAGGTGCGGCATGCACTCCTCCAGGGTCTTGCCGGCGAACACCAGGGCGAACTCCTCCCCCCCGTAGCGATAGGCCCGACCTCCGCCGCTGATTTTCGACAGTTTGCTGGCCACCAGGCGCAGCACCTGGTCGCCGACGTCGTGGCCATGGGTGTCATTGAATTTCTTGAAGTGATCGACATCGCCCATGGCCAGCACGTAATTGCGCCCCAGGCGTTGCAGGCGCTCGTTTAATGCGCGGCGTCCGGGCAGGCCGGTCAGTTCGTCGCGAAAGGCCATTTGATAGGCCTCGTGGGCCACCGCCGCGGCGATCATCAGCATCACCTGGCTGGCCATGATGTTCAGGGTGAATGGCAGGATGAAGGTCTTGGGCAACATCCAGAACAGCCCGAGCAACCCCACCAGTTGCGCGGCGTGCAACGGTCGTGGGTGGCGCCAGTACTGCACGACCAGCAGCCCGAACGCGGCGAAAAAAACCGGGTAGGCCAACTGGATCAAACTCATCCACGAGCCGTGCCAGGCAGGCCAACGGATCTGGGCCAGCCAGCTCAGCAGCACATGCGGATAACTTTGCTCAAGACCCAGCGCGACGCTGCCAAACGCCAGTAACACGGCAAAGCGCGCCAGCATGTCCTGGAACAGATGAGTGCGCTCCTGCCAGGCGGCGAACAATCCATAGAGCAAGGGCAGCAACAGACAGCAGAGATGGAACACCAGCGCAGCGTCTTCACGGACTTTGCCATTGTCGCGGTAGTAGTCGGTCTGGGTATCGAGCATGAAGTAGGCGAGATACACCGTGACCATCAGGAACAGTTCACGCTGACGGCGATAAACCGCGCAGTAGGCACCACCGAGCACCAGTACCAGGGTCGGCAGCACGTTGAACAGTGAGGTGAAAAAAACGTTGAGATCCTTGACGTAGGCAGCCGCAAGCCCCGCAAGCAACAACAGCAATGACGGAAAAAAATGACTGAAACGTGCAGTGGAGGAACGCGGCAAGGGTAAAGCTCCGACCCGAAATATCGAAGGATGGCATTGTGCCTGTATTGCTCGCAATTAGGCACGCACATTGTGATGCAGGTCATGTAGCTCTCTCTTCAACGGTAGAAGAGCTAATTTTGGCGGTTCTTGTCGTAACTGGCTTAAACGTTGGGTGACCTCCAAAAGATCGCAGCCTGCGGCAGCTCCTACACATTTCGGGTACATCCACATTCGCGGATGTACCCGGTCAGCGTAGGAGCTGCCGTAGGCTGCGATCTTTTGGGGGGCGCTGCGTTTCCAGAGGCATTCACCGCACACAAAAAAGCCGCTGCTCCCAAAGGGGCAGCGGCTTTTGAAGGACTGCGTCAGGGCTTAGTAACCCAGGGCGAAGTCTTCTTCTTTCATGTCCATCAGGTTGCTGGCACCCGACAGCATGGTGACAACGTGAGTGCGGGTACGCGGCAGGATGCGTTGGAAGTAGAAGCGCGCCGTCTGCAGCTTGGCGGTGTAGAACGCCTCTTCGCTGGTGCCGGCAGCCAGTTTTTCGGCAGCCAGACGCGCCATGTCGGCCCAGAAGTAAGCCAGGCAGGCATAACCGGAGTACATCAGGTAGTCCACCGAAGCGGCACCGACTTCTTCACGGTCTTTCATGGCCGCCATACCGACCTTCATGGTCAGCTCGCCCCATTCTTTGTTCAGCGCAGCGAGAGGCTCGACGAACTCTTTGACGGCTTCGTTGCCTTCGTTGGTCTGGCAGAACTTGTGAACGATCCTGGTGAAGCTTTTCAGCGCCTCGCCTTGAGTCATCAGCACTTTGCGGCCCAGCAGATCGAGTGCCTGGATCCCGGTGGTGCCTTCGTACAGCATGGAAATGCGGCTGTCGCGAACGTTCTGCTCCATGCCCCACTCAGCGATGAAGCCGTGGCCGCCGTAGATCTGCACGCCGTGGTTGGCGGATTCAAAGCCCACTTCAGTCATGAACGCCTTGGCGATCGGCGTCATGAAGGCCAGCAGTGCGTCGGCTTTTTTCTTCTCTTCTTCGTCCACGCCGTATTTGACGACGTCGACCTGTTTGGCGGTGAAGTAAACCATTGCACGGTTGCCTTCGGCGAACGCTTTCATGGTCAACAGCATGCGGCGTACGTCAGGGTGCACGATGATCGGGTCAGCGGCCTTGTCCGGCGCTTTCGGGCCAGTCAGGGAGCGCATTTGCAAACGATCGCGAGCGTATTTCAGGCCGCCCTGGAAACCGATCTCGGCGTGTGCCAGACCTTGCAGCGCAGTACCCAGACGTGCGGTGTTCATGAAGGTGAACATGCAGTTCAGGCCTTTGTTCGCCGGGCCGATCAGGAAACCGGTGGCCGCGTCGAAGTTCATCACGCAGGTCGCGTTACCGTGGATGCCCATCTTGTGTTCCAGGGAACCGCAGGTCACAGCGTTGCGCGAACCGATCGAACCATCGGCGTTCGGCATGAACTTTGGAACGATGAACAGCGAAATGCCTTTGGTGCCAGCCGGTGCATCCGGCAGGCGCGCCAGTACGATGTGGACGATGTTGTCGGCCATGTCGTGCTCACCGGCCGAGATGAAGATCTTGGTGCCAGTGACTTTGTAGGAACCGTCAGCCTGAGGTTCGGCCTTGGTGCGCAGCATGCCCAGGTCGGTGCCGCAGTGCGGTTCGGTCAGGCACATGGTGCCGGTCCATTCGCCGGAAACCAGTTTGGTCAGGTAGGCGTCTTGTTGCTCAGGCGTACCGTGCTCGGAAATAGTGTTCATCGCGCCATGGGACAGGCCTGGGTACATGCCCCACGACCAGTTGGCTTCACCGACCATTTCGCTGACTGCCAGACCCAGCGACTCCGGCAGGCCCTGGCCGCCGTGCTCGACGTCGTGGGCCAGGCTTGGCCAGCCGCCTTCGACGAATTGCTTGTAGGCTTCCTTGAAGCCGGTTGGCGTCTTAACACCGGATTCGCTCCAGGTGCAGCCTTCGGTGTCACCTACGCGATTCAGCGGAGCCAGCACCTGCTCACAAAACTTGGCGCCTTCCTCAAGGATGGCGTCAACCATGTCCGGGGTAGCGTCCTGGCAAGCCGGAAGGCTCTGATAGTGCGCTTCGTAGCCGAGCAGTTCGTCACGAACGAAGCGAATATCACGCAAGGGGGCCTTGTAGTCAGGCATAGCGATAAACCTCTGCTGATGAATCCTGGAATGAACAACCGCGTTGATTTGTTATGGCGGTCAAACAGTTGTTTGAAACATACGTTTACCATCAAACCTTGTCAAGCATCGATAAACTGCCGTTCGTCATCGGCGGGCTGAATCCGCGCAGGCGCGGGCCTGCTGCGATCACGGCAACAGTGGCTGATGATGAAGAGAGTAGTTGAGGTAGAGGTTCTGAGGGATGAAGCGAAATCTATTTTGACAGGGGGGACGTTTTCGCGGGCAAGCCCAAATGCCAGTCAGTTAAGAAAAAAAGCGCCGAACGCAAACCTGTGGCGAGGGGGCTTGCCCCCGCTGGAGCGCGAAGCGGTCCTAGAACCTGCCAACGCGTTGTGTCAGGCTCACCGCGTTCACCGACATGACGACTGCTTCGCAGCCGAACGGGGCGGTGCGGCGTTCCGACAAGCCCCCTCGCCACAAGAGGGCGTGGCGTCCAGCACAAAAATCAGCAGAAATGGCAGGACTTCAAGCGTAGGTATCGATCAACGTACCGAGCATTTCATCGGAAGCCTTGGCGATTCTGACGCCCAGTTCCGCCTGGATCTTGCCCTGAGACATCTCGACCATGCTGCTGGCCAGATCCGATTGCTGGCTACGATCTACCGCGCGCAGACGGTCGACCTGAGCCTCGGATGACTGACTGGTAACGGATCGCTCGATGGTTGTGTTGGCGATCTGGCTGGCCGCTTGATCGACACGGTTCTGCCCTGTCTGAATAGTGCTCAAACCGGCATAGAAAGCGGTATTCCCTGAGATTTCCATGGGAGAACTCGATCCTGAATAGGATAAACGGTCTCCATTGAAGCAGACCTGCCCGTAAAAGGCCCGACAAAAACACTAATGGCAAAGTGCTTTGTCATAGGCAAACCCTAGTCCAACAGGTCAAGTTGCAGATGTTCAGCCACTGCTTCTGCCGTGGGGGCCTTGAGCTTCGGTACTCGACCGAGACAGGGTGCGGGCAATCGCTCGGCCAGGGTCGCGAGGTTCTCTTCCAGACGTGAGGTCTTCGGATCGATGATATTGGCTACCCACCCCGCCAATTGCAGACCGTCCTGGGCAATCGCCTCGGCCGTCAACAACGCATGATTGATGCAACCCAGCCGCACGCCCACCACCAGTATCACCGGCAACTGCAACGCCATCGCCAGGTCCGACAGATTGTTCTGATCGGCCAATGGCACTCGCCAACCGCCCGCGCCTTCGATCAGGGTGAAGTCCGCTTGCTTGTTCAGAAGCTGCTCCATCGGCAATAACAACGACTGAACACTCAGCACCACCCCGGCCTCACGAGCGGCCAGATGTGGGGCGATGGCCGGTTCGAACGCCACCGGATTGACTTCGGCATAGCTTAGCGCAAGAGAACATTCAGCCAGCAACGCCAGTGCATCGGCGTTGCGCAAGCCCTTGGGCGTCACTTCGCAGCCGGAGGCCACCGGCTTGCCCGCCGCCGTGCTCATCCCCGCTGTCCGCGCGGCATGCAGCAAACCCGCGGCAATGGTGGTCTTGCCGACATCGGTATCGGTGCCCGTGATGAAATAGGCTGAGCTCATAGCGGTTTCTCCAATACGCCGTAGACCACCTGATAAGTCGCAGGCAACCCTTGTCCCTGACGAAACTGTTCATAGGCCTGGATCAACCCCAGTATCCGCGCACGGCCCGTCAAACCTCCGGGCCGACCGGGGTTCAGATTGTGCGCGCCCAAGGCTTTGAGCTCATGGGTCAGGCTACGCACATCCGGATAATGTAGAACATGTGGACGGGTTTCCAGGCTGACCACCTGCAAGCCACTGGCGGCGCACAGCTGTTGATAAGTGCTGAACGGGCGAAAGCGATTGACGTGAACCATACCGTCGACCTGACTCCAGCTGTCGCGCAATTCATACAAAGTACCCACGCACAGGCTGGCAAACGCCATCGCGCCGCCAGGCTTGAGCACGCGATGCGCCTCGCTCAACACCGAGGCGAAGTCCGCGCACCACTGCACCGCCAGGCTGGAGAAGATCAGCTCGCAGCTGTTGGCCTGCAGCGGCAAACGCTCGGCATCGCCGGCGATGAAGTGGGTTGCACCGCCCAATGGCCGGGCGTGGTTGAGCATCCCTTCGGCGATATCCAGTGCCAGCCCTTCACTCTCAGGGAAGGTCCGACCCAGCACGCGACTGAAGTAACCCGTGCCGCAGCCCAGGTCCAGCCAACGGCCAGGGGAAAATTCGCCGGGTAAACGACTCAGTAATTCGCTACCGACTGCCCGCTGCAACTCAGCCACGCTGTCGTAACTGGCCGCCGCGCGGGAAAAGGACGCCGCGACCTGACGCTTGTCCGGCAAGCCACCCGGCAGTTTGGGGAAGGATAAATCAGTCATCACCGGACTCATGCAAGAAGGCCTGGATCGCGCCCGCCACTCCGTGGGGGTCTTCCAGAAGAAACGCGTGGCTGGCCTGTTCAATCAGACCAATTTCGACATCCGGCAACAACACCAGCAAGTCGCCTGCAGCCTCTGCCGGGACCAGGCCATCGAGCCCGGCAAACAGATGCAATTGCGGGCCGCGGAAGGACTGCAAGGCTTGGCGGGTATCCAACTGCGCCAGTAACTCCAATCCGCTCATCAAGACGGCAGGCGCGGTATGCGGTGCACCGCCCAATAACAATCGGGTCATGCCACGCGAGTCCGCCGCACCTTGGGCGCAGAGCAGTGCAAAGCGCTTGAGGGTCCCTCGCGGGTCAGCGTTGCAGCCGGCAAGGAACGCATCGAAGGTCTCCGCCGGCATCGCGCTCGGCCACTCGGCATGGGCGACAAAACACGGGTTACTGGCCAGGGTCAGCAAACCGCAGCAACGGTCGCCACGGCGGGCGGCGAGCTCGGCGGCAAGCATGCCGCCCAGCGACCAGCCACCCAGCCAGGCGTTGTCCGGCACGCTCGCATCGAGTTCGTCGAGCCACTCATCGAGGTCACTCGACTGCAGTTCCGGCAACGGTTCGATCTCGACCCGCAGATGTTCGTCCAGGCCCTGCAAGGCCGCCGCCAAAGGCTCCAGCGGCGAAATGCCGAGCCCCCAACCGGGCAGCAGAATCAGTCGATCACGCATGGCTTGCCTCCGGTCCCAATTGGCTAAAACAGTCGGCCAGTGCATTTAACAATAGTTGGACCTGCGCCTCGCTGTGGGCCGCGGACAAGGTCACGCGCAACCGCGCGCTGCCGGCCGGCACGGTCGGCGGGCGGATCGCAGTCACCATCAAACCGCGCTCGCGCAGCATCTGCGACAGGCGAACGGCACGGCCGGCATCGCCGATCATGATCGGCTGGATCGGTGTGAAGCTGTCCATCAATTGCAGGCCAATTTGCTCGGCGCCCTGGCGGAACTGGCGGATCAACAGATTCAGATGATCGCGTCGCCAATGCTCGCTGCGCAGTAACTCCAGGCTCTTGAGCGTGGCACAGGCCAGGGCTGGCGGTTGGCTGGTGGTGTAGATATACGGACGGGCAAACTGGATCAGGCTCTCGATCAGCTCTTCACTGCCGGCGACAAACGCCCCGGCGGTGCCGAAGGCTTTACCCAGCGTGCCGACCAGTACCGGCACCTCCTCCTGGCTCAAACCAAAGTGTTCGACGATGCCGCCACCGTTGGCGCCCAACGGACCAAAGCCATGGGCGTCATCGACCATCAACCAGGCACCTTTGGCCTTGGTCTCGCGAGCCAGCGCGGGCAGGTCGGCAAGATCTCCGTCCATGCTGAATACGCCATCGGTAACCACCAGGGTATTGCCCGTGGCTTTTTCCAGACGCTTGGCCAGGCTGACCGCATCGTTATGCAGATAGCGATTGAATCGCGCACCGGACAACAGCCCGGCATCCAGCAACGAGGCATGATTGAGGCGGTCTTCCAGCACCGTATCGCCCTGCCCGACCAGCGCGGTGACCGCGCCGAGGTTGGCCATGTAACCGGTGGTGAACAACAGCGCTCGCGGGCGGCCGGTCAGATCGGCCAAGGCTTCTTCCAGCGCATGGTGCGAACCGCTATGGCCGATCACCAGATGCGAAGCGCCACCGCCCACGCCCCAACGAGTCGCCCCGGCACGCCAGGCTTCGATCACTTGCGGGTGATTAGCCAGGCCGAGGTAATCGTTGTTGCAGAACGCCAGCAACGGCTGGCCGTCGACCACCACTTCCGGCCCCTGGGGGCTTTCGAGCAGAGGGCGATGGCGATAAAGGTTTTCGGCACGACGGGCAGCAAGGCGTGCGGCGAGATCGAAAGACATGCAGGCCTCGGGGGTCAGAATTCAGAAGTGATGCCGCAGTACCTTGTGGGAGCAAGCCTGCTCGCGATAGCGATTGGGTATTCAACATAGCTGTTGAATGTTATTGCCTCATCGCGAGCAGGCTCGCTCCCACAGTGTTTTGCATTCCTCCAGAAGGATCGGGGAGGCTTCAAACAGCTGCGTTATAGAATTGCTCGCTGCTCTTCTGTTCAACCAGCGCTTGCTCGATGGCCGCCTGATGCACTTCATCTGCGTGCTCTTCACGAGCTTCCGGCAGGATGCCCAGGCGCGAGAACAGTTGCATGTCCTTGTCAGCCTGCGGGTTGGCGGTGGTCAGCAGTTTGTCGCCGTAGAAAATCGAGTTGGCACCGGCAAAGAAAGCCAGAGCCTGCATCTGATCGTTCATCGCTTCGCGACCTGCAGACAGACGCACGTGGGATTGCGGCATCAGGATCCGAGCGACCGCGAGCATGCGAATGAAGTCGAACGGGTCGATGTCTTCGGCATTTTCCAGCGGCGTGCCGACGACCTTGACCAGCAGATTGATCGGCACCGACTCCGGATGCTCCGGCAGGTTGGCCAGCTGGATCAGCAGATTGGCGCGGTCATCGAGAGACTCGCCCATCCCGAGAATGCCACCGGAGCAGATCTTCATCCCGGCATCACGCACATAAGACAGGGTTTGCAGGCGCTCGGAGTAAGTACGGGTGGTGATGATGCTGCCGTAGAACTCAGGCGAGGTGTCGAGGTTGTGGTTGTAATAGTCAAGGCCGGCTTGGGCCAGGGCTTCGGTCTGATCCTGATCGAGGCGGCCCAGGGTCATGCAGGTTTCCAGGCCCATGGCTTTCACGCCTTTGACCATTTCCAGCACGTAGGGCATGTCTTTGGCCGATGGATGCTTCCAGGCCGCGCCCATGCAGAAACGGGTCGTACCGATGGCCTTGGCCCGAGCAGCCTCTTCGAGGACCTTCTGCACTTCCATCAGTTTTTCTTTTTCCAGCCCGGTGTTGTAGTGACCGGACTGCGGACAATATTTACAATCTTCCGGGCAGGCACCGGTCTTGATCGACAGCAGTGTCGAGACTTGAACCCGGTTGGCGTCAAAATGCGCGCGGTGCACCGTCTGCGCCTGGAACAACAGGTCATTGAAGGGCTGAACGAACAGCGCCTTGACTTCGGCTAACGACCAATCGTGACGCAATTTGGCGGTGGTACTGGCGCTCATCGGCTGATTTCCTTGTTTTATGCTTGGCTTGCGGCTGTGGTCAGTAATACCCACAGGCGCGACACGGATGTTCGGCATATTTAAGGAAGAGTCATGCGCTGTCAACCACGATACATCGGACCGGTTTACATCTGGTTAAAAAACAACCAGCACTGTTTGCTCTGCGACGAATCCACCGATACCTCTCATCCGATCTGCACCCCTTGTGAAAGCGAGCTGCCCTGGCTCGGTGATCAGTGCCAGGTGTGCGCCCTGCCCCTGCCCATGCCGGGATTGACCTGCGGCCAATGCCTGAAAAAATCGCCTGCCTTTGCCCAGGTCGTAGCACCCTGGGCTTACGGCTTTCCGATCGACAGTTTGATCACCCGCTTCAAGCACCGCGCACAGTGGCCGTTTGGTCGTTTGCTGGCCGAACTTCTCGGTCAATCGCTGCACCATCGCTTCGATGAAGGCCTCACACGACCCGATGCGCTGGTACCTGTTCCCCTATCGAACCAGCGCCTGCGCGAGCGCGGTTACAACCAGGCGGCGATGCTCGCCCAGTGGCTCAGCGACAGTTTGACGATCCCCTGCGAGGAACATCTATTGCTGCGCACTCAAGACACCACCGCACAACAGGAACTGAATGCCGAGGCGCGCCGACGCAACCTGCGAACGGCCTTTGCCCTGGTGCCAGATGCGCGGATTGAAGGCCGGCATCTGGCGCTGGTCGACGACGTGCTGACCACCGGTACTACTGCCCACTACCTGGCCCGCTTGTTGATGAACGGCGGAGCCCGACAGGTTGACGTCTATTGCCTGGCCAGAACCCCAAAACCTGGCGATCAGGCCTGACTTGACTCTCAAGCGTCAAGCCGCCAACGTCCAGTCTCATCATCACAGCTCACAGCGCGCCACTATGTCCTTGCCCACGCTTTTGACCCAACACATCGTTCGTCGCCCGCAGCGCATTGCCCTGCTGCAACACATCGCCGAGCAGGGCTCGATCACCCGTGCCGCGAAAAGCGCGGGCTTGAGCTACAAAGCCGCCTGGGACGCCATCGATGAGTTGAACAACCTGGCGCAGAAACCCTTGGTCGAGCGCAGCGTCGGCGGCAAGGGCGGCGGTGGCGCGAAGTTGTCCAGCGAAGGTGAACGGGTATTGCGGCTCTATCAACGCTTGCAAGCATTGCAGGCACAAGTGCTGGAAGCCGCCGAAGACGCCAGCGACCTGGACCTGCTTGGCCGCTTGATGCTCAGAACCAGTGCCCGCAACCAGTTGCACGGCAAGGTCGTGGCCATCGACAGCCAGGGGCGCAATGACCTGATCAGCCTGGAACTGGCCGAAGGGCTGAGGATCCAGGCGCAGATCACCCATGACAGTACGCTGCGGCTGGAACTGGAACCCGGCATTGAGGTGGTCGCGTTGATCAAGGCCGGTTGGCTGGAGGTGCTGGCCATCGATCAAGCCGCCACCGCCGGACACAACTGCCTGAGCGGGAGCATCGAAGAGATTCTCGACGCCGAAGATGGGCCCAGCGAGGTACGCATCGGATTGCCCAATGGGCAAACCTTGTGTGCATTGGCCGAGCCGTTGCATCTGAAAACCCAGAACCTGGCAACTGCAAGCCCGGTCCTGGTGCAGTTCGCGCCATCTAACGTATTGCTCGGCACACCGCTTTAGCTCGAGCGCAGACACTCTTTTCGTAGCAGCTGGCGAAGCCTGCGTTCGAGGGCGAAGCACTCGCAATCCGGTTAACTCAATAAAAAGCGAGAATTGCGGTGGCAGGTTTTGCGACTGCTGCGCAGCCGAACGCAGCCTTCGGCAGCTGCTACGGGGTTTGCGGCGCAGCTTGAAAACTCCCTGAAACATTACCTTCATCGATGCGCTTTAAGGTGTCTGCAAAAACCTGCAGGGAGCCTGATGTGACATTACTAGAAGAAAACCAGCCCACCGACCTCGAAAAAATCACCGGCCTCAGCCGCCGCGGCTTCATCAGTGCCGGCGCCTTGTGTGGCGCGGCGATGTTTCTCGGTGGGAACCTGCTGAGCCGCAGCGTACTGGCCGCGAGCGTCAGTGCCGGTTCCAGCAAAATGCTGGGTTTCAATAGCATTGCCGCCGCCACCAGCGACACCATCAGCTTGCCACCCGGCTATAAATCGTCGGTGCTGATCAGTTGGGGGCAACCTCTGCAAGAGGACGGTCCGGCCTTCGATCCCAGCGGCAATGGCACAGCCCAGGCCCAGGAAGTCCAGTTCGGCGACAACAACGACGGCATGAGCCTGTTCGCTTTCCCCGGCGAACACGACCGTGCGCTGATGGCGATCAATAACGAATACACCAACTACCGCTACCTCTACCCCCACGGCGGCATGCCGCAGTCGGCGGCGGATGTGCACAAGGCGCTGGCTTGTGAAGGCGTGTCGGTCATCGAGGTGCAACGCAAGAACGGCCAATGGCAATTTGTTCAGGGTTCGAACTACAACCGTCGGATCCACGGCAACTCGCCGCTGCGCGTGAGCGGTCCGGCCGCCGGGCATGATTTGCTGAAAACCAGCGCCGACCCGCAGGGCAATACAGTGCTCGGCACTTTCCAGAACTGTGCCAACGGCAAGACCCCGTGGGGCACTTACCTGACCTGTGAAGAGAACTTTACCGACTGCTTCGGCAGCAACAATCCCGAGCAGAAATTCGGCGCTGCGCAAAAACGCTACGGTGTGGTGGCAACCAGCAAGGAGATCAACTGGCACCAACACGACCCGCGCTTCGACCTGGCGAAGAACCCCAACGAACTCAACCGTCACGGCTGGATCGTCGAGATCGATCCGTTCGACCCGCAATCGACCCCGGTCAAGCGCACCGCCCTGGGCCGCTTCAAACATGAAAACGCCGCACTGGCCGAGACCGGTGACGGACGCGCGGTGGTCTACATGGGCGACGATGAACGCGGTGAGTTCATTTACAAATTCATCAGCCGCGACAAGATCAATCATCAGGATCCGCAAGCCAACCGCGAGCTGCTGGATCACGGCACCCTCTACGTCGCACGTTTCGACGCCGGTGACAGTCACCCCGACCATCCAAAAGGCCAGGGCCAGTGGATCGAATTGACCCATGGTAAAAACGGCATCGATGCCAGCAGTGGCTTTGCCGATCAGGCCGAGGTATTGATCCACGCCCGGCTCGCTGCCAGCGTGGTTAACGCCACGCGCATGGACCGCCCGGAATGGATAGTCGTCAACCCGAAAGACGGTCAGGTCTACTGCACCCTGACCAACAACGCCAAGCGCGGCGAAGAGGGTCAACCGGTCGGCGGCCCCAACCCACGGGGGAAGAATGTCTACGGGCAGATTCTGCGCTGGCAGGAAAACCGTGACGACCACGCAGCCATGAACTTTTCCTGGGATCTGTTCATGGTCGCGGGTAATCCGGCGGTGCATGCCGGCACACCGAAAGGCGGCTCGTCGAACATCACCGCGCAGAACATGTTCAACAGCCCCGACGGCCTGAGTTTCGACGACGCTGGTCGGCTGTGGATCCTCACCGATGGCGACGCCAGCAACAGCGGCGATTTCGCCGAGATGGGCAACAACCAGATGCTCTGCGCCGATCCGCTCAGCGGTGAAATTCGTCGGTTCATGGTCGGCCCGGTGGGGTGCGAGGTGACCGGCATCAGTTTCTCGCCGGATCAGAAAACCTTGTTCGTCGGCATTCAGCACCCGGGCGAAAACGGCGGCTCGACCTTCCCCGAGCATTTGCCGAACGGCAAGCCGAGGTCGTCGGTGATGGTGATCACCCGTGAAGATGGCGGGATCGTCGGCGCCTGACAGGCCCTCATCGCGAGCAAGCTCGCGATGGCGTCAGAACAGTCACCACCTATCTGCGTCCGTCTGCGCTACCATGTCTGGCCGGACGCGGCAGCCTGCTGCGCGCAGGAGTCAGCATGGCCCATCCGTTTGAAACCCTTACCCCCGATCTGGTGCTCGATGCTGTTGAAAGCATTGGGTTCCTCAGCGACGCCCGCATCCTGGCGCTCAATAGCTACGAGAACCGCGTCTACCAGGTCGGCATCGAAGACTCCGAGCCGCTGATCGCCAAGTTCTACCGTCCACAACGCTGGACCAACGAGGCGATCCTCGAAGAACACCGCTTCACCTTCGAACTCGCCGAGTGCGATGTTCCGGTCGTCGCGCCGATGATCCACAACGGCGAAAGCCTGTTCGAACACGCCGGTTTTCGTTTCACCCTGTTCCCTCGCCGTGGCGGTCGCGCGCCAGAGCCCGGCAATCTGGATCAGTTGTATCGCCTCGGGCAATTGCTCGGCCGCCTGCACGCGGTCGGCGCCACCCGCCCGTTCGAACACCGCGAAGCCCTCGGTGTGAAGAACTTCGGCCATGATTCCCTGAACACCTTGCTCGAAGGCAATTTCGTGCCTCGCAGCTTGCTCCCGGCCTACGAATCAGTCGCCCGGGATCTGCTCAAGCGAGTGGAAGAGGTCTACCAGGCCACGCCCCATCAGAACATTCGGATGCACGGTGACTGCCACCCCGGCAACATGATGTGCCGCGACGAGATGTTCCACATCGTCGACCTCGATGACTGCCGCATGGGCCCGGCGGTGCAGGATCTGTGGATGATGCTCGCCGGTGACCGTCACGAATGCCTGGGCCAGTTGTCGGAACTGATGGATGGCTACCGCGAGTTCCATGACTTCGACCCGCGTGAACTGGCACTTATCGAACCGTTGCGCGCTCTGCGCCTGATGCACTACAGCGCCTGGCTGGCCCGCCGCTGGGATGATCCGGCGTTCCCGCGCAGCTTCCCGTGGTTTGGTACCGAGCGGTATTGGGGCGATCAGGTGCTGGCGTTGCGTGAGCAGCTTTCCGCGTTGAACGAAGAACCTTTGAAATTGTTCTGATTCAAGATCAAAAGATCGCAGCCTGCGGCAGCTCCTACACAATTTCGTACATCCGTTATTTCGCGGTTGTACCCGGTCGGCGTAGGAGCTGCCACAGGTTCGGGCCGCGTTCGGACGATCTTTGCTTTCAGGCACGACACATCTATACAACCTCCTTACAATGGCTGTCCTGATCGTTAGCTGCCTAAGCAAGGACTCTGCATGCAAGCCGCCAACCCGCGTCGCGGGTACATTCTGGGCCTGACCGCCTACATCATCTGGGGCCTGTTCCCGCTCTACTTCAAAGCCATCGCCAACGTGCCCGCGGTAGAGATCATCATCCATCGGGTGCTCTGGTCCGCGCTGTTCGGCGGTTTGCTGTTGTTAGTCTGGAAACATCCGGGCTGGTGGCGCGAGCTGCGGGAGAACCCGCGGCGACTGGCGATCCTGGCCTTGAGCGGCACGCTGATCGCAGCCAACTGGCTGACCTATGTCTGGTCGGTGAACACGGGTCGGATGCTCGAAGCCAGCCTCGGCTATTACATCAACCCCTTGGTGAACGTACTGCTGGGCATGCTGTTGCTCGGAGAGCGGCTGCGGCGCATGCAGTGGCTGGCGGTGGGGCTGGCCGCGGTCGGCGTGGCTCAGCAAGTCTGGCAAGTGGGCAGTCTGCCCTGGGTCTCGCTGGTGCTGGCACTGACCTTTGGTTTCTACGGCTTGATCCGCAAGCAGGCACCGGTCAAAGCGTTGCCCGGGCTGGTGGTGGAAACCTGGATGCTGGTGCCGATTGCCCTCGGCTGGCTGTTGCTCAACCCCAGCGCAAGCAGTGCGCAGGCCGAGTTCTGGACCACCTCCGAAGCCTGGTGGCTGGTAGCTGCAGGACCGATCACTCTGGTACCGCTGGTGTGTTTCAACGCCGCCGCGCGGCACTTGCCCTACACCACCCTGGGTTTCCTCCAGTACCTGGCGCCGACTCTGGTGCTGTTGCAGGCAGTGCTGCTATTTGGCGAGCGCTTATCCTCAAGCACCCTGGTTGCATTCATGTTTATCTGGGCAGGTTTGGCGATTTACAGCGTGGATGCCTGGATCAGCATGCGCCGGCGCGCCTGATCAAAAAACGCACAAAGCTCTGCAGGCCATTATCCACGTGGCCTGCAAGCATCAGCCCCAAGGTTATCCACAACGTGATCCCCACCGTTTGTGCACAACCCCTTGAAACTGTTCGTTTTTTGCTCAACTCTGGGGGAGCCCCGGCCAGCTTGGGCTGGCGGTGCATCTCTACAGGTTATCCACAGGCAGGTGCAGGTTTTACTTGGATAACTGTTACTTCAGGTTTACACCTCGCTGCGCAACACCAACTCGACCATCAAATCGTCCGCCAGGGTTTCCAGACGCGCCTGCAATACGTCCAGAGACAAGGTCAGCGGCACCGCCAGAATTGCTTCGGCATGGAACAGCGGCTCGCTGCTCATGGGCGCCGGGCGCACGTCGGTGACCAATTGCTCGAGGTTTACCCCCTGCTCGCTCAACAAGCGTGTGATGTCACGGACAATTCCCGGTCGGTCGTTGCCGACCAGTTCCATGGCGATCGGCTTCCAGGTGCAGGATTGTTCGATGCCGCTTTCGGCAATCAGCACGCGGATTCCATGCGCCGACAATCCTTGCAGCGCATCCACCAGTTCGTCGTAGGCCTCGGCCGGCACGCCAACCCGCAGGATCCCGGCAAATTGTCCGGCCATGCGCGACATGCGACTTTCCAGCCAGTTGCCGCCGTGCTCGGCAATGCATTGGGCAATGCGCTCGACCTGGCCGGGTTTGTCCGGGGCGATTACGGTAAGTACGAGATGGTCCATGGCATAGCCCTCTTGTCATGACTTTTGTAATAGAAGGGGAAGTATAGGCAAGCCTTTATTCTGCGCTTGATTGGCTGATGTCTATCGCCCGGCAAGCCGCTACAGAAAAACAAATCGTGTACTGTTCTTAGATTTATCTGGAACAATCTTATAGTTTTTTGAGAACATCCCATTCCCCAGCGTGACCATACAGCTGGCTCAAGTCGCTAAACGACGTATTTAGTCTAATTTTCACAACCGCTATTCATCATGTAGTATGCCGCAGCGCGCACTACATAACGTTGGATCGATGTCTGCCCAGGCGCCATCGCAACCCCGAAAAGCCCCGTCAGCAAGGCTCTGCCGTTGATTGGATGCACCCAGCCGCCAGCAATGGCATGTACTGGTGCAAGGGGTTGTGGTTTAAATGGCCAGAGGCTTCATTGTTAAATTGAAGAGCTGAAAAGCGAAATAGCTGAGCAGAGTGAGGCAAGCAATGACTGAACACGTTCAAGTCGGTGGCCTGCAGGTCGCCAAAGTCCTGTTCGACTTCGTGAATAACGAAGCCATTCCCGGTACCGGCCTCACCGCCGATAAGTTCTGGGGCGGAGCCGATAAGGTCATTCATGACCTGGTGCCGAAGAACAAAGCCCTACTCGCCAAACGCGACGACCTCCAGGCGCGAATCGATGCCTGGCACCAGTCTCGTGCCGATCAGGCGCATGACGCCGTGGCCTACAAAGCCTTTCTGCAAGACATCGGTTATCTGCTGCCAGAAGCGGCGGACTTCCAGGTAACGACGCAAAACGTCGACGACGAAATCGCCCGTATGGCCGGTCCACAGCTGGTCGTCCCGGTGATGAATGCCCGTTTCGCCCTCAACGCCTCGAACGCCCGTTGGGGCTCGCTGTATGACGCGTTGTACGGCACTGACGCCATCAGCGAAGCCGACGGCGCGGAAAAAGGCAAAGGCTACAACAAGGTCCGTGGCGACAAGGTCATCGCCTTCGCCCGCGCCTTCCTCGACGAAGCGGTGCCATTGGCGGCCGGCTCCCACGTCGACTCCACCGGCTACAAGATCGTTGACGGCAAACTGGTGGTCAGCCTCAAGGGCGGCAGCAATACTGGCCTGCGCAACGACGCACAGCTGATCGCCTTCCACGGCGACGCCGCTACGCCGACCGCGATCCTGCTGAAAAACAACGGTCTGCACTTCGAAATCCAGATCGACGCCAGCACTCCGGTCGGTCAGACCGACCCTGCTGGCATCAACGACCTGCTGATGGAAGCAGCGCTGACCACCATCATGGACTGCGAAGACTCGGTCGCCGCGGTCGATGCCGATGACAAGGTGGTGATCTACCGCAACTGGCTCGGCCTGATGAAGGGCGACCTGTCGGAAGAGGTGTCCAAGGGTGGCAAGACCTTCACCCGCACCATGAACGCCGACCGCCGCTACACCGCGCTCGACGGCAGCGAACTGAGCCTGCACGGCCGTTCCCTGTTGTTCGTGCGCAACGTTGGCCATTTGATGACCATCGACGCGATTCTCGACAAGGACGGCAACGAAGTTCCGGAAGGGATTCTCGACGGCCTGATCACCAGCCTCGCGGCGATTCACAGCCTCAACGGCAACAACTCGCGCAAAAACAGCCGCACCGGTTCGGTCTACATCGTTAAACCGAAAATGCACGGCCCTGAAGAAGCGGCGTTCACCAACGAGCTGTTCGGGCGCATCGAGGAAGTCCTCGAGTTGCCGCGCAACACCCTCAAAGTCGGTATCATGGACGAAGAGCGGCGTACCACGGTCAACCTCAAGGCCTGCATCAAGGCGGCCAGCGAGCGCGTGGTGTTCATCAACACCGGCTTCCTCGATCGTACTGGCGATGAAATCCACACCTCCATGGAAGCTGGCGCGATGGTGCGCAAAGCGGCCATGAAGGCGGAGAAATGGATTGCCGCCTATGAGGACTGGAACGTCGATATCGGCCTGAGCACCGGCCTGCAAGGTCGCGCCCAGATCGGTAAAGGCATGTGGGCCATGCCCGACCTGATGGCCGCGATGCTCGAGCAGAAAATCGCTCACCCGCTGGCTGGCGCCAACACTGCCTGGGTCCCTTCGCCAACCGCTGCCGCACTGCATGCGCTGCACTACCACAAGGTCGACGTATTCGCCCGTCAGGCCGAACTGGCCAAGCGTGGTCGCGCGTCGGTCGACGATATCCTGACCATCCCGTTGGCGAGCAACACCCACTGGTCAGCCGAAGAAATCCAGAACGAACTGGACAACAACGCCCAGGGCATCCTCGGTTACGTGGTGCGCTGGATCGACCAGGGCGTGGGCTGTTCGAAGGTACCGGACATCAACGACGTCGGCCTGATGGAAGACCGTGCCACGCTGCGTATTTCCAGCCAGCACATCGCCAACTGGTTGCGTCACGGCATCGTCAATGAAGCCCAAGTGCTGGAAAGCCTCAAGCGCATGGCACCCGTGGTCGACCGGCAGAACGCCAACGACCCGCTATACCGTCCGCTGGCCCCTGACTTCGACAGCAACATCGCCTTCCAGGCAGCTGTCGAACTGGTGGTCGAAGGCACCAAACAGCCGAACGGTTACACCGAGCCGGTTCTGCACCGTCGCCGTCGCGAGTTCAAGGCCAGGAACGGTCTGTGAAATAAGCGTTAGCGATAGATAACAAAAAGCCCTGATCGGCAACGGTCAGGGCTTTTTTTGTATCCGCGGGAAGCAAGATCAAAAGATCGCAGCTTATCGGCAGCGCCTGCAGGAACCTACGGCGCCACACCCAACTCATGCTTCACCAACGCCAACAACTTGCCGGTATCAATCGGTTTGAGCAGGAAGTCCACCACGTTTAAATGCATGGCGGCGATGGCGTCACGGACATCTGCGTCCCCGGAAATAATGATAATCGGCAGCGCCGCGCGCTCCGACTCGCGCACCTGACGTATCAGATCCAGACCATCGCAGGGTGCCATGCGCAGATCCGTGATGAGCAGGCCAATCGATTTATTCGAGTTCAACAGTTCCAGCGCCGCTTTGCCATTGGCAGCAGTCATGCAGCGAATACCATCCAGGCCAAGGATCTCCGACAACAACTCCCGTGCGTCCCGATCATCATCGGCGATCAACACGCGCTGCGGCGGCAAATCCGGCTCCAGCATGACGGCGCTGAGCGCCTCGCGCTCGGCATCACTCAAGATATCGTGGTCGGACATACGGTTCTCTGCGTTTTCAAATCAATCCCTTGGCAAATGCTCAGACATCACCAAACAGACCTTCAATGTGCACTTCGTCGGATAACTCCAAATAGAGCTTATGACAGTTTTTGCCTGGGCTCTGTAGGGCTTATCCGAAACTTCGATTTAACTTGCTGGCTACCTAGACTTACGTCCAATGGGCACCCGGGCCAGAGGGGTTGAGGATGACTGATGACTCAACCACAACAATTCAAAAAAAACTGCGGTAATGGTTATGAATAAAGAGGATGCCTTCACCCAGGCAGGGAAAACCGCGGTGTTGCAGAACATCCACGGCACCATGCAGTTCCTGCAACGGTTCCCGCCCTTCAATCAGATGGAAAACGCTCACCTGGCCTACCTGGTCGAGCAATGCCAACTGCGCTTCTACGCACCGGGCGACAGCATCATCAAGCCCGCTGACGGCACGGTTGAGCACTTCTATATCGTCAAGCAAGGGCGAGTCGTCGGCGAGCGCCCGCATACCGCCAAGGGCGGCACCGAAACCACCTTTGACATCGCCACGGGCGAGTGTTTCCCGCTTGCCGCACTGCTCGGCGAACGCGCAACCCGCACCGAACACCTGGCGGCCGACGACACGTTTTGCCTGCAATTGAACAAGCTGGCCTTTATCAAGCTGTTCGCGCTGTCCAGCCCGTTCCGCGACTTTGCCCTGCGCGGGGTCAGCAGCCTGCTCGATCAAGTCAACCAGCAGGTTCAGCAAAAAGCCGTGGAAACCCTCGGCACCCAGTATTCGCTCAATACCCGTCTGGGTGAATTGGCCATGCGCCATCCGGTGTCCTGCAGCCCGACGACACCGCTGCGTGAAGCCGTGACCCTGATGCACGAGCAACAGGTCGGCAGCATTGTGGTGGTCGACGAGCACAAGGCCCCGGTCGGCATTTTCACCCTGCGCGACCTGCGCCAGGTAGTCGCCGATGGCACCGGTGATTTCAACCAGGGCATCGAACGGCATATGACCCAGGCGCCGTTTTCCCTGACGCCGGATCACAGCGCGTTCGATGCGGCGATTGCCATGACCGAACGGCATATCGCCCATGTCTGCCTGGTCAAGGATCATCGCCTGTGCGGCGTGGTCTCGGAGCGCGATCTGTTTTCCCTGCAACGGGTCGACCTGGTGCACCTGGCGCGGACCATCCGCAACGCACCTCGGGTGGACCACCTGGTGGCGATTCGCGGCGAAATTGGCCAACTGGTGGAGCGCATGCTCGCCCATGGCGCGTCCTCGACCCAGATTACTCACATCATCACCCTGCTCAACGACCATACCGTGTGCCGGGTCATCGAACTGACCCTGGCCGAGAAAGGCGATCCCGGCGTACCCTTCAGCTGGCTGTGTTTCGGCAGCGAAGGTCGTCGCGAGCAGACCCTGCATACCGATCAGGATAACGGCATCCTCTTCGAGGCCAGAGACGCCGCCCACGCTGCCGAGATCCGTGGCAAGTTGCTGCCGTTGGCGCAGCAGATCAATCAAAGCCTGGCGCTCTGCGGTTTCACCCTGTGCAAGGGCAACATCATGGCCGGCAACCCCGAGCTGTGCCTGTCCCGCGCCGAATGGGCCCGACGTTTCGCGGCGTTTATTCGTGAAGCGACGCCGGAGAACCTGCTGAGTTCGACCATCTATTTCGACTTGAGAGTGGTCTGGGGCGATGAACAAGGCTGTGAGCAATTACGCCACGAGATTCTCGACCAGGTCGCCGACAACCGCCTGTTCCAGCGCATGATGGCCGAGAACGCCTTGCGCCAGCGTCCGCCGGTGGGGCGCTTCCGCGACTTTGTATTGACCCGCAAAGGTAACGAGAAAGCCACCCTGGACCTGAAAGTGCAGGGCCTCACCCCCTTCGTCGACGGCGCCCGACTACTGGCCCTGGCCAATGGCATCGAAGCCAATAATACGCTGGAGCGCTTGCAGCAACTGGTGGCCCGGGAAGTCATCGAACGGCTGGACGGTGCTGCGTACGAGGAGGCCTACCACTTCATTCAGCAGACCCGCATGCAGCAGCATCAACTGCAAACCCGCGAGAACCTGCCCTACTCCAACCGGGTCGACCCTGACAGCCTCAATCACCTGGATCGGCGAATCCTCCGTGAATCCCTGCGCCAGGCCCAGCGATTGCAAAGCAGCCTGGCCCTGCGGTATCAGCTATGAGTCTGTTCTCCTGGCTAAGGCCCGACGGCCCGAAACTGACGCTCGAGCAGCAACAGCGACTGGAGCACTTGATAGCCGCCCCGGAACTGAGCGAATGCAGCCTGCGCGAGCAACGCTGGGTGGTCTTGGATCTGGAAACCACCGGGCTTAACCTGAACAAGGACGTGGTGCTGTCCATCGGCGCGGTGGTGATCGAAGACGGGGCGATCGACTTCAGCCAACAATTCGAACAAACCTTGCAGCGCGAAGATCACAAGCTCAGCCCCGCGGTATTGATCCACGGCCTGGGCCCCAGCGCGATTGCCGCCGGGAGCGATCCGGCCGAAGCCTTGCTGGACTTCATGGAGTTCGTCGGCGACAGCCCGTTGCTGGCCTTTCATGCACCGTTCGATCAGCACATGCTTGGGCGGGCCTTGAAAGACAGCCTGGGTTATCGCTTGCAGCACACGTTTCTCGATGTCGCAGACATGGCGCCGTTGCTCTGCCCCCGAGCGCACGTCAGCAAAGCCGGGCTGGATCAATGGATCGACTATTTCAATCTGCAGGTTGGCGAACGCCACCACGCCAGCGCCGATGCGCTGGCCACAGCAGAGCTGGCCCTGATCCTGTTCAGCCGGGCGCGACAGCAGCAAATTCATAGCCCGCTGAACCTGCAACAACGGCTGAACCAGTGGAAGCGTCGCAAGCAGGCGCATTCGTTCTAGAGTGCGACGCGATTTCCCGTAGCAGCTGGCGAAGCCTGCGTTCGGCCGCGAAGCGGTCGTAAATGGCTTGACGCGGTTTGCCTGGAAAACCGCGGTATCTGAATTGCGACCGCTACGCGGCCGAACGCAGCCTCGCAGGCTCGGCAGCTGCTACGGGAGACATCGCCAGTCTCAGGATCCCGACCAGCGCCAATTGCTTACATCTCCCGCCTCTGACACAATCGCGAATAATTCTCGTTAGTTTAAACTTCTCGATTGGTGATGTTCGTGTCGTCAGCCCAAAGTCCTCACAGTGAGCTTGTCGGCGCGTTGTATCGCGACCATCGCGGCTGGCTGCTGGCTTGGCTGCGGCGCAATGTAGCCTGTCCGCAACGGGCCGAAGACCTGAGCCAGGACACCTTCGTCCGCCTGTTGGGCCGCGATGAACTGAAAACCCCGCGCGAACCGCGGGCGTTTCTGGTGGCCATCGCCAAAGGCCTGCTGTTCGACTACTTCCGCCGCGCCGCACTGGAACAGGCCTACCTCACCGAACTGATGCTGATCCCGGTGGGCGAACAACCCTCAGTGGAAGAACAGCAACTGATTCTCGAAGACCTCAAGGCCATCGACCGCCTGCTTGGCCAACTCTCGAGCAAGGCACGCGCGGCCTTCCTTTTTAACCGTATCGATGGTCTGGGCCATGCTGAAATCGCCGAGCGTCTCGGGGTGTCCGTGCCTCGAGTGCGGCAGTATCTGGCCCAAGGCATTCGTCAGTGCTACATCGCCCTGTACGGTGAGCCGGCATGAACCAGGTCAACTCCAAACCGGTCTCGGCGCGGGTCCTGGATGCCGCCATCGCCTGGCAACTGTCGCTGGACTCCGGCAACGGCAGCGCCATAGAGCGCGAAGAATTCGCCAAATGGCACGCCGCCACCGAGGAGCATGCTCGCGCCTGGCGGCAGCTGGGCATGCTCGATCAACGCTTCAGTGTCGCCAGCGGCCCGGCCCGCTCGGCCTTGTTGCAATCGCGGGAAAGCATTCGGCGCAGGGTCCGCAAGCTCGGTAGCGGGCTGGCCAGTGTGATGCTGGTCTGCGGTCTGACGCTGTTCGCCGGTGAACGTTATCTGCCGCTCGATTACTGGCTGGCCGACCAACGCACCGCCACCGGCGAGCAACGCACCCTGCGACTGGCCGACGGCACGCAGATCAACCTCAACACCCACAGCGCGCTGGATGTGCGTTTTGATGAGAAGCAGCGGCGAATCGTACTGCTGGAAGGTGAAATTCTCATTGAAACCGGCCACAACGATGCCCGGCCGTTTATCGTCGAAACCCGCGAAGGCAAGATGCGCGCGCTGGGTACGCGGTTCCTGGTCAAGCTCGAAGAGCAAGGAACGCGGCTGAGCGTGTTGCAATCGGCCGTGGCCGCACATCCGCAATCGAGTGTTGACGAACAGATTCTGCGTGAAGGCCAACAAGTGCTGATGCGTCGGGACGGCCTTGGTCCACTGCTGGCGCTGAACCCGGGAGCCGACGCCTGGACCCGCGGCATGCTGGTGGTGGATAACGCCCGGTTGGCGGATCTGGTCAACGAACTCGGGCGTTATCGGCGTGGCCATCTGGGGGTCGCGCCGCAAGTGGCGGACCTGCGAATCACCGGCAGCTTCCCGCTGCACGACACCGACCTGGCGCTGACCGCCCTGCTGCCGACCCTGCCGGTGCAGATCGCACAGCACACGCCGTGGTGGGTGACGGTGGTGGCGAAGGCTGAGACCAAACCCTGATTCTGAACGCAGATCCCCTTGTGGCGAGGGAGCTTGCTCCCGCTCGGCTGCGAAGCAGTCGTAAAGCCTGCCAACGCGATTTACCTGATAAAACGAGGTGGCTGGTTTTGGGTCCGCTTCGCGGACCAGCGGGAGCAAGCTCCCTCGCCACAGGGGAGTGATCCACACTCCGCCAAGATGTACCCTCCCACTTTCTGAATCTAAATTATTTTCAATCAGCCCTATCACTTTTTGAATCTCGTCCGGCACATAGGCAATTGAGAAATATTTCCATTCAGGAGCCGCTGTATGTCCCGCTCGCTAGACACCTTGTTGCGCCCCAGCCTGTTGGCCGTCGCCATTGCCTTCTGCGCCCCTTTGGCCAGTACCCACGTGGTTGCCGCCGAACAGGCGTCCAGCGTTCGCGCCTACAATCTGCCGGCGGCGCCATTGGCCAGCACCCTGAACCAGATCGCCAGCCAGGCCGGTCTGGCGCTGAGCCTGAATCCGTCGCTGGCCGCCGGTAAAACCTCGGCACCGGTCAATGGCCAGTTCGACGCCGCCGGCGCCCTGGGCCAGGCCCTGCGCGGCACCGGTCTGCAACTGGAACAAAGCAGCGCCGGCACCTACAGCCTGGTGACCGTTCCTGAGGGGGTGATGGCCCTGCCGGAAACGGCGGTGATCGGCGTGGAAAACAGCGAAAGTGCCTGGGGACCAGCCGCCGGTTTCGTGGCCACTCGAACCGCTGCCGGGACCAAGACCGATACCGCCATCGTTGAAGTCCCCCGCTCGATGACCGTTATCACCCGCGAACAGCTGGATGAGCGCCAGGTGCTCAACCTCAATGACGCACTGCGTTACACCGCCGGCGTACAGAGCAGCGGCTACGGCTCCGACTCCCGTGCCGACTGGCTGCGCGTGCGTGGCTTCGACCCGACCCAGTTCCTCGACGGCCTGCCGCTGCCCAAGGGCTCGTTCGCAAACCCGAAAGTCGAGCCCTGGAACCTGGAGCGCATCGCCGTACTGCGCGGCCCGGCCTCTTCGGTCTATGGCCAGACCCCGCCGGGCGGCATGCTCGACATGGTCAGCCGTCGTCCGCAGGCCGAAAGCGCTCACCAGGTCGAAGCCCAGGCTGGCAGCAACGAACACAAACAGATCAACTTCGACAGCACCGGCAAGATCGATGACCAAGGCCAGTTTCTCTACCGCGTCAGCGGCGTAGTGCGCGACAGTAACGCTCCGGTCGACCATATCCCGGACAAGCGCTACAACCTCGCGCCGAGCCTGACCTGGAACATCAATGAAGACACCAGCCTGACCTTCATCTCCCAGTACACCCGCGACGATACCGGCATCACTGGCCAGTTCCTGCCGCTGCAGGGCACCAAGCTCAGCTCGCCGGCCGGGAAGATTTCCCATCACAAGAACCTCGGCGAGCCGGACTGGGACTACTACGACCGCACCTACTACGCCCTGGGTTATGCCTTTGAACACCGTTTGAACGACGTCTGGCAATTCCGTCAGAACCTGCGCTACACCAAGAGCGACCTGGAATTCCAGGCGGTGAACGTCAACACCTTCAATACCGTCGACGCCGATGGCAACGTCAACCGTGAGTCGGGCATCGTCAACGAAGACATCAGCCAGTTCGCGGTCGACAACAACTTCCAGGCTGACTTCGCCACCGGTGCAATCAGCCACACCCTGTTGCTGGGCCTGGATCACCAGCGCTCCAACACCAATTACCAGTGGCTGTACGGCATGGGCGTGCCGCCGATCAACGTCAACAACCCGATCCACGGGGCGGACATGTCCGGCGTCACTTACTTCGCCCTGCAGGACTTCAACCAGAAGACCCGCCAGACCGGCCTGTACGTCCAGGACCAGATGGCCTTGGACAACTGGCGCCTGACCCTCGGCGGTCGTGAAGACTGGGTCCACACCGGCACCACCTTCTACAACAACAACGATGTCACCAACACCCAGCGCGACAAAGCCTTCACCGGCAACGTCGGCCTCAGCTATGTGTTCGACAATGGCGTGACCCCTTATATCTCCTACACCGAGTCCTTCCAGCCGAGCATTGGCGCCAGCGTCTCGGCCACCGAGTCGTTCAAGCCGACCGAAGGCCGTCAGTACGAAGTCGGGGTCAAGTACCAGCCGGTGGGCAGCAAGACCCTGCTGACCGCAGCGGTCTACGACCTGCGCCAGGAAAACGTGAACGTGACCGAAGGCAGCCTCACCCGCCAGGTCGGCGAGCTGCAGGTTCGCGGGCTTGAACTGGAGGCCACCACCGAGGTCACCGACAACTTCAAGGTCATCGGCTCCTACACCTACACCGACACCGAGATCCGCAAGGGTCTGGCCACCGAAGTCGGCAACCGCATGGCGCTGATCCCGCGCAACCAGGCCACGTTGTGGGGTGATTACACCTGGCACGCGGGTCTGCTCGACGGTTTCGGCGTAGGTGCCGGGGTACGCTACGTGGGTGACACTTATGGCAACGCCACCAATACCGATGTTGCCCATGTCAGCTCTTACACCGTCTATGACGCCGCTGTGCATTACGACCTCGGGCGCCTGGACAACAGCATGAAGGGGGTCACGGTCGCGGTCGAAGCCAAGAACCTGTTCAACAAGGATTACCTGTCCAACTGTGACGGTTACTGGTGCTACTACGGCGACGAACGCAACGTCGTTGCCAGCGTTAACTACAAGTTCTAAGCCGCACACCATGATTGAAGGGCCACCGTGCGGTGGCCCTTTTTGCATTTGGATAACCGATGAAAAGCACAACCATCCGCCGCTGGTCCTTTATCCACACCTGGACCAGCCTGATCTGCACCGTCTTCCTGTTGATGCTGGCATTGACCGGCTTGCCGTTGATTTTTCATCACGAGATCGATCACCTGCTGGGGGACGCGCCCGAGCTCAAGCAGCTGCCGGCCGACACCGCGCGGCTGGATTTACAACAGCTGGTGCGCGCCGCCGAGGCCCATCGGCCGGGCGAGGTGATGCAGTATTTCGGTTGGGATGAAGAAGACCCCAACGGCGTGATCGCGATCATGGCGCCCACCGCCGGCACCGAACCCAACTCGTCCCACACCTTCATGCTCGACGCCCGCACCGGAGAAGCCCTGGAAGTCCCCTCGGCCAATGGCGGGCTGATGATGGTCATGCTGCGTCTGCACGTGGACATGTTCGCCGGTCTGCCGGGCAAATTACTGCTGGCGTTCATGGGGATCCTGTTCGTGTTGGCGATCATTTCCGGCACGGTGCTGTACCTGCCGTTCATGCGCAGGCTGAAATTCGCCACGGTACGCCAGGACAAATCCACCCGCCTGCGCTGGCTCGACCTGCACAACCTGATCGGCGTGGTCACCCTGACCTGGGCGCTGGTGGTCGGTGTCACCGGGGTGATCAGCGCCTGCGCCGACCTGCTGATCGCCGCCTGGCGCAATGACAGCCTCAGCGCAATGATCGAACCTTACCGCGGCGCCCCGCCGCTGACCCAACTGGCGCCAGCCAGCCGTTTGCTCGAGATTGCCGAAAGCGTGGCGCCAGGCATGCAGCCAGACTTCATCGCCTTCCCCGGCACGCGGTTTTCCAGCGAGCATCACTACGCGGTATTCATGAAAGGCAGCACCCACCTGACCTCGCATTTGCTGACCCCGGTGCTGATCGACGCCAACACCCTGCAGGTCACCGCCGTCGCCGAACGGCCGTGGTACATGGACGCCATGGGCATGTCGCAACCACTGCACTTCGGCGACTACGGCGGCATGCCGATGAAGATCCTCTGGGCGGCGCTCGATGTGCTGACGATCATCGTCCTGGGCAGCGGCGTGTATCTGTGGGCAGTGCGGCGCAAGGCGGCAAAACCGGTGATCGCTGAAGTGGAAACTGCCTCGTGAAGCCCAGACAATCGAACTTCTGGAAGGTCTTCGGTACGCCCATGGTCCTTGGTCTGTTGACTGCCACCGGACTGTTCGCCGCGCTGCTCGGGGAGGGTGTGTGGGATGGATTGAGCTGGATTGGCTTGGGGATGCCGGCGGTGATTGGGTTGCGGGGGTTGTTCAAAGGGCGTGCTCGGGGCTGAAATTCTTGGTGCCTGACAGGACCCCATCGCGAGCAGGCTCGCTCCCACACTGGATCGGCCGCTGATCACAAGTCTGTGGCCAACCGAAAACCCTGTGGGAGCGCGCCTGCTCGCGATAGCGGCCCCACAGGCACCGAATCATTCCCCGATTCAAACCCCTCGCCAGCCACCACAGAACTTAATAGGCTAACCCCCTGCCCATCCTGTGAGAAAAACCCATGTCCGCCCCCAGCATGACCTTATTCCACAACCCGGCTTCGCCCTACGTTCGCAAAGTGATGGTGCTGCTCCACGAAACCGGCCAACTGAATCGCGTAGCGCTGCAAAACAGCCAACTCAGCCCGGTCAGCCCGGACGCCGCCCTCAACCGGGACAACCCGCTGGGCAAAATCCCGGCCCTGCGCCTGGCCGACGGCAACGTACTGCACGACAGCCGGGTGATCCTCGATTACCTCGACCACCAGCACGTCGGCAACCCGCTGATCCCCCGCGACGGCTCGGCCCGCTGGCGGCGCCTGACCCTGGCCTCGATGGCCGATGGAATCCTCGACGCCTCGGTGTTGGTGCGATACGAAGTCGCCCTGCGCGCCCCGGAAAAACACTGGGACGAATGGCTCGAAGCCCAACGCGAGAAAATCCGCCGCGCCCTGGCCGTGTTCGAAGCCGATGCGATCGCCGAACTCACCTGCCATTTCGACGTCGCCGCCATCAGCGTGGCCTGCGCCCTCGGCTACCTGGACTTCCGCCATCCAGACCTGAAATGGCGTAAAGCCAACCCGAAACTCGCCGACTGGTATGCCGAAGTCAGTCAGCGGCCGTCGATGCTGGAGACCCAGCCACCGGTTTGAATAAGCAGTGACTGACCTGCCCTCATCGCGAGCAAGCCCGCTCCCACGGATTCAGGTCTGCTCGCGATAGGGGAATCAATGCAAGACCAATGTGGGAGCGAGCCTGCTCGCGATAGCACCACCCCGGATCCAGACGAAACAACCCAGCACTCCGTGTCGCCAACTTCTGATACTCCTGCAAGCCCAAAACCCTAGCAGTTCTGCTAGCTAGGCAACGACTGAAAAAACGCCGATGCTGAAGGCCAGCTTTTTGGACCTTGCACGGAGCTCAGCCAATGTCTACTTCCCCTCGCGAAACCGTACTGTGTCGCTACCACCACGATGCCCTTGACCGCTTGGCAGACTGCACGCTATTCGAAGAACCCGGCATCCAGCGCTTTTACTGCGAATCCCGCCTGGCCACCGAAATACAAGGCCCGGTGCAATGCAGCATTTTCCAGCACGACGACCAACTGTTGGCGCAACAGCAGTCCCAAGGTGGCCGGATTGACACCCACTTACTGGCAACCGATCAACAACGTTCGGTATTAAACGCGCTCGACGCGACCCGGCCTCACCCCCTCACCTATGCACCTTACGGCCATCGCCCGCAGGAGAATGGTTTACTCAGCTTGCTCGGGTTCAACGGCGAACGACCGGATCCGATAACCGGGCATTATCATTTGGGCAATGGTTACAGGCAGTTCAATCCGGTGTTGATGCGGTTCAACAGCCCGGACAGTTGGAGTCCATTTGGCAAGGGAGGGTTGAATGCGTATGGATATTGCGCTGGGGATCCGGTAAATCAAAGTGATCCGACTGGGCACTTTTCGGTGTTTGGAATTTTAAAATTAGCTTCCTCCGGTGCGCTCTTAACAGGGATAGCTGGGAGTGTTGCTTCGAAATTCATAAAAGATGAGGATATAGCTAACCCGCTAAGAATCACTTCAATCGCTCTTTTAGGTGTGTCCGCAGTAGCACTAGGCCTTGCTGCCATGGGACCTCGGATAATGGCGAAATTCAACGCACGTCCGGCGCAAATCAATGCACGTAGGGCGATGGACTCGCGCCGTTCAGTGAATACACCTCCTGAGGCCTTTGAGATGCAGCCATCAACAAGGCCCAGATCTCAAACTACCCAAAATCCGGCAAACCACACACCTGCCAGCCAAGGTAACTTTGAAAATACCCGTCATCTGCAAGGTGATGCGCAACCTGGAGCGCGTGTCCCCGGACCACAGTCCAATGCAAATGAAAATGCAGCTCTCAACCCCAACCTGAAGGAACTTCGTCAAAGTTGATGAACCTCTCGGCGTAACGTGCTCGCAAAAACAGACCTTACTGAAGCCGCCGCTCGGAGACGAGCGGCACCCTAGCAGTTCTACTAGTAGGCAAAGACTGAAAAAATTCCGATGCTGAAGATCCATTTTTTTGGGCATTGCATGGAGCTCAGTCAATGCCTACTTCCCCTCGCGAAACCGTACTGTGTCACTACCACTACGACCCGCTGGGCAAAATGTAGAGGATCCTGACCACCCCGCGACGGTCTTGACGTACAGGAAACAAGCTGGCGATTTTAATCGCCAGCTTTGCCCCCACCACTTGATCCTCCCGCAACCCCAACGACCTACTCACGGGTCACCTCGATATCAAACTCCAGTGGCTTGGCTTTGCCCTGACCAATCCCATACCAGTCAAGTTTGCGAGTCAGCACCATAAACACACCCAGCAGCCCAAACAGCAGTAACGAGCCCATCAGCAACGCGTAGTCCTCGGCACTGAGCAAGCCATACAGCAGGCCATACAACGCCGCCAACCCTCCCGCGAAACTCAAGCCGTGCCAAAGACTGCGCAGCACATGGCTGACATAAAAGCCGATCAACACCACGCAGGCGGCAGCTGACAACATATAAGCCAAGGCAAACCCGATGTGCTCGGACAGCGACAACAGCAACAGATAGAAAAACGCCAGCGCCACACCCACCAACGCGTACTGGATCGGATGCACTGCCATGCTCTTGAGCACTTCGAACAGGAAGAATCCGGCGAAGGTCAGGGCAATGAACAGCAGCGCGTATTTGATCGCCCGGTCGCTCTTGAGGTACTGATCCACCGGTTCGATGAAGCTCACCCCAAAGCTGCGGCTCTTGAATTCTTCGCATCGCTCGCTGGCCAGGCAGTTGGACAGGGCTTCTTCGAGGTTGGTGGAAAAGAACGAGGTCTGCCAATTCGCGGTAAACCCTGCTCCGGTGATTTCACGCTGGGTCGGCAGGTAGTTGCCGATAAAGCTTGGGTGAGGCCAGTTGGCGGCCAATTGCACCTTGCTGGTTTTGCCGACCGGGATGATCTGCAACTGCCCGGTGCCTTGCAGGCGCAAGTCAAACGCGAACGCCAGTTGCGTGGCCTGCCTGACGTCCCGCCCCGGCAACGGCACATGCACACCCTCACCCAGCCAGCTCACTTGTGAGCCCGGGACAAAGTCCAGGTTCTGGCCATTGAGTTCCAGTTTCAGGGCATTCTCGATCCCTCGAATATCGCTGATACCGACCGCCAGAAATGCCTGATCGAACTGATAGTCGACGAAATCTTCCTTGATTCCCCACTGCTCGGGAAGCGCGAAATGACCGCTGATGCGGTTGTCGGCATGGAACAGCCGCGCCTGATAAATCCCCCGCGCCCGCAATTCGGTCTGCACCTTGCCGTCTAGTTCAAAACGCTCCGGCAGGAAATACAGCCGACCGCGTTCTTCGCCGATTTCCTGGTAGCGCTTGCTGGTTTTCTCATTGGTTTTCCAGGTGCGCACCACTTTGCGATACGGCACCACCATGATCGGGCCGCTCAGCTGCTGGCTGTAGCTGGAACTGCGTGCGATGTCTTCAAGGACACCGTCGCGCAGTTGCTGACGGTCATTGATGATGCCGTTGATCATCAGCAGCGGAATCAGCAACAGCAGAATCAAAAGGGCAATCGCCCCCAGTTTTAAAGTCAGGCTGCGGTTCATGGATCTCTCCCTGTTTGGATGGGGAGAGTCTGTGGTGGTTGTGTGGGGGTTTTGTGGGGGGAATGTGGAGAGTGAGTGGAGAAAAAAGATCCGATCTGTGAACCGTACCCCTGTGGCGAGGGGGCTTGCCCCCGCTCGGCTGCGAAGCAGTCGTAAAAGCGGAGAATGAGGTGTATCTGACGAAACACAGTCGTATTTTTTGGGGCTGCTTTGCAGCCCAGCGGGGGCAAGCCCCCTCACCACAAGTCAGGGCAGACGCAATGTCACCTCTACCCCACCCGGTACGTTGCCGATGTGCAACTCGCCACCGTGCAACTGCACCACTTCTTCAACAAAATTCAACCCAAGCCCGGTGCTTTTACGCCCGCTGTCCGGGCGCGCCAAGGAGTAGAAGCGCTCGCTCAAGCGCGGCAAGGCGTAATCGGGAATCGGGTCGGCCTGGTTGAACAGTTTGAGCTCGATCTGCTCACCCACCTGCTCGGCGCTGAATCGCAACACCCCATGAGACGGGATGAAATCCAGCGCATTCTCCAGCAGATTGGCCAATGCCTGACGCAACAAAAACGGCTCGCCCGACAGGCTCAATCTCGAAGCCACCTGCTGCTCGACCTGTAGATGCTTACGCTCGATCCGCGCACTCCGGGCACTCAGCAACTCTTCCAGCAGCGGCACCAAGGGTACTGCCACCCGCTCCTCCAGCCCCTGGCGCTGCTCGACCAGTGCCAGGTTCAACAGTCGCTCGATCAACTGCTGCATGCGCGCGCTTTCGCAATTGATATTGCTGACGAAACGCTGCCGTTGCGCCAGCGACATTTCGTCCTGGAGCAATTCGGCGGCGCCGCGAATCGCCGCCAGCGGGCTCTTCAATTCATGGGTCAGGGTGTGGACATAACGTTCGACGTAAGCCTTGCCTTCAAGCTGAGTGCGCATGTGTTCGACCGCCGTGGCCAACTGCTCCAGCTCGCCACCGCGATACTGCGGCAACTCGGCGCGGCGGCCCTCGCTGACGGCCTGGGCATAGGCGGTCAAGCGCCGCAGTGCTGCGCTGAGCCACCAGGACAGCGCGGCGCCGAACAGCAAACCGAGGCCGATCAACCCCGCGCCGTACCACAACAGACGCCGCTCGGTGCGGTCGACGTAGGGCTGCAACGAGCTGTTGGGCTTGGCCACGGTGACCGCGCCAATGATCTGGCCGTTGTCGCGGATCGGCGCGCCGACGTGCATCACCGATGAGTCGGGATCTGCCGGATCGTTGCGGGTCGAGCGGGCGCCGTATTCGCCACGCAGGGTCAGGTACACGTCGTTCCAGCGTGAATAATCCTGCCCCACTGCCACGCCGCTCGAGTCCAGCAGCACGATGCCTTGGGCATCGGTGACATAGATGCGGTGATTGACCTGATTCTTAGGCAAGCCCCAGATGGTCGCCGCCGGTTGCCGTTCGCCGTAGGCCTTGAGCAGGTCCGGCCAGCGGCTTTGGGCAAGCGTCCCGGACTTGAGGTCATCGCGCAGGATCTCGGCCATCAGGTTGGCGGTGTCCACCAGGGTTTCCTCGGTGGACTGGCGCACGCCCGGGCGGATTTCTTGCATCACCGTGCTAAGCACAAAATAGCCGGTGAAGCTGATAAACAGCAGATACACCAGGAAAATCCGGATACCCAGCGGCATCAGCTGTGCCCCGGGCGGTAGCTATAACCGAGACCGCGGTGGGTCTGGATCGGCTCGGCGTCGGCAACCACCATGCGCAGTTTCGCCCGCAGGCTTTTGATATGGCTGTCGATGCTGCGCTCGTAACCGGCATCGGCGGCGACACCCAGCGCATCCAGCAACTGCTCGCGGCTGAAGACCCGTTCGGGTTGCTCCAGCAGGCATTGCAGCAGACGGAATTCATGACGGGTCAGGCTCAGCAGCTGGCTGCGATAGCTGATTTGCACACGCTCGCGGTCTATCTGAAACACCCCGGTGGCCACAGCGGCGGTGGCTCGCGGCAGGACACGCTTGAGAATCGCCCGTACCCGCGCAGCGACCTCGCGAGGGCTGAACGGCTTGACCACATAATCGTCAGCGCCGATTTCCAGCCCCACCACCCGGTCGATCTCGCCGTCGCGGGCGCTGAGAAACATCACCGGCACTTCGCTGAAACGTCGCAATTGCTTGCAGGTTTCAAAGCCGCTGATATCCGGCAGGCCGATATCGAGAATGATCAAGTCCGCCGGAGTACTGCGCTGATGCTCCAGCGCCGCTTGCCCCAGGCTTAGCCAGGTGGTGGTAAAGCCCTCGCCCTGCAAGGCGAAAATCAGGGTATCGGCAATCGCGGCTTCGTCTTCGACAATCAGGATATGGGGCATGGCATCCGAGCACAGAGTTTTCGTTGCCAAAAGGTGCAGGATCGTTCAATCGCCGTCAATCAGCAGTCGGGTTTGTCAGCCGTAAACCGTTTCGCCGGATTCACCGCCGCACCAAACTCGCGCAACGCCTTGGAGCCGATCAGCAGCGGGTAGTTGAAGCTGCTGCGATCGGTCAGGTTGACCTCGACGGTGCGTTTGACCTTGCCCAGGCACAACTCCAGATCGACCACCGGGCGTTTGGTGGGTGCGGCCGTGTCCTCGTCATCCTCGTCTTCTTCGGTGCGGGTTTTGATTTTGCTGATCCGCGCGACCTTGTGCTCGTAAACCTTGTTGCTCGCGCCTTTGGTGGCCAGGCGGAAGCGCACCCAGTCTTCGCCATCACGGGTAAAGGTTTCGATGTCCTTGGCCGACAGCGAGGCGGTCAGCGCGCCGGTGTCCATTTTGGCCTTGAGGGTTTCACCGCCGATTTCCGGCAATTGGATGTATTCGTAGCGCCCGTAAAGGGTCGGCTCGGCGGCCATGACCGGCAGGGCCAGGAGGGATAACAGTGCAAGGACGGATTTCACGATGGGAGGGTTCCTTTTGGGAATGGGCAGCGAGATTTTAGATCCTTAACCCTATAATTCGTTCGTTCTCGAGATCGCTTCGCGGGCAAGTCGGATCGCACCGCCGCTCCCACTGGGGATAGGCGATCAACTGTGGGAGCGAGCTTGCTCGCGATAAGGTCAGGGACCTTCCAGCAATCTACAACTGAACCCCACCCTACCCAACCAAAGGTGAAACATTCGTCATTGCCCGGATTGACCTGTTGCCCGAAGCAAGGATCTGGCGTTCACCATTACCGCCTGCTAGCTGCTCAAGCGCCAGCCGCTGACCGCGGTCAACTACCGAGCGCCGTTAAGTCAGCTGCCGATACCGGTGCCCCAGATTCCACCCAGGTTTTGCAGCAGCGAGCCGCCCACGCCCTGCTGACCGAGATACTGCAGGATCACCGGGGCAAACTGGCCGATCATGCCGCTGTCCATGCCCAAGGCGCTGAAGGCGTTGTTCAGGTCGTTGGTGTCTTTGACGTTGCCCAGCAAACCGTCCAGCGCCGACGACTCACCGGACTTGCCGAGCAACCCGCCCAAAGCGCCCAAGCCACCCAAGGCGCCCAGCGCGCTATTGCCCGAGATCTGATCCAGGCCCGGCACGCTTTTGCTCAGCTGCGAATAGTCGGTGGAGCTCAACTGATTTTTTGCCAGCCCAAGCATGGCGCCGGTGCCGCCGATCGCCTGCTCTGGGGTGATGTCGAGCTGCGAACCCAAGGTATTGAGCAAGCCGGCCGCTTTTGGTGCTGCCTCCACTGTCGCGTCACCTTTGTTATTCCCTTGTGCACCGGAGACTGCGTTGGCCACATCGTCCAGGTTGAAAGCCGCGAAGACCGGGCTTGCGGCCAGGGTCATGAGCGAAGCCAGTGCAACACCGCGTGAAATCTTCATCGAGACAACCTCTTGGGCCATGAAAACCACTGCGCAATGAGTGGTGCAAAACAGTCAGTTGGACTGGCGGGAATGGGGTTTGTTCCCAGTGTCCAGTGCGTTGCCTCAACCAGCCGAAAAATAGTTCCCATGCCCTGCATCCAGTGTTCCCTCGCCTGCGTATATCAAGCACGGACAGACACTCCTGGCCGATTCTTCCCCATGAGGATCATCACCATGAAACGCACTTCGATTAAAACTCCATTGATCACCAGCCTGCTGACCCTGGCCCTTTCCTGCGGCCTGACGCTGAGCAGCGCACACGCCGCGGACCCGCGCCATGACAGCGTGATCGTCGGCGGCCAGAGCATGATGCCGAGCAAAGACATCATCGATAACGCCGTCAACTCAGCCGACCACACCACCCTGGTCGCCGCCGTGAAAGCCGCTGGGCTGGTCGATACCCTCAAAGGCAAAGGCCCGTTCACCGTGTTCGCACCGGTCAACTCGGCGTTCGCCGCCCTGCCCGCCGGCACCGTCGACAGCCTGCTGAAACCGGAAAACAAAACCACCCTGACCCATATCCTCACCTACCACGTGGTGCCCGGTAAGCTCGACATGACGGAGTTGAGCAAGCGCATCAAGGCCGGTGGCGGCAAGGCAGAGCTTGCCACCGTCAGCGGCGGCAAGCTGTGGGTCATGATGAACGGCCCGCACAACATCGTGCTCAAGGATGAAAAAGGCGTCACCGCCGACATCACCACCTACGACGTGAACCAGTCCAACGGCGTGATCCAGGTGATCGACAAAGTGCTCATGCCGAAAAGCTGAGCATTCACCAGCGCCGGCCCTGCGCACCAGGGTCGGCGTTGGCCTGAGGACCTGGCCTGTGAATGGAACAACGGCGCGCCGTGAACTAACCTCTGCCTGCAATCGGCACCGCACGCAGTCAAGCGCCGCTACCTCGATTGCCCGGAGAACCGTCATTTCCACCGACGACGCTGATCAGCTCAGACAGCTTCTGGCCCAGTGTTCACTGGGCGACCGTCGCGCGTTTGAGACCCTCTACCACCGCGCTGCCCCGCGTTTGCACGGTGTCGCATTGCGCTTTATGGGGCGTCGCGATCTGGCCGAAGACGTGCTGCAAGAGAGCTTCGTGCGGATCTGGAACAACGCTTCCCGTTACCAGCCGCAACTGTCGGCGCCATTGACCTGGATGATCAACATCACCCGCAATCAGGCCGTCGACCAGCTGCGCAAGCATCGCGAGCGGCCCTTGAACGAGCTTGAGGAACAGGCGTTGGTGGATGAGGGCCCATCGGCCCATGACCTGTTGAGTCGTGCGCGTGAGGCCAGCGCTTTGAACCGCTGCCTGGAACACCTGGAAGGCATGCAGCGCCAATCGATCACTATCGCCTACTTTCAGGGCCTGTCGTGCGCTGAATTGGCCGAACAGCTGGCCGCGCCGCTGGGCTCGGTCAAATCCTGGATCCGTCGCGGCATGGAGCGCCTGCGCAGGTGCCTTGAAACATGAACTACCAAACCCCCAGCCTGCGCAGTGAACTGGCCCAGTGGCAGGAAAGCCTGGCTACCCTGAACGAGCCACTGGTCGAAGAACCGGTGCCGGATCACGTGTGGCAGGCCATCACCGCACGGATCGAGCCGCCGCAATTACATGCGCCTGAAAAACGCTCGTTCTGGAATTGGCTGCGCGTCACTGCGATGGTGTGTTCGCTGCTGGTGGCCGTAACCCTGGGCATCATCTACAACCGCGACGACGCCCGTTACAGCGCCACCCTGCTCAGCGCTACCGAGCAACCGGCGTTGCGGATCCAGGCCCATGACGACTACCTGCAAGTCGAACTGCTGACACTCGCCGCCGTCGATCCGGGCCGCAGCCTGGAACTCTGGGCCATCAAGCCTGACGGCAAACCGATTTCCCTCGGCGTACTGCCGGCCGGGGGGAACGGCCGGGTCAGCCTGAGCGAAGATCAGCAAGCCTTGCTCGACACTCCGATTGCACTGGCGGTCAGCCTTGAGCCACAAGGCGGCTCGCCGACCGGGCAACCGACCGGGCCGGTGTTGTATCAGGGGCAATTGGTGGCGTTGTAAACCCCATGAGGAAGCAGCCTGTCAGTCAACACAATCTCCAGACTGGCAGCTCATTGTGGTTAGACGCGGTCAACTGTGGGAGCGTGGCTTGCCCGCGAAGAACGATGACGCGCATTACCTGACACACCGCTGTGGCTGGTTTTGGGGCTGCTTCGCAGCCCAGCGGGGGCAAGCCCCCTCGCCACAGGGGATTGTGTTCGGCACAAGTCTTACACTTATCTCGGAAATCCCCTCACGCTCGCGCCTTGCACCGTTCGAAGCATGAAGCTTATAGTCCGCCCGTCGCCCACATGGCGACCGGGTTTGGCGACCTGACGAATATATGGTCAAAAGCTTCCTGCTTTTTTGACAGGATCTTTTGCACCCGCAAAGCTGCGTTATGGCGGCTGTGCGCGGGAGACCTTCGGGTCTGCCGGTTTTTTCCGTGTGTTCCCGGTTCGCCAACCTGCGTACAGCTGCCACCCTTTCGTTTGGCGACGATTGAGTGGTGGCCCTAACCGAATCGCGGAGCTTCCTTATGAACCGATACATGCCCATCACCGGAATCGACAACGACTTCCACTCCCTGCTCATCGACACCCAAGCCCCACTCGACGTCCTGCACGACACCGCCGCCTACCGCATCCTCGCCGTGACCCAACTGCTGGAAAACCTCGCCCTGCGCGAAGAAATCCATTCCGACACCATAGTCCTCCACGACTTCGCCCGAGTCCTGGCCATCCCCCTGCGCGACGGCTGCGACCTGATGGACGTGATCGGACGGCGATTGCAGACGCAGGCGTCCTCATAAACAAAAATGGGCGACATCATGGTCGCCCTTTTTGTAGCCGATGACGGATAGTCCGTTGATAGTCAGTCTTTTTCAGACTCCCAATTCTTTTTTGAGCCAGTCAACCGTCTATCCGAAAGCGCTGACATAACGACGCTATCTGTAATTTCTGACAGTAGACGAAACATTGCCCGGAATTTATAACTTTATCGACAGGCTCTATTTTTTGCGTGATCAATAACAAGGATATAATGATGGCCATCTTTGAATACACTGCCTACGCGAAGGACCACACTCACAAAACCGTATATGGCGAAGTAGTGGCAAATACGTTCAAAGAAGCAGAAACGAAAATCAAAACCCTCTATTCCTACCCAATAGAAACT
The DNA here is from genome assembly GCF_902497875.1 of Pseudomonas fluorescens. Classification (GTDB taxonomy): domain Bacteria; phylum Pseudomonadota; class Gammaproteobacteria; order Pseudomonadales; family Pseudomonadaceae; genus Aquipseudomonas; species Aquipseudomonas fluorescens_BR. The sequence goes on from NZ_CABVHY010000012.1 coordinate 138,496, forward strand.
AAGTTGTCCCTAATCCTCGATGAACCTATAAAAATCAGAAAACCCGCATACCCTAGCAGTTCTGCTAGTAGGCAGCGCCGGCCAATTGCGCGAGAGTAGTAGCCTGAATCGACGGACCTTTCAGGGAACCCACCCCATGCCGACGAACCGCGAAACCCTGCTCTGCCGCTACCACTATGATCCACTGGATCGCCTGGCCGCTTGCACACTATCAAAGCAGGCAAGCACCCAGCGCTTCTACCTGAAAACCCGCCTGGCCACCGAGATTCGAGACCAAGTGCGCCATTCGATCTTCCAGCACGAGGATCAACTGCTGGCGCAACAACAGCGCCTGGGCAGCACCACTGAAACCACCTTGCTCGCCACCGATCAACAACGCTCGGTCTTGAATGCACTCGACGCGACACGGCCCCATCCCCTCGCCTACACACCCTACGGCCATCGCCCACCGGAAAACGGCTTGCTCAGCCTGCTCGGCTTCAACGGCGAACAGCCGGACCCGGTGACCGGGCATTACTTGTTGGGTAATGGTTATCGCGCGTTTAACCCCGTGTTGATGCGCTTCAACAGCCCGGACAATATGAGCCCGTTTGGCAAGGGCGGGTTGAATCCCTATGCGTATGCCTTGGGGGATCCGATAAACGGCACAGACCCTACGGGGCATTGGACCTTCAGGGGAATATGGGGATCTATCAAGGGAGTATTTGGATTCGGAAAATCATCTCGTGCAACTAACACCACTCAAAAATTCGAGACTACTCCGCCAAAAAACAATAACCCTGCTAGCACACATCCTTCGCCCCCCCAAGTACTGCGGCCTTCACAAAGTCAGGATGCAATGTCTCCACAGGTCAAAACCTTAGCGTCTAATTCCCAAATAAGCGGCAAAAAAACAGGCTCCCGGCCATTCTCTGAAAGCCAATCATCACTCACAACCGGCTTAGCAAAACGCGACGCCGCTCCGTCAGCCGCCCCGCCCACGGGGACTACTGAACCAATGACCCGCATAACCGCTTATAGCCTTGGAACCGGAGAAGAAACAACTTTCCCGATAACTATAAAACAACGAAACCTCTATCGGAGCCTGGCAGACGCTGGATTATCGGCTGTCAAGGTTACTGAAATTGTCAGAAAGGGGACAGGTCTTCCTGAAGGCTATCTATATAGGCCGTAGATAAAAAAAGCGGACATATCTATTTATTGCAAATTCGCTGCACCCTTGTAGGGCTAATAATCCGCGGCCTTGCAAATCTTCCTTCCGAGCCGGGGCATCGCAACGCCTTTCGAGTAGATGTCAGTACCGACGCCGTCGTCCTCCAGGATGTCGCCCAACTCCCGGCAATTCCTTGCGTGACGGCTGCGACTTGCTCGATGTCATCGAACGGCGATTGCAGAAACAAGCGACAATGGGCGGCTAAACGTGACCCAACTTAAATAGTCCTCCCAACGCCTCTTATCCGCAAAATTTTTATAAATGTGGAAAGCGTAATTTCAAATCGACATAAATAACTGTCAGATTTGACAGTAGGCATATCCAGGCATAGCCGCGAGCATGGACACTCAAAATACGTAACGGAGTACACATAATGCGGATGAAACTTATTGCCAGCCTATTTACTACCATGGCCATGGCGGGTAACGTCTACGCTGCAACAACCACCTGCCCTGAAGTCGCCGATATAAAACAACTCAAGGATGAGAGCGACGGTGGTTATTTGTATAGCGCGCCTGGACCGGGGAAATTTATATGGGTTGGCTCAAACCCCTATGCTGAGGAGGACCATCTAAAGACTTTCAAATTCACCGGTGCGTTGTATCGAGACATCAGTTCGGAAGGTAATAGCTTTGTGGTCTCCTGTGATTATGAAGGGGAAGAGTGGTTCGCCTTCGCAAGGCTGACGTTGTACTCATTCAAAGACTGGAAGCCAGCTCCGGACACACGCTGGACAGTCGCCGAAAAGAACGCTCCAATTGCTTACAGGAAAACCAAGCAAGTACAAACATGCGAATCAGGCGCAGAACAGAAGTGTGCATTTGAATACTCCTCGTTAACGCCCGTGCGCGATACCAAATGACCAACATATGCTTTGTTGAACGATTCTGAGCACTGACAATGAAAAACGGCGACCCAAAGGTCGCCGTTCTGTTTTGCTTTGCCGGCCATGCGAACCACGTCCATCGGGGAGTTGAGCACATTGGTTGGGGCTTCCTCTTAAACACCTAGCAGTTCTGCTAGTAGGCAACTCGGGTCGATTGCGCCACAGTGAAATCCTGAATCGACGGATCTTTCAGGGAACCGACACCATGCCAACGAACCGCGAAACCCTGCTCTGCCGCTATCACTACGACCCACTGGATCGCCTGGCCGCTTGCACGCTATCGAAGCAGTCGAAGCAGTCGAAGCAGTCGAAGCAGTCGAAGCAGTCGAGCATCCAGCGCTTCTACCTAAAAAACCGCTTGGCCACCGAGATTAAAGACTCGGTGCAGCGCTCGATTTTTCAGCATGACGATCAACTGCTAGCGCAACAACAACGCCTGGGCGGCACCGCTGAAACCACCCTGCTCGCCACAGATCAACAACGCTCGGTATTGAACGCACTCGATGCGACGCCGCCTCATTCCCTTGCCTATACACCCTACGGCCATCGCCCACCCGAAAACGGTTTACTCAGCCTGCTCGGTTTCAACGGCGAACGGCCGGACCCGGTGACCGGGCATTATTTGTTGGGCAATGGCTATCGGGCGTTTAACCCGGTGTTGATGCGGTTCAACAGCCCGGACAGTTGGAGTCCGTTTGGGGAGGGTGGGTTGAATGCGTATGCGTATTGCGCGGGGGATCCGGTAAATCGTCGAGATCCAACGGGCCATTCCAATTGGCTAATTAGCATTTTCAAAGGAGTTGGAAACAGGCTGGGATTCAGAACTCCTGCTAGCGCCCGACGTCTAGCGATCGATACTTCAGGCTCTGCAGAAAACGCGCCGAGGCAGACTGTCTCTAATGCCCCCACTACCATTGTTGATCCCCCGCCAGCCTATAGTCCTCCTCGTCGCCGTGCTTCAGTCGAATCCAGATCTGATGATGTACTGGCATCTGTTGACGAAAATCGTTTGTTAGAAGAAATCAGGCGTCTGGAAAGCTCGGCGTCAATACAACGTAGCATTCTCAACGACATTGCCAATGGTTATTTGCCTACTACAAGCGAGGCACATCATCAAAGGGTCAGAACCTGGCAATATACAGAAAGAGATATTGCACAACTCAGACAACGAATCCCTCCTCCAAATTACGAGGAAGCCCTCAACACCCCAGCTCCTGAAGTTCCACCGACTTATAACTGGGCAACAAGAAACGCAAAATGAGCAACTTGTAATGATTAAGATTTTCACGACTTAGCACGCAATGAACAACTCACGCACCTGAACAAAAAAGGGCGACATTAAGTCGCCCTCTTCTTTAATCTAAGAACATTACGCCGCACTAAACAACTTATGCGGATCAATCACAAACTTCTTCGGCACGCCCGCATCGAACTCGCCGTAGCCACGTGGCGCATCATCAAGGCTGATAACTTCAACACCGACGATGTCAGCAATATGGATGCGGTCCCACATGATGGCTTGCATCAGCTGGCGGTTGTACTTCATCACTGGTGTCTGGCCGGTGTGGAAGCTGTGGGATTTGGCCCAGCCCAGACCGAAGCGGATGCTCAGGCTGCCCATTTTTGCGGCGGCGTCGACAGCACCTGGATCTTCAGTGACATAGAGGCCGGGGATGCCGATTTTGCCGGCTACGCGGACTACGCCCATCAGCGAGTTGAGCACGGTGGCCGGTGCTTCGTGTTTCACGCCGTCATGGCCGTGACCGCGCGCTTCGAAGCCTACGGCGTCGACGGCGCAATCCACTTCAGGCTCGCCTAACAATGCAGCGATCTGTTCGTGCAGCGGGGTGTCCAGGGACAGGTCGGCGATTTCGAAGCCCTGGGCCTTGGCGTGGGCCAGGCGGACTGTGTTGACGTCACCGATGATCACCACCGCGGCGCCCAACAGGCGAGCGGATGCGGCAGCCGCCAGACCGACCGGGCCGGCGCCAGCGATGTACACGGTGCTGCCCGGGCCAACGCCCGCGGTCACTGCGCCGTGGTAGCCGGTCGGCAGGATGTCGGAGAGGCAGGTCAGGTCACGGATTTTTTCCATGGCCTTGTCGCGATCAGGGAGTTTCAGCAGGTTGAAGTCGGCATACGGCACCATCGCGTATTCGGCCTGGCCACCGGTCCAGTCGCCCATGTCGACATAACCATAGGCACCGCCGGGACGTGCCGGGTTAACGCTCAGGCAGACGCCGGTGTGCTGTTCTTTGCACGAACGGCAGCGGCCGCAGGCAACGTTGAACGGCACCGACACCAGGTCGCCGATCTGCAGGTTCTCGACATCACGGCCCTTCTCGATCACTTCACCGGTGATCTCGTGGCCCAGGACCAGGCCGGTCTGGGCGGTGGTGCGGCCGCGCACCATGTGCTGATCGGAACCACAGATGTTGGTAGACACCACGCGCAGGATGACAGCGTGTTCGATCTTCCTGCCGCGCGGGTCCTGCATTTTGGGATAGTCGATTCTCTGTACTTCGACCTGGCCATTGCCGAGATACACGACACCACGATTACCAGACATGCTTTCACCTCGCTGTTGTTTTTATGTAGCGGTCGCGTTGCCATGGAGCGGCAGCGCGTTGATTGCTTGGGTTATTGCCTGTGTGTTCTTGGGTTGTTTGGGAGGGCCTCATCGCGAGCAAGCTCGCTCCCACAGTGGATCTTTGGTGTGTATGAGATTTGTGTACTCACACAAATCCCTGTGGGAGCGGGCTTGCTCGCGATGGGCTGCGCAGCAGCCCCAAGATCTAAAGAACGACAGTACGATTCGCGTTGAGAAACACCCTTCGCTCAATGTGGTATCCCACCGCCCGCGCCAACGTCAGCCCTTCGATATCCCGCCCTTTGGCGATCAAGTCTTCGGGGTAATGACTGTGATCCACCACTTCCACGCCCTGGGCGATGATCGGGCCTTCGTCCAGGTCGTTGTTGATGTAGTGCGCGGTGGCACCCACCAGTTTCACGCCTTTGTTGTAGGCCTGGTGGTAGGGCTTGGCGCCTTTGAAACCAGGCAGCAGGGAGTGATGGATGTTGATCGCCTTGCCGTCGAGTTTGCGGCACAGCTCCGGCGACAGCACTTGCATGTAGCGGGCAAGGATCACCAGTTCGGCGCCGGACTCTTCGATGACCTGCCAGACCTGACGCTCTTGCGATGGCTTGTCGTTCGGGTCCAGCGGGAAATGGTAGTAGGGAATCTGGTGCCAGTCGGCCAGCGGCTTGAGGTCCGGGTGGTTGGAGACCACCGCGACCACGTCCATGGACAATTGGCCGATGCGCTGGCGGTAGAGCAAGTCGTTGAGGCAGTGATCGGCCTTGGAGACCATGATCACCACTTTTGGCCGGTGGTGCGGCGGGGTCAGTTCGAAGATCATGCCAAAAGCGTCGGTGCGCTCGGCGAGACCGGCGCGGAAGGCCTGTTCGTCAAAGCCGTCGGGCTGACGGAATTCCACGCGAATGAAGAAGCGGCCGGAAAGCCGATCATCGAAGGAATGGTGCTCGGTGACGTAGCAACCCTGTTCGAACAGAAAACGGGTCACCGCATCCACGGTGCCGAGGACGCTAGGGCAGTCGGCGGTCAGAATCCATGTGTCTGGGGCGCGGCTCATAGTGCGGTGACTCCTGTTCGAAAATACCTACGCAACCAAGGGTCGGCAGTGATATCTGTGGCGAGGGGGCTTGCCCCCGTTCGGCTGCGTAGCAGTCGTAAAACCATCCAACGCGTTTCGTCAGAGAAAACACAGTCACCGGTTTTGGGCCCGCTTCGCGGTCCAGCGGGGGCAAGCCCCCTCGCCACAACAAGCCCGGCGCTAGACCGCGTCAGGCCTGGACGCTAAGCCCGTATTCAGCCGCCGCATCCTGCAACCACAGCCACCAGTAATCGGCAAAGCTGCGACGAATCACCAGTTCCCAAGTGTCTTCAGCGGTGTGACGGATCACCAGTTGCGACTTGGCGAACACTGTGCCGACGGCTTTGCCCACCGGGAAGTTGTTGGGGTGCACGTCGTAGCTGGTGGACTTCATCAGCACTTCGCGGACTTTCGGGCCGCTCAGTTCGAGCAGCTGTTGGCCGCCGCTGACGTTGACGATGGAGATGTGCAGAGCACCCAGCGCTTCACGGAGTTTTTTCTCGGCAGCGAATTCTTCACCGGTCGGCACGATCAGCAGCCATTCATCCGGCCCCATCCATTGCAGGCTGGTTTCGCCCTTGGCGACGACGGTCAGGGCCACGGGCAGTTCCAGGCCCAGGGCCTTGTGCACGCCAGCGGCGAACGCTGGATCATGGCCGTCGCCACGAATGGTCAGGTGGCCGAGGAGTTTCTTGTCACGCACGGTAACACCGGCGTTTTTGCGGCCCTTGCCCACCAGGCTGGCGAGGTCTGCGTGATGCAGCGGCGACTCGGCCTTGGCCCCGGTGGTTGGGCGTTGTGGGTAAACATTGGCTGCGGTCATAAAGCACCTGTCTTGAATTCTGTTGGTTCCGGCTCTTGTGGTGGCAACTCTGCCGTCATCGCGAGCAAGCTCGCTCCCACATTGGATTGATGCCTGACACAAACTTTCCTGGCGACTTCAATCCTGTGGGAGCGAGCTTGCTCCGGGCGGCGTTCCGACGATGAAGACACCGCGGTGCAACTGCCCGCCCCAAAGGACCCGAGGCCATTAAATGTTCTGGCGATCACCCTTGGGATCGAAGAACACCGAAGAAACGATTTCCGCCTCGATCACGCTGCCGTCGGCCAGCGGTGCGAACACGCGCTCACCGATACGCTTCAAGCCGCCCTTCACCACGCCCATGGCAAACGAATAGCCCAAGGAGTTGTGCAGGTAGCTGGAGGTCACGTGACCGACCATGCTCATCGGGATCGCTTGCTTGGTGTTGAACACCAGCTGCGCGCCTTCAGGCAGCCACTTGGTCGGGTCGATCGGTTTCAGGCCCACCAACTGCTTGCGTTGATCACGCACGCAGTCTTCACGGTTCATGCCGCGCCAGCCGATCCACGAGAACGGTTTGGTCCGGCCAACGCACCAGCCCATGTTCAGGTCGTCCGGGGTCATCGAGCTGTCGGTGTCCTGGCCGACGATGATGAAGCCCTTCTCGGCCCGCAGTACGTGCATGGTTTCGGTGCCGTACGGCGTCAGGTTGTACTTTTTGCCGGCCTCGACGATTTTCTCGAGCACGCCCATGGCGTAGTCGGCCTGCACGTTGACTTCGTAGGACAGCTCACCGGTGAACGAGATCCGGAACACCCGCGCCGGCACACCGCCAACCAGACCTTCTTTCCAGGTCATGAACGGGAAGCCGTCCTTGTCCAGGTCGATGTCGGTGACTTCGCTGAGCAGCTTGCGGCTGTTCGGCCCGGACAGGGTCATGGTCGCCCAGTGGTCGGTGACCGAGGTGAAGTACACCTTGAGGTCTGGCCATTCGGTCTGCTGGTAGATTTCCAGCCATTGCAGCACGCGCGCAGCGCCGCCGGTGGTGGTGGTCATCACGAAGTGGTTGTCCGCCAGACAGGCCGTAACGCCGTCGTCGAAGACCATGCCGTCTTCTTTGCACATCAAGCCATAACGGGCCTTGCCCACATCGAGCTTGGTCCAGGCGTTGGTGTAGACGCGGTTGAGGAACTCCCGCGCATCCGGGCCCTGGATATCGATCTTGCCCAGGGTCGACGCATCGAGCAGGCCGACACTGTCGCGCACGGCTTTGCATTCGCGTTTGACGGCGGTGTGCAGGTCTTCACCGTTTTTCGGGAAGTACCATGGACGCTTCCACTGGCCGACGTCTTCGAACTCGGCGCCGTTTTTCACGTGCCAGGCTTGCAGCGCGGTGTAGCGCACTGGCTCGAAGATGTGCCCGCAGTGACGACCGGCTACCGCGCCGAAGGTCACCGGCGTGTAGTTCGGGCGGAACATGGTGGTGCCCATTTGCGGGATGGTCACGTTCAGTGAACGCGCCGCAATGGCCAGACCGTTGACGTTGCCCAGTTTGCCCTGGTCGGTACCGAAGCCCAGTGCGGTGTAGCGCTTGACGTGTTCGACCGATTCGAAACCTTCGCGGGTCGCCAGTTCGATGGCGGCGGCGGTGACGTCGTTCTGCAGGTCGACGAATTGCTTCGGCGCCCGTGCGGTGGCTTTTTCGTGAGGCACCTGGAACAGCGCCAGGGTTGGCTCTTCCAAACGGCTGAGGGCTTTTGGCAGCACGCCTTCGACCGCTTTGAAGCCGGCTTCGCTGGCGGCGCGCACGCCGCCTTCAAAACCGTCGGCCAAGGTGTCGCCGAGGCTGTACACGCCATTCACGCCGCCGACGCACACGCGTTTCTGCGGTGCTTCGCCCGGTACGAAACCGAGGATGTCTTCACGCCAGATCGGCTTGCCGCCCAAGTGCGAAGCCAGGTGAACCACCGGGCTGTAGCCGCCGGAGCTGGCCACCAGGTCGCAATCCAGCCATTCGCCAGGACTGGTCACGGTGTGGGCTTTGACATCGATGGCGGCAACGCGAACCGCGGTCACGTGTTTGCTGCCGCGCGCTTCAATCACTGCGCTGCCGGTCAGGATGCGGATGCCTTTGGCCCGTGCTTCTTCTACCAGCGCGCCGCGAGGATTGCTCCGTGCGTCGGCGATGGCCACCACTTGCAGGCTGGCGTCGAGCCAGTCCAGCGCCACGCGATAGGCGTGATCGTTGTTGGTGGAGAGCACGAGTTTTTTGCCCGGTGCTACGCCGTAACGACGCACATAAGTCGAGACTGCGCCAGCCAGCATGTTGCCCGGCACGTCGTTGTTGCCGTAGACCAGTGGACGCTCATGGGCGCCGGTCGCCAGCACCACGCGCTTGGCGCGAACCCGGTGGATGCGCTGACGGACTTGACCGATCGGTGCGCGGTCGCCTAGGTGATCGGTGAGCCGCTCGTGAATGGTCAGGAAGTTATGGTCGTGGTAGCCGTTGACCGTGGCGCGGGGCAACAGCACCACGTCCGGCAGGGATTTGAGCTCAGCGATGACGCTGGCGACCCATTCGGTGGCCGGTTTGCCGTCGAGGCTTTCGCGGGAGTCGAGCAGGCTGCCGCCGAACTCTTCCTGTTCATCCGCCAGAATCACCCGGGCGCCGCTGCGCGCGGCTGCCAATGCTGCGGCCAGGCCTGCGGGACCAGCGCCGACGATCAGCACGTCGCAATGACGGTTCATGTAGTCGTAGGTGTCCGGATCGTTCTCGGTCGGCGAACGACCGAGACCCGCGGCCTTACGAATGTACTTCTCGTAGGTCATCCAGAACGATTGCGGGTACATGAAGGTTTTGTAGTAGAAGCCCGGCGGCATCAGCTTGCCGCCGACCTTGCCGAGAATCCCCATCATGTCGTTGTTGACGCTCGGCCAGCCGTTGGTGCTGGTGGCGACCAGGCCTTGATACAGCGCTTGTTGAGTAGCGCGCACGTTAGGGATTTGCGTGGCTTCGGTGGCACCGATCTGCAGCACCGCGTTCGGCTCTTCGGCACCGGCGGCGAAGATGCCGCGCGGCCGGGAGTATTTGAAGCTGCGACCGATGATGTCGACACCGTTGGCCAGCAAGGCTGCGGCCAGGGTGTCGCCTTCGAAGCCTTTGTAGCTCTGGCCGTTGAAGGTGAAGCTCAGGACTTTGTTGCGGTCGATCCGGCCGCCGTTGGACAGACGATTGATCTGGCTCATACCTTCTCTCCCAGACCAGTGACGACTTTCGTCGTTTCTGTCTTGCCGGTGAATTGTGGCTTGGTACCGATCTTGTAGGTTTCAAGAATCTCGTAGGTCACGGTATCGCGGGTGGCGTTGAAGTACTGACGGCAACCGGCGACGTGGTCCCACAGTTCGTGGTGCAACCCGCGTGGGTTGTCACGGAAGAACATGTAGTCGCCCCACTCCTCGTCGGTGCAGGTGTTCGGATCCAGTGGGCGCGGGATGTGCGCCTGGCCGGATGCGTGGAATTCCTCTTCGGAGCGCAACTCGCCGCAGTGAGGACAGAAGATGTGCAACATAGGGATTTCTCCTGTTAGTGGGCGACAGCTGCAGCGCCGTGTTCGTCGATCAACGCACCGTTGTGGAAACGGTCGATGGAGAATGGAGCGGCCAATGGGTGCATTTCACCCTTGGCCAGGCTGGCGGCAAACACGTTGCCCGAGCCAGGGGTTGCCTTGAAGCCACCGGTCCCCCAGCCGCAGTTGAAGAACATGTTCGGCACCGGGGTTTTCGAGATGATCGGGCACGCATCCGGCGTGGTGTCGACGATGCCGCCCCACTGACGGTTCATGCGTACGCGCGACAGCACCGGGAACATCTCGACGATGGCCTGGATGGTGTGCTCGATCACCGGGTACGAACCACGCTGGCCATAGCCGTTGTAGCCGTCGATACCGGCGCCGATCACCAGGTCGCCCTTGTCGGACTGGCTGATGTAACCGTGCACGGCGTTGGACATGATCACGCTGTCGATAATCGGCTTGATCGGCTCGGACACCAGCGCTTGCAGCGGGTGGGATTCGATCGGCAGACGAAAACCGGCGATCTTGGCCATGTGCCCGGAGTTACCGGCAGTGACCACGCCGACGCGCTTGGCGCCGATGAAGCCCTTGTTGGTTTCCACACCGATGCACACGCCGTTTTCCTTGCGGAAGCCGATCACTTCGGTCTGTTGAATCAAGTCCACGCCCAGGGCATCGGCGGCACGGGCAAAACCCCAGGCCACGGCATCGTGACGGGCGACGCCGCCGCGACGCTGAACAGTCGCACCCATGATCGGGTAACGGGTGTTCTTTGAGCAATCCAGGTACGGGATCTCGTCCTCGACCTGCTTGGCGTTGAGCAGTTCGCCATCGACGCCATTGAGGCGGTTGGCGCTGACCCGACGCTCGGAATCACGAATATCCTGCAGGGTGTGGCACAGGTTGTAGACGCCACGCTGGGAGAACATCACGTTGTAGTTCAGGTCCTGGGACAGGCCTTCCCACAGTTTCATCGCGTGTTCGTACAGGTGCGCCGACTCGTCCCACAGGTAGTTGGAGCGAACGATGGTGGTGTTGCGCGCGGTGTTCCCGCCGCCCAGCCAGCCTTTTTCGACCACCGCCACGTTGGTGATGCCGTGTTCCTTGGCCAGGTAGTAGGCGGTCGCCAGACCATGCCCGCCACCGCCGACGATGACCACGTCGTAGACCTTTTTCGGGGTCGGCGTGCGCCACATCTTCTGCCAGTTTTCATGGTGGCTGAGGGAGTGCTTGAAGAGGCCGAAGCCCGAGTAGCGTTGCATAGTCATTTACTCCAAAACTGCTCTCAGCGGTAAACCGGGAAGTCCGCGCACAGGGCTGCCACATTCTTCGCCACATCGGCCTCGACATCGGCATCGCCGAGGTTGTCGAGGATGTCGCAGATCCAGCCGGCCAGCTCGACACACTGAGCGACTTTGAAGCCGCGAGTGGTGACCGCCGGGGTGCCGATACGCAGGCCCGAGGTGACGAACGGCGACTGTGGATCGTTCGGTACGGCGTTCTTGTTCACGGTGATGTGCGCGCGACCCAGAGCGGCGTCGGCTTCTTTACCGGTGAGACCCTGACGAATCAGGCTGACCAGGAACAGGTGGTTGTCGGTGCCGCCGGACACTACATCGTAGCCGCGTTTGATAAACACGCTGGCCATGGCCTGGGCGTTGTCGATCACTTGCTGCTGATAGGCCTTGAAGCCAGGCTCCAGCGCTTCTTTGAAGCACACCGCCTTACCGGCGATCACGTGCATCAGCGGGCCGCCCTGACCGCCGGGGAACACCGCGGCCTGGAGCTTTTTCTCAAGGTCCGGGTTGGCCTTGGCCAGGATCAGGCCACCACGTGGACCGCGCAGGGTTTTGTGGGTGGTGGTGGTGACCACGTCGGCGTACGGCAGCGGGTTCGGGTACAGACCGGCAGCCACCAGACCGGCGACGTGAGCCATGTCGACGAACAGGTAGGCGCCTACCTTGTCGGCAATCTGGCGGAAGCGCGGGAAATCCAGGGTCTTCGAGTAGGCGGAAAACCCGGCGATGATCATTTTCGGCTTGTGCTCGACCGCCATGCGTTCGACTTCGTCGTAATCGATCAGCCCGGTGACGGTGTCGATGCCGTACTGCACAGCGTTATAGAGCTTGCCGGAGAAGCTGACCTTGGCGCCGTGGGTCAGGTGACCACCGTGGGCCAGGCTCATGCCCAGTACGGTGTCGCCGGCCTGCAACAGGGCGAGGAATACCGCGGCGTTGGCCTGGCTGCCGGAATGCGGCTGGACGTTGGCGTAGTCGGCACCGAACAGCTGCTTGGCGCGTTCGATGGCCAGTGCCTCGACCTTGTCGACGTGTTCGCAACCGCCGTAGTAGCGCTTGCCCGGATAACCTTCGGCGTATTTGTTGGTCAGGCCGCTACCTTGCGCTTCCATGACGCGTTTGCTGGTGTAGTTTTCCGACGCGATCAGCTCGATGTGATCTTCCTGACGTTGCTCCTCGGCATTCATCGCCGCCAGCAGTGCATCGTCATAACCCTGGATTTGGTCTTGCTTGCTGAACATCGCGTCTCTCCCAGCGGCGGTGGTGCGCCATTCGTCTCGGTGAGGCCTCTGCCCTAAGACAGTGCCCTTTGGATGCGATGGTATGACCGGCGCAGACAGGCCAAATGCCCATGGGCGCCACGCAAAGGTGCGTTTACGACATGCCCTTTGTAGGAGCTGCCGCAGGCTGCGATCTTTTGATCTTTTAAAGAGCAAAGTCAAAAGATCGCAGCCTTCGGCAGCGGCCTACACAAGTGTCAGGCGATGAGTTCTCGTAAAGCCAAAAGCGCCAGGAAATGCACGGGATAGAGCGCATACGCCCAACGACGCATCGGCGGTGGCGAGCGCCGGCCCATATGCCGCAACAGCAGCAGGCCGATCAACGGTGCGACCAGACAAACGGTGATGCCGAGGATCGCCACGCTATTGCCATTAGCGACGCCGGGCAACAGGGTTTTCCATTGATTGGCCGCCAGGCACACCAGCCCCGGCAACAGGCTGAAATACCAGGGCCGTCGCAACACCAGCAGGGTGGCCAACGGCAGCAAGATCCCGAAGAAACCGAACATCAGTCGCTCAGGGAACAGCGCGGCCAACAGCAGCGCCGCCACGGCCATTAGCTGCGCCTGAGCCGTTCGATGCTGCCAGCCTCGCGCGACCAGCAGGCCCAGCATCAGGGTAGGCAGCACGTTGAGGGTGTCCGGGCGGGGAATGAACAGCCGATAGGGAATCTCGCTCACGACGCTAAACAGCAGGAGCCAACCCAGGTAACGCCATTGCCCATCGGCGCCCGGCCGGACAGCCCGGGCCAGATTGCACGCGATCGCCAGGCAGAACCAGGGAAACGCCAGGCGTCCGGGCACGAAAAGCACGTCGAGGCTCAAACCGACGTACCGCAGGTGATCGAGCACCATGCTCAACAGCGCCAGCCATTTGAGCAGATCCAGCGCACCGTCGCGGGCAGGTGTTTCAGGGTTCATGGAAGAGTCGCGCATAATCCCTCAAGCAGTTTGCATTTTTCCTACAGAAACTGGGCGTGTGCTACCCCGCCAATCTTGGGTAAAGTGCGCACCATCATCGACCACGCTGCTCTCAACCACGGAAGACGGCCATGACCGACAAGAGCCAACAATTCGCCAGCGACAACTATTCCGGTATCTGCCCTGAAGCCTGGGCCGCCATGGAGCAAGCCAATCATGGCCACCAACGCGCTTATGGCGACGATGAGTGGACTGCCCGCGCCGCCGATCATTTCCGTAAGCTGTTCGAAACCGACTGCGAAGTGTTCTTCGCCTTCAACGGCACCGCGGCCAACTCCCTGGCCCTGTCTTCGTTGTGCCAGAGTTACCACAGCGTGATCTGCTCGGAAACCGCCCACGTCGAAACCGACGAATGCGGCGCACCGGAGTTTTTCTCCAACGGCTCCAAGCTGCTGACCGCCCACACTGAAAACGGCAAGCTGACCCCGGAATCGATCCGCGAGATCGCCCTCAAGCGCCAGGACATCCACTACCCGAAACCACGAGTAGTGACCCTGACCCAGGCGACCGAAGTCGGCAGCGTCTATCGTCCGGAAGAAATCCGCGCCATCAGCGCCACTTGCAAGGAGCTGGGCCTGAACCTGCACATGGACGGCGCGCGCTTTTCCAACGCCTGTGCATTCCTCGACTGCTCGCCAGCAGACCTGACCTGGAAGGCCGGGGTCGACGTGCTGTGCTTCGGCGGGACGAAAAACGGCATGGCGGTGGGTGAGGCGATTCTGTTCTTCAACCACAAGCTGGCCGAAGACTTCGACTACCGCTGCAAGCAGGCCGGGCAGCTTGCTTCAAAGATGCGTTTCCTCTCCGCCCCCTGGGTCGGCATCCTGGAACACGACGCCTGGCTCAAACACGCGCACCACGCCAACCACTGCGCGCAACTGTTGAGCAGTCTGGTCGAGGACATTCCTGGCGTCGAATTGATGTTCCCGGTGGAAGCCAACGGGGTGTTCCTGCAACTCTCGGAACCGGCCATCGCGGCCCTGACAGCCAAGGGCTGGCGCTTCTACACCTTCATTGGCAATGGCGGCGCGCGCTTCATGTGCTCGTGGGACACCGAGGAAGCACGAGTGCGAGAACTGGCGGCCGATATTCGCGAAGTGATGTCGCACTAAATCCGCACGGGGCCGAGCTGCAAAGCGCCTCACCCGCAAGGTTTGCCCACGGGCAAACCTTTGACTTCCAGTCAAATATCTTATGCCGATAAGGCTATTTTTCTGCATGAGTCAAACACCGACACTGCGCTCCTGATTCAAATCACTGGAGTTGCAGCCATGCCCATTGCCTTGCTCGCGCTGACCCTAAGCGCATTCGCCATCGGGACGACCGAGTTCGTTATCGTTGGCCTGTTACCCACCATTGGCGCCGACCTTGGGGTCGACTTGCCATCCGCCGGCCTGTTGGTCAGCCTTTATGCCCTGGGTGTGGCCGTTGGCGCCCCGGTGCTCACCGCGTTGACCGGTAAAGTGCCGCGCAAATTCTTGCTGCTGTCGCTGATGGTGTTGTTCACCCTCGGCAACCTGCTGGCCTGGAAAGCGCCAAGCTACGAATCACTGGTCATTGCGCGAATCGTCACCGGTCTCGCCCACGGAGTGTTCTTCTCCATCGGTTCGATCATCGCCACCAGCCTGGTGCCCAAGGAAAAAGCCGCCAGCGCGATTGCGATCATGTTTACCGGCCTGACCGTGGCCCTGGTCACTGGCGTGCCGCTGGGTACGTTCATTGGTCAGCACTTCGGCTGGCGCGAAACCTTCCTCGCGGTCTCGGCCCTGGGTCTGATCGCCTTTATCGGCAGCCTGCTCTACGTGCCGAAAAACATCGCCCACAGCAAACCCGCTTCATTGTTGCAGCAGCTGCAAGTGCTGAAACAACCGCGACTGTTGCTGGTGTACGCCATGACCGCGATAGGTTACGGCGGCTCGTTCATTGCCTTTACCTATCTGGCGCCGATTCTTCAGGACATCTCCGGTTTCAGCGCTGGCACCGTCAGCCTGGTGCTGCTGGTCTACGGTATCTCGGTGGCTATCGGTAACATCTGGGGCGGTAAACTGGCCGACAAACGCGGCCCGATCAGCGCCCTGAAAATCGTCTTCGCCCTGCTCGCCGCCGTGCTCTTTGTATTGACCTTTACCGCCGGCAACCCTTGGCTGGCCCTCGCTACGGTGCTGGTCTGGGGTGCGGTGGCCTTCGGTAACGTACCGGGTCTGCAGGTCTATGTAGTGCGCCAGGCCGAACACCACACGCCGAATGCGGTGGACGTGGCTTCCGGCCTCAATATCGCCGCCTTCAACCTCGGCATCGCCGGTGGTGCCTGGGGTGGAGGCCTGATCGTCGCCCACATGGGCCTGATTCATACCGCATGGATCGGCGGGCTGGTAGTGCTGGTCGCCCTGGCATTGACCGCATGGAGCGGTCGCCTCGATCGCCTCGGGCCGGTGTATGCAGAGCCTTTCGAAGGTATGGCACGGGTGGTGGGTGGTCATTGATCCTGTGGCGAGGGGGCTTGCCCCCGTTCGGCTGCGAAGCAGTCGTAAAACCTGTAGTCGCGTTACTTCAGGTAGAACACCTCCGCCGGATTGCGACTGCTGCGCCCGAACGCGGACCGAGCCGAACGCAGGCTGCGCCAGCTGCTACAGGTAACTCACCGTCTGTAAACCCGTCGAAACTTTCCCGCCGCAAACACAGTCATCAACAGAACGGAGGTGATTCGGCGAGATACGACAGGAGGACGCATGGCGGTGATTCATATCGGTATTTCCGGCTGGCGCTACAAGCCTTGGCGAGGTGATTTCTACCCCGAAGGGCTGACCCAGAACCGTGAGTTGCAGTTCGCTTCACGGGCGGTCAACAGCATTGAAATCAACGGTTCGTTCTATGCGCTGCAAACGCCTCAGCGCTATGCCGACTGGTACGCCGACACCCCGCAAGACTTTGTCTTCAGCGTCAAAGCGCCCCGCTACATCACCCACATCCTGCGTCTGCGTGACGTACACAAACCCCTGGCCAATTTTTTCGCCTCCGGGGTGCTGGAGCTCAAGGAAAAACTCGGACCGATCCTCTGGCAATTCCCGCCGAGCTTCAAGTTCGACCCCGAATTATTCGAAGCCTTTCTCGCCCAGATCCCGACGAATACCCAACAGGCAGCGGACCTCGCCCGACAACACGAAGCCCGCCTGAACGGCAAAGCCAGCATGAAGTCCCACGGAAAAAAGCCGCTACGGCACGCCGTGGAGATCCGCCACGACAGCTTTGCGGTCCCGGAGTTTGTCACCTTGCTCAAGCGTTATGGCACCGCATTGGTCATCGCCGATACGGCCGGCAAGTGGCCCTACCGTGAAGACCTGACCAGCGACTTTGTGTATATGCGCCTGCATGGCGACAAACAGCTCTACGCCAGCGGCTACACAACCGAGGCGCTGAAGCTCTGGGGTGATCGGATCGACGCCTGGAGCCACGGCAAACAGCCGGCCGATGCGCAGTTGATCGACCGCCAGCAAAAGCCCAAAGCGCGAAAAACCCGCGAGGTGTTTTGTTACTTCGACAATGACCTCAAAGTCCGCGCGCCCTTCGATGCCCGCAGCCTGCTACAGCGCCTGGGTCTGGATGCCGCACTGGCGACCGAACCGGGCAAGTCGCCGGAACCCGGGGTATTGCCATGAGCCTGCAGGAGCCGACAAGCGAGCATTGCGATATCACCCCAGGCACCACGGCGGTCTGCCGCTTCACGGTGCTGACCGTCAATATCCACATGGGTTTCACCGCCCTCAACCGACGGTTTATCTTGCCGGAACTGCGCGAAGCGGTGCGAAGTGTGTCCGCCGATGTGGTGTTTCTCCAGGAGGTGCACGGCACCCACGAGCCTCATTCACGGCGCTTCAGCAACTGGCCGACGATGCCGCAGTACGAATTCCTCGCCGACACTATCTGGCCACAGTTCGCCTATGGGCGTAACGCGGTATATCCCTCGGGCGACCATGGCAACGCGCTGTTGTCGAAATTCCAGATCATTCGCCATGACAATCTCGACGTATCCATCTCCGGGCGGGAAAACCGCGGGCTGTTGCATTGCGTATTGCGCTTACCCGGTGACGGCCGTGAAGTACACGCGATTTGCGTCCACCTTGGGTTGCTCGAATCCCATCGCCGCCAGCAGTTGCAGCTCCTGGCGCAATGTTTGGAAGATCTGCCCGCAGATGCACCGGTGATTGTCGCCGGCGACTTCAACGATTGGCGCCAGCGTGCCGATGCGCTACTCAAACCCTGCGGTTTGCGCGAAGTGTTCGCCGAGCACTATGGCAAACCGGCGCGCAGTTTCCCGGCGCGACTGCCTGCATTGCGTCTGGACCGGATTTACGTGCGCAATCTGAAGGCGCAGCATCCGAAAGTATTGAAGGCACGCCCGTGGTCCCATCTGTCTGATCATGCGCCGCTGTCGGTGGAGGTCGAGCTATGAGCAGCACGCCGATCGAAAAAAACCCGCTGAACACCTTATCCACAACCCCATCCCCACGGGACCGGGCGTTTGAAGATATCGAGTACGGCTGGCAGAGCAACAATCGGGTCGTGCTGCTGGAAAATGGTGAGGCGTATTTTCCCAGGGTGTTCGAAGTCCTGCGCCAGGCGCAGAGCGAAATCCTCATCGAGACCTTCATTCTGTTCGAGGACAAGGTGGGCAATGAGCTGCAAAGCATCCTGATCGAGGCAGCACAACGAGGCGTGCGGATCACCATGAGCCTGGACGGATTCGGCTGCGGTGAGCTGAGTACTGAATTCCTGGCAGCCCTGAGCGCAGCCGGGGTACGCCTGCAAATATTCGATCCCGCGCCGCTGACCCTCGGCTTGCTGCGGACTAACTGGTTCCGTCGGCTGCATCGCAAGATCGTGGTGGTCGACGGTGAAATTGCCTTCCTTGGCGGGATCAATTTTTCCGCCGATCACCTTGCCGACTTCGGTCCTGAAGCCAAGCAGGATTACGCGGTCGAGGTGCAGGGGCCGGCGGTGGTCGACATCCATCATTTCGCCCTGCTGCAAAGTGGCCGGCCGGCCCATGCCAAATATTGGTGGCAACGCCGCCGCGGACGTCGCTCGGAATTGGCCTTCACTGAACATGACGGTCAGGTGCGACTGGTCTATCGCGATAACCGCGAGCATCGGACGGATATCGAAGAGGTTTACCGGCAGGCCTTGCGCAGAGCAAAACGTCGGGTGGTGATCGCCAACGCCTACTTCTTTCCGGGCTATCGCTTGCTGCGCGAAATCCGCAACGCGGCACGACGCGGGGTCGAGGTACGACTGATTCTGCAAGGCCAACCAGACATGCTGGTCGCTAAACTCGCGGCGCGGATGCTCTATGACTATCTACTCAAGGATGGCGTAACTATCTACGAGTATTGCGAGCGGCCATTGCACGGCAAGGTCGCGTTGGTGGATGAGGAATGGAGCACCGTAGGTTCGAGTAACCTGGACCCGTTGAGCCTGTCACTGAATCTGGAAGCCAACGTGCTGATTCGCGACCGCGAATTCAATCGAGAGCTGTTCGAGCGCCTGGATCAACTGAGCCGCGAGCACTGCAAGTGTATGCCGCAAAACCGCTCACCGCGCGGACTGCTATGGCGGATGACGATAGGCTTTCTAGTGTTCCACTGCCTGCGGCACTTTCCGGCCTGGATCGGTTGGCTGCCGGCGCATAAACCGCGTCTCAAACCCTTTACCCATCCGCAGCAGACGTCGAAGGCGACCCGGGAGCAAGCGCCATGAGCCACCCCGAATCACACTCGGCGCAAAATGGCCCCGATGCCAGCCATGGATGGAAGCGCTGGAAACGGCCACTGACGGTGGTGTTTTTTTTACTGCTGATCGTGCTATTCACTCTGCTGGCAAGGCGTATCGACTGGAGCGAAGTAGTCGACACCCTGGCCGACTTCAAGGTGCGCACTCTGATCATTGCCGCCAGCCTGACCCTGGTGAGTTTCCTGGTGTACGCCTGCTTTGATCTGATCGGCCGCACCTATATCCGACAGAATCTGGGCTGGCGACAGGTTTTGCCGGTGGGGATTATCAGCTATGCCTTCAACCTCAACCTCAGCGCCTGGGTCGGCGGCATCGCCATGCGCTATCGGTTGTATTCGCGGCTGGGTGTGAGCACGGCCAATATCGCGAAAATTCTCGGTCTGAGCATGGCCACCAACTGGTTAGGCTACATGCTGCTGGCCGGAACGGTGTTCAGCAGCGGTCTGGTCAGGCTGCCACCCAGCTGGAAGCTCAGCAGTGATGCCTTGCAAGGGGTGGGGCTGCTGTTGCTGTTACTGAGTGCGAGCTATCTCGTGGCCTGCCGCTTTTCCCGACAACGCACCTGGGCCCTGCGCGGTATCGAAATCAACCTGCCATCGTTGCGCATGGCCTTGTTGCAATTGTTCCTGGGGGCGCTGAACTGGTCGTTGATGGCCGCGGTAGTGTTCACTTTACTGCCCAAGCAACTCGATTACCCGGTGGTGCTGGGCGTGTTGCTGATCAGCAGCATTGCCGGGGTGATTACTCATATCCCGGCCGGGCTCGGGGTGCTGGAAGCGGTGTTCATCGCGATGCTGCAACATGAGGTGTCACGCGGCAGCCTGCTGGCCGGGCTGATCGCCTACCGTGCGGTGTATTTCATTGTGCCGCTGTTGATTGCGCTGGTGATGTTCCTGGTGGTCGAGGCCAAGGCCAAGGCACTGCGGGTGGAGAAGAAGCCTGCGGGGTGAACCCAACATCACCTTCACCTCGACTGAATAAGACTCAACCGCTCGCCCACCACCATTTCGGTAATCCAGCCCACCAGGATCGAGGTATAGGCCTGCTGCGAAACCGGATCGCTCAGCGCATGATCGGCGCCGTCAATAATCCGGTGGGTCAGCGAGTGGGTCTGCTGACAGGCCGCGCGATAACTCATGATGGTGGCGTGGGGGATATGTTCATCGTGTTCGGACTCAACGATCAGCACGTCCCCGGTAAACTCGGCACAGGCGTGCAGCGCACGGTTGCTGCCAGCCTGCACCCGGCTGCTGCGGTAATCGAACAAGTCGGCTTTATCCAGGTCACGCTTGGGTGTGAGCCACAGGTCATCGCGATACAGCGCCGGCACCCTCAATGCCAGCCAGCGTACCGGGCGCAACGAGGTGAGGATGCTTGCCAGGTAACCCCCGTAGCTGGTTCCCACCACGGCAACCGCCGAGGTGTCGATAGCTGGATGAGCGAGCAGGCGGTCGTAGGCCGCAAGCAAGTCGCGCAGATTGTCTTCACGGGTTACCTGCGACAGTGCAATGCCGTGGCCTGCATGGCCGCGCAGGTCGAATGTCAGACACACACAACCCAACCCGGCAATGCCTTTGGCCCGTTCCAGGTCGCGCTCCTGGCTGCCGCCCCAACCGTGCACGAACAATACGCCCGGGACTTTCGATTTGGGACTGAGAAAGGTCCCGGTCATCTGCTCATGGTCGATCTCGATCTGAATCGTTTCGCTTCTAGCCGTCATAGGATTTGACCGTTACGTACTTGAGAAGAAAATCGCTGCTTTCAGCCGGGCCACGGAACACTTCGATGGCAGCCGCCGGTAATGCCTGTTGAGTATAGGTTTCCACCGAGGACACGCGGATTGCGCGCATTCCCGGGTCGTTGACGAACGCTTGCAGCGCCGCCACTTCCGCACTGCTGGCACCGCCCATGCGCCACGACTGTTCCAGCACCCCGCTGCGCTGCTGGCCGTCGGTATCCAGACCCTGGGCGATGTCGTAATTGCGCCGCGAGGCGAAGAATGCCGGATAGGCCTCATTCGCCGCGGCATCGAATACCTGGGCCTGGCGGATGGCCAGACGCACGTCATCCGGCAACTCGAGGGCGAGCAACTCATCGTAGCCGCCCTGCACTACCAGCAGGTCCGAACCACCGTAGACCTTTTCGCCAACGCCGTCTTCCGTCAGGTACTGCTCGCCACAGTAGCTCAGGCGTTTGCCGGCGATAGCGGTCTGGCCAACGCTGTGGGTCATGACGTTTTGCAAATCCTGCTCGAGCACCACGCCTTCGCTGAACAGCTTGGCGGCTTCCGGCCGGGCAATGATTTCATCGAATTGATCGAGGCTGTTGATCACTTTCTGCCCCCGACCGGCACAGCCGTGAATCGGTTTCATCCGGATCGGCCCGCTGTAGAGCAGGTGGGTTGCCGCCGGCCGGGCATCTCTCAACGAAAAAACGCTAACGCCGTCCAGTACCACAGTGCGAACTCGTTCGCAAAACAGCGGCGCCCAGCCTTCAGGCGCCACTGCCTCTTTGTTCAACAGGCCATGGGTAATGGCTTTGGTACAGATAAAGTCGTACTCGACGTAACCACCCCACAAGTCTTCCGGGCCCTTGATCCCGAGTTGCCGTGCGTCTTGCGCGCCGACAATGGTTTGCGTGGGCAGCAGATAGAGGTCGCGAGAGGCGTGACGTTCGGCGTCATAACTGCCACCGAACTTGAGTCCGAGAATCTGCGCCAACCAGCGAGCCAGCGCACGGTTGGTTTCGACTTCATGCAACGGCGCCTGCGGGCGGACCGAATGGGCGACCACCAGTTTCTTTCGTTGTGCCGGGGTCATGCGTCCCCCTTGGCCATGCGCGTAATGGGTGTCCTGGGATAGGTGCAGGGATCAGGCCAACAATCCAGTCGAGATCAGGCTCCACTGATCAGAGGTCTGCCGGCACCGATACTGGCATTTGGCCTGACGTATTTTGCACGACCGCTCCGGCCGGCAACGCATTTTGCACGACCAAGGATTCAACCCCGCACGGCCATCGCGGGTGCCGTGATGCCGAACCGGCTTCGGTAATCACTGGGAGCAAGCCCGGTGATTTTCTTGAACGTCGCGCGAAAAGCACTCGGGTCCTGATAGCCGACGGTCCAGGCAATATGGTCGATGGTG
The DNA here is from genome assembly GCF_902497875.1 of Pseudomonas fluorescens. Lineage (GTDB taxonomy): Bacteria > Pseudomonadota > Gammaproteobacteria > Pseudomonadales > Pseudomonadaceae > Aquipseudomonas > Aquipseudomonas fluorescens_BR. The sequence goes on from NZ_CABVHY010000012.1 coordinate 161,131, forward strand.
TCGTGGGTGAATTCGAGCATTTCCCTGGCCTTGCCGACCCGCAGATGCTGACAGTACTCGGTGGGTTTCAGGCCGGTCGCTGTCCGAAAGCGCCGCAGGAAAGTACGCTCCTCCAGCCCGGCCTGCTGCGCCATGCTGCTCAGGGACACCTCGATCGCACCCTTGGCCTGCAGCCAGTGCTGAACCTTCAGAATAGCGGCGTCGCCATGGCCGAGAATCGGTGAAAAATTGCTGCCACACTGACTCGCGCTGTCGCTGTGTTCGACCACCAAAAAGCGCGCGGTACTGCTGGCGATACTCGGCCCGAGCAGCCGATCGACCAGCCGCAAACCCAGCTCGGACCAGGCCATGAGCCCGGCGGTGGTGATCAGGTCGCCGTCGTCGACTATGGGTTTGTCGGCATTGAGTTTGACCGCCGGGTAACGCTCGGCGAATTTTTTCGCCGAGGTCCAGTGGGTGGTCGCGCCGCGGCCATCGAGCAGACCGCTTTGCGCCAACAGAATCGAGCCCACGCACACGCCACCCAAGGTCGCACCGCCGGCATGTTGCTGGCGAATCCAGCGCATCAGCGCGAGTGGCGCCAGATCGTCGGAAAAGCCACCGATCGACGGCGGAATCAGCACCGCCACCAGCGCCCCCTCAGGGCCGGGATGGCTGTCAAATACTCGCACGGGCACCTCATCGCCATCGGCCCGCCAATGACTGACCCGCAGTATCGGTAACCGCGCCGTCCGGTGCTCATCAGCAATGCGGTTGGCCACCCCGAACAGGTCGGTCAAACCGTGCACCGCCGCCATCTGCGCCCCGGGATAGATCAGCACGCCGAGTTCGGCGACTGCGCGTTCCACGCCCATTGTCAGTTTTCCCCTCTCTATTGTCGGTGCGGCCAATCCTCGGACGCCCGGTCAGACCCAATACTTGATGCCACACCCAAGACACACTTCAAGGAAAAAGACATGGCCAAGCAAGCACTCATCGTAGTCGATATCCAGAACGACTACTTCCCCCAAGGCAAGTGGCCACTGGTTGGTGTCGAAGCCGCTGCGGACAATGCCGCACGGCTGATTCAGGCTTTTCGCGAGGCCGGTGAGCCGGTGGTGCACATCCGTCACGAATTCACTTCCGACACGGCGCCTTTCTTCACGCCGGGCTCTGAAGGCGCGCACTTGCACCCTGAAGTCATCAATCGCGCCGACGAACCGGTGGTGCTCAAACACTTCGTCAACTCATTTCGCGAAACCGAACTACAGTCAATTCTCGACCAGCAGGGCATCGAGCAGCTGGTGATCGTCGGCAACATGAGCCACATGTGCGTCGACGCTATCACTCGCGCTGCGGCCGACCTTGGCTACCCGGTCACGGTGATCCACGACGCCTGTGCCTCCCGCGATCTTGAGTTCAACGGTCTGGTTGTTCCGGCCGCCCACGTACACGCCGCCTTCATGTCGGCCCTGGGTTTTGCCTATGCAAGCGTGGTGTCCACCACCGATTTCCTGACTGCCAGCCACTGACGCAAACTCATTGGAGACTCCTGACATGGCAACGCTTACGACTCGCGAAGGCAATACCCTTTATTACAAGGATTGGGGCAGCGGACAACCGGTAGTGTTCAGCCACGGCTGGCCGCTGAGCGCCGACAGTTGGGAATCGCAAATGCTGTATTTCGCGGATAACGGCTACCGGGCCATCGCCCACGACCGGCGCGGTCACGGACGCTCCAGCCAGCCGTGGGACGGCAACGACATGGATCACTACGCCGACGATCTGGCCGAGCTGATCGAACACCTGGACCTCAAGGAGGTAATCCTCTTCGGCTTCTCCACCGGCGGCGGCGAAGTCGCCCGCTACATCGGTCGCCACGGCACCGGACGCCTGGCCAAGGCCGGACTGATCAGCGCCGTGCCACCGCTGATGCTGAAAACCGACAGCAACCCCAAAGGCTTGCCTATCGAAGTTTTCGACGGCATCCGCGCCGGCTCCATCGCCGATCGCTCGCAACTCTACAAAGACATCGCCAGCGGGCCGTTCTTCGGCTTCAACCGCCCCGGCGCCAAAGCCTCCCAGGGCTTGATCGACTCGTTCTGGATGCAAGGCATGCTGGGCGGGCACAAGAACACCCTGGACAGCATCAAGGCCTTCTCGGAAACCGACTTTCGCGAGGATTTGAAGAAATTCGACGTCCCGACTTTGATCATCCATGGCGACGATGACCAGATAGTGCCGATTCAGGCGGCCGGACTGGAAAGCGCCAGGCTGATCGAACACGCCAAGCTGATCGTCTACCCCGGCGCGCCCCATGGGTTGACGGATACCCACAAGGAAAAGGTCAACGTCGACATGCTGGCGTTTGCCAAGAGCTGATAGAAGCGCCGGAAACCAGAAGGCCCGTAGCGTTTGAGCGCTATGGGCCTTTTGTTTGCCGTGGAGAAATCTACGGCTTGGAAGAGCCTACGGTTTCTTGAGCAGACGATTGTCCAATTTGAAGATCTCACCGGTCAGAACTGCCTTCGCCGAGTCCATGTGCATGGGATTGTAAAGGTAGTTTTGAGTATGCGGCATGATGGCGCTTGGGATCGGCATCAGAAGTGCCGCTGCAGTCTTGAGAAACCCATCACCCAGGCCCTTGGTGTGACGAAGATCATTTGCCCAATCCGTCTTGAGTTGAGGTGCTATGGCAATGCTGATGTTGTCCGGGATCTCCACCTTGAGCAGCTGCAGCGTTTCAGGGAAGTCTTCCTGATCCACCTCAAGGTGGACCAGGATTTCAAGCATGGCCCCGGCAGGTGTCCCTGCGAGATAAACGACAGGCCTGCCGGCAGTATGCCACCGTCCACTGGCAAGCAGGCCTCCACGCCCTGTCAGATCAGCGAACGCGCTTATCCGCCAGAAAATCAAAAGGTAAAACCTTCTGCCAGTTGAATGAGCATCTCCTCGACCTGACGGGTACCCTGAATGGTCGAAAGCATCGCCATTGGGCTTTTGCCTGAGAAACGATCTTTGGGTTTCGATAACCAGCGCTTGGCCTTTTCATCGTTTCCAAACAGAGCGTCGGCCATGGCGGTGATATGCGCTGCCCGGAACAGCCGATCACTCTCGTCGACCGTCAGCTTCTGGTCTTTGGCAATCCGTGTCTTCAGCGTTTTGAGGGGGATGATTTGATCACGTTCCAAGGGCGTCACATCGCCTTGGTCGCAGAGTTTCATCAGTCGATCGGCCGCGAAACCAAACTGGATTATTTCGTGAATTTCCAGCTCGCTGGCATCGGTCGGAATCTGCAGGAGGGACTCCAGGCGGATTCGGTATGCAGCGTAGGCAGGCTCTCGCATCACTTCAGCTAACATTCGGCACCTCCATTGATCCGGCATTTGCCATACAGTATCCGGCAAACGCCGGGCAATGGGAAGTATCTGTTATCCGCGGTCAAGAAAGCTCACCATGAGCTCCGCGAAGGCAGGGAACTTCTATCCGAACAGTGGCTGGGATGGCCTCGGACGTTGCCGAAAGCGATGGCACTTGGCTTTAAAATACAAAACGCCCGATGCAGTGCATCGGGCGTTTGGGTAAAACTGCCTTCGCAGCGGATGCCATGATCCGTTGGCCTATCTGAATCGCCTTTGCTCAAAGAATTGGCTCGCCAACTGGCCGGATCTAAAGATTCTCGCGACAGACTGAAGCACTCGCCATACCCGCGTTGAGTCAGTCGCACCCCGGTCATGTAAACGCTCGTTAAATGTTTCTTCGAAACCAGTAGCATCTGCGTTTGCGCAGTACAGTCAAGCGTGAAGACTTGTGACATGCCTCCAATAAAAATGGATACGATCAAGTGAATTTTAAAAGCATCAAAATCCGAATTGTCGCGCTCGGTGTCACGCTGCTCATGATCGGCATGTTGGTGCGCAATTTCGTAGCGCTACCGCTATTTCAGGAGCATGTGCATGAGCTGGTCGCCAGTCAGCAAATGTCCATCGCGACTTACGTCGCACGCGACATCGACCAGAGCATCAGCTCGCGCCTGACCCTGATCGACCGCTTTGCCGGCGAATTGCCGCCGGCATTGGCCGGGCAACCGCAACAATTGCAAGCCTGGATCGAGGGCCGACAGCAAGCCAACCCGCTGTTCAACGGCGGTCTTCTGGCAGTACGGCCAGACGGGAATGGCCTGCTCGCAGAGTATTCAGTCGCGCCCGGTCAGTGGCCGCTCGACTTTGCGGCGACGGACTGGTTCCGTGCCGCTTTACGCGCGGATACACCGGTCATCGGCAGGCCTTCGCGCGAACACATGAACGGCGATCCAACGATTGTTTTCGCGGCACCGGTGCGCGATGGCGCCGGCGGCGTCGTAGCGGTGCTGGCCGGCGTTGCGCGGCTCAACACGCCGGGCTTTCTCGACCGCATGCAGCTGACGCGACTGGGCGAAACCGGTGATTTCCTGCTGATTGCGCCCGAGGACCATCTGTTTGTCGCGTCAAGCGACTTGGCCATGAGCCTCCAGCCGACGCCGCCACCTGGGGGCAACCTACTGCTCGATCGTGCAATGTCCGGTTATCGCGGCAGCGGCGTCGCGGTGAACGCCCAAGGCGTGGAAGAACTTGCCTCGATTGTGACTGTGCCCAGCAGCAACTGGTTTCTGGTTGCGCGCATCTCGGCCGAGGAGGCATATCGTCCGATCGAGGCGGTACGCGGTTTCATGTTCAAGGCCAGTGCGGCCTTTCTGATCGCGCTCGTCGCGATCCTGTTAATTGCGCTGCCGCGCATCCTGCGCCCGCTCACCGATGCTGCACATGCAATACGGGACATGGCTGATGGCAGGAGCAAGCTGGTAGCGCTGCCGATCGTCAACGTGGACGAGGTCGGCGAGTTGGTGAAAGGCTTCAACTATCTGGTCGAGAGACTGCACAAGGAAGAAGCGGCGCGCGAGGCCAGCGAGGCTCGACTGAAGTTCTTGGCGCATCACGACTCGCTGACCGGGTTGTACAACCGGGCAATGCTGGAAGACCGTCTGGAACATGCGCTGGCACGGGTCGAGCGCGACGGATCGAAAATCGCATTGCTGTTTTGCGACCTGGATGGCTTCAAAGCGATCAACGATCAGTATGGACATCCCGCCGGCGATGCGGTGCTGCGTCAGGTCGCCCATCGCTTGAGCGACGGACGCCGCCAGGTTGATACGGTGGCACGCTTGGGCGGCGACGAATTCGTCATCCTGCTGACTGGGCTCACCGATGTACGCACTGCCGCGAACGTCGTTGCCCAGCAATGCCTGACGGCGGTCAGCGAACCGTTCGAATTTGCGGGGAGAAAGCTTGCACTCGGCATGTCGATCGGCATTGCGGCACACGCCGGGCGTGCGGTTACAGCGTCATATCTGATCGCACAGGCCGATATTGCGATGTATCAGGCCAAGCACACAGGTAAGGGAAATATTTTCTTTATGGAGGAAGTCGGCGTCGTCGACTACGGACACCAGGCCGCAAGTCATGTGGCGATGCAGCCTGCGCAATTCAATCCGGAATGACATGGGTCCCCTCTACGGATACGAGAAAAGCGCGACGTTGGGCTAATCGCCGCCACAAGTCGCTCGGACAGTGGGACAAATAACCTCGCACTAAAGAAACCGTGGTCTGTGTGCGCCAGTACACACTGGCAAGAGGTAGTCGGTGCAAGTCCGATACAAGAACGAAGTGGCGAATCATCTTGGCCTCCGAGTCATGCACACCAAAAAACCTCCGGAATTCCCGGGGCGGTACATAATGAAAAGCTGCGACGTAGAAACTAATGTTCGTAGTAGCCACGGATTACGTAGGCAGGGCAGCGAAGATTGGTAAAGCTCAGTTGATGAGGTTACGCGATGCATCGCATGGTGAGACACGTTCTCGCAGCAACGGCCATCGCAGCCGCGCTCGCCGGTTGCGCCTCCCTGCCTCCGCCAACGACGAGCCTTGACTACAAGAGCCGCGCCGTGACGCGCAGCGATGGCGGCTTGCGCGTGTCGACCGCCGTACTGTCGGCCGCAGAAAGCGAGGCGGTCTACGGCGTGCCTCTGGCGAATACATCGATACAGCCAGTCTGGGTTGAAGTCAAAAATCGGGAAGACCGCGCCTACTATCTGCTTTCGCCGGGCCTCGATCCAAATTTCTTCCCTGCATCCGAGGCGGCCGAAGCATTTTTCTCGGGCGTCCCGCAGGACGAGCGGACGGCGCTCGACCGGCACTTTCGTCGGCTGGCCTTCCGCAACCCTATCCCACCTGGCGCGACAACCTCGGGCTTCGTGTTGACCAATCTCGACGAGGGGTTCAAGTTCGTTAACCTCGATCTGGTGGCAGACGGGCGGGCGAGGCATTTCTCTGTCCTGGCCATCGTGCCGGGCCTGCGCACCGATTACCACATCAGCCAAGTGTTCAGGCAGGGCATCTATCCGCCCGAAGACATTGTGAACTACACGGATGACACCAGTTTCCAGGCGGCGCTGGAGGCGCTGCCGTGCTGCGTCACCAACGAGGAGGGTTCCAGGAACGGCGATCCGCTGAACCTGGTGATCGTCGGCGGCCTCGATGATGCCTTCCCCGCATTCGCGCGTCGCGGCTGGCGTGGAACCGAGGAAAAGTGGTCGGGGTCGATCATGAAAATGGTTAATTCGGCGCTTGCCGGCGAGCGCTATCCCTATGCGCCGGTGAGCGATCTCTATCTGTTCGGGCGAGCTCAAGACCTTGCCTTGCAAAAGGCGCGTGACAACGTCCACCAGCGCAATCACCTGAGACTGTGGCTGAGCCCCATGCAATATCACGGCAAGAAGGTGTGGGTCGGACAGATCAGCCGTGATATTGGCAGCCGGTTGACCGTGCATTCTGCGACGCTGACGACGCACAAGATCGACCCTGACGTCGACGAAGCGCGGAGTGCGCTGACACAGGATATGGCGTATTCGGTGACGCTGGCCAAGTTCGGATTTGTCAAGGGTGTGGGGGCCGCGCCCAAGAGCGCGCCGCGCGAGAACCTGACGACCGATCCTTACTACACGGATGGGCTGCGCTGTGTCCTGGTATTCGATCCCACGCACACCTCCCTGGCGGAAATCGAATTCTTTCTATCGAAGGGAATCTACGAGAATGGCGGACAATCACCGGGGCGGGTCAAGCCATGAGCCGCTTGCCGTCGGCGCCACGCGCCAGGGGTACTCTGCGATGGGCAATGCGCTGCTTGTGCACCATGAGTTGTGCAGCGATTCTTGCGCTCGCCGTTGCTTGTGCGACCTGGCAGGCGCCTGCCGATTTCAGTACCTCCGGGTTGCGTGAACGTGCGCAGACGGCCACCAGGCACGAGGTGCGCGTCAGCGCCGCCGTGCTCAGTGCCGAAGACAGGCGGCGCATGCTGGGTGTGGAGTTGGACAAGACACGCGTGCAGCCCGTGTGGGTCGAAGTCCAGAACCAGACTGCCGATCCGCTCTTGTTGCTGCGGCCGGGAACCGATCCCGACTATTTTTCGCCACTCGAAGTTGCCTGGTCCATGCACGGGATATTCGCCCCGGCAGCGAACGCGCGCATCAATGCACACTTAGACCAACTGGGGTTCAAGAATCCCGTCCTGCCAGGCGAAACGAAAGCGGGCGTGCTGTTCATCAACCCGGAGCGCGTTACGCGGCTGCTGAATATCGATCTGCTGCAGAGAAAGACGCTGATCCCGTTCTCCCTCTTCTTGCGGGTGCCGGACGATGCTGGGGAAAAATGGTTTGCCGAAGGCTTGTTCCAGCATCACGGTTCCGAGATCAAGGACTATAATGATCTGGCCGCGTTGCGTTCCGCGTTGGAGCGCCTTCCCTGCTGCGCCGCTGACGCGAACGGTAGGGCGAACGGCGATCCGTTCAATGCGATTCTCGTCGGCGAGTTCGCCGATATCGCCACCGCATTTGTGCGTCGCGGCTACCGGCGTGCCGCGCACCCCGCGGATGCGGCCGAACGTGTGTTCGGCCGCATGCCCGATGCCGTGGTTCGCAAGCAATCGCAAGCCGGAGCGCCGGCGACTTGGGTGCGTGTGTGGAACACGCCAATGCGCTTCGACGGTCACTCCGTCTATCTCGCGCAGGTCGCAAGACCGACCGGCGGACGCTTTGCACCGCGCGATTCGCAAAACCTCGTCTTGCATGAGGATGTCGATGAGGCGAGAAATCTCCTGATCCAGGACATGATGTATTCGGCCGGTCTGGACAAGCTCGGGTTCGTCACCGGCGTCGGTCCCGCGTCCCAGGCACAATCGCGAACGACGTTCAGCGGCGCCCATTACTTCACCGACGGTCTGCGTGCGGTCATGTTCTTTGCGACGCGGCCGCTCAGCCTGTCGGAGGTGGAGATGCTCGATTGGGAACCGTATCTGGACCGGCGCGAATCGCCTGCACGGAAGGAGGTCGACGATGCCCGCAAGTGACCTGTTCGGCAGGCCGGATGACTCGGCCGGCCGTTTGTGCGGTGCCCACCCATTGTTGTGCAGCGCTGGCATGGCATGGCTGATGATCGCTGGCTGCCATGCGCTCACCGCCTGCACACCCGCGCCGCTGATTGCCTACTCGACGGACACACCGCCACTTGTGCTGGTCCCTGCGTCGCAGGCCGGCGTGCAGGACCAGCGGGCGCGCTTTCGCGAGATTTTCTGCTCGATCCTCGACAAGCGAGGAAGCGACCTGCCCGATAGCCGCCCTTGCGAGGAGGCACTGACGCGCGTCGGTAGCGAACCTGCTGGCACCGGCAAACCCGTCGATCTCGGTCAATCGAAACGCCGTCTGATCGGCGCTGTGGTGGCCGGCGTCGGCTACGAATGCTTCGAGCAATGGCTGCAAGCGCCCGGCAGCGTAGCGATTCATCTGCGCCAGTTCGGATATGACCTGGTGCAGATCAAGGTCGACGCCTTATCGAGTTCCGCAAACAACGCTCGGCAAATACGCGACGCGATCATGGCGATGCCAGCCGAAGCCGGACCGCCGCGCCTCGCCCTGATCGGCTATTCGAAGGGCGCGCCTGACATTCTCGAAGCGATGGTCGCTTACCCGGAAATCCGCGGCCGCGTGGCGGCAGTGATCAGCGCAGCCGGCTCGGTCGGCGGCTCGGCGCTGGCCAACGATGCCGAGCAGTACCAGGCGGACCTGTTGCGGCACTTTCCCGGTGCGACCTGCGATTCGGGCGACGGTGGCGCGATCAACAGCCTGCGACCCGCAACGCGCAAGAGCTGGCTGGCGCAGAACCGGCTGCCGTCCGAACTGAACTACTATTCGCTCGTTACCTTCCCGCAGCCGGACCACATCTCGGCCGTGCTGAAATCGAGTTACAACAAGCTGGCGCGCATCGATGCCCGCAACGACAGCCAAGTGATCTTCTACGATCAGGTTGTGCCTGGCAGCACCCTGATGGGCTATATCAACGCCGATCATTGGGCACTGGCAGTGCCGATCGCCCGAACACATTCGACCATCGCTTCACTATGGGTGACACAGAATGCCTATCCGCGCGAGGCGCTGGCGGAGGCAATGCTGCGCTTCGTCGAAGAGGATTTGGCGGCATCTTCGCGCTGACCCGCTCCTGCACGTATCGGCAGCTGGAAGCGTCAGGTTCGTAGTCTTTACTTTTTTTGGCAAATAAAAAGCCCCAAGAGCAGAACTCTCGGGGCTTTCAGTAAATACTTTACAGATTGAGTCTGAGTCGCATCCTAGAACGGAATATCGTCATCAAAGCTGTCGAAGTCTGGTGCCGGCTGCGGTGCGGCCTGCTGTTGTGGCGCTGGACGCGACTCACGCTGAGGCTGCTGGGTTGGTTGCGACTGCTGCGGCCGGGACTGCTGAGGACGCGGCGCCGAGTTGGACATGCCGCCCTGGCCTTGCTGGTCGCCCTGTGGACGGCCGCCGAGCAGTTGCATGGTGCCTTGCATGTCGACCACGATTTCTGTGGTGTAACGCTTGATGCCGTCTTTTTCCCACTCGCGGGTTTGCAGTTTGCCTTCAATGTAGACCTGCGAACCTTTACGCAGGTACTCGCCGGCGATTTCCGCAACCTTGCCGAACATCGACACGCGGTGCCATTCGGTCTTCTCGACCTTCTGACCGGTTTGCTTGTCGGTCCACTGTTCGCTGGTCGCCAGACTCAGGTTGGTCACGGCGTTACCGTTAGGCAAGTAGCGAACTTCGGGATCCTGGCCGCAAGTGCCGACCAATATGACTTTGTTAACCCCACGGGCCATAACGTTCTCCTAGGCTTCGCACGTCGCCGGCGCCGGGTTGTTGACCAGGCGCTCGAGGGTCGTACGATCCAATAGTTCGGTGTCCAATTTGATATAAATGGCGGCCTCCTCGGCCACCACCACTGCATCTGTTACCCCAACAACGGCCTTTAAACGCTCGGTCAAACCTGATTCGCGGATGGCTTCAGGTGATAACGGCAAGCGCAGACTCGTAACGTAGGGTGGTTCGCGCATGGTAACAGCAAAGGCCAGCCAAAGTGCAGCCAGCCCGGCACATCCCAGGAACACAACTGACAAACCGCCATGCTGGAACAGCCAACCGCCCATGATCCCGCCCAGTGCCGAACCGAGGAACTGGCTGGTGGAATAAACCCCCATGGCCGTGCCCTTGCCACCCGCCGGTGAAACCTTGCTGATCAGCGATGGCAAGGAGGCTTCCAGCAGATTGAACGCGGTGAAGAACACCACCGTACCAATCACCAGCGCCCGCAAGCTATCGCCGAACTGCCAGAAGAATAGCTCAGTGAGCATCAGCGTACCGACTGCACCGAGTAAAACTCGTTTCATTTTGCGTTTCTTCTCGCCGTAGATGATGAACGGGATCATCGCGAAGAAGGAAATCAACAACGCCGTCAGGTAAACCCACCAATGCTCTTCTTTAGGTAATCCGGCTTTTTCGACCAGGGCCAGTGGCAAGGCGACGAAGCTCGACATCAACATCGCGTGCAACACAAAAATGCCCAGGTCCAGGCGCAGCAGGTCGGGGTGCTTGAGCGTCGGCATCAGGGCCTGACGCGCAACGCCGGACTCTCGATGCTGCAACGGCCCGGTAGCGCGCGGGACCATGAACATGACGATCACAATCCCCACCAGCGCCATGGCGCCTGTGGCGAGAAACAACCCGGACAGACCGAAGGCACGGGTCAGCAACGGTCCTACAACCATTGCGACAGCGAACGACAGACCGATCGTCATGCCGATCATGGCCATGGCTTTCGTCCGATGCTGTTCCCGGGTCAGGTCTGACAGCAAGGCCATGACCGCCGCGGAAATCGCCCCGGCGCCTTGCAGGATCCGTCCGGCGATCACGCCCCAGATCGAATCGGCGTTGGCCGCCAGCACACTGCCGAGGGCAAAGACAATCAGCCCCAGGTAGATGACCGGGCGCCGGCCTATGCGGTCGGAAACGATTCCGAACGGTATCTGGAACATCGCCTGGGTCAGGCCGTAAGCGCCAATCGCCAGCCCGATCAGGGCCGGGGTCGCTCCCGCGAGATCCATGCCATAGGTCGCCAGGACCGGCAACACCATAAACATGCCAAGCATACGGAAGGCGAACACCAGGGCCAGACCGCTTGCCGCGCGGGTCTCGCTGCCACTCATGCGTTCGCTGTGGGGATCGTGCATGGATAAACCTCATGTGAACCGGCGGCGATTCTACCAGTCCCATCGATTGACGGGGTACATCGCGACGCTTTGACGCGCAGCTTTGATATATGGCTACGTCACGCTCATTTGATAGTGTGCATCCATCCAGTATTTGGCCTTATACTCCTACGTTTACGCCCGCCGAGCGAGGCCACTTTGGACAAGATCCTGATTCGTGGGGCCCGAACCCACAACCTGAAGAATATCGACCTGACCCTGCCACGGGACAAACTGATCGTCATCACCGGCTTGTCCGGATCCGGCAAGTCGTCCCTGGCTTTTGACACGCTGTACGCCGAAGGCCAGCGACGCTACGTCGAATCGCTGTCGGCCTACGCCCGGCAATTCCTGTCGATGATGGAAAAACCTGACGTCGATACCATCGAAGGTCTGTCACCGGCGATCTCCATCGAACAGAAGTCGACTTCGCACAACCCGCGCTCGACCGTCGGCACCATCACCGAAATCTACGACTACCTGCGTCTGCTGTACGCTCGCGTCGGCATGCCACGCTGCCCGGACCACGATATCCCATTGGAGGCGCAGACCGTCAGCCAGATGGTCGATCTGGTGATGGCGCAGCCCGAAGGCAGCAAGCTGATGCTGCTGGCCCCGGTGATTCGCGAGCGCAAAGGCGAGCACCTTTCGGTGTTCGAAGAACTGCGCGCCCAGGGCTTCGTGCGAGCCCGGGTGAATGGCAAGCTCTGCGAACTGGATGAGTTGCCGAAGCTGGATAAACAGAAGAAGCATTCGATTGATGTGGTGGTCGACCGCTTCAAGGTTCGCCCCGACTTGCAGCAGCGTCTGGCCGAGTCCTTCGAAACCGCCTTGAAACTCGCCGACGGCATAGCCCTGGTGGCGCCGATGGACGACGAGCCCGGCGAAGAAATCATTTTTTCCGCGCGCTTTGCCTGCCCGATCTGCGGCCACGCCATCAGCGAGCTGGAACCCAAGCTGTTCTCCTTCAACAACCCGGCCGGTGCCTGCCCGACTTGCGACGGTCTGGGGGTGAAGCAGTTCTTTGATATCAAGCGCCTGGTCAATGGCGAACTGACCCTGGCCGAGGGCGCGATTCGCGGCTGGGACCGGCGCAACGTTTATTACTTCCAGATGCTCGGGTCGCTGGCCTCCCATTACAAGTTCAGCCTGGAGGAGCCATTCAATGAGCTGCCGGCCGATCAGCAGAAATTCATTCTGCATGGCAGCGGCTCCCAAAATGTCGACTTCAAATACCTGAACGACCGTGGCGATATCGTCAAACGCTCGCACCCGTTCGAGGGCATCGTGCCAAACCTGGAGCGGCGCTACCGGGAAACCGAGTCGGCCTCCGTGCGCGAAGAACTGGCCAAGTTCCTCGCTACCCAATCGTGCCCGGATTGTCGTGGCACCCGGCTACGGCGCGAGGCACGGCATGTGTGGGTCGGCGAGAAGACCCTGCCGGCGGTCACCAGCTTGCCGATTGGCGATGCGTGTGAGTACTTCGGCGGCCTGAAACTGACCGGTCGACGTGGCGAAATCGCCGACAAGATTCTCAAGGAAATCCGCGAGCGCTTGCAGTTCCTGGTCAATGTCGGGTTGGACTACCTGTCCCTGGATCGCAGTGCCGACACTTTGTCCGGCGGCGAAGCCCAGCGTATCCGTCTGGCCAGCCAGATCGGCGCCGGTCTGGTCGGGGTGCTGTATATCCTCGACGAACCGTCGATCGGCTTGCATCAGCGCGATAACGACCGACTGCTCGGCACCCTGAAACATCTGCGCGATATCGGCAACACGGTGATTGTGGTCGAGCATGACGAAGATGCGATTCGTCTGGCCGACTATGTGGTGGATATCGGCCCGGGGGCTGGCATACACGGCGGGCACATCGTCGCCGAAGGTACACCGGCCGAAGTCATGGCCCACCCCGATTCACTGACCGGCAAGTACCTGTCCGGCCGGGTGAAGATCGCCGTGCCGGCCAAACGTACGCCACGCAACAAGAAGCTCTCGTTGTCGCTCAAGGGCGCCCGCGGCAACAATCTGCGCGATGTCGACCTGGATATTCCGATCGGCCTGCTGACCTGCGTTACCGGTGTGTCCGGCTCGGGCAAATCGACGCTGATCAACAACACGCTGTTCCCGCTCAGCGCCACGGCGCTGAACGGTGCGACTACCCTCGAGGCTTCGGCCCACGACAGCATCGACGGCCTGCAGCATCTGGACAAGGTGGTGGATATCGACCAAAGCCCGATCGGTCGTACCCCGCGCTCCAACCCGGCGACCTATACCGGGCTGTTCACACCGATTCGCGAGCTGTTCGCCGGTGTGCCGGAATCACGCTCCCGCGGTTACGGCCCGGGGCGCTTCTCGTTTAACGTCAAGGGTGGGCGCTGCGAGGCCTGTCAGGGCGATGGCCTTATCAAGGTGGAAATGCACTTCCTGCCGGACATCTATGTGCCGTGCGACGTCTGCAAGAGCAAGCGCTACAACCGCGAAACGCTGGAGATCAAGTACAAGGGCAAGAACATCCACGAAACCCTCGAGATGACCATCGAGGAAGCGCGAGTGTTCTTCGATGCGGTGCCGGCTCTGGCGCGCAAGCTTCAGACGTTGATGGACGTCGGTCTGTCCTATATCAAGCTGGGACAATCGGCGACTACCTTGTCCGGTGGCGAGGCGCAGCGGGTCAAGCTGTCTCGCGAACTGTCCAAGCGCGATACCGGCAAGACCCTGTATATCCTCGATGAGCCGACCACTGGCCTGCACTTCGCCGATATCCAGCAACTGCTCGACGTCCTGCATCGCCTGCGCGACCACGGCAACACTGTGGTGGTGATCGAGCACAACCTGGACGTGATCAAGACCGCCGACTGGCTGGTGGACCTGGGACCTGAAGGGGGCTCCAAGGGCGGACAGATCATTGCTGTCGGCACCCCGGAAGAAGTGGCGGAAATGGAGCAGTCGTATACCGGCTACTACCTGAAGCCGCTGCTGGAACGCGACAGGGCCTGAGCCCAATGAAAAAGCCCCTGTCACTTCGTCAGTGACAGGGGCTTTTTTGTGTCTCAGGAACCGTAGCAGCTGGCGCAGCCTGCGTTCGGCGGCGAAGCCGTCGTAAATCCGGACTCCCTATTCTTCCTGCAGAGTCTCGCAACCCTATATCACGACCGCTGCGCGGCCGAACGCAGCCTTCGGCAGCTGCTACGGACCGGGGGTCGACTCAACTTCAGAACTGCGACTGCAGGTAGTTCTCCAGGCCCACCAGCTTGATCAGACCCAGCTGTTTTTCCAGCCAGTAGGCGTGATCTTCTTCGGTGTCGGCCAACTGGAGACGCAGGATCTCGCGGCTGACATAGTCCTTGTGCAGCTCGCAGAGCTCGATACCCTTGCACAGCGCGGCACGCACCTTGTATTCCAGGCGCAGGTCGCAGGCAAGCATCTCAGGCACCGTGGCGCCGACGTCCAGATCGTCCGCACGCATGCGCGGTGTGCCTTCGAGCATCAGGATCCGGCGCATCAGGGCGTCAGCGTGTTGGGTCTCTTCTTCCATCTCGTGGTTGATGCGCTCGTAGAGCTCGGTAAAGCCCCAGTCCTCATACATCCGCGAATGGATGAAATATTGATCGCGCGCCGCCAGTTCGCCCGTTAGCAACGTGTTGAGATAATCGATTACATCCGGGTGGCCTTGCATCGCCTGAATCTCCCTGCTTGAAAGTCTATAGTTTGAACCAAGCTGACTTGCAGGTCACTCGCCTATCGCAATAAAAGCGAAGATATTCTGAGAAAAGCAGGTTAAATAACGCAAAAACCGCCCAAATGAGGGCGGTTCTGCTTCTCGTTTAGACTTAGTTAAGCGCTACGCCCAAGGCCGTTGCGATCCGCTCTCCATAAGCGACATCTGCCTTGAAGAAATGCTGCAACTGACGCTGAACCACATCGGTAGAAACCCCGGCCATGGCACCTGCAATGTTGTTGATCAGCAGGGTTTTCTGTTCGTCGTTCATCAAACGGAACAAGGCACCGGCGTGGCTGTAGTAGTCGGTGTCTTCGCGGTGATCATAACGATCTGCCGCACCGCTCAAAGCCAGCGCAGGTTCGGCGTATTGCGGAGCCTGTTTCGGCGCATCGGCGTAGCTGTTGGGCTCGTAGTTCGGAGCACCGCCACCGTTGCTGCCAAAGGCCATGGAGCCATCGCGCTGGTAAGTATTGACGGTGTTGCGTGGGGCATTCACCGGCAGCTGCTGGTGATTGGTGCCGACACGGTAACGATGGGCATCGGCATAGGCGAAGACCCTACCTTGCAGCATGCGGTCCGGCGACAGACCGACACCTGGCACCATATTGCTTGGCCCGAACGCCGCCTGTTCGACTTCCGCGAAATAGTTCTGCGGGTTGCGGTTCAGCTCCAGCTCACCCACTTCGATCAGCGGGAACTCCTTCTGCGACCAGGTTTTGGTTACGTCGAACGGGTTCTCGTAGTGCGCCGCGGCCTGGGCCTCGGTCATGATCTGAATGCACACGCGCCATTTCGGGAACTCCCCGCGCTCGATGGCACCGAACAGGTCGCGCTGGGCGTAGTCCGGGTCAGTACCGGCCAGTCGCGCCGCTTCTGCCGGAGCCAGGTTCTTGATGCCTTGCCTGGTTTTGTAGTGCCATTTTACCCAGTGCCGTTCGCCATTGGCGCTGATCAGGCTATAGGTGTGGCTACCGAAGCCGTGCATGTGCCGGTAGCCATCAGGGATCCCGCGATCCGAAAACAGGATGGTGACCTGGTGCAACGCCTCAGGCGAATGCGACCAGAAGTCCCACATCATCTGCGCGCTCTTCAGATTGCTCTGCGGCAAGCGCTTCTGGGTGTGGATAAAGTCGGGGAATTTCAGTGGGTCACGGATAAAGAACACCGGGGTGTTGTTGCCAACAATGTCCCAGTTGCCTTCTTCGGTATAGAACTTCAGCGCGAAGCCGCGTGGGTCGCGCTCGGTATCCGCCGAGCCGCGCTCGCCGCCTACGGTAGAGAAACGCAGGAAGGTCGGGGTCTGCTTGCCAACGGATTCAAACAGCTTGGCGCTGGTGTACTGGGTGATATCACGGGTCACCGTGAACGTACCGTAAGCACCCGAACCCTTGGCATGGACTCGCCGCTCCGGGATGTTTTCGCGGTTGAAGTGTGCAAGTTTCTCGAGCAGATGGAAATCGTCGAGCAGCAGCGGACCACGGGGGCCGGCTGAGCGGGAATTCTGGTTGTCGGCGACTGGAGCGCCACTGGCTGTCGTTAGCGTTTTATTCTGGCTCATGCTCAAACTTCCTCTGTCAGTCTTTAACTGCCGGCTAATCGGCTGGGAGGGAGTATTGACCATCAACATGTCACCATCAAATTCATTAATTTGTGGGCTTCGATAGAAAATAACTAATGACACCAATGAGCAGATGGCAGCACTGCAGCAGCGCAGGGGCTGAGATAAAGGAAGGTTTGCTTATCGAGCGGACACAAAAAACCGGGCACTAGGCCCGGTTTTTTGTATTTGACGTCTTACTCAGCGGATACAGCTTCACCGCCGACAGCACGATCAACCAACTCGACGTACGCCATAGGCGCGTTGTCGCCAGCGCGGAAACCGCACTTGAGGATGCGCAGGTAGCCACCCTCACGGGTAGCGTAACGCTTGCCCAGGTCGTTGAAGAGCTTACCAACGATGGCTTTCGAACGAGTACGGTCGAAGGCCAGACGGCGGTTAGCCAGGCTGTCTGTCTTGGCCAAAGTGATCAGCGGCTCAGCAACGCGACGCAGTTCTTTGGCTTTTGGCAGTGTAGTTTTGATCAGCTCGTGCTCGAACAGCGACACCGCCATGTTTTGAAACATGGCCTTGCGGTGCGAGCTGGTACGGCTCAGGTGACGACCACTTTTACGATGACGCATGGTTCATTCCTTACCAAACTCACGTTCGGTGATTACGACGATCAGGCAGTCGCCTTGTCGTCCTTCTTAAGACTTGCAGGCGGCCAGTTGTCGAGGCGCATGCCGAGGGACAGACCGCGGGAGGCCAGAACGTCCTTGATTTCAGTCAAGGATTTCTTGCCCAGGTTCGGAGTCTTCAACAGTTCTACTTCGGTACGCTGAATCAGGTCGCCGATGTAGTAAATGTTTTCCGCCTTAAGGCAGTTAGCCGAACGTACAGTCAGTTCCAGATCGTCAACCGGGCGAAGCAGGATCGGATCGATCTCGTCTTCTTGCTCGATTACCACTGGCTCACTGTCACCTTTGAGGTCGACGAACGCAGCCAACTGCTGTTGCAGGATGGTTGCAGCACGACGGATAGCCTCTTCAGGATCCAGGGTACCGTTGGTTTCCAGATCAATAACCAGCTTGTCCAGGTTAGTACGCTGCTCGACACGGGCGTTTTCCACCACGTATGCGATACGGCGAACCGGGCTGAACGAAGAGTCAAGCTGCAAGCGACCAATGCTGCGGCTTTCGTCTTCATCGCTCTGACGCGAGTCGGCCGGTTCATAACCACGACCACGAGCTACGGTGAGCTTCATGTTCAGGGCGCCGTTAGACGCCAGGTTAGCGATTACGTGATCGGGATTAACGATCTCGACATCATGATCCAGCTGAATATCGGCAGCGGTAACCACCCCCGAACCCTTCTTCGACAAGGTCAGCGTAACTTCGTCACGGCCGTGCAGCTTGATAGCCAGACCTTTAAGGTTCAACAGGATTTCAATTACGTCTTCCTGTACACCTTCGATGGCGCTGTACTCGTGGAGCACACCGTCAATCTCGGCCTCGACTACTGCACAGCCGGGCATTGAGGACAACAGGATGCGGCGCAGCGCGTTGCCCAGGGTGTGGCCAAAACCACGCTCGAGAGGCTCGAGAGTGATCTTGGCGCGGGTTGGACTGACAACCTGCACATCAATGTGACGGGGTGTCAGGAACTCATTTACCGAAATCTGCATGGATGCACCTATTTTCTAGCCCTTACTTGGAGTAGAGCTCGACAATCAGGCTTTCGTTGATGTCGGCGGACAGATCACTGCGAGCAGGAACGTTCTTGAAAACGCCCGACTTCTTCTCAGTGTCTACTTCTACCCATTCTACGCGGCCACGTTGGGCACACAGATCGAGAGCTTGGACAATGCGAAGTTGGTTCTTTGCTTTCTCGCGAATCGCGACCACGTCACCAGCACGAACCTGGTACGACGGCACGTTTACGGTCTGACCGTTAACGCTGACGGATTTGTGCGATACCAGCTGACGGGATTCGGCACGAGTCGAACCAAAGCCCATACGGTATACAACGTTGTCCAGACGGCATTCGAGCAGTTGCAGCAGGTTTTCACCGGTTGCACCTTTCTTGCCAGCAGCTTCTTTGTAGTAGCCGCTGAATTGACGCTCGAGAACGCCGTAGATACGACGGACTTTCTGCTTTTCACGCAGTTGGGTGCCGTAATCGGACTGGCGACCGCGGCGTTGGCCGTGGATACCAGGTGCTGCTTCGATGTTGCACTTCGATTCGATCGCGCGCACGCCGCTCTTCAGGAAGAGATCGGTGCCTTCGCGACGAGCGAGTTTGCATTTTGGACCAATGTAACGAGCCATTCTTTACAATCTCCTGGATTACACGCGGCGCTTCTTCGGCGGACGGCACCCGTTGTGCGGGATTGGCGTCACGTCGGTGATGCTGGCGATCTTATAGCCACAGCCGTTCAATGCACGGACAGCAGACTCACGACCTGGACCTGGACCTTTGACGTTGACGTCGAGGTTTTTCAGGCCATATTCCAGCGCAGCTTGACCAGCACGTTCAGCAGCTACTTGAGCAGCGAACGGGGTGGACTTGCGAGAACCGCGGAAACCCGAACCACCGGAGGTAGCCCAAGAAAGCGCGTTACCCTGACGGTCGGTAATGGTCACGATGGTGTTGTTAAAAGACGCGTGGATGTGGGCGATGCCATCAACCACTGTCTTTTTGACTTTTTTACGAGGACGAGCAGCAGGTTTTGCCATGATTAATTTCCTGTCGATTCGCTGGGGCGATTACTTGCGGATCGGCTTACGCGGACCTTTACGGGTACGCGCGTTAGTCTTGGTACGCTGACCGCGTACTGGAAGACCACGACGATGACGCAGACCGCGATAGCAACCGAGGTCCATCAAACGCTTGATTTTCATGTTGATTTCGCGACGCAGGTCACCTTCAGTGGTGAACTTCGCCACTTCGCCACGCAGCTGTTCAATCTGCTCGTCGCTCAGATCCTTGATCTTTGCGGCTGGGTTTACCCCAGTCACTGCACAAATTTTCTGTGCAGTAGTGCGACCAACACCATAGATGTAGGTCAGCGAGATAACAGTGTGCTTGTTATCTGGAATGTTAACGCCTGCAATACGGGCCATTCAGTGGGACTCCAATTGACAGCTACCTACGCCCCGGAAGCCAAGAAATAGGGCGCGAGATAATATCGCTGTAATAACAAATAATCAACCCAGCAGCGCACTAGCTGCTGGGCTTCAAGCGGATCACACTCAGCCTTGGCGCTGTTTGTGACGCGGTTCCGCGCTGCAAATTACTCGAACAACACCTTCGCGGCGAATAATTTTGCAGTTACGGCACAGCTTTTTCACCGATGCACGAACTTTCATCACCAACTCCTCGAACCTTATGGGTGCTTCAGCGCAGCATGCCGCTGCCGTAGCCCTTCAGGTTGGCTTTCTTCATCAGGGATTCGTACTGGTGCGAAACGAGGTGCGATTGTACTTGGGACATGAAGTCCATCACAACCACGACGACGATCAGCAACGAGGTCCCGCCAAGGTAGAACGGTACGTTTGCTGCAACCACCAGGAACTGGGGCAGCAAGCACACGGCCGTCATATATAGAGCACCGAACATGGTCAAACGGGTCAGAACGCCATCAATGTAGCGCGCAGACTGCTCGCCTGGACGGATGCCCGGAATAAAGGCACCGGACTTCTTCAGGTTTTCCGCTACGTCTTTCGGATTGAACATCAACGCCGTATAGAAGAAGCAGAAGAAAATAATCCCTGCACTAAACAGCAGAATATTCAACGGCTGACCAGGAGCGATCGACTGCGAGATGTCCTGCAACCAGCCCATACCTTCAGACTGACCGAACCAGGCACCCAACGAAGCCGGGAACAGCAAAATGCTGCTCGCGAAGATAGCAGGAATAACACCGGCCATATTCACTTTCAGCGGCAAGTGGCTAGTCTGCGCAGCAAACACCTTGCGGCCTTGCTGACGCTTGGCGTAATGAACGGCGATACGCCGCTGACCACGCTCAATGAACACCACAAAACCGATAATCGCTACTGCCAGCAAACCGATGGCAACCAGGGCGAAAATATTGATATCACCCTGACGCGCAGACTCGAAAGACTGCCCGACTGCACTCGGAAGACCGGCGACGATACCTGCGAAAATCAACATCGAGATACCGTTACCAACACCACGCTCAGTAATCTGTTCACCCAGCCACATCATGAACATCGCACCAGCCACAAAAGTGGATACCGCGATGAAATGGAAGCCAAAGTCACCAGTGAACGCAACGCCCTGCCCTGCCAGACCAACGGACATGCCGATAGCCTGAACAAGAGCAAGGACGACGGTGCCGTAGCGGGTGTACTGGCTAATCTTGCGACGGCCAGCTTCACCTTCCTTCTTCAACTGCTCCAGCTGCGGGCTGACGGCGGTCATCAGCTGCATGATGATCGATGCCGAGATGTACGGCATGATCCCCAGTGCAAAGATGCTCATCCGTTCCAGCGCGCCGCCGGAAAACATGTTGAACAAGCTAAGAATGGTCCCCTCATTCTGTCGAAACAGGTCTGCGAGTCGGTCCGGGTTGATACCTGGAACCGGGATGTGTGCGCCTATTCGGTAGACGATAATCGCCAGGAACAGAAAACGCAGACGAGCCCAGAGTTCAGACATACCGCCTTTGCCGAGCGCAGAGAGAGCACCTTGCTTAGCCATTTATTCCTCGAACTTGCCGCCAGCTGCTTCGATAGCCGCACGCGCACCTTTGGTGGCGGCGATACCCTTGATGGTGACTGCGCGAGTAACTTCACCGGACAACATGATTTTCACACGTTGTACGTTTTGGTTAATCACGTTGGCATCCTTCAGGGACTGCACGGTGACGATGTCGCCTTCCACTTTAGCCAGCTCGGACAGACGCACTTCTGCGCGGTCCATGGCCTTCAGGGAAACGAAACCGAACTTCGGCAGACGACGATGCAGCGGCTGTTGACCGCCTTCAAAGCCTGGAGCAATGGTGCCACCGGAGCGGGAGGACTGACCTTTGTGGCCACGGCCACCGGTCTTGCCCAAACCACTACCGATACCACGGCCCGGACGATGCTTTTCGCGACGGGAACCCGGCGCTGGACTCAGATCATTGAGTTTCATCGATTAACCCTCGACACGCAGCATGTAGTAAGCCTTGTTGATCATCCCGCGATTCTCGGGAGTATCAAGTACTTCTACAGTGTGACCGATGCGACGCAGACCCAGACCCTTGATGCACAATTTGTGATTAGGGATACGGCCGGTCATGCTTTTGATCAGCGTTACTTTAACGGTAGCCATGATCAGAAGATCTCCTTGACGCTTTTGCCACGCTTGGCGGCAATGGATTCAGGAGACTGCATAGCTTTCAAACCTTTGAAAGTGGCGTGAACCACGTTTACCGGGTTAGTCGAGCCATAGCACTTGGCCAGAACGTTCTGAACGCCAGCAACTTCGAGGACAGCACGCATAGCGCCGCCAGCGATGATACCGGTACCTTCAGAAGCAGGCTGCATGTACACCTTCGAAGCGCCATGGGCGGACTTCATTGCGTACTGCAGCGTGGTGCCGTTCAGATCAACTTGGATCATGTTGCGGCGAGCAGCTTCCATTGCCTTCTGGATCGCGGCAGGCACTTCACGTGACTTACCACGGCCGAAGCCAACGCGCCCTTTACCATCACCCACCACGGTCAACGCGGTGAAAGTGAAGATACGGCCGCCTTTAACGGTTTTGGCTACGCGGTTAACTTGAACCAGCTTCTCGATGTAGCCTTCGTCGCGCTTTTGGTCGTTATTTGACATAACTTAGAACTCCAGCCCAGCTTCACGAGCAGCATCAGCCAGCGCCTTAACGCGACCGTGGTACTTGAAGCCAGAGCGGTCGAAAGCCACCTGCGAGACGCCAGCGGCTTTAGCACGCGTAGCGACCAGCTGGCCAACCTTAGTGGCCGCGTCGATGTTGCCAGTGGCGCCATCACGCAGTTCTTTATCCAAAGTCGAGGCACTTGCCAGGACTTTGTTGCCGTCGGCCGAAATGACCTGGGCGTAGATGTGCTGCGACGAACGGAACACGCAGAGACGCACGACTTCGAGTTCGTGCATTTTCAGGCGTGCTTTGCGAGCGCGACGCAGTCGAGTAACTTTTTTGTCGGTCATTTGCTATGCCCTACTTCTTCTTGGCTTCTTTACGACGGACGACTTCGTCCGCGTAGCGCACACCTTTGCCTTTGTACGGCTCTGGTGGACGGAAGTCGCGGATCTCGGCGGCCACTTGACCTACCAGCTGCTTATCGATGCCCTTGATCAGGATATCGGTCTGGCTAGGAGTCTCAGCGGTGATGCCTTCCGGCAGTTCATAATCCACTGGGTGCGAGAAGCCAAGAGCCAGGTTCAGCACTGTGCCTTTTGCTTGCGCTTTGTAACCAACACCGACCAGCTGGAGCTTGCGCTCGAAGCCTTGGCTTACGCCTTGGACCATGTTGTTTACCAACGCACGAGTGGTACCAGCCATTGCGCGAGTCTGTTGATCGCCATTGCGAGCAGCAAAACGCAGCTCACCGGCTTCTTCAACAATCTCAACGGACGAATGGATGTTCAGTTCGAGAGTACCCTTGGCACCCTTCACCGAAAGCTGTTGGCCTGCGAATTTGACTTCGACACCGGCTGGCAGCTTAACGGGGTTCTTAGCGACGCGTGACATGCTTATCCCCCCTTAGAACACAGTGCAAAGAACTTCGCCGCCGACACCGGCAGCGCGCGCAGCACGATCCGTCATCACACCTTTGTTGGTGGAGACGATAGACACACCGAGACCGCCACGAACTTTCGGCAGATCATCGACGGACTTGTACTGACGCAGGCCTGGACGGCTAACGCGCTTCACTTCTTCGATGACCGGACGGCCTTCGAAATATTTCAGCTCGATAGACAGCAGTGGCTTGATTTCGCTGCTGATCTGATAACCCGCAATGTAACCTTCGTCCTTCAGGACTTTGGCAACAGCTACCTTCAAAGTAGAAGATGGCATGCTTACGACGGACTTTTCAGCCATCTGGGCATTACGGATTCGAGTTAGCATGTCCGCTAACGGGTCCTGCATACTCATGGGCTAGACGCTCCTAATACAAAAAAATTAGCCTTGCGGCTACTACGTGTCGCCGAGTACATCCGTACGAAAAAAGTACGGGCTCAGGCGAGCCGGGTATTCTAGACACACCCCACAAATGAATCAAGCCCCAAAAGGGGCTTGATTCAGATTCAAGGCCACCGACGGTCAGGATCTTGCGATCCTGGCCATCGAGACTTTGACAGTGCTTACCAGCTGGCTTTAACCAGACCAGGTACGTCACCACGCATTGCAGCTTCACGCAGTTTGTTACGGCCAAGGCCGAACTTGCGGTAAACGCCGTGTGGACGACCGGTCAGGCGGCAGCGGTTACGCATGCGCGAAGCGCTTGCGTCACGTGGCTGCTTCTGCAGAGCAACTGTAGCTTCCCAACGTGCTTCTGGACTTGCGTTCAGATCAACGATGATAGCTTTCAGTGCTGCACGCTTTTTGGCGTACTTGGCAACCGTGAGCTGACGCTTCAGCTCGCGGTTTTTCATGCTCATCTTGGCCATTTTCCTACTCCAATCAGTTGCGGAACGGGAATTTGAAAGCGCGCAGCAGTGCGCGACCTTCATCATCTGTCCGAGCAGTGGTGGTCAGGGTAATGTCCAGACCGCGGAGAGCATCGATCTTGTCGTAGTCGATTTCCGGGAAGATGATCTGCTCTTTAACGCCCATGCTGTAGTTACCACGACCATCGAAGGACTTGGCATTCAGGCCGCGGAAGTCGCGAACCCGAGGCAGGGAGATCGACAGCAGACGATCCAGGAATTCATACATACGCTCACGGCGCAGAGTCACTTTGACGCCGATCGGCCAACCTTCACGGACTTTAAAGCCAGCGATGGATTTCCGAGCGTAAGTCACAACGACTTTTTGACCGGTGATCTTTTCCAGGTCAGCAACAGCGTGCTCGATGACTTTTTTGTCGCCGATCGCTTCGCCCAGACCCATGTTCAGGGTGATTTTGGTAACGCGCGGAACTTCCATCACGTTCGAAAGCTTAAGTTCTTCCTTAAGTTTCGGAGCGATTTCCTTCCGGTAAATCTCTTTTAGTCGTGCCATGGTCTTATCTACCTAGCAGTGTTCAAGCATCAACCGCTTTTTGGGTCGACTTGAAGACACGAATTTTCTTGCCGTCTTCTACTTTGAAACCAACGCGGTCAGCCTTGTTGGTTTCGCCGTTGAAAATGGCGACGTTAGAAGCGTGCAGTGGCGCTTCTTTTTCGACGATACCGCCTTGTACGCCCGACGCCGGGTTAGGCTTGGTATGACGCTTGACCAGGTTCAGACCACCAACGACCAGACGGTCGTCAGCGAGAACCTTAAGCACCTTACCGCGCTTACCTTTGTCTTTGCCGGCGATCACGATGATCTCGTCGTCACGACGAATCTTTTGCATGTCGGATCTCCTTACAGCACTTCTGGGGCGAGCGAGACGATCTTCATGAACTTCTCAGTACGAAGTTCACGGGTCACTGGCCCAAAGATACGGGTGCCGATCGGCTCTTGCTTGTTGTTCAGAAGAACAGCAGCGTTGCCATCAAAGCGGATAATGGAGCCATCTGCACGGCGAACGCCGTGACGAGTGCGGACTACAACAGCAGTCATCACTTGGCCTTTTTTCACTTTACCGCGAGGAATTGCTTCCTTCACGGTAACTTTGATGATGTCACCGATACCAGCGTAACGACGATGGGAGCCACCCAGCACCTTGATGCACATAACACGGCGAGCGCCGCTGTTATCGGCCACATCGAGCATGGATTGAGTCTGAATCATATAATTTCTCCGACCCCTAGTCCTTAGACTTCCACAGCGCGTTCGAGAACATCAACCAGTGCCCAAGACTTGGTCTTGGCCAGGGGACGAGTTTCACGAATAGTGACTTTGTCGCCGATGTGGCACTGATTGGTTTCGTCGTGCGCGTGCAGCTTAGTCGAACGCTTAACATATTTACCGTAGATCGGGTGCTTAACGCGGCGCTCGATCAGAACGGTGATGGTTTTGTCCATCTTGTCGCTGACAACACGGCCAGTCAGCGTACGGACAGTTTTTTCGGCTTCAGCCATGATCACTTACCTGCCTGCTGGTTGAGCACAGTCTTCACGCGAGCAATGTCACGCTTAACTTGCGAGAGCAGATGAGACTGCCCCAACTGGCCAGTTGCTTTCTGCATACGCAGATTGAACTGGTCGCGCAGCAGGCCGAGCAGTTGCTCGTTCAGCTGCTGTGCGGATTTTTCACGAAGTTCATTCGCTTTCATCACATCACCGTCCGTTTAACAAAGGCGGTGGCGAGCGGCAGCTTTGCAGCAGCCAGGGCAAAAGCCTCACGCGCCAGCTCTTCAGTAACACCCTCGATTTCATACAGGACTTTGCCTGGCTGAATCTGGGCAACCCAGTACTCCACGTTACCCTTACCTTTACCCATCCGAACTTCGAGTGGCTTTTTGGTGACAGGCTTGTCCGGGAATACACGGATCCAGATCTTGCCGCCACGTTTAACGTGACGGGTCAGAGCACGACGCGCTGACTCGATCTGACGAGCGGTGAGACGACCACGAGCTACAGACTTCAGCGCATATTCGCCGAAGCTGACTTTGCTACCGCGCAATGCCAAGCCACGGTTGTGGCCAGTCATCTGCTTGCGGAACTTCGTACGCTTTGGTTGCAACATTTGGCGTACCCCTTACTTAGCAGCTTTTTTACGAGGCGCTGGTGCTTGTGGTTTCAGCTCTTCTTGGCGACCACCAATTACTTCGCCTTTGAAGATCCAAACCTTTACACCGATCACACCATAAGTGGTGTGAGCTTCGTAGTTGGCATAGTCGATGTCGGCACGCAGGGTGTGCAGTGGCACACGACCTTCGCGATACCATTCAGTACGTGCGATTTCAGCACCGCCGAGACGACCGCTCACTTGGATTTTGATGCCTTTGGCACCAATGCGCATGGCGTTCTGTACAGCGCGTTTCATAGCGCGACGGAACATTACGCGACGCTCCAGCTGCTGAGCTACGCTCTGCGCAACCAGCATACCGTCGAGCTCCGGCTTGCGGATCTCTTCGATATTGATGTGCACAGGCACACCCATTTGCTTGGTCAGGTCCTGACGCAGTTTCTCAACATCTTCACCTTTCTTCCCGATAACGATACCCGGGCGAGCGGTGTGGATGGTGATACGTGCAGTTTGAGCCGGACGATGGATATCGATACGGCTTACGGACGCGCTTTTTAGTTTGTCTTGGAGATACTCACGCACCTTCAGATCAGCGAACAAATAGTCCGCATAAGTCCGGCCGTCTGCATACCAGACGGAGGTGTGTTCCTTGACGATTCCCAGGCGAATGCCAATGGGATGTACTTTCTGACCCATCTCTTCGACTCCGTTACTTGTCAGCAACCTTGACAGTGATATGGCAAGACCGCTTGACGATGCGATCAGCACGGCCTTTGGCTCGTGGCATGATTCGCTTCAGCGAACGCCCTTCGTTGACGAAAACGGTGCTGACTTTAAGGTCATCAACGTCTGCGCCTTCGTTATGCTCGGCGTTGGCTACGGCCGACTCCAGCACTTTCTTGATGATCTCGGCGGCTTTCTTACTGCTGAAAGCCAACAGGTTGAGCGCTTCGCCCACCTTCTTCCCGCGGATCTGGTCGGCGACCAAGCGGGCTTTCTGGGCGGAGATTCGAGCGCCCGACAACTTAGCGGCTACTTCCATCATTCCTTACCCCTTAACGCTTGGCTTTCTTGTCTGCCACGTGCCCACGATATGTGCGGGTACCGGCAAACTCGCCTAGTTTGTGGCCGACCATGTCTTCGTTCACGAGAACTGGAACATGTTGACGACCGTTATGCACAGCAATGGTCAGACCGACCATTTGTGGCAGGATCATGGAACGGCGCGACCAGGTTTTCACTGGTTTGCGATCGTTCTTTTCCGCCGCCACTTCGATCTTCTTCAGTAGGTGAAGATCAATAAAAGGACCTTTTTTCAGAGAACGTGGCACTGTCGTATCCCTCTATTTACTTGCGACGACGGACGATCATTTTGTCGGTACGCTTATTACCACGAGTCTTCGCGCCCTTAGTCGGGAAGCCCCATGGCGATACCGGATGACGACCACCAGAGGTACGACCTTCACCACCACCATGTGGGTGGTCAACCGGGTTCATGGCAACACCACGAACGGTTGGGCGAACGCCACGCCAGCGTTTGGCACCAGCTTTACCCAGCGAACGCAGGCTGTGCTCGGAGTTCGAGACTTCGCCCAGGGTCGCACGGCATTCAGCCAATACTTTACGCATCTCACCAGAGCGCAGACGCAGGGTCACGTAGACACCTTCACGAGCGATCAGCTGAGCCGAAGCACCAGCGGAACGAGCGATTTGCGCGCCTTTACCCGGCTTCAATTCGATGCCGTGTACGGTGCTACCAACTGGAATGTTACGCAGTTGCAGAGCGTTGCCCGGCTTGATCGGCGCCAAGGCACCTGCGATCAGCTGGTCGCCAGCGCTCACGCCTTTAGGGGCGATGATGTAGCGACGCTCGCCATCTGCGTACAGCAGCAGAGCGATGTGAGCAGTACGGTTTGGATCGTATTCAATACGCTCGACAGTGGCAGAGATGCCATCTTTGTCGTTGCGACGGAAATCGACCAGACGATAATGCTGCTTATGGCCACCACCGATGTGACGAGTGGTAATGCGACCATTGTTGTTACGACCACCAGTCTTCGATTTCTTCTCGAGCAGCGGTGCGTGAGGAGCGCCTTTATGCAGCTCCTGGTTGACCACCTTGACCACAAAACGGCGGCCAGGGGAAGTCGGTTTGCATTTAACGATTGCCATGATGCACCCCTTCCTTACTCAGCACTGCTGCTGAAATCGAGATCTTGGCCTGGCTGAAGGGAGATAACTGCCTTCTTCCAGTCATTACGCTTGCCCAGACCGCGAGCAGTGCGCTTGCTCTTACCCAGAACATTCAGGGTAGTAACACGCTCTACTTTCACGCTGAACAGGCTTTCGACGGCCTTCTTGATTTCCAGCTTGGTTGCATCAGTAGCAACCTTGAAAACGAACTGGCCTTTCTTGTCTGCCAGAACCGTAGCCTTCTCGGAAACGTGCGGGCCAAGCAGAACTTTAAATACGCGTTCCTGGTTCATCCCAGCAGCTCCTCGAATTTCTTCACGGCCGACACGGTGATCAACACCTTGTCGTATGCGATCAGACTAACTGGATCGGAACCTTGCACGTCACGTACATCAACGTGTGGCAGGTTGCGAGCAGCCAGGTACAGGTTCTGATCAACAGCATCGGACACGATCAGGACATCAGTCAGACCCATGCCATTCAGCTTGTTCAGCAGATCTTTGGTTTTCGGTGCTTCAACAGCGAAGTCCTGAACCACGACCAGACGATCAGTACGCACCAGTTCAGCAAGGATGGAACGCATTGCTGCGCGGTACATCTTCTTGTTGAGCTTCTGGGAGTGATCCTGTGGACGAGCTGCGAAAGTGGTACCGCCGCCACGCCAGATTGGGCTACGGATAGTACCGGCACGAGCACGGCCAGTACCTTTCTGACGCCAAGGGCGCTTACCGCCACCACGAACGTCGGAACGGGTCTTTTGCTGCTTGGTACCCTGACGGCCGCCGGCCATGTAGGCCACGACTGCTTGGTGAACCAGTGTCTCGTTGAACTCGCCGCCAAATGTCAGTTCGGAAACTTCGATCGCTTGAGCGTCATTTACATTTAATTGCATGTCAGCTTCCCCTTAACCGCGAGCCTTGGCCGCTGGACGTACAACCAGGTTGCCGCCAGTAGCGCCAGGAACAGCACCCTTGACCAACAACAGATTGCGTTCAGCGTCGACGCGCACTACTTCGAGGGACTGCACGGTCACGCGCTCAGCGCCCATATGACCGGACATTTTTTTGCCCTTGAATACACGACCAGGAGTCTGGCACTGGCCAATAGAGCCCGGGACGCGGTGGGAAACGGAGTTACCGTGAGTGTTGTCTTGGCCACGGAAATTCCAACGCTTGATCGTACCCTGGAAGCCTTTACCCTTGGACTGACCGGTCACATCGACCAGTTGACCAGCGGCGAAGATTTCAGCGTTGATCAGATCGCCAGCCTGGTACTCGCCTTCTTCAAGACGGAACTCCCAGACGCCGCGACCAGCTGCAACGTTTGCTTTAGCGAAGTGACCTGCTTGAGCAGCAGTCACACGCGAAGCACGACGCTCGCCGACAGTGACTTGCACTGCACGATAGCCATCGGTTTCTTCAGTTTTGAACTGGGTGACGCGATTCGGCTCGATCTCAATGACCGTGACCGGAATGGAGACACCTTCTTCGGTGAAAATACGGGTCATACCGCATTTACGACCGACTACACCAATAGTCATGTTGTAAACCTCATGAGTGTACGGGGCTTTCACCCGCTATGGCCGCCCATTTCAGAGCGTTACACGACTAAGACCGAGTCTTAGCCGAGGCTGATCTGTACTTCCACACCGGCCGCAAGATCAAGCTTCATAAGTGCATCAACGGTTTTATCCGTTGGCTGGACGATGTCCAGTACGCGCTTATGAGTACGGATCTCATACTGGTCGCGCGCGTCTTTGTTGACGTGCGGAGAGACCAGAACGGTGAACCGTTCTTTACGGGTAGGCAGTGGAATCGGACCACGCACTTGAGCACCAGTACGTTTCGCGGTTTCCACGATTTCCTGGGTGGATTGGTCGATCAGGCGATGGTCAAAAGCCTTCAACCTGATACGGATTTGCTGATTTTGCATTGGATTTCAGACTCCAGGCTGCTATTCCCACCGAGCGCAATACGCCCGTTAAAAGGAGGCGCAATTCTATAGACGGGCCCACAAAGTGTCAACCCAATAAAAAAGCCCCCGCAAGCGGGGGCTCTTTTATCAATCAACGCTTAGGCGATGATTTTGGCTACGACGCCAGCGCCGACGGTACGACCGCCTTCACGAATAGCGAAACGCAGACCATCTTCCATTGCGATGGTTTTGATCAGGGTGACAACCATTTTGATGTTGTCGCCTGGCATTACCATTTCAACGCCTTCCGGCAGTTCGCAGTTACCGGTCACGTCAGTGGTCCGGAAGTAGAACTGTGGACGGTAGCCTTTGAAGAACGGAGTGTGACGACCGCCTTCTTCTTTGCTCAACACGTACACTTCAGCTTCGAAGGTAGTGTGCGGCTTGACCGAACCTGGCTTGACCAGAACCTGGCCACGCTCAACGTCGTCACGCTTGGTACCACGCAACAGAACGCCGCAGTTCTCGCCAGCACGACCTTCGTCGAGCAGCTTACGGAACATTTCAACACCGGTGCAGGTGGTGAGGGTAGTGTCACGCAGACCAACGATTTCCAGCGGATCCTGAACCTTGACGATACCGCGCTCGATACGACCGGTCACAACAGTACCGCGACCCGAGATCGAGAATACGTCTTCGATTGGCATCAGGAACGGCTTGTCGATAACACGGATTGGATCTGGAATGTAGCTGTCCAGAGTCTCAACCAGTTTACGAACGGCAGTGGTGCCCATTTCGTTGTCATCTTGGCCGTTCAGAGCCATCAGAGCGGAACCGATGATGATCGGAGTGTCGTCGCCCGGGAAGTCGTAAGTGCTCAGCAGATCGCGCACTTCCATCTCAACCAGTTCCAGCAGCTCAGCGTCGTCAACCATGTCAGCCTTGTTCAGGAAGACAACGATGTACGGTACGCCTACCTGACGGGACAGCAGGATGTGCTCACGAGTCTGTGGCATCGGACCATCAGCGGCCGAGCAAACCAGGATCGCGCCATCCATCTGCGCAGCACCGGTGATCATGTTCTTCACATAGTCAGCGTGACCTGGGCAGTCAACGTGAGCGTAGTGACGGATCAGCGAGTTGTATTCAACGTGCGCAGTGTTGATGGTGATACCACGAGCCTTTTCTTCCGGAGCGCTGTCGATCTTGTCGAAAGCAACAACGGCCGAACCGAAAACTTCGGAGCAGACGCGAGTCAGAGCTGCGGTCAGCGTGGTTTTACCATGGTCAACGTGACCGATGGTGCCAACGTTGACGTGCGGGAGGTCACGTACAAATTTTTCTTTAGCCACGACAATTAACTCCTTGCCTAAAGGACTGAATCAGCCTTGTTTTTTAGTGACAGCTTCGACGATATGCGACGGAGCTACATCGTATTTTTTGAATTCCATAGAGTAGCTCGCGCGACCCTGGGACATGGAACGGACGTCGGTCGCATAACCGAACATCTCACCCAGCGGAACTTCGGCGCGAATCACTTTGCCGGAGACCGTGTCTTCCATACCCAAAATCATGCCGCGACGACGATTCAAGTCGCCCATCACGTCACCCATATAGTCCTCAGGTGTAACAACCTCTACCGCCATCACCGGCTCAAGCAACACACCACCACCTTTGGTAGCCAGTTGCTTGGTTGCCATGGAAGCAGCCACCTTAAACGCCATCTCGTTGGAGTCGACGTCGTGGTAAGAACCATCGAAAACGGTCGCCTTCAGGCCGATCAGCGGATAGCCGGCCACAACGCCGTTCTTCATCTGCTCTTCGATACCCTTCTGGATAGCCGGGATGTATTCCTTAGGAACCACACCACCAACCACTTCGTTCACGAATTGCAGACCTTCCTGACCTTCGTCAGCAGGTGCAAAACGGATCCAGCAGTGGCCGAACTGACCACGACCGCCGGACTGGCGAACGAACTTGCCTTCGATCTCACAGGCCTTCGTGATCTTCTCACGGTAGGAAACCTGTGGCTTGCCGATGTTGGCTTCGACGTTGAACTCACGGCGCATCCGGTCAACCAGGATGTCCAGGTGCAACTCGCCCATGCCAGAGATGATCGTTTGACCGGTCTCTTCATCAGTCTTGACGCGGAAAGATGGATCTTCCTGAGCAAGTTTGCCCAGAGCGATACCCATTTTTTCCTGGTCGTCCTTGGTCTTGGGCTCAACGGCGACCGAAATAACCGGCTCCGGGAAGTCCATGCGAACCAGGATGATTGGCTTGTCAGCGGTGCACAAAGTCTCGCCAGTGGTGACGTCCTTCATGCCGATCAAGGCCGCGATGTCACCAGCGCGTACTTCCTTGATTTCTTCACGGGCGTTTGCGTGCATTTGCACCATACGACCCACGCGCTCTTTCTTGCCTTTAACCGAGTTGATCACGCCGTCACCGGAGCTCAACACGCCCGAGTAAACCCGGACAAAGGTCAAAGTACCCACGAATGGGTCGGTAGCGATCTTGAACGCCAGCGCCGAGAACGGTTCGCTGTCGTCTGCATGACGCTCCAGTTCGATAGTCTCGTCATCCGGGTCGGTACCCTTGATGGCAGGAATGTCGACGGGTGCCGGCAGGTAATCGATAACGGCGTCGAGAACCAGGGGAACACCCTTGTTCTTGAAGGAAGAACCGCAAACAGCCAGGACGATTTCGCCAGCGATAGTACGCTGACGCAGAGCACCCTTGATTTCCGCGATGGTGAGTTCTTCACCTTCGAGGTACTTGTTCATCAGTTCATCGTTGGCTTCGGCGGCTGCCTGCACCAGGTTGTCACGCCACTCTTCAGCCAATTCCTGCATATCTGCAGGGATAGCTTCGCGACGAGGAACCATGCCCTTGTCAGCGTCGTCCCAGTACACAGCTTCCATGTTGATCAGATCGATCTGACCCAGGAACTTGTCTTCGGCACCGATAGCCAACTGGATAGGCACCGGGGTGTGACCCAGACGCTTTTTGATCTGTTCGATCACGCGCAGGAAGTTCGCACCAGCACGGTCCATCTTGTTGACGTAAACAAGACGTGGAACGCCGTATTTGTTGGCTTGACGCCATACGGTTTCCGACTGAGGCTCAACACCCGAGGTACCGCAGAACACAACGACCGCGCCATCGAGTACACGCAGGGAACGCTCAACTTCAATCGTGAAGTCAACGTGGCCCGGGGTGTCGATGACGTTGAAGCGGTACTTGTCGTACTGCTTGGAAGAACCTTGCCAGAAGGTAGTGATCGCAGCAGAAGTAATGGTAATACCACGCTCCTGCTCCTGCACCATCCAGTCTGTGGTCGCGGCGCCGTCATGCACCTCGCCCATCTTGTGGTTTACGCCAGTGTAAAAAAGGACGCGCTCGGTGGTGGTGGTTTTGCCAGCATCCACGTGAGCAACGATACCAATGTTACGGTAGCGGTTAATCGGAGTAGTACGAGCCATAAAGCCCTCGCAAAATTATTGACGCTAAAATTAGAAGCGGTAGTGCGAGAAAGCCTTGTTGGCTTCAGCCATACGGTGCACGTCTTCACGCTTCTTAACTGCAGCACCTTTACCTTCAGCAGCGTCCAACAGTTCGCCAGCCAAACGCAGAGCCATAGACTTCTCGCCGCGCTTGCGGGCGAAGTCTACCAACCAGCGCATTGCCAGGGCGTTACGACGGGACGGACGAACTTCGACCGGAACCTGGTAAGTAGCACCGCCTACACGGCGCGACTTTACTTCGACCAGCGGAGCGATGGCGTCGAGAGCTTTCTCGAAGATTTCCAGGGGATCGCTGTTCTTGCGTTCTTTAACCTTGTCCAGCGCGCCATAAACGATACGCTCGGCAACGGCTTTCTTGCCGCTTTCCATCACGTGGTTCATGAACTTGGCCAGGATTTGGCTTCCGTATTTTGGATCGTCAAGCACTTCGCGCTTGGCTGCTACGCGTCTTCTTGGCATGGATAAGCCCTCAAACGGTCTTCAGGTTCGCTCGGAATCGGTGCCCTTGCGGGACGCCTCCGACCTTACTCTTATCGACTCAGAAAAATAGAATTCAGTTTTTTACAAAAAGCCACTACTACTTAGGCTTCTTGGTACCGTACTTCGAACGACCCTGGTTACGACCTTTAACGCCGGAAGTATCCAAGGAGCCGCGAACGGTGTGGTAACGAACACCTGGCAAGTCTTTTACACGACCGCCGCGGATCAGTACCACGCTGTGCTCTTGCAGGTTGTGGCCTTCACCGCCGATGTACGAGGAAACCTCGAAACCGTTGGTCAGACGCACACGGCATACTTTACGCAGTGCCGAGTTAGGTTTTTTCGGCGTGGTGGTATACACACGGGTGCATACGCCACGACGTTGCGGGCAGTTCTGCAGCGCAGGCACGTCGGATTTCTCGACGATACGCTTACGCGGCTGACGTACCAGCTGGTTGATAGTTGCCATCTACTAGCTCCACTGTTGTCTTGCGACGCTATTGTCTTGCAAGAAAAGCAAAATGGCAGGAACGAATTCCCGCCAAATTTAGGGGTACAAGAGTCTAAAGAGGTTCTCGTCCCCAGTCAAGGCAAGGCCCCGACCTCCCTACCCTACCAACCCCAGGGAAAAAATCCCCCAGGCTGGTCAGGCAGGGCTGCCAGGGCCCGACACTTATTTACCGCAGAACTCAGTTACCGCTCGAGTTCAGCGCTTCGGTCAGTGCAGCTTCCACTTCACTGGCGCTCACGCGCAACGGTTTGTCAGCATCACGGCGACGCTTGCGCTCGCTGTGATAAGCCAGACCGGTACCGGCCGGGATCAGACGACCCACGACCACGTTTTCTTTCAGGCCGCGCAGGTAATCGCGCTTGCCGGTTACCGCCGCTTCGGTCAGTACGCGAGTGGTCTCTTGGAAAGAGGCCGCCGAGATGAACGATTCGGTGGACAACGACGCCTTGGTGATACCCAGCAACACACGAGTGAACTTGGAAACGAATTTCTCGTCCGCGCTCAAACGCTCGTTCTCGACCAAAACGTGAGTCAATTCCATCTGGTCGCCCTTGATGAAAGTGGAATCGCCAGATTCAGCGATTTCAACTTTACGCAGCATCTGACGCAGGATGGTCTCGATGTGCTTATCGTTGATCTTCACGCCTTGCAGACGGTAAACGTCCTGGATCTCGTTAACGATGTACTTGGCCAGCGCACTCACACCCAGCAGACGCAGGATGTCGTGTGGATCGCTCGGACCGTCGGAGATAACTTCGCCGCGGTTAACCTGTTCGCCTTCGAAGACGTTCAGGTGACGCCACTTCGGAATCAGCTCTTCATACGGATCGGTACCGTCGTTCGGGGTAATGACCAGACGGCGCTTGCCTTTGGTCTCTTTACCGAACGCGATGGTGCCGCTGACTTCAGCCAGAATCGAGGCTTCTTTCGGACGACGGGCTTCGAACAAGTCGGCAACACGCGGCAGACCACCGGTGATGTCACGGGTTTTCGAAGTTTCTTGCGGGATACGCGCGATAACATCACCGATCGCAACCTGCACACCATCCGCCACGCCGACCAGGGCGTTGGCTGGCAGGAAGTACTGAGCCGGTACGTCGGTACCTGGCAACAGCAGATCCTTGCCATCGACACCGACCATCTTCACGGCAGGACGGATGTCTTTACCGGCAGCTGGACGGTCTTTGGCGTCGAGTACTTCAATGTTGGTCATACCGGTCAATTCGTCAGTCTGACGCTTGATCGTGATGCCTTCTTCCATGCCCACGTAGGTCACGGTACCTTTCATTTCGGTAACGATTGGGTGAGTGTGCGGATCCCACTTGGCCACGATTGCGCCAGCGTCGACCTTGTCACCTTCTTTAACCGAAATCACAGCACCGTACGGCAGCTTGTAGCGCTCGCGCTCACGACCGTAGTCATCAGCGATCGCCAACTCACCGGAACGGGACACAGCAACCAGGCAGCCATCCACTCGCTCAACGTGCTTCAGGTTGTGCAGACGGACGGTACCGCCATTTTTCACCTGAACGCTGTCGGCCGCGGAGGTCCGGCTTGCCGCACCACCAATGTGGAACGTACGCATCGTCAGCTGGGTACCCGGCTCACCGATGGACTGGGCAGCGATAACGCCGACCGCTTCACCGATGTTCACCTGGTGACCACGAGCCAGGTCACGGCCGTAGCACTTGGCACAGATGCCATAGCGGGTTTCGCAGCTGATCGGCGAACGTACGATCACTTCGTCGATGCTGTTGAGTTCGATGAACTCGACCCACTTCTCATCCACCAGGGTGCCGGCAGGAACGATAACGTCCTCGGTACCTGGCTTGAATACGTCACGGGCAATGACACGACCCAATACGCGCTCACCCAACGGCTCTACAACGTCACCGCCTTCAATGTGCGGAGTCATTACCAGGCCATGTTCGGTGCCGCAATCGATCTCGGTCACAACCAGATCCTGCGCCACGTCTACCAGACGACGAGTCAGGTAACCGGAGTTCGCAGTTTTCAACGCGGTATCCGCCAAACCTTTACGAGCACCGTGAGTGGAGATGAAGTACTGAAGTACGCTCAAACCTTCACGGAAGTTCGCAGTAATCGGCGTTTCAATGATGGAACCGTCCGGCTTGGCCATCAGGCCACGCATACCGGCGAGCTGACGGATCTGCGCAGCAGAACCCCGCGCGCCCGAGTCGGCCATCATGTACATCGAGTTGAAGGACTCTTGGTCGACTTCGACGCCGTGACGGTCGATAACCTTCTCTTTCGAGAGGTTCGACATCATCGCCTTGGACACTTCGTCGTTCGCCTTGGACCAAAGGTCGATCACTTTGTTGTACTTCTCGCCCTGGGTTACCAGGCCGGAGGCGTACTGACTTTCGATCTCTTTCACTTCATCGGTAGCAGCACCGATGATGGCCGCTTTCTCATCCGGGATAACGAAGTCGTTAACACCGATGGAAACGCCGGAAATGGTCGAATAGGCAAAACCGGTGTACATCAACTGGTCAGCGAAGATCACGGTCTCTTTCAAACCAACCACGCGGTAGCACTGGTTGATCAGCTTGGAGATCGCCTTTTTCTTCATCGGCTGGTTGACCACGTCGTACGACAGGCCAGGTGGAACAACCTGGAACAACAGCGCACGGCCGACAGTGGTGTCGACGATACGGGTGTTCTTGACGCTGCCACCATCACGATCGTTGACGGTTTCGTTGATCCGCACTTTGACCTTGGCGTGCAGTGCGGCTTCGCCGGCACGGAACACACGGTCAACTTCCTGCAGATCCGCGAACACACGACCTTCGCCCTTGGCGTTGATCGCTTCACGAGTCATGTAGTACAGACCCAATACAACGTCCTGCGACGGAACGATGATTGGCTCACCGTTGGCTGGCGACAGAATGTTGTTGGTCGACATCATCAACGCACGCGCTTCGAGCTGGGCTTCCAGCGTCAGCGGTACGTGCACGGCCATTTGGTCGCCGTCGAAGTCGGCGTTGTACGCAGCACAGACCAGAGGGTGCAGCTGGATAGCCTTACCTTCGATCAGTACCGGTTCAAACGCCTGGATACCCAGACGGTGAAGGGTCGGTGCACGGTTGAGGAGAACCGGGTGTTCGCGAATCACTTCAGCGAGAACGTCCCAGACCTCTGGCAGTTCGCGCTCGACCATCTTCTTGGCAGCTTTGATGGTGGTAGCAAGACCACGCATTTCCAGCTTGCCGAAAATGAACGGTTTGAACAGCTCGAGAGCCATTTTCTTCGGCAGACCGCACTGGTGCAGACGCAGGGTCGGACCTACGGTAATTACCGAACGACCCGAGTAGTCAACACGCTTACCGAGCAAGTTCTGACGGAAACGACCCTGCTTACCCTTGATCATGTCAGCCAGGGATTTCAGAGGACGCTTGTTGGAACCGGTGATAGCGCGGCCACGACGACCGTTGTCGAGCAAGGCATCGACAGCTTCTTGCAACATACGCTTTTCGTTGCGCACGATGATGTCCGGAGCGGACAGATCGAGCAAACGCTTCAAGCGGTTGTTACGGTTGATCACGCGGCGGTACAGGTCGTTGAGGTCGGACGTCGCGAAACGACCACCATCCAACGGTACCAGCGGACGCAGATCTGGCGGCAGAACCGGCAGAACGGTCAGCACCATCCATTCTGGAAGGTTGCCGGAACCCTGGAAGGCTTCCATCAACTTCAGACGCTTGGACAGCTTCTTGATTTTGGTTTCGGAGTTGGTTTGCGGAATCTCTTCACGCAGACGGCCAATCTCGTGTTCCAGGTCGATAGCGTGCAGCAGTTCACGAACGGCTTCGGCACCCATGCGGGCATCGAAATCGTCGCCGAACTCTTCCAGCGCTTCGAAATACTGCTCATCGTTCAGCAGTTGACCTTTTTCAAGGGTGGTCATGCCTGGATCGATAACGACATAGCTCTCGAAGTAGAGAACGCGTTCGATATCACGCAGGGTCATGTCCATCAGCAAGCCGATACGCGACGGCAGCGATTTCAGGAACCAGATGTGGGCAACTGGCGAAGCCAGTTCGATGTGCGCCATGCGCTCACGACGAACCTTGGCCAGTGCGACTTCAACGCCGCACTTCTCGCAGATCACACCACGGTGCTTCAAGCGCTTGTACTTACCGCACAGGCACTCGTAATCCTTTACCGGGCCAAAGATCTTGGCGCAGAACAGACCGTCACGCTCTGGTTTGAACGTACGGTAGTTGATGGTTTCCGGCTTTTTAACTTCACCGAACGACCACGAACGGATCATCTCAGGCGAGGCCAATCCAATACGGATGGCGTCGAACTCTTCGACTTGACCCTGGTTTTTCAGCAAATTCAGTAGGTCTTTCAAGGCCTTTCCTCCTGGCGGAGCAGAGAGCGGGCAATCCTGCCCCGCTCTCGATTCGCGTCACGTGTTATTCGGTTTCCAGATCGATATCGATGCCGAGGGAACGAATTTCCTTGATCAACACGTTGAAGGACTCGGGCATGCCCGGCTCCATACGGTGATCGCCGTCCACGATGTTTTTGTACATCTTGGTCCGGCCGTTCACATCGTCCGACTTCACTGTGAGCATTTCTTGCAGAGTGTATGCAGCACCGTATGCTTCCAGTGCCCAGACCTCCATCTCCCCGAAACGCTGACCACCGAACTGCGCCTTACCACCCAGCGGTTGCTGGGTAACCAGGCTGTACGAACCGGTAGAACGAGCGTGCATCTTGTCGTCTACCAAGTGGTTCAGCTTCAGCATGTACATGTAGCCAACAGTAACCGGGCGCTCGAACTTGTTGCCGGTACGGCCGTCGGTCAGCTGCATCTGGCCGCTTTCTGGCAGGTCCGCCAGTTTCAGCATGGCCTTGATTTCGCTTTCCTTGGCACCGTCGAACACTGGAGTGGCCATTGGAACGCCGCCACGCAGGTTCTTCGCCAGATCCAGGATTTCCTGGTCGGAGAAGCTGTCCAGATCTTCGTTGCGACCGCCGATCTCGTTGTAGATCTCGTGCAGGAACTTGCGCAGATCGGCAACTTTACGCTGCTCTTCGATCATGCGGTTGATCTTCTCGCCCAGACCTTTGGCCGCGAGGCCCAAGTGGGTTTCAAGGATCTGACCAACGTTCATACGCGAAGGTACGCCCAACGGGTTGAGGACGACGTCGACCGGGGTGCCATTAGCATCGTGCGGCATGTCTTCAACCGGCATGATCACGGAGACCACACCTTTGTTACCGTGACGACCGGCCATCTTGTCGCCCGGCTGGATGCGGCGACGGATTGCCAGGTAAACCTTGACGATTTTCAGCACGCCCGGAGCCAGGTCATCGCCCTGCTGCAGTTTGCGCTTCTTGTCTTCGAACTTGTCGTCCAGCAGACGGCGGCGATCAACGATGTAGGCCTGAGCCTTCTCGAGCTGCTCGTTCAGAGCATCTTCAGCCATGCGCAGTTTGAACCACTGGCCGTGCTCAAGACCGTCGAGAATTTCGTCGGTGATGTCCTGACCTTTCTTCAGGCCGGCGCCGCCTTCGGCTTTGTGGCCGACCAGAGCGGAACGCAGACGTTCGAAAGTGGCGCCTTCAACGATACGGAACTCTTCGTTCAGATCCTTGCGGATCTCGTCGAGTTGAGTCTTCTCGATCGACAGTGCACGAGCATCACGCTCAACGCCGTCGCGGGTGAAGACCTGTACGTCGATGACGGTACCCTTGGTGCCGGTAGGCACGCGCAGGGAGGTGTCTTTAACGTCGCTGGCTTTTTCACCGAAGATGGCACGCAGCAGTTTTTCTTCCGGCGTCAGTTGGGTCTCGCCTTTCGGAGTGACCTTACCGACCAGGATGTCGCCTGCGCCAACTTCAGCACCTACGTAAACGATACCGGCTTCGTCCAGCTTGTTCAGTGCAGCTTCACCCACGTTCGGGATGTCTGCAGTGATTTCCTCTGGCCCAAGCTTGGTGTCACGTGCCACACAGGTCAGTTCCTGGATGTGGATCGTGGTGAAGCGATCTTCCTGAACAACACGTTCGGACAGGCAGATGGAGTCTTCGAAGTTGTAACCGTTCCAGGCCATGAACGCGATGCGCATGTTCTGACCCAAAGCCAGCTCACCCATATCGGTGGACGGACCATCAGCCATGATGTCGCTGCGCTGAACCCGATCACCCTTGCGAACCAGCGGACGCTGGTTGATGCAGGTGTTCTGGTTGGAGCGGGTGTACTTGGTCAGGTTGTAGATGTCGACACCAGCTTCACCGGTTTCAACTTCGTCATCAGCAACACGAACCACGATACGGCTGGCATCAACGGAGTCGATCACGCCGCCACGACGAGCCACGACGCAAACGCCGGAGTCACGGGCTACGTTACGCTCCATGCCGGTACCGACCAGCGGCTTGTCAGCACGCAGGGTTGGTACAGCTTGACGCTGCATGTTCGAACCCATCAACGCACGGTTGGCGTCATCGTGCTCGAGGAACGGGATCAGCGACGCTGCAACCGAAACTACCTGCTTCGGCGATACGTCCATCAAGGTGACGTCTTCCGGCGCCTTGACGGTGAACTCGTTCAAGTGACGAACAGCTACCAGCTCGTCGATCAGCATTTTCTTGTCGTTCATCGCGGCCGAAGCCTGAGCGATCACGTGATCAGCTTCTTCGATGGCAGACAGGAATACGATCTCGTCGGTGACCAGAGCGTCTTTCACCACACGGTACGGGCTCTCGAGGAAGCCGTACTGGTTGGTGCGCGCATAGGCAGCCAGGGAGTTGATCAGACCGATGTTCGGACCTTCCGGCGTTTCAATCGGGCATACACGACCGTAGTGAGTCGGGTGTACGTCACGCACTTCAAAGCCAGCACGCTCACGAGTCAAACCGCCAGGGCCGAGTGCAGAGACACGACGCTTGTGGGTGATCTCGGACAGCGGGTTGTTCTGGTCCATGAACTGGGAAAGCTGGCTGGAACCGAAGAACTCTTTCACCGCCGCAGCCACTGGCTTGGCGTTGATCAGGTCTTGCGGCATCAGGCCTTCGCTTTCGGCCATCGACAGACGCTCTTTGACCGCACGCTCAACACGCACCAGGCCAACGCGGAACTGGTTCTCAGCCATTTCGCCTACGCAGCGAACACGACGGTTACCCAGGTGGTCGATGTCATCGACGATGCCTTTACCGTTACGGATGTCGACCAGAGTCTTCAGAACCGCGACGATGTCTTCCTTGCACAACACGCCCGAACCTTCGATCTCGGTACGACCGATACGACGGTTGAACTTCATCCGGCCGACCGCAGACAGGTCATAGCGCTCAGGGCTGAAGAACAGGTTGTTGAACAGGGTCTCGGCAGCGTCCTTGGTTGGCGGCTCGCCTGGACGCATCATGCGATAGATCTCGACCAGCGCTTCCAATTGGTTGCTGGTGGAGTCGATCTTCAGCGTGTCGGAGACGAACGGACCGCAGTCGATATCGTTGGTGTACAGCGTCTCGATGCGGACGACCTGGGACTTGGCGATTTTCGCCAGGATCTCGGTGTTCAGCTCGGTGTTGCACTCAGCCAGGATTTCGCCGGTTGCCGGATGCACGATGACCTTGGCGGTAGTGCGACCCAGAACGTATTCCAGGGGCATGACCAACTCTTTGATCCCGGCTTTTTCCAGCTGGTTAATGTGGCGAGCGGTGATACGACGACCCTGCTCGACAATAACCTTGCCTTTGTCATCGAGGATGTCGATGACGGCGATTTCACCGCGCAGGCGCTGAGGCACCAGTTCCAGGTTGAGGGTTTCACCGCTCACATGGAAAACGTTGGTGGTGTAGAACGCGTCGAGCACTTGTTCGGTGGTATAGCCGAGCGCGCGCAGCAATACCGATGCAGGCAGCTTGCGACGACGGTCGATACGCACGAACACGCAGTCTTTCGGGTCGAACTCGAAGTCCAGCCACGAACCGCGGTAAGGAATGATACGCGCCGAGTACAGCAGTTTACCGGAGCTGTGCGTCTTGCCGCGGTCGTGGTCGAAGAACACGCCCGGGGAACGGTGCAGCTGGGAAACGATTACACGCTCGGTACCGTTGATTACGAAGGTACCGTTCTCAGTCATCAGGGGGATTTCACCCATGTAGACTTCTTGCTCTTTGATGTCCTTGATCGCTTTGTTCGACGATTCTTTGTCGAAAATGATCAGACGGACTTTTACCCGCAAAGGTACGGCGTACGTGACACCGCGCAGCACGCATTCTTTGACATCAAATGCCGGTTCGCCCAGGCGATAACCGACGTACTCCAGCGCAGCATTGCCGGAGTAGCTGATGATCGGGAAAACGGATTTGAAGGCCGCATGCAGGCCCACGTCGCGGAACTGATCTTTAGTCGCTCCCGCCTGCAAGAATTCACGATACGAATCCAGCTGGATTGCCAGGAGATACGGCACATCCATGACGTCCGGCAACTTGCTAAAGTCCTTGCGGATACGTTTTTTCTCAGTATATGAGTAAGCCATCAGCGTTCCCCAGCTTGGTCACCTGCTTGTTTGGCCCCTCCCGACGGGAGCAGCCAGAAAATCTTGCAAACCCCATGGTTTGCGCCACCGCATCGGGTGGTTACAGCGCGTTAGAGGCGACGACCGAGTCGATTGCCAATAACGGAAAAAGGCCGGTGGCAAGAGCCACCAGCCATCAGCCTTCCGCTTAACGCTTGGGCTGGAGACGCAAAGTCGATGCTTACTTCAGCTCGACTTTAGCGCCTGCTTCTTCCAGCACGGCCTTGGCTTTTTCAGCAGCGTCTTTCGATACTGCTTCCAGAACCATGCCTGGGCAGCCGTCAACTACTGCCTTGGCTTCTTTCAAGCCCAGACCGGTCAGCTCACGTACAGCCTTGATCACGTTAACTTTCTTCTCGCCAGTCTCAACCAGATTGACGTTGAATTCAGTTTGTTCTTCAACAACGGCAGCAGCAACAGCTGGGCCAGCGGAAGCAGCAGCAGCGGAAACGCCGAACTTCTCTTCCATGGCTTTGATCAGTTCAACGATTTCCAGAACGGATTTTTCGCCGATTGCTTCGATGATTTGCTCGTTAGTCAGAGACATGACTATAAATTCCTGTATTGGGGTGACGGCCTACGCGGCCATCGAAATAAACAATAAACGTAAAAAGGAGTTGCTCAGCCTCAGGCTGCGGCAGCTTCTTTCTGGTC
Source organism: Pseudomonas fluorescens (assembly GCF_902497875.1). GTDB lineage: Bacteria > Pseudomonadota > Gammaproteobacteria > Pseudomonadales > Pseudomonadaceae > Aquipseudomonas > Aquipseudomonas fluorescens_BR. The sequence goes on from NZ_CABVHY010000012.1 coordinate 205,697, forward strand.
GCGAAGAGCCGCCAGAGTACGAGCCAATTTGCTGGTAGCGCCTTGAATCACGCTCATCAGCTGAGAAATTGCTTCGTCACGGGTCGGCAGGCTTGCCAGTACGTCGATCTGATTAGCTGCGAGGAACTTGCCCTCGAACGCAGCTGCCTTGATCTCGAACTTGTCCTGACCTTTTGCGAATTCCTTGAAGATACGAGCAGCAGCGCCCGGATGTTCTTTGGAGAATGCAATCAAGGTCGGGCCAGTGAACACGTCGTTGAGCACGTCATATTGAGTGCCAGCAACGGCGCGCTTGAGCAGGGTGTTACGTACAACACGTACGTAAACGCCAGCTTCACGAGCCTCTTTACGGAGTCCGGTCATAGCGCCTACTGTTACGCCACGGGCATCAGCCACGACAGCGGACAGAGCAACTTGGGCAGCCTTGTTGACTTCAGCGACGATGGCCTTCTTGTCTTCAAGTTTAATTGCCACGGGAAAAACTCCTGCTTGTTACCGTTTCATCCAACCGAAGCCGGATGTCGTTTTGGTGTCTGATTCGGTAAGGAACCGGGAGCACCATCTGCGTAGGCTTGAGGTTTAAGACTTGCGTCGCCTACGGTCTTGGATAGCCCCCGCCAGGCAGGGACCCCAATCTTTCAATTGGCGCAATCGCTTGCGCCAACCTGTGTCTTATACGTCCAGCGAGCCTTGGTCGATGACCAGACCTGGGCCCATAGTGGTGCTCAGGGTAACGCGCTTGACGTAGATACCTTTCGAGGAAGCTGGCTTGATACGCTTCAGATCAGCGATCAGGGCTTCAACGTTTTCCTTCAGCTTGACGGCGTCGAAACCGACCTTGCCAACGGAAGTGTGAATGATGCCGTTTTTGTCGGTGCGATAACGAACCTGACCAGCCTTGGCGTTTTTAACCGCGGTAGCTACGTCTGGCGTTACGGTGCCGACTTTAGGGTTAGGCATCAGACCGCGTGGACCGAGGATCTGACCCAACTGGCCTACAACGCGCATGGCATCCGGGGATGCGATAACTACGTCATAGTTCAGGTCGCCGCCCTTCATTTCGGCAGCCAGGTCGTCCATGCCTACACGGTCAGCGCCGGCAGCCAGAGCGGCCTCGGCAGCTGGACCCTGGGTGAACACAGCAACGCGAACAGTCTTGCCAGTGCCGTGTGGCAGCACAGTAGCGCTACGAACAACCTGGTCGGATTTACGCGGGTCAACACCCAGGTTTACAGCGATATCAACCGATTCGCTGAACTTGACAGTCGACAGCTCGGTCAGCAGTGCAGCAGCGTCTACAAAGTTGTAGGCCTTGCCTGCTTCGATTTTGCCGGCGATAGCCTTTTGGCGCTTGGTCAGCTTAGCCATTACACACCCTCCACGTTAAGGCCCATGCTACGAGCAGAACCGGCGATAGTACGCACGGCTGCATCCATATCAGCTGCAGTCAGATCCGCGTTTTTGGTTTTCGCGATTTCTTCCAGCTGAGCACGAGTAACTGTGCCAACCTTAACGGTGTTCGGACGAGCGGAACCGCTAGTCAGACCAGCAGCCTTCTTCAGCAGAACCGAAGCAGGGGTGGATTTGGTTTCGAACGTGAAGCTACGGTCGCTGTAGACAGTGATGATCACTGGAGTCGGCAGACCTGGTTCAATACCCTGAGTACGGGCGTTGAAAGCCTTGCAGAATTCCATGATGTTCACGCCGTGCTGACCCAGAGCAGGACCAACAGGTGGGCTTGGGTTAGCCTGAGCGGCCTTCACTTGCAGCTTGATGTAAGCGGTAATCTTCTTGGCCATGAGGCACTCCAATTACGGGTTCGAACGCCTCGAAAGGCTCCCCGGTTACTTGCGCGTTTATCCCAGTGACGACAAAACCCCACAGCCTTAGGCTGCGGGGTATGGGATGCTTGTTCAGTTATGCCTTTTCGACCTGACTGAACTCTAGCTCTACCGGAGTAGAGCGTCCGAAAATGAGCACTGCCACTTGGATACGGCTCTTTTCGTAGTTAACTTCTTCAACCGTGCCGTTAAAATCGGCGAACGGACCGTCGGTGACACGTACCACTTCACCCGGTTCGAACAGCGTTTTCGGCTTCGGCTTGTCGCTACCGTCAGCAACACGACGCAGAATTGCTTCCGCCTCTTTGTCGGTGATCGGTGCAGGCTTGTCAGCGGTTCCGCCGATGAAGCCCATGACGCGAGGGGTATCCTTGACCAAGTGCCAAGTACCCTCATTCATATCCATCTGTACCAGCACATAACCTGGAAAGAACTTGCGCTCGCTTTTGCGTTTCTGGCCATTACGCATTTCAACCACTTCTTCAGTGGGAACCAGAATTTCGCCGAAGCCTTCTTCCATGCCAGCCAGCTTTACACGCTCCATCAACGAGCGCATGACATGCTTCTCGTAACCCGAGTAAGCATGCACAACGTACCAACGCTTAGCCACGGGACACCCTTAGCCAACAATCAAGGAAACAAGCCAGCCGAGCAGGGAATCAAGCCCCCACAACAGCAACGCCATAACCAGAACAACAGCCACTACGATCAACGTGGTCTGCGTGGTTTCTTGGCGAGTTGGCCATACGACTTTACGAATTTCGGTGCGAGCTTCCTTAGCGAGTACAAAGAAAGACTTGCCCTTGGCGGTCTGTAGGCCTACAAAAGCAGCTACAGCAGCAATGACAAGCAAAGCGAGTACGCGATACAGGATCGGCGAAGAGGAGTAATACTGATTACCCACGACACCAACAACCACCAAAGCGACTACTACAAGCCACTTGAGCAGATCGAAGCGAGAACCTTGAGCTTCAGCCTTGGGAGTCATCTAAGAAAATCCTGTGAAAAGAAAGCCAGACACACCGAGTGAATCTGGCAGGTCAGGAGGGAATCGAACCCCCAACCTACGGTTTTGGAGACCGTCGCTCTGCCAATTGAGCTACTGACCTAAAAACAAAATCAGGCCGACCATTATGTCGGCCCGACAAAGATACTTCAACAACTTACTCGATAACTTTCGCCACGACACCCGCTCCGACGGTACGACCGCCCTCACGAATGGCAAAACGCAAGCCATCTTCCATCGCGATGGTCTTGATCAGGGTAACGGTCATCTGAACGTTATCACCTGGCATTACCATCTCAACGCCTTCTGGCAGCTCACAGTTACCAGTCACGTCAGTCGTACGGAAGTAGAACTGCGGACGGTAGCCCTTGAAGAATGGCGTATGACGGCCACCTTCTTCCTTGCTCAGAACATAAACTTCAGCAACGAACTTGGTATGCGGCTTGACGCTACCCGGCTTGACCAGTACCTGGCCACGCTCGACATCGTCACGCTTGGTGCCACGCAGCAACACACCGCAGTTCTCGCCAGCACGACCTTCGTCGAGTAGCTTGCGGAACATCTCGACACCCGTACAGGTTGTCTTAATGGTGTCACGCAGACCGACAATTTCGATCTCTTCTTGAATCTTTACAATGCCACGCTCGATACGACCGGTTACAACAGTACCGCGACCGGAGATCGAGAACACATCCTCGATCGGCATCAGGAACGGCTTGTCGATAGCGCGAACCGGCTCAGGAATGTAGCTATCCAGAGTCTCGACCAGCTTACGAACGGCAGTAGTGCCCATTTCGTTATCGTCTTGACCGTTCAGCGCCATCAGCGCGGAACCAATGATGATCGGAGTGTCGTCGCCCGGGAAATCGTAAGTGCTCAACAGATCGCGCACTTCCATTTCAACCAGTTCGAGCAGCTCCGCGTCATCAACCATGTCAGCCTTGTTCAGGAAGACAACGATGTACGGAACACCAACCTGACGCGACAACAGAATGTGCTCACGGGTTTGCGGCATCGGACCATCAGCGGCCGAGCAAACCAGGATTGCACCATCCATCTGCGCAGCACCGGTGATCATGTTCTTCACATAATCAGCGTGACCTGGGCAGTCGACGTGTGCGTAGTGACGCACGGCCGAGTCATATTCAACGTGAGCGGTGTTGATGGTAATGCCACGAGCTTTTTCTTCCGGGGCGCTATCGATCTTGTCGAAGTCAACCTTCGCGCTACCGAAAACTTCGGAGCAAACGCGGGTTAAGGCAGCAGTCAGAGTAGTTTTACCGTGGTCGACGTGACCAATGGTACCCACGTTGACGTGCGGCTTATTACGTTCGAACTTTTCCTTAGCCATCGAAATCACCCTCAGGAGAAGAATTAAGCAGGTCACACTAGCCATTAAAACAAAGGCAGATATTTTCATATCTGCCTTGTTATATGGAGCTCTTGAGCGGATTTGAACCGCTGACCTCACCCTTACCAAGGGTGTGCTCTACCAACTGAGCTACAAGAGCGAAACACATTGCACAACCTGAAAACTTGGAGCGGGTAGCGGGAATCGAACCCGCATCATCAGCTTGGAAGGCTGAGGTTCTACCACTAAACTATACCCGCGGAGCTTTCAGCTCGCGCTAAATTGGTGGAGGGGGAAGGATTCGAACCTTCGAAGTCGTAGACGTCAGATTTACAGTCTGATCCCTTTGGCCGCTCGGGAACCCCTCCTAAGCGAGGCAGCATTCTATATCATGCTGCCCTTCTGTCAAGCATTTTCTCATTAAAAACCTGAGGTTAGCTGCGTTGACCTCGTTTCACACCGTTGACCGTTAAAGGTCTTCACTGCGAAGCGGGCGCCATTCTATGCAAACTATTCGACAGTTGCAATGCCTTCGCACAGCATTATTTTATGTTTTAACTCATTGAATTCTTTAGCAAGGTTTTGCAGCAGCAAATCATTGGCCAAATGCCTGCTCTCCGGCGCCACGCGCAGCCAATAACCGGCGTCGCCTGCACGACCGGGCGCCAGAGGCCTGGTATTGATATCCAGCCCGCTCAAGCGTCGCTCAAGCGCCTGGACAGCTTCCTGACGAGCAAAGCCTCCAATAAAGAGGCAATTGCTGTCCACATCGGCCGCCTTGACCTTGTCACGCCCCGCCGTCGCTCCAGCCGACTCACTCAACAGACGAATATCCTGCTGCGAGCCGCGATACAAGGACAGTGGCGTTACGTCCTTCGCTCGCATGGGCGCTTCCTGTTGATGCCAGACGTAATAGAACCCATTGAGAACCAGCAACAACAGAAACAACCAACGCATAAAAACCTCAAGACAAAGGACACGCCATGGCCAAGCCTACAAATACAAGATCCGGAACAACCCGCGCCCCAGGCACGACTTCGGACACCAGACCCGCATCACCACCGGTGAGAAACACCACAAAATCTTCACCCCAGTAGCTGCGCGCCAACTCCAGCTGAGTCAGGACAAACCCTCTGAGCATCAACGAGCATCCGCGCTCGACCGCCTCGACAGTCGTAACACCCGGAACCAGCTTTTCCAGGGCGCGCTCGGCTGCCAGGTCGTCATAGCGGATTCGCCGTGTATGGGTCCGCAACTGATTGCGCATCAGCGGTATCCCCGGACAGATAAAGCCTCCCAGGTGCTGACCATCGGCAGCAATGAAGTCAGCCGTCACCGCCGTTCCGAAATCAAGCACCAGGCAAGCTCCGGATGCGAGGTGAAAGCCTCCGAGCATCGCGAGCCAGCGGTCCAGCCCCAGCCGCTCGTAATCCTCATAGCCGTTACGAACCCCGGCCATTTCACGCGCCGGCAGCGCGCGCGCAATCGACACGCCGAACTCCTCGACCAATGAAGAGACCAGCACAGCGGTTTCCTCGTTGGTCCGGACACTGACCAACCGACAGTGCTTCAGGGCGAGACCATCAAGGCCACGCAAGCTCTCGAGCAACGCGAGATCCGAATCAACCACGCCCTCGGAAAACATCCGAGCGGCATCCGCATGAAGCACGCGCCATTTGATGAAGCTATTACCGCAGTCAAGCTCAAGAATCATTACGCAACCTCAAACTGAGCTCACCACCACTGAAGACCTTTTCCACAGCACCCACCTTCAAACGCAGCCCTCCCTGCCGATCGATGCCCATTACAATGCCGTCAATCCGGTTCACCCCGGCAATCAAGGAAACCGCGCATCCTTGCCACAAATGGTTCTGCTCCCATTCCGCCTGGATAGCCGCAAAACCTGACTCCTGATGGCGAATCAAGTAGGCCTGGAGCATGTCTCCCAGGCGAGCCACCAGCAGATTGCGATCAAAGGCCTTGCCCGTCTCGAGCCGTACTGATGTCCATTGCTGATCGACCTCTTCGGTCATCTGCATATTCACATTAATCCCGACACCCAGCACGACATGACACACATCTGCCGGGTCTCCGACCAACTCCAGCAAGATCCCGGCGATCTTCTTCTGACCGACCAGCACATCATTTGGCCACTTCAAACCTGCACCAGAGATACCCAACTCTTGCAGGGTGCGCATTACCGCCAACCCTACAACCAGACTGAGCCCCTCCAACTGACGCATCCCGCCCTCGATACGCAGCACCAGGCTGTAATAAACATTTTCGGCAAACGGACTGACCCACTTGCGACCACGTCGACCACGACCAGCAGTCTGCCGCTCGGCGAGCACCAGGAACGGCGCAGCCATCCCGCGCTCTATGGAGCGCAAGGCTTCTGCATTAGTGGAGTCGATGGAATCAAAGACTAGAACAGGCCAGGCACACGCGGTCGAATGCTCGCCAATTTCGGCAGCACTCAACAGGGTAAGCGGCGCAGCCAGCTGATAACCGCGACCACGGACCTTATGAATAGACAAACCCAGCTCGATTTCCAGCTGCTGCAGTTGCTTCCACACAGCACTGCGGCTGATGCCCAAAGCAGCACCGAGCGCCTGCCCGGAATGGAATCGGCCATCCTTCAGAAGCTTCAACAACGTCAGCATGCAAGTCTCGCCTCACAATAAGGCACGCATGATAGCCATGCGTAGAGCCCTTGCATAGAAAGGGCGAGAGAGATGCGGATCGACTGTAGATCTCGTCGGGCCTGCTCTATTTTAAAGGCCGTTGCGGCCTTATCGCCGCCTGGCGGCAGCTCCTGCAAATCGCGCGCAAAAACAAAACCCCTACCTGCGTACGCAGATAGGGGTTTCGGAATTTAATCTTGACGATGACCTACTCTCACATGGGGAAACCCCACACTACCATCGGCGATGCATCGTTTCACTGCTGAGTTCGGGATGGGATCAGGTGGTTCCAATGCTCTATGGTCGTCAAGAAATTCGGGTACTGAGTCGTGGCCAGTTGGCCTCGCTTCAGCAAATTGGGTATGTGATAGCTTTCGGTGTTTTCTGAGTATCTCGAACTTTCGGTTCGTTTCGTCTTCACACACCGCAATCTGGTGCCTTTTCGCTTTTCAGCTCGAAGCATGCAAATTGCTTGGGTGTTATATGGTCAAGCCTCACGGGCAATTAGTATTGGTTAGCTCAACGCCTCACAGCGCTTACACACCCAACCTATCAACGTCGTAGTCTTCGACGGCCCTTCAGGGGACTCAAGGTCCCAGTGAGATCTCATCTTGAGGCTAGTTTCCCGCTTAGATGCTTTCAGCGGTTATCTATTCCGAACATAGCTACCCGGCAATGCCACTGGCGTGACAACCGGAACACCAGAGGTTCGTCCACTCCGGTCCTCTCGTACTAGGAGCAGCCCCTCTCAAATCTCAAACGTCCACGGCAGATAGGGACCGAACTGTCTCACGACGTTCTAAACCCAGCTCGCGTACCACTTTAAATGGCGAACAGCCATACCCTTGGGACCGGCTTCAGCCCCAGGATGTGATGAGCCGACATCGAGGTGCCAAACACCGCCGTCGATATGAACTCTTGGGCGGTATCAGCCTGTTATCCCCGGAGTACCTTTTATCCGTTGAGCGATGGCCCTTCCATACAGAACCACCGGATCACTAAGACCTACTTTCGTACCTGCTCGACGTGTCTGTCTCGCAGTCAAGCGCGCTTTTGCCTTTATACTCTACGACCGATTTCCGACCGGTCTGAGCGCACCTTCGTACTCCTCCGTTACTCTTTAGGAGGAGACCGCCCCAGTCAAACTACCCACCATACACTGTCCTCGATCCGGATAACGGACCTGAGTTAGAACCTCAAAGTTGCCAGGGTGGTATTTCAAGGTTGGCTCCACGCGAACTGGCGTCCACGCTTCAAAGCCTCCCACCTATCCTACACAAGCAAATTCAAAGTCCAGTGCAAAGCTATAGTAAAGGTTCACGGGGTCTTTCCGTCTAGCCGCGGATACACTGCATCTTCACAGCGATTTCAATTTCACTGAGTCTCGGGTGGAGACAGCGCCGCCATCGTTACGCCATTCGTGCAGGTCGGAACTTACCCGACAAGGAATTTCGCTACCTTAGGACCGTTATAGTTACGGCCGCCGTTTACCGGGGCTTCGATCAAGAGCTTCGCGTTAGCTAACCCCATCAATTAACCTTCCGGCACCGGGCAGGCGTCACACCCTATACGTCCACTTTCGTGTTTGCAGAGTGCTGTGTTTTTAATAAACAGTCGCAGCGGCCTGGTATCTTCGACCGGCATGGGCTTACGCAGTAAATGCTTCACCCTCACCGGCGCACCTTCTCCCGAAGTTACGGTGCCATTTTGCCTAGTTCCTTCACCCGAGTTCTCTCAAGCGCCTTGGTATTCTCTACCCAACCACCTGTGTCGGTTTGGGGTACGGTTCCTGGTTACCTGAAGCTTAGAAGCTTTTCTTGGAAGCATGGCATCAACCACTTCGTGTTCTAAAAGAACACTCGTCATCAGCTCTCGGCCTTAAGATCCCGGATTTACCTAAGATCTCAGCCTACCACCTTAAACTTGGACAACCAACGCCAAGCTGGCCTAGCCTTCTCCGTCCCTCCATCGCAATAACCAGAAGTACAGGAATATTAACCTGTTTTCCATCGACTACGCTTTTCAGCCTCGCCTTAGGGACCGACTAACCCTGCGTCGATTAACGTTGCGCAGGAAACCTTGGTCTTTCGGCGTGGGTGTTTTTCACACCCATTATCGTTACTCATGTCAGCATTCGCACTTCTGATACCTCCAGCAAGCTTCTCAACTCACCTTCACAGGCTTACAGAACGCTCCTCTACCGCATCACCTAAGTGATACCCGTAGCTTCGGTGTATGGTTTGAGCCCCGTTAAATCTTCCGCGCAGGCCGACTCGACTAGTGAGCTATTACGCTTTCTTTAAAGGGTGGCTGCTTCTAAGCCAACCTCCTAGCTGTCTAAGCCTTCCCACATCGTTTCCCACTTAACCATAACTTTGGGACCTTAGCTGACGGTCTGGGTTGTTTCCCTTTTCACGACGGACGTTAGCACCCGCCGTGTGTCTCCCATGCTCGGCACTTGTAGGTATTCGGAGTTTGCATCGGTTTGGTAAGTCGGGATGACCCCCTAGCCGAAACAGTGCTCTACCCCCTACAGTGATACATGAGGCGCTACCTAAATAGCTTTCGAGGAGAACCAGCTATCTCCGAGCTTGATTAGCCTTTCACTCCGATCCACAGGTCATCCGCTAACTTTTCAACGGTAGTCGGTTCGGTCCTCCAGTTAGTGTTACCCAACCTTCAACCTGCCCATGGATAGATCGCCCGGTTTCGGGTCTATTCCCAGCGACTAGACGCCCTATTAAGACTCGCTTTCGCTACGCCTCCCCTATTCGGTTAAGCTCGCCACTGAAAATAAGTCGCTGACCCATTATACAAAAGGTACGCAGTCACCCAACAAAGTGGGCTCCCACTGCTTGTACGCATACGGTTTCAGGATCTATTTCACTCCCCTCTCCGGGGTTCTTTTCGCCTTTCCCTCACGGTACTAGTTCACTATCGGTCAGTCAGTAGTATTTAGCCTTGGAGGATGGTCCCCCCATATTCAGACAAGGTTTCTCGTGCCCCGTCCTACTCGATTTCATGACTAAGAGATTTTCGCGTACAGGGCTATCACCCACTATGGCCGCACTTTCCAGAGCGTTCCGCTAATCTCAAAGCCACTTAAG
>NZ_CABVHY010000013.1 GCF_902497875.1 Pseudomonas fluorescens
CAAGAAACACATTGATGACGACCCGGACATGCGCCAAATGCGCGATTTGATGGTGACCATTGATGGCATTGCCGACAAATCGGCGCAAATGCTGTTTGCCGAGCTGGGCGACCTGCGAAAGTATTCGAATCCTCGACAAATGGTGGCGGCGGCGGGCTTAAATCCAAAGCTGGAAGAGTCTGGCCAGCTTAAGGGCCGCACCTTTATCTCGAAAATCGGATCAGCGCGACTCCGAACCGGGCTCTACATGCCAGGTCTGGTGGCGATGCAGCACAACGAAGCGATTATCGCGCTCAAAGAGCGATTGAAAGCCAACGGCAAGGCCCCCAAGCAGATCATCTGTGCAGCAATGCGCAAGCTGCTGCACATCATCTTTGGAGTGATCAAATCGGGCCAGCCCTTTGACCCGAAACTTGCGCTTGCCCGGTGAGAGTTAAGACGGTATCTACGCCGACCGAATACACCCGAGGCATTGCGGATGTACACAAATCCCGTAGGAGCTGCCGAAGGCTGCGATCTTTTGATCTTCAGGAACGACAAAGGCCACCCGAAGGTGGCCTTTGTCTGGTGTAGCGTCAGGTCAGCGCGAGGCTTACTTGATAGCCCAACCAGTCAGCTCGGACAGAGCCTTGCCGATATCTGCCAGCGAACGCACGGTTTTCACGCCTGCGTCTTCCAGGGCAGCGAACTTCTCGTCCGCAGTACCCTTGCCGCCAGAGATGATTGCGCCAGCATGGCCCATGCGCTTGCCCGCAGGAGCAGTCACACCAGCGATGTAGGAAACAACCGGCTTGGTCACGTGTGCCTTGATGTAGGCAGCCGCTTCTTCTTCAGCCGAACCGCCGATCTCACCGATCATCACGATCGCTTCGGTCTTCGGGTCTTCCTGGAACAGCTTCAGGATGTCGATGAAGTTGGAGCCCGGGATCGGGTCACCACCGATGCCGACGCAAGTCGACTGACCGAAACCGGCGTCAGTAGTCTGCTTCACAGCTTCGTAGGTCAGGGTGCCGGAACGGGAAACGATACCGACCTTGCCTGGCAAGTGAATGTGACCTGGCATGATGCCGATCTTGCATTCGCCTGGAGTGATCACGCCTGGGCAGTTAGGGCCGATCAGGATCACACCCAGTTCGTCGCACTTGACCTTGGCATCCAGCATGTCCAGGGTAGGAATGCCTTCGGTGATGCACACGATCAGCTTGATGCCGCCGAACGCTGCTTCAAGGATCGAATCCTTGCAGAAAGGAGCTGGAACGTAGATCACGCTGGCGGTGGCGCCAGTGGCTGCTACAGCTTCTTTCACAGTGTTGAAGACAGGCAGGTCCAGGTGAGTGGTGCCGCCTTTGCCTGGAGTCACGCCGCCAACCATCTTGGTGCCGTACTCGAGAGCTTGCTGGGTGTGGAAACTACCTTGCGAACCGGTAATACCCTGGCAGATAACTTTGGTGTCTTTATTGATCAGGACGCTCATTACTTGCCCTCCGCAGCTTTGACAACTTGTTGAGCAGCGTCGGTCAGGCTGGTAGCCGCGATGATGTTCAAACCGCTTTCTGCCAGTACTTTAGCGCCCAGTTCAGCGTTGTTGCCTTCAAGGCGAACAACAACCGGGATTTTCACGCCGACTTCTTTCACTGCACCGATGATGCCTTCGGCAATCATGTCGCAACGAACGATGCCGCCGAAGATGTTGACCAATACTGCGGCGACGTTAGTGTCGGACAGGATGATCTTGAACGCTTCGGTAACGCGTTCTTTGGTAGCACCGCCGCCCACGTCGAGGAAGTTGGCTGGTTTGCCGCCATGCAGATTGACGATGTCCATGGTACCCATGGCCAGGCCAGCACCGTTGACCATGCAACCGATGTTGCCTTCCAGTGCTACATAGTTCAGTTCGAACTTGGCAGCGTGCGCTTCGCGCGGATCGTCTTGCGACGGATCGTGGAAAGTCTTCAGCTTAGGCTGACGGTACATGGCGTTGGCGTCGATGTTGATCTTGGCATCGAGGCAATGCAGATCGCCGTCGGCCTTGATCACCAGCGGGTTCACTTCCAGCAGAGCCAGGTCGTGATCCTTGAACAGTTTGGCCAGACCTACGAAGATCTTGGCGAACTGAGCAACTTGCTTACCTTCCAGACCCAACTGGAAAGCCAGCTCGCGACCCTGGAATGGCTGAGCGCCAACCAGTGGATCGATAGTGGCCTTGAGGATTTTCTCAGGGGTGTCGTGAGCGATTTTCTCGATGTCCACGCCACCTTCGGTGGAAGCCATGAACACGATGCGACGGCTCGAACGGTCAACGACAGCGCCCAGGTACAGCTCTTTAGCGATATCAGTGCACGATTCAACCAGGATCTTGGTGACTGGCTGACCGTTGGCATCAGTCTGGTAAGTCACCAGACGCTTGCCCAACCACTGTTGAGCGAATGCCTTGGCGTCTTCTTTGCTGCGAACCAGCTTTACGCCGCCCGCTTTACCGCGACCACCAGCGTGCACCTGGGCTTTGACAACCCACTCGGTCCCGCCGATTTTGTCGCACGCTTCTGCTGCTGCTTCCGGGGTATCTACTGCGAAACCCTGGGATACTGGCAGGCCGTATTCAGCGAACAGCTGCTTACCCTGATACTCATGAAGATTCATGCTTATTACCGTCTTCGTTAGGTACTGCGCATTCGGTGCTGCACTCATTCAAGTGCCGCACCACCTGTGACTGCTGCTTGCGTAGCTGAGCTACGCAAGACTGCGTCCGGCTCAAGTTCCGCGGTGAGCCTTGCACACAAGACTCACGACGGGCATAGCGCCGTGGTTTCTTATTGTCTTAACGCTTCTTGCGGTTGGCGATGTGAATGGCGCCGCCATTCACTGCCAAAGCTGCTTCGTGCAAGGCTTCGGACAGGGTCGGATGGGAGAAGACCATCATGCCCAGGTCTTCGGCACTGGTGCCGAATTCCATGCCGATTGCGCCTTGCTGCACAAGCTCTGCAGCGCTCGGGCCAATCACGTGGACACCCAATACGCGGTCAGTCTTGGCATCAGCGATAACTTTTACGAAACCGCCGGTATCGTTGGCTGCCATGGCACGGCCACTGGCTGCGAACGGGAAAGTGCCGACGTTAACTTCAACGCCCTCAGCTTTCAAGGTCTGCTCGGTTTTCCCGACCCACGCGATTTCCGGGTGAGTATAAATAACCGAAGGGATCAAGTCATAGTTGATCTGGGCTTTGTGGCCCTTGATCCGCTCAACGACCATGATGCCTTCCTCGGACGCCTTGTGCGCCAGCATCATGCCGCGAACCACGTCACCGATCGCGTAAACGCCCGGAACGCTGGTGGCGCAATGATCGTCAACGAACACGAAACCGCGCTCATCGATGGTCACGCCGCTGTCGGCAGCCAACAGATCAGTGGTCACTGGACGGCGACCAACGGCTACGATCAGCTTGTCGAAAGTAATGGTCTGTTCGCCATTGGCATCGGTGTAGGTCACTACGACTTCTTCGCCGTTGACCTTGGAACCGGTTACGCGAGCGCCAAGCTTGATGTCCAGACCTTGTTTGGTCAGGGTTTTCAAGGCTTCCTTGGAAACGGCGGCGTCGGCAGCCATCAGGAAGGTGTCCAGTGCTTCCAGGACAGTCACTTCAGCGCCCAGACGGGACCATACCGAACCCAGCTCCAGACCGATCACACCCGCGCCAATGACGCCCAGACGCTTAGGCACGGTCTGGAATTCCAGAGCGCCGGTCGAATCAACGATCACGTTCTGGTCAACCGGAGCCGGTGGAATATCGATCGGGCGCGAGCCGGAAGCGAGAATCACGTTCTCGGCTTCGATCACTTCGACAGTGCCGTCAGGCTTGGTCAGTTCGACTTTCTTGCCGGCCAGCAGTTTGCCGTGGCCTTGCAGGGAAGTCACACCGTTAGCCTTGAACAGGGTGGCAACACCGGAGGTCAGGCCTTTGACGATGTTGGCCTTGCGGCCGACCATTGCGGCTACGTCCATGGTCACGCCAGCGTGATTGATACCGTGGATCGCGAAGCCGTCTTGTGCTTCATGGAACTTCCAGGAGCTGTCGAGCAGCGCCTTGGATGGAATGCAGCCGACGTTCAGGCAAGTACCGCCGAGGGCCAGTTTGCCTTCCTTGTCGGTGTATTTCTCGATGCAGGCAGTGCTGAGGCCCAGCTGCGCTGCTTTAATGGCAGCCACGTAGCCACCAGGGCCCGCGCCAATCACTACCAGGTCGAATTTCTGAGTCATGTGTCATTCCTTTTCGAATCAAACCGGACGGCCCCTTTTGAGGCCCGTCGTGGGACGAAGCTGGTCATTGCAGGAGGGCCGCTCATCACTGAACGGCCCGTGCAACGAAATCAGATATCCAGCAGCAAACGAGCCGGGTCTTCCAGCAGGTTCTTGATGGTAACCAGGAAGGTCACAGCTTCTTTGCCATCGATCAGACGGTGATCGTAGGACAGAGCCAGGTACATCATCGGACGGATGACAACCTGACCGTTGATCGCCATAGGGCGCTGCAGAATGTTGTGCATGCCCAGGATAGCCGCTTGCGGCGGGTTGACGATCGGAGTCGACATCATCGAACCGAAGGTACCACCGTTGGTGATGGTGAACGTACCACCGGTCATCTCGTCCATCGACAGTTTGCCGTCACGAGCTTTCTTGCCGAAGGTGGCGATGCCGCCTTCGATTTCAGCCAGGCTCATCAGTTCGGCGTTACGCAGAACCGGTACCACCAGACCGCGATCGCTGGACACCGCAACACCGACGTCGGCGTAACCGTGGTAAACGATGTCGGCACCGTCGATCGAGGCGTTGACCGCCGGGAAGCGTTTCAGCGCTTCGGTGGCAGCCTTCACGAAGAACGACATGAAGCCCAGGCGTACGCCGTTGTGGGACTTCTCGAACAGGTCCTTGTACTTCGAACGCAGGGCCATGACTTCGGTCATGTCGACTTCGTTGAAGGTGGTCAGCATCGCCATGTTCGACTGAGCTTCAACCAGACGCTCGGCAACCTTGGCCCGCAGACGGGTCATCGGAACGCGTTTTTCAACGCGGTCACCGGCAGCGAACACTGGAGCGGCGGCGGCAGGAGCAGTAGCCTTGGCAGGCGCGGCAGCCGGCGCGGCTTTCTTGGCAGCAACGGCAGCGACTACGTCTTCCTTGGTCACACGACCGCCTTTGCCGGTACCGGCAACGGAAGCGATGTTGATGGCGTTTTCTTCAGCCAGCTTGCGAGCAGCCGGTGCAGCAACAGGATCGTCTTCGCCAACAGCAGCGGGTGCAGCAGCTTGGGCGGCGGCTGGAGCAGCGGCAGCCGGTGCGGCAGCAGCGCCGCCGGCCTGGATAGAGCCCAGAACTTCGTCGGACAGAACGGTGTCGCCTTCGTTCTTGACGATAGCGCCCAGCACGCCGTCAGCAGTGGCCAGAACTTCCAGTACGACTTTGTCGGTTTCGATGTCGACGATCAGGTCATCACGCTTGACGGCGTCGCCCGGTTGCTTGTGCCAGGTGGCAACGGTGCCATCGGCAACCGATTCCGGGAAAGTGGGGGCTTTGATCTCGATAGCCATTATCTGTAGTTCCTTAAATTCGGTTTCAAGTGCGCGAAGGCGTTAAACGGTAAAGGCGTCTTGCAGCAGTTTTTCCTGCTGCTCAGCGTGCATCGATGCATAACCACAAGCAGGAGCAGCAGAAGCATCACGGCCCGCGTACTCGAGTACGAGCGACTTGTTGTGATTGCCAACGATGCGGCGCATGTGGTGTTGGCTGCAGTACCAGGCACCCTGGTTCATCGGCTCTTCCTGACACCAAACGATGTGTTTGAGGTTGGTGTACGGAGCCAGGACTTCATTCAAGTCGTCCTCAGGGAATGGGTACAGCTGCTCGATACGCACGACGGCGATGTCTTCACGACCTTCGGCACGGCGTTTTTCCAGCAGGTCGTAGTAGACCTTGCCGCTACAAAGAACAATGCGTTCGACCTTTTTCGGGTCCTGGGCATCGATTTCCGGAATAACGGTCTGGAACGAACCTTCCGCCAGATCTTCCAGGGTCGAGACGGCCAGTTTGTGGCGCAGCAGCGACTTCGGAGTCAGGACTATCAACGGCTTGCGCAGCGGGCGAATCACCTGACGACGCAGCAAGTGGTAGATCTGAGCCGGCGTAGTCGGCACGGCTACCTGAATGTTGTGCTCGGCGCACAGCTGCAGGTAACGCTCCAGACGAGCCGAAGAGTGCTCCGGACCCTGACCTTCATAACCGTGCGGCAGCAGCATGGTCAGACCGCAAAGACGGCCCCACTTGTGCTCACCACTGGTGATGAACTGATCGACAACCACCTGGGCACCGTTGGCGAAGTCGCCGAACTGGGCTTCCCAGATAACCAGGGCGTTTGGCTCGGTGGTCGAATAACCGTATTCGAACGCCAGAACCGCTTCTTCAGACAGCAGCGAGTCGTACAGGTCGAAACGTGGCTGACCTTTGTACAAGTTCTGCAGCGGAATGTAGCTGCCAGTGTCTTTCTGATTGTGCAGGACCGCATGACGGTGCGAGAACGTACCGCGCCCGATGTCCTGACCAGTCATGCGAATCGGGTGACCTTCGAACGCCAGGGTCGCGTACGCCATGGTTTCGGCGTAACCCCAGTTGATCGGCAGGCCGCCGGCTTGCATCTTCTGACGGTCTTCGTAGATTTTCGAAACCTGGCGCTGAACCACGAAGCCTTCCGGGATTTCCAGCAGCTTGGCGGACAGTTCCTGCAAGGTTTTCAGATCGAAACGAGTGTCGTGACGCGCGGTCCAGGCATGGCCCAGATACGGACGCCAGTCCACGAACAACTCTTTGTTCGGCTCTTTGACCAGGCTTTTTACAACATGCAGACCGTTGTCCAGCGCGTTGCGATATTCGTCGATCTTGCCCTGAACACGCTCGGCATCGGCCACACCGGACTGGATCAGGCGCTCGGCGTACAACTCGCGGGTCGTGCGCTGCTTGGCGATCTGCTGATACATCGCCGGCTGAGTACCGCTAGGTTCGTCGGCCTCGTTGTGGCCGCGACGGCGGTAGCAGACCAGGTCGATCACGATGTCGCGCTTGTACTGCATGCGGTAGTCGATGGCGAGCTGGGTCACGAACAATACGGCTTCCGGATCATCACCATTCACATGGAGGATCGGCGCCTGGATCATTTTCGCGACGTCGGTGCAGTACTCGGTGGAACGCGAGTCTTCCGGGTTGCTGATGGTGAAGCCAACCTGGTTGTTGATCACCAGATGGATCGTGCCGCCCGTCTTGAAGCCACGGGTTTGCGACATCTGGAAGGTTTCCATGACCACGCCCTGACCTGCGAAAGCAGCGTCACCGTGGATGGAGATCGGCAGAACCTTTTCACCGGTAGGGTCGTTACGACGATCCTGACGGGCACGCACCGAACCCTCGACCACTGGCGATACGATTTCCAGGTGGGAAGGGTTGAAGGCCATGGCCAGGTGAACTTCACCGCCGGCGGTCATGACGTTGGACGAGAAGCCCTGGTGATATTTGACGTCACCGGAACCCAGTTCGACCTTTTTCTTGCCTTCGAATTCGTCGAACAGATCGCGTGGGTTCTTGCCGAAAGTGTTGACCAAGACGTTCAGACGGCCACGGTGGGCCATGCCGATAACAATTTCCTTGGTGCCGTAGGAGCCCGAACGCTGAATCAACTCATCCAGCAACGGGATCAGGCTTTCACCACCTTCCAGACCGAAACGCTTGGTGCCCGGGTATTTGGTACCCAGGTATTTTTCCAGGCCTTCGGCAGCAGTCACGCGCTCGAGCAAGTGGCTCTTGATGTCCGCGGAGTACGTCGGACGGCCACGCACGCTTTCCAGACGCTGCTGGAACCACTGGCGCTGCTCGGAATCGACGATGTGGGTAAATTCAGAACCGATGGTGCGGCAATATGTCTGCTGCAACGCTTCGTGAATTTCGCGTAGGCTCGCTTCCTCTTTGCCGATGAACAGGTCGCCGGCACGGAAGGTCGTATCAAGATCGGCATTGGTCAAGCCGTAATGATTGATCGAAAGGTCTGCAGGTGCAGGACGCTTCCACAGCCCCAGCGGGTCAAGCTGGGCTGCCTGGTGGCCACGCATACGGTAGGCCTGGATCAATCGCAACACTTCAACTTGCTTCTTCTCGTGCTCACTGCTCACGCTGCCGGCGGAAACCGGTTGGGCGCGGCGCTGGTTCTTTGCCAGCAAGACGAAATGATCGCGAATTGTCGAGTGCGAAACATCGATGGCAGAGCTGCCGTCAGTCGGCAACTTCTGAAAGTAGGTGCGCCACTCTTCTGGCACAGCGTTAGGGTCGTGCAGGTAGAGCTCGTAGAGCTCTTCCACATAGGCAGCGTTACTACCAGATAGGTAGGCGCTGTTCCACATGCGCTGCATCACGCTTTCTTGCATGCTTGGTCACCCTCGGTTAGGGGAACACCACCGGCGAAGACACCGAGCAAACTTGCAGAAGTCCGAGTGCAGCGACCAAAACAAGCCACTTAGGATCACGCTGATAGTCCGGGTACCAGCCCGGATGCCCCTGCTTGTCTCATTTCTTCAAAATAAGAGCCGCAGCTTTGTGAGCTGCTGCTCAGGTTAAAACTACGGCGCCGGTTGAAGCCTGCGCCGCAGCGTCTACGGGTACAGCGGGTACAGCAGCTGAATCACACGCCGCTTTGCAGCAGCATGTTACGTATGTGACCGATGGCCTTGGTCGGGTTCAAGCCCTTCGGACAAACGTTGACGCAGTTCATGATCCCGCGGCAGCGGAATACGCTGAACGGGTCATCCAGCGAAGCCAGACGCTCGGAAGTCTGAGTGTCACGGCTGTCTGCCAGGAAGCGATAAGCTTGCAGCAGCGCAGCTGGACCCAGGAACTTGTCCGGGTTCCACCAGAAGGACGGGCAAGAGGTCGAGCAGCAAGCGCACAGGATGCACTCGTACAGACCATCGATCTTTTCGCGCTCTTCAGGGGACTGCAGACGCTCGATGGCCGGAGCCGGCGTGTCGTTCTGCAGGTATGGCTTAACTTTTTCGTACTGCTTGTAGAAGATGCTCATATCGACGACCAGGTCACGGATAACCGGCAAACCTGGCAGAGGACGAACGATCAGCTTGTTACCTTTTACGACAGCCGACAGCGGCGTGACGCACGCCAGAGCGTTTTTGCCGTTGATGTTCATGCCGTCGGAGCCGCAGACACCTTCACGGCAAGAGCGACGATAGGAGAAACCTTCGTCCTGCTCTTTGATCAGGGCCAGCACATCCAGCACCATCAGGTCTTTACCACCGGTATCGACCGAAAATTCCTGCATGAACGGCGCAGCGTCCTGATCAGGGTTGTAGCGATAAACACTGACTTTCAACATGGCGGCCACCCTTAATAAGTCCGAATCATTGGTTCAAAGGTCGGGACTGTTTTTGGCGAGAAGTTCACGGCACGCTTGGCAACGCGTTTCTCACCAGGGAAGTACAGGGTGTGGCACAACCAGTTGACGTCATCGCGATCTTCGAAGTCTTCACGGGCGTGAGCGCCGCGGGACTCTTTACGGATCTCTGCGGCGATGGCGGTAGCTTCGGCCACTTCCAGCAGGTTTTGCAGTTCCAGGGCTTCGATACGAGCGGTGTTGAACGCCTGGCTCTTGTCGTTGATCTTGACGTTGGCGATACGGCCACGCAGATCCGCCAGCTGAGCAATACCCTTCTGCATGTATTCGCCGGTACGGAATACACCGAAGTAGTTCTGCATGCAGCTTTGCAGCTCTTTACGCAGGGTCGCTACGTCTTCGCCTTCGGTACGCGAGTTCAGGCCATCGAGACGTGCCAGGGCAGCGTCGATGTCGGACTGGCGAGCGCGAGTGTAATCAACGCCTTCCTTCAGGGTCTGTTCCAGGAACAGGCCGGCGGCACGACCGAACACTACCAGGTCGAGCAACGAGTTACCGCCCAGACGGTTGGCACCGTGAACCGATACGCAAGCCACTTCGCCTACAGCGAACAGACCCGGGATGATCTGGTCAACGCCGTCGGCGTCCTGAGTGATCGCCTGGCCATGAATGTTGGTGGGAACGCCACCCATCATATAGTGGCAGGTAGGAACCACTGGAACCGGAGCAACAACCGGGTCAACGTGAGCGAAGGTCTTCGACAGTTCGCAGATGCCTGGCAGACGGCTGTGCAGCACTTCTTCACCGAGGTGATCAAGTTTCAGCAGAACGTGGTCGCCATCCGGACCACAGCCGTTACCGGCAATGATCTCTTTAACCATGGAGCGGGCTACCACGTCACGACCGGCAAGGTCTTTGGCGTTCGGAGCATAACGCTCCATGAAACGCTCGCCGTGCTTGTTGATCAGGTAACCGCCTTCACCGCGGCAGCCTTCGGTAACCAGTACACCGGCGCCGGCGATGCCGGTCGGGTGGAACTGCCACATCTCGATGTCTTGTACCGGCACGCCAGCACGCAGAGCCATGCCGACGCCGTCACCGGTGTTGATCAGGGCATTGGTGGTGGACGAGTAGATACGGCCTGCACCGCCGGTCGCCAATACAGTAGCGTTGGCGCGGATGTACGAGGTTTCACCGGTTTCAATGCAGATCACGATCATGCCGACAAAGGCACCATCTTCGTTCTTCACCAGGTCGACGCCATAGTACTCATTGAGGAATACGGTGCCAGCCTTGAGGTTGGCCTGATACAGAGTGTGCAACAGCGCGTGACCGGTACGGTCGGCTGCAGCGCAGGTACGGGCGGCCTGGCCACCTTTACCGAAGTCCTTGGACTGACCGCCGAATGGACGCTGGTAGATGCGGCCCTGTTCGGTACGGGAGAACGGCAGACCCATGTGTTCCAGTTCGAAGACCGCTTCCGGGCCTACGGAACACATGTATTCGATAGCGTCCTGGTCACCGATGTAGTCGGAACCCTTGACGGTATCGTACATGTGCCAGCGCCAGTCATCGTTTGGATCGGCGGAGGCGATGGCGCAAGTGATGCCACCCTGGGCCGAAACGGTGTGGGAACGGGTCGGGAACACCTTGGTGACCACGGCAGTCTTGTGACCGCCTTGGGCCAGTTGCAGCGCAGCGCGCATGCCAGCACCGCCGCCGCCAATGATGATGGCGTCGAATGCGAGTGTATTAACTGTGTTAGCCATGAATCAGATACCCCAAAGAATCTGCACACCCCAGACGAAGTAAGCGAACATCGCGACGCCGCATACAGCCTGGAAGAGGAAACGTACTGCAGTCGCGGACTTGCCCAGCGCCATCGGCGTCAGGTAGTCGGTCGCGATGGTCCACATGCCGACCCAGGCGTGAGCGCCCAGGGCTACAAGGGCCAGCAGACTGAAGATACGCATTCCATTGTTTGCGAACAGGCCGTGCCATTGGGCGTAGCCAATGCCGGGGTTCGCAATGAGGTATCCGATCAGGAAAATGAAATAAGCCGCGAGAACGACCGCAGACACACGCTGCGCCATCCAGTCATAGAGGCCCGAACGCGACAGGTTCGTAACGCTGGTTACCATATCCAAACTCCCGCCAGAACGATCATCACCACGGAAATGGCGATAACGATTTTCGAGCCCAGCGTGCCGCCTTCCAGCGTCTCGCCGATGCCCATGTCCATCAACAAATGGCGTACACCGGCCACCAGGTGATACAGCAAGGCGGATAGCAGGCCCCATGCCACGAACTTGGCCAGCGGACTGGTCAAGCATTCTTTCACCTCGGCGTAACCTTCCTCGGAACCCAGGGATTTGCCCAATGCATAAAGCATGAAGCCAAGGCCCAGGAAGAGGATGATGCCGGATACACGGTGAAGAAATGACGTAACGCCGGTGATGGGGAGTTTGATGGTCCTTAGGTCTAGGTTTACAGGTCGTTGGCTATTCACGGCTTTTTTTTCACACTGAAGAGCCCCTAACAATCAGGGCAAAGTTGTTGGGGAGTGCACTGGTCAGGTAACCACCACCCAGGGAGTGCGACCCCCATCAAAACGGGCCCAAAAGCCCCCGGCGGTCGGAGGCCGAGTATAGACAGTTAGGTCACTAATGACAACGCAATCGCCTTCCCCTAATAGCTCATTGCGTTAGTTGAATAAAAGGCGTAAATGGCGGGTAATTTCGAGGAAAAAGTCTGGTTAAAGCCTTCTGGAGCAAGACTTTAGGCAAATTGACATTCAAATTTATCTCACTATAGTGGTGCGGGCCCTGCGTGGGGGGTCTGTCTGATGATTTCAAGCATAAATAGGAGGCCACATGGCTGACAAAAAAGCGCAGTTGATCATCGAGGGCGCAGCCCCCGTCGAGCTGCCCATTTTAACCGGCACCGTTGGTCCCGATGTTATCGACGTTCGGGGCCTGACGGCCACGGGCCGTTTCACCTTTGACCCTGGTTTCATGTCGACCGCCTCGTGCGAGTCGAAGATCACCTATATCGACGGCGACAACGGCATCCTGCTGCACCGCGGTTACCCGATCGAACAGTTGGCCGAGAAGTCGGACTACCTGGAAACCTGCTATCTGCTGCTCAACGGCGAACTGCCGACCGCAGAGCAAAAGGCCCAGTTCGTCAGCACCGTGAAGAACCACACCATGGTCCACGAGCAGCTGAAGAGCTTCTTCAACGGCTTCCGTCGCGATGCCCACCCGATGGCCATCATGTGCGGCGTAGTCGGCGCGCTCTCGGCCTTCTACCACGACTCTCTGGACATCAAAAACCCGCAGCATCGCGAAATCTCCGCGATCCGCCTGGTTGCCAAGATGCCGACCCTGGCCGCAATGGTTTACAAGTACTCCATGGGCCAGCCCATGATGTACCCGCGCAACGACCTGACGTACGCGGAAAACTTCCTGCACATGATGTTCAACACCCCGTGCGAGATCAAACCGATCAGCCCGGTACTCGCCAAGGCCATGGACAAGATCTTCATCCTCCATGCCGACCACGAGCAGAACGCATCGACCTCCACCGTACGCCTGGCGGGCTCTTCGGGTGCCAACCCGTTCGCCTGTATCGCGGCCGGCATCGCTGCACTCTGGGGCCCGGCTCACGGCGGCGCCAACGAAGCCGTGTTGAGCATGCTCGACGAAATCGGCGATTTGTCGAACATCGACAAGTACATCGCCAAGGCCAAGGACAAGAACGATCCGTTCAAGTTGATGGGCTTCGGTCACCGGGTCTACAAAAACCGCGACCCGCGCGCCACCGTGATGAAACAGACCTGCGACGAAGTGCTCAAAGAGCTGGGCATCACCAACGATCCGCAACTCGACCTGGCCATGCGCCTGGAAGAAATCGCGCTGACCGACCCGTACTTCATCGAGCGCTCGCTGTACCCGAACGTCGACTTCTACTCGGGGATCATCCTCAAGGCGATCGGCATTCCAACCAGCATGTTCACCGTAATCTTCGCCCTGGCGCGGACCGTCGGCTGGATCTCCCACTGGAAAGAAATGCTCTCCAGCCCTTACAAAATCGGCCGCCCTCGCCAGTTGTACACCGGCTACGAGTCGCGTGACATCACTGATCTGGAAGACCGCAAATAAGACCTGTCTTGCGATAACGTCTTAGCTGCAGCGGGTACGGCCTCTTTATAGAGGCCGTATTTGTTTGTGCGGTGCCCTCCCCTGCCGCATTCGCGGCATTTCAAGCCTCAAACCCCAACCCCAGATCAAAAGATCGCAGCCTGCGGCAGCTCCTACAAAGGCATCGCGTGCGCCAGAAAACAGTCCGGCTGCCAGGCCGCGAGCAGTCCACATTTGATCTGTGGACATCCGCGAGAGCCAGACTGACTGTCAGGCCGCATATCGCGAGCAGGCTCGCTCCCACTGTGGATCTGCGTACATCCGCGAGAGCCAGGCCGGCTGTCAGGCCGCCTCGCTTTGGCTTTTGATCTGGCTTTTGATCTACCCGCCCCTTCGGCAGGCCGAGTGGAGGTGTTCATCAGGGGGGTGGCGCGTAGCGCCGTCAGCGCAGCTGACTCCGCCGCATTGCGGCGCCCCATGATGGACACCGGAGCGAGGGAACCCCGAGCCTTGGCGAGGGGCCGAACGCTCGGGGCAAGACCTTTGGTTCCTTTGGGCTGGGCCGGCACTCCGGCGTTTGCCAAAGGGACTCGTCGTAAGGACGAAACCCTAAGTGGCCGTTACCGCAGAAATGGATATGTACACCAGCAAGAGACAGGTTGACTGTCAGGCCGTCATCGCGAGCAAGTCGGATCGCCGCACCGCCGCTCCCACAGGGGGAGTTGCGTGCCCCCCAAACAAAAATGCCCCAGTCTCTCGACCGGGGCATTTCCATTTAACGCAGCTTATATATAGAAGCTTGAAACCTTAGTGCGACACCGCCCCACTCGCGCCCAGACCAGTCTGCGAGCGAACGAATTGCGGGTAGAACAGCGCCCGCTCCTTGTCTGCCGCAGCCGACTTGTCAGTGATGGAGAAGAACCAGATCCCGACAAAGGCAATACCCATCGAGAACAGCGCAGGGTACTCATACGGGAAGATCGCCTTCTCGTGATGCAGGATCTGCACCCAAATGGTTGGCCCAAGCACCATCAAACCAACAGCGCTTATCAGACCCAACCAGCCACCGATCATCGCGCCACGGGTGGTGAGCTTCTTCCAGTACATGGAAAGCAGCAGCACCGGGAAGTTACAGCTCGCCGCGATGGAGAACGCCAGGCCGACCATGAACGCGATGTTCTGGCTTTCGAACGCAATGCCCAGACCGATCGCCAGCACGCCCAGACAGACGGTGGTGATTTTCGAGACACGGATCTCGTCCTTGTCGTTGGCTTTGCCCTTCTTGATCACGCTGGCGTAAAGGTCGTGAGACACCGCCGTAGCACCGGCCAGGGTCAAACCAGCCACAACAGCCAGAATGGTCGCGAACGCTACTGCCGAGATGAAGCCCAGGAAGATACTGCCACCTACCGCGTTAGCCAAGTGCACCGCCGCCATGTTGTTGCCGCCCAACAGCGCGCCAGCAGCATCTTTAAAGGCCGGGTTGGTGCTGACCAGCAGGATCGCGCCGAAGCCGATGATGAAGGTCAGGATGTAGAAGTAGCCGATGAAGCCAGTGGCATACAGCACGCTCTTGCGAGCTTCTTTAGCGTCACTCACGGTGAAGAAGCGCATCAGAATGTGCGGCAGGCCCGCAGTACCGAACATCAACGCCAGGCCGAGGGAGAATGCCGATACCGGATCCTTCACCAGACCGCCGGGGCTCATGATTGCTTCACCTTTAGCGTGAACCTTGGTCGCTTCGGCAAACAACGCATTGAAGTCGAAGTTAACGTACTTCATCACCATGACAGCCATGAAAGTAGCGCCCGAGAGCAGCAACACGGCCTTGATGATTTGCACCCAAGTGGTCGCCAGCATGCCGCCGAACAGCACGTACATGCACATCAGGATACCGACCAGGATTACCGCGATATGGTAGTCCAGACCGAACAGCAGCTGGATCAGCTTGCCGGCACCCACCATTTGCGCGATCAGGTAGAACGCCACTACCACCAGCGAACCGCTGGCCGACAGGGTGCGGATCTGGGTTTGCCCGAGACGGTAGGACGCTACGTCGGCAAAGGTGTATTTACCCAGGTTGCGCAGACGTTCGGCGATCAGGAACAGAATGATCGGCCAACCCACCAGGAAGCCGATCGAGTAGATCAGGCCGTCATAACCGGAGGTGTACACCAGCGCGGAAATACCCAGGAAGGACGCCGCCGACATGTAGTCACCGGCAATTGCCAGACCGTTCTGGAAACCGGTGATCTTGCCGCCCGCCGCATAGTAGTCGGCCGCCGAATTGTTACGCTTGGAAGCCCAGTAAGTGATGCACAGGGTCAAGCCAACGAACGCGACGAACATCAGGATCGCTGAAACGTTGAGTGGTTGTTTTTGCACCTCGCCGGTCAAGGCTTCCCCCGCCCAGACTGCCGGGGCGAAGGCCGCTATACCGAATGCCGCAATTAGACGCCGGATCATTGCTGAGCCTCCTTGAGAATCGCATTGTTCAGGTCGTCGAATTCGCCGTTGGCGCGTCGAACGTAGATCGCAGTCAGGACAAAGGCCGAAAGAATCAGCCCGACACCAATGGGTATACCCCAGGTAATCGATGACTCAGGGCTGATTTTCGCCCCTAGTATATGGGGTCCATAAGCAATCAAAAGGATAAAGCCCGCGTAAAGCCCAAGCATGATCGCCGAGAGAATCCAGGCGAACCGCTCTCTTTTACTGACCAGCTCCTTGAAACGCGGGCTGTTTTGAATCGAGAGGTAAATGCTGTCGTTCATTGTTTTTGTCCTCGCAGCACAGATTGAATTGCAACGTATTCCACTCTATGCGGCTACAGATCTGGTTCCAGACGACCTTAGTATTAGAACGACATGACTCCAGTGACGAATTGTCACCCCCAACAACGCAAAAGACCGTCTGGCGCGAACGCCAGACGGTCTTAATAGCAGCGGTTTAGACGCTTCGATAGATTATTTGGCGGTCCACTCGGCAACCCGTTCCGGATGCTTGGCCACCCAGTCCTTGGCAGCTGCTTCAGGCTTGGCACCGTCCTGAATTGCCAGCATTACTTCGCCAATTTCGTCTTTCGACGCCCAGTTGAATTTTTTCAGGAAAGCCGAAACTTCCGGAGCCTTCTTTTCCAGACCTTTGCTGCCGATGCTGTTTACCGTTTCAGCAGCACCGTAAACACCTTTTGGATCATCAAGGAAGCGCAGTTTCCACTTGGCGAACATCCAGTGTGGCACCCAACCGGTGACCGCAATGGACTCTTTCTTCTCTTCGGCACGCGTCAGTTCGGCAATCATCGCCGCACCGGAACTGGCCTGGAGCTTGTAATCGAGGCCATAGTCCTTGATCGCCTGATCAGTCTTGAGCATTACACCCGAGCCGGCATCGATCCCGACGATCTTGTTCTTGAAGGTAGTGTCTTCTTTCAGGTCGCCGATAGTCTGCGCCTTGACGTACTCCGGCACGATCAGGCCGATTTTCGCGTCCTTGAAGTTGGGGCCATAATCGACCACCTTGTCCTTGTTCTTGGCCCAGTACTCACCGTGAGTCACCGGCAGCCAGGCCGAGAGCATCGCATCGAGCTTGCCGGTTGCAACACCCTGCCACATGATCCCGGTCGCCACAGCCTGCAGCTTGACGTCATAACCGAGCGTTTTGATCACCTCGGCCGCCACATGGGTGGTCGCCACGCTGTCCGACCAACCGTCGACGTAGCCGATGCTCAGGGTTTTGCTGTCGGCACTGGCCAGAGTGGAACCAACTGCAAGCACCAGAGCGGCACCTGCACCTAAGAGTCGTCGCATCTTCATCGTTACTTCCCCGAAAGTGCTGCGCCCGACGGATGCCGAGCGGCGTCAACTTATTGTTATTCAGCGGCCTGTGTGGCTAGTTCTGTTAGTCAACTTCGGCGCCAGCGCCCCCTTCACGCCCTACCACCAAACCTGTTCGAACATCAGCGGAGTACTGACGCACCGATCATCAACCTGCCGTGATCGGCGACCTGCTCTGGCAGCGACCTCAAGGCAACGAGAAACGACATCAGAACGCCATTAACGACGGCAAGTAGAAATACGACGACGGATCCCGCCCGAACTTTGCATATCAAAACCATGCAGCCGCCCAAGCGGGTGATAAATGCAGGTAAGATGCGCGGCTTTGCCCCCATCCGGCCAGACCATGCCCGCGACTGCACGCTTCGCTTTTTTACCTTACCTGTTCGCCTGTCTGCTTGGCCTGTTTGCCCTTTGCGGTTTCTGGTACGGCCTCGGCCAACCGGTACTGCTGCCGGATGTGGCCAGCGCCACGCACAAGCTGCAATGCGCCTCCTACACCCCATTCGATAAAGACCAATCGCCGTTCGACCAGCCGTTCAAGCTGCGCCCCGAACGCATGGATGCCGACCTCGCGTTGCTGGCCACCCGCTTCGAATGCATCCGCACCTATTCCATGACCGGCCTCGAAGCCCTCCCCGCCCTGGCGCGCAAGCACGGCTTGAAACTGATGATCGGTGCCTGGATCAACAGCAATCCGGTGGACTCCGCCAAGGAAGTCGACTTGCTGATCGCTTCCGCCAATGCCAACGCCGATGTCGTGACCTCGGTGATCGTCGGTAACGAAGTCCTGTTGCGCAAGGAGGTCACCGGCGCGCAATTGGCAAAATTGATTCTCAAGGTGAAAAGCCAGGTCAAACAGCCGGTGACCTACGCCGATGTCTGGGAGTTCTGGCTCAAGCATCCGGAAATCGCGCCAACCGTGGACTTTCTGACCATCCACTTGCTGCCGTATTGGGAAGATGACCCCTCCAATATCGACGCCGCGCTCAATCACGTCGCCGAAGTCCGCCAGGTGTTCGGCAAGAGCTTTGCGCCCAAGGACGTGATGATTGGCGAAACCGGCTGGCCAAGCGAAGGCCGCCAGCGCGAAACCGCGGTGCCGAGCCGGGTCAATGAAGCCCGGTTCATTCGCGGCTTTGTCGCGATGGCCGAGCAGCAAGGCTGGCACTACAACCTGATCGAAGCCTTCGACCAGCCGTGGAAGCGCGCCAGCGAAGGTGCGGTGGGCGGTTACTGGGGGCTGTTCGATGCCAATCGTCAAGACAAGGGCGTGCTGGCCGGGCCGGTGTCGAACCTGCCCTTCTGGCCTCTGTGGCTGGGCATCGGTGGCTTGGTCTTCCTCGGCACGCTGATCCTCGGGGGTCGCGTGCGCGGCACTCGGGCAGCGCTGATCCTGCCGCTGCTCGGTGCAGTCGCGGCCTGCTCCATCGGCACCTGGGGTGAATTGGCGCGGGTCACCAGCCGTTTTGCCGGCGAATGGATCTGGGCGGGATTACTGGTTGGCTTGAATCTGTTGGTACTGGCACACGCTGCGCTGGCGCTGAGTAGCAAAACCGCCTGGCGTGAGCGTGCCTTCAACTGGCTGGAGCAGCGCGCCGGCTGGCTGCTGGCGGCCGCAGGTTTCGCTGGCGCGGTGATGATGCTCGCCTTGGTGTTCGACCCGCGCTACCGCAGTTTCCCGAGCGCCGCTTTGTTGCTGCCGGCACTGGTCTACCTGTGCCGCCCGGTCCGGGTGCCGCGTGCAGAGATTGCCCTGCTGGCCTTTATCATCGGTGTCGGCATCGCCCCGCAGCTATACCGCGAAGGCCTGGAAAACCAGCAGGCCTGGGGCTGGGCGCTGGTGAGCGGATTGATGGTTGCCGCACTGTGGCGCAGCTTGCGGGTTCGCAAAAGGTAATTTTCAGCGCTCTTGCAGGCCCCTTCGCGGGCAAGCCCGCCCCCACATTTAGATCTGCGGTAGACCACTATGGTGTGATCGACTCAGGTTAAGTGTGGGAGCGGGCTTGCCCGCGAAGGCTGACTATCAGGCGCCGCGAGTCGCCCTGACCAACCGCAACCCACCCATCACCACCGCAAACACCGCCATACTGGTGTTGTACAAGGCCAGCGCCGGAAATCCGAACAGCAGTGCCAGCACCGCCATCCACCAGCCCGCACGCCCCGGCAGCACAAACCCGAGCACCGCTGCCGCCAACGCCGTCCAGCCGAGGATCTGGAAATGAATCATCAGCCCCAGGTTCGAGCGCACCTGGCATTCCCAGCGACTTGCCTCGTCGACACAAATGCCGACCCACTGCCCATCCTCCATAAAGCCGTAACGCAGGCCATAACTGGCGGCCAGCCATAACGGCAAAACAATGAGTAACAGGATCACGGGCAGGCGGCGGGACATGAAGCACTCCGATAGACGAAAATGGCGCCCAGCTTAATCGCCCGGCGGGGGTAAGCAAGCGAGATCAACAGATAACTGTTCACGAAATCGCCGCTAAGTGTATCGTCCGGCTACTATTGCCCCGACGAACGCTCGTTGAACTGACTTTTTGTGCCGCTGAATGGCACTTCAGTACCAGTGTGGTGGTCATAGGCCTGCGAAACTTTACCCGGCACCTTCCTCTAAGGGATTCAGTCATGCTCCGACCCTTGCGCTTCGCTGCCCTTGTTGGCGGCCTTATTCTGAGTGCGTCCGCACTGGCAGTGGATATCGACGCCGCCAGTTATGGCTACCCGGTGACCAATCCGTTCGAGGCAACGATTGCTACCACGCCACCGGAATTGCGACCAGAACTGCCGGCCGACGAGGACATCGACCAGGCGGATTACAGCCTGACATTGCGTCCGGAGCGTGAATTCACTTTGCCCGACAACTTTTGGGCGGTGAAAAAGCTTACCTACCGCATGGCCAAACAGGACCATCCGGCACCGCTGATTTTCCTGATCGCCGGCACGGGTGCGCCTTATCACAGCAGCATCAACGAATACCTGAAAAAGCTCTATTACAAAGCCGGCTATCACGTGGTGCAGCTGTCGTCGCCCACCAGCTTCGACTTCATGACCGCCGCTTCACGCTTTGCGACCCCAGGGGTGACCCAGGAAGATGCCGAGGATTTGTACCGAGTCATGCAGGCCGTGCGTGCGCAAAACCCGAAACTGCCGATCACCGATTTCTACCTCACCGGTTACAGCCTGGGCGCACTGGACGCGGCGTTTGTCAGCAAACTGGACGAGACCCGGCGCAGCTTCAACTTCAAGAAAGTCTTGTTGCTCAATCCGCCGGTCAACCTCTACACCTCGATCACCAACCTCGACAAGCTTGTGCAAACGGAGGTCAAGGGCATCAACAACAGCACCACGTTTTATGAACTGGTGCTGAACAAGCTGACCCGCTATTTCCAGCAAAAAGGTTATATCGATCTCAACGACGCCCTGCTCTACGACTTCCAACAGTCCAAGCAGCACCTGACCAACGAACAAATGGCCATGCTGATCGGTACTTCATTCCGCTTCTCGGCGGCCGACATCGCCTTTACCTCGGACCTGATCAACCGCCGCGGCCTGATCACCCCGCCCAAATACCCGATCACCGAAGGCACCAGCCTCACACCGTTTCTCAAACGTGCGTTGCAATGCGACTTCGACTGCTACCTCACCGAGCAGGTGATCCCGATGTGGCGCGCCCGTACCGACGGCGGCAGCGTGCTGCAACTGATCGACCAGGTGAGCCTCTACGCGCTCAAGGATTATCTGCACGACAGCCCGAAAATAGCCGTGATGCACAACGCCGACGACGTGATCCTCGGCCCGGGTGACCTCGGTTTCCTGCGTAAAACCTTCGGCGATCGTCTGACCGTCTACCCTCACGGCGGCCATTGCGGCAACCTCAACTACCGCGTCAACAGCGACGCCATGCTGGAGTTCTTCCGTGGATAAACCTCTCCTGCTTATCGCTGCGTTGCTCTGCGCAGGCTATGCCAATGCCGACAACAGCAAGGCCAATACACCCAGCGTGGTCGAACAGGACGGCTTCACCCTCCCGCTCTCCAGGCTCAAGTTCAACCCCGGCCTGGACCAGCGCGAATTCGAACGCTCGACATTAAACGCGTTGAATGTCTTTGACCCGCTGGAGTCGTGGAACCGTCGGGTCTACCACTTCAACTATCGCTTCGATCAGTGGGTGTTCCTGCCAGTGGTCAACGGTTATCAATACATCACCCCGACCTTTCTGCGCACCGGCGTGAGCAACTTCTTCAACAACCTCGGCGATGTGCCCAACCTGCTCAACAGCCTGTTTCAGCTCAAGGGCAAGCGCTCGATGGAAACCACCGGTCGATTGTTGCTCAACACCACCATCGGCATCGCCGGCCTGTGGGACCCGGCAACCATGATGGGCTTGCCGCGCCAGAACGAAGACTTCGGCCAGACCCTGGGCTTCTATGGCGTACCGGGAGGGGCCTACGTTGTCCTGCCGATCCTCGGCCCGTCGAACCTGCGCGATACCGGCGGCCTGGTGTTCGACTTCGCGGCGGAAGCGCAGATCAACTTCCTCAACGTCGCCGAAGTCAGCGGGAACCACCCGGAGCTCCTGCTCCTGCGCGGCATCGACAAGCGCTACCAGACCAGCTTCCGCTACGGCCAGCTGAACTCGCCATTCGAGTACGAAAAGGTGCGTTACGTCTACACCGAGGCGCGCAAGTTGCAGATTGCCGAATAACGCACACTGCGGCTAACGAAAAAGGCCATTCGATCAGATCGAATGGCCTTTTTCTTTGTTGCTTTGCAGCCCCCCGAAAAGATCGCAGGCTACGCCAGCTCCTACGCCGACCAGGTACACCCGTGAAATTGCAGATTCACGCGATTCTGTAGGAGCTGCCGCAGGTTCGGGCCGCGTTCGGACGATCTTTTGATCTTTTCAGGCCTTCGCCATCCGCCAGACCTTGCTGAACGCCATCACACCCACCAACACCACCGCCCCGGCGATAATCCCGGCGACTGCATTGAGCAACGTCGGCATGATCAGCGAAAAGCCGCCCACCAGTTCCGCGGT
Source organism: Pseudomonas fluorescens (assembly GCF_902497875.1). Classification (GTDB taxonomy): domain Bacteria; phylum Pseudomonadota; class Gammaproteobacteria; order Pseudomonadales; family Pseudomonadaceae; genus Aquipseudomonas; species Aquipseudomonas fluorescens_BR. The sequence goes on from NZ_CABVHY010000013.1 coordinate 22,457, forward strand.
GCTCTGGGTAACACGCTCGATCCAGTGATGAACCGCTGGCACACCATGGGTGAGAATCCCCCCACCGACCAGGAACATCGCCGCGGTGCCAATCACCGCGAGGCCTTTCATCATGTACGGCGCCGTGCGCAAAATGACGCCGCCGATGCTTTTGGCCATCTGCCCGGGCTTTTGGGTCAGCCACAACCCGAGGTCGTCGAGTTTGACGATACCGGCTACCAGGCCATAGACACCGACGGTCATGACGATGGCAATGCCCGACAGCACGAGGACCTGCTGCATCAGCGGCGCATCGGCCACGGTGCCGAGGGTAATGGCGATGATTTCTGCCGAAAGGATGAAGTCAGTGCGCACCGCGCCCTTGATCTTGTCTTTCTCGAAGGCCACCAGATCGACTGCGGGATTGGCCACGGCCTCGATCAACTCAGCGTGCTCAGCCTGATCTTCGGCCTTGCTGTGGAGGAACTTGTGCGCGAGTTTCTCGAAACCTTCGAAACACAGGTAAGCCCCACCGAGCATCAACAGTGGAGTCACCAGCCATGGCACGAAGGCACTGATGGCCAATGCGGCAGGAACCAGGATCAACTTGTTGATGAACGAGCCTTTGGCAACCGCCCAGACCACCGGTATTTCACGTTCTGCGCGCACGCCCGAGACCTGCTGGGCATTGAGCGCCAGATCGTCGCCGAGCACCCCGGCGGTCTTCTTCGCGGCCATTTTGGTCATCAAGGAGACGTCATCGAGCACCGCGGCAATATCATCGATCAACAGCAGCAAACTGCTTCCGGCCATGGGTCAGGCTTCCTTTGCTAATAAATTTTGACGAGCATAGCGCGACCCAAGGCGCTGTGGGGCTTTCTTGAGCCTCGCGCAAAGCCGGTGCTACCATGCGCAACCGCCAGAACAGGCAAGGAATCACCTGGTTTATGAGCACCATCCGCGAGCGCAACAAAGAACTGATCCTGCGTGCAGCCAGCGAAGAGTTCGCCGACAAGGGCTTCGCCGCGACCAAAACCAGCGACATCGCGGCCAAGGCGGGGCTGCCCAAGCCCAACGTCTACTACTACTTCAAGTCCAAGGAAAACCTCTACCGCGAGGTACTGGAAAGCATCATCGAACCGATCCTGCAGGCCTCGACCCCGTTCAACGCCGAGGGCATACCCAGCGAAGTGCTGAGCGGCTATATCCGCTCAAAAATCCGCATCTCCCGCGACCTGCCGTTCGCCTCCAAGGTGTTCGCCAGTGAAATCATGCATGGCGCGCCACACCTGAGCCCCGATCAGGTCGAACAACTCAACGCCCAGGCCAGGCACAACATCGACTGCATCCAGACCTGGATCGACCGCGGCCTGATCGCCCCGCTCGACCCCAACCACCTGATGTTCAGCATCTGGGCCGCCACCCAGACCTACGCCGATTTCGACTGGCAAATATCAGTCGTCACCGGCAAGGCCAAGCTCGATGAAGCGGATTATGAAGCAGCGGCGCAGACCATCATTCGGTTGGTGCTCAAGGGGTGCGAGCTGGACTGATGGACCGCGGCGCCCACTTCGCGAGCAGGCCCACACATGATCTTCGGCGAACACAAATCCCGTGAACACTAGAGAGCAAATGTGGGAGCGAGCTTGCTCGCGAATGGGGGCAACTCGGATTTCTATCAGATCCAAATAGCATCCCACAGCGGATAGTAGCCAGGACGCTCGACCAATCCCGCGCGCAATGGGTTTGCTACGACGTACCTGGCCAGCTTTACCAGATCCTCCTCCCACCGTAGCGCTCGGTCGTGATAGCCAGGCTGCCAAAGACTGCCCTTGCGCCCAGAGGACATGTTCACCGCTCGCGTACTCAATGACTTGGTTTTTTGCATCAGTTCGCCCAACGATCCGTGCTCCAACTCGATCAACCAGTGAAAGTGATCGGGCATGACCACCCAGGCCAATGAGTTCGCCCAACCCTGATCCTGTGCACTTCGAAATTGGTCAACGACCAATCTGCCCAAGACAAAATCCTCAAAAACCGGTTCTCGGTCGAGGGTATTGGTGGTCAGTAGGTAAATGCGGTTTGGCTCGGCATAGCGGCCAATGCGCAGGCGATACGCAGGCGATGCGAAGCAGGTAAATCAGGCATTCCTTTGCCTCTTTCACATGATGAATTCATGGAAAGGCTAGACCTGTAAATGACGGACGGTGGGGCAGAATTTTAGTCTGGATGTGTCCAGTAGATAGCTATCGCGAGCAAGCTCGCTCCCACAGGGATCGATTGTGTTCACATATTTTGTGTCCACCATCAGTCCAATGTGGGAGCGAGCTCGCTCGCGATAGCGGTGGATCAATCAACACCCATCAAGCACTCACCCCCGCATCCGCCCGCAACCCCTGCGCCTCGATGGCGCTGATCGCGCATTGTTCGTCGATGTCCGAGGTGTCGCCGCTGATGCCGATGGCGCCGATCACCACACCCTCCTGATCCCGAATCAACACCCCGCCCGGCGCCGGCACCACGCTGCCCTGCCCCAGACTATTGAGCGCGGCGATAAACGCCGGCCGCTGTTGCGCGTCCAGCGCCAGTAATCGCGACCCCTTGCCCAGGGCAATCGCGCCCCAGGCTTTGCCGATGGCGATCTGCGGCCGTAGCAGGCTCGCGCCGTCTTCACGCTGCAAGCTCAGCAGATGCCCGCCGGCATCGAGTACCGCAATGGTCAGCGGTGCCGCGGCGATCTTGCGCCCCGCGACTAGGGCTCGACCGGTCAGGCTGACTGCGACTTTCAAGGTTAAAGCGCTCATGGGTGCCGTCCTTATTTTGTTATGGAAGAAGCCTGTGGACTTCGGCGAGGCGAAATCCGATACAACAAATAGAACACAATGAGTTATTTTTTTGTATACAATAATTATCTAAAATCGGCTCGTGCGACGAAAAGTCACAGCACTTCCGGCTTCTGACGAAATGAAACAGCCGCTTGATAAAATGGATTGACCTGCGCCGTCCGCCGTGAATACACTCTGCGCAAAGCCACTTGTATACAATTACAAAACGTAAGAGGCACAAAACCATGAGCAAAATGAGAGCAATCGAAGCCGCCGTTCTGGTGATGCGCCGTGAAGGGGTTGATACCGCTTTTGGCATCCCGGGTGCAGCCATCAACCCGCTGTACTCCGCCCTGCAAAAGATTGGCGGCATTGATCACGTCCTCGCGCGCCACGTTGAAGGCGCCTCGCACATGGCCGAGGGTTACACCCGCACTAAAGCCGGCAACATCGGCGTATGCATCGGTACTTCCGGGCCTGCCGGTACCGACATGGTCACCGGGCTCTACAGCGCCTCGGCCGACTCGATCCCGATCCTTTGCATCACTGGCCAGGCACCCCGCGCCCGTATGCACAAGGAAGACTTCCAGGCGGTCGATATCACCAGCATCGTCAAGCCAGTGACCAAATGGGCAACCACCGTTCTGGAACCCGGCCAGGTGCCTTACGCCTTCCAGAAAGCCTTTTTCGAAATGCGCTCCGGCCGCCCTGGCCCGGTGCTGATCGACCTGCCGTTCGACGTGCAGATGGCCGAAATCGAATTCGACATCGACGCCTACGAACCGCTGCCGCTGGCCAAACCCTTGGCCAACCGGGTGCAGATCGAGAAAGCCCTGGCCATGCTCGATCAGGCCGAACGCCCATTACTGGTGGCCGGTGGCGGCATCATCAATGCCGATGCCAGCGAGCTGCTGGTAGAGTTCGCAGAACTGACCGGTATCCCGGTGATCCCTACCCTGATGGGCTGGGGCACCATCCCTGACGATCACCCGCTGATGGTCGGCATGGTCGGTCTGCAGACCTCACACCGCTATGGCAATGCGACCATGCTCAAGTCCGACGTGGTACTGGGCGTCGGTAACCGCTGGGCTAACCGTCACACCGGCTCGGTGGAGGTCTACACCGAAGGCCGACGGTTCATTCACGTCGACATCGAACCGACCCAGATCGGTCGTGTGTTCACCCCGGACCTGGGCATCGTTTCCGATGCCGCAAGCGCACTGAAGGTCTTTATCGAAGTCGCTCGCGAATGGAAAGCCGCCGGCAAACTGAAGGACCGCAGCGCCTGGCTGCAAGATTGCCAGCAGCGCAAAGCCAGCCTGCAGCGCAAGACTCACTTCGACAACGTGCCGGTCAAACCGCAACGGGTCTACGAAGAAATGAACCAGGTGTTCGGCAAGGACACCTGCTACGTCAGCACCATCGGTCTGTCGCAGATTGCCGGCGCGCAGTTCTTGCACGTCTACAAGCCGCGCCACTGGATCAACTGCGGCCAGGCCGGCCCTCTGGGCTGGACCATTCCGGCAGCGCTGGGCGTGGTCAAGGCGGATCCGAGCCGCAAGGTCGTGGCCCTGTCCGGCGACTATGACTTCCAGTTCATGATCGAAGAGCTGGCGGTGGGCGCGCAGTTCAAACTGCCGTACATCCACGTGGTGGTGAACAACTCCTATCTGGGGCTGATCCGTCAGGCGCAGCGTGGTTTCGATATGGACTTCTGCGTGCAGCTGTCCTTCGACAACCTCAACGCTCCGGAACTCAACGGTTACGGCGTCGACCACGTCGCGGTGGCCGAAGGCCTGGGTTGCAAGGCCCTGCGCGTGTTCGAACCGGCGCAGATCCAGCCGGCGCTGCGCAAGGCTCAGGAAATGATCGAAGAATTCAAGGTTCCGGTGATCGTCGAGATTATTCTGGAGCGTGTGACCAACATTTCCATGGGCACCGAGATCAACGCCGTCAACGAATTCGAAGACCTGGCGCTGGTCGGCAACGATGCGCCGACGGCTATTTCGTTGCTCGATTGATCGTCCCTCTGTGGGAGCGAGCTTGCTCGCGATGAGGCCGGTACATTCAACATCTTTGTTGTCTGGCACACCGCTTTCGCGAGCAAGCTCGCTCCCACAGCAGGCCTCACACATTTACAGGAGACCACCATGCCGCGTTTCGCCGCCAACCTGTCCATGCTGTTTACCGAGCAGGATTTTCTTGCCCGCTTCGAAGCTGCCGCCAAGGCCGGCTTCAGTGGTGTCGAATACCTGTTTCCTTATGACTTCAACTCCGCTGAGATCAAGGCCCAGCTCGATGCCCACGGCCTGACCCAAGTACTGTTCAACCTGCCGGCCGGTGACTGGGCCAAGGGTGAGCGCGGTATCGCCTGCCTGCCGGATCGGGTCGAAGAATTCCGCGCCGGTGTCGATCTGGCGATCGCTTACGCGAAAGTGCTGGGCAACACGCAGGTCAATTGCCTGGCCGGCATCCGCCCCCAAGGCGTCGACGATGCCACCGTGGAAAAGACCTTAGTCGCCAACCTCAAGTACGCCGCCGACAAGCTGCAAGCGGTGGGCATCAAGCTGGTGATGGAAGCGATCAACACCCGCGACATCCCGGGCTTCTACCTGAACAACACCGCCCAGGCCCTGTCGATTCGCGAGCAGGTGGGCAGCAGCAACCTGTTCCTGCAATACGACATCTACCACATGCAAATCATGGAGGGCGACCTGGCCCGGACCATGGCCGACCATCTGGACGAGATCAATCACATCCAGCTCGCCGACAACCCGGGGCGCAACGAACCGGGCACTGGCGAGATCAACTATCGCTTCCTGTTCGCCCACCTGGACCGCATCGGTTACCAGGGCTGGGTCGGCTGTGAATACAAGCCGCTGACCACCACCGAAGCCGGGTTGGGCTGGCTGAAAACCCATAACGCGATTTGACTGAGACTGGGCTTTTGTGGCGAGGGAGCTTGCTCCCGCTCGGCTGCGAAGCAGTCGTAAAACCTGTGTATGCGCACCGCCTGACACACCGAGATGGCAGGTTTTAGGGCCGCTGCGCGCCCCAGCGGGAGCAAGCTCCCTCGCCACAGGTATATGCCCGTCCAATACCACATTGTTTAGCTACATAACAAAAAGAGGATTTTCTCATGGCTAAAATCGGATTTATCGGCACCGGCATCATGGGCCACCCAATGGCGTTGAACCTGCAGAATGCCGGTCACAGCCTGTTCCTGTCGGCGCACCACGACGCCGCGCCTGCCGACCTGATCGCCGGTGGCGCGATCGCTCTGGCGAGCCCGAAAGAAGTCGCCCAGGAAGCCGAGTTCATCATCGTCATGGTCCCGGATACCCCGCAGGTCGAAGACGTGCTGTTCCGCGCCGACGGCGTGGCTGCCGGTGTCGGCAAAGGCAAAGTCGTGATCGACATGAGCTCGATCTCGCCGACCGCGACCAAAACCTTCGCTACGAAGATCAACGAAAAAGGCGCGCAATACCTCGACGCCCCGGTGTCCGGCGGTGAAGTCGGCGCCAAGGCCGCGACCCTGAGCATCATGGTCGGTGGCGATAACACTGCCTTCGAACGAGTCCTGCCGCTGTTCCAGAGCATGGGCAAGAACATCACCCTGGTCGGCGGTAACGGCGACGGTCAAACCGCCAAAGTGGCGAACCAGATCATCGTCGCGCTGAACATCCAGGCCGTCGCTGAAGCCCTGCTGTTCGCTTCGAAAAACGGTGCCGATCCGGCCAAGGTGCGTGAAGCGCTGATGGGTGGTTTCGCTTCGTCGAAGATCCTCGAGGTTCACGGCGAGCGCATGATCAAAGGCACCTTCGATCCAGGTTTCCGCATCAGCCTGCACCAGAAGGACTTGAACCTGGCCCTGGCCGGCGCGCGCGAGCTGGGCATCAACCTGCCCAATACCGCCAATACCCAACAAGTGTTCAGCACCTGCGCGGCCATCGGTGGCAGCAACTGGGATCACTCGGCGCTGATCAAAGGCCTGGAGCACATGGCGAATTTCTCGATTCGCGATAAATAAGGCCGCTACCTGTAGTTGGCCCGCCCCCCCCCTGTAGGAGCGAGCTTGTGTGGCGAGGGGGCTTGTCGGAACGCCGCATCGCCCCGTTGGGGTGCGAAGCGCCCCTGAAGCCAGTCACCGCAATCTTGCATTAGAAATGCAGTGACCGGTTTTGCGATTGCTTCGCAATCGAACGGGGGCAAGCCCCCTCGCCACAACAAGCCAGCTCCCACATTGGACCGAGTTTGCCCACAAGCTGTCGCCCTACCCAATAACAAGAATTCCGGAGCCCGCCATGTCGGTCGATCCGCAACAATTGCTCCGTGAGCTGTTCGCCACAGCCATCGACGCCGCTCATCCGCAGCAAGTCCTTGAAGCCCATTTGCCCACCGATCGCAGCGGTCGGGTGATCGTGATTGGCGCCGGTAAAGCGGCCGCGGCCATGGCGCAAGTGGTCGAGCGCTGCTGGCAGGGCGAGGTGTCCGGGTTGGTGGTGACTCGCTACGGTCACGGCGCCCCCTGCGAAAAAATCGAAGTGCTCGAAGCCGCCCACCCGGTGCCTGATGCTGCCGGCCTGGCCGTGGCAAAACGGGTGCTGGAACTGGTCAGCGACCTCAGCGAAGACGACCGGGTGATCTTTCTGCTCTCCGGGGGTGGCTCGGCATTGCTGGCACTGCCTGCGGCCGGCATCACCCTCGCCGACAAACAGTCGATCAACAAAGCCCTGCTCAAATCCGGCGCCACCATCGGCGAGATGAACTGCGTACGCAAACACCTCTCGGCGATCAAGGGTGGACGCCTGGCCAAGGCCTGCTGGCCGGCTACTGTCTACACCTATGCGATTTCCGATGTACCGGGCGACCTGGCGACCGTGATCGCTTCCGGGCCGACCGTGGCCGACCCGAGCACCTCGGCCCAAGCCCTGGCGATTCTCCAGCGCTACGCCATCGAGGTGCCGGCGACGGTGCGCAACTGGCTGCAAAGCGCGGAATCGGAGACGGTCAAACCCGGCGATCCGAGCCTGGCCCGCAGCCATTTCCAGTTGATCGCGCGGCCGCAGCAATCCCTCGAAGCGGCAGCGGTGAAAGCGCGTCAGGCCGGGTTCAGCCCATTGATTCTCGGCGATCTGGAAGGCGAGTCCCGGGAAGTGGCCAAGGTCCATGCGGGCATTGCCCGTCAGGTGGTCCTGCATGGCCAGCCGCTGGCCGCGCCCTGCGTGATTCTCTCCGGCGGCGAAACCACCGTCACCGTGCGCGGCAACGGCCGGGGCGGGCGCAACGCTGAATTCCTGCTGAGCCTTACCGACAGCCTCAAGGGTCTGCCCGGGGTGTATGCACTGGCAGGTGACACCGATGGCATCGACGGTTCCGAAGACAACGCCGGCGCCATCATGACCCCCGACAGCTACGCCCGCGCCGCCGCTATGGGCCTGAGTGCCAGCGACGAGTTGGACAACAACAACGGCTATGGCTACTTCGCCGCCCTGGACGCGTTGATCGTCACTGAACCGACCCGCACCAACGTTAACGACTTCCGCGCCATCCTGATTCTCGAGAGCCCTGAACATGACGCCTGACAAGAAGGTCAAAATCCTCGCCACCCTCGGCCCGGCCACAGACGGGATCGACGCCATCCGTGAGCTGGTCGAAGCCGGGGTGAACATCTTTCGCCTCAACTTCAGCCATGGTGATCACGCCGACCACGCCCAGCGTTACCAGTGGATTCGTGAAGTCGAGCAGCAGCTGAACTATCCCCTGGGCATTCTGATGGACCTGCAAGGCCCGAAACTGCGGGTCGGCAAATTTGCCCAGGGCAAGGTTCAACTGGTGCGCGGTCAGGCGCTGCGTCTGGACCTGGACCCGACGCCCGGCGACCAACGCCGGGTCAACCTGCCCCACCCGGAAATCATCGCTGCGCTTGAGCCGGGCATGGACTTGCTGCTGGACGACGGCAAGCTGCGCCTGCGGGTCATCGCCAAGCATGCCGACGCCATCGACACCACGGTGCTCAACGGCGGCGAGTTGTCCGACCGCAAAGGCGTCAACGTGCCCCAGGCGGTGCTGGAGCTGAGCCCGTTGACGGCCAAGGATCGTCGCGACCTGAGCTTCGGTCTGGAACTGGGTGTCGACTGGGTCGCGCTGTCTTTCGTACAACGCCCGCAAGACATCCGCGAAGCTCGCGAACTGATCGGTGACAAAGCTTTCCTGATGGCAAAAATCGAGAAGCCGTCAGCGGTCGAACAATTGCGCGAAATCGCCGAGCTGAGCGACGCAATCATGGTCGCCCGGGGTGATCTGGGCGTGGAGGTGCCGGCCGAAAGCGTGCCGCAGATCCAGAAGAACATCATTACTATCTGCCGTCAGCTCGGTAAACCGGTGGTGGTCGCGACGCAGATGCTCGAGTCGATGCGCTTCTCTCCGGCACCGACCCGCGCCGAAGTCACGGATGTCGCCAATGCAGTGGCCGAAGGCGCCGATGCGGTGATGCTCTCGGCGGAAACCGCCTCCGGCGATTACCCGCTCGAAGCCGTGCAGATGATGAGCAAGATCATCCGTCAGGTCGAAGGTGGGCCGGACTATCAGGCGCAACTCGACGTCAGCCGTCCACAGGCCGAAGCCACGGTATCCGATGCCATCAGCTGTGCGATCCGGCGGATCAGCAGCATCCTGCCGGTGGCCGTGCTGGTGAACTACAGCGAGTCCGGCAGCTCGAGTTTACGCGCCGCCCGGGAACGGCCGACAGTGCCGATCCTCAACCTCACCCCGAACCTGCAGACCGCCCGCCGCCTGACCGTGGCCTGGGGCGTGCACTCGGTGGTTAACGACCGGTTGCGTCAAGTCGACGAAGTCTGCTCCACCGCCCTGGAAATCGCCCAGGCGCAAGGCATGGCCAAGCGTGGCGATACATTATTGATCACGGCGGGTGTGCCTTTTGGTCAGCCGGGGTCGACTAACTCGTTGCGCATCGAGACGTTGATCTAGCGCCTGTGCCGGCCTCATCGCGAGCAAGCTCGCTCCCACATTCGATCGGCGTTGAACACCTATCGCGTGTACACCGAAGATCCAGTGTGGGAGCGAGCCTGCTCGCGATGGGGGCGCCGCGGCTTATCAGCCTTCCCCCTATCCACAGACCCCACCATGTCCACTCAGCACTTCAACACCCACTGCCCCGACTGGGCCACCGCCCTGCTCAACGGCTTCAGCCAGATTTTCCTGCAGCGTCATCCGCTCTGCGGCTTGCTGTGTCTGTTGGCGATTCTGCTGACCGCGCCGACGCTGCTCGGCGGTGCCCTGCTGGGCGGCGTCGCCGGTTTGCTCACCGCGCAACGGCGCGGCTATGACAAGGCCGAGCGCCAGGCCGGGCTCTACAGTTACAACGGCGTCCTGCTGGGCCTGCTGCTGAGCCAGCAGTTCGCCTGGTCCGTGATACTGCCGCCGCTGATCATCGCCTGCGGCGGCCTTAGTGCGATCCTCACCCAGCAATGGCTCAAACGCACCCGCGAACAGTTTTGCCTGCCCGCCTACACCGCACCGTTCGTGGGCTTGAGTTGGCTGCTGCTCAGTCTCGCCACACCCCATCAGCCGACTGCCATCCAGCTGCCCGAACTGGATACCCTCAACGTGCTGGGTGCCGGGTTCAAAGGGCTGGGCCAGATCATGCTGCTCGACCATCCATTGGCCGGCATGCTGATCGCTGCCGGGCTGCTGATTGCCAATCGTCGCGCTGGCGCCTGGGCATTACTGGGCGCAGGCATTGGTCTGGCGTGCGCTTTACTGCTCAACGAATCCTCGACCGCGTTACTCGGCCTGAACGGCTACAATCCGGCACTGGCCGCTCTCGCCCTAAGCCAGCAACGTCGTTACCCATGGTTACCGCTGCTCGGCATTGCCCTGGCCATACTGCTGACACCCGGTTTCAGTGCCTTGGGTCTTTCTGCTCTCACCGCGCCTTTCATCTTCGCCTGCTGGCTGGTCCACGCCGGCACTCGGGTGTTGCGCCAGACGGCAATGGACAGTGCGCCTTGCGTAATCGAGGAGAATCACCCTAGGCTTCGCTGATCATCGGTTCAGGCGTTATCCATGGACAGCAGCAGCAATTGGCGTGAACGACTTTACGTCCTGATTTTCCAGAGCGACACAGTGGCCGGTAGACGCTTCGACAGCATCTTGCTGCTGATCATTCTCGCCAGTCTGGTGATCGTGATTCTCGACAGCATCGACAGCGTTCACCAGAACTACGCCAACGTTCTGGCCTACATCGAGTGGGCTTTTACCGTTGTGTTTGTTATCGAGTACGGCCTGCGTCTGTACTGCTCGCCCAAGCCGTTGCGCTATGCCTTCAGTTTCTACGGGCTGGTGGACCTGCTGGCGATCGTCCCGGGGATCCTTGCGCTGTATTACGCCGACGCCCAATTCCTGCTGATCATCCGTATCATTCGGATGCTGCGAATTTTCCGCGTACTCAAGCTCAGCCCGTACCTCAAGCAAGCCAACTATTTGATGTCGGCCTTGCGCGGCAGCAAACAGAAAATCATCGTATTCCTGCTCAGCGTATCGACGCTGGTCACGGTGTTCGGCACCTTGATGTACGTGGTCGAAGGCCCGGAGCACGGCTTCACTAGCATTCCCAAGGGGATCTACTGGGCGATCGTCACCCTGACCACCGTCGGTTTCGGCGATATCGTGCCCAAGACCCCGCTGGGCCAGGTCATATCGTCACTGGTGATGATCACCGGTTATTCGATCATCGCCGTACCCACCGGGATCTTTACCGCTGAACTGGCCAACGCCATGCGCGGCGAGCAGCTCCAGCACGACTGCCCGGTGTGCAAGAAAAACCATCACGAACATGGCGCAGCATTCTGCTCCCGTTGCGGCAATGTGCTTTTCAAGAAAATAGAATAAGCAAAGTACTTTTTAATCTTTAAAGAGCTATGCAGGCCCGGCTATAGTCGCTGGCAAATTGCCCCACATCTAACACAAGGATTGCGCAGTGAAAAAACTCTTTAGTGCCTCACTTCTGGCCGCCGGTCTGGCATTGGGTAGCCTGGCTCAGGCCGCGCCGACCCTGCTAAACGTTTCCTACGATGTGATGCGAGATTTCTATAAGGACTACAACACTGCCTTCCAGAAACACTGGCAAGCCGAGCACAACGAAAACATCACCCTGCAGATGTCCTTCGGCGGCTCCAGCAAACAAGCCCGCTCGGTCATCGACGGCCTGCCGGCCGACGTCATCACCATGAACATGGCCACCGACATCAACGCCCTTGCCGACAACGGCAAACTGGTCCCGGAGAATTGGGTCACCCGCCTGCCGAACAACAGCGCACCGTTCACCTCGGCTACCGTATTCATCGTCCGCAAAGGCAACCCGAAAGCCTTGAAAGATTGGCCGGACCTGCTCAAGGACGGCGTGCAAGTCATAGTGCCAAACCCGAAAACCTCCGGGAACGGTCGCTATACCTACCTCTCGGCCTGGGGCTATGTGCTGAAGAACGGCGGTGACGAGAACAAGGCCAAGGAATTCGTCGGCAGGCTGTTCAAGCAAGCCCCGGTCCTCGACACTGGCGGTCGCGCAGCCACCACCACTTTCATGACCAACCAGATCGGCGACGTACTGGTGACCTTCGAAAACGAAGCCGAAATGATTGCCCGCGAATTCGGTCGCGAGCAGTTCGAAGTGATCTACCCAAGCGTTTCCGCCGAAGCCGAGCCGCCAGTGAGCGTGGTCGACAAAGTCGTCGACAAGAAAGGCACCCGCGCCGTGGCCGAACAATACCTGAAGTACCTCTGGTCCCCGGAAGGCCAGGAAATCGCCGCCGCCAACTACCTGCGCCCACGGGACCCTGCGGTGCTGGCCAAATACACCGACCGCTTCCCGAAAGTCGACTTCCTCTCGGTGGAGAAAACCTTCGGTGACTGGCGCACCGTGCAAAAAACCCACTTCAATGATGGCGGGGTTTTTGATCAGATCTACAGCGGGCAGTAAGCGCTGAAGGTCGAGATCTTTAGCGACTGTTCAACCGCTTTCGCGAGCAAGTCGGATCGCCGCACCGCCCCTCCCACGGGTACAACTCAATACCTGTGGGAGCGAGCCTGCTCGCGATGGGGCCGGACCAGCCGACGCACATTCTGATCGATAGCTCCAAACCGGCCATCACTCAGCAAGCACCGCTTCGGCTTCAATCTCGATCAACCACTCCGGCAGCGACAACCCACTGACAATGATCCAGGAAGATGGTGGCGGATTGTCCGGGAAACGCTCACGCAGCACCTTGACGATAGAATCCTGCTCATTGCGAGCCGATTGGGCGATGTAGATTCGCAACATGATCACATGGCTTAAATCCCCTCCCCGCTCAGCCAACAGCTTCTCGATGTTATCGATAGCCGTGCAGCTTTGTTCGAACAGACCAGGCCCAACCGTGCACTCATTGGCATCGACGCCGACCTGACCGGAAAGGAGCAGCCGGCGACCGCCATGCACCTCTACCGCCTGACTGAACCCGTACTGCAACGAGTTGAAAACCGAGGGTGGATTGATCGCAGTCTTCTGCATGTTGCCTCCTGGCAATGGGCTGATCACATACCCTATCCGAAGGCGACCGGTAGTCCCACTCGAAGACAGTCCGCTGAAAAATCCGGAAATACACTGAGGAGGACCGAGAAAAAGCCGCTACCTGAATATCGCGCCTAGTGTCGAACCAGCTTCTCCATCGCCGCATCCGCTAGAAACGAAGAGCGGCTTTTGACGTTGTGCTCACGCACATAACGATCGATACGTTGAATGACGAAACCTGGCAGCGTCACGTTGACCTTCTCGGTTTTGCCGAGATAGGGAGCGATATCCAGTTCCAGCATTCCCCAGCCCATGTCCGCAAAGTCTGGATTGTCACGGTGGACCGCAGCCGAAGTCGGCATGGGAATCGCCTGCCCGTCGGCGGCAATTTCTTGCAGCATGATATGGGCGATTTCGACAGCCGCGTTGTAGGCCTCTTCGAATGTATCGCCTGCGGTCACGGCGCCCGGTATATCGGGGATCTGAATACCGATGGCGGTGTTTTCGTCGCCCCATTCGATACAGATTGGATATTGCATTGCGGTTCTCCTGCAAAACTACCGTCGTACTAAATAAGCCCGGCACGCTTCCTGATGCTTTTGACCGTCCCGATCGGCAAGTCTTTCTTGGGATGGGGGACGGGTAGTGTGTGCGGACTGTAAGGGTGGACGAAGATGTGATGACTGCCGGTGACCCGATCGAGTATCCACCCCGCAGCCTCCAGCTCCTTGATCAATAGCCTGCTCTGCACCACCAGCCTCCTTGCTTCGGCCCGACAAAAATAACTCCAGAGTTACTTTTACTCAAGCATAAAAAATCGAAGCGTGACGTTGTGGTGTTTTACAGGATGTTGAGTGAGCAGAAATGACCGGTTCGCGCTCGGGCGCAGCAGTCGTAAAGACTGCACATGAGGCGGGTCTGACAGAACCGGCTTGCAGGTTTTAGGGCCGCTGCGCGAACGAGCGCGTCCCCGGCCCAGCGCGAGCTTGCTCCCTCGCCACAGGTGCGATGCTCGTCTCCCAAAACAAAACGGCAACCCTGAGGCTGCCGTTTTTGTTTACTGACTGAACTGACGCCCCAGCCCCGACGGCACGCCTTGGATATCCGTCTCTTCCCAAGGCCCGTTCGGGCTGATGGAGCGGCTCCAGCCGTTGTTCCAGCGGTAGTAGGTGCGCTGGCGGTAGAAGGTGTCGGTCTGGTCGTCGAGAACGTAGACGCCCAGCTTGGCATCCCAGTGGCTGTTGCCGCCCGGTGGTGGGGCAAAGCTGGCGGAGGTGCGTGGCAGCGGCTTGGCCGGTTTGGCCGGCGTGGTGGTCGGTTTGCTCGGCGCCTTGGGTGGAACCGGCTGAGTGCTCGGCCCTGACGGTGGAATCGGCGGCATGGGCGCAGGCGTCGGCCGTTGGACCGCGCAAGCGCTTAGACCCAGAACCAGACTGAGCAGGGTGATGCGAGCGATGGCGGTCATAGGCGGTTTCCCTGTTATTTGTCCGGGCTGTCGATGGTCAATTGCTGCTGCGCGGTGGTGCTGCTGGCCAGAGGCTGGCTGCGACCGATCCATTCGCCGGCAGTCGGTTTACCGGCGCGGGAGATGCGCGCAACCAGTTGGACTTCAGGGAAGTTCGACAGTTTCAACTGCGGCATCATCGCGTCGGCATCACCCAGCTCGACAGTCGCCGGCAGATCCGCAACGGTCAGCCGCTTGGCGGCCAAGGGCGCGGGTGGGCCGGAGGTGGCGCGGGCGAAGATGAATACGCTGTCGCCCGGTTGGACCTTGGCTTTGAGGTCCGCCGCCAGATCGACGCGGACCTTGAGCAGCGCTGCGGTTTTCGCCACGACTGCCGGAGCTTGAGCGACTTTGCCGCCGCTCTCCTGCAGTTTCTCGCTGGCCCGGGTGATGCCGCCTTGCAGCGCGGCGCGGGAGCTGTCCTCTGGCGGCAGTTGCGCCAGGAGGCGATTCCAGTACTCGATCGCCTCCTGGTAGCGCTCGCCTTCGAAGGCGGCGATGCCCAGCAGACCGAGGCTGGTGACTTCTTTCGGGTCGGCCTTCAGCGCTTCATCGGTCAAGGCCTGAACCTTGTCCGACCATTTTTTGTTGTCGGCAAAGTACTGCGCCTGAGCCCACTGACCGAGCAGTTCCGGCTGACGACCGGCCACGGCCACGGTGCGCTCGAAGATCTTCGCCGCGTCCGCCGGGCGATCCTGAGCCATATAGGTGCGACCGAGGAAGTACAAGCCTTCAGCCGAATCCGGCTGTGCGGCGACGGCACGCTCAAGACGGCGGGTCATCTCTTCCATCGATTGCGGTGCCTGGGCGAATTCGCGGGTCAGTTCGACCTTGTCGCTGGCGCCATAATGCAGGTACAGGCCAAGGCCCAGCACCGGCACCAAAATGGCCGCGAGCAACGGCGCCGGCTTGCCCAGACGGGAAACCCGTGGGGTCTCGGCGCCTTCGGTGTCGGCCAGCAGTTCACGGGCGGCTTCGGCGCGGCCGGCGTCCATTTGCGCTGAAGTGAGAACGCCTTCTTCCTGCTGAGTTTGCAACTCAGCCACGCGTTCCTGGTAAAGCGCCACGTTCAGCGCGGTACGATCCTCTTCACGCTGGGCACGACGGCCGCGTAAAACCGGGATCAGCAGAAAACTCAGGGCTACCAATAGCAGTAGACCTGCAGCGAGCCAGAAATCAATCATTCTTGGTCTTTATCCAACAGTTGATCGAGGCGCTTGCGCTCCTCGGTGGAAAGCGTGTCCGGGGTGTCGGTGCGCTGTACGCGACGACGGCGGATGATCACCGCAATGATCACTATCCCACCCAGCAGCAGCCCGGCCGGACCGAACCAGAGCACCGCGGTTTTCGAAGTCAGGGCCGGTTTGTAGCGCACGAAGTCGCCATAGCGGTCGACCATGAAGTCGATGATCTGCTGATTGTCCTTGCCCTCGCCAAGCATGCGGAAAATCTCTTTGCGCAAGTCGGCGGCAATCGGCGCGTTGGAATCAGCGATGTCCTGGTTCTGGCATTTGGGGCAGCGCAATTCTTTGGTCAGCTCGCGAAAACGCTCACGATCGGCATCATTGGCGAACTCGTAGGTGTCGATCGCCGCGTGAGCCATGCCGGCGATACTCAGGCCGAAAACGATCGCCGCTAACCAGCGCTTCATGGTTTGGCCTCATCGATCAGTGCCTGATACTTGCCGGCCAGTTTTTCGCGCCAGACCACTTCGTCGATCACCCCGACGAATTTGTCGCGAATGATGCCTTTGGCGTCGATGAAGAAGGTTTCCGGGGCGCCGTAAACGCCAAGGTTCAAGCCCAGGGAGCCCTCCTCGTCACGGATATCCAGCAGGTACGGATTATGGAATTCCTTGAGCCACTTCTGCGCATCGGCATTGACATCCTTGTAGTTGACGCCATAGATCACTACACCCTGCTCGGCCAGTTTATTCAGTACCGGGTGTTCGACCCGGCAGGAAATGCACCAGGTGGCCCAGACGTTGACCAGTGCCGGCTTGCCGAGCAGATCCGCCTGGGTCAACTGCTTGTCACCCTGCACGGTAGGCAGCGAGAAAGCCGGGAACGGCTTACCGATCATTGCCGACGGCAGTTCGGCCGGGTTCAGGAACAGCCCGCGGTAGAGAAACACCGCCACCAGCAGAAACACCGCCAGAGGCAGCAGCATTATCCAGCGCTTCATGCAGCGGCTCCCGACAGGCCCAGAGCTTCGCGCACGCGGCTTTTCACTTTGACCCGATAACGTCGGTCCAATGCCGCCAGCAAACCACCAAGACCGGTGAGCAGGCCGCCGAACCAGATCCAGCGCACGAACGGTTTGACGTGCACCCGCACCGCCCAGGCGCCATCACCCAGGGGTTCGCCGAGGGCGACATACAGGTCACGGGTGAAACCGGCGTCGATCCCGGCTTCGGTCATCACTGAATTCTGCACGGTGTAGAGGCGTTTTTCCGGGTGCAACACGCTGATTTCCTTACCGTCGCGGATCACCCGCACAGTGCCTTTGTCCGAGGTGAAGTTCGGCCCTTCGTAGTGCTTGGCGCCTTCGAAGATAAACTGGTAACCACCCAGGTCCATGGATTCGCCCGGTGCCAGGCGCAGGTCACGCTCGGCGCTGTTCTGGCTCGAAAGCACCACGCCCAGGGCGCAGACAGCGATCCCCAGATGCGCCACCTGCATGCCCCAATAGCTGCGGGTCAGGGTCGGCAGGCCTTTGATCAGGCCTTTGTGCCGAGTCTTGTCGAAGATGTCGCGCACACCCGCCAGCAAGACCCAGGCGGCGAGCATGAAGGTCGCCAGCACCGCCCAGTTGAAATCGCCATAGGCGATGCCGGCCACCACGGCCAGCGCCGCGCTGCCGAGCAAGACCGGGGTCAGCATGCTCAACAGCCATTTGACTGGTGTGTCTTTCCAGCGCACCAGCATGCCGACCGCCATCACCACCATCAACAAGGCCATCAAGGGGATGAACAGCGCATTGAAGTACGGCGGGCCGACCGACAGCTTGGCGCCGGTCATGGCATCGAGGATCAGCGGGTACAGGGTGCCGAGCAGAATCATCGAGGCCGCAACCACCAACACCAGGTTGTTGCCCAGCAGCAGGGTTTCGCGCGACCACAGGTTGAAACCGACATGGCTCTTGACCACCGGTGCACGCAAGGCAAACAGCGTCAACGAACCGCCGACCACGAACAGCAGGAAGATCAGGATGAACACCCCGCGTTCCGGATCGGAGGCGAAGGCATGCACCGAGGTCAGTACACCGGAACGCACCAGGAAGGTTCCCAGCAGGCTCAAGGAGAACGCGGCGATGGCCAGCAGCACGGTCCAGCTTTTGAACACGCCACGTTTTTCGGTAACGGCCAGCGAGTGAATCAGCGCGGTACCCACCAGCCAAGGCATGAAGGAAGCGTTTTCCACCGGGTCCCAGAACCACCAGCCGCCCCAGCCGAGTTCGTAGTAGGCCCACCAGGAGCCGAGGGTGATGCCGATGCCGAGGAACGCCCAGGCAACAATGGTCCATGGCCGCGACCAGCGCGCCCAGGCCGCATCCAGTCGGCCGCCGAGCAATGCGGCGATGGCGAAAGCGAAGGCCACGGAGAAACCGACATAACCCATGTAGAGCATCGGTGGGTGGACGATCAGGCCGATATCTTGCAACAGCGGGTTGAGGTCACGACCATCGGTAGGTATTTGCGGCAGGATGCGCGCGAACGGGTTGGAGGTGAGGATCAGGAACAGCAGGAAGCCGGTGCTGATCATGCCCATCACCGCCAGCACCCGCGCCAGCATCACTTGCGGCAACTGCCGGGAGAACACCGATACCGCGAAGGTCCAGCCACCGAGGATCAGCGCCCAGAGCAGCAACGAACCTTCGTGGGCACCCCATACGGCGCTGAACTTGTAGTACCAGGGCAACGCACTGTTGGAGTTGCTGGCGACATAGTCGACGGAAAAATCGTCGGTCATGAAGGCGTAGGTCAGGCAACCGAAGGCGAAGGTCAGAAAGGCAAATTGGCCCCATGCGGCAGGCTGGGCCAGGCCCATCCACATCCGGTCACCGCGCCAGGCACCGAGCAACGGCACCACGGCTTGCACCAGCGCAAAACACAGCGCCAGTATCATCGCCAGGTGGCCCAGTTCGGGAATGAAGATTCCAGACGTCATCGGTTAACCCTCTTTGACTGGTGTCGGTGCCGATTGACCACTGTCTTGCAGGGCCTTGGTCACTTCCGGTGGCATGTATTTTTCATCGTGTTTGGCCAGCACTTCATCGGCCACTACCACGCCATCAGCGTTGATTTTGCCGAGGGCGACGATGCCCTGCCCTTCACGGAACAGGTCCGGGAGGATGCCGCGGTAGGTGATGGTGACGGACTTGCTGAAGTCGGTGACGACGAATCGCACGTCCAGGGAATCCCCGGAGCGCTGCAGCGACCCCTTCTCGACCATGCCGCCGGCACGGATGCGCGTGTCTTGCGGTGCCTCGCCGTTGGCGATCTGGGTCGGGGTGTAGAACAGATTGATGTTCTGCTGCAAGGCGCTCAAGGCCAGGCCGACAGCAGCGCCGACTCCGACCAGAAGCGCGAGAATAATCATTAGACGCTTTTTACGCAGCGGATTCACTTACCGTTCTCCCGGCGCAGACGACGCGCCTCTTGTTGCAGATAACGCTTGCGGGCCAGGATCGGCGCCGCGACGTTGAGGGCCAGCACTGCAAAGCAGATGCCATAGGCTGACCAGACATACAGGCCGTGATGGCCCATGGCGAGAAAATCGCCGACTGAGGTAAAACTCATCGGGCGACCTCCAGTGTGTTCAGCACCTGGGCCTTGACCCAACTGCTGCGGGCTTCACGCTTGAGCACTTCGAGGCGCATGCGCAGCAATAGCACAACGCCGAAGAAACAGTAGAAACCCAGTACTGTCAGCAGCAGCGGCAACCACATCTCGGCGGGCATCGCCGGTTTCTCGGTGAGGCTGAATGTCACACCTTGATGCAGTGTGTTCCACCACTCTACAGAGTATTTGATGATCGGAATGTTGATCACCCCGACAATCGCCAACACCGCGCAGGCCTTGGCCGCGCTATCACGATTACTGATGGCGTTGCCCAGGGCAATGAGACCGAAGTACAGAAACAGCAGAATAAGCATGGACGTTAGTCGTGCATCCCAGACCCACCACGAGCCCCAGGTCGGTTTGCCCCAGATGGCCCCGGTGACCAGCGCCACCACGGTCATCCAGGCGCCGATCGGCGCTGCGCATTGCAGAGCGACGTCGGCCAGTTTCATCTTCCACACCAGCCCGACAATGCCGCACACGGCCAGCATCACGTAGCAGGACTGCGCCAGCATGGCGGCCGGGACGTGAATGTAGATGATCCGAAAACTGTCGCCTTGCTGGTAGTCCGGTGGTGCGAAGGCCAGGCCCCAGACCGTGCCTATGCCGATCAGCAGTACCGCGGCCACACTTAGCCAGGGCAGCATTCTGCCGCTGATACCATAAAACCACTTGGGCGAGCCGAGCTTATGAAACCAAGTCCAGTTCATTGCTGTTTCCATCACGGTTGCTTTTCGTCAGCACGAAAAGCCAGGGTCTGCCTTTTTTCAATAAAAAGTGATCAAAAAATGACCAGACCTCATTATTATTCGCCGACGCTTATCTTCAGGCCAGCAGCTATTGCAAAAGGTGTCAGGGTTACCGCCAGGGCGGTCAGGCTGCCAAGCCAGAGCAGGTAACCGGTTGCCGGCATGCCCTGCAATGCCGCCTGCAAGGCGCCACTGCCAAGAATCAGTACCGGGATGTACAACGGCAGAATCAACAGTGCCAGCAACAAGCCACCACGTTTCAATCCCACCGTCAGCGCCGCGCCCACCGCACCGAGCAAACTCAGTACCGGTGTACCGAGCAGCAACGACAGCAGCAACACCGGCAGACAAGCGGCCGGTAAACCGAGCATCAAGGCCAGCAAGGGTGCGAGCAAAACCAGTGCCAGGCCGGAAAACGCCCAGTGTGCCAGTACCTTGGCCAAAACAAGAAGAGGCAGGGGGTGCGACGAAAGGACCCACTGCTCCAGCGATCCGTCTTCGAAATCACTGCGGAAGAGCCCGTCCAGCGAGAGCAGGACGGACAATAAGGCCGCTACCCAGACCAGTCCCGGAGACAAGGTTTGCAACAATTGAGTCTCCGGACCGACCGCCAACGGAAACATTGCAACCACTATTGAGAAGAAAACCAGCGGATTGGCCAGCTCGGCCGGACGCCGAAACAACAACCGCGCCTCACGGGCAACCAGTAGTCCGAAAACACTCATTCGGCCTGGCCCCCAAGGTATAAGCCCAAATCGATGTCGCGATAACTGGCAGGCATGCGCTTCAAGGTATGGTGAGTGGTTAACACCACCATACCACCCTGCTCACAGTGAACGGCCAGGTGCTCTTCGAGCTGCGCCACGCCTTGCTTGTCGAGGGCGGTGAAGGGTTCGTCGAGGATCCACAGCTTCGGGCTGTCCAGATAGAGCCGAGCCAGCGCCACGCGGCGTCGCTGACCGGCGGACAGGGTGTGACAGGGTACATCCTCGAATCCGCGCAGACCTACCGAATCCAGCGCCTTCCAGATCGCCTCATGGCCGGCCGGCTGATGCAGGGCGCAGAGCCAGCTGAGGTTTTCTTCAGGTGTCAGCAAATCCTTGATCCCGGCGGCGTGGCCGATCCACAACAGGTTATGCGCCTGATCGGTACGCTGCGCTTTCAAGGGCTGGCCGTTGAGCAAGACCTGGCCCGCGGTCGGCTGCATGAGACCGGCCAGCAAACGCAGCAGGCTGGTCTTGCCACTGCCGTTGGGGCCGCTGATCTGCAACATGTCACCGCCCGCCAGACGCAATTCGAGGTTTTCGAAGAGCATCCGCCAGTCTCGCTCACAGGCGAGGGCTATGGCTTCTAGAAGTGGGCTGGTCAAGAGATCGCGGGCCTTTACGGTTCAAGTCGGCGGTAGAGCGGCCGTTAAAGTGATGCAGAGTAAATGCATTGGCGGCCTGTTCTAGAGAGCTGCGTCAAACATTTGCGATGTTTTCAGCGCGCCCTTGATAACGGGGCGGCATTATACATGTCATGTCCTGATCCAAAGAGGGCAATTTCGACAGGGTGTGACCCGATGACCGGCGAAATGAACATCCTCCCGCTACCGCAGCCAGCTCCCGGCGCCACGCGCCCGACCGCGGTGAGTGGCGAGTTGCTCAAGCTGCTGCAACCGCTGGAAGGCCTGATTGGCGCCGGACAGACCGCCAGGGCCGAAGTGCTGTCGCTGAAACAGGCTGATCAGACGTTCCAGTTGCTGCTCAAGCTGACACTCGACAACGGCCGCCAGACCACCGTCCAGGCCACCAGTAACCAGCCCCTGCCCGAAGGCACGAACCTGGCGGTGAGCCAGCCGTCGGCCGGAAAACTGGCGATCAGCGTGCAGCAAGCCATCGCCTCCAGCGTCGCCACCCTCACCCGCCTGGATACTTCGAGACTGCCGGTCGGCAGTTTGCTCCAGGGCAAGGTCCTGACCACTCAGTTACTGCCCCAGACCGCAGGCCAACCCGCGGTTTATCGCTCGCTGGTGAGCCTGCTCAATACCGCCTTGAGCGGCAGCACCTTGAGCATCGACAGCCCGCAACCGCTGCGCATCGCCAGCCTGCTTAGCGCCATCGTCCAGGGCTCACAAGAGCTGAGCTTCGTGCCTCTGAGCGGTCGTCAGGAACAGCTGGCTGTGGCGCAACAACTGATCAGCCAACAGAGCCGCCAGGGCTCGCTGGAAGGGTTGTTGAACGCCTTGCAGAATCAGACCTCAGCCAGCACTACATCTGCCGATGTGCGCGCCGCCATCGACAAGTTGCTCAGCGGTTTACCCGACGCCCAACAGTTGAGCACGCCAAAAGGCCTGGCCCAGGCGCTGGCCAACAGCGGCCTGTTCCTGGAAGCGAAGTTGCTCGCCGGACAGAACCCGGCGCTGACCCCGGACATCAAAGGCAACCTGCTGCGCCTGATCGGGCAAATGGCCCCCGGCCTGCCGGCCAACACCCACTTCAACGCGCTCATTGCCGCCAACACCCTGGCCCAGGCGTTGCCGAGTTTTGTCCGCAGCGCCCTCGGCACCCTTGGCCAGGTCAGCGCCAAACCCCACCCCGGTGGTTTCCCGCTGCCTTCGCGCTTGCTGCAAAGCCTGGACGGCGAAGGTGATCTGGAACACTTGCTGCGCCTGGCCGCCGCCGCGGTGTCGCGCCTGCAAAGCCATCAACTGTCGAGCCTGGAGCAGACCGGCCTCACCGCCGAGGGCAACCTGCAAAGCACCTGGCAGCTGGAAATCCCCATGCGCAACCTGCAGGACATCGTGCCGCTGCAGCTCAAGTTTCAGCGAGAGGAAATACCCGAGAAAGCACCGAAGGAAAAACACCCGGAACGCGAATCCAAACAACTATTGTGGCGAGTCGAACTGGCATTCGCCATGGAGCCGCTGGGGCCGCTGCAGATCCAGGCACAACTGGTTCAAGGCCGGCTGTCCGGCCAGCTGTGGGCCGAGCGGCCCTATACCGCGAGCCTGATCGAGAACCACTTGAGCGGGCTGCGTGAGCGCCTCGTAGCGTCCGGCCTGAACGTCGGTGATCTAGACTGCCACCTCGGCACACCCCCCCAAGGCGCACAAACCCGCCTCGAACAACGCTGGGTCGATGAAACCGCATGAAAAACCCCAACCCACCCCGCCAGGCCATCGCCCTCAAATACGACGGCCAGCACGCACCGACCCTCACCGCCAAAGGTGACGACGAACTGGCCGAAGCCATCCTGAAAATCGCCCGCGACTACGAAGTGCCGATCTACGAAAACGCCGAGTTGGTGAAGCTGCTGGCGCGGATGGAACTGGGGGACAGTATTCCGGAAGAGTTGTACCGGACCATTGCCGAAATCATTGCCTTTGCCTGGAACCTGAAAGGCAAGTTTCCGGAAGGACATGATCCGAATGCCCCTATGGTGGAGCGGGATGTGACGGATCAGGGGGAAGACTACTAGGCGAGAGAGATGTTGGCCCTAACGTCGCCATCGCGGGCAAGTCGCATCGCCGCTCCCACAGGGTAATGTGTTGCATCAGCTTACCCGCGAAAACGATGACACGGTGCATCAGTAACACAGCGAACCCTGTGGCGAGGGGGCTTGCCCCCGCTGGGCTGCAGAGCAGCCCTGAAACCTGCGATTGCGCTCTTCCAGAAAAATGGAATCAGCCGCTTTACGACTGCTGCGCAGCCGAACGGGGGCAAGCCCCCTCGCCACAGTTGTTCGCCCGCAGCCAGACTCGCGTCGATGCCTTTAGTTTCTGTGCACCTTGCTCATCAACTCGGCTTCGGCCTGGGTCAATCCGCAGGACTGGGTCAGTTCGTCGACGCTGGCGCCCATTCCCACCAGGCGCGCGGCCTGGGCGAATGAGAGGCTGGTCGGGTCGCGCTGCTCCAGTCGGGCCAGTTTGTCCGGCAACGGCTCGACCACCGCCCGCAGTTCATGCAGGGCTTCACCCATCCGCACGTTGCCATTCTGGTAATCGTCGACGCGCTTGCCCAGGTCCTTGATGCGTTGATCGCGCAGCGCATCGGCCTGGGCTTGCTCCTGGGCCTTGACCATGGCGGCTTGCCGCTGCCGCATGGCGTAGGCCAGGAACAGTCCCAGGGTCGTTACCCAGAGGACGCCCAGGACAATCACAGCCACCTCAAGAATCAATCAGATTTGCTCCAGGTCCGACCATTCTTCTTCGCTCATCATCTTGTCCAGCTCGACCAGAATCAGCAGTTCGCCGTTCTTGTTGCACACGCCCTGGATGAACTTGGCCGATTCCTCGTTACCGACGTTAGGCGCGGTTTCGATTTCCGACTGACGCAGGTAAACCACTTCCGCCACGCTGTCGACCATGATCCCGACCACTTGCTTGTCGGCTTCGATGATCACGATACGGGTGTTGTCGCTGATCTCGGCGTTCATCAGGCCGAAGCGCTGACGGGTGTCGATCACGGTGACCACGTTGCCGCGCAGGTTGATGATGCCCAGCACATAGGCTGGCGCACCCGGCACTGGCGCGATCTCGGTGTAACGCAAGACTTCCTGAACGCGCATCACATTGATGCCGTAGGTTTCATTGTCCAGCTTGAAGGTCACCCATTGCAGGATCGGATCTTCGGAACTCTGTAGAGACGACGACTTATTCATACCCCTGACCCCTCAAAAAACCGTTTAAAACGGTGTGTGTTCTGTCTGGCCACACTCAAGGTGCAGCCTGTTGTTTGGTTATGCAGGTTTGTTCGTCGGCTTGCTGACGGGCAGCTGCTTCGCCCCGCCGCTGGCAATCAATTCGGCCAGTTCAGAGACATCCAGCAGCGCGCACATGTGCTCAATCACCGTACCGGCCAGCCATGGACGCTGACCACGATGGCTGCGCCATTTGATTTCGTTCGGGTCCAGGCGCAGGGAACGGCTGACCTGATGCACCGCCAGCCCCCATTCATAGCCCTGAACCGAGATCACGTATTGCAGGCCCTGACGGAAATCATCGCGGTAGCGATCCGGCATGACCCAGCGCGCGGTATCCAGCACTTTCAGGTTGCCGGCCTGGCTCGGCAGAATCCCGAGGAACCACTCCGGCTGGCCGAACAGCGGCGTTAGTTCGTGGCCGGCCAGGGAATAAATCGAACCCAGGCAAACCAACGGTACTGCCAGGGTCAGGCCGGCCACATCGAACAGCAGGCATTCGAACGGCTCGGCAGCCCAGGACGGCCGGCCGTCGCTCTCCACGGGTGGCGGCGTGTTGCTCGGCGGCAAATGGACTTCGACCACCGGCGAGACCAAGGCTTGCACCTGCGCCGCAACCGGAGCCAGCGGAGCAACGACGGTGAGCATCGGCGCGGGCGCTTCCAGCACCGGCACCGCGACCGACGGCGGCGCAACGGCAGCACCAACCGGGACAACCACGCTCTGCTGCCGCGCATCTCGAGCCTGCTCTTCAAGCACCGCCGCCTGGAACTCATCCAGCGTGTCGTGCGCCGTCACCCGCTCGGGCAACGGTTCGACTATCAGCTCGAGCTCTTCGGTGGCGTCCTGCAGCAACGCATCCAGATAGGACTGCAGCGCCAGTTGCGGCCGAGAGGTGATTTTTACCGGCCGGTTCATTGGAACACTCCTACAAAAGCTGCGTCCGACCCCGGTCCCGTAGAAAGAAGCCTCATCTCAAGCCACCTGCGGCACAAGTTGTTGCGCCAGCAGGTGCTTGAGCAATGACCGATAGGCCAGAACCCCACGGCTCTTGCCGTCGAACTGCGAAGGCGTCAGCCCGGCCCGGCTGGCATCGCGCAACCGGGTATCGACCGGAATGTAACCTTGCCAGATGTCCTCGGGGTACATGTCACGCAGTACCCGCAAGGTGCCGAGAGACGCTTGGGTCCGGCGGTCGAACAGGGTTGGCACGATGCTGAAGGGCAACGCCTGCTTGCGCGAACGATTGATCATTGCCAGGGTGTTGACCATGCGCTCCAGGCCTTTCACCGCCAGGTGCTCGGTCTGTACCGGGATCACCAACTGCTGGCTGGCCGCCAAGGCATTGACCATCAGCACGCCGAGCAACGGCGGGCTGTCGATCAGCGCGTAATCGAAATCCTGCCACAACTGCGCGAGGCTCTTGGCGATCACCAGGCCCAGGCCGCTCTGGCCCGGCGACTGACGCTCGAGGGTAGCCAGCGCGGTGCTCGAAGGCAGCAGGGAAATGCGTTCGTCACTGGTCGAAAGCAGCAACTGGCCGGGCAACCCCGCCGGCACACTGCCCTTGTGCAGGAACAGGTCGTAGCAGCTGTGTTCAAGGGTGTCGGGGTCGTAGCCGAAGTAGCTGGTCATGGAGCCGTGGGGGTCGAGATCGACCACGACCACGCGCTTGCCCGCCTCGGCCAGCAAACCGGCTAAAGCGATGGAACTGGTGGTTTTACCAACACCACCTTTTTGATTGGCGACTGCCCAGACTCTCATTCGGATTGTTCCTCCCGGTCGAACAGGCTCAACCGAGAAATGGCGCTACGTTATAGAGCCGGTGACGGAGAATTGACGGCACTCCCACGCCCCAGCGACTTTACAGGCGTCGGTGCAGTTTGTGTGCCAGCACGCTTCAACGCGGCATCCGGCGTGGCATTCGCCGCCCCGGTAGCGGTCAGGCTGCGGCGTACGTCGAGATTGCGCGACACCACCAGCACCACCCGCCGATTGCGCGCACGACCTTCGGCAGTGGCATTGTTGGCCACTGGCTGAAACTCGCCGTAACCCACTGAGGCCAGACGGCCGGGGTTCACCCCCTGCATGGCCAGCATGCGCACGATGCTGGCCGAGCGAGCCGAAGACAGCTCCCAGTTGGTCGGGTATTGGGAGGTGCGGATCGGCTGGTCATCGGTAAAGCCTTCGACGTGAATCGGGTTTTCAAAGGGTTTGAGAATGACCGCGACCTTATCGATGATATTGAATGCGATATCGCTGGGCATCGCGTCGCCGCTGCCGAACAGCAGGCTGGAATTGAGTTCGATCTCCACCCACAGCTCGTTGCCACGGATGGTCATCTGCTTGGAGCTGAGCAGGTCGCCGAACGCCGCGCTGATGTCATCGGCAATCGACTTCAGCGGGTCATTGCTCGCCTCGGCAATGCCGGCATCGGTTTGCTCGCTGTCCTTGACCAGGGGTTGCGCCGGGGTGACCGTCTTTGCTCGCTCGTCGCCTATCGGAATCGGCTTGAGGGCCCGGTCCGAGTCGGTGAACACGCCAATCAACGCCTCGGAAATCACCTTGTACTTGCCTTCGTTGACCGACGAAATCGAATACATGACGACAAAGAAGGCGAACAGCAGGGTAATGAAGTCCGCGTAGGACACCAGCCAGCGTTCGTGGTTGATGTGTTCTTCAGGTTGGCGACGACGAGCCATAATCCATTACCCCCATCAGTCCATGAAGCCCTGAAGCTTCAACTCAATGGAACGAGGATTCTCCCCTTCGGCAATCGACAGGATTCCTTCAAGCAACATTTCGCGATAACGCGACTGGCGCATGGCTATCGACTTGAGCTTACTGGCAATCGGCAACAGCAGCAGGTTGGCGCTGGCAACACCGTAGATAGTCGCGACGAAGGCCACGGCGATCCCGCTGCCCAGTTGCGAAGGGTCGGCCAGGTTGCCCATGACATGGATCAAGCCCATGACCGCGCCGATGATGCCGATAGTCGGCGCATAGCCGCCCATGCTTTCAAAGACTTTGGCGGCTTCGATATCGCGGCTTTCCTGGGTGTAGAAATCCACCTCGAGAATGCTGCGAATCGCTTCCGGCTCGGCACCGTCGACCAGCAACTGCAGGCCTTTTCGCGAGTAGTTGTCGGGTTCGGCATCGGCCACCCCTTCCAGCCCTAGCAAACCTTCCTTGCGCGCCGTCAGGCTCCAGTTGACCACCCGATCGACGCCCCCGGCCAGATCGATCCGTGGGGGAAAGATGATCCACACCAGGATCTGCATCGAACGCTTGAAGGCGCTCATCGGCGCCTGCAACAACGCCGCGCCGATGGTCCCGCCAATCACGATCAAGGCCGCCGGGCCGTTGGCCAGCGCACCAAGATGACCGCCTTCCAGGTAGTTGCCGCCAATGATCGCGACAAACGCCAGAATGATCCCGATGAGGCTTAGTACATCCATCAGAGACAGGCCTCGACCAGATGCTTGCCAATCTCGTCCAGGCTGTACACGGCGTCCGCGAGGTCAGCCTTGACGATCGCCATCGGCATGCCGTAGATCACGCAACTGGCTTCGTCCTGAGCCCAGATCGCGCTGCCGCCCTGCTTGAGCAGACGCGCGCCTTCGCGACCGTCGGCACCCATGCCGGTGAGCACCACCGCCAGAACTTTGTCACCGTAGGATTTGGCCGCCGAACCGAAGGTGATGTCCACGCACGGTTTGTAGTTCAGGCGTTCGTCGCCCGGGAGGATTTTCACCGCGCCACGCCCGTCGATCATCATCTGTTTGCCACCGGGAGCCAGCAACGCCAGGCCCGGACGCAGAATGTCACCGTCCTCGGCTTCCTTGACGCTGATCCGGCACAGCTTGTCCAGACGTTCGGCGAAGGCCTTGGTGAAGGCCGCCGGCATGTGCTGGACCAGCACGATCGGCGCCGGGAAGTTTGCCGGTAATTGAGTCAGCACCCGCTGCAACGCGACCGGACCGCCGGTGGACGTACCAATCGCCACCAGCTTGTAGGCTTTGCGTTTCGGTGCCGGCGAGCTCGGGCTGGCCGCTGGCATGCGAGCAGGCATCGGCGTGGGAGCCGGACGTGCCGGCACACTGCTGCCCAGACTGCTGATCGCGGGTGACGGAGCCGGTGTAGCGACGGGTTGCGGGACCGCAGCGCTGCTGTAGGCATTCAAACGCCGATTGCTGCGCGAAAGGCTGAGAACCTTCTCGCACAGCAGTTGCTTGACCTTCTCGGGATTGCGCGAGATGTCTTCGAAATTCTTCGGCAGGAAGTCCACCGCACCGGCATCCAGCGCATCGAGGGTGACCCGGGCGCCTTCATGGGTCAGCGAGGAGAACATCAATACCGGGGTCGGGCAGCGCTGCATGATGTGCCGCACGGCCGTGATGCCATCCATCATCGGCATCTCGTAGTCCATGGTGATCACGTCCGGCTTGAGGGCCAGGGCCTGATCGATCGCCTCTTTACCGTTAGTCGCCGTACCGACGACCTGGATATTCGGATCCGCTGAAAGAATTTCCGAGACGCGGCGGCGGAAAAAACCCGAATCATCCACCACCAGGACCTTGACTACCATAAACACTCCGTTAGGCAGGGCGGGGCAAGACCGCCCCGCACCAGCAGAATCAAAAACGCCGCGTGGCGTAACGCTTGAGCATGCTCGGGACATCGAGAATCAAGGCGATGCGGCCGTCACCGGTAATGGTGGCGCCGGACATGCCCGGGGTTCCCTGGAGCATTTTGCCCAATGGCTTGATGACCACTTCTTCCTGGCCGACCAGTTGATCGACGACAAAGCCGATCCGCTGGGTGCCCACCGAAAGGATCACCACATGGCCTTCACGCTGCTCTTCATGAGCGGCGGAAGCGACCAGCCAGCGCTTGAGGTAAAACAGTGGCAGCGCCTTGTCGCGCACAATCACCACTTCCTGGCCGTCGACCACGTTGGTACGCGACAGGTCGAGATGGAAGATCTCGTTGACGTTGACCAGCGGGAAGGCGAAGGCCTGATTGCCGAGCATGACCATCAGCGTCGGCATGATCGCCAGGGTCAACGGCACCTTGATGACGATCTTCGAGCCCTGGCCCTTGGTCGAGTAGATGTTGATCGAACCGTTGAGCTGGGAAATCTTGGTTTTCACCACGTCCATGCCCACGCCACGACCAGACACGTCGGAAATCTCGGTCTTGGTCGAGAAGCCCGGGGCAAAAATCAGGTTGTAGCACTCGGTGTCGCTCAGACGATCGGCGGCATCCTTGTCCATCACCCCGCGTTTCACCGCGATGGCGCGCAGGACATTCGCGTCCATGCCCTTGCCGTCATCGGAAATCGACAACAGGATGTGGTCGCCTTCCTGCTCCGCCGCCAGAATCACCTTGCCGCAACGGGGCTTGCCCGAGGCTTCGCGCTCTTCCGGCGATTCGCAACCGTGGTCGACCGCGTTGCGCACCAAGTGGACCAGCGGGTCGGCCAGGGCCTCGACGAGGTTCTTGTCGAGGTCGGTTTCTTCACCCACCAGCTCCAGGGCGATCTCTTTCTTCAGCTGACGCGCCAGGTCGCGGACCAGGCGCGGGAAGCGGCCGAAGACTTTTTTGATCGGCTGCATGCGGGTTTTCATCACCGCGGTCTGCAGATCGGCCGTCACCACGTCGAGGTTCGACACGGCTTTGGACATGGCTTCATCGCCGCTGTTGAGACCCAGGCGCACCAGGCGGTTACGCACCAGTACCAGTTCGCCGACCATGTTCATGATCTCGTCCAGCCGCGCGGTATCGACCCGCACAGTGGTCTCGGCTTCGCTGGCCGGTTTTTCCGCGGGTGGCGAAGCCGGTGCCCGGGCAGGTGCAGCCGCCGCGACAGGCTTTGGTGCTGCAGGTTCAGGTGCTTTGGCAACAGGCTTGGCCACCGGCTTGACGACCGGCGCGGCCACTGCAGCGGGAGAGGCAGAACCTGCACCGACTTCAGTGAACTTGCCTTTGCCGTGCAATTCGTCGAGCAGCGATTCGAACTCATGATCGGAAATCAGATCACTGCCCGCCGCTAACGCGCTCGGCGCGGCCGGAGCCGGTACCGCAGCGATAGCCGATTCCAGGGCCTCGACCGCGAAGGTGCCTTTGCCGTGCAACTGGTCGAGCAGCGCTTCGAATTCGTCGTCGGTAATTTCGTTGCTGGCCGCCGCGACTGTTGGGGCTGCAGGCTCGGCCGGTTCGGCGAGTGCGTCGACCGCGAACTGGCCCTTGCCGTGCAACTGATCGAGCAACGACTCGAACTCGGCGTCGGTGATTTCATCGCTGCCAGCCGCTACGGGTGCCGCTGCAGGTGCCTCGGCCTGGGACTTCACCGCATTGAGCGAGTCGAGCAGCAGTTCGAATTCGTTATCCGTGACGTCGCCCGAATCGCTCTCGGCAACGGGTTCGGCACTGACTTCAACCGCCGGTGCTGCCTCGGCAGTGGAAGGCTCGGCAAGACGCGCCAGAGCCGCCAACAACTCGGGTGTTGCAGCAGTAACCGGGGTGCGTTCACGGACTTCAGTGAACATCCCGTTCACCGCATCCAGCGCTTCCAGAACCACGTCCATCAATTCCGAGTCGACCCGTCGCTCACCCTTGCGCAGGATGTCGAAGACGTTCTCGGCGATGTGACAGCACTCCACCAGCTCATGGAGCTGGAGGAAGCCGGCGCCCCCTTTTACAGTGTGAAAACCGCGAAAGATTGCATTGAGCAAATCCGCATCATCGGGTCGGCTCTCAAGCTCGACCAGCTGTTCGGACAGTTGCTCAAGAATCTCGCCGGCCTCAACCAGGAAATCCTGAAGGATCTCTTCATCGGCGCCGAAGCTCATGTGTATGGGTGCTCCTACTAGGTCGGCCTAAAATCCAAGGCTGGAAAGCAAATCGTCTACATCGTCCTGACCGGACACAACGTCTTCACGTTTATCGGCATGAATCTGCGGACCTTCACCCTGAGACAGATGTTTTTCTGGATCTTTTTCCGCGAGGATCGCTTCACGGTCATGTTCAATGCCGGCAAAACGGTCGACCTGACTGGCCATCAGCACCAGTTTGAGCAGATTGCTTTCGACTTCCGTGACCAACTGGGTCACGCGCTTGATTACCTGACCGGTAAGGTCCTGGTAATCCTGCGCCAGCAGGATGTCGTTGAGGTTGCCCGAGACGATACGATTCTGTTGCTCGCTGCGCGTCAGGAAACCGTCGACCCGCCGGGCCAGTTCGCGAAACTCTTCGGCACCGACTTCGCGGCGCATGAAACGGCCCCAGTCGGCACTCAAGGCCTGGGCGTCATTGCTCAGGCCATTGACCAGCGGCGTACTGTTCTCGACCAGATCCATGGTGCGGTTGGCTGCAGCCTCGGTCAGCCTGACAACATAAGACAAACGCTCAGTGGCATCCGTGATCTGGGACACTTCCTTGGCTTGCGGCATGTTCGGGTCAATCTGAAAATTGACGATCGCACTATGCAGTTCGCGGGTGAGCTTGCCGACTTCCTGGTACAGGCCGCGATCACGGGTCTGGTTGAGCTCATGGATCAATTGCACCGCGTCGCCGAATTGGCCTTTTTCAAGGCTGTCGACCAGTTCGCGGGCGTGTTTTTTCAGAGTCGATTCAAAATCGGCCTGTGAAGTTTCGTAATGCTCCATAGCTCCCCCCGTGGCAAATTCCGTCAACCAATGCGTTCGAAGATTTTTTCAATCTTGTCTTTCAACGCCTGGGCCGTGAAGGGTTTGACCACATAGCCGTTCACTCCGGCCTGGGCAGCTTCGATGATTTGTTCACGCTTGGCTTCGGCCGTGACCATCAGAACCGGCAGGTGCTTGAGTCTTTCATCGGCACGCACGTGACGCAGCAGGTCGATACCGGTCATGCCAGGCATGTTCCAGTCGGTTACCAGAAAGTCGATGCTCCCGCTGTTGAGGACTGGAATCGCGGTAGTACCGTCATCCGCCTCGACCGTGTTGGTGAACCCAAGGTCACGCAACAGGTTTTTTATGATCCGCCGCATCGTTGAGAAGTCATCAACGATGAGGATTTTCATGTTCTTGTCCAATTCGACCTCCAAGCAGTCTTAAACGCGCCCAGCACCTGGACACGCCACTCAATCATTTTGACGTCACACTCAACGGCTGCATGGAGTACAAAGGGCCGCGACCGGTGCAGCAAAAACGCCGTACCAGCCTCGTTCGCAGTGTCCCCACACTGCCTGTCAGCGCGCTCGCCACTCCCCCAAACGCCCCCGCAAGCGGGCCGCGCACTGGCTGTGTAACTGGCTGACCCGCGATTCGCTGACCCCCAGGACCTCACCGATTTCCTTGAGGTTCAGCTCTTCGTCGTAGTACAGCGCCAAGACCAGTCGCTCACGCTCCGGCAAATTGGCAATCGCGTCCGCCAACGCAGCCTGGAAACGCTCGTCTTCCAGGTCGCGCGACGGCTCGAGATGAGCACTCGCGCCATCTTCGTGCAGCCCTTCATGCTCGCCGTCCTGCAACAGATCGTCGAAACTGAACAGCCGGCTGCCCAAGGTGTCGTTCAAAATCCCGTAATAATCGTCGAGACTCAATTGGAGTTCGGCCGCAACCTCGTGATCTTTAGCGTCGCGACCGGTTTTAGCTTCAATTGAGCGAATGGCATCACTGACCATCCGGGTATTGCGGTGTACCGAACGCGGCGCCCAGTCACCTTTACGCACCTCATCGAGCATCGCCCCACGAATACGGATACCGGCATAGGTTTCGAAACTCGCACCCTTGCTGGCGTCGTACTTGGTCGAGACCTCGAGCAGGCCGATCATCCCGGCCTGGATCAGATCCTCGACCTGCACACTGGCCGGCAGACGCGCCAGCAAGTGGTAGGCAATCCGCTTGACCAATGGCGCGTAACGCTCGATCAGTTCGTACTGGCCGTCACGTGCCGAGGACTTGTAAAGGTTGTAGCCGCTGGCTGTCATAGCACCGGTCCTGCCGTTTGATGCACCAGCCGCTCGACGAAGAATTCCAGATGCCCGCGCGGATTGGCCGGCAATGGCCAGGTATCGACTTTCTGCGCGATGGCCTTGAACGCCAGCGAGCACTTGGAGCGCGGGAATGCTTCGTAGACTGCACGCTGCTTTTGCACGGCCTTGCGCACACACTCGTCGTAGGGCACCGCACCGACGTATTGTAAGGCCACGTCGAGGAAGCGATCAGTGACCTTGGTCAACTTGGCGAACAGGTTGCGCCCTTCCTGCGGGCTCTGCGCCATGTTGGCGAGCACCCGGAAGCGGTTCATGCCGTAATCGCGATTGAGCAGTTTGATCAGTGCGTAGGCGTCAGTGATCGACGTCGGTTCGTCGCAGACCACCAGCAAGACTTCCTGGGACGCGCGCACGAAACTCACCACCGACTCACCAATCCCGGCGGCGGTGTCGATCACCAGCACGTCGAGGTTGTCGCCGATATCGCTGAACGCCTGGATCAGCCCGGCATGCTGCGCCGGGCTCAGGTGCACCATGCTCTGCGTGCCGGACGCCGCCGGGACGATGCGGATTCCGCCCGGTCCCTGCAGCAGCACATCGCGCAGCTCACAGCGCCCCTCGACCACATCGGCCAGAGTGCGTTTGGGTGTCAGCCCCAACAAAACGTCGACATTCGCCAGCCCCAGATCGGCGTCCAGCAGCATGACGCGCCGGCCGAGCTCCGCTAGAGCCAGGGACAAGTTCACTGACACGTTAGTCTTCCCGACGCCACCTTTGCCGCCGGTCACCGCGATCACCTGTACGGGATGCATGCTGCCCATGTTCTTTCTTTACCTTGTCTTGCTTAGACGGAGGCCACATAACTGGCTGCGCGTTCCCACTGGAACAATGCATGGCAGACCATCGATGTAGGTACACTGCAATCTATTCATGATTACCTCAGCCGACGCGTTTGGTCGGGCTGTGGTAGAGATCAGCGAACATATCAGCCATGGCTTCTTCGCTGGGTTCTTCCTGCATCTGCACACTCACCGCGCGACTGACCAATTGATGGCGACGCGGCAAATGCAGATCATCCGGGATTCGCGGCCCATCGGTCAGATAGGCAACGGGTAACTGGTGACTGATCGCCAGGCTCAACACTTCGCCCAGACTCGCGGTTTCATCCAGTTTAGTCAGGATGCAACCGGCCAGCCCGCAGCGTTTGTAACTGTGATAAGCAGCGGTTAGAACCTGTTTCTGGCTGGTGGTTGCCAGCACCAGAAAGTTTTTTGACTTGATCCCGCGCCCAGCCAGACTCTCCAGTTGCATGCGCAACGCCGGATCGCTGGCCTGAAGGCCGGCGGTATCGATCAACACCACACGCTTGCGCAGCAGCGGATCGAGGGCCTGGGCCAGGGACTGACCCGGGTCGAGGTGGGTCACCGGCACATTGAGGATGCGGCCCAGGGTCTTGAGTTGTTCCTGGGCACCAATCCGATAGCTGTCCATGCTCACCAGCGCGATATGCTGCGCGCCATACTTGAGCACATAACGCGCCGCCAGCTTGGCCAGGGTAGTGGTCTTGCCCATGCCGGCCGGGCCGACCATGGCGATCACCCCGCCCTCTTCCAGCGGCTCGATCTCCGGTGTGGCAATCATCCGCGCCAGGTGCGCCAACAGCATGCGCCAGGCCTGACGAGGCTCTTCAATTTCAGTAATCAGTGCCAGCAGATCGCGCGACAGCGGCCCGGATAAGCCGATGCGTTGCAAACGACGCCAGAGATTGGCCTGCTGTGGCCGGCTGCCTTGCAACTGGTTCCAGGCCAGCGAGCCCAACTGTACTTCCAGCAGTTCACGCAGGCCGTTGAGTTCGAAGCGCATCGAGTCGAACGCCCGTTGATCCACCGAAGGCGCAGCCGGTGCCGGCGCCGGACGCGGCGGCTCGACGAAGGTCGGCTCGATCAGGGGTTCGGCGGCGGTCAGCGGCAAACCGGCGAACAACTGGCGATTGATCGTCGAATCGCCATCGCCACGCAGGCTCAGTTCCGCCTGGGCGGTGACAATCCGCGACTGGGTTTTGCGCAGCTCGTCTTCGAGTTCGATATTCGGCACGCGTGGAGCCAGCGCGGACAGCTTGTAATCGAGGGCAGCCGTCAGCTCGACCCCGCCGGCGATCCGGCGGTTACCGATAATAGCGGCATCGGCGCCCAGCTCATCGCGAACCAGCTTCATGGCCTGACGCATATCGGCGGCGAAAAAACGCTTCACTTGCATAACCCACTACCTCAGCCGTTGGGCCCTACTGTCGCAACGATGGTCACTTGCTTGTTGTCAGGAATTTCCTGATACGCCAACACATGCAAACCCGGGACTGCCAGCCGTCCGAACCGCGAGAGCATCGCGCGGACCGGACCTGCTACCAGCAGTATCACCGGTTGACCCTGCATTTCCTGACGCTGCGCCGCATCGATCAACGAGCGCTGCAGTTTCTCGGCCATGCTTGGCTCCAGCAGAACGCCCTCTTCCTGACCTTGTCCTGCCTTCTGCAAACTATTGAGCAATATCTGTTCCAACCTTGGCTCAAGGGTGATCACAGGCAGCTCCGACTCAAGCCCTACAATGCTTTGGACGATGGCACGCGACAATCCGACGCGCACCGCGGCAACCAACGCGGCAGTATCTTGACTCTTGTTGGCATTGTTCGCGATGGCTTCGGCGATGCTGCGGATATCGCGCACCGGTACCTGCTCGGCCAACAGCGACTGCAGCACCTTGAGCAGTTGCGACAGCGACAGAATGCCCGGCACCAACTCCTCCGCAAGCTTAGGCGAGCCTTTGGCCAACAACTGCATGAGTTGCTGGACTTCTTCGTGGCCAATCAGCTCGCTGGAATGCTTGTACAGAATCTGGTTGAGGTGGGTAGCGACCACCGTGCTGGCGTCCACCACCGTGTACCCCAGCGATTGCGCCTGGGATCGCTGGCTGACCTCGATCCACACCGCCTCCAGACCGAAGGCCGGATCTTTGGCGGTGATGCCATTGAGCGTGCCGAAGACCTGCCCCGGATTGATCGCCAGTTCGCGATCCGGGTAGATCTCGGCCTCGGCCAGGATCACGCCCATCAGGGTCAGGCGATAGGCGCTGGGCGCCAGGTCGAGGTTGTCGCGAATATGCACAGTCGGCATCAGGAAACCGAGGTCCTGGGAGAGCTTTTTGCGCACTCCCTTGATCCGCGCCAGCAACTGGCCGCCCTGGTTGCGGTCCACCAGTGGAATCAGCCGGTAGCCGACTTCCAGGCCGATCATGTCGATAGGGGTCACGTCATCCCAGCCCAGCTCCTTGGTTTCCTGGGCGCGGGCAGGCGATGGCAGCAGCTCCTGCTGGCGCTGGACCTCTTGCAGCGCCTGGACCTTGACGACGTTCTGCTTCTTCCAGAACAGATAAGCGCCGCCGGCCGCCACGGCCGCCATGCTGAGAAAGGAAAAGTGCGGCATGCCCGGCACCAGGCCCATCACCGCCATCATGCCGGCGGCCACGGCCAGAGCCTTGGGCGAGGCAAACATCTGCCGGTTGATCTGCTTGCCCATGTCCTCGGAACCGGAAGCACGGGTCACCATGATCGCCGCGGCGGTCGACAGCAACAGTGATGGCAATTGCGCCACCAAACCGTCACCGATAGTCAGCAGTGCGTACACCTTGCCTGCATCGCCGAACGTCATGCCGTGCTGAAAGATACCGACTGCCATGCCGCCGATCAGGTTGATGAACAGAATCAGCAGACCGGCGATGGCATCACCGCGAACGAATTTGCTGGCACCGTCCATGGAACCGTAGAACTCGGCTTCCTGAGCCACTTCCATACGGCGCGCCTTGGCCTGGACCTGATCGATCAGGCCAGCGTTCAAGTCGGCGTCGATGGCCATCTGCTTGCCCGGCATTGCATCGAGGGTGAAGCGCGCGCTCACCTCGGAAATCCGCCCGGCACCCTTGGTCACCACCACAAAGTTGATGATCATCAGAATCGCGAAGACCACGATACCAACCACGTAGTTACCGCCGATCACCACCTCGCCGAAGGCCTGGATCACCTTGCCCGCGGCGGCATGGCCGTCCTGGCCGTGGAGCATCACCACCCGGGTCGAGGCCACGTTCAGGGCCAGACGCATCAAGGTGGCGACCAACAGAATCGTCGGAAACACCGCAAAATCCAGCGGCCGCAAGGCGTAGACGCAGACCAGCAACACGACGATCGACAAAGCAATGTTGAAGGTAAAAAACACATCGAGCAGGAACGGCGGGATCGGCAACATCATCATCGCCAGCATGACCAACAGCAACAGCGGCACGCCCAGATTGCCTCGACTGAGGTCTGCCAGGTTGCTGCGAGCACTGTTGACTAACTGAGAGCGATCCACCGGTATTTCCCCGTCCCTTGAAGCAAACTTTTGACGCCGAATGCAGGCGCAAAGCCGCTACTGCAAGAAGCCTTCCAACTTTTGCGCGGGTGGAAAAAAGTGGGGGGATGAAGATGTAAGGATCAAGGATTTGCGGTGCCTGGGGGGACGCTATCGCGAGCAGGCTCGCTCCCACAGGGGAATGCGGTGTCCTTGTGGGAGCGAGCTTGCTCGCGATGGGGCTGGCACTGCCAACAACCATCTAGAGAAGGCAATACGGCCAGGAATTTTCCGACAGGCTTTTAAGGTTGCCGGTAGGAAATCCCGTGGTTAGTCTCCGAGAGTCGCTGCCAATTCAGCGATCGGATTTGACCGTCCGCAAAAATCAAGGCGCACCAGCGCCCAAGACCTGGTTCAGGCGCTTTTTTTGTACCTGAGGTATCGTGTCGCGGCAGCTGTGCGTGGGACACCTTCGGGTGTGCCGGGTCCCTTGATTCCCGGTCGGTCAACCCGCGTACAGCTGCCACCCAGTGTGTGCATCGGGTTTCGTCAGATGGACCCGGTTATCGTTCACCAGCACTATCACCGCAACTACCAAGGGGCAAACACCATCCCTGTGGCGAGCGAGCTTGCTCGCGCTGGGTCGCGCAGCGGCCCCAAAACCTGCAACCGCGGTGTATCAGGTAGAACGCGTCAACCGCACTTACGACTGCTACGCCCGAGCGCGGACCGGCCGGCGGGAGCAAGCTCCCTCGCCACAATTAATCACCAAACCATGGATTTCTGTTAATTGATCCAAACAAGAATTTTCCGACAGGTTTTGAGGCTTGCTTTGCCACAGGCCGGCGGATAACCTTCGCCGGTCGCTGCAAAATCAGCGGACGGGCTTGGCGGCCCGACATTCGAAAGGCGCAACAGCGCCCCCAACACGATTGCAGGCGTTTTTTTTCGCCCGCATTCTTGTGTCATGGCGGGTTGCGCAAGGACCCCTTCGGGGGTGCCGGGTTCCTTTCGTTCCGGTCCGCCAACCTTGTGCAATCCGCCACCCAAATCTGCTTGGCGGCAGACAGTGGCGGTTCCCCAACGAAAGGAGCTTCACCATGACCAAAGTCACCCCTGATCCACCCGAAACGCCCTGCGTTTCCCCCTACCAAGCCCTCGACTCCAAAAAACTCCACCAGGCCGCCCACCGAGCCCTCGATCATTACCTCAATCCGCCCTCCTTGGCCAAACCACGCTGCAGCGACGATCGCCCCGTCCAGATTTTCACCGTCGCCCCCGACATCAACACCCAGGCCTTGCTGGCCTACACCTACGAAACCTTCAGCTCAGCCACCATCCTGACTCAGGACCTGTCCGACGATCTGGAAGGCAAAGACCGCAACATCGCCCTGGCCATCCATCAAATGCTGGAACTGGGGTTGTTGCTGATCGAAAAGGCGCTGGATAACGAACACCCGATCAAGCCAGGCGCATCGGGCTTCGTCAGGTAGACCCGGTTATCGTTCATCGCGAGCAAGCTCGCTCCACACTCGGGATGTGCTGATCACACAATCGTGAACCCACGCAGATCTAACGTAGGAGCGGGCTCCCACAACGAATATCCTGTAAACACAAAATATCTGAACAACACTGATCAAGTGTGCGAGCCGCTTGCGAAGAGGCCCGAAGAAACATCGAAGCTTTAGCTCTTCTGCATAGTCGCCAACATCAAGGGCCGCTGACTCACTTCGAAAAACCACCCGCTTTAGAGAGTGGATGAGTTGCTATGGTCTCCGGACGTCATCGTTGGTGCTGCTTGGTGATTGAGGCACCGGTCTAGAGAGATGAGCACGTCTTTCATTCGTAATGCGCTGAACGTCTTGATTTTTAAAGTCATTAATTTTTTGTTCCGAAATTTTTCCCTTATTGACCGTACCTGGTCTTATTCCTGTAAATTTATTGCCTGCATCGGCAAGAGCTATTAGAGTTTGGGAGTGCTCTTTTATCAATTTCAGGGTAAAATTCTGATCAAACAATACTTGACGCTCGGAAATTGGTTTACGCGTAAAAAATGAATACATTTCTTTATCTATTTCCCGAATTGTCCGTGTAATAGATTTCTCCAATAAAAACTGTTCAGCACTTATATTCTCAATATTTGCCCTTGCTTTTATATAACTGGATTTGCCCAGACTTTGTTGTGTCTCAGTTAACGCTTTCTTAGCGCTGTAATACGATAACCCAGCTTCGCTTTTTTTCGGCAAACTGGCAATAAAGTTTCTTAGGGATCCATGTCCTGTTGAATCCGTCCTGTTGACGGGGTCCCCGGCACAATATGCATACGCATTCAATCCGCCCTCCCCAAACGGACTCCAACTGTCCGGGCTGTTAAACCGCATCAACACCGGGTTGAACTGCCGATAGCCATTACCTAAATGATAATGCCCGGTCACCGGGTCCGGCCGTTCGCCATTAAACCCGAGCAAACTGAGCAATCCTTTTCCTCGAGGGCGATGACCGTAAGGCGAGTAGGCGAAGGGATTGGGCTGAGTCGCGTCGAGTGTGTTCAATACCGAGCGTTGTTGATCAGTGGCCAGCAAGGTGGTATCGAGCTGGCCGCTTTCGGACTGTTGCAGTGCGAGCAACTGGTCTTCATGTTGGAAGATACGGGTCTGCACCGCGCCTTGTATTTCAGTGGCCAGGCGTGTTTTGCAGTAATAGCGCTGGATGGCAGCCTGTTCGAAGGGGGTGCAATCGACCAGATGATCGAGCGGGTCGTAGCGGTAGTGACACAATGGGATTTCGTGACTTGAGGTAGGCATTGACTGAGCTCCGTGCAAGGTCCAAAAAAGCCGAGTCTTTAGCATCGTTCCTTTCTCTGACGTTGCCTACTATCAGAACTGCTAGGGTTTTGGCGCGGGTTCGCTTCAATCGTTCGGCATCGTCGCCAGGTCGTTTTCGCCGAAACAGGTGATTTCGAGTACTACCTCGCAGATCTGCGCGAGCTAAAGGAGGTATTTGGCGTAAGAGTTTATGCCTACTGTTTAATGACCAATCACGTCCATCTTTTGCTTGCGTCTACTGCTCTCCAGCGCGGGCAGCTGACGGGAACCTCCCGTTTTGTGGATGAGGTCGAACACATCACAGGGCTTCGAATAATAAGCCGAGGGTAAGGTAGGCCCGTACAATAAGCTCAACATGAACTATGGGACGGTTAAAATAAATTTGCCCCCTTTTTCTGAGCTTGCTCGCGCTGGATCGCGCAGCGGCCCCAAAACCCGCGACCGAGTTCCATTAGGACAACCGCAATGGCTGGATTACGACTGCTGCGCCCGAGCGCGGACCGGCCGGCGGGAGCAAGCTCCCACGCCACAGTTAATCACCAGACCTTAGATTTCCGTTAACTGACCCCATCAAGAATTTTCCGACAGGTTTTGAGGCTTGCTTTGCCACAGGCTGGCGGATAACCTTCGCCGGTCGCTGCAAAATCAGCGATCGGGTCTGCAAGCCCGCCGGAATAACTAGGCGCATAGCGCCCCCATGACAGCTCGGCGCTTTTTTTGTGTCCGTGTTTTATGGTGGCTGTGCGTGGGAGACCTTCGGGTCTGCCGGGTTCCTAGTTTCCCGGTCTTGCAGACCCGCGCACAGCTACCACCCATCATCTGCAAGTGATGCTGGTAGCTCCTTTTGAAAAACTGGGAGCTTCACCATGACCAAAGTCACCCCCGATCCCCCTGAAACTGAAAACGTTTCCCCCTACCAATCCCTCGACTCGAAAAAACTCCACCAGGCTGCCCACCGCGCGCTCGATCACTACCTCAACCCGCCCTCCTCGGCCAAACCGCGCTGCAGCGACGATCGCCCCCTACAGATCTTCGCCGTCGCCCACG
Source organism: Pseudomonas fluorescens (assembly GCF_902497875.1). Taxonomy (GTDB): domain Bacteria; phylum Pseudomonadota; class Gammaproteobacteria; order Pseudomonadales; family Pseudomonadaceae; genus Aquipseudomonas; species Aquipseudomonas fluorescens_BR. The sequence continues at coordinate 64,838 of NZ_CABVHY010000013.1, forward strand.
ACATCAACACCCAAGCCTTGCTCGCCTACACCTACGAAACCTTCAGCTCAGCCACCACCCTGACTCTGGACCTGTCCGACGATCTCGAAGGCAAAGACCGCAACCTGGCCCTGGCCATCCATCAAATGCTGGAACTGGGGTTGTTGCTGATCGAAAAGGCACTGGATAACAAAAATCCGCTGAAGCCGGTGGAAAATCGGGTCGAGCCAGTCAACTCAGCGTCGACCTAAAGACCATTCGCGAGCAGACTCGCTCCCACACAGGATTTGTGCCGATCACACAATCTTGAACCGACACAGATAAAATGTGGGAGCGAGCCTGCTCGCGATGAGGCTGGCACTGCTAGCGCAACTATCAAGAATCGCGCCGCAAATCCTCCGGAATCGGTAGGTCCTTGAGCGGCTCCGGCCGCTTGCCTTTCCCCGCCCGATGCTGACGAATCTGATAGACATACGCCAACACCTGCGCGACCGCCAGATACAGCCCCGCCGGGATTTCCTGATCCAGTTCGGTGGAGTAGTAGATCGAACGCGCCAGGGCGGGCGATTCGAGCAGCAGGATGTCGTTGGCCACGGCAATTTCGCGGATTTTCAAGGCAGTGAAGTCGCTGCCCTTGGCCAGCAGCACCGGGGCACTGCCTTTCTCCGGGTCGTACTTGAGCGCTACCGCATAGTGGGTCGGGTTGGTGATGATCACGTCGGCCTCGGGCACCGATGTCATCATCCGCCGTTGCGACATGTCGTGTTGCAACTGGCGAATCCGTTGTTTGACCTCCGGCCGGCCTTCCGAATCCTTGTGCTCGTCGCGGATTTCCTGCTTGGTCATCAGCAGTTTCTTGTGGCTTTCCCAGAGCTGCACCGGTACATCCACCGCGGCAATCAGCAGCAGGCCGCAGGCCATCCACAGCGTACTCCAGCCGACCAGCTGGACACTGTGAATAATCGCCTGGTCCAGCGGTTCATGGGCGATGCGCAGCAAGTCGTCGATGTCCGCCGACAACACCGCCAAGGCCACGAACAGCACGATGAAAAACTTGGCCAGGGCCTTGAGCAACTCGACCAGGGCCTTGGCCGAGAACATGCGCTTGAGGCCTGCCCCCGGATTCATCCGGCTGAATTTTGGGGCCATGGTACCGGCGGAGAACAACCAGCCACCCAGGGAGATCGGCCCGATCAACGCCGCCAGCAGCAAGCAAATCAACACTGGCTGCAGCGCCAGTATGGCGATTTTTCCCGAATGCAAGAGGTAACGGCCCATGGAGCCCGTGTCGACGATCACCTCCCGGGGCAGGGTGAAGTTCAGCCGCATCAGCTCCAGCATTTCTTGCGCCAGTGCGCCGCCGTAGATCAGCAAGGCGCTGGCGCCGACCAGCATGATCGCCAGGGTATTGAGTTCCTTGGAGCGCGCGACCTCGCCCTTTTCCCGGGAGTCCTTCTTGCGCTTCTCCGTAGGGTCTTCTGTTTTATCCTGACCGCTTTCGCTTTCTGCCATGACTCAGCGCGCCCGTGCCAGTTCGCGTAAAAACTGCAAGGCTTCGGTGGCCAGCGGTTGATACTGATTGAGGATGTCTGCCAGGCCGATCCAGAAAATAACCAGGCCCAGGACCATGGTCAGCGGAAAGCCGATGGAGAAGATGTTCAGTTGCGGTGCCGCCCGGGTCATCACGCCAAAGGCGATGTTGACCACCAGCAGCGCGGTGATCGCCGGCAACACCAGCATCAGCGCCGCGCCCAGGACCCAGCCCAGCTTGCCGGCAATTTCCCAGAAGTGATTGACCAGCAAGCCGCCGCCCACCGGCAAGGTGGTGAAGCTTTCGGTCAACACTTCGAAGACCACCAGATGCCCGTTCATTGCCAGAAACAGCAGGGTCACCAGCATGGTCAGAAATTGCCCGATCACCGCCACCGAAACGCCGTTGGTAGGGTCGACCATCGAGGCGAAGCCCATGCCCATCTGGATCGCCACGATCTGCCCGGCCACCACGAATGCCTGGAAAAACAACTGCAAGGAGAATCCGAGCAAGGCACCGATGATGATCTGCTCGGCCACCAGCAGCAGCGCACTGAGGTCCAGCGCGTGCACCTCGGGCATCGGTGGCAGGCCCGGAACAATCACCACGGTGATCGCCAAGGCGAAATACAAGCGGATACGCGTGGACACCAGCGTGGTACCGAAGATCGGCATGACCATCAGCAAGGCGCCGACCCGAAACAGCGGCAACACGAAGCTCGCCACCCAGGTGCTGATCTGCGTGTCGGTAAGCGCCAGCAGAGACACCGGTCAGCCGATCAGCTGCGGAATACTGCCGTACAACTGCAGGATGTATTCCATAAAGGTTTGCACCAGCCAGGGCCCGGCAACGATCAGGGTTACCAGCATCACCAATAGCCGCGGCAGGAAGCTCAGGGTCTGTTCGTTGATCTGGGTGGCGGCCTGGAACATCGCCACCAGCAACCCCACCAACAAACTCGGGATGACCAGCACCGCGACCATCATGGTGGTCAGCCAGAGCGCTTCACGGAACAGGTCTACTGCGACTTCAGGAGTCATAACGCGCTACCCGCGAGTAAGGTTTCAAACGCCACCAAAACTGCCGGCCAGCGTGCCGATGATCAACGCCCAGCCATCCACCAGCACGAACAGCATGATCTTGAACGGCAGGGAAATGATCAGCGGCGAGAGCATCATCATGCCCATGGCCATCAGCACACTGGCCACCACCAGGTCGATGATCAGGAACGGAATGAAGATCATGAAACCGATCTGGAACGCGGTTTTCAGTTCCGAGGTGACAAACGCCGGGACCAGGATGGTCAGCGGTGCCTGATCGGGGCTGGCGATATCCGTGCGCTTGGACAGACGCACGAACAGCTCCAGATCGCTGCTGCGGGTCTGTGCCAACATGAAGTCCTTGAGCGGAATCTGCGCCTTGGCCACGGCGTCCTGAGCCGTGAGCTTTTCAGCCAGATAAGGCTGCAAGGCATCCTGGTTCACCCGGTCGAAGACCGGCGCCATGATGAACATCGTCAGGAACAACGCCATCCCGGTGAGGATCTGGTTCGACGGAGTCTGCTGCAGGCCCAGAGCCTGACGCAGGATCGAGAAGACGATGATGATGCGGGTGAAACTGGTCATCAGCATGACAAACGCCGGAATGAAGCTCAGCGCGGTCATGATCAGCAGGATTTGCAGGCTGACCGAATATTCCTGAGCGCCGTCGGCGTTAGTGCCCAGGGTGATGGCCGGAATCGACAGCGGATCGGCAGCAAACACCAACGGAGCAGCCAGCATCAGAACCAGCGTTAACAGGATGCGCAGCGGCATTACTTCTTATCCTTATCTTTACCCAGCAACTCCATCAGGCGCTGGGCAAACTCCGGAGTCGCCTGCTCGGTGCTCGGCACCTGCACCGGCTCCTTGAGCACATGCAACGCGGTGATGGTGCCCGGGGTCAGGCCGAGCAGAATCTGCTCGTTACCGACCTGCACCAGCACCAGCCGATCCCGTGGCCCGAGCGCGCGCGAGCCGATCAGTTCGATCACTTGCCCCTTGCCGGCCGGTCCGGCCTGTTGCACCCGACGCAGCAACCAAGCCAGAAAAAAAATCAGACCCAGCACCAGCAACAGCCCCAACACCAACTGTGCCAGTTGCCCGCCCACACCGCTGCCGGCCACTGGCACAGCGGCAGTCGCCAGCGGTGCGGCTGCCCAGGCGCTGAACGGCGATGCCAGCACTAGACCGAGTAGCTTTTTCACTCAGCGCAGCTTCTTGATGCGTTCGCTTGGGCTGATCACGTCCGTCAGGCGAATGCCGAACTTCTCGTTGACCACCACCACTTCGCCATGGGCAATCAGTGTGCCGTTGACCAGTACGTCCAACGGTTCGCCGGCCAGACGATCAAGCTCGATCACCGAGCCCTGGTTCAACTGCAACAGGTTGCGAATGTTGATTTCGGTGCTGCCGACTTCCATGGAAATCGATACCGGGATATCCAGAATCACATCCAGGTTCGGACCGTCGAGGGTGACCTGTTCGTTGTTCCTCGGCACGCTGCCGAATTCTTCCATCGGCAGACGGTTGGAAGACGGACCGTTATCGGCTGCCAGCAAGGCATCGATATCGTCCTGGCTGGCATCACCGGACTCTCCCAGCGCAGCCGCCCACTCATCAGCCAGGGCCTGATCTTCCGCGGAAATTACATCGTCATTAGCCATCAGTGGTCCTCGGCGGGCAAAAAGTCATTCAACAAAAGCGAAGGGGGTATACGCGCCGCTTAACGGCGCACGATCGGTTCAATCACTTGCAGCGCCAGGTTGCCCTTGTGGGAACCCAGCTTGACCTTGAAGGCCGGCACGCCATTGGCGCGCATGATCAATTCATCCGGCAGTTCCACCGGGATCACATCACCGGGCTGCATGTGCAGGATGTCCCGCAGACGCAACTGACGACGCGCGACCGTGGCGCTGAGCGGCACATCGACGTCCAGCACATCCTGGCGCAAGGCGTTGACCCAACGTTCGTCCTGGTCATCGAGGTCCGACTGGAAGCCGGCATCGAGCATTTCCCGCACCGGCTCGATCATCGAGTACGGCATGGTCACGTGCAGATCGCCGCCACCGCCATCGAGTTCGATGTGGAAGGTCGAGACTACGACGGCTTCGCTCGGCCCGACGATGTTGGCCATGGCCGGGTTGACCTCCGAGTTGATGTACTCGAAATTCACTTCCATGATGGCCTGCCAGGCTTCCTTCAAATCGATGAAGGCCTGTTCCAGCACCATGCGCACCACGCGCAATTCGGTCGGGGTGAATTCACGACCTTCGATCTTCGCGTGACGACCGTCGCCGCCGAAGAAGTTGTCCACCAGCTTGAACACCAGCTTGGCGTCGAGGATGAACAGTGCGGTGCCGCGCAACGGCTTGATCTTGACCAGGTTGAGGCTGGTCGGCACATACAGCGAGTGCACGTATTCGCCGAACTTCATCACCTGCACGCCACCGACGGCAACGTCCGCGGAACGGCGCAGCATGTTGAACATGCTGATGCGGGTGTAGCGGGCAAAACGCTCGTTGATCATTTCCAGGGTCGGCATGCGTCCGCGGACGATGCGATCCTGGCTGGTCAGGTCATAACTTTTGACACTGCCAGGCTCGGCAGCGTTGTCGGTCTCTACCAGACCGTCGTCGACACCATGCAACAGCGCATCGATCTCATCCTGGGACAGCAGGTCCTGCACGGCCATGTCGTGTTCCTACTGCAGTACGAAGTTAGTAAAGAGCAACTGCTCGACCACCACTTTGCCCACTTCTTTCTGCGCCACTTCCTGCACGCTGGCAGTCGCCTTCTGGCGCAGCATCTCTTGGCCAACCGGGGTCGCCAGAGCTTCGAAGCTTTGCCCGGAGAAGAGCATGACCAGGTTGTTGCGGATCACCGGCATGTGGATTTTCAGCGCATCCAGATCGGCCTGATTACGCGCCAGCAGGGTGATGCTCACCTGCATGTAGCGCTGACGACCGTTGTGGGTGAAGTTGGCGACGAAGGCCGGAGCCATCGATTCATAGATCGCCGCGGGCTTGATGAGACTGACGACATCCTCGGCGGGCTTGGACGTGTTGCTGGCGCTGTGCATGAAATACCAGGTTGCCCCCACGGACAGACCGATAGCCAGCAGTAAAGCCAGAACAATCAGCAGGACAAGCTTGAGTTTGCCTTTCCCGGCGGGGTCTTTTACTGCTTCGCTCTTCGCCATGCCAATAATCCGTCACTATTCGGGTTTTCACAGTCGCACGGCAAGGCAAGAGCAAGTGTTATGCCAGAGTTGTCTGTAGGAGAAAGGATCGGGTGTGGGTGCGTGGATAGAGCAAAAGATCGCAGCCTGCGGCAGCTCCTACATGATGGGACCGCGTGCACCCTGGATATCCAGGCACGCGCTAATCCGTAGGAGCTGCCGCAGGCTGCGATCTTTTCACAGGCGCCGCCGATTCAATCAGGCGTAATAATCCACTGCACTGGAACCCAACACGGTGGTGCTGGCAGCAGCCACTTCGGCTACCGTCATCGGCAATTCTTCATCCGCCGAATCCAGGCGACCACCGCTGGCACTGGTTCGCCCGCCCTGCCCCTGCTGGGCCTGTTCCTGACCCTGCCAGCCCCGGGACTGGTCGGAGACGTTGACGTCGACCTGGCCCATACCCTGTTGGCTGAACATGTCGCGCAAGCGGTGCATCTGCCCTTCGAGTGCTTCACGGACTACCGCGTGACCACTCATGAAGGTCACCTGGGTCTGCTGATCGGCAGCCATGTTCACCCGAATATCCAGACGTCCCAGCTCGGCAGGCTGCAGCTGAATATCGGCGGACTTGAGGTTGGCGCTGGACAGGTACATGACCCGGTTGACCACCTCTTCGGTCCAGCCACTTTGATGCATGGCCAGCGGCTGATTCACCGGCAGCGCATTGGCGGTTTTTGGCGTGGCAGCCTGGGTCAATGCCGCCAGACGGTTGGCGAAGTCATCGACGCGGGTATCGCTGGAGGCATTTTTCAGGTCTTTGAGGCCATCATCGATCAAGCCACTAAAGGCCTTGTCGCCGCCCGACTCGGTACCGTCCGCATCCGCTTGATCGAGCATGCCCGCCATCGCATTGGCGAAGTTCTGCGCTGGGGTCAGTTCGACCGCGGGTGCAGCCGCCTTGCCTTGAGCCTGACTGGAAGCCGAGACATGCCCGCTCTGCTCGAGGGCCAGACGTACCGCCGGCAACGCATCGAGCGGATCGGCTTCAGGGTCGAAATCGGCATCGACCGGCACCGCCAAGGCAGCCAGCGGCGCCTCGACCGCAGCAACAGCTGCCGGCGTGGGCGGCACCGCAGTGGGCACCACCGCCTGCATCAATGCCGGGGCCAGGGCCGGGTCCAGAGCCGGGTCCAGAGCCGGGTCCAGGGCCGGATCCAGGGCCGGGTCGACGGCAACCGTGTCGGCCAGTGGGGCCTCGGCCGCCGCCCCGGCATCACTGGCGAGCTTATCGTCCGCCTCGACCGCTTGATCGCCAGGCAAGGCATTGCCGCTATCGGCAACTGCCGGCTGCGGGGCGGCAGCCTTATCAGTGGCCGCGCCCTGCGGGTCGCGCGCCGGCTTGGCTGATTCCTCCCCCACCGCGGCAGGCTTGTTCATCGCCTGTTTGGCAAGGACCTGGGAAAACTTGGAAGGCTCATCCCCAGGCCCGGCAGCGGCTGCCTGGTTATTGGCAGTCGCGGCCTGGGGCTTGGCCGTGGGCGCGGCCTGAAGAAGCATGTTCGGGGCGAGGGGCATAAAACGGTCTCCAGTGCACTGGGGCGTTGGCACAGTTGCAGGCTAACTAGCGAAGATATAGCAAGGGTCGAGCCAGATTCGCTCAGCTGGACTGAAAACCGCCCGGCGGCAACTTTCAACAATGGAAGCGCTGGCGCTCCTCTTTGAACAGCGGCCGAACGATAGCGAATTCGCCGTCAATCTCGGCGACCAGTTTTTTGATACCGTCCAGCGACGGCTCGTTGGCTCGCAGCTCAAGTTGATGGCACAACTCGGCGAGACGGATAGCGCCCATATTGCTGCTACTGCCTTTGAAACTATGGGCCGTGATGATGAGCTGATAGGCATCGCTGGCTTTATGCAGCAGCCGCAGGCGCTCTTCGGAATCCGCAAGAAAGGTATCCAGCAGCAGCGGATAATCGTCCTCCATGACTTCGCGCAATGCGCTCAGCACTTCGTGGTCCAAATGAATCTCAGCCACTTGTTCACTCCCTGATCAAGAATTCGCAGATTATGCCAGAGCCTCCCAGGAAAACTCCACGCAGGCACTTCGACCATCGTCGGACCAGCTCGCGCTATGGCTCAGTTGGCGAATCAAACCAAGGCCACGCCCTGACAAACGATCGACATCCACAGGCCTGGCCATCACTCGCTGCACATCAAAGCCTTCGCCACTGTCCTCGACCCGAACCACCAGGCATCCACCCTCACCCCGTGGCGCGATCTGCAAATGCACGCGCACATAGCCCTCTTGCAGTTGGTCCAGACGCGCGTTGCGCTGCTGGTAGTAGTGCGCAAAACCGCGGGCATCACGTTTGATGCTCGAGTCCAACCCCAGCACGCCATGCTCCAGGGCATTGGAATAGAGCTCGGCCATTACCGTGTAGAGCGCGCCGCTTTGCGCCCTCAGGCCATGCACCTCAAGCAACAACTGCAACAGATAAGGCAGTGGATTGAACCGCTTGAGCGTGGCTGCGCGGAACTCGAAACTCACCGACCAATCCAGCGGGCACGACTGGCCACTGTCGGAATAGAGCATCACCGGCCGGGTCAGCTGTGCGGCCTCCAACAGGCTCACCTCGACCATGCTCACATCGTCACGCGCCTCACCACGAAAATCCCTCAGCGCCTGTTCGATCTCCTCGAACAATCGATCCGGCTGCCGATTGGCGGCAAACACCTGCTGCAAGCGCTCGACGCCAAACAACTGTTCGCTTGCATCACAGGTATCGATCACTCCGTCAGACATCAGGAAGACCCGGTCTTCAGGTGCCATCGGGAAGACTTCGGTCCGGTCATTGAAGGCTTCTGCACCCAGGATGCCCAGGGGTAAATGCCGCGACACCAGCGGCGTGCGTTCGCCCGTCGCGAGGCAATGCAGGTAACCGTCCGGCATCCCGCCATTCCAGACCTCCACCGCACGGCGCTGAAAACTCAGGGACAGCAGGGTCGCGCAGCAAAACATATCCACCGGAAGAATGCGCTTGAGCTTGGCATTCATCTCGCGCAGGGTTTCCGACAAGCCGTAGCCCTTGGCGGTCATGCCATAAAAGACTTCCGCCAGCGGCATGGCACCGACCGCGGCCGGCAAGCCATGGCCGGTGAAGTCGCCCAGCAGCACGTGCATATCGCCTGCGGGAGTGAACGCCGCCAGCAGCAAATCGCCGTTGAACAGGGCATAGGGCGATTGCAGGTAGCGAATGTTCGGCGCATTCAGGCAGCCGGAATGCGCCACTTTATCGAATACCGCTTTGGCCACCCGCTGCTCGTTGAGCAAGTAATCATGGTGCCGGGCAATCAGGTCGCGCTGTTCGAGTACCGTCGCCTGTAACCGGCGCAAACGGTCCATGGCCTTGATCTTGGCCGCCAGAATCACCTGGTTGTAGGGTTTTGCCAGAAAATCGTCGCCGCCGGCTTCCAGGCAACGTGCCAGGGCTTCGCTTTCGGTCAGGGAGGTCAGGAAGATGATCGGTACCAGGGTTTCGCCCGCCAATTGCTTGATCTGGCGTGCCGCCTCGAAACCGTCCATCACCGGCATCATGGCGTCCATCAACACCAGTTGCGGGCGCTGCTGCTCGAACAGTGCCAGTGCTTCGGCGCCGTTACTGGCGGTCAGCACGGCATGCCCCTGGCGCCGGACGATGGTCGACAGCAGCATACGATCGGCCGCACTGTCTTCGGCGATCAATACCGTCAGCGGTTCGAACCCCGGTTGCATGGCGATCAACTGATGTCGAAGAGTTTGTCGAAATTGGAGATGGCGAGGATCTTGCGCACGTCCGAGCTGCCGTTGATCACTCGCACGTCGGAGTTTTCTCCGCCGGCATGATCACGCAGCAATAACAGCATGCCCAGCGCCGAGCTGTCGAGGTAGGTCGCTTCCTTCAAGTCCACTACAACCGCACTGGGAGTTTGGTGCAGATGCTCGTAGCAGTCGCGAAACGCTTGATGCTTGCCAAAATCAAAGCGACCCTTGATCGAGATCGTGAGTTTTTGCCCGTCCGGTGACACTTCTGATTCAACCGACATGATAATGCTTCCTTGTCATTGGCAACCTGTACAAGGTTTAGCACCCTACAGGCCCTTGGGCAACCGGCAATGCCGGAAATACCGGATCAATACGGGTCCTTGCGTGGCAAGCGTTGCGCCAGTTCATCCATCAACTTTTGCTCGCGCTTATCTTCCAGCTGTCGCGCCTCATCGATGTAACGCTGCACCAGTTTGCGCAAGCCCTCGACCCGCGCATAGGCCTGCTGCCAGGTATCCCGGGCCTTGTTCAAATTGTTCTGATGCCAGGCCAGGCTTTGCCGCTGCTGGCCGACAGCGGTCTCCAGCTGGTTGAGGAAGTGCTGGTAATTCATCAGCCATTGCCCGGACACCCCCTGGCTGCCGCGCTCGATCCATTGCTGCTGGTATTCGCCGCGAAAGCGCTCCAGGTCTCCCAGCTTGCTTTCGGCCAGGCGGACCTGGCCCTGAAAGTGTCCCAGACGCTGGGCAGCGTTGCGCTCGGCGCGTTCGGCCATGTCGACCACCGGCGCCAGGCGCGCCGCACGGCTCTGGGCCATGGCGCGTTAACCGCCGGCCGCGGGGGCGAACACCGAGGCGAGATGGGCTTCGCTCTCGCCCTTGCTGATGTTGTCGTTCAAGCCCTGGCGCAGGTAGGTGACCATGGCGGGCTGCAAGGCAATGGCCATATCGGTTTCCCGATCGCCGCCCGGCACATAGGCGCCGACGCTGATCAGGTCGCGACTTTGCTGGTAGCGCGACCAGAGCTGTTTGAAATGTTGCGCGCGGGACATGTGTTCGGCGCTGACCACCGACGGCATGACCCGGCTGATGGAAGCCTCGATATCGATGGCCGGATAGTGCCCCTCCTCCGCCAGCCGCCGCGACAGCACGATGTGACCGTCAAGCACACCCCGTGCGGAGTCGGCGATCGGGTCCTGCTGATCGTCGCCTTCCGAAAGCACGGTATAGAACGCAGTGATCGAGCCACCGCCCGCCTCGGCGTTACCGGCGCGCTCCACCAGTTTCGGCAGTTTGGCGAACACTGAAGGCGGATAACCCTTGGTCGCCGGCGGCTCGCCGATGGCCAGGGCAATTTCCCGCTGAGCCTGGGCGAAGCGGGTCAGGGAGTCCATCAGCAGCAGGACATTCTTGCCCTTGTCGCGAAAATATTCGGCAATCCGTGTGCAATACATCGCGGCGCGCAAGCGCATCAGCGGCGCATCGTCCGCTGGCGATGCGACCACCACCGAGCGCTTGAGGCCCTCTTCACCGAGGCTGTGTTCGATGAACTCTTTAACTTCACGACCACGCTCGCCGATCAGCCCGACGACAATGATGTCGGCCTCGGTAAAGCGGGTCATCATGCCCAGCAGCACACTCTTGCCGACACCGGTACCGGCGAACAGGCCCAGGCGCTGACCACGACCGACCGTCAATAACCCGTTGATGCAGCGAATACCCACGTCAAGCGGCTGACTGATCGGGTTGCGCTTGAGCGGGTTGATGGTCGGGCCATCCATTGGCACCCAGTCTTCGGCCTTCATTCCGCCTTTGCCGTCGAGCGCCCGTCCGGCGCCATCGAGCACCCGGCCGAGCATGCTCATGCCCATTGGCAAACGACCGGTATCGGCCAGCGGAACCACCCGTGCACCGGGCGCAATGCCGGCGACGCTGCCGACCGGCATCAAAAAGATTTTGTTGCCGGAGAAGCCCATGACTTCGGCCTCGACCTGCACCGGGTGATAACTGTCATCGTTGATCACCACGCAGCGGCTGCCCATAGCGGCGCGCAGGCCTTCGGCTTCAAGGGTCAGGCCGACCATGCGCAACAGACGCCCTTCTAGTATCGGCTGGCCAAGCAACTCGGTGGCTTCAGCGTAGCTGCCCAGGCGCTTGGCGAAGCTGGTCCGTTCAAGGCGCATCGGGTTTGTCCAGGTCGACGCTCAGGTCAGGCGCGGCCGGATGCAAAGCCTGCTCGTGCAACTGATCGAAGAGTTTGGCCATGACTTGGCTGATCCGCGTTTCGATCGTGGCATCGATACGGCTGTGGGGAGTTTCAACCCGCAGGCCACCGGGCTGCAAGGTGGCGTCCTCGACGATTCGCCATGTTTCATCATGGCGTTCGCGCAGGGCTTTGACCTGATCGAAGTCCTGGGGATTGATAAACAGTCGGACATTCTCCGCGTCCAGCGGCAGCAGCTTCAACGCTTCGCGCATCACCCGCTCGAGCTGCGTCGAATCGATGGCCAGTTCGCGCTGAATGACCTGCCGGGTGATGTGCTCGACCAATCCGACCATGGCCTTCTCGATCTGCGAGTCCTGATCGGCAATCGGCTCGAACAGGTTGCCCATCAGCCGTTCAAGACTGGCCAGCCGGGCACTCAAGGCCACTTCGGCTTCCTGGCGCACTTTGAGTTGAGTGCTGTGAAAGCCCTCTTTCTCACCGGTCGCGAAGCCCTCGTTATAAGCCTCCTGGCGAATGCTTTCGAGTTCTTCAAGGGTCAGTGGCTGGACTTCTTCCAGCGGCACTTCCTCCATCTCGACCGGCTGCTCTTCGATGATCGGCTCGGGTTCCGGCTCCGGCTGATACGGGTCGAAACTGGGCAACGACCAGACGTCGAAACCACCGACGTCGCGGGCGCGAATCAGGTCGCTGGGAGACTCATCATTCTTGGACATCGCTTAAATCATTTCCTCGCCGCCTTTTCCGCCGAGAACGATTTCTCCGGCTTCGGCCATACGGCGGGCAATGGTGAGGATTTCCTTTTGCGCGGTTTCCACATCGCTGACGCGCACCGGGCCCTTGGCCTCGAGGTCGTCGCGCAACAGTTCGGAGGCACGCTTGGACATGTTCTTGAAGATCTTCTCCTTGACGCCTTCGTCCGAGCCTTTGAGGGCCAGCACCAGTACGTCCGAAGAGACTTCGCGCAGCAGCGCCTGGATACCGCGGTCGTCGACATCGGCAAGGTTGTTGAAGACGAACATGAGGTCTTCGATCTGACCGGAGAGGTCTTCGTCGACATCGCGAATGGCGTCCATCAACTGACCTTCGATCGAGCTGTCGAGGAAGTTCATGATGTCGGCAGCACGCTTGATACCGCCCAGGGTGGTGCGCGAAGCGTTGGAATTGCCGGAGAACTGCTTCTCGAGAATCTGGTTGAGTTCTTTCAGGGCCGCAGGCTGCACAGTGTTGAGCGAGGAAACCCGCAACACGATGTCGAGCCGCACCTTGTGGTCGAAATGCCCGAGCACTTCGCCGGCCTGATCCGGGTCCAGGTAAGCGACAACTATCGCCTGGATTTGCGGGTGCTCGAAACGGATCACGTCCGCCACCGCCCGTGGCTCCATCCATTTCAGGCTGTCCAGGCCGCTGGTGTTGCCCCCCAGCAGGATCCGGTCGATCAGGCCGTTGGCCTTGTCTTCGCCCAGGGCCTGGGTCAGCATCTTGCGCACATAGTCATCGGAACCGACGCCGAGGCTGGTCTGGTCGCCGACGATCTCGACGAACTCGCTCATCACCTGCTCGACTTGCTCGCGGTGCACATTGCGCATCTGCGCCATGGCCACGCCGACCCGCTGGACCTCTTTGGGCCCCATGTGCCGCAACACCTGCGCGGCGTCGGTCGACCCCAGGGACAGCAGCAGAATCGCGGCCTTGTCGACCCGGGAAAGTTTGGCGTTAACGGCTCGGTTATCACTCATCTGCGTTAATCCACTCTTTCACGACCTGAGCCACGCGACCCGGGTCTTCTGCCACCAGACTTTTGATTGCATTCAACTGTGCATCATAACCTTCGCTCGGGCTCGGCAGCAGGATGCTTTGCGGGCCACCGAGGCTGACGCGATCGTTGGCCAGTTCACCATCCAGACCGCCCATGCCGCCCAGCTCGACGTCGCTGCCAATGCCGGTCAGCTCCTTGCCTTTGCCGGTGATATTGTTGAGCACCGGACGCAACACACCGAACACCAGCACCAGGATGAACAACACCCCGAGCAGTTGTTTGACGATGTCCCAGAACCAGGGTTGGGAGTAGAACGGAACTTCGGCAATCACTTCGCCGCGCTCGGTCGAGAACGGCATGTTGATCACGCTGACGCTGTCGCCACGGCTGGCGTCGAAACCGACGGCGTCCTGGACCAGACGGGTGAAGCGCGCCAATTCGTCGGCGGTCCATGGCGCGCGGGTGGTTTCGCCATTGGCCGCGTTGAGCTTGACCTGATCATCGACCACCACCGACACCGAGAGGCGATTCAACCGCCCCTGCTGCTGCTTGGTGTGGCTGATGGAGCGATCCAGCTCGAAGTTTTTGGTCGATTGTTGACGCTTGTCCGCCGGGTACGGTGCGAGCATCGGCTGACCGGTGGCCGGGTCCATGATCTGTTGACCGTTGGCATCGAGCAATGGCTGACCTGGCTGCACCATGCCGGCCGACGCAGTGGCGCCGCCGGTGGTTTGCGGCGCGGAAGCCGGCGCGGGTGGCTGGTTGCTCAGGGCACCCGGCACGCCTTGCGGGCCGTTGCTGGTGGTGCGTTGTTCATTGACCGATTGCTCGCTGCGCAACGCCGGCTGGTCCGGGTTGAACTGCTCGGAAGTCGACTCGACGGCACTGAAGTCGACGTCAGCCGAGACTTCGGCTTTGTAGCGATCGTTGCCCAGTACCGGCTGCAGAATATTGTGTACACGCTGGGTGAGCATGCTTTCCATGCGTCGGCTGTAATCGAATTGCTTGCCGGCCATGGTCAGTTCGGAATTTTCCGCCTGGTCGGAGAGCAGGTTGCCCTTCTGATCGACCACGGTGATCTGCGACTTGCTCAGCTCCGGAACGCTGGTGGCCACCAGATTGATGATTGCCAACACCTGCCCAGGCTCAAGCGAACGGCCGGAGTACAGTTCCACCAGCACCGAAGCGCTGGGCTTGCGCTCGTCACGCACAAACACCGAACTCTTCGGAATCGCCAGGTGCACCCGCGCACCCTTGACGTTGTTCAGGCTGGAGATGGTCCGCGCCAATTCACCTTCAAGGCCACGACGATAACGGGTCGCTTCCATGAACTGGCTGGTCCCCAGGCCCTGCTCCTTGTCGAGGATTTCAAAACCGATATTGCCGTCGCTCGGGGTCACCCCGGCACCGGCCAGTTTGAGCCGCGCCCGCGACAGATCCTCGGCCTTGACCAGCAAGGCACCGGAGTTGGGCTCGACGGTGTAGGTAATGTCGGCAGCGGCCAGGGTGTCCATGACCTGCTTGGCGTCCATACCGGCAAGGCTGCCGTACAGCGGCCGGTAATCGGGCTGCTGGGACCACAACACCACGGCAAAACCAATCGCCACGCTCGCGGCCAGACCGACCATGAGGCCGACCTGACGCAACATGGTCATCTCGGAGAGATTTTCCAGAAAGGACAAGCCGAACAGCGGCGGCTTGCCGTCTGTCGGGGCGGCCTTGGCCGGAACGTTATCTGAGATTGTTTCTGCCATGACTCAATCTCGTCCTTAAACCGGCATCTGCATGATGTCTTGGTACGCCTGAACCAGCTTGTTACGCACCTGGGTCAACGCCTGGAACGAGACGCTGGCCTTCTGCGAGGAAATCATCACGTCGGTGAGGTCGACACCGCTTTTGCCGATCTCGAAAGCACTGGCTAGCTGGCTCGAGGCCTGCTGAGTGTCGCTGACCTTGTTAACGGCCTGCCCGAGCATCTCGGAGAAGCTGCTGCCGGCCACTTGGGGCACTGCGACAGCCGATTTCGATTGGGCCATGGCATCCATTTGCATGGACCGCATGTCCAACATCAACCGATTAAATTCAATACCTTGGCTCATGGTCTGCTCTCTCTGACGACCCGCAATTTTTTGACGCTCACGCAACGGGTAATGAGCTGTTAGCAACAAGGGTGCCAGCTCCCTACCCGCCCCGAACAAAAGCCAATACTGGCTGTTACAGAGAGACGCATCAGGTCGCGAACAAATAAGCCTCGACGTCCATTCCGGCGTCGCGCATCTGCGCCAGCTTGTAGCGCAAGGTCCGCGGGCTGATGCCCAGGCGCTCGGCTGCCTCTTTGCGGCGACCGCGCTCGGCGCGCAGGGTATCGATGATCATCTGAAACTCGCGCCGACGCAGATCGTCACCCAGCGCACCCACCGACTCGCCCGACTCGCCCGGCTCCCTGGCGACTGGCGTGGCGCGCGGCACCTGCGGTTGGCCAGGCACGGCCAACGATGGCAGAGGCGCGCAGGCCACTGGACCATTCAGGCAGAAATCCTCCGGCTCAATCATCCCTCCCTGCTGCAGGATCAGTGCCCGCTGGATTGCGTTATCCAGCTCACGCACGTTTCCCGGCCACGGATAGCCGATCAGGCAGGCCCGGGCCTCGGCCGACAGGCGTGCCGCGGCGTGCTTCATTTTATTGACGTGCCTGGCCAGCAGCCGCTCGGCCAGCGGCAGGATGTCGGCGGTGCGCTCGCGCAACGGACGCCAGGCCAGCGGGAACACCGACAACCGATAGTAGAGGTCCTCACGAAAGCGCCCCGCCGCCACTTCGCCGGCCAGGTCACGGTTGGTGGTCGCCACCACGCGAATATCCAGGGCGATGGGTTTACGACCACCGACGCGCTCCACCTCACGCTCCTGCACTACCCGCAACAGCTTGGCTTGCAGGCCCAAGGGCATTTCGGAAATTTCGTCGAGCAAAATGGTGCCGCCATTGGCCTGCTCGAACTTGCCGGCCTGCGCGGCAATGGCACCGGTGAACGAGCCCTTCTCGTGGCCGAACAAGGTGGCTTCGAGCATGTTGTCGGGAATCGCTGCACAGTTGATCGCGATAAACGGCTGACTGGCGCGAGGGGAATGCTGGTGGATATAGCGCGCGAGCACTTCCTTGCCAGTGCCGGACTCGCCCGAGATCAACACCGTGGAATCACTGCGGGCCACCCGGGCCGCCAGCTCGAGCAGCTGCGCACTGGCCGGCTCGAAGGCCACCGGCCCTTCGTCCCGGGCAGCGCCGAGACAACCCAGGGCGTGCCGCGCCACCAGGTCGAGCAAGGCCTTGGGTTCAAATGGCTTGACCAGATAATCGACCGCGCCCTGGCGCATGGCCTCCACCGCCCGCTCGACCGCACCGTGGGCGGTCATCAGCAACACCGGCAGTTGCGGCTGACGCGCGCGCAGCACGCCGAGCAACTGATGCCCGTCCATGCCCGGCATGTTCACATCACTGACCACCAGATTGAACGCTTGCGCGGCCACCGCCTCCAGTGCCTCCTCGGCGGAGCCGACGGCAATGTATTCATGTCCGGCCAGCAGCAACGTGTCGGCCAGCGCCTCGCGCAGGGCCCGATCGTCTTCGACCAGCAAAACCTTGACTGCCATGTCCTTCACTCCATTCTCCGAGCGCCGGGCTGCTCAGCCGAAAACAGCGGCAAGAGCACCAACGCACAGGTGCCGCGACCGGGTCGCGAGCGTAACAGCAATTCTCCCTGATGGGCGCGTGCCACCGCCTTGACCACGGTCAGCCCGAGGCCGGTTCCGGTGGTTTTAGTGGTAAAAAACGGTTCGCCCAATTTCGCCAGCAGCGCCGCGTCGATGCCACTGCCGCTGTCGCTGACGCACAGGCGCAAGGTGTTTTCACGGGCATACAGATGCACCTTCAAACGAACAGTGCCGGCACTGGCCTGGATCGCGTTTTCAATCAGGTTGAGCACGGCGCCGACCAGCGTGTCGCGGTTGCACAGCAACTCGCCGGCATGCGCGTCGCACTGCCAGCGCAGCGGCAGGTCCTGTACATGGGTCAGCGCGGCGGCTTGCAGCGACTGCATCAAGGCCTTGGGGGTCACCCGATCGGTCAGGGGCAATTCGCCTCGGGCAAATACCAGCATGTCGCGCACTTGGTGCTCCAGCTCGTGCAAACGCTCTTTCAGGCGTCCGGCAAAGCGTTGCTGGGTGGCGACCGGCAGCTCCTGCTCAGTCAAATGACTGGCGTAGATCAAGGCCGCCGACAACGGCGTGCGGATCTGATGCGCCAGAGAAGCGACCATCCGCCCCAGGGAAGACAGGCGTTCGTGACGGGCCAGCTGATCTTGCAGGTGACGGGTTTCAGTCAGGTCGTTGAGCAGCACCAACTGCCCCGGCTCGGCATCCAGCGAACGGGTGGCAATCGACAGCCGTCGACCATCTTTCAGGGAAACTTCATGCCCGTCGTCTTCACGGGGCGCGAAGCAGCGTGCGATGACCCGGCGCCAGAGCTCACCCACCAGCGGCAGGCCAAGCAGTTCGCAGGCGGCCGGATTGGCTTCGCGGACACTGCCTTGACCATCGATGACGATGACGCCGCCGGGCAATAGATCGAGGAGGTTTTGCAGACGGTTGGCCAGACGCTCTTTCTCAGCCAACTCTTGCATGCGCTGAGCACTGACCATCTCCAGCTCACCCTTGAGCTCGGTGA
Source organism: Pseudomonas fluorescens (assembly GCF_902497875.1). Classification (GTDB taxonomy): domain Bacteria; phylum Pseudomonadota; class Gammaproteobacteria; order Pseudomonadales; family Pseudomonadaceae; genus Aquipseudomonas; species Aquipseudomonas fluorescens_BR. The sequence goes on from NZ_CABVHY010000013.1 coordinate 83,070, forward strand.
CCCGTGCTTCGAGCATGCTGTAGGAGTCGGTCAGTTGGCTCGACATCTGACTGAACAGCGCGAACGCCTGCTCAAGCCCCTGCCGGCTTGCCTGCTCTACGGACGAGGATTGCCCCAGGGCTTGAGGGGCAGGAGACAGCTGGGCGGCTTGAGGCATCGGGCTTACTCGCTTGGCTGAGCGTCAGTTAAACGCAACGTTGCGAGAGCTATAGCAATACCCGTGCCTGAAAATAGCCGTCAATCATCCGCGTGTTCATCACCGTCTCGCCGGCTCATGCCGTACTTGCGCATTTTTTCCACCAGGGTGGTGCGACGAATGCGCAGGCGCTCGGCAGCCCGAGCGACGATGCCATTGGCGTCATCCAGCGCCTGCTGGATCAAGCCCTGCTCCAGGCCACCGAGGTAGTCCTTCAAGTCCAGGCCTTCCGGCGGCAGCAGCGCGCTCGCGGAGAAGTTCGGGGTGTGGCCGTTGATGGCCACCCGCTCTTCCAGGTCGCTGCGCAGACTGTCGACCAGTTGCTCGTCTTCATCGTCCACGTAACGGAATTTCTTCGGCAGCTCGACCACGCCGATCACCCCGTACGGGTGCATGATTGCCATGCGCTCCACCAGGTTGGCCAACTCGCGGACGTTGCCCGGCCAGCCGTGACGGCACAGCGACATGATCGCCGCCGAGTTGAAACGGATCGAACCGCGCTTCTCGTGCTCCATGCGCGAGATCAGCTCGTTCATCAGCAACGGAATGTCTTCGACGCGCTCGCGCAACGGGGCCATTTCGATCGGGAAGACGTTCAGGCGGTAGTACAGGTCTTCACGGAACGTGCCGACCTCGATCATGCTTTCGAGATTCTTGTGGGTCGCGGCAATAATCCGTACATCGGCGCTCTGGGTCTTGTTGCTGCCGACCCGTTCGAAGGTGCGTTCCTGCAATACGCGCAACAGCTTGACCTGCATCGGCAACGGCATGTCGCCGATCTCGTCGAGGAACAGCGTACCGCCGTTGGCCAGCTCGAAACGCCCGGCACGACTGGTGATCGCCCCGGTGAATGCGCCCTTCTCGTGGCCGAACAATTCGCTTTCCAGCAACTCGGCCGGAATCGCGCCGCAATTGACCGGCACGAATGGCCCGTCACGCCGCTTGGAGTGGTAGTGCAGGTTGCGCGCGACCACTTCCTTGCCAGTGCCGGACTCGCCAAGGATCAATACACTGGCATCGGTATCGGCCACTTGCTGCATCATCTGCCGCACATGCTGGATCGCCCGGCTGGTGCCGACCAGGCTGCGAAACAGATTGGGTTCGCGATGCCGACCGCGCTCGCGCGCCTGATCGTACATCTCGCGATAGACCTGGGCGCGATGCAGGGAATCGAGCAATTTGCTGTAGCTGGGCGGCATTTCCAGGGTTGAAAGCACCCGGCGACGCTGGTCTTCAGGCAAGTCAGTGAGAGAAATATCGCCCATTAACAAAACCGGAAGGAACTCATCCCAGGTGGCGAGTGTCTTAAGCAGGCCTAAAACAGCACCAGGAGTATTTACGGTCCCGATCAGGACGCAAATCACTTCACGACTGGATGACAAAGAACCGACAGCCTGCTGCCAATCATGGCTTGCGCAGGGTAAATTTTCTTCGCCAAGAAAATTTAAAATCACCGCAAGGTCGCGGCGGCGGACGCTATCGTCATCAATTAGCAGAATTTTGGTTTCGCGCCACATGCAATAGCAACTTCCCTAGTCAACTCAAATGCCCGGAAATACAGGACAGCTGGACGTCTGCAGGCATTTTCCTACTAGATAAGACGTCTGAAATCTTGAAACAGCACTAGTTAAGTCAAAAAAATGTGCACAGTCAAATTTATGGCGCACTATATTCGGATTAACTGAGCCAGATCAGCCGAACAGATGGTAAACCTTTGAAGCATTTTTAGCTTGGTTGATCTGTGACATCTCGTTGACTATCGACTGCCGCTCCCCTGTCGTCACTTCAAGCAACTGTTGATAAACCACCAGCAGACTCTCCAGAGTCTCGCGCACAGCCGCCTCGTTCACCGGCGCCTCGCTTAACACCTCATCGACACAGACCCGACAGGCCTCATCCAGTTTGCCGATGGCAGCCCAGTTGCGCTCGGCCAAGGCGTCGACCAGGGCTTCGCGGGTCTGGTCAATCCGTTGCAGTGCATGGCTCATGACGTCATCCTCAGGGGCAGGCTTATTGTGTAGCAATCGCATCCCAGCCGCTTTTGACCGTGATCAACAGACGGGCGACTTCGTCGATTATTTCCGGGTCATTGCTCACGTTAGCCTGCAACAGGCGCCCGCTCATGTACTCGTACAGGCTGTCCAGTTGCTGGATCACCGCCGGATCTTCAGCCTTCTCTTCATCCAGGCCCTGGCGCAGACCGGTAATGATGTCGATGGCCTTGGTGATCAACAGGCACTTTTGCGGGATATCCCCACGGGCCAATGCCCCTTTGGCCTGGGCCAAACGATCGAGGCCGCCCTCGAGCAGCATCTGGATCAGGCGATGAGGGCTGGCCTCGGACACCTGAGCGTGGGAATTGACCTTCTGATATTGGCGAAGGGCTCTCATAGGGTTCATGTTGCTACCTCGTTACAGGCCACAGGCGAAAGGGTTTGCTCTAACCAGTTTGTCGACTGCGCCACATAAAACTTTAATCCGGAACCAAAAAGCCCAGACCACCCGTGCATGTCTTCGCGGGGCGCTTTACCACCCCCTTCGATCAATCCTTCTTCGGATTATTCAGCGCGTTAAGCGTGGTCATGATGCTGGAGCTGGTGGCGTTGAGCTTGGCAACCATGGTATCCATCGCTATGTACTTGGCCGACAGGGCTGCCTGCAGGCTCTCCATGCGACGATCGAGATCCTTCTGCTGGGTGGTCAGGTCCGTCAACTTGGTGTTGAGGTCCGTCACACGAGAGGCCAGCAGTCCTGTTGTACCCACATAGGGGGCCGTCGCCTTGTTCATGCGCGTAACCAAACCGTTCTCACCGGTGAACAGCTTGGCAATATCACCAGCGCCCTTGACCACCGCCTTGTCCCACGCCTTGTCTTCCAGCGTCAGCAAGCCGGTTTTCTGGTCAGTGGTAATGCCCATCTGCGACAGGCCGCTCATGGCGCTCGAGCCCGAGCTGTTAACCAGCTCGCTGCGCAGGCTGGCAACCAGTTGACGCATCGACGCATCGCCGGTCAAGGCACCCGCCGTAGTGGTCGCGGTATCACCGGTGGCGTTCACCTTGGTCTGGGTGTTGATACTGGTCATCAGCGCATTGTAGGCGGTGACGAACGACTGGACCGAAGTCTTCAGCGTGGCGGTATTGCTTTCCACGGAGATGGTGATCGGCTTGTCCTTGTCCTTGGCGACCAGCTCCAGGGTCACGCCACTGATGGCGGAAGTCACCTTGTTGCTGGTGGACTCCATCGCGATACCGTCGATGGTGTATTTGGCGTTCTGAGCCGCTGGTCCCTGGTCATAGCCCTGAGCCAGTTCCGAGTTGCCACTGAGGGTGATATTGGTGCCTGCACCACTGTTGCTGGAGCCGATCACCAGGCGTGAGCCGTTGGAGTCGCTCAAGACGTTGGCACTGATGCCCTGGGCCGAAAGCTGGGTATTGATCGATTCACGCACCTGTTGCAAGGTCGCGCCACCTGGAACCGATACATCGTAACTCTTGCCCGACTGGGTAATGGTCAGCGTCTGGGCTTCGTCACTGGTATTGGCCACGCCCGAAGCACCGCCCTGAAACACCTTGCTGGTGACTTTCGAAGAGGTCGCCAGATCCTGCACCACCACCACGTACTTGCCACTGGACGCCGCATCACCCAAGGTGACCTTGACGTTTTTGTCTTCGGACGAGGTAGCGGCCAGTCCGTTGAACGCGGACACGTTGTTCAACTTGGTGATCGCGGCCCGGTAAGCGTCCAGCGCGCCCTTCACCGTGCCAACCGCAGACAACTGAATCGTCGTGTCTTTTTGCTGAGCGGTGATCTGGGATTGCTTGGGCGCCTTTTCAGCACCGACCAACGCACTGACGATGCCTTGGATGTTATAGCCCGAACCCGGGCCGGAAATCGTTGAACTAGCCATTTCTACTCTCCTTGTCCTGTGGCTGCCGCTTCATTGGCGCACAAACACCTAAGCAGCAGTCAGAAACACATTTCGTGCCAGCTCAAGCCCTGGTCTGGAACAACAGGCTGCTGGCATCGCTCAGATTCTGCGCCAGCTTGAGCGCGGTCTCCGATGGAATCTGTCGAATCACTTCACCACTGTCGGTGGCGATCACCTTGACCACTACCTTGCCGGTAGAGTCGTCGATGGAAAAGTCCAGGTTACGCTGGGTAGCCTGCACAAACTCACGAATATCGGTGACTGCCTTTTCCAGTGCCACGCGCTGCGGCTCCTCGGTGGATGCCGGGTCAGCCTCTGCAACAGGCGGTGCCTGGGTAGCAGAGGTGCCACTGGCCTGGGTGGCGCCAGCCGGGTAAACCGCGTTCAGCTTGATGCTCATGTCCATGTCATCACCTCAAAACTGAAAAAAACGAAAGGGCACGTAAACGCGCCCTTCCGTTATTTAACCGCTACCGAGATTACTGAAGCAGCTTCAGAACAGCGGATGGCAGTTGGTTAGCCTGGGACAGGATCGCGGTGGAAGCCTGTTGCAGGGTTTGTTGCTTGGTCAGCTCGGCGGCTTCAGAAGCGAAGTCGGCATCCTGTACGCGGCTACGGGCAGCGGTGGAGTTTTCCGAGATGCTTTGCAGGTTGGCTACGGTGCTGGTGAAACGGTTTTGAACAGCACCCAGTTGCGAACGCTGGGTGTCGATTTGCTGAATCGCGCCGTCCAGAGCCTGGATGGTTTGCTGAGCGCTGGCCGAAGACAGGACGCTCAGGCCAGCAACGGTTGTTTCCATTTTGACGGCGCTAGTGGTCGCCGCTGCAGCGGTGGTCAGACCCAGGGTGGCCAGACCGCTGCCCGAGCTACCGTCAGCAACGGTGATGTCTTTGGTGGAGAACAGGCTCAGGGTGTTGTCTGTCTTGTTGATGCTGGCAGTTACGCCGGTGCTGGCGCTGTTGATGGACGATACGATGTCGGCCATGGTCGAGCCTGCAGTGAACTTCACTTCAGTGCCGTTGAGGCTAACCGAAGTCGCTGAGGTCAGCTTGGCTTCAGTGCTACCAGCGCTCAGGCCGAGCTTGGCCAGTGCGCCTGCACCACCGTTAGCGTTTGCAGCGGTAGTACCGTTACCCAGCTTGATGGCTTTGCCGTCAGCCGAAGTCAGCTGCAGACGGCCTTCAGCGGAAACAGTGGCAGCAACGCCGGTAGCAGAAGCACCAGTGTTGGCGGTGTTGATTTTGGTGGCAATGGCAGCCATGTTGTCGGCAACAGCAAATTGAACGTTAGTGCCATTGATGTTGATTTCAGCGGCGGCAGTCAATGCGCCTGGAACTGCTGGAGTGGTGGAGGTAACACCGCCAGTTACGGTACCGGTGCTCAGACCGGAAGTCGTTGTGCCACCAATGTTAATCGCAGCGCCGGATGCCGACGTCAGGACGATAACACCACCAGCCTTAGTAGCAGTGATATCTGTATTCGATGCTGCGGTCAGGGAGGCGCTGATAGCTGTGATAGTTGTATCGATGTCATCAACAGCACTGACGGTTACGCTAGCGCCATTGACGTCAAAGGTTTCGGCACCGACTGGTGCAACGAAAGCGGCAGCAGTCAAAACACGTGGAGTGGTTGTGGTGACAGCTGGTGTACCGCCAGGCAAAGTAACCGGATTACCAGTTACCGAAGCCGCCAGAGCAGTCAGCGAACCTGCTGCGGTTGCTTCGCTGTAAGTACCCTTCAAACCAGTAGCGCTGATGTCGCTCATGCCGAACGAGATGGTCTGGTTGGCGTCGGAACCGATCTGGAAGCCAACGTTCTGGAAGGAACCGTCGAGCAGGTTACGACCACCGAAAGTGGTGGTAGCAGCGATACGAGTCAGCTCGCCGACTTTAGCGGTGAATTCCTGTTGCAGGGAATCACGGTCAGCCTGGCTTTTATCACCGTTCGCGGAGTTCAGAGCCAACTCACGCAGACGTTGCAGAATGTTGGTCGATTCTTGCATCGCGCCTTCAGCGGTCTGAGCGATGGAAGTACCGTTGTTGGCGTTGTTGATCGCAACGGTCATGCCTTTGACCTGGGAGGTCAGACGGTTGGCGATCTGCATGCCGGCAGCATCGTCTTTAGCGCTGTTGATTTTCAGGCCGGAAGACAGGCGGGTCATCGAGGTGCCCAGGGCATCGCCGGCTTTGTTCAGGTTCCGCTGAACGGTCAACGATGTAATGTTGGTGTTTACTGATAAAGCCATGACGAATTCCTCGTTGGATGAGTGCTGCGGCTTCCGGCCCTGGCAACCGCCGGGTGTGGCCTAGAGAACCTTCGTAATAGTTATCGTCGTGAAAGCGGGTTGCTTGAGGGGTTTTTTGATTTTTTTTACTAGCACCGTGCCACTCCTTGGAATTCAAGGCGTTAGAGCAGCCGCAAAACCTCGATAAGCAAGCGAACGCCAGGCTCAAACCAGCGAAGATCCCCTGTGGGAGCGAGCTTGCTCGCGATGGACGCCCCGCGGTACATCTGAAAAACCGCGCTGCTCCCATCGCGAGCAAGCTCGCTCCCACATTATTAGATTCCCGCTGGCATCAAGACCGTGCCTGCCCGAAACGATCTGTCTGCAACGCAAAACGCCCAAGGTCTTTCAACCTTGGGCGTTTTTGTTGTGGCTCGGTTAGGGCATCAAGGGCGATAAAGAATCGCCGAGCCCCAGGACAGGCCTACACCAAAACCACTGATGGCCACACGGGACCATGCAGACTCGAGGACGTGTTTTTCCAGCAGCAGGGGAATACTCGACGAGACGGTATTACCGGTCTCGACCATGTCCTTGATGAACTTCTCCGGCTCGCCTTCGAAGCGCCGCGCCACGGCGTCGACGATCGCCGCGCTGCCCTGGTGGATGCAGAACGCGTCGATGTCTTCGGGCTTGAGGTCCGACTCATTGAGCAATTCGTGCAGGTGGGCCGGGACTTTCAGCAGCGCGAAGTTGAACACCTGGCGGCCGTTCATGAAGAACACCCCGTCGCTGACCTTCAGGTGCGGCGCGCCGGAACCGTCGGTGCCGAACTTGGCCTTGCCCAGCTGCCAGGGAGCGTCTTCGCCCATCCAGGTCGCGGTGGCCGCGTCGCCGAACAACATGGTGGTGTTGCGATCTTCCGGGTCGACGATTTTCGAGTACGGGTCAGCGGTCACCAACAGGCCATTTTTCAGGCCAGCGGCTTCCATGAAGCCTTTGAGTGCATAGACGCCGTAGACGTAGCCGGAGCACCCCAGGGAGATGTCGAACGCCGCCACGCGGGTCGACAGGCCCAGCTTGTCCTGGACGATCGCCGAGGTATGGGGCAGGCCTTCTTCGTCGCCGTTCTGGGTGACGACGATCAACACGTCGATGGATTCGCGCTTGAGCTGCGGGTTGTTGGCGAACAGCGTGTTGACCGCCTCGACACACAGATCGGAGGTTTCCTGGTCAGCGTCCTTGCGCGGCAGGAATGCCGAGCCGATCTTGCCCAGGATGAATTCTTCGTCTTTATCGAACTTTGCGCCCTGGGCGTAGTTATCAAGCCCGCTCGCTGGCACGTAACTGGCGATGCTTTTTATGCCAATCATTGTGGCTTCCCAATACTGAAAAACTGGAGATCACCGCTCGCACGATCGAGAGGCGCTGACAACAAAGGGGGTCGCCGCGCAAACGAGCGCCGCAAGTGGATGCCAACACCCTGAAAATCGACCTTGCACAGGCCCGGCACCCGCCCATCCTTTTCACACGATACAGTGAAGATGCGCTTTATGACTCATAGGTCACTCAATTTTGCCTGCTTTGTGCAAAACCGTCGAACACCCAGAAGCCGCCGACAGCCGCCAACCTGCCCGACAAGGGCCAAATCCAGGTAAAACAAAGCAAACAACAAGCCAAAACAAAACCGGCCCGCCCTGGATACAGGGCGAGCCGGCGTTCGAGCGAGGGGCTCAGAGCTTGTTGAACAGGCTCAACTGGGAGATTTTCACAAAGGCCAGTTGCGAGGCCTGCAACATCGCCTGCTGGAACGCCAGGTCGATGGCTGCCGTGCTGATATCGGTGTCCGCGATAGCCGACTGGGTAGTCTTGTTCGCCAGGCTCTGGCTGATGTTCTCCGAGCTCTGAATATCGATGGAGCCAAGCCGCGCACCAATGGCGCCACGCACGTTAAGCAATTGCGAAGTGGCGTTGGTCAGGTTGGTGATCGCGGCGTCAGTGGCATCCTTGAGCCGGGCCTCGGCAATGATATCGCCATCGGATGGCGTTTCCAGGGCCTTGCGCAACTGGCTCAGGGTATCCAGCGCGCTCTGGCTGCGATGACTGTTGGCGCCGATCACGAATTGATCGCCGTCCTCAGGCACGCCGGTGATATCAAACTGCACGCCCGCCGCGGTGATCGAAGTGCCGATCATGGTGCCATTGGCAATCGACTTGCTGTCAGCGCTGTACGGCTGGGCATAGACCTCGTAGGCCGGTGCAGTGGTGAACTTGAGGACCACGCCCCCCTTGGGAAAGGTGCTGGCGTAATCGGTCTTGTTGGCGACGCTGGCACCGGTGAGCTGAGCCGTGGAGGTGTTGCCCGGGGTGCGCGACGGGTTGAAGCTGTCGGGCTTGCTCTCCAGGACGAAGATGCGACCCCCGACCGTTGTATCCGGGATGTCCGTGTCCTTGAGGTTCAGGCTGATTTCGAACTTGACCCCGCGCAGCTCGATGCTCGACGCCCCTTCCTTCTTGGCATCGAACACACCGTTGCCGGGGATTTCCGAGGTCACCTCCAGATCGTCTTTGTCGAGCACCTTGTACTGGGTGGCGCTGATGAACTCGATTTTGTAGGGTTCGCCAGTGGCAAAGTTCTTGGTATAGGCTGCGTTCGACGTCATCAGCCCCGCCGACACCACGACCTTGCCGTCATCGACAGCAGGCGCCGTCACCTGCAAGGCGGTCTGGGTCCGGGCGGAGTTGACCGAGTTTTCCAGGATGCTCTTGCCGGTGTCGTTGGTGGCAAGCTTCAAGGTGTCGGAAACCTGCAGGCTCAGGGTCGTTTCATCGCCCTGGTAGGTGTAGGTGCCGTCGTTGTTGCGCACATAGGGTGGCGTCGAGGTCATGGAGCCGCCAAACATGTACTGGCCAGAAGAGTCCTTGCTGTTGAGCAGGCTCATGACCTGGGCTTCCAGCTCACCGATTTCGACCGCAATCGACTTGCGGTCGGCATCGCTGATACCGCCACCGCCCGCACCGCCCGCCTGCAGGGCCAGCTCGCGACCGCGTTGCAGTGCGATATCGACGCTTTCCAGCACACTTTCTTCGTTGGTCAGGGTGTTCTTCAGGGTGCTCATGTTGCCGCTGTACTGGGTCAACATGTTTTGCTGTTGTTGCAGCAGCAGCAACTTGGCCGCGCCCACTGGATCATCCGCCGCCGACTGCAAGCGCACGCCCGACGTGACCTGTTCCTGGGTCTTGACCACGTTGCTGAAGTTCTCGGCGTACTTGTTCGCCGTGAACTCAAAATACTGGGCTGTAGAAATGCGCATCGTCGACGACTCCCTTAAAGACTGTTGATCAGCGTGCTGAAGGTTTCTTGCGCGGCCTTGATGATCTGCGACGACGCGGTGTAGTACTGCTGGAACTTGAGCAAATCCGAGGCTTCGTCTTCCAGGTTGACCCCGGACACCGAGTTTCGCGCGGCCTTGGCGCCGGTGAGGATGGCGCTGTTGGCTGTGTCATCGACCCGCGCCTTGGCCGCCTGGCCACCTACCTGTTCCACCAGGCGACTGTAGGAGCTGGTGATGCTGAACCCGGAGTTGCCGCCCGTCATGCCGACCGTTGGCTTGTTCTGCAATTCCAGCATGGCGTTGGCGTTGCGGTTGTCCGACTTGCCCAAGGCATTGAACTTGACGTCGAAGCTGTCGCCCTCGGCGGGCGCGCCGCTGACTGCGGTGTTGAAGGCGAACGTTTTCGGCTGGCCAAGGCCATCGAGGACCGGCGCGCCGGTGGCATCGCGCATCCGCACATTAATGGTCAGTTCGTTTTTCTGACCCGGGATGATGCTGCCGCCGCCCATGGGGTTGCCCTTGGAGTCGGTCACCGTGTAAGCCTGGGTGCCGGTCAGCGGGTCTGGCTTGCCAAAGGAGATCTTCACCGGCATGCCGTGCTCGATACCGCTCTGCATCTGCGCCAGCGCGGCACCGCCACTGATATCCAGCGGCACCGTCAGCGACGGCGGAGCCATGATCCCGGTGCCATCGTTGCCGGTACTGCTGGCCACCAGCGGTCCGGCGAAGCCGAGCTTGTTGGCGTCGGTCAGCTGGGTGCTCATGTCCACCGCGCCGGAGCGGGTCGGCGACACCTTGAAGCTGTCACCAGGGATAACCGGGCCGGTACCGTCCAGGGCCAGGGTGAAACCGTCGATCACCGGCGGGGTTGCCGAGTTGAGGTCGAAGGAACCCATGGCCAGACCGTCGGAACGGGTGACGCTGTAAAGGTTCGGCGGGGTGCTGAAGGTCACCTTGTAGTCGTGGATCGACAGCTTACTCGTGTCATTGATGGTGACATTCAGGTTGCCGGAGCCGGGGCTGTTGTTCGACGCGCCCTGGCTGCGTTGGCTGATGGCAATGGCACTGTTGATGTTGTTGAACAGCGACGTGCCGAACTCACCGTTAGCGTCCAGGCCCTGGCCCAACTGAGTGTTGATCGCCCCGGAGACCACCAGCGCGGTGCGCCCCAGGTCGTTCATGGCGGGCGCCAGCACGTCATCGCGATAGCGGACCAGACCGCCGATCTTGCCGCCGGTGATGACCGAGGTCACGTCGGTGCTGGTCTGGCCGTAGTTAATGGAGATGTTGTACTGATTCTTGTCGCTATTGGACGGCGTGGCGATCAAGGTATTGGCCGTGCTGCCCAGCACCAGGGACTGACCGGTGCCCAGGGAAATATCGTAGCTGCCATCGCGCTCGTGAACCTTGACCCCGACCAACTCGTTCAACGAACGCACCGCTTCATTACGGGCATCCAGCAGGTTGGCCGGGCCACTGCCGCCGGTGCTCGACTGGGAGATCTGCAGGTTCAGCGCCGCAATGGACGTGGTCAACTGGTTGACCTGACTGGTCAAGGTGCCGAGCTGGCTGTTGATGCCTTCATTTTGCTGATTCAACTGCGAGGAGATCGAGTTGAACCTGTTGCTCAGGGTCTCGGCGCTGGTCAGCAGCAATTGCCGGGAAGAGACGTTATCCGGTGTGGCTGCCGAGGTTTGCAGCGCCGCAAAAAAACTGCTCAGGGCCGTGGTGATACCGGTGGATTTATCCGACAGCAATTTGTCGACGGTGCCGATCTGCTCCAGGTAAGCCTTGGCATCACCGCTCAACGCAGTGGTGGTCTGCAACTGGCTATCAAGGTAGGAGTTGTAGATCCGGCGCACATCCGCCAGGGTTGTGCCGCTGCCGATAAAAACATTGCCGTACTGTTGCGAGCCTGCGCTGGTCTGAACGTTATGCTGGCGTGAGTAACCCGCGGTGTTGGCGTTGGCAATGTTATTACCAACGGTCGCCAAGCCTGACTGGCTCGCATTGAGCCCCGACATCCCGATATTGATCAAACTCATGGTTCAGACCTTATAAAGTCGTGGAGGAGCTCGCCGCAGCGTAGTTCTGGTAGCTCTTCATTTGTTTGGCTATCTGTGAAATCTTGCTGGCGTAGTCCGGGTCGGTGGCATAACCGGCCTTCTGCAACTCGCGCACAAACTGTTCCGGGTTATCGGCCGACTTCAGCACTTCTTGATAACGATTGTTGCTTTGCAGCAAGGTCACCAGGTCATTGAAGCTGTCTTGATAAGAATCGTAGGAACGGAACTCGGCCGTTTCCTTGACCATCTCGCCATTCCTGAACTCGCTGGTGATCGCCCGCGCCTGAGCGCCCTTCCAGCTTTCGCTGGCCTTGATGCCAAACAGGTTGTGGCTGCTGGTGCCGTCCTGCTGGCGCATGACCGATTTACCCCAGCCGGTTTCCAGTGCGGCCTGGGCCACCAGGTAGCGTGGATCGACGCCGATCCGGTCAGCCGCCTGCTGCGCCATGGGCAGCATGGTGGCGACGAATTCGTCTGCCGAACCGAAGGCTTTTTTCGCTGGCGCCAACGGCGGCTGGGCCATGGCCCGACCGTAAACCTGCATCTGCCCTTGAGGGGCGGCAAAGCTTCGCGCGGACTGCCAATCGCCCTTGATGACTGCATCGGCAGCGGCCGTGGTGCGGGCTGGCAACGCATTGTGAGTGCCGGCGACGGCGGCGCTGGTCGCCGAAGGCACGATCCCTGTCAACAAACGGTCGGCGAGCTTGGGTGGTAATGCCAGGCGTCGCTGATTGAGCAGCATCCTGACGTCATGGCTCGCACCTTCGGCAACCGGTTGTGGCGAGCTGCCCGAGCGCGATGCCCACAAGGGACGTTCACCGTTGAGACGACTCAAGGAGCCGTTGGTGCCAGTGGTCCCGGCAGCAATCGGCGTGGCGACCGGCGCCTTGGCCGCGTCTTCAGCGGCGGTCAGGGTCGAGCCGGTCGCCACATGGGCCGATTTGGTTTTCGACATCTGCCGCAGCAGTACATCCGCCAGACCGATACCGCCGCCCTCGCGGGACATGGAAACCGCCAGTTGCTGGTCGTACATTTCCTGGTACTGCTTGGCCGCGGGGGTATTGAGTGGATTGTCCTGGCCCAGCGCATCGGTGGCCGAGCGCATGGACTTGAGCATTTCGTTGAGGAACAGCGACTCGAACTCCTGCGCCACCTTGCGCATGTTGCCATCGCTGTCCTTGTCACCGACCTTGAGCTGGTTAAGCCGGTTGAGGTCGGAATAGGAACCCGAATCGCCGCTGCTGACTCGACCACTTTTCTGGATATCCATGGCTGCCACCTCAAATCACGATCAGGTCGGCTTGCAAGGCGCCGGCCTGTTTCAAGGCTTCGAGGATGGCCATCAAGTCACCCGGCGCGGCGCCGACCTGATTCACCGCACGAACGATTTCGTCCAGGGTGGTACCAGGGCCGAACCTGAACATCGGCTTGGCCTCTTGCTCGGCGTTGACCCGCGAACGCGGCACAACGGCGGTCTGGCCATTGGACAGCGGCCCCGGCTGGCTGACGATCGGGTCCTCGGTAATGGTCACCGTCAGGCTGCCGTGGGTCACAGCGGCCGGCGAAACCTTGACGTTCTGGCCGATCACGATGGTGCCGGTGCGCGAGTTGATAATAACCTTGGCCACCGCCTGGCCTGGATCGACTTCGAGGTTTTCGAGGATCGACAGGTAGTCGACGCGCTGGCTCGGATCGAGCGGCGCCGTCACTCGAATCGAACCGCCGTCGATGGCCTGAGCCACGCCTGGACCGAGCAGGTCATTGATCTTGTCGACGATGCGCTTGGCCGTGGTGAAGTCCGAACGGTTGAGGTTGAGGGTCAGGCTGTTGCCCTGGTTGAAACCACTCGGTACCGCACGCTCGACAGAGGCGCCACCGGGGATCCGCCCGGCCGACGGCACGTTGACGGTGATCTTCGATCCGTCACGGCCTTCGGCGTCGAAACCGCCGACCACCAGGTTGCCCTGGGCGATGGCGTAGACGTTGCCATCGATACCTTTAAGTGGCGTCAGCAGCAAGGTGCCGCCGCGCAGGCTCTTGGAATTACCGATGGAGGACACGGTGATATCCACCGTCTGCCCCGGCTTGGCGAACGCCGGTAAATCGGCGCTGATCGATACCGCCGCGACGTTCTTCAACTGCACATTGCCCGAGCCGGCCGGCACCTTGATGCCGAACTGCGAGAGCATGTTGTTGAAGGTCTGCAGGGTGAACGGGGTCTGCGTGGTCTGGTCGCCCGTGCCGTTAAGCCCGACGACCAGGCCATAGCCGATCAATTGGTTGGAGCGTACGCCCGAGATACTGGCGATGTCCTTCAGCCGTTCGGCGTGAGCGCCGAGGGCTGTGGATAACAGAATGACGGCAGCGACCAGCTGTTTGAAGTTCAAGGTAGCCACCTAGAAAGGGAACAGCGGGCTGAGGAAGAAACGGTCGAACCAGCCTGGCTGACTCGCATCGGCGAACGAACCGGTGCCCGAATAGGTGATGCGCGCGTCGGCGATCCGGGTCGAAGGCACGGTGTTATCCGTGGAAATATCATCGGCGCGCACCAGGCCGGCAATCCGTACCAGCTCGTCACCGGTATTGAGGGTCATCCACTTCTCGCCGCGCACGGAAATGATGCCGTTGGGCAAGACGTCGGCGACGGTCACGGTGATCGAACCGGTCAGGCTGTTGCCCTGCCCGGCCTTGCTGTCACCCTTGGTCGCCCGGTCACCGCTGTAACCGACATCCAGGCTCAGGTTGCCACTCCCAACCGGGTCATTGGTACTCAGGCCGCCACCGAAAAACGAGCTCAGGCCGATATCGGTCTTGCTGTTCTTGTCGATTTGCGAGTTGGCGTTTTTGCTCGCCTGGGTCCTCTCGTTCAGGGTGATGGTGATGATGTCACCGACCCGGAACGCCTTGCGGTCGCCGTACAGGTTCTGTTCGAAGCCGGCCTGATAGATCGAGCCGTTGTTCGCCGCCGCCGGCAACGGGGTACGCGGCAACACTGGCGCGTAGTAAGGGTCATTCGGCTTCGGCGGCGGGGCGACACACCCCGCGAGCACAGCGATCCCACTCAGTGCAAGAACAGAAACAAACCGATTCATGACCCTACCTCACGGTGTTGCAGGCGACCTCAGGCCGCCCCATAGACTTGATTACAGATTCTGCGTTACGAACGAGAGCATCTGGTCGGCGGTGGAGATCACCTTGGAGTTCATCTCGTAGGCGCGCTGAGTGGTGATCATGTTGACCATCTCTTCCACGGTGCTGACGTTGGAGGTTTCCAGGGTGTTTTGCAGCGTCAGGCCAAAACCGTTCAAGCCCGGAGTGCCGATTTGCGGCGCGCCGCTGGCAGCGGTTTCCAGGAACATATTGCCACCGGCCGCTTGCAGGCCAGCCGGGTTGATGAAGTCGGCCGTCTGCAGGTTGCCGATCACTTGCGGAGCCGGGTTACCGGCGATGGTGATCGAAACCGTGCCGTCCTGGCCGACCGTGAAGGTCTGTGCATCGTTCGGCACGACGATCGCCGGCTCCAGCGCGAAGCCGTTGGCCGTGACGATCTGGCCATTGGAGTCCAGGTGGAAGGTACCGTCGCGGGTAAAGGACGTGGTGCCGTCCGGCTGCAGGACCTGGAAGAACCCGCGACCATTGATGGCCATGTCCAGCGGCTGCTCGGTGGTTTGCAGGCTGCCGGCGGTGAAGTTCTTCTGGGTGCCGACGATGCGCACACCGGTACCCACTTGCAGGCCCGATGGCAACTCGCTGTCCTGGGTCGACTGGGCACCAGGCTGGCGTTTGATCTGGTACAGCAGGTCCTGGAACTCGGCACGGTCACGTTTGAAACCCGTGGTCGAGACGTTCGCCAGGTTGTTGGAAATAGTCGTCAGGTTGGTGTCCTGGGCGGACAGACCTGTTTTGGCAACCCATAGAGCCGGAAGCATTCGATTCTCCTCGCGCGCCTGTTTTACGGCGCTACGTTCTGATAATTAGCTGATCTGCAAGACCCGAGCCATGGCCTGGTCGTCTTCTTTGGCGGTGTTCATCATCTTGATGTGCAGCTCGAACTGCTTGGCCAGCGCCAGCACCGAGGTCATTTCTTCGACGGCATTGACGTTGCTCGACTCGAGGAAGCCGGACACCAGTTGCACATTGGCATCGGCATCTGCCGGCTGGCCGTCCTTGGTGTGGATCGAACCGTCCAGGCCCTTGACCATGTTCTTCAGGTCCGGGTTGACCAGCTTGATGCGGTCGACTTGCGCCATCACTCGCGGGCCTTCGCCCATCGCCCTGATGCTGATGGTGCCGTCCTGACCGACTTCGATTTTCTGTTCAGGCGGCACGGCAATCGGCCCGCCGTTGCCCATGACCGGCATACCGTTGCCGGCCCGCAGCACGCCCAGGGCATCGACATTCAGGCTGCCGGTGCGCACATAACCTTCACCGCCGTCGGGGGTTTGCACGGCAATCCAGCCGTTGCCACTGACCGCCACATCGAGGTCGCGCCCGGTTTCCACCAGCGCGCCGGCAGTGAAATCGGTGGCCGGACGCTCGGACAGGGCAAACGCCCGCGCCGGAAAGCTGTCACCAAACACCGGCATCGACCGCGCCTGCTCCAGGTCGCGCTGAAAACCGTTGGTGGAGATGTTCGCCAGGTTGTTGGCATGCGCCTTTTGCGCCAGTGCATTCTGGCTGGCGCCGGTCATTGCCACGTAAAGGTACTTGTCCACAGTCTTTCCTCTGTCTGCCGGACGTTTGCCGCCCACCGCTGTACTGCTGAGCCTCAAGCAATAACTGCACCAACTATTTTCTGGCGGCTTGAGGGCAGGCAAACAAAGGGTCTGGGGGAATCAGAGGGCATTTATGGATTGTGAGGGAGACGAAAAACCGGCGGAGATATGCCGGTTGGTGGCAAATACCGACCTGGATACATAAGTACAGTCGCCACAAAAACCTGTGGCGAGGGGGCTTGCCCCCGCTGGGGTGCGAAGCAGCCCTAAAATCTGCCACCGCATTTTTTCAGGTAAAACGCATTGGATGGTTTTACGACCGCTTCGCGGCCGAACGGGGGCAAGCCCCCTCGCCACAAAACCTCATTGCCACAGGGTTATGCCCCTGGGTCTTTTCCCACCTCATACTCACGCAACTTGTTGGCAATGGTGGTATGGGACACCCCGAGCCGTTTGCCCAGTTGTCGGCTGCTCGGGTGCTCGGAATACAGCCGTTCCAATACGGCCTTCTCGAAACGCCCGACAATCGCGTCCAGCCCGCCCTCAAGGGAAAAATCGCCAAGCGGTTGGCGCACGCCATAATCCGGCAAACGAATATGCTCGGCCTTGACCGTCCCGCCCTCACACAACGAAACCGCCTGAAACAACACGTTCTCCAGCTGCCGAACGTTGCCAGGCCAGTGGTAATGCCGGAGTCGATCCATCGCCGCCGGCGCCAGTTTCGGCAAGGGGCAACCGATCTGCCGGCTGGCCTGATCGAGGAAGTGCTCCACCAACGGCGTCAAACCATCGAGGCATTCGCGCAACGGAGGGATATGCAACGACAACACATTGAGCCGATGGTAAAGGTCCTGACGAAATTCGCCGCGAGCACACAGCTCCGACAGATCGACCTGGGTCGCGCAGATCACCCGTACATCCAGATAGACCTCTTCGTCACTGCCGACCCGGCGGAAACAACCATCCTGCAGAAAGCGCAGCAATTTGACCTGCAAGCGCGGGCTCATCTCCCCTACCCCATCGAGGAACAGCGTGCCTCCAGCCGTCAGCTCCAGCAGACCGAGCTTGCCTTCAGCCCGCGCGCCCTCGAATGCACCGGGGCCATAACCGAACAACTCGGTCTCGGCCATCGACTCGGGCAACCCGGCGCAGTTGAGCGCCATCAACGGCGACTGCCCTCGCGGGCTGGCCAGGTGGCAGGCGCGCGCCAGCAACTCCTTGCCGGTGCCGGTCTCGCCCTCGATGAGCAGCGGCGCATCCAGCGGTGCCATGCGCCGGGCTTCGCGAACCACCGCGGCCATGACCTTGGAGCTCTGGAAGATGCTGTCGAAACCGCGCAGTTCCTGCTTGCGCACATTATAGATACGCTCGCCGACCCGATCCGCCCGGTGCAACGTCAGCACCGCACCAGCCATGGCCTCGCTGTCGTCATGCTCCGATTGCAGCGGCGCGATATCAGCCAGAAACACATCGCCCTTGACCTTGACCCGCAAGCCATTGATCCGCGATTTGTTGGCGCGAACCAGCTCCGGCAAATCAAAGTCTTCGGCATAGCGCGACAGCGGAATTCCCGGCACCTCATCGACCCGCACCCCGAGCAACTGGGCGGCGGCACGGTTGGCCGCAACGATCGAGCCGCCCATGTCGATGGATAACACCGGAAACTCCAGCGCACCGAGCAAGGCGTTGAGCTCCATATGCCGACGCTCGCTGGGCATCAGCCCAACGCGCTTAACGCCGAACACACCGTTAATCGCCTCGAACTTCGCGCGCAGCGCCTGGAACTGAATGTTGATCAGGTTCGGGCAATGCAGGTAGATCGCATTGCCATGCTCACCGCCGACTTCACCGCGGGCAACGTTGATCCCGTACTCCACCAGTAGATTGAGAATGTCGCGCAGGATACCGATACGGTTCTGGCAGTGGACTTTGATACGCATAAAAAGGCCTGGGATTTTATTGGAAGGTCGAGAACCCCGCTTGCGCAGGTAAAACCCAATGCCTGCCTGTTAAAGAAACGGCGCGTCGAACGCAAAACCTGTGGCGAGGGGGCTTGCCCCCGCTGGGCTGCGCAGCGGCCCTAAAACCTGCAAACGTATTGTTTCAGGCACACCGCGCTTGTCGACTTTACGACTGCTGCGCAGCCGAACGGGGGCAAGCCCCCTCGCCACAAGTGCGCGCCAGGCTTTAGATTTCCATTAACTGACCGGCATTGGGTCAAAGCCCGCCATTTTTTTGCAGTCGGGCTCAGTTAATCGTCAAGATTATGTGACAGTTTCAAGCCTTTTCAAACCGTCAGATCTCAATACACAGGGGATCGAGGCCATTACGTAACGAAAACTTTACAAAAAGCAGGGAAAATTCCTACTCACTCTTCAACCGAGGTGCTGCAACTGGCTCTTCTCTGCGCTATCTATATGGACATAAGTTGAACCATAACAAGAATGTATCCCCTAGCAGGAGAGCAGCATGAAGCAGACGCACTACGTGGCTCGCGAGCCCGATGCGCAAGGTTTTATCGACTATCCCGCAGAAGAACATGCGGTGTGGAACACGCTGATCACTCGACAACTGAAAGTGCTCGAGGGTCGTGCGTGCCAGGAGTACCTGGACGGCATCGAAAAACTCGGCCTGCCTCACGATCGCATTCCGCAACTTGGCGAAATCAACGAGGTGCTGGCCGCCACTACCGGCTGGCAAGTTGCCCGGGTGCCGGCGCTGATCCCCTTCCAGACCTTTTTCGAATTGCTGGCGAACAAGCAGTTTCCGGTGGCGACCTTTATTCGTACCCGCGAAGAGCTTGATTACCTGCAAGAACCGGACATTTTCCACGAGATCTTCGGCCACTGTCCGCTGCTGACCAACCCCTGGTTCGCCGAATTCACCCATACCTACGGCAAGCTTGGCCTGCAAGCCTCCAAAGAGGAGCGGGTCTATCTGGCGCGGCTGTACTGGATGACCATCGAGTTCGGCCTGGTCGACACCCCGCAAGGCCAACGCATCTACGGCGGCGGCATCCTGTCCTCGCCCAAGGAAACCGTGTACAGCCTGTCGGATGAGCCGGAACACCAGCCGTTCGATCCGCTGGAATGCATGCGCACGCCGTATCGCATCGACATCCTGCAACCGCTGTACTTTGTCCTGCCGAACCTCAAGCGCCTGTTCGATCTGGCTCACGAAGACATCATGGGCATGGTCAAGCAAGGTATGCAGCTGGGCTTACGCACTCCCAAGTTTCCGCCAAAAGCAGCGTGACCCGCGCCTTTTGGCATCAGGTGAGTCTGTTACGGGCCAACGCTTTGCTTTAGCGTGGCCTTACTGACGACCGTTTTTCCAAACACTCGATTTCAGGAATACATCATGTCCACATTGAACCAAGCCCATTGCGAAGCCTGCCACGCCGATGCTCCACAAGTCAGCGACGAAGAACTGCCGGTACTGATCAAGCAGATCCCTGACTGGAACATCGAAGTTCGCGACCGCGTGATGCAGCTGGAAAAAGTTTTCCTGTTCAAGAACTTCAAGCACGCCCTGGCCTTCACCAACGCCGTCGGTGAAATCTCCGAAGCCGAAGGTCACCACCCAGGCCTGCTCACCGAGTGGGGCAAAGTCACCGTGACCTGGTGGAGCCACTCGATCAAAGGCCTGCACCGCAACGACTTCATCATGGCCGCACGCACTGACGAAGTGGCCAAGGACGCCGAGGGCCGCAAATAATGCATTTCGATGCCATCGGCCGAGTGCCCGGCGACCCGATTCTCGGCCTGATGGAGGCCTATGCGCTGGATTCGAACCCGCGCAAATTCGACCTCGGCGTTGGCGTCTACAAAGACGCCCAGGGCCTGACGCCGATTCTTCAGGCAGTGAAACTGGCCGAACAACGGCTGGTCGAGCAGCAAACCACCAAGACTTACATCGGTGGCCACGGCAACGTGGCGTTCGGCAAGGGCATCAATGATCTGGTGCTGGGCGCGGACTCCAAGCTGATCGCCGAGCAACGGGTCGGCGCCACCCAGACCCCGGGCGGCACCGGCGCATTGCGCCTGAGCGCCGACTTCATTGCCCGCTGCCTGCCCGGCCGCGGTATCTGGTTGAGCAATCCGACCTGGCCGATTCACGAAACCATCTACGCCGCGGCCGGCCTCAAGGTCAGCCACTACCCCTATGTCGGCAGCGATAACCGCCTCGACATCGAAGGGATGCTGGCGACCTTGAACCAGGTGCCCAAGGGCGACGTGGTGCTGCTGCACGCTTGCTGCCATAACCCTACCGGGTTCGACCTGTCCCATGACGACTGGCGTCGGGTGCTGGAGATCGTCCGCAGTCGCGAATTGCTGCCGTTGATCGACTTCGCCTACCAGGGCTTCGGCGACGGTCTGGAACAGGATGCCTGGGCAGTACGACTGTTCGCAGAAGCATTGCCTGAATTGCTGATCACCAGTTCCTGCTCGAAAAACTTCGGCCTGTACTGCGATCGTACCGGCGCGCTGATCGTTTGCGCGGCGGATGCCGAGAAGCTGCTGGATATCCGCAGCCAACTGGCGTTTGTTGCCCGTAATCTGTGGTCGACTCCGCCGGATCACGGCGCAGCCGTGGTCGCGACCATCCTTGGCGATCCAGAGCTGAAAAACCTCTGGGCCGATGAAGTCGAAGCCATGCGCCTGCGCATCGCGCAATTGCGCTCAGGCCTGGTGGAAGCCCTTGGGCCCCACGGTCTCGGCGAGCGTTTCGCGCACATCGGTGTTCAACGCGGAATGTTCTCCTACACCGGCCTGACACCGACCCAGGTGCAGCGCCTGCGGGAAAACCATAGCGTGTACATGGTCAGCAGCGGCCGGGCGAACGTCGCCGGCATCGACGCGACACGCCTGGATTTGCTGGCCGAGGCGATTGCCGAGGTGTGTGCATAACCCATCGAGCCAAAACGCGGTCCGTAGCAGCTGCCGAAGGCTGCGTTCGGCTGCGAAGCAGTCGTAAAACCAAACGCTGCGGTGTTCCAGAATGATCGTGGATGCAGGATTTACGACCGCTACGCGGCCGGACGCAGCCTTCGGCAGCTGCTACGGGGAATGCAATGAAATCCCATTAATTTCATCCCTTCCCCGCTTGTATAGACAACCCCGCCCGTCGCAACAATCGGATTTAAAAGTCTTTTTGCCATTTCCAGTGCTGTATCCTCTACAAGCTTTTTTAACATCGCGGATTAACCAGCGATATAAAAACAGACCTTGCGAGGAGCGACGACGATGCATGAGATACCTAATCTCCCCTTCCCAAGCCTGCACGAGACTGAGCAGACAACCACGCAACAAGCCGGTGCTCAACAGCCCGAGCCGAACGATTCAGTTGAACGCCTCAAGGCCGATAGCGAAGACTGAGTGAGCGATCCAGACCGTGTGGAAAGCGCTAAATGATGCGCTTTCCACACAGCCTGAACGCCAGCCCCCCTCGAGAACCGAGCCATGACCGACAACTTCAGCGAAACTCAAGCCAGCGTGCTGATCGGCACCGCTGAAAAGATGATCGAGGTCTGGAATCGCCTCAGCCCGGAGAAACAAGCCGCCCTGCTGGCCCGTTTCGGCAATCAGGAAAATGCCCTGGCCGCTCTGGTCACCACGCAATTGCTGGCTCCCGGCAAATCCTGATTTTCCTTCCTTGAATCCATTCGCCACCGCAATTTCGGGTCGGCGCGATAGTTTTTCATTTCCCCGCCCTGCATCGCCACAACCACCGGTATCATAAGCAGCCTATCTATCCTGCCGCGCCAGTGGACCTCTCCCCCATGCCAGATACCCAGCGCCCCATGGCGGTCACGCTGCAAGTGGTTTCCATCGTACTTTTCACCTTCATCGGCTACCTGAACATCGGCATCCCCTTGGCCGTGCTGCCGGGCTACGTCCACAGCAACCTGGGTTTTGGCGCGGTGATCGCCGGCCTGGTGATCAGCGTGCAATACCTCGCCACCCCGCTCAGCCGTCCTTATGCCGGGAAACTCATCGACAACAAGGGCAGCAAACTGGCGGTCATGTACGGCCTCGCCGGTTGCGGCTTGAGCGGCGTGTTCATGCTGATTTCGGCCTGGACACAGAGTTTGCCGATGTTGAGCCTGATCAGCCTGTTGATCGGCCGCCTGGTGCTCGGTAGCGCGGAAAGCCTGGTGGGTTCCGGTTCGATCGGCTGGGGCATCGGCCGGGTCGGCGCGGCGAACACCGCCAAGGTCATCTCCTGGAACGGCATCGCCAGTTACGGCGCATTGGCCATCGGCGCCCCGCTGGGGGTGCTGCTGGTCAATCAATTGGGCCTGTGGAGCATGGGCGTGAGTATTCTGCTGCTGGCCGCTTTGGGTCTGGCACTGGCCTGGCCGAAAACCGCCGCGCCGATTGTCGTCGGTGAACGTTTGCCGTTCATGCATGTGCTGGGTCGGGTGCTGCCCCACGGTTGCGGCCTGGCGTTGGGCTCTATCGGTTTCGGCACCATCGCCACCTTCATCACCCTGTATTACGCCACGCAACACTGGGACAACGCGGTGCTGTGCCTGAGCCTGTTCGGCGCGAGTTTCATCGGCGCGCGGCTGCTGTTCGGCAACCTGATCAACCGCCTCGGTGGATTTCGGGTGGCGATTGCTTGCCTGGCGGTGGAAACACTGGGGCTATTGTTGTTGTGGCTGGCACCGGATGCTCATTGGGCATTGGCTGGCGCGGCATTGACTGGTTTCGGCTTCTCGCTGGTGTTCCCGGCGCTGGGTGTGGAAGCGGTCAACCTGGTACCGGCCTCCAGCCGTGGTGCGGCGGTCGGTGCCTATTCAGTGTTTATCGATTTGTCGCTGGGGATTACCGGCCCATTGGCGGGCGCGGTTGCGGCCGGCTTTGGTTTTGCCTCGATCTTCCTGTTCGCCGCGCTCGCCGCGTTGAGCGGTTTGGTGCTGAGCGTTTACTTGTACCGGCAGGCGCCGAAGCACCTTAATGAAAAGTACCGCGAAGAAAGGGACGCGCGCTAGAAATCGACCTTGCCACGTCCGGCCTTGATGCTGCCGCGCTTGGTCTTCGATTCGAGCCGACGCTTCTTTGAACCGAGGGTCGGCTTGGTCGGGCGGCGTTTCTTTTCGACCTTGGTGGCGCTGAGGATCAACTCGGTCAGGCGCTCCAGCGCATCGGCGCGGTTCTGCTCCTGGGTCCGGTATTGCTGGGCCTTGATGATCAACACCCCTTCGCTGGTGATGCGACTGTCGCGCAGCGCCAGCAGCCGTTCCTTGTAGAACTCGGGCAACGACGAGGCCGGAATGTCGAAGCGCAGGTGCACGGCACTGGAAACCTTGTTGACGTTCTGCCCACCGGCGCCCTGGGCGCGAATGGCGGTCAACTCGATCTCGGCATCCGGCAGATGCACATTGTTGGAAATCACCAGCATGGAAAAGCGTTCCGCGTTTGGGGTTCATCAGGATACCCGAATAGCCTGAAGGGGAATGCGGACCATTGTGGGTTCGGTGCAAGCTCACTGAAACCCATAAACAACAAACCCGGCACTGGGCCGGGTTTGTTGTTTTCAGGTAACGCTTTACTTCACTGCACCAGCCGCCATCAACGCCTGTTGCGCACTGCGCTTGTTCTTGATGCCGTAGCAGACCCACATGAACGCCACCCACACCGGGATCGCGTAGACCGAGACCTGGATGCCCGGGATCAGCAGCATGACGCCAAGGATGAACACCACGAACGCCAGGCAGACGTAGTTGCCGTACGGGTACCACAGGGCCTTGAACAATGGCGTCTGCCGGGTACGGTTCATGTGCTGACGGAACTTGAAGTGCGAGAAGCTGATCATCGCCCAGTTGATTACCAGGGTCGCAACCACCAACGACATCAGCAGTTCCAGCGCATGTTGCGGGATCCAGTAGTTGAGCAGCACGGCGACCAGGGTCACCGCGGCCGACGCCAGAATCGAACGCACCGGCACGCCACGCTTGTCGATTTTCGCCAGCGCCTTCGGTGCATCACCCTGCTCGGCCATGCCCAGCAGCATGCGGCTGTTGCAGTAAGTGCCGCTGTTGTACACCGACAGTGCCGCGGTCAGGACCACGAAGTTGAGGATGTGCGCCGCGGTGTCGCTGCCGAGCATCGAGAACACCTGAACGAACGGGCTGCCGCTATACGCATCGCCAGAGGCGTTCAGACTGGCCAGCAAGCTGTCCCATGGCGTCAGGGACAACAGCACCACCAGTGCACCGATGTAGAAAATCAGGATCCGGTAGATCACCTGGTTGATGGCTTTAGGGATCACGGTCTTCGGCTGGTCAGCCTCGGCTGCGGTGAAACCGAGCATTTCCAGGCCACCGAAGGAGAACATGATGATCGCCATGGCCATCACCAGACCACTGACGCCATTGGGGAAGAAACCACCGTGTTGCCACAGGTTGGTCACCGAGGCCTGTGGCCCGCCGTTGCCGCTGACCAGCAGGTAGCTGCCCAGGGCGATCATGCCGACGATGGCCACGACCTTGATGATCGCGAACCAGAACTCGGCCTCGCCAAAGACTTTGACGTTGGCCAGGTTGATCAGGTTGATCAGTACGAAGAACCCGGCTGCCGATACCCAGGTCGGGATGTCCGGTGCCCAGTAATGGATGTACTTGCCGACCGCAGTCAGCTCCGACATGCCCACCAGGATGTACAGGATCCAGCAGTTCCAGCCTGACAGGAAGCCGGCAAAACCACCCCAGTATTTGTGTGCGAAGTGGCTGAACGAGCCAGCCACCGGCTCTTCCACGATCATTTCGCCCAGTTGGCGCATGATCATGAAAGCGATGAAGCCGCAGATCGCGTAGCCGAGGATCATCGACGGGCCGGCCGATTTCAGCACGCCGGCAGAACCGAGAAACAACCCGGTACCGATCGCGCCACCGAGGGCAATCAGTTGAATATGGCGATTCTTCAGGCCGCGTTGAAGCGTACCGGAATGCGAGTTTTGTCCACTCATTAAAAGGGTCTCACGCAAGGTTTGATGATGTTCGTTGGACGTTGCTGCTTGGGTACGAGATTAAGCAGCGGGGATCAAACCCCAGCGCAGGCACCAGGAGTTCAGCGTTTTGTTAACCGTCATGCGTCACCTGTTTGTTTTTATCTGTGACGAAATCGAACCCGACACGCTTGTGACGTGGCGGAGTGAACAAGGCGGATAGCCTTGAGTTTATTGGCCTTTGGCGATCAAACGGCGTGCTGGGAGCAAACGAGTCATGACAGCCGACAGGCGCAAAATGCGCGGATACGCAGTTGAGTCACAGTTAAAACGCCGCGCATTGTACACCCGTAACCCGCTGCTGCCAGACACTGCCTGATCAGCGCGTCGGTTGCCGGGATGGCACGGGGCCGTCTCGAGGGTCGCGGACGGCGGCAATAAACTGGACGAACCGCTGTGGGCCGTCAGTGGCGACGATGGGGGAATCATCGCTTGGGGAGAGTCGGTAGGAATGGATCATGGCGTACATTGCGCCTCCTTCTTGTTATGACCTGCACGACAGGCATGGGGCGCATAACACCCTCACCAGCGATGGGAAACAACCGGGGTAGAGCCTTGTGGCCAGTGATTTCGGGCTGAATTCGGAAGGTTTTCCTTACGGCGCCCAAGATCCATCGATTCCATGGGTGAAATTCGGGATATTCGTAAATATTTCGTTACGGTGCGGAACACCAAATTTCCGCTGCAGATCGGCGCAGGGATGGGTTGTTGCCACTGGCGCTATCGCGAGCAAGCTCGCTCCCACAGTGGGCCTGTGTTGATCGCAAAATTGCGAACACACCGAAGATCCAATGTGGGAGCGAGCTTGCTCGCGAAAGCGGAGGCAGGAGCACCGCAAATCTGCAGGGTGATATGAAGAGTAAAAAAAACGCCAACCCTAGGGTTGGCGTTCTTGTTTGCAGCTTACCGCTTACTCCGGCTTGCGACGGCCAAAGCCTGGACGCTGGCCCGAACCGGCCGGTGCGCCACGGCGTTTGCCCGATGGCGCATCCTTGTCAACCAGGACGATGCCCGGACGCTTGGACTTCGGCGCTGGCTTGGCTGGGCGCTTGGTATCGGCCGGGCGTTCTGCCACTGGCGTACCGCGACTGGAATCGCTGCGACCGCCTGCTGGCGCGCCACGATCGCTACGACCGCCGGTTGGAGCACCGCGACCGGTAGCCGGACGCGGAGTGCGTGGACCACGTACACCATCCTGACGCGGTTCCGCTGGCTTGCGCGCCGGGCGCTCGCCTTCGATGTGCGGCTCACGGACTGGACGCGGCCCGGCGGCCGGTGCGCCGGCAGCTGGACGCAGGGTCCGCACGCGCTCGGTCTTGCCAACCGGGCGCGACGATTTACGCTGCATACGCTCGAGCTTGTCTTTGCTCTTCGCGTTCAGCTGCGGCATCGCCACCGGAGTCAAACCCACTTCAGCACTGAGAATGTCGACTTCGTACTGGCTCATTTCGCGCCAGCGACCCATCGGCAGGTCAGAGTTGAGGAACACCGGACCGAAACGCACGCGCTTCAGACGGCTGACCACCAGACCTTGGGATTCCCACAAACGACGCACTTCACGGTTACGGCCTTCCATCACCACGCAGTGGTACCAGTGGTTGAAACCTTCGCCACCCGGTGCTTGCTTGATGTCGGTGAACTTGGCCGGGCCGTCTTCGAGGACGACGCCGGCTTTCAGACGCTCAATCATCTCGTCGTCGACTTCGCCACGTACACGTACCGCGTATTCACGGTCCATCTCGTAGGAAGGGTGCATCAAGCGGTTGGCCAGCTCACCGTCAGTGGTGAACATCAGCAGACCGGTGGTGTTGATGTCCAGGCGGCCGATGTTGATCCAGCGGCCTTCTTTCGGGCGCGGCATTTTATCGAACACGGTCGGACGGCCTTCCGGGTCGTCACGGGTGCAGATTTCACCGTCGGGCTTGTTGTACATGATCACGCGGCGTACCGACTCGGCGGCTTCTTCGCGCTTGATCACCTTGCCATCGATGGTGATGGCGTCGTGCAGGTCGACGCGCAGGCCAAGGGTGGCATCTTTGCCGTTGACCTTGATGCGGCCATGGCTGATCCAGGCTTCTACGTCGCGGCGCGAGCCGACGCCGATACGGGCGAGGACTTTCTGCAGTTTTTCGCCTGCGGGGCCGATTTCCTGGCTGTCTTTCTGGTCTTTAACACTCATCTGGGCACCTCCCGGTGTGGTCTGTTCAGGCCTGGCCTGAAGAGTTGAAAGCTGGGTACCTGGGCGAAGGGATCGCTCAAGGGTCGCGAATCATACGCTCATGAGGGCGTTCGCGCATCAGAGACTAGTTGATAAGCCGTGGCTTATTTGTTTTTCCGCCGACCGGTGGCGCCCCAGGATCAAAAGATCGCAGCCTATCGGCAGCTCCTACGGGAGGATTGGTGTACACCCGGTAATTGCGGGTGTACACGGTCGGCGTAGGAGCTGCCGCAGGCTGCGATCTTTTGGCGGCCTTCAATCCTCCGACATTCTTCTTTCGTTCTCGATCGCTTCGGCCAGGGCTTGGGCTTCGGCTTCTTCGTCGCTCAGCTGGGGCTTGTGCCGCTCCAGTGCCGCGACGGCGGCCAGGAGTTTTTCCCGGGCTTGGGCCACGCCTATGAGGTCGTCTTCCTGCGGCTGTTCGATTTCGGCCTCGACCTGAAATTCGACCTCAACCTCAGCTTCAACCTCAACTTCAACTTCAACCTCAACCTCGGGCTCGGGTTGAACCAGCCCCTCTTCGGTTTCGCTCACCGCCCCATCCCGCAGCAAATCGTCGAAGTCGGTCTTGAGGCCCTCTTCCATCGAGTCCAGCTCCAGCAGCAAGGTATGGAAACTGGTTTCGTCCTTCGGTTCTTCCGGTTCGGCGCTGGCGTCGGCCAGGGCTTGCAGGCTTTGCGGCACGGGCGCGTCGTCGAAGTCGAGCACCGGATCGGGTTCCAGCTCACGCAGCTCGGCCAGTGGCGGCAGGTCGTCGAGGTTCTTCAGGTTGAAGTGATCGAGGAATGCTTTGGTGGTGGCGAACATCGCCGGCTTACCCGGCACGTCGCGGTAACCGACGATACGGATCCACTCGCGCTCGAGCAGGGTTTTGACGATATGGGTGTTGACCGCCACCCCACGTACATCCTCGATCTCGCCCCGGGTAATCGGTTGACGATAGGCGATCAAGGCCATGGTTTCCAGCATGGCCCGGGAATAACGCTGCGGCCGCTCTTCCCACAAGCGCCCCACCCAGGGTGAAAACTTTTCGCGGATCTGCAGGCGATAGCCGGAGGCGACTTCCTTGAGCTCAAAGGCCCGGCCGTCGCAGGATTTGGCCAGAATCGCCAGGGCCTTCTTGAAGACCGGCGGTTCGGGCCGCTCGCCTTCTTCGAAGAGCTCGAACAGGCGCTCCAGCGATTGCGGCTTTCCCGAGGCCAACAGAAAAGCTTCGAGCAATGGCGCCAGCTCGCGGGGTTCAGTCAGGTTCATTGTTTCAGCTCGTTATTCGGCTCGCGCCCGCACATGGATAGCTGCAAAAGACTCATTCTGCACCAGCTCGACCAAGGATTCCTTGACCAGCTCGAGGATCGCCATAAAGGTCACGACTACACCCAGGCGCCCTTCTTCGGCGGTGAACAGCTCGACAAAAGGCACGAAGCCACCGCCCTTGAGCCGTTCCAGCACATCGCTCATGCGCTCGCGGGTGGATAACGCCTCGCGACTGACCTGATGGCTTTCGAACATATCGCCACGGTGCAGAACCTCGGCCATGGACATCAGCAATTCTTCCAGGCTCACGTCCGGCAATAGCTTACGCGCCCGGGCTTCTGGCGCATCGAGCTTGGGCACCACCACGTCGCGCCCTACCCGACTCAGGCCGTCGATACCTTCGGCGGCGGCCTTGAATCGTTCGTACTGCTGCAGGCGGCGGATCAGTTCGGCTCGCGGGTCGTCTTCTTCGGCTTCGATCTCGGCGGCGCGCGGCAACAGCATCCGCGATTTGATCTCGGCGAGCATCGCCGCCATCACCAGGTACTCGGCGGCCAGTTCCAGGCGCACCGATTGCATCAACTCGACATAGCCCATGTACTGGCGGGTGATTTCCGCCACCGGGATGTCGAGAATATTGATGTTCTGTTTGCGGATCAGGTACAGCAGCAAGTCGAGCGGACCTTCGAAGGCTTCGAGAAAAACCTCCAGCGCATCCGGCGGAATGTACAGGTCCAGCGGCATTTCCATGACCGCCTGGCCATAGACCATGGCGAACGGCAGTTCCTGCTGCGCCCCAGCCTGGCTATCCACGGATTCGACAACGGACATTCAGGCTTCGACCGTAAACGGTGTCGGGTCGCCACAGCCGACGCGGATCACTTCCGGTTCGCCGTCGGCCAGATTGATCACCGTGGAAGCTTTGATACCGCCGAAGCCACCGTCGATGATCAGGTCGACCTGATGTTCCAGCAACTGGCGCATCTCGTAGGGGTCGCTCATCGGCTCGGTCTCGCCGGGCATGATCAGCGTCACGCTCATCAGCGGTTCGCCCAGTTCTTCCAGCAACGCCAGGGCTATCGGGTGGCTCGGCACCCGCAGGCCGATCGTGCGTTTCTTGGGGTGCAGCAACAGCCGCGGCACTTCGCGGGTGGCATTGAGAATAAAGGTGTAGGGCCCTGGCAGGTGGGCCTTGAGCAGGCGAAAGGTACCGGTATCGATCTTGGCGAACAGCCCCAGCTGCGAAAGGTCGCTGCAAATCAGCGCGAAGTTGTGTTTGTCGTCCAGTTGCCGCAAGCGACGGACACGCTCAATGGCGTTCTTGTCACCGATCTGGCAGCCAATGGCGTAGGAAGAGTCGGTTGGATAGATCACCACTCCACCGGACCTGATGATCTCGACGGCCTGTTTTATCAGGCGCGCTTGCGGGTTTTCCGGATGAATCTGGAAAAATTGACTCACATTCTCTACCTGTTCAGACGGCGGCAATAACTGGGTCATGTTTGAACCGACACCAAAGCGGCGGCAGATCTTCCGGGATCGGGCGGTATTCGCCAATCTCGGACCAGCCTCCAGGTCCATGAAAATCACTGCCGGCGCTGACCAGCAGACCGAACTCACGAGCAAGAATAGCCAGGCTGCCCACTTGCTCGGCGGGCTGATGGCCGTTGACCACCTCAATCGCATGGCCACCTGCTTGAATATAGTCGGCAATCAGGCGGCGACGTTTGCTGCGAGTGAAATCATAGTGCCAAGGGTGCGCCAGACTGACCCAGGCACCCGCTGCACGCAGGGTTTCGACAGTTTCTTCAAGGGTTGGCCAATGCTGCTTGACATCCCCCAGCTTGCCGGCGCCCAGCCATTTGCGGAAGGCTTCGGCGCGGTCCTTGACGAAACCGGCGCGCACCAGATAGTCGGCAAAGTGCGGACGGGCCGGGGCATTGCCGCTGTCGCCCAGTTCCTGCTGAATCGCCCGGGCACCTTCGAGCGCACCGGGCATGCCCTTGAGCTCCAGCTTGCGGCTTATTTCTTCGGACCGCAGCCAGCGGCCGTGGTGCAATTTGTCGATGGCCTCGACCAGCGCCGGGGCGTTGACGTCGAAACCATAGCCCAATACATGAATGGTCGCCCCGCCCCAGGTGCAGGACAATTCGACACCGTTGATCAGTTGCATGCCCAGTGCAACCGCCGCGCTACGGGCCTCATCCAGGCCTTCGAGGGTGTCATGATCGGTCAAGGCCAGGACTCGCACGCCTCTCTCGAACGCACGCGCAACCAGTACCGCAGGCGCCAGGGCGCCATCGGAGGCCGTGCTATGGCAGTGCAAATCAACATTCACAGGACTCTGTAACCTCAATTCAGCTGGCGCTTTCGCAACCAAGGATGTTTGTTATTATGCCGACACATCCTGCTTCTGGCTGCCACTGTGAAACAATTCATCGACTTCATCCCGCTGCTCCTGTTCTTCATCGTCTTCAAGATCGATCCAAGGGTCGTCGACATCGCCGGTCACCAACTGACTGTAGGCGGCATTTACAGCGCCACGGCGATGCTGATCATCAGCTCCCTGGTGGTTTACGGCGCGCTGTTCTTTTCCCAGCGCAAGCTGGAAAAAAGCCAGTGGCTGACCCTGATCGCCTGCCTGGTCTTCGGCAGCCTGACCCTGGCCTTCCACAGCGAAACCTTCCTCAAGTGGAAGGCCCCGGTAGTCAACTGGCTATTCGCCCTGGCCTTTGCCGGCAGCCACTTCATCGGTGACCGCCTGCTGATCAAACGCATCATGGGCCATGCGCTGACGCTGCCGGAGCCGGTCTGGACCCGTCTGAATATTGCCTGGATCGGTTTCTTCCTGTTCTGCGGCGGCGCCAACCTGTTCGTGGCCTTTACCTTCCAGAGCTACTGGGTCGACTTCAAAGTCTTCGGCAGCCTGGGCATGACGGTGCTGTTCCTGATCGCCCAGGGCATCTACCTGTCCCGCCATATTCACGACACCGAAACCACTACGCCAAAAACCGAGGACTGACATGCTTTACGCAATCATTGCTACAGACGTCGCCAATTCCCTGGAAAACCGTCTGGCGGCACGCCCGGCGCACCTGGAGCGGCTGCAACAGCTCAAGGCTGAAGGTCGCGTGGTGCTTGCCGGCCCGCACCCTGCCGTCGATAGCAATGACCCCGGCGCCGCGGGTTTTACCGGCAGCCTGATCGTCGCCGAATTCGACTCGCTGACGGCCGCGCAAGCCTGGGCCGATGCCGACCCGTACATCGCTGCGGGCGTCTACGCCAACGTCTCGGTCAAGCCGTTCAAGCAAGTCCTGCCGTAAAATGTCCCCCGTCGCGGTGAACCTTGTTGGTTCATCGCGCTCTCAATCGCTCATTATTCTCGTTTAACGGCCGACAACCTGCCCAACACTCGATTGGAATCAGGAGTTCCGATGCGCCAAGGTCCGTTGTGTCTGCTGTTGGTCATGTTATCGATCGGGGCTGCGGCCCATGCCGAAGAGCGTTCTGACTTGGGCAATTCCACGCCCCTGTCCCTGAGCGCCGGTAGCCAGATCACCGAGTTGCAGCAACGCTTGAAAGAAAGCGAGCGGCTGCGTGATGAGCTGAACAAACACTTGCAAAATGCCGATAGCGAACGTGAAAGCGCCCGCTTGACCGCCCTGCGCCAAGAGAACCAGCGCCTCAAGCTGCAACTCAAGGAGGCATTGGCAAGCCCCGCACCGCGCCTGCTGACTGATCAGCAGCAGTGGTTCGTCATCGGTGCCGCGGTAGCGCTATTGGCCCTGCTCTGCGGTATCTTCGCCAGTGGCGGACGTAGACGACGTCGGCAATGGCTAAATTGAGTGAGTCATGAGCGACCTGTTACTGATAGATGATGACCAGGAGTTGTGTGAGCTGCTGGCCAGTTGGTTGAGCCAGGAAGGCTTTCAGGTGCGTGCCTGCCACGATGGCCAGAGTGCGCGCCGCGCCTTGGCCGAAACCGCGCCGGCGGCCGTGGTGCTGGACGTGATGCTGCCCGACGGCAGCGGTCTGGAACTGCTCAAGCAACTGCGCAACGATCATCCGGACCTGCCGGTGCTGATGCTCTCGGCCCGCGGCGAGCCGCTGGATCGCATCCTCGGCCTGGAACTGGGCGCCGACGACTACCTGGCCAAACCCTGCGACCCACGGGAGTTGACTGCTCGCCTGCGTGCCGTGTTGCGCCGCAGCCATCCGACGGCGGTGTCCAGCCAGCTCGAGTTGGGCGACCTGTGCTTCAGCCCGGCCCGCGGCGTAGTCAGTATCGATGAGCAGGAGTTCACCCTGACCATCTCCGAAAGCCGCCTGCTTGAAGCGCTACTCAAGCAACCGGGCGAGCCGCTGGACAAGCAGGAACTGGCGCAGATCGCCCTCGGCCGCAAACTGACCCTGTACGACCGCAGCCTGGACATGCACGTCAGCAACCTACGCAAAAAAATCGGCCCCCACCCCGACGGACGTCCGCGCATCGTTGCCCTACGTAGCCGCGGTTATTACTACAGCCTCTGAAAGGCGCCACATAAAGCCCCCCGTAGCAGCTGCCGAAGGCTGCGTTCGGCTGCGAAGCAGTCGTGATCCGGCTAATACAGTGTGTCTGGAAGAGCGCGAGTGCAGATTTTACGACTGCTGCGCAGCCGAACGCAGCCTTCGGCAGCTGCTACGGGGAACGCGTACACCCAGGCCGGCCGGTCGGCCGCCTTGCTTTTGCCTTGCTTTGGCTTTTGATCCTGATCTTGATCTTGATCTTGATCTACCCGCCCCTTCGGCAGGCCGAGTGGAGGTGTTCATCAGGGGGGTGGCGCGTAGCGCCGTCAGCGCAGCTGACTCCGCCGCATTGCGGCGCCCCATGATGGACACCGGAGCGAGGGAACACCGAGCCTTGGCGAGGTGCCGTACGCTCGGGGCGAGCCTTTTTGGGTCCTTTTGTGGCGCTTGACAAAAGGGCCTCGCCGTAAGGGCGAAACCCTAAGTGGCCGTTACCGCAGGAATGGATATGTACACCAGCGAGAGACAGGCCGGCTGTCAGGCCGTCTTCGCTGGCAAGCCAGCTCCCCCATTGGATTTGGGTACATCCGCAAGAGTCAGGTCGGCTGCCAGGCCGCCATCGCGAGCGGGCTCGCTCCCACAGTGGATCGGTGTACATCCGCGAGAGACAGGCCGGCTGTCAGGCCGCCTTCGCAAGCAAGCCCACTCCCACAATGGATCTGTGTACATCCGCCAACCTCTTTACCCAAGCTTTACGCTTCGCTGACCGCCGCTGACCTTGATCCCGGTAATCTGCACACATCCGGACTCACCGGGAACCGAGACAAGGAGATACACCATGCGCAAGACTCTTATCGCTCTGATGTTCGCTGCTGCCCTGCCGACCGTTGCCATGGCCATGCCAGAAGGTTCAGGCCCGATGGGTCCGATGGACGGCCCGCGTCACGGTCAGCACGGCCAGCACGGTAAAGGCCCTTACAGCGAACTGGACTTGAGCCGCGAACAGCGCCAGCAGATCGGCAAGTTGATGGGCGAGCAAATGCGTGCGCGTCACCAGCTGATCGACACCTACCTGGAAAAACTCCCGGCGGCCGAGCAGAAAGCCCTGAAAGATGAGTTGGCGGCCAAACACCAGAAAACCGAAAGCGACATTCGCGGCCTGCTCAAGCCTGAACAACAGAAGGAATTCGACGCCATCCAGAAAAAACACGCTGAGCGTCGCGCCGAATGGGCCGAGTTCAAAGCCTGGAAAGCGCAACAACCGAAAAAAGCGCAATAATGCGTTAGCGTTCATCCCCCAGCCCAATGGCCCCCCGCCGTTGGGCTTCTTTGTTTGAGGACTTCCCGTGCGTTCATTGTTCTGGCGCATCCTGGCCAGTTTCTGGTTGGCCATTGCCCTGGTTGCAGGGCTGTCGATTCTGCTCGGGCACATGCTCAATCAGGACGCCTGGATTCTCAGCCGCCACCCCGGCATCAATACCCTGGCCGAAGAGTGGACGCAAACCTTCGAGTCCCAGGGCGAAGACGCCGCCCAGGATATTCTCGAGCAGCGCAAACGCCAGTATCACATCGACGTTCAAGTGCTCAACGAAAGCGGTGACCCGCTGGTGCGTGGCACCTTTCCGCGGCGCGCCGCGGCCTTCGAAGCACGGCAGAACAACGATGACCGACGCCTGCCCTGGCGGCGCCTGACCGTCGAATACATCAGTCCGAAAACCGGCGAAACCTATCTGTTGATCTACCGCATTGCCCACCCGGAACTGGATACCTGGCATCGCGAAAGCCTGCTCTGGCCCCTCAGTGCCCTGGGGATCGCACTGGTGGTACTGACCTTGTTCAGTTTGTTGGTCACCTTTTCCATCACTCGTCCGCTCAGCCGTTTGCGCGGCGCGGTACACGACCTGGGCCAGACCACCTACCAGCAAAACAGTCTGGCGCAACTGGCCAACCGTCGCGACGAGTTCGGGGTCCTGGCCAACGACTTCAACCGCATGGGTGCTCGTCTGCAAAGCCTTATCGGCAGCCAGCGGCAATTGCTGCGCGATGTCTCCCACGAGCTGCGCTCACCGTTGGCCCGACTGCGTATCGCCCTGGCATTGGCTGAACGTGCCAGCCCCGAAGAGCGGGAAAAACTCTGGCCACGACTGACCCGCGAATGTGATCGCCTGGAAGCCTTGATCAGTGAAATTCTGGTGCTGGCCCGTGTCGACGCCGACAATGCCAGCGCTGAAGAAATCGACCTCAACGGGCTGCTGAAAAACCTGCAAAAAGATGCCCTGCTCAACTCGGCCGAACAAAACGTCAGGCTCGAGGCCGAATCACAGCTGAGCCTCAAGGGCTGGCCGACCATGATCGAACGCGCCCTGGATAACCTGTTGCGCAATGCCCAGCGCTTCAACCCGGCGGGACAGCCGATTGAAATGCTGGCATTGCGCCAAGGTGAACGGATTGTCATCAGCGTGCGCGATCACGGCCCGGGGGTCGACGCTGAACATCTGAACCAATTGGGCGAACCCTTCTACCGCGCGCCCGGGCAGACTGCCCCAGGCCATGGCCTGGGGCTGGCCATCGCCCGCCGGGCAGCGGAACGGCACGGCGGCAGCTTGATCCTGGCCAATCACCCGGAAGGCGGATTTATCGCCAGCCTGGAGTTGCCGCTGGTGCCTGGAGCTGTGGTTCAGCCTTAAGCTATTGGGTGCGGCCAGAAAGATCGCAGCCTGCGGCAGCTCCTACACGGATCGCGTACATCATTGCGAGGTGTATGCCGGACCTGTAGGAGCTGCCGATAGGCTGCGATCTTTTGATCTTCAGACCTTGGCTGACCAACCACTGACAAACTCGGCCACATCCACTTTCGGTGCCGTGCGCGGTTCATTCAGCGGTGTGCCCAGGTACAGGAACGCAATCACCTGTTCGTCCTCGGCCAATCCCAGGCCTTTGGCCACATGCGCGGTATAGGACAACTCGCCGGTCCGCCACACCGCGCCGATGCCCTGGGCATAAGCGGCGAGCAAGATGCCGTGGGCTGCACAGCCGGCAGACAGCAACTGCTCGGACTTCGGCACCTTGGGGTGATCCTGCAAACGCGCAATGACCACCACCACCAGCGGTGAGCGCATCGGCATGGCGCGGGCCTTGTCCAGTGCGGCCTGGGGTACTTCGCCACCTTGCAGTTGCGCCGCTTCGGCCAGTAGTTCGCCCATTTGCTCGCGGGCCGCACCTTCTACTGTCAAAAAGCGATAGGGGCGCAGCTGACCGTGATCCGGAGCCCGCAGAGCCGCCGCAAACAGCACCTCCCGTTGCGCCGCAGTGGGCGCCGGGTCGAGCACACGCGGCACGGAAACACGGTTGAGCAAAGCGTCGAGAGCCCGCATCGGCCACCTCCTGAGAAAAATGTCCGGCTATTCTAGAGCCTGTACGGCTAGTTCGTTAGCTCAAATTCGGATGCCGGAAGTTCATAGCCAAGGCGCCGTGACGAGTCATAGCCCGCTATGGCGAGGAACGGCAACGCAGGATATGGGCTTCTGGCGCCGAAGTTGAGCTAACAGAACTAGCCACACAGGCTCTGGTGGTAACTGCCCGGACGGTGCCGGTTTACATGCCCCGCGCCGCAGGTAGAATGGCGCCCTTCCCTTATCAGCCCGAGCGGACTTCATGGCGTTGCCGACCTTACGGATCATTGGTTTCATTATCGGCATCTTCCTGATAACCCTGGCCATCAGCATGGTCGTGCCCATGGCGACGCTGGTGATTTTCGAACGCACCGGCGATCTGCCGTCGTTCCTCTGGGCCAGCATGATCACCTTTGTCGCCGGCCTGGCACTGGTGATTCCCGGGCGTCCGGAGCACGTACACCTGCGCCCGCGGGACATGTACCTGCTCACCGTGACCAGCTGGCTGGTGGTCTGCGTGTTTGCCGCGCTGCCGTTTCTGCTGACCCAGCACATCAGTTACACCGACTCGTTTTTCGAAAGCATGTCCGGCATCACCGCCACCGGGGCCACTGTGCTCAGCGGCCTGGACAACATGTCCCCGGGCATCCTGATGTGGCGCTCCTTGCTGCACTGGCTCGGCGGGATTGGCTTTATCGGCATGGCAGTAGCGATTCTGCCGCTGCTGCGAATCGGTGGCATGCGTCTGTTCCAGACCGAATCCTCGGACCGCTCCGAGAAAGTCATGCCGCGTTCGCACATGGTGGCCCGCCTGATCGTGGGTTCCTACGTCGGCATCACCATCCTCGGCAGCCTGGCGTTCTGGTGGGCCGGGATGAGTCTGTTCGACGCGATCAACCACGCGATGTCAGCGATTTCCACCGGCGGTTTCTCGACCTCCGACCTGTCTCTGGCCAAGTGGCCCGAGCCAGCGGTACATTGGGTCGCGATCGTGATCATGATTCTCGGCGCCCTGCCGTTCACCCTCTATGTCGCCACGTTGCGCGGCAACCGTCGAGCGCTGATCAAGGATGAACAGGTTCAGGGCCTGCTCGGAATGTTGCTGGTGACCTGGCTGGTGCTCGGCACCTGGTACTGGTGGACCACCCAACTGCATTGGCTGGAAGCCTTGCGCCATGTGGCGCTGAACGTGACCTCGGTGGTCACCACCACCGGCTTTGCCTTGGGCGACTACAGCCTGTGGGGCAATTTCTCGTTGATGTTGTTCTTCTATCTGGGCTTTATTGGTGGCTGTTCAGGTTCGACCGCCGGCGGGATCAAGATCTTCCGCTTCCAGGTCGCCTACATACTGCTCAAGGCCAACCTTAATCAGCTGATTCACCCGCGCGCGGTGATCAAACAGAAGTACAACGGACACCGGCTCGACGAAGAAATCGTCCGCTCGATCCTGACCTTCTCGTTCTTCTTCGCCATCACCATCTGCGTGATCGCACTGTTGCTGTCGCTGCTCGGTGTCGACTGGATGACCGCCCTGACCGGCGCCGCGAGTGCGGTTTCAGGCGTCGGCCCGGGGTTGGGCGAGACCATCGGCCCGGCCGGCAACTTCGCCACCCTGCCGGACGCCGCCAAGTGGATTCTGTCGTTGGGCATGCTGCTCGGGCGCCTGGAGATCATTACCGTGTTCGTTCTGTGTATTCCGGCGTTCTGGCGTCATTGAGCACAGTCGGTGTCCCCGGCAACCGCGCCCGGTATTCGCCAGGCGTGGCATCGAACCAGCGCCGGAAGGCCCGAAAGAAGTTGCTCGGGTCGGCGAAGCCCAGCAGATAAGCGATTTCCAGCAGGGTCATGGCTGGCTGCGCAAGGTATTGCTCGGCCAGCTCGCGGCGGGTGTCGTCGAGCAATGTCTGGAAACTGGTGCCCTCCTCCTGCAAACGTCGTTGCAAGGTGCGCTGGGACAGGTGCAGGGTCTGCGCGACGGTGTCACGCTTGGGCTCGCCCTGGGGCAGCAAGCGACACAACACTTGCCGCGCCTGGTGGGTCACGCGACTTCCCGAGAACCGCGCCAGATATTCCCCGGCAAACCGGTCATGCAACAGCGCCATCGCCTCATTGGCGGTCGGCAACGGCGCTTCCATGTCCGCGCGCTCGAAAATCAGCGCATCGTACGGCGCATTGAACACCAAAGGCGCGTGAAAGACTTGTTTGTAGGGTTCAAGATTGAGCGGTTGCGCGCCCTGGACCAACACCTTGCGCGGTTGCAGGGTGCGCCCGCTCAACCATCCGCATAACGCCAGGGCACAGGCCAGCGAGGCTTCGGCACTTTGCCGGGTCGGCGGCAGATGGTCGCCATGCACTGTCAGAATCAGTGCATAACCTTCAGGCAGAAGGCGAAAACTCAAGTCAGCGCTTTCGGCGATGATCCGCTGATAACGCACCAACCGCTCAAACCCTTCGGCCAGGGTCCGACTGGACATCAAGGCATAACCGGCGACATTAAAAGAAGCCGGGCGCACCACCTTGCCCATGTTCAAACCGATGGCCGGGTTACCCGACAGCTCCACGGCAAGTTGCCAAAGCCGCGTCATCGAGTCCTGAGGAAACCGTGCATCCGGATCGTCCAGAGCGCCGTAGTCGAGTCCCAGCTGCTTGAACAATGCCCGGCAATCCAGGCCGTCCATTTCCAGTGCCTTGACAATCCCCATCGTCCAGCTTGCAGAAGTCGTTCTTTCGCTCATGGCGTCTTCTTAAATGATGAGCCGCATTCCCGCGGCCGATTTTCGAAGGATACTAAAGTGGCGCCTATTGTCACTGGCTGTGACCACTGATCACTCTAGACTTAAATAAGCTCCCCGCAGAACATTTGGCCATCAGCATAAAATAACCACAGAGATCGCAGTCGTGGATAACAGCAAGCGTTTCAACAGCTTCTCTGAGTTCTACCCTTACTATTTGAGTGAGCACAGCAACAGCACCTGTCGCCGGCTGCACTTCATCGGCACCAGCCTGGTGCTTCTGATTCTCGCCGTGGCCATTGCCAAAGGGGCCTGGCTGCTGTTGTGGGTACTGCCCCTGGCGGGTTACAGCTTCGCCTGGGTCGGGCATTTTTTCTTTGAGAAAAATCGCCCCGCCACCTTCCAGCATCCGCTGTACAGCCTGCTCGGCGACTTCGTCATGTACCGCGACATGATGCTCGGCAAAGTGCCGTTCTAAGTCCTCACGCCGTCCTGTACTGCCCGTGCGCGATCAGATCCATGGCTTACACTGAAAATCCCATCGAACAACACCAGAGGATCGCCAATGAATGCCAGTGCGCGCTTCACTCATATGCAGGATGGCACACAGGAAGACTGGGCGATCATCGCTGCGGACTTCACTGCCTATGCCAGGCAACTACCGGCGCGAATCGTGACCCATCTCAAGTTGCTCGAGGGGGATTTCGGCGGCTTCCCGGTGGATCGTTTGACCCACTCGCTGCAAACCGCCAGCCGCGCCTGGCGCGATGGGCGTGACGAAGAATATGTGGTCTGCGCCCTGCTTCATGATATCGGCGACACCCTCGGCTCCTACAATCACCCGGACATTGCCGCGGCGATCCTCAAGCCTTTCGTCAGCGCCGAAAACCTGTGGATGGTGGAAAAGCACGGGATTTTCCAGGGCTATTACTTCTTCCATTACCTGGGGATGGACCGGCATCTGCGCGAACAATTCAGCGAGCACCCGCAGTACCTGCAGACCATCGAATTCTGCGCCAGGTACGACGCTGCAGCCTTTGATCCGGCCTACGACAGCCTGCCCCTGAGCTTCTTCGAACCCATGATGGAGCGCCTGTTTGCCCAGCCGAAGAACTCGATTTACTTGGCGGCGATGGAACAGCATTCGCCAGTCTGAGGATTGTCTGAAGCAGGGAAACTGTTAAAAGATCGCAGCCTGCGGCAGCTCCTACACCGACCGGGTACACCCGCGATTTTGCTGGTGTTTTGTAGGAGCTGCCGCAGGCTGCGATCTTTTCGGGCTCACACCGGCTCAGCAACCTTCACCAACTCTGCCTTCAATTGCGCCTCCCGCGCCTGGGCATCGGCCAATCGATACAACTCGATCGTGCCATCCCAATGCTCGATCAAGGCAGTGCATGACTCCACCCAGTCCCCGCAATTGAGGTAGTCCACCTCACCCACCTTGCGGATTTCGGCATGGTGAATATGCCCGCAGACCACCCCGTGCAGGCCTCGTTTGGTGCATTCGTGGGCGATGGCCTCTTCAAAGTCACTGATAAAGCTCACCGCGGTTTTAACCTTGTGCTTGAGGTAGGCCGACAACGACCAATAACCGTAGCCATACCGCGCGCGCCAGTGATTGAGCCAGCGATTCAGCGTCAGGGTGATCTCGTAGGCCGAGTCGCCGAGAAACGCCAGCCAGCGGTGATAGCGAGTGATCACATCAAACTGATCGCCGTGGATCACCAGCAGATGCCGGCCATCGGCGGTGACATGGATGGCCTCGTCGACCAGCTGGATATTGCCCAGGATCAGCTTCGAATAACGCCGCAGGAATTCATCGTGATTGCCGGTGACGTAGATCACTTCAGTGCCGCGCTTGCTCATGGTCAGCAAACGCCGGATCACGTTGGTGTGCGCCTGCGGCCAGTACATGCCGCCGCGCAGCTTCCAGCCATCGATAATGTCGCCGACCAGATAGACCCGGTCCGCGTGATAGCCCTTGAGAAATTGTGCCAGGTGCTCCGCCTGGCAATCCCGGGTGCCGAGATGCACATCGGAAATCCACAGTGTGCGCACGCGTTGCTTACGGCTGGGTCGGGTGAGCTCAGCGCTGGTCATGGGCAAACTCTCCGGTATTTTCAGCGAGCTTGCGCCGCGGCGATTAATAGCCCATGACACTAATGCGGCAGCCTGATGACAGCGAAAGCCTTGGCGGCGCCGGTGTAGAATGCCGGTCTGCCAAGGAGACTGCGATGAGACCGATCCTCACGCTACGCCAATACACCCACGACTTGATCGTCCACAGCCATGAACACGCGCAACTGGTGTTCGGCCTGTCGGGCCAGCTCGACTTCGAGGTCGATGGCCGCGGCAGCCAGGTGGTGCAACAGAGTTTCGTGGTGGTTCCCGCCCACGCCCACCACGCCTGCGACAGCCCCAACGGCAGCCGCTGCCTGGTGCTCGATGTGCCCAGCGATCACTGGGTCGCGCAATCTTTGGGCGAGCACGCCGATGCCAGTCGCCGCCTGCTCGACAACCCGGGTCGGCAGCCACTGAATGCGGGGCAAAGCCAACTGGTCAACTGGTTGGCCAGCAGCCCGGTGAATGACCCGCTGATCGCTCAGCAAGGTGCCGTGTTGTTACTGGCGAGCCTCAATGACGCTGCACCCAACAGCGTCGGCGGTCGACGCTTGCCCTATGCCGCGTTGAACGCACATATCGATCAGTACGCCGCCTACCCGTTGCAAGTTGCCGACCTGGCCAGGGTCGCAGGCCTCTCCAGTGCACGCCTGCACGCACGTTTTATCGCCGAGTGCGGCCAGACGCCGATGGATTATATCCGCAGTCGGCGCCTGCATATCGCCGTTGGGCTGTTGCGCGAAACCGGATTGCCGATCGGCGAAGTCGCCATCAGGGTCGGCTACAACTCCCAGAGCGCGTTCGCCGCGGCGGTACTACGCGAGTTCGGCGCCTCGCCTGGTAAGTTGCGTCGCGAGGCTTGAGACAAAAGACGCGAGGATCGCGACAGACGCACGTAGGAGTATCGGGATTCAATGTAGGAGCTGCCGCTGGTTCGGGCCGCGTTCGGACGATCTTTGCGGGATCGCCGTAAAACAAGATCAAAAGATCGCAGCCTGCGGCAGCTCCTACGGGGATGGTGTTTATCTTTGATAACGTCGCCTGCCATGCTCAATACGTTTATCAAGGATTGCAATGACTCCGCGTACCGCCCTTGGCGCCCTGCATATTGGTGCACTGATGTTCGGCCTGACCGGTGTGTTCGGCAAGCTCGCCGCCGCTTCGCCGGCCGTTATCGTCTTTGGCCGTGCCGCATTCGCGGTCGTCGCGCTGGCGTTCTTCGCGCGTTTTGCCAGCAACACTCGCTGGCAGCAACTGCAAGCCACTGACTGGCGGCGTTTGCTGCTCAGCGGCCTGTTGCTGGCCGGGCACTGGGTGAGTTTTTTCATCGCGGTGAAAGTGGCCGGCGTGGCCATTGCGACCCTGGGTTTTGCCAGCTTCCCGGCGTTTACCGTGATCCTCGAAGGGCTGATTTTTCGTGAGCGAATCCGCGCCAACGAGATCCTTCTGGTGGTGCTGGTGAGTGTCGGCCTGGTGCTGGTCACCCCGGATTTCGACCTCGCCAGCGAGGCCACCAGCGGTTTGCTCTGGGCCATAGGCTCGGGTTTGCTGTTCGCCCTGCTATCGCTGACCAACCGCGCCAGCTCTGGACGGATTCCGGCAGTCCAGGCCGCGCTGTGCCAGAACGTCGTGGTCGCCGTCTGCCTGCTGCCAGTCGCCGCACCGCAACTGAGCGAGGTCCGCGCTATCGACTGGCTGTGGATAAGTTTGCTCGGGGTGTTCTGTACCGGTCTGGCCCACAGTTTGTTCGTCGCCAGCCTGGCGGTGATCAAGGCGCGCACTGCGGCGGTGGTCTTTGCCCTGGAACCGGTTTACGGGATCAGCGTCGCCTGGCTGCTGTTCGGTGAAAATCCGACCTTGCGCATGCTGTTCGGTGGCGTCTTGATCATTGTTGCCATCGTGGTCTCCAGCAGCCTGGGCAATACCAGTAAAAAAAAGCCGCAGACTGCTTCAGCTCACTGAGGGCACAAGGCTCACTGACCGCGGTCGTTATGTCCGAGGTCGCGTTGCGGGTCGATCTGATCGCGAACCCGTTGCTTGAGTACCTTGGCCTCGGGAAAACCACCGTCGGCCTTGCGCTCCCAGATTTGCACGCCGTCGCAGGTGATGTGAAATATCCCGCCCGTTCCAGGTACCAGGGAGACTTTACCCAGATCGTCGCCAAAGGTACTGAGCAGCTCCTGGGCCAGCCAGGCGGCGCGCAACAACCATTGGCATTGCGTGCAATAGGTGATGACGACTTCCGCTTTGTTACCAGTCATGATGCGTTGAACTCCCGAGCTTGATGGCGTCGCTATAATAGCCGCCATTATCGCCGGTCCGAGACTGAAGATGCGCCGCCTGTTGTCCTGCCTGTTGCTGTGCCTGTGCCCGTTGCTTGTACAAGCGGCTGAAACGCCCCGGCCGAAAATCGGCCTGGTGCTATCCGGTGGCGCGGCTCGCGGGCTGGCGCATATCGGCGTGCTCAAGGCTCTGGAAGAACAAGGAGTAAAAATCGACGCCATCGCCGGCACCAGCATGGGCGCGGTGATTGGCGGGCTCTACGCCTCGGGCTACAAGATCGATGAACTGGAGAAACTGGC
Organism: Pseudomonas fluorescens; assembly: GCF_902497875.1. Lineage (GTDB taxonomy): Bacteria > Pseudomonadota > Gammaproteobacteria > Pseudomonadales > Pseudomonadaceae > Aquipseudomonas > Aquipseudomonas fluorescens_BR. The sequence continues at coordinate 127,355 of NZ_CABVHY010000013.1, forward strand.
GCTGAGTATCGACTGGCAGCAAGCGCTGTCCGATGCCCCGCCCCGCAAAGACGTGCCGTTTCGCCGCAAACAGGATGACCGCGACTTTCTGGTGAAACAGAAGTTGAGCTTTCGCGACGACGGCAGTCTCGGTTTGCCACTGGGGGTGATCCAGGGGCAGAACCTCGCCCTGCAGCTGGAAAGCATGCTGGCGCACACCAGCGACACTCGCGACTTCGACAAATTGCCGATCCCCTTCCGGGCCGTCGCCACCGACATCTCCACCGGCGAGAAAGTGGTGTTCCGCAAGGGCCACTTGCCTCAGGTGATTCGCGCGAGCATGTCGATTCCGGCAGTGTTCGCGCCGGTGGAACTCAACGGGCGATTGCTGGTGGACGGCGGCATGACTGACAACATCCCACTGGATGTGGCTCGGGAGATGGGCGTCGACATCGCCATCGTGGTCGACATCGGCACCCCGTTGAGCACCCGCAATCAGCTGACCACCGTCGTCGATGTACTGAACCAGTCGATCACCCTGATGACCCGTCGCAACTCCGAAGAACAACTGGCCACCTTGCACCCGGACGATGTGCTGATCCAGCCGTCGCTGGCCAGCTTCGGCGGCACCGACTTCGGCCGCACCCGAGAAATGATCGACGCCGGTTACCGCGCCACGCGCATCCTCGATGCACGACTGGCCCGCTTGCGCCCGGCCGAACCGGTCGATGCGCAGCTGGCCGAGGCCCGGACTCCCGGCCAGCGGACACCGATCATCACCGCGATCAAGGTCGAGAACAACTCGAAAGTCGCAGACGAGGTGATTCGCTACTACATCCGCCAACATATCGGTGAGCCGCTGGACCTGGGTCGCCTGCAGACCGACATGGGCACGCTCTACGGCCTGGACTACTTCGATCAGGTGCAATACCGGGTGGTACACAAGGGCCAGGACCACACCCTGGTGATCAATGCGCATGGCAAACGTAGCGGGACCGATTACCTGCGCCTGGGGATAAATCTGTCCGATGACATGCGGGGCGACAGCGCCTTCAATCTCGGCGCCAGCTATCGGGTCAACGGCATCAACCGCCTTGGCGCCGAATGGCTGACCCGGGCGCAGATCGGCGATCAACAGGAACTGTACAGCGAGTTCTATCAACCACTGGACGTCGGTTCGCGCTACTTCATCGCCCCCTATGCCGTTATCGAATCGCAAAACGTCGAAGCCATCCTGGACAACGATCCGATCGCCCAATATCGCCTCGAGCGTTATGGCTTTGGCCTCAACGTCGGGCGCCAGATTGGCAACAGCGGTGAGATTCGCCTCGGGGTCGGCGAGGCCTGGGGCAAGGCCGATGTGCGTATCGGCGACCAGGACCTGCCCACTGAGAACTTCAATGAGGGTTTCTATGAACTCAAGTACTCGTTCGACTCACTGGACAATGTCTACTTCCCGCATTCCGGCGAAGACATCGGCCTGGCATTGCGTCAGTTCGCGCCGGAACTGGGCTCCGACAAACGCTACCGGCAATGGGAGTTCAAGCTGGACAAAGCCCTGAGCAGCGGACCAGACACCTTCATCCTGGGTGGGCGTTTCGGGCGTACGCTGGATGAAGCCGACGTGGTGACTTCAAGCTTCCTGCTCGGTGGCGCTCGGCAGCTCTCGGGTTTCCGCCAGGATGCGATTTCCGGGCAGAACATCAGCCTGGCCCGCGCCGTCTACTACCGGCGCCTGACCCCGCGTTCGTACCTGCCGCTGGATTTTCCGCTGTACATCGGCGGCTCACTGGAACGCGGCCGGGCCTGGAACAACGATAACGAGTTCGACAGCGACTACATCAATGCCGCCAGTATCTTCCTCGCCTTCGATACGCCGCTGGGGCCGTTGAGCTTCAGCTACGGATTGAACGATGACGATCAGCAGGCGCTTTACCTGAACCTGGGGCAGACGTTTTAGCACTGGGTGCCGCCAAAAGATCGCAGCCTGCGGCAGCTCCTACAGGTATTGCGTATACCCATTATGTCAAAGGGGAACCGGCTCGGTGTAGGAGCTGCCGCAGGCTGCGATCTTTTAGGGCACTCTCAACCCATTCTCGCCAACAGATTACGCGCGGTCCGTTGCAGCGGTTCGTCGCCTTCTTCAAGCAACTCATTGAGCAAACGACTGGCGCTGTCCAGGTCACCGTCGTCGAGGCAACCTTGCGCCTGTTGCAGTTTACCGGCAGCGCTCTGCTCAAGTTCCAGCCCATCGAAATCCACCGACAACGGCTCGATTTCCAACATTGGCGAGGGACTGGCGAAGCTGTCGAGAAAGGCTTGGTCCAGCGCCTCGGTTTCCGAGATGCAAGCCTGCTCAGGCTCGTCGAGGTCACTCAGAAACGGCTCGTCGGACATTTCGAATACTAGCGGCAGCTCATTCAAATTCGAATTAAAGAGCGGGTCGAAGTCGAGCGCCGTATCAGCGGTTTGGGTGTGGCGTGCCGGCGGCGTGGTGTCGAACGGGCTGACCAGATTCCAGTCCGAGTCTGTCGACAGGTCATCCAGATTCAACTGGAACTCATCCAGTGCGGTACTGACCGGCACTGCAGCCACCGAGGCTGCCAACACCTGCGGCGCGAGCCCGGCAGCGGTCGAAAGTTTGGCAAAGCGCTGGCGAATGTCTTGCAGAGTCTCTTCGCTGACTCCTGACTCGCGCAAGTGACTTTCCTGCTTGGCATACTCGGCAACCGCGTCTTGTTGCCCGAGAACCTCCAGCAATCGCTGGCCCAGGTCGAGTCGTTGCGGTTCCTTGAGCAGCGCCTCACGCAAGATCCCCGCTGCTTCGTCAAGGCGACCATAGGCAAGGTAGAGCCGAACCCCCTCAAGTACATCGGACGCCGGGGTGGTTTTTTTGCGCGGTGCCACGTGCTCCTGCGCCGTAACCCGCTGACCGGTTTCATCTCCAGCCACTTGCGCGACCAAGGGCTCCACCCGACTGACAACCGGCTCAGGGGCCACCGGTGGCATGGGCAGCGGCTCTGGCAGCACTTGAGTGTGAGAGCGCTGACGCCGCACCCAGAATGCGATGATCAACAGCAACAACAGCAGCACCAGCCCGGTCATCAGCCAAAAATTCGATTCCCCGGCCTCTTCGGCGGCTTCGGCAACAGGCGGCGAGCCAACTGGCGCCGGTGCGACAGGTGCAGCAGCACTGGCAGGGGGTGCCTGGACTTCGGTCAATCGGGTTTGCAGGTCGACTATTGTTTGTTTTGCAGCAACGATGTCCTGATCCTGGGTCGCAAGCCTGGCCTGCTGCTCAGCGATGGTCGCTTGCAGATGCTGGTTCTCCAACACGCTGCTGGCCAACTGCTCAGAGGTGAGTGCCTGCTGCTTCTGCGCCGCTGCCAAGGCAATTGCTTGAGCGTTGTCAGGCTTTGCCGGCATCGCTGTTGTTGCTTTACGGGGAGCCGGCGCGGATGACTGAGAATTGGCGGGCGAAACTGGAACAAGGTTGCTTCCGGGCTTGCTCCTGGGTTCGATCCCCGGTGAACCCGGAGGGTCGATCAATACCGTGTATTCGCGCAGTGAACGCCCACCGGGTTGGTTCACCTGCACCAGGAAATTCAGGAAAGGTTCCGTGACCGGCTTGTTCGAGACCACCCGAATCACGCTACGGTTGCCTTGCAGGATCGCGGTGAACCGCAAATCATTGAGGAAAAACACCCGCTCGACCCCGGCGCGACTGAACTCCTCGGCCGTCGCCAGGCTCACGGACAATTCGCCTTCGCTCAGCTCGCCGGGCTCCAGCAGGGCGATCTCGGCATCGAGCGGTTGGGTCAAGGCCGAGTGCAGAGTGATTTCGCCCAACCCCAACGCCGGGACCAAGGCCGAGTAACCCAAGGCGCCAGAAGCCAGCAACAGCGAGCGCAGGGTCAACAGCCGGGATGTTTTGTGAGAGGAATCATATCTGTCACAACAGCGCAACGCAGACTGCAAACTTCGGAGCATGGGCATCCCTTGGAAAACCGACACCAACTGGAAAGCGCTCACGCGTCCTGCACGAGCACACTGTGGATCTGGTATGTCTAAATAGTCTGCCAAACGCTGAAGCTTTAAAAATCTGCAGGCGGGTCATGCCTCAGGATTTTTCCAGGTTGGCCAGAATGTGACCATGTACCCGCATGCAGATGCGCAAGTCTTCTTCGTCGACACCTTGGAACAACTCATGACGCAACGCGTTGGCGATGGTTTCGATCTGTTCGATCAATGGCCGGGCCGGCGCGCAAAGGACGATCTTTTTCGCCCGACGATCTTCTACAACCGCTTGACGCTGCACCAGGCCCTGGGTCTCCAGGCTGTCGAGCAATCGCGCCAGGGTTGGACCTTCGACACCCACGCTTTGCGCCAGTTCACGTTGGGTTGGCGCTTCGTCAAAACGTGCCAGATGCAGCAGCACCAGCCAACGGGCCTGGGACAAGCCAAGCCCGGCCAGACGGCGATCCAGTTCGGCACGCCAGCCTCGAGACATCTGAGCCAACTGCATGCCAAAACGGTGTTGATCGGTTAACGGCATAAAACACTCATGATTAGACTGAAATAGAGAAAAGCTAATTATTAGTCAGCTAAGCATGACCCTCGGCGCGAGGCAAGGCTTGGTATGTACTGAATCGTTACATCCCGTTAAACGATCACTCACATCTCGAATTCCGCCTGCAAGGCAGCGCGCACGCAGTAGAGGACCCCCTCCGGAACCCGACCGAAAAACAGCGGAATGATTTCTGCAACGGGCGGTAGTTCGCCTTCTGCATCAAGGAACGCGTCCTGGATCTCGCCGAGCATATCTTCCGGCAGATCCAGCGCTTGCTCCAGGGACAATTGCTGCTTGCCAATGGCCTCGGCGAGCAAGGTGTAGACGTTCTTCTCCGAGCACTGCAGCTGGCCGGCGATCTGCACCGGCGTCATGCCGGCGCGGGCCAGGGTAATCAGTTCGTGGCGGATATCGGCGACCACTTTCGGGGTCTCGGCCTGGCCGCCCAGTACATCGAGGAAGGCCTCGCCGTAACGTTCCAGTTTGCGCGCACCGACACCGCTGACCTTGGCCATTTCCGGCAAGGAGCTGGGCTGGCTGCGGAGCATTTCCAGCAAGGTCGAATCCGGGAAGATCACATAAGGTGGCACGCCATGTTCCTGGGCCAGTTTACGGCGCAGGGCACGCAAGGCCTCCCATTGCTCGCGCTCTTCGCCGCGGACCAATTGGCTGGCCTGACTGTTGCTGCTCTTGGCGGTGGTTTGCGGTTTCAGGTCGCGGCGCAGTTCCAGGGTGACTTCGCCTTTGAGCAACGGCCGGCAACTGTCGCTCAAGCGCAGGCCGCCATAGCCTTCCAGATCGACGTCGGCCAGACCTCGGGCAACCAGTTGGCGGAACAATGAGCGCCATTCGCCTTCGGCCCGCGCCTTGCCGACACCAAACACCGAAAGATGTTGATGGCCGATGCTGCGCATCTTGTCGTTGTCCTTGCCCAGCAGCACATCCACCAGATGCCCGACGCCATAACGCTGGCCGGTGCGGTAGATCGCCGAGAGCGCCTGGCGAGCAGGCTCGGTGGCGTCCCAGGTTTGCACGCCGTCGACGCAGTTGTCGCAGTGGCCGCAGGGTTGCGGCATGTCTTCGTCGAAATACGCCAGCAGGGTCTGGCGTCGGCAACGGGTTTCTTCACAGAGCGCCAGCATCGCGTCGAGCTTGTGCTGCTCCAGGCGTTTGTGGCGTTCATCACCCTCGGATTTTTGCAGCATCTGCTTGAGCATCAAGACGTCTTGCAGGCCGTAGGCCATCCAGGCATCAGCGGGCAGACCGTCACGGCCGGAGCGACCGGTTTCCTGGTAATAGGCCTCGAGGGACTTGGGCAAGTCCAGATGCGCGACAAACCGTACGTTGGGTTTATCGATGCCCATGCCGAAGGCAACGGTGGCGACCATGATCAAGCCTTCCTCATTAAGGAAGCGCTTCTGATTGAAGGCCCGCGTCTCATTCGGCAGGCCGGCGTGGTAGGGCAGCGCGGGATAACCTTGCTCACACAGGAAAGCCGACACTTCATCGACTTTCTTGCGCGACAGGCAATAGACGATGCCGGCATCGCTGCGCCGCTCCGAGAGGAACGCCAGCAACTGCTTGCGCGGCTGCTCCTTGGGCACGATGCGGTAGAAAATATTCGGCCGGTCGAAACTCGAAAGGAAACGTTCGGCGTCCTGCAGATGCAGGCGATTGACGATTTCTTCACGGGTGCGCATATCGGCCGTAGCGGTCAGGGCGATGCGCGGCACAGTGGGAAACAGCTCCGCCAATTGCCCCAGTTGCAGGTATTCCGGGCGGAAGTCATGGCCCCATTGCGAAACGCAGTGCGCTTCGTCAATGGCGAACAGGGCGATTTCCAGGCTCTGGAGGAATGCCAGCATCCGCGGCTGGACCAGCCGCTCGGGGGCCAGATAGAGCATTTTCACTTCGCCACGCTTGATTCGCGTCGCCAGGTCACGCTGTTGCTCGGCGTTCAGCGTGGAGTTCAGGGCGGCCGCGGCAACGCCCAGCTCTTCGAGGGTCGCGACCTGATCGTCCATCAATGCGATCAACGGCGACACCACCACCGCCAAACCTTCGCGCAATAGCGCCGGGACCTGGAAACACAAGGACTTGCCGCCGCCGGTAGGCATCAGCACCAAGGCGTCGCCGCCACTGGCCACGCGCTCAATGATCGCACCCTGGCGGCCACGAAAACTGTCGTAGCCGAAGATGTCCTTGAGAACGCGCTGAGCCTGTTCTAGCATGAAAAACTCCCAATAGTGCCGTCTATCCCTCTGTGCAGGCTGGATGAAAACGTCACGGTCTTCACGGAAAAAGACGTAAGCGGACTTTTCCTGATCCCTCGCCACACCCTGCAGGGCATTACAAAACGCGGCAGTATACCCGAGCGATCCCAGGCATTGGGCGCCGCTGACGAATCAACACATTCCTCGTAGCAGCTGGCGAGCCCGCGAGCCTGCGTTCGACCGCGCAGCGGTCGTAAACCCTACCGACCCGGTCCGCCTGAAACACCGCGCAGTCTGGTTTTACGACTGCTTCGCAGCCGAACGCAGGCTCGCGGGCTCGCCAGCTGCTACCCGGACCGCGTCAGGGCTTGTTTTGAATGCAGGCAAATCTGCCCGGCGGCTGGCCTGAGCGCTCAAGAAGGCCTAGAATTCAGCATCGAATATTCCCAAGGTAGTCCTTTAATGTCCTTCGCTGAGCAACTAACCCGCCTGCAAGTCTTCCTCGACGCCGACGAGCTGCATGACGAGGCGCTGGACTACGTGGCCGCCCACGGCTATCTGACTGCGCTCTCGATCTGTTCCGAGGACGTTCCCGAACGCGAATGGATCGACGCCCTGTTCGCCGAAGAGCCACATTACGCCGACGACGCCGAGCGTGAAGCGATCGAAGCCACCCTGGTGCTGCTCAAGGCGCACATCGCCCGGCAACTGGCGTCCGATGAGGAATTCGAGCTGCCCTGCGACCTGGACCTCGGCGAAGACCCGGACGACTCCGATCTGCGCGGCTGGTGCATCGGCTTCATGGAAGGCGTGTTCCTGCGTGAAGCGGCCTGGTTCGAAACCGCCGAAGACGAAGTCAGCGAAATGCTCCTGCCGATCATGGTCGGTTCCGGCCTGTTCGATGAGCAGCCGGAATTTTCCGACATCGCCAACGATGCCAACCTGATGGACGACATGATCGTGCAGATCCCTGAAGCCCTGACCGCGCTGTACCTGCTGTGCAACGCACCGGACGAAAAACCGGCCATTCTCAAGCCTCGTCACCACTGAGGCTGCGCCTATGGCGGCCAACCCCATAGGCAACCGCTCCCTGATAGTGCGTTACGTTCTGCTGGCCATCGGCTTGCTGAGCGTCGCACTGGGGGTGGTCGGAATCTTCCTGCCGGTGTTGCCCACCACGCCCTTTCTGTTGCTGGCGGCCGCCTGTTTCGCCCGCAGTTCGCCGCGCTTCTATCGATGGCTGGTCGAGCATCCACGGCTCGGCCCCTGGGTGCGTGACTACCTCGATGGCAACGGCATCCCGCTCAAGGGCAAGGTTTACGCCATCGGCGTGATGTGGCTGAGCATCGGCCTGTCTTGCCTGCTCGTCCCCCTGCCCTGGGCCCGCGGCTTGATGCTGACCAGCGCAGTGCTGGTGACGATTTACATTCTGCGGCAGAAGACTTTGCACAGGTCTTGAATCTCCAGCGCTCTTGGTAAAGATCGCAGCCTGCGGCAGCTCCTACGCCGACCGTGTACATCCTGTAGGAGCTGCCGCAGGCTGCGATTTTTTCGCGTCACCCACGAACCTCCCGCGAAGCAACAATCAATCAATCCTTTTCAGAAAACAGCGCCTAGACTTCAGGCATCTGCACATGAGCAGCCAGACATGTCCGCCAGTCCGCGTAGTCCAGGATGGTCAACGCTCCGACTCCGGCTCGGCGGATGGCTGCTGGTATCGGGATTTCTGCTGGTCGGCCTGGACACTGGCCGGGCGAACTGGAATTTTGCGCTGATTCTGCAAACCGCCGAGCAACGTTATGGTGCCCTCGGCCCAGCCAAGGGACGGATCGAGGCCTGGAACCAGATGCTGCAAAGCGAAATAGCACAACCGGAACGCGAGCAGCTTGGCGCCGTCAACAGTTTCTTCAATCAACAACTGAGCTTCCAGGACGATCCCGGAATCTGGCGTCAGATCGATTACTGGGCAACGCCCGTCGAATCACTGATCAAGGGCGCCGGCGACTGCGAAGACTATGCGCTGGCCAAATACTTCAGCCTGCGCAACCTTGGCGTTCCCAGCGAGAAGCTGCGCATCACTTACGTCAAGGCGCTGACCCGCAACCAGGCGCACATGGTGCTGACCTACTACGCGACCCCCACTGCCGAGCCATTGGTGCTGGACAACCTGATCGGCGAAATCCGCCCTGCCTCACAACGCAAAGACCTGCTGGCGGTGTACGCCTTCAACGCCGAAGGCCTGTACCTGCCCGGGGCCAACGGCGGCAAACGCAGCAGCGACTCGAAAAAGCTTTCGCGCTGGCAGGACGTGCTGAAAAAGATGCGGGCCGAAGGCTTCACCCTGGATGATGGCTAACGCCGCCAACAACAAGGAGCGCTGCATGTCGCTACTCAAGCAATTGTTTCTCGCCATCTGCCTGTTCCTGCTGGTGGCGTTCAGCGGCAGTTTTCTTGTCGGCCTGGAGGCCTCGCGCGAGCAGATGCTCGGCCAGTTGCGCTCCCATGCCCAGGATGCCGCCACCGCACTGGGGCTCTCGCTGACCACCCAAATCGATGATCCTGCGATGATTGAGCTGATGGTCAGCTCGATCTTCGATAGCGGTTACTTCGCCAGCATCCGGGTAATAAACATCGCCGATGAACAGCTTCTGGTGGAGCGCAGTCTGCCCACGGTTGCCGAAGGTATACCGGACTGGTTCGTGCGGCTGGTGGACTTGCGTCCGCAAGGGGGGGACGCGCTGATCATGCGCGGCTGGGAGCAAGCGGCGCGGGTCGAAGTGCTGAGCAATCCCCAGTTCGCCCTGGCCAGACTCTGGGACAGCGCCGTCGGCAGCCTGGTCTGGTTGCTGCTGTGTGGGTTGCTCAGTGCAGTGTTTGGTGGCTGGCTGCTGCGCCGGCAGTTGCGTCCGCTCGATAGCATGGTCAAACAGTCCGAAGCCATCAGCAAGCGCGAGTTCCTCAGCCTGCCCCAACTGCCCCGCACGCCGGAGCTCAAACGGGTGGTACTGGCGATGAATCAGATGGTCGAAAAGCTCAAGGGGCTGTTTGCCGAAGAGGCCGCCCGCAGCGAAAAACTGCGGGCCGACGCCTACCAGGACAGCCTCACCGGACTGGCCAATCGGCGCCTGCTGGATGAACAGCTGACCGAACAGTTATTGGTCACCGAACAGAGCAGCTCCGGTCATCTGTTGATGCTGCGAGTCAATGACCTGGCCGGTCTCAACCAACGTCTGGGCGGCCAGCGCACCGATGCCCTGATCAAGGTAATCGGTGAATTGCTCAAACGCTTGACCCAGCAAATAGATCGCCGTCATTGGCTGGCCGCGCGTAACCGCGGCGGCGAATTCAGCCTGCTGGCCCCCGGTCTGGACAACAAAGACGCCACACGCCTGGCCACCGAGATCAGCGCCACCCTGGAGAACCTGCGGCTTACCGGCGCCAGTGACTGCATGCCGGTCGCGCACCTGGGGATAGTCGCCTATCAGCCGGGCGAACCCGCCGGCACTGTGCTGCTGCGCCTCGATCAAGCGCTGACTCAGGCCCAGCGCCATCCGGAGCGCCCCTGGGCCCATCTGGCGCACTTCAATGGCGCGCCGAGCCAGACTCAGCACGACTGGCGCAACTGGATCGAGGACGCCCTCAAACACGGCAAAATGCAGCTGTATTTCCAGCCGGTGGTGCAGTGCGCCGATACCAGTCAGGTGTTGCATCACAAGGTGCTGGCCCGCTTGCTCGACCCTCAGGGCGAAGCGATTGCCGCCGGGCATTTCCTGCCCTGGATCGAGCGCCTGGGCTGGTCGGCGCGCTTCGACCTGGCGATGCTCGAACACACCCTCGATTACCTGATCGAAAATCCCTGGCCGCTGGCGTTGAGTCTTTCCGGCAGCACCCTGCGTGATGCGCCGCACCTGCAGCAGATCCTCAGCATGCTCCACGCCCTGCCCGACCTCGCGCCCTTGCTGACCCTGGAAATCGACGAACGCGCTCTGCCGCCACCGGCCGAAATGCAGCAACTGAGCCAGAGCATCCAGGCCACCGGCTACCGGATCGGCTTGCAACATTTTGGTGGCAGCTTCAGCCAGATCGGCAACCTCACCCTGCTGGGGCTGGCCTACCTGAAAATTGACAGCAGCTACATTCGCGACATTGACCAGCAGAGCGACAAACGCCTGTTTATCGAAGCGATCTTTCGCGCGACCAACAGCATTGATCTGCCGCTGATTGCCGAGATGGTCGAGACCCAGGGGGAACTGGAAGTGATCACGGAGCTGGGATTGTTTGGGGTGATGGGCAGATTGATCGGGCCGCCGGAGCCGATGTAACAACCCCTGTAGAAGCGAGCCTGCTCCGGGCGGCGTTCCGAGGATAGCGGACTGTCAGCTGGCATCAATGTTGACTACCTGGCCCTCATCGCGAGCAAGCTCGCTCCCACATTTGGCCTTTGTCGTTCACCAGATTTCTGTAGGCAGGAGATCCAGTGTGGGAGCGAGCCTGCTCGCGATGAGGACCCCACAGCCACCCGCAGCGCTGGCGCCAGGATGCGGGAATTTTTCTCACAAGTTTTCGAGGTTGCGTAGAGATGGATGCCCGGATAATCTTCGTGGGTCGCTGCCAATTCAGCGACCGGGCGTCGCGGCCCGAGCAATCAAGGCGCACAGCGCCACCTCTCCAATCAGTTGGCGCTTTTTTGTCGTCTACTGTTTTTTATGGCGGCTGTGCGTGGGATACCTTCGGGTATGCCGGGTTCCTTGATTCCCGGTCCGCGAACCTGCGTACAGCTGCCACCCTCCATCGCGTCGCGGCGATCAGTGGCAGCTCCACCAATCAAGGAGCTTCACCATGAGCAAAGTCACCCCAGATCCCCCTGAAACCGAAAACACCTCCCCTTACGATTCCCTCGATCCCGGCAAACTTCACAAGGCCGCCGAGCGCGCTCTCGATTACCACCTGTCATCGTCCGACAAACCAAAGCTCGATCCGCAATCCGCCAACATCTTCACCGTGATCGACGGTATCGACACCGAACGCTTGCTGGCCAATCTCAGCGAAACCCTGGCCTCGGCCAATGCCATGGCCAGTGACCTGGCGTTCGAGCTGGAAGGTTCGCAACGGCATCTTGCGCTGGGCATTCAATAGATGATCGAACTGGGGGAGTTGTTGGCGAACCGGGCGCTGGACGATCTCGATCCGCGATAGCCGGATCAACAGCAAAAGATCGCAGCCTGGCGGCAGCTCCTACAGAATTTGGGTTGCACCCGATCTGTGTAGGAGCTGCCGCAGGCTGCGATCTTTTGATCTTCAGCGCTGCTTCAGGTCAGACGGTATCGACCTTCAACGAGTGGTCGTTGAGCATGCCGTTGATGATGGTGGCGGTGTCCGCGCCGCCCGCTATCACCCCGCCCGTTCCCGGGGTCACGCCGTAGTGACTGGCCAGGTTGACCCCGGCCAGGTCGATGGTCTGGCTCGCAATGGCGCCCGCTGTCGAGCTGACATCAATGCTGGTCACCAGTGAGGCACCGCTGCCGGTGACCTTGAAGTGCAGGTAGTCGTCCAGCGAAGCCGAGGTGGCGTTTTCGCCCTGCAACAGTTGCGACAGGTCGAGCTTGTCGGTACCTGGGGTAAAGTCGCTGACCACGTCATGCCCGCTGTTACCGTGCAGCCACTGGAAGGTGTCGTTACCCTGGCCGCCGGTCAGGCTGTTGTTGCCCGGCCCGCCGATCAGGAAGTCGTCACCGCCACCGCCGTTGAGCACGTCGTTGCCCAGACCACCGGTGATGATATTGGCGTTGCTGTCGCCGGTGAGGGTGTCGTTGTAGCTGGAACCGATCAGGTTCTCGATCGCGGTCAGGGTATCGCTGCCCGCGCCCCCGGTGTTTTGCGCGCCGAGCAAATTGAGGTCGACCGTCACCCCGGCCGGGGCATGGGCGTAGCTCACCGTGTCATTGCCAGAGCCGCCGTCGAGCAGGTCATTGCCGGTGCCGCTGAACAACAGATCATTGCCGGCTTCGCCGTGCAGAGTGTTGTTGCCGGAACCCGCAGTGAGTACGTCATCGCCGTCGCCGGCATTGAGCAGGTTGTCACCGCTGCCCGCCAGCAGTACATCGTCGCCCGAGGTGCCGGCCAGGGTATGCCCCTCCTGGGAGCTGATGCCCACCGCCGCGCTGTCGCTGCCGCCGTGGTTGTCGTTGGCGCTGTAAGCACCGTGGCCGTCCGGGGTGATGTCATGGGCGCCAGCGTAGTTGACCGTCATGGTCAGCGTGTAGGTTTCCAGCCCGGCACCACTGTCGCCAGGGCCGTCGGCGATAGGGGTGACGTGGATTCTATAGGTCCCGTCAGCCCCCGCAGTGAAGGTTTCGTTGTTGCCAATCGCGGTGAAGGCCCCGCCGTTGAACGAATACTCCATGCCCACATCGCCGGCCGCGAGGCTGTGTTTGGGATTCAGGGTCTCGCCCTGTTTCAGATCAACGCTGATCATGCCCTCATCGTTTGCGTTGGAACCACTCACCTTGCCCAGGTAGCCGCTGACGATCACCACCGCGGTCATCGCGACAGTGTTGGCGTTGAAGGAGGCGCGGGTGACGTTTAGCGCCTGGTTGGCGTTGTTGTCTCCAGCCCCGGAAAAGGCAATGGTATTGAGGCTGGTTGCCGTGAACTCCGCTCCCTTGGCTGCCCCCCCGGTGTTTAACGTGGTAGGCGCGGTCGTCAGCGGATCACCGTTGGCATCGCTGTCATCGGCCGGCAGCTCGTCCCCCGGAACCACCGGGTTGTTGGGCAGCACTTGGGGGATGATGGGGTCATCGACCACCACCGGTGGCGCGTTCGGGTTGAGATTGCCGGCGGCCAGGTCCTGACCGTCCTTATTCAGGTCCAGGGCTTTTTCGAAGACCGTTACGTCCTGGCCGTTGAGCGCTTTGAACCCGCTGTCACAGACGTCGATAGAAATGGTCGTGGTGCTTTTATCGCCATCGGCATCACGGACGGTGTAGGTGAAAACGTCCGTGGCCCCCGGCGGGCTCACCGACTTCGGGTTGCTGTGATAAACCGCATTGCCTGCGGCATCCAGGGTCAGGTAGCCGTAGGTACCATGGATGGTCGAGTTGAGGCCGCCGACTACCGAAGTCGAAGTATCGCTGCCTGCCCGCACTCCGATTACCGCGCCGGAGGGGCTGAACCCATCGGCGCCGGCACCGTCATTCAACAACACATTGCCGCTGACCACTGCGCCCTCGGCGACGCTTGCCACGTCGGCCCTGGCGCTCGGCAGGTCGTCGACGATGTTCACGTCAATGACCCCCGACGCCGTGTTGCCACCGGTATCGGTGACGACCACATTGAAGTGCTCGGCGATGCCGTTGGCACCCTGCGCGCTCGGGTGGGTTTCGTTGTCGACCAGGGTATAGCTGTAGCTGACCACCCCGGTACTGGCGTTAACACCGGTGATGGTCAGGGTGCTGCCGAGGGCGGTGGTAATCGATTGCGGGACGCTGGCGAGCACCCCGCCGCTGACCACGCTGATGCCACCGACCGTAAGGGTTTGCACGCCATTCAGCGCAATGACGGTGAAGGTGCCGTTCTGGGTCAATGCCGGTGTATTGGGGTGGCTGCCGTCGCTGAGGTTTCGCTCAAAGACGGTCAGTTCGCCGCACTCGATGTCGAGGCCTTTGATGATGACCGGATCAATGTTGTTGTGGACCTGCAGCACCAGTTTGGCGGTGCTGGTATCGCCGTCGGCGTCGGTGATGGTGTAGGTGAAGGTGTCGGTATCGCTTTCGCCACCGTGTCCCTTGAAGTCCGGGTCATTGGGATTCAGGGTGTAGGTGTAAGTACCGTTCGCCGCCAGCACCAGGGTGCCGTAAGTCCCGACGTAGGTCCCGGCGGTGACGGGCCCGGTGGGCACTCGATCGGCGCCCTGGGTGTCGTTGCTCAGCACGTTACCACTCAGCACCAGATGGCTTTGCGAAGCTGTACCGGTGTTGCTGTCGTTGGCGGCGCTCGGCAGGTCGTCGACGATGTTGACATCAATGACCCCCGACGCCGTGTTGCCACCGGTATCGGTGACGACCACATTGAAGTGCTCGGCGATGCCGTTGGCACCCTGCCCGCTCGGGTGAGTTTCGTTGTCGACCAGGGTGTAGCTGTAGCTGACCACCCCGGTACTGGCGTTAACACCGGTGATGGTCAGGGTGCTGCCGAGGGCGGTGGTGATCGATTGCGGGAGGCCGGCGAGCACCCCGCCGCTGACCACATTGATGCCACCGACCGTAAGGGTTTGCACGCCATTCAGTGCAATGACGGTGAAGGTGCCGTTCTGGGTCGATGCCGGTGTATTGGGGTGGCTGCCGTCGCTGAGGTTTCGCTCAAATACGGTCAGTTCGCCGCACTCGATGTCGAGGCCTTTGATGATGACCGGATCAATGTTGTTGTGGACCTGCAGCACCAGTTGGGCGGTGCTGGTATCTCCGTCGGCGTCGGTGATGGTGTAGGTGAAGGTGTCGGTATCGCTTTCGCCCCCGTGTCCCTTGAAGTCCGGGTCATTGGGATTCAGGGTGTAGGTGTAGGTACCGTTCGCCGCCAGCACCAGGGTGCCGTAAGTCCCGACGTAGGTCCCGGCGGTGACGGGCCCGGTGGGCACGCGGTCGGCGCCCTGGGTGTCGTTGCTCAGCACGTTGCCGCTCAGCACCAGATGGCTTTGCGAAGCTGTACCGGCGTTGCAGTCGTTGGCGGCGCTCGGCAGGTCGTCGACCACATTCACATCCAGCGAACCGTTGGCGGTGCTGCCATCGGTATCGGTGGCAACCACGGGGAAGTGTTCGCTAAGGTTGTTGGCACCCAGCCCCGCTGGGTGAGTTTCATTGTCGATCAGGGTGTAGCTGTAGCTGACCACCCCGGTGCTGGCGTTGTAGCCGGTAATCGTCAGGGTATTTCCGAGGGCGGTGGTGATCGATTGCGGGAAGCCGCTGGCCACCCCGCCACTGACCACGCTGATGCCACCGACCGTGAGGGTCTGCAGACCATCCGCCGCCGATACGCTGAAGGTGCCGCTTTGGGTCAGTGCAGCGGCATTCGGGCTACTGCCGTCGCCGAGGTTTCGCTCGTAGACCGTGAGTTCACTGCCCTCGACGTTGAGCCCGTCGATAGTGACCTGATCGTCATTGTTGTGGACCTTCAGCACCAGTTGGGCGGTGCTGGTATCGCCATCGGCGTCGGTGATGGTGTAGGTGAAGGTGTCAGTATCGTTTCCGCCACCGTGGCCCTTGAAGTCCGGGTCATTGGGATTCAGGGTGTAGGTGTAAGTACCGTCCGCCGCCAGCACCAGGGTGCCGTAAGTCCCGATGTAGGTTCCGGCGGTGATGGGCCCGGTGGGTACGCGGTCGGCGCCCTGGATGTCGTTGCTCAGCACGTTGCCACTCAAAACCAGATTGCTTTCCGAAGCTGAACCGGCGTTGCTGTCGTTGGCGGCGCTCGGCAGATCATCGACCACGTTGACATCCAGCGAACCGCTGGTGGTGCTGCCGTCGGTGTCCGTGGCAACCACGGGGAAGTGTTCGCTGAGGCTGTTGGCGCCGTTGCCCGGATCATGTGCTTCGTTGTCGACCAGGGTGTAGCTGTAGCTGACCACTCCGGTGCTGGCGTTGTAGCCGGTAATGGTCAGGGTATTTCCGAGAGCGGTGGTGATCGATTGCGGGAAGCCGCTGGCCACCCCGCCGCTGACCACGCTGATGCCACCGACCGTGAGGGTCTGCAGACCATCCGCCGCCGATACGCTGAAGGTGCCGCTTTGGGTCAGTGCAGCGGCATTCGGGCTACTGCCGTCGCCGAGGTTTCGCTCGTAGACCGTGAGTTCACTGCCCTCGACGTTGAGCCCGTCGATGATGACCTGATCGTCGTTGTTGTGGACCTGCAGCACCAGGGTCGCGGTACTGGTATCGCCATCGGCGTCGGTCAGGGTGTAGGTGAAGGTTTCGGTCCCGCTGCCGCCGCCCTGCAGGGCGACAAATTGCGGATCGGCCGTGTTCAAGGTGTAGGTGTAGGTGCCATCGGCAGCCAGCACCAGGGTGCCGTAGGTACCGGTGAAGGTGCCGCCGATGATCGGTCCGGTCGGCACGCGGTCGGCGCCTTGCAGGTCATTGGGGAGCACGCTGCCGGTCAGGGTCAGCAGACTTTCGGAGGCAGTGCTGGCATTGCTGTCGTCGAACGCTTTGGGCACATCGTCGGTGATGTTGATGTCCAGCGAACCCGTGGTCGAGTCACCGTTGCTGTCGCTCGCCACGACCGTGAACTGTTCGCTGAGGCTGTTGGCGCCGTCGGCGGCGGAATGGATTTCGTTGCCGATCAGGGTGTAGCTGTAACTCACTACGCCAGTGGCCGGATTGTAGCCGGTGATGGTCAGGGTATTGCCGAGTTGGGTGGTGATCGACTGCGGAAAGCCTGCGACCACCCCGCCACTGATTACGTTGATCCCGCCAATGCTCAGACTGAACAACCCGTCTGGCGCAGAAATGCTGAACGTACCGCTTTGGGTCAGTGCCGCAGGATCGCTCGCCGAGCCCTGAGCCAAATTGGCTTCATTGAGGGTCAGTTCACCGCCTTGCACCGCCAGGCCAGTCAGACTCACCGGATTGTTGGGCGGCACGATTGCCGGGCTCTGGTCGCCCCCCCCGTTACCGCCGTTGTCCGGGTCGCCAGCAATACGTCCCAAGGGGAATTCTGGAATGCCATTGAAACCGGCGGTAGGGAAACCAATGACCGGATCAACCCGTCCCGCCACCTCTTCCAGCAGCACGAAAGAGTGACCGCCGCCGGCATTACCGGTCCCGCCTGTTCCGACAGGCCCCGCCGCAGTGGCTTCAGCGGTCTGGGTCGGGTCGTCACCCGCGGCGATGGCTTTCTGCAACTGTTCGACATCGGTCAGTTGCGCCTGGCTGGGTGTCACCGCCTCCGGCGTGTCCACATGGGGCGCCTGGTGCGCCAGCAGTTGCGCGGTCATTTGCACGCTGCTGTCACGCCCCAAAGTCAGTTCCTGGCCATTTTGCAATTTCACCGCCACCGCGCCTTCGGCACCGGTGACCAGTTGATCCCCGGCAAACAAGCGGTCCCCTTCGATCAGGGCGCGTCGGGCTCCATCACCCGCAACAGCGAAAACCTGACCGGCCACCTGACTGACGATTCCGATGAGCGTTGCCATTTGAATTCCTCCGCCGCCGACAGCTATCGGCATCTTGTTGTATGGAGAAAGTGCTTATGGCGTTACCGGGTTGCTTGGCGGACATCTGCCTGGCAGCTCGTTTACTCACAGGTAAACTGCGCTCCGTCGCGATCTTCTCGCCTCACTCATCCCTCGCGGGCTTGCTGTTTGTGCTGGGTAAACCGGATGAAATCCACTTCATCCTTCCCGCACAGCCTCCTGCGAAAGCAGCGTCACGATCTCTCAAGCAAGCGTCAAAAAACCGCCACCAAAAAAACCGCGTCACCCCATCCCCTCCACCACTTTCCCGCCCTATGTTGGAAAAACGGATTGAACTTTCCTGATTCCCGAGAAAGCTCCCTAGAGCTTATAGCTCGGGACCTCTGGTTTGAACAATGTGCTGGAAGTTAGCAGAGCGCATAAGTTTTTTTCGGCATGAGCGTTATGAGAAATTCTTCTTAGCTTCTCTCCAAGATGTTCTTAGCTCTGATGTTACAAACCTGAGACGGTTTGAACGATAAAGAGCGTCATTTTTTTGGCGACTGCCAGCACCATCAGGATCAGGGAGAGTTACCTATGGGCGTTTTGAAACCCCTCTGCAGCGCGATTTTACTGGCCATCGCTTGCTCGCATCAGGTACAGGCCATGTCACTGACTGAAGCGATTCAGAGCACACTGGATAATCATCCGGAACTGCATGCCAGTGAAAACAACCGCTTGTCTGCCGACGAAGACGTGAAAGTTGCCAGGGGGGGGTTCTTCCCGACTGTCGATTTGAATGCCGCTTACGGCCGCGGCTATAGCGACAACACCAACACCCGCGCCTTGGGTAATCACAACACTGAAACCCTGACTTACACCCAGTCGGAACTGCGTCTGCGGCAAATGCTGTTTGATGGTTTCAACACGTCCAACGAAGTCGGCCGGACCAAATCCGTCGTCAACTCCAGGGCTTATTTCACCCGTGGCACCGCCGAAAGCCTGGCCTTGCGCACTATCGAGGTGTACCTCGAAGTGCTCAAGCGCCGTGAACTGGTAACCCTGGCCAAAAACAACCTGCAAGCACACCTGCGGGTCAACGACCAAATCGGCCTGCGCACCGAACGCGGCGTCGGCAGCAACGCCGACCGCGACCAGTCGATTGCCCGCCGGGCGCTGGCGGAAAACAATTACGAAACCGCCCAGGTCGACCTGGCCGACGCTGAGGCGAGCTTCTTCAGCGCAGTCGGGCGCATGCCCGATGAACTGGAAACCCTGCCCTCGATCAGGGGTGAAGTACCCGCGACCTTGCCGGATGCGCGGCAAAGCATGCTGGAGAACAACCCCTACCTGAAATCGGCACAGGCTGACGTGCATGCCGCCGAGAGCCAGTACGAGGTTGCCAAATCGCCGTTCTATCCACGCTTCGATGCCGAGGCCGCCGTTGGCGCCAACGACAATATTCAAGGCGAAAAGGGCCACGACAACGAATGGCGAGTCGGTGTGGTGATGAACTACAACCTGTTCCGGGGCGGCAGTGACAAGGCCCGACTGCAATCGGATGCGCACAAGATCAATCAGGCGATGGATATCCGCAACAACGCCCTGCGCATGCTCAACGAGAACATCACGCTGGCCTGGAACGCCATGGTCAATGCGAAGAAACAAACCCCGACAGCCCGGGAATACGCCGAAACCACCACTCGCGTGCGAGCGGCCTATCAGGATCAATTCGGCCTGGGCCAACGGACCCTGCTCGACGTACTCGACAGTGAAAACGAGTTGTATAACGCCAACCGCCGCTACACCGAAGTGCGCTACGTCGAGGAGTTCTCCATGTACCGCGTACTGGCCAACATGGGCGAATTGCTGAACAAGGAGAAGGTGGTGGTGCCGGCCGAAGCCATCGCGGCATCGGATGTGAGAAGCGAAGCCCGTTTGCCAGAAATGAAGTAGGTAAAAGGAGAGCTCAATTTGACCAGCATGGAACCTGTAAGCACTGGTGTTGATCCGCGCCTGAGCTTTGATGACCCGTTGTTGGATGGCTTGTTGATCCTCTGCAAACTGCACGACTGCAGCGTCAGCCGTGCCAGTCTGAGCGCCGGACTGCCGCTGGCCCAGCAGCGTCTGAGCCTGGACCTGCTGCCCCGTGCAGCCGCCCGGGCCAGCCTGCAGGCGCGTTTGCTGCGCCGGGAACTGGGAGCGATCTCGGCGCTGAATCTACCGGTACTGCTGATTCTCAAGCATGGCCGCTGCGCAGTCTTGCGGCGTTGGGGCGACGACGGCAAGGCGTTGATTCTGCCGAGCGAAGCCGAGGGTGGTGAGCAATGGGTCAGCCGTGAAGAGCTGGCCGACGATTACACTGGCCAGGCACTGTTCGCCCGGCCACGGCATGAACTCGAAGACCTGCGCGCCCCCTTGGTGCCGCGGGTCGAAGCCTGGTTCCGCGACACCCTGAAGCTGTCGCGCTGGCTGTACAGCGATGCGATTCTCGCCAGTTTCCTGATCAACCTGTTGGGGTTGATGGTGCCGTTGTTCGTCATGCAGACCTACGACCGCGTGGTGCCGAACCAGGCAACCTCGACACTGTGGGTGCTGTCCATCGGACTGCTGATTGGCACCGGTTTCGAATTGGTGCTGCGGGTGGTCCGCGCCCACTTGCTGGACCAGGCAGGGAAGAAGACCGACATCATCCTTTCCGCCACCCTGTTCGAACGCATCACCGGCATGTCGATGAAAGCCCGCCCGGCGACCATCGGCGGGTTTGCCCAAAGCATCCACGACTTTCAGGGCTTGCGCGAATTCCTCACCGCCGTGACCCTGACCAGCCTGATCGACCTGCCGTTCGCCGTGCTGATGCTGGTGGTGATCGGCCTGCTCGGCGGCTGGCTGGTGGTGATTCCGCTGTTGGCTTTTCCGATCACCATTATCTTCGCCATGCTGATCCAGGTCCGCCTGCGCGACACGGTGCAGAAGAGCCTGAGCCTGAGCGCCGAACGCCAGGCCTTGCTGATCGAGACCCTCGGCGGCCTGGAAACCCTCAAGGCCTGTAGCGCCGAAAGCGAACGCCAGCACAAATGGGAAAGCACCCACGGCGCCCTGACCCGTCTGGACAGCCATGCGCGCAACCTGTCGGCGCTGGCCACCAACGGCACTTTGTTCATTCAGCAGCTCTGCGGCATGGCGACCATCGTCGCCGGGGTCTACAGCATCATCGCCGGCAACCTCAGCGTCGGCGCCCTGGTGGCGACCTACATGCTCGGCAGCCGGGTGCTGGCGCCGCTCGGGCAAATCGCCGGGCTGATCACCCGCTACCAACAAGCCCAACTGACCATGCGTAGCACCGATGCGCTGATGTCCTTGCCGCAGGAACGCGACGCCAAACAGCGGCCGCTGGAACGCACCCAACTGCAGGGCGCAGTGGACGTCAATCAGGTGACCTTCCGCTACAACGGGCAAAACGCCCCGGCCCTGGCCAATATCAGTTTCAGCCTGAAACCCGGCGAACGGATCGGCATCATCGGTCGCAGCGGTTCGGGCAAAAGCACCCTGGCACGACTGGTGATGGGCTTCTATGCACCGCAGGAAGGCCAGTTGCTGCTCGATGGCCTGGACCTGCGGCAATTGGACGTCGCCGATCTGCGCCAGCAAATCGGTTACGTCGCCCATGACCTGCCGCTGCTGGCCGGCAGCCTGCGCGACAACCTGACCTTGGGCGCGCGCTATATCAGCGACTCCAGGATGCTTGAAGTCGCCGAGCTGACCGGTGTCACCGAACTCGCCCGGCAACATCCCCAAGGCTTTGACCGGCCGGTCGGCGAGCGTGGCCAGTTGCTCTCCGGTGGTCAGCGTCAGGCTGTGTTGCTGGCCCGGGCGCTGTTGCTCGACCCGCCGATCATGTTGCTCGACGAACCCACCAGCGCCATGGACAACAGCAGCGAAGATGTCCTGCGTCAGCGCCTGCATGGGTGGGTCAAGGGCAAGACCTTGCTGCTGGTCACCCACCGCACCTCGATGCTCAGCCTGGTGGATCGGCTGGTGGTGCTGGATAACGGTCGGATTGTTGCCGACGGGCCGAAGGAAGTGGTCATCGATGCACTGCGCAAGGGCCGTGTCGGCTCTGCGGCTGTCTAGGAGTCGCCTATGTCTGCTTCACAAGGTTCACGCGGCTATTTCGACAGCTTCAGCAAAAGCGCGGAAAGCGAATTCATGCCCGACGTGGCCGGCGCCTCGCTGCAGGATTCGCCGCGCTGGTCGCGGATGACGGTATGGATCGCCGCGGCGCTGATTATCACGGCAGTGGTCTGGGCCAAGTACGCAGTGCTGCAGGAAGTCACCACGGGCGAAGGCAAGGCGATTCCGTCGAGCAAAGTTCAGGTGATCCAGAACCTGGAAGGCGGCATCGTCACCGAAATCTTCGTGCGCGAAGGGCAAATGGTGAATAAGGGCGATACTTTGCTGCGTCTCGACGACACCCGGTTTCTGTCCAATAAG
Organism: Pseudomonas fluorescens; assembly: GCF_902497875.1. Taxonomy (GTDB): domain Bacteria; phylum Pseudomonadota; class Gammaproteobacteria; order Pseudomonadales; family Pseudomonadaceae; genus Aquipseudomonas; species Aquipseudomonas fluorescens_BR. The sequence goes on from NZ_CABVHY010000013.1 coordinate 149,775, forward strand.
GGCGAAAGCGAAGCCGATCGTTTTGCCTTGATCGCTCAGGTCGAGCGCTTGTCCGCCGAGGCCGAAGGACGGCCTTTCAAGCTCTCCGACGAAGTCATCGCCAAAGCCCCGCAAGTGGCTGAGGACGAACGTTCGCTGTTTGCACAACGGCAACGTCGGCTGGCCAGCGAGCAACGCACGCTGACCGAACAACTTCGGCAAAAAACCCAGGAACTGGCGGAGTTTCGCTCCAAACAGGGGCAGTTCAGTTCCAGCCTGGCGCTGCTGCAACAGGAAATGAACATGTCGGCGCCGCTGGTGGGCACCGGCGCGGTGTCACCGGTGGAAATCCTTCGGCTCAAACGTAGCGCGGTGGAGATTCGCGGCTCATTGAATGCCACCACCCTCGCCATTCCACGGGCCGAATCGGCGATCAACGAGATCAAGAGCAAGCTCGATGAATCGGTGCAGGGCTTTCGCTCCGACGCTGCCAAGGAGCTCAACGAAAAACGTACCGACCTGTCGAAAATCACCGCCTCGAGCATCGCTATCGATGACCGGGTGACCCGCACCACGGTGGTCTCGCCAGTGCGCGGGATCATCAAGGTGCTCAAGATCAACACCATTGGCGGGGTGGTCCAGCCGGGCAGCGACATGGTGGAAATCGTGCCGCTGGAGGACAACCTGCTGATCGAAGCCAAGGTCCGACCGCAGGATGTGGCCTTCCTGCATCCCGGGCAGAAAGCCATGGTCAAGTTCAGCGCCTACGACTACACCATTTACGGTGGGCTGAGTGCCAAACTCGAACTGATCGGCGCCGACACCATCACCGACGACAAGGGCAACAGTTTCTACCTGATCCAGGTGCGCACCGACAAAAACCACCTGGGCGGCGACGTCAAACCGCTGCTGATCATCCCCGGCATGGTCGCCACCGTGGACATCATCACCGGCGAGAAAAGCGTGCTGGATTACTTACTCAAACCGGTGCTCAAGGCCAGGACCGAGGCGATGCGGGAGCGGTAGTCGCTGGCTGGAATTTTCGGTTACTGATCCACCGCTATCGCGAGCAGGCTCGCTCCCACATTTGATCTGTGGTGGTCACAAATATTGCATGCACAGCAGACCTCCTGTGGGAGCGAGCTTGCTCGCGATGGGGGCAACTCGGTCCTACCTGCAAAGTTACTGCCCCACCCCACCATGATTTCTCTGAAAAACCTCCTCCCCCATCGCCGCAATCTGCCCTTCGATCAAGGCCTCGAATGGCCGCAACAACGGCTCGAACGAAGTGGGTGCTTCCAGCACCTGCAACGCCTGGACAATCGCCTCCACCGTCGACAACGCTCCAGGCCCCGGTGCCTTGCGCAAGCGATAACGGGACACCGCGCCCTCGGCCAATGTCACCCGCGGCAACGCCGCCAGCAGCGGATTGAGGTGCAGCAGCTTGCGCGCCTTGCGCCAGGTACCGTCCGGCACCACCAGCAGCATCGGTCGATCCACCGAGGTATAGGCTTGCAACGGTTGCGCACCCTCCCCCGGAAACAACAACCGCGCCTGATAACCCGGCTGATTGAGCAGCCCGGGTAAATCCTCAAACACCTCGCCGACGATCAACTCGGCATTGGTCAGCCCCAACGCCGCCAACCGCGCGGTATTCAGCGCATGGTTCACTTCGCTCGGATGCTGCAACAGCAATACCCGGGTTCGACTGTCCAACTGCGGAATCAATCGGCACAGGCAATGAGTTTCAGGGCGCAGGCAACGGGCGCAGTGGCTTCTGGACATGCAGACCTCCCGATCAGACCTGGTTTAGCTGGGCTTTGAGCAAATCGCGGAAGGTCTGGATCAGCGGTTCACGGCTGCGACCACGGCGCACGATCATCGAGAACGGCGCCTGATAACCAAAGGTCGCCGGCAACAGCACGCGCAAATCGCCCTTGTCGGCCCAGGCCTGAGCGTAGTGCTCCGGCAGGTAACCGATGTAGGCGCCGGACAGCACCAGAATCAATTGCGCCTCCATACTCTCCACCGTCGCCGCACTGTGCTTGAAGCCATGGCGCGCCAGTTCGGCCTGGCTCCAGTAACCGCGCCCGACCATGCGCTGCTGGGTGATGACTTGCTCGGGGATGCGCCGCTCGCTGAACAACGGATGGCGATTACTGCAATACAGCCAGTGCTGCTCGCGGTACAGCGGCATGTAGACCAGTCCGCTCATGCGGGTGGAGAACGCGCCGATGGCCAGGTCCAGACGATTGTCCTGGACGCCGAGCTGCAGTTCATAAGGACTCATGACCGACAGGTGCAAATGCACCGCCGGGTGCTCCTGGCTGTAGGCGCCGATGGCTTCGGCGAACGGCAGGGCTTTGTCGCTGACGGTGGAGTCGATCACCCCGAGGTTGAGGGTTCCGCGCAACTCACCTTTGAGCGCCGCAGCATATTGCTCGAAGCCTTCGAGCTCGGCTAACAGACGCAGGGTTTCCTGATGGAACAACTCGCCTTTGCTGGTCAGGCTGAAACCGCCGCGGCCCCGATGGCAAAGCACCAGGCCCAACGCGGCTTCAAGCTGGCTCATGTAAGTGCTGATGGCCGACGTCGACAGGTTGAGCTCCTGCTGGGCATTGGCAAACCCCTGATGGCGCACCACGCTGACGAAGATGCGCAACAGTTTGAGGTCGGGTAAAGCGTTGGCCATGGGGGCTCCAATTAGTGACGCACAAAGCCTTTGTGGCTACGGGGATTACTGTGGCGAACAACATCTGTGGCGAGGGGGCTTGCCCCCGTTCGGCTGCGAAGCAGTCGTAAACCGGCTGATGCGTGCTACCTGAAAAATCGCGATTGCCGGTTTTAGGGCCGCTTCGCGACCCAACGGGGGCAAGCCCCCTCGCCACAAAAGCTTCCTCGCCACAGGTTTGGCGTTCGGCTTGAGTACCTGATGCAAAGTCTAATCTGCCAAAGCCCATTAGTTTAGAAAAATCTGAACTAAGTATTTGCCCGTAGCGATTCTTCTCCCTCACTACATTTCGCAGAATCGGCCCCTGACAAATAAAACAACGATGAGGCCCTACCCGTGGACAAGATTCTTCACCAACCACTGGGCGGCAATGAAATGCCGCGCTTCGGCGGCATCGCCACCATGCTGCGACTCCCCCATTTGCAATCCGCCGCCGGCCTGGACGCTGCCTTCATCGGCATCCCGCTGGACATTGGCACCTCGCTGCGTCCCGGCACCCGCTTCGGACCACGTGAGATTCGCGCTGAATCGGTAATGATCCGCCCGTACAACATGGCCACCGGTGCTGCCCCATTCGATTCGCTGTCGGTTGCCGACATCGGTGATGTGGCGATCAACACCTTCAACCTGCTGGACTCCGTGCGCATCATCGAAGAAGCCTACGACGCCATCCTCGAGCACAACGTTATCCCTCTGACCATGGGTGGCGACCACACCATCACCCTGCCGATCCTGCGTGCCATCCACAAGAAGCACGGCAAGGTCGGTCTGGTGCATATCGATGCCCATGCCGATGTGAACGATCACATGTTCGGTGAGAAAATCGCCCACGGCACCACCTTCCGCCGCGCCGCGGAAGAAGGTCTGATTGACTGCGACCGTGTGGTACAGATTGGTCTGCGGGCCCAGGGCTACACCGCTGAAGACTTCAACTGGAGCCGTAAACAGGGTTTCCGGGTGATTCAGGCCGAAGAATGCTGGCACCACTCGCTGGCGCCACTGATGGCTGAAGTTCGCGAGAAAGTCGGCGGCGGCCCGGTATACCTGAGCTTCGATATCGACGGCATCGACCCGGCCTGGGCACCAGGTACCGGCACCCCGGAAATCGGCGGCCTGACCACCATTCAAGCGATCGAGATCATCCGCGGTTGCCAGGGGCTCGACCTGATCGGCTGCGATCTGGTAGAAGTCTCGCCGCCTTACGACACCACCGGCAATACCTCGCTGCTGGGCGCCAACCTGCTGTACGAAATGCTCTGCGTACTGCCGGGCGTGGCCCATCGCTGAGGATTGACCGCGAACGCGATCAGGTGCTAAAAGCCGCCGCCGAACGGGTGTCGGCCTTCGCCCGTAACGATCGCGAAGCCTACTTCGGCGCGTTCAGCGCCGACGCCAGCTTCGTTTTCTACACCCTCGAACAGCCGTTGCTGCCGGGTTCTTCCTGAAGAATATCGAATGCAGGTTTCAGGGCTGCTTCGCAGCCCAGCGGGAGCAAGCTCCCTCGCCACAGAAAGCGGTTTAAACCACGTTTCACCATAAAAAAGACAATCGGAGACACGTTGTAATGGCTTTGGATTTATTTGTTGTTCTCATCTATGCCGCCGGCATGCTGGTGCTCGGCTACTACGGCATGCGCAAGGCCAAGACCCACGAAGATTACCTGGTGGCCGGACGCAACCTCGGCCCGACCCTGTACATGGGCACCATGGCTGCCACCGTTCTGGGTGGCGCCTCGACAGTCGGCACCGTGCGCCTGGGCTATGTCCATGGCATCTCCGGCTTTTGGCTCTGCGCAGCGCTGGGTTTCGGCATTATCGCGCTGAACCTGTTCCTCGCCAAACCGCTGCTCAAGCTGAAAATCTTCACCGTTACCCAGGTGCTGGAAAAACGCTATAACCCGATGGCCCGTCAGGCCAGCGCGGTGATCATGCTGGCCTATGCGCTGATGATCGGCGTGACCTCGATCCTGGCGATCGGCACCGTACTGGAAGTGCTGTTCGGCCTGCCGTTCTGGATTTCGGTACTGCTCGGCGGTGGTGTGGTGGTGGTTTACTCGACCATCGGCGGCATGTGGTCGCTGACCCTGACCGACATCGTCCAGTTCGTGATCAAGACTGTCGGCCTGATGTTCATCTTGCTGCCGATCTGCCTGTACCGTGTAGGCGGCTGGGATGAGCTGGTGACCAAGCTGCCGGCCTCGAACTTCAGCTTCACCACCATCGGTTGGGACACCATCATCACTTACTTCCTGATCTACTTCTTCGGGATCCTGATCGGTCAGGACATCTGGCAGCGGGTGTTCACCGCCAAAAGTGAAAAAGTCGCCCAGGTCGCCGGCACCGTCGCCGGGGTCTACTGCATCGCCTATGGTCTGGCCTGTGCCCTGATCGGTATGGCCGCTCACGTGCTGCTGCCGGATCTGGACAACGTCAACAACGCCTTTGCCGCCATCGTCAAAGCCACTCTGCCGGATGGCATCCGGGGTCTGGTGATCGCTGCAGCACTGGCCGCCATGATGTCCACCGCGAGTGCCGGTCTGCTGGCCGCCTCCACCACCCTGACCGAAGACCTGCTGCCAAGACTGCGCGGCGGCAAACAGTCGAGCCTGAACATCAACCGTCTGTTCACCCTGCTGACCGGCATCGCGGTGCTGGGTATCGCCCTGGTGGTCAACGACGTGCTCAGTGCCCTGACCCTGGCCTACAACCTGTTGGTGGGCGGCATGCTGATCCCGCTGATGGGCGCCATTTTCTGGAAACGTGCGACCACCGCTGGCGCCATCACCAGCATGGGCCTGGGCTTCGTCACTGCCCTGGTGTTCATGTTCAAGGATGGTATGGAGGCCAACACGCCGATCTACTACAGCCTGGCAGTCGGCTTGATCAGCTTCGTCGTGGTCAGCCTGTTTTCTCCTCGCCCGGTGGCAGTGGCCAACGCGGTCTAACCTGAGAGTAGAAACGGCTTGAGTTTTTCTTCGACGGGTGCGGCGTCGGTTGCCACACCCGTTTTTTTCGCCTGGAGATTCTCCCCCGAGGAGCAGCCCCATGAAAATCGTCAGCCGAGATCGGTGGTTCGAAGTCAAAAACCTGAGCGACGGCGTGCGCTTGATTCACGAGCCCTATATCCGCCCCTTCTACCGCTGCAACCTGTGGCACATCCAGGGCCGCGACAAGGACCTGCTGGTGGACAGCGGCTCAGGGCTGGTCAGCTTGCGCGAGCAACTGCCCTGGCTCACCGAGCGACCGCTGCTGGCCGTCGCCAGCCACACCCATTTCGACCACATCGCCGGCCATCATGAATTCCCCGAGCGCCTGGTACACCCCGCCGAAGCGCAGATCCTCGCCCATCCCGATGGTGACAATACCCTGGCCACGGCCTTTGTCGGTGACGAGATGTTCGAGGCCCATCCGGATTGCCCGTTGTGCTACGCCGAATACCGGGTCAAGGCCGCACCCGCCACGCGCTTGATCGAAGAAGGCGACGTGCTCGATCTCGGCAACCGCACACTGCAAGTGCTGCACACACCCGGCCATTCACCGGGGGGCATCAGCCTCTGGGAAGCCGCCAGCGGTACCTTGTTCAGCGGCGACATCATTTACGACGGTCCGTTGGTCGAAGATGCCTACCACTCCAACCTTGAGGATTACGCGAAAAGTCTGCAGCGCCTGCGCGAATTGCCAATCCGCACGGTGCACGGCGGACACTTCGCCAGTTTCTCCGGTGAACGCTTGCACACGCTGATTGATGAGTGGAACCGGCAGCATCAGTAATCTGTGCTGTACTGGCAGTTAGCGACTGCCGTTTTTGCAGGAAGACGGTACAAGGATCGCTAGCGTCATTTATGACAGCTATCGCAGTGCCCCCAGGACGGGTCAAGACATAACGCCAACCTCCCCCTGCAAGAGGTGTGTATGTACCGTACTGAAACACCACGAATCATCTGCCACCCCCTCCCGAAACCGCCCCCTCCTCCCGGTTCACGCCTGAAAAAACTGCTCGTGACGAGCAACACCAGGACCGCGCGAGGAATCAACATGAATAGAGCAGCCGTACGTGACGCCGTACATCGCTACATTGGCCGTCTGCTGGACGGCAAAAATGGATTTGATGATGACATGAGCCTGGAGCAGTTGGGGTTGGACAAACAGGATATCGAGGAGCTGATCTTCCGTCTGGAAGACGAGTTCGAGCTGAGCGCTTTCACCCGCGAAGAAGATCAGCTGCTCAAGCGCGCAATCACCGTCGATGACCTGTGTCGGTTTCTGCTGGAGATTTCTGGGCGTTGAGCCTACGCCAGGCAGTTGAGCAGTGGGAGCCCCCAAAAGATCGCAGCCTGCGGCAGCTCCTACGGGGGAACGCGTACACCCAGGCCGGCCGGTCGGCCGCCTCGCTTTTGATGTTGATCTTGATTTTGATCTACCCGCCCCTTCGGCAGGCCGAGTGGAGGTGTTCATCAGGGGGGTGGCGCGTAGCGCCGTCAGCGAAGCTGACTCCGCCGCATTGCGGCGCCCCATGATGGACACCGGAGCGAGGGAACCCCGAGCCTTGGCGAGGGGCCGTACGCTCGGGGCGAGCCTTTTTGGGTCCTTTTGTGGCGCTTGACAAAAGGGCCTCGCCGTAAGGGCGAAACCCTAAGTGGCCGTTACCGCAGGAATGGATATGTACACCCTCAAGAGCCAGGTCGGCTGTCAGGCAGCCTTCGCGAGCAGGCTCGCTCCCACAGTGGATCTGGGTATATCCACAAGAGACAGGTCGGCTGTCAGGCAGCCTTCGTCGGAACGCCGCCCGGAGCAGGCTCGCTCCCACAATTTACCTGCGCTGCTGACGTCGACGCTGTTCGTCGTCTGTGCGGATTGGCACGGGTTGCAGAGGCGGTTCAATCAGGCCGAGAGCAACACCGAGGTCGTGGAGCCAGTTTTGAATTTTCTCTTTCATGGTGCCCCCTTCAGGTAGTGCCGAGCGACCGGTATTCTGTAGCCGCTTCACACTGATAATAGTCCGAAGTCCTACGCAATGCTCGCCCGGTATGACAATGATCTGTTACAGAATTATTTCGAATGTGCCGAATCATGCACTGGCCCGGGCTTGTGCCGGCTGAATTGGCCAGGCCGCCTGTTGCAGTTCGATCCAGGCATTGAGGTTCGCGCCGACCATGCCCTTGCGCCACATCAGCCAAGTGGTGGCGCTGGCGAACGGCTCGGCCAGCGGGTGCACCGCCACGCTTTCGCGCCCGGGCAGGCTGGCCAGCATCGACTCGGACATCAACGCCACCCCGGAACCGGCAATCACACACGCCAGCATCCCCTGATACGATTCGATCTCCATCGCCCGGCCCATGGCCGCGTGATCATTGGCAAACCAGGCTTCCAGACGCATACGGTACGAGCAGCCCCGACGAAAGGTAAACACCGAGCGCCCTTGCACATCCAGGGCGCTGCGTACCGGCGGATGATCGGCCTCGCTGATCAGCACCAGCTTCTCATCGCACAGCGGCACCCCGTCGAGCCCGGCCAGCTCCAGCGGCCCATCCACCAGCGCTGCGTCGAGCCGACCGGTGAGCAAGCCTTCCAGCAGCTCACCGCTGGGGGCGGACTGCACCTGCAGGTTCACCGCGGGATAGGTGCGGTGATATTGCGCCAGCAACCCCGGAAGATGAATCGCCGCGGTGCTGTACATAGTGCCCAATACGAAATCCCCGGCCGGTTGACCGCCCTGCACCGCCGAGTGGGCCTCATCGTGCAAGGCAAATAGCCGCGCGGTGTAGTCCAGCAGCACCTTGCCGGCGGGTGACAGCAGCAAGCGCTGTCGTTCCCGGACAAAGAGTTCGACACCCAGCTGCTCTTCCAACTGCTTGAGCCGAGTCGACAGATTGGACGGCACCCGATGCAACCGCTCGGCGGCCCGGGTGATGGAACCTTCCTCGGCCACGGCCTGGAAAATCCGCAATTGGCTGAACTCCACACCTTTCTCCAAAAATGAACAAGTTACTCACTATTATTCATTTTTAAAGAAAGTCAATCCGTCCTAGCCTGACGGTCATTGCTCCTCTGTCGGAATCCACACCATGTCACCGCTGATTCGCCTGCTCGCCAGTTTCATTGCCTTGATGATGGCCATGGGTATTGGCCGCTTCGCCCTCACCCCACAACTGCCGCACCTGCTCAGCGAAGGTCAGATCGACCTGACTGCCGCCGGGCTGATCGCCGCGGCCAACTATCTGGGTTACTTCATGGGCGCGCTGGACGCGATGTTCGCCCGCCACCCCGGGCAGGTGCGTCGTCGATTGCTCGGCGGCTTGTGGTTATGCGTATTACTGACGCTGGCCTCGTTCTGGGCCACGGGTTTCTGGGCGCATTTGCTGCTGCGTTTCGGCACAGGCGTGGCCAGCGCCTGGGTCCTGGTGATGATCACCGCGCTGAGTCAGCCGCTGGCTTTGGCCGCCGGGCGTCCACGGCTGGGTGCACTGGTGTTTGCCGGTCCGGGGCTGGGGATTTTCCTGACCGGATTGCTGGCACTGGGCTCGAACCTGTTGGGGCAAAGTTCGGCCACCCTGTGGCTGGTGTATGCCGCTGTCGGCCTGCTGATGCTGCTGGTGATTCTGCCGATCCTGCCGCAACCGCCATCGAACGTGACCGCAGCGCCCATGGCGGCGCCCTCAGGCAATGCCGGAATTCCTCGCCTGGGGCTGATCTACGCCTTGTACGGTCTGGGTTACATCATTCCCGCGACTTTCCTCTCGCAGATGGCCAATGCGCACTTTCAAGGGCAATGGCAGGCCGACCTGTTCTGGCCGTGCTTCGGCCTGGCCGCGGCCAGTGGCGTGGTACTGGTCAGCTTGCGTCGGCCCAACCCGAATACCACTCGGCATTGGTTGATCGCGACCTTATGGCTGCAAGCCGCCGGAGTCTTCGCTTGCCTGCTGGGCAGTGGCCCGGGACTGGCGCTGGGGGTGATCCTCTGTGGCACGCCGTTTCTGGCCTGCATGCAACTGGTGATGCAACGCTCGCGGGAACTGGCGCCCCATGCCACCCAACGCAACGCCGGGCTGCTGACCGCCTGCTTCGCCGTGGGCCAGCTCAGCGGGCCGCTGCTGGCGGCGCTGAGCAGTCATTTCAGTGGCGGGTTGGCGCCGGCATTGATGATTGCCGGTAGCGGATTATTGCTGGGGGGCGCGCTGTTACTGCGCCCGGTCATTGCCCGAGGGCTTTGCGCAAACGACGGCGCACCCACTGTTCTGCGCTGACAAAGGTAATGCCGAGCAATACCAGCACGGCACCGACGATGAAGTTGAAACTCAGGGGTTCATCCAGCAGCACCACACCGAACGTGACGCCGAACAACGGCGTCATGAAGGAGAACACCGCGAGATTCGCGGCCAGGTAACGGCGTAACAACCAGAACCAGGTCAAGTAACTGAAGAACGACACCACCAGGCCCTGGAACAACACACTGGCCACTGCCACAGTGGTCAGGCTGACATGACTGATCTGCCCGCTCACAGCGGCAATCAGCAGCAGACCGACAAAGCCGACGATCAGTTGATAAAACAAGGTCAGGGTCGCCGGCGCTTCGGACAAGCGTGAAGCGCGCACCACCACGGTCGTCGCGCCCCAGGCCGCCCCGGCCAATACGCCCATCGCATCACCCAGCAGCATGCGCCGATCGAGATTATCCAGCGACAAGCCACCGGCAAATGCAAAGCCGATACCGATAAATGCAAGGAAAATCCCCAACCATTGCAAGGGCCGAAGCCGCTCACTCGGCAACAACCAATGCACACCCAGGGCGGTGAAAATCGGCGCGGTGTAGAGAAATACCGACATGTGGGCCGCCGTGGTCAGTTGCAGGCCTTCGGCGATGAACAGGAACTCAATGCCGAACAGGCTGCCGGCGAGCAGTCCGCCGCGCCAAGTGCTGCCGACCTGCTCCCAACCGCCCTTCCAGCAGATCAGCGCCGCCACCAGCACCGCAGCGATACCGGAGCGCCCCGCAGCCTGCATGACCGGCGCGATGTCCGCCGCCGCCCATTTGATCATCACCTGCTGCACGCCCCAGATCAGGCACAGACCGAGCATTACTTGCAGGGCAAAACCATCGGCGCTGCGCCGTGAAGCACTCACCGCAGGACCTCGAAGACAGACAAAGACATGGCGGTTACTCAGATCAAGATCAAAAGATCGTCCGAACGCGGCCCGAACCTGCGGCAGCTCCTACGCCAATTCGGTACACCAGCAAATGATCAGGTGTACGCAAATCCTGTAGGAGCTGCCGCAGGCTGCGATCTTTTCGGGGCTCAGCTCAATTCGATACGGTCGGCGTGAATGACGATCTGGCCATTTTTGTAGAGCGCACCAATGGCCTTCTTGAAGTTGCCCTTGCTGACGCCGAACAAGCCGCTGATCACCGCCGGGTCGCTCTTGTCGCTGACCGGCAAGGTGCCGTTGTTTTCGCGCAACTTGCTGAGGATTTTCGAGTTCAGGCTGCTGGAGGCTTCTTCGCCAACCGGCTGCAGACTCAGGCTGATCTTGCCGTCGGCACGAATCTCTTTGATGAAGCCTTTTTCTTCCTTGCCGGCGCGCATGAACTTGAACACTTCGTTCTTGTGGATCAGGCCCCAGTGTTTATTGTTGATGATCGCCTTGAAGCCCATGTCGGTCGCTTCGGCCACCAGCAAATTGACTTCCTGACCGACCTGATAGTTAGCCGGCGTCTTGTCCAGGTAACGGTCCAGTCGCGCGGTGGCGGTGATGCGGCGGGTGTGCTTGTCGAGGTAGACATGCACCACGCAGTACTCGCCGGCGGTCATCTGGCGCTTTTCTTCGGAGTACGGCAGCAGCAAGTCCTTGGGCAGACCCCAATCAAGGAAAACCCCGATGCTGTTTACTTCAACGACTTTCAGACTGGCGAAGTCGCCGACCTGAACTTTCGGCTTTTCAGTAGTTGCGATGAGTTTGTCATCGCTGTCCAGATAAATGAAAACGTTGAGCCAGTCTTCATCTTCACTGGGAATATCTTTGGGAATATAACGATTGGGCAAGAGGATTTCACCGTCCGCCCCACCGTCCAGATACAAACCAAAGTTAGTGTGTTTCACCACTTGCAAGCTGTTGTAGCGCCCGACTAAAGCCATTTCCAATACCCTCATTGCGTGGGCGGCATTCTACCCGAGTTTGCCGGCACTGTTCTGCGGCCAGCCGGGTGGCCGATGAAAAACCTGCGAGCCGCCTGATTTTTTGGGCCTCAGGAACCTTTTTGGCCCGCTCGTCAGACCAGTCAAGCGCTTTTGCCCTCTCCAGGCGTGACCCAGTACCGCTAATCGCTACCGAGGTTTTGATTTAAAACAGCAGCTTAGCTGCTTATTTCAAAGATCAACTTTTGACTGATCAAACGATAGCCTGAATGATTTCAGGAGGATATTTACCAAGCAATTGTCAAGTATTTCCTGTACGATACGTGGCCAAGTTAATTTTCTACAGGTTAATGGCCGCCATGCGTGTAAAAGCATCCAACAGCAAAGCAAAGCCAGCTCCAGCCGTTGAAACCAGCGAATCGATCAACAACCAGATTGCTGCGTTCCTCAAGTCCGGCGGAGAGATCCAGCAAATTGCCAAAGGCGTCAGCGGCCAGACTTTCGGCCCGTCCAAGCAAATCACCCTGGGCAAAAAGTAATACCTCGCGTCACCTGGTCCCTAAGCGCTTTGAGCTTCGAAGCGCTTGGACTGGAACCCTCCCGTAACACCCTCGCCTTCTGCTCAATTTCCCATAAACAGACGAACGGCCCTCTCCCCCGAGGATTCGCCGGTATGCTTGCGCACGTCTAGATCGGGCGTTTCAGTAGGTTCTGCGGTTCCTGCTCCTCGCTTTCAAGGGAGTGAAGCATGTTCAAACCCTCCATTATGCTAGCCGGCACCCTGCTGGCTTGTTCCGTCGCCGACGCGCAAATCTTCCAGCGCGAACTGGGCGACTTCGACCTCAAACTCGGTACCACGCCCAGCCGCAGCATGGCCGAGGGGCTGGTCAAACCTTCAAGCTCCGGCTCATTCCATGGCGGCCTGGACCTGAGCCATGACAGTGGCTGGTACGTCGGCCAATGGGCACCGAGCATGGGCCTGAGCCCGTCGAGCAACCTCGAGGTCGACTCCTACATGGGCTTCAAGCAGTCCTTTGACTCGACCCTCGGCTACGAGTTGGGGATGATTCACTACAGTTACCCGAAAGTGAGCCTGCTCGACAGCCAGGAACTGTATGGCGGCCTTACCTTGCTGGGCAGCCGCTTTGGCGCGGCTTTCAGCAGCGATCCGGACAAACGCAACAGCACCTTGTTCGCCGACCTCGGTGGGACCCAGCCCTTCGGGGTCGGGATCAGCGTCAAATACACCACCCACCAACTCGGCACAGCGGTGTCTATCGCCGACGGTGGCTATGTGAGTAGCTTCAACGACTGGTCGGTGAAATTCTCCCGGCCATGGATGGGTATCGACCTGAACCTGATCTACAGCGATTCAAACCTCAGCGGCGGCGACTGCGCTGCCTACTCCGGGCATAACACTGAATGTGACAGCCTGCTCACGTTCAAGGCCGAACGCTCGTTCTATTGAATCGATGAACTGCCGGGTCCATTCTGGGATCAGATGCAGGACTACGCATTCGCAAGGACTCGCCCATGGCGCGCCGGTTGAAACACTTCACTTTGCTGCTGATAGTGAGCCTCGTGCTGTCCAGTTGTAATCGCGTCGGCCTGGCCTACCGCAATCTCGACATGATCATCCCATGGACGCTCAACGACTACCTGGTGATGAACAGCGAGCAGAAAAACTGGTTCGACGATCGGCTCAAGGAACACCTGCGCTGGCACTGCAGCACCCAACTGCCTGGGTACCTTGACTGGCTGGACCGCCTGCAGTCGATGGTCGAGAGCAATCAGGTCACCGAGGCCGGCCTGCAAAGCCTCGCAGTGGAAGCCAGGCAGGCGATCGCACAAACCGCCCGGGAAGTCACCCCGTCGGCCATCGAATTGCTTCGCGGCCTGGATGATCAACAGGTCAAGGAAATGAACGAGGCGTTCGCCAAGGACCGGCAAAAGCGCCTGGATGCCTACCTCAAACCCACCCTGGAACAGCAGATAAAACAGCGCAGCGAGCGGATGATCAAACGTCTGACGACATGGTTAGGCCCGCTCAATGCCAGCCAGCAACAACGGGTGGTTGCCTGGTCAACCTCACTAGGCCCGCAGAATCGGCAATGGATCGACAACCGCGCCCATTGGCAGAAGCAATTCAGTGCCGCCGTGGAGCAGCGCCAGAGCAGCGAGTTCCCACAACGGATCGAGCAATTGCTGGTCAATCGCGAGAGCTTGTGGACTCCTGCCTATCGCCAGGCTTTCAGTCAGACCGAACTTGCGGCCCGCAGGTTGTTCGTCGACGTGATGGCCCAAAGCACACCGGCTCAACGCCAGTATTTAATGCAGAAAATCGAAGGTGTGCGCAGTGATTTAAATGCGTTGAAGTGTTTGAAGGCGGCGCAGGGGTGATGGGTGGTGAACGCTGCCCTCCCCTGTAGAGCAGAGGGCTTGTACGCGAATGCTTTTACCGCCACACCCTCTGCCAATCAGGCAATCTGCGCCTTGGAAGCCACTTCATCAAAAATCACCGGGTCCAGCGAATCCTGCTGCTCATCCAGCACCTGGCGCGGGTGATCATTGCCCGGAATGCTGCTGTCGATCAGGCTGAGCAAACTCGAACCGCGTAACGTCAGCACAAAGTTCTCGCCATTACCGCCCTCATCCTCCGGCCGCGATTCTATGAAACCGCGTTCAAACAGGAGCTTCTCGTATTCCGTCGCAGTGGCCTTCAGGTGATCCAGATTTTCAATAGGTTCACCTTTTGCCGCCTTCTCCTCCGCATACTGCTCAGCGTAAGGCCGTGGGGTAAAGCTGTGCCCGGCACTGTTCTGTACTTCGTGGAGCAATCGTTCGATCAGATCCCAGTTATAAGTCGTCATCCTGATTCAACCTCCAAGCATAAGAGAGAGATGCCCTTCACAGGTTGTGACCGGTGGCACGGGCAGCCGTTCAGCCGAGGTGCATGCCTGTTGCGTATCTCGCGAAAAAACCGCCGGGCGCCTTGTCGATTCAGGCCAGGGCCAAACGACTAGGCTGTGTAAGCAGTCGCTTGGCAACGCGCTGCAATAGTCGCAGGAGGAAATATCATGAACAGCTTGCAAGAGCACAAGGTCGTGCCCCGAGAACAATGGCTCGCGGCACGCAAAGAGCATTTGCTCCACGAAAAAGCCTTCACCCGGGAACGGGACAAACTCAGCGCCGAACGCCGCGCCCTGCCCTGGGTAAAAATCGACAAGCCCTACCGCTTCCAGGGTCCGAACGGCGAGCTGTCGCTGGCCGACCTGTTTGGCGGGCGCAGCCAATTAGTCATCTATCACTTCATGTTCGGCGAGGGCTGGGACGAAGGTTGCCCCGGCTGCTCATTCTTGTCCGACCATATCGACGGAGCCAACCAGCACCTGGCCCACCATGACGTAGCCGTGGTAGCGGTTTCCCACGCGCCGTTCGCCGAATTCCAGGCCTTCAAACGGCGCATGGGCTGGAAATTCGACTGGGTCTCGTCCGCTGGCTGCGACTTCAATTACGACTTCGGCGTTTCGGCCAGGGCCGCCGACGTCGCTGCCGGCTCCGCCACCTATAACTACGAAAAAACCGACGGCGCCGAAGAAGAATTACCCGGCCTGAGCGTGTTCTATCGCAACGAGGCTGGTGAGATCTTTCACACCTATTCCACTTATGCTCGTGGTCTGGACCTGTTGGTCGGCACCTACAACTACCTCGACCTGACGCCCAAAGGACGCAACGAAACTGAAATCATGGATTGGGTTCGTCATCATGATCTTTATGAAGAGCAATCAACCAAGGGGGCGTCCAGCTGTTGTTCTGAGTGAGGTTGGCGGGGTCTGCGTTGACAGTTCAATCGTCTTCGCGGGCAAACAAATACTTGAGAAGAGGGACAAAGGGACCCCATTAGCCTTGACTTGAGACCGGTCAATGGGTGTCCATTTGTCCAAGCGAGCATTCTCGTCTCTGTGGGTGTCCGGTTTCATCAGATCACTCCAGCTAGTCACCTCTAATAATACTGGCTATTTTTATAAGCTCTTCATCTTTTGCGCGAACATGATCATGGGAAGATATATATCCCTCGTAATTAATATAAAATTTATCTACATTAGATTTTATCTGCTTCCACTGACCCTTTCCTCCAGTTCCATGCATAGGAAAGAGCTTTGCATGTACATGATCAACTCCAAAGCCTTCCAAAATCATACCCGTTCGACCCACATCTTCAAATGCATCGTCTAATAGCAATGCAACTTTCCTCGACGCCAATACCAGATCACTCAAAACAACCTCTTCTAATGCGAATGCATAGCTAGGGTAATGTTTTTTTGGAATAACAACACTAAAACCCTTTGTATTAGGATATATTGACAATATTGCAATATGCTTTTCATCCTCCCATATTTTATGACAAGGAGATTTTCCGTGTAAAATATCGCAAAACACACACTGCATATGAGTTTAATCCATTAATGATTTTCTTGGAAACTGTGTAGAATCCCAAGAGCCCTGGAAGCTGACATCAACACTTCCGCCTTGACTTTTCTTTATAATGTAATTAATTGCCAATGACGCTATCAATCCAGCAAGTTCCGTATTCGATGGGCCGAAGCTAGGCCCGATAAAACTTGGATTTCTTCGCCACTTAATCCTCTTTGACCACTCATCTGCTTGCCGATCTGGCTTCGTTTTTGCCTCAATAGATAAATAGCTGTGAAAGTACCCACTACTAATTACCAGCTTCCCCTCTTTTTTCAACATGCTAGTCATGGACTTATCACCCAACCCTAGCGGCTCGTCTGCAGTAATGACGATAACATCGTGCTCATTGGCGCGCTCTTTAATTTCATCCTCCGACAAAAACCTATTTTCTGTTTCGCACTTTATAGAGTCAAACCTATTATTTATGACGACCTTTAACTTATCAACTTTAAACTCACCAATATCATCCTCCTCCCAAAAAAACTGTCTATTTAAGTTACTTTTTTCAATCCGATCACCGTCTACAAGAGTGATACTTCTTACTCCAGCACCAATTATATTTAGTGCAGCCAGCGACCCTATCCCGCCGCAACCTACAATGAGAACCCTGAGCGAATCAATAGAATCCAGAGCAACAAGAAACTCCTTACAACTGCTTGACTGACCTAATACATATGAAGCAGTTCGACTCGTCCTGCACCCCTGAAGTTTTTCCTTTGTTTTTTCTATCTCGTCCGAAGCTCCGAATACTAGAGAGCCACTTTCAATTAGCGCCGACCATACAGACTCCTCATTAAGATCTACAATCCTTATTATCCTCTTAGGACCGGAAACATAGCTTACTCCTTTATCATCTAGCCCAAAGACAACAGATGGGACCATTATTGCCAACGCCACTCCATCGCTATATACAACTCCATCGATGATTTTTTCTCGCCCATGGCTTAAAATATTTTCCATCTTTTGCTTAAATGCCCTTCTTTATTACGGAAGGGCACCCCCCGATTAGATTAATTACATTTCAGGCCGGAAGCCTTAGCATCCCAATAGCTAAGCGGAATATTGGTACACCAGCCAGGCGGGACAGTTGAGTTCATTTCTGCGCTTGCAATATCCGGCACTAGCCTGGTTTGGATTGTTGCAGCTGAAGGTCTAGTGTCTAATGCAAAGCTCTGGGCAGCGAAAAGCATCAATCCTACTGCTGTGGTTTTCTTCATAGCAAATACTCCATTTTATTATTTTCCTTGCGGGTTGAAGCAATTTGAGATTAGCAACATCTACCGATAGCAACAAGTATTATTTGAATTACGATTCGCAACTGTAAAGAAATGAAATAGGGTCAGACCACGCTTTCTAAAACAAAGATTCAACATCAATCAGTCGCTTTCTTGGGCCGTCCTGGTTTGCCTTTTTTGACCCTTCTTCCCAGCGCATCTTGAACCTCCGACTCAAACGTGGCACTGCCTAGTACATAGTTACCATTAGTAGACACTCGAATCTGATTAACCAAACCTGGATCAAGTTGACCTTTGCAGAGCTCGTGATACGACGCCGCCCGCACTAACCCCGCCTCACCTAGCGCGTTGTACTGTGCATGAGGTGTGACAAGTCTTGAATGTTCCCCCAGTGCATTAGCTCGATAACTGGTCCATCGATACTCGGCCGGATGTTCCACGACTCCCGACCTGACTGGGTTCATCTCGATGTAGCGATAGCAGGCTAATACGTAACTGTCCTCCTGCACCAGGCAGGAACGGAAACGGCCTTCCCACAGGGTTCCCGTCCTCTGATACGTGCGATTGACGTATTGAACATAGCGTTGACCAAGCCCCTTCATCAGCAAGCTTGCTCCTGCAGGATGGCTTGGCGTCAAAAGCAGATGGACATGGTTGGCCATTAGACACCACGCATGAACTTCACAGGCCTGCTTTCTCGCCTGCTCGGCCAAGTGCTCCAGGTAAAACAGGTAGTCCTCTTCCGAGTAGAAACAGGCAGAGCGGTTATTTCCTCGCTGAATCAGGTGCAGAGGGACTCCCGGCATCAGTAAACGAGCTCTACGAGGCATATGGAAGTTCCTTCTTCCTGTTCATGCCACTTAAATACTCGCCAAAATCGGATAATCCGCTCTGTCCCCTATTTCCTCCTGACTTCAATAACTCGATTGGCTTTGTTCGAAGGTGAGCAGGGCTGAAGATAGGCGCCCCCGCAAATAACAGCCAATAAAGCTCATTTAGCACGAAGTCAGATCTGGACATGTTCAATCCCTTAAATTGGAAAAAATGCATGTACAGATGCTAATCGTCATGGTTTCAACGCCCAACAGGACGCTTCCTATCCTGGCGCAGGAAATCTCTTGAATTGAACAGAAGGAGAGAAACAGCTATTTGTGAACAGCCCCCGAAGCACTCTTGGTGCTTTGTTGGGTTTCAGGTGGTTCCAGGCAAGGTTCTGAACTTTTTCCCACGCTCAGCCCTCAACCCAGTAACTGCGTCGTCCTGAACCACGAGGTCTGCCCCATGAAAACGCTGCTGAAGATGAACCTCGCCGCCAGCCTGATCTGCGCCTTGCCCGCCTGGGCCTGCACCCCGGATGAGGCCTTGGTCAAACGTGAGCAACTGGCCAAGGAGGTGGCCAAGCTCACCGAGCAGAACCCGGCCAAAGCCAAAGAGATCAACGATGAGCTGCAAAAAATGGATCTGGGGACTGCGAGTAAAGACCTGCCGGACAAATGCCAGTTGATCGACAAGCGCCTGGAAGAGCTGAAAACCGCCGAGGTCAAGGCTGATAGTTGATGAGGCGAAAGATCAAAAGATCGCAGCCTGCGGCAGCTCCTACAGGGGCGGTGTATCTTCGCAATACGATTTTCCGATCATAAAAAAACCGGACAATGTCCGGTTTTTTTATGAATCACCGCAGCGTTATTCCGCAGCCGGTGCTTCTGGCTTGCGGCGCTTGAGCGGTGCCATGCCGTCTTTGCTGACCAGCGACAGGGCGTCGGTCTTCGGCCGGTTGGTGATCCTGCGCTTGGTCGGTGCCTTGGCGCCGGTTTTCTTCTTCTCGCCCTTGGCGTCGACCTTCTTCTTCTTCACGCCGACGGCTTTGCCCGAGGCCTTGACCTTTTTCGGTCCGCCATAGGTGCCTTTGACTTCCTTGATGGTGCGGCGCTCGAAGGTCTGCTTCAAGTAGCGCTCGACGCTCGACATCAGGTTCCAGTCGCCGTGGCAGATCAGCGAGATGGCCAGGCCATCGTTGCCGGCGCGACCGGTACGACCGATACGGTGAACGTATTCGTCGCCGCTGCGCGGCATGTCGAAGTTGATCACCATGTCCAGACCGTCGACGTCCAGGCCGCGAGCGGCAACATCGGTGGCGACCAGGATCTTCACGCCGCCCTGTTTCAGACGATCGATCGCCAGTTTGCGGTCTTTCTGGTCCTTGTCGCCGTGCAGCACGAAGGCTTTGTATTCCATTGCCACCAGGCGCCCGTAGATACGGTCGGCCATGGCCCGGGTGTTGGTGAAGATGATCGCCTTTTGATAGGTCTCGTTGGCCAGCAGCCAATTGACGATCTGTTCTTTGTGCTGGTTGTGGTCAGCGGTGATGATCTGCTGACGGGTGGTGGCATTCAGATCGCTGACGTTGTTGAGTTGCAGGTGTTCCGGGTTGTTCAGCACCTTGGCGACCATGTCGCGCAGACCCGAGCCGCCGGTAGTGGCCGAGAACAGCATGGTCTGCTGACGGTTGGTGCACTCTTCCACCAGACGCTGGACGTCTTCGGCAAAGCCCATGTCGAGCATGCGGTCGGCTTCGTCGAGGACCAGCACTTCAACTTCTTTCAAGTCGAGGTTGCCGGCGTTCAATTGCTCGATCATCCGGCCCGGCGTACCGATCAGGATATCCGGCACCTTGCGCAGCATGGCAGCCTGGACCTTGAAGTCTTCACCGCCGGTGATCAGGCCGGACTTGATGAAAGTGAACTGCGCGAAGCGCTCGACTTCCTTGATAGTCTGCTGGGCCAGCTCGCGGGTCGGCAGCAGGATCAGGGTCTTGATGCTGACACGGACTTTCGCCGGGCCGATCAAACGGTTAAGGATAGGCAGAACGAAGGCCGCGGTTTTGCCGCTACCGGTTTGAGCTGTCACCCGCAGGTCACGCCCTTGGAGCGCGAGCGGGATAGCCGCTGCCTGCACCGGCGTAGGCTCGACAAATTTAAGCTCGGCCACGGCTTTGAGCAGGCGTTCGTGCAGGGCGAATTGGGAAAACACGGGTGCTACCTCGAAGAAATACAAAAAAACAGCTGCATAGGGTAACGGTTTCGAGCGCCAAGGCCGAGTTTCTTTGTGCAAACGACCGCAAACAGATGCTTTTTTGTTAACTATTTTGCCCCTGAACCCAACTTCGATGGGCTTAAATGCTCTAATCGACCGGTCTCGTCCTGCAGAAGAATCGTTTTAGCCCATGGATATCAAACAGCTCTGGCTCAACGCCCAAGACCTTTGGGGCGCCCTCGATCAGCATCCGTTGCTGCATTCCGGCCTGGCGCTGGCATTGCTGCTGGTGATCGCACTGGTCCTCGGACGAGTGGCACGCTACCTCATCCTGCACGCGGTCAAATTGCTCGGCCGGCAACCGGCATTGCATTGGATCAACGATCTACGCCACAACAAAGTCTTTCACCGCCTGGCGCAGATGACGCCGTCGTTGCTGATCCAGTTCGGCCTGAACCTGGTGCCGGAACTGAGCAAGACCAGCCTGGTGTTTCTCGGCAATGTCGCGCTGGCATTCAGCATCCTGTTCCTGGTGCTGGCCCTGAGTGCCCTGCTTAACGCCTTGCTGGATATCTACGCGCGCACCGAACACGCCCGCACCCGCTCGATCAAAGGTTATGTGCAACTGGCGAAGTTGGTGCTGTTTGTATTCGGCGCGATCATCATCGTCGCAACGCTGATCGACCGTTCACCGCTGTTGCTGCTATCGGGCCTGGGCGCCATGTCGGCGGTGATCCTGTTGGTCTACAAGGACACCCTGTTGTCGTTCGTCGCCAGTGTGCAACTGACCAGCAATGACATGCTGCGGGTCGGTGACTGGATCGAAATGCCGCAAGTCGGCGCCGATGGCGATGTGGTGGACATCACCCTGCACACCGTAAAAGTGCAGAATTTTGATAAAACCATCGTCTCGATCCCGACCTGGCGCTTGATGTCCGAGTCGTTCAAGAACTGGCGCGGCATGCAGCAGTCCGGGGGCCGGCGGATCAAGCGCAGCCTGTATATCGATGCCAGTGGCGTGCGCTTTCTGCGCGATGAGGAAGAACATAAACTGACCCAGATCCGTTTGCTGACTGACTACATCGGCCGCAAACAGGCCGAGCTCAAAAGCTGGAACGAAGCCCAGGGCAACGTGGCGGCGATGTCGGCCAACCGTCGGCGCATGACCAACCTGGGGACTTTCCGCGCCTATGCCCTGGCTTACCTCAAGAGTCACCCGGAGATTCAGCCCAACATGACCTGCATGGTCCGCCAGTTGCAGACCACTGCCCAAGGCGTACCGCTGGAGATCTACTGCTTCACCGGCACCACCGTCTGGGCCGATTACGAGCGGATCCAGGGCGATATCTTCGATTATCTGCTGGCGGTGTTGCCGGAGTTTGGTTTGAGCCTGTATCAACAGCCGAGCGGTAACGACCTGCGCGCCGGGATGTTGCCGGCGGTGCTGGGGACGAGTTTTACCCCGCAGAGCGAACAGCGCTCGATGTAAGGCCCACAAGGCTGGCGCAGTACCGCATCAACTTCTTCGCGGGCAAGCCCGCTCCCACAAGGCTGTGGGAACGGGCTTGCCGCAATGCCAGGCAGTTAAGACGCTACGCGAACCGTAGCAGCTGGCGAAGCCTGCGTTCGGCAGCTGCTACGGGGGGGACATTGCTGAACCTGAAAGTCCTTAACTTCCTGGCATTGGGGCAATGTCAGCTTCCACAAAAACCTGTAATCGCCACAACTAAACAACTCAATGCAACAACATCCCTACTAAAAATTTATCTACGCGTTTAGTGAAATTCACTATCTACGCGCACATTTTTAATCTGTTTTCGGGAAAACCAAAGCGATAGCATCTGGCCACTCGCAAACTAACGATTAAAGGCGCTGACCGTGTTAGGGACAACTAAACTCTCAGAGAACTCTGTACACAACCCACAACGCCAAGACGTTAAGGCATTGACCGCCTTCGTCAGTGCTCCACACTTTTCTCAGCCAATCAGTTTTTTTACCAGCAGCCCATATCAAAGACCGTCTCGTGCCCAGGATATTACTGAACGCATTATCAGCAGTTCGCTGGAACGCGATCAGCTTTCGAGCAACCACCATCTTTTGGCTCAGCGCATCTTATTAAATATTTATGAACAAGATCTGGTCTTTTTGCCAAAGGCTCCTTTGACCTTAGACCTGCATGAGTTCAAAAGCTTTTATGACCCGGCATTGGTAGCCTGCGGAAAAACCATTCGCCCGGCTCTGGAGAAGTATCTCTATCACTGGCTGGAACAAGAGATTCACGTCAATGGTCCTTGGTGCCTGGACTCATTCATTGCTCATACACACAAAGTACTGGACGACATCGCCCACTCAGACTCGAAACTTTATAGCGTATTGACCCACAGCAGTAACCCTCAACGCGCCGCGAAATTTTTCCTTACCCAGTGTGCCGGGGACTTCCTCAGCGAAGCTTCCGCCATGGCGCGCAATGTTCTAGGCAACGGCGGCGAGTACACCAGCGAACTGTTCAAAATCCTGATTGACGAATATGGTTACGGTATCGACAAGCGAAAACACAGTACCATCTTCGAAGACCTGCTCAAGGAACTGGACATGCCTCATCACGTCCATCACTACTGGCAGTTTTACACCGCTGGCTCTCTTTCACTGACCAACTACTTCCACTATGTGTCGGCCAACCACGGCGAATTATTTCGTTATATCGGCGCCATGTATTACACCGAAGCCACTCTGGCGCTTACCACCCGGCACCAGTCCCGTGCGGTCAAGGAAATCTTCAATGGCTGCGTCTCCACGGAGTATTTTGACGAGCATAACCATATTGACGTGCACCACGGAAGAATGGCCTTGCAACGCTTGATCATTCCGATGATCAAACAATTCGGCGACAAAATCATTCCAGACCTCA
The DNA here is from genome assembly GCF_902497875.1 of Pseudomonas fluorescens. Classification (GTDB taxonomy): domain Bacteria; phylum Pseudomonadota; class Gammaproteobacteria; order Pseudomonadales; family Pseudomonadaceae; genus Aquipseudomonas; species Aquipseudomonas fluorescens_BR. The sequence continues at coordinate 173,267 of NZ_CABVHY010000013.1, forward strand.
TCCGCGGTTTCGAAGAGTTCAAACTCCTTCAAGACATCGCCGACGAAGAATTGTACGCACACATCAAATGGCACGACGAACTGGATATCTATCGCGCACAAGCCACCGCGCTATACGGTAATCGACCTCCGGACAGTATCTTTACTGAAACCAAAAACGAACTGTCAGTACTGCACACCCACGCTAACGATGAGCTGTTCTGGGTAGAGTCCGGGGAGTTGAATTTCGTCGTGAGTCCGGAGTTGTCCGTTCAGCTCAAAGCCGGAGAAGGCATTGTCATTCCCAAGGGGATGATTCACGGGACTTACATAACCAGCAACATCTGCACCTACACTGTTACCGCCCTCTGAGCAGGCACAGCCAATGAAAGCCATCACCCTGGATATTGCCAACGCCAACTATGTCGCTGTGGATGACAAAACTTACTTTCTCAACAGACGACACGACGCCACTCAACTTTTGCCCACGGCCTGCCCTCACCGAGGCGGCCCTTTGCATTTGGGGGAAATGACCACCGATGGACAAGCCGTGATCTGCCCCTGGCACGACAACCAATACAAAGTCTGCAATCTGGAGAAAAAGTCGTTGCCCACCGTTCGTGTCGGGAGCGTTATCAGCACTGTCGTGGGTGATAACCAACGCTGCGTGCCTTTACTTAACATCTCTCGATATAACTGACAGGGCCTATGACTAATAAATCAACACTTCCCGCGTTCTACTCTATCGTGACTCTGTTCACCGGGCTGGACATGGCCATTGTCATCGCCATGGTCTGGTTCGGCCTGGAGACCACCGGCTCGACTTTTCTGGTCGGTGTCACGTTGTGTGTTGCGACCGTGGTGCCTTATGCATGCGAACACTATATCGGTAAGTTCACGACGATTGAGTTGAGCATGAAACGGCTGCTCTATATTCGCCTGATCGCGTTCGCGGCCATTCTGGGACTCTCGTTCACTGATGCGGTCCTGTTACCGATTGGTTTCCTGAGTATCGCTTTTCTGGTCGGTGTCACCGACTACTTCACCATCAGCACGCTGGAGTCGAAGAATACCAAGCTGGTGCTCGCCGGCTTCACCAATAGCGACACCTCTGCGCGACTGATGCAGACCTCGATCCAGATCGGCGCCTTCGGCGGAGCATTGCTGGGCGGCGTCATCGTCGACGTTTTTTCGGTCAATCAAACCCTGCAGATAATCAGCATCGCGGCGATTGCCTGCTTGGCGGCGATCCTTCTGGTTTCTGCAACACCCACACCGCTCAAGCAAAACGAAGCGCCAGGCATTTCCATCACGACAACACTCCAACTGCCGAGAAACCTTTATATCCTGATCATCGTCCTGAGCATGATCGGCTTCCATATCGGGGCGTTCAATAGCCTGGTTCCAATCGTCTTTCAAAAACTCAACGAATGGAACGCGACACTCTTCGGCGTTGCCAGTGGCCTGGCCGGGCTGGGCGCATTCAGCGCCGCCGTATTGCCGAAACTGAAACTCAAAAGTCATAGCGCGGTGCTGATCATCCTTCTTGCCGATGTGACAATCGTCTATTTCCAGAGCTTCTATCTGATGATGGTCGCGGCATTCATCCTCGGGTTTTGCATTAACAGCCTGAGAATCCAGCTGCGCAAAACCCTCATAGAGTCAGCAGCCAATGACCGGGTTGCCGACTTGATTGCCTCAAAAAGCTCGCTCTATTACCTGTTGGTCAGCGGTTCGGCCCCCATGATTCTGACTTTCTTTACCACCAGCACCTTTCTGGGTCTGGAAGGCGCCCGAGTCCTGATGATCGTTTCCGCTGTGCTTCTGGGGTGTGCTGTATTGGCCTGGATCATGAGCCGGGAAGTCTCGCCTGCAACCACCACTGATTAAGGAGCTCCCGACATTGAAAACAGTTCTTATTGTTGACCCGTTCTCCACCGGAAAACTGTACGCGCCACTCCTCAATTCCCAGGGTGTTCGCTGCATCGCTATCATTTCCACCCCCCACCTGCCCAAGCACTTCATCAATGATCTGGTGCGAGAAAACTTCGACGAAGTTTTCCAGTGGGAAGAGAGCTTGCTCAGCACGCTGGAAGATATTCCTATAACGGCGATCATCGCCGGCTGCGAAACCGCCATTTATCTCACCGACTACCTGACCGAACTGCTTGATGTAAAAGGCAACAGCCGAATCACCAGCGACTTGCGGCGCAACAAGTTCTCCATGCAAGAAGCGCTGAAGCGGCATCACCTGCCTCACATCAGCTCTCGAATTTTAAGCTCGAAATCACACATTCCCGGCTTTCTGAATTCAATAGATCCTGAACTTGAATACGTCATAAAGCCGCTTAATTCCGCCGCTACCGAGGGTGTGGTTTTCGCCAAGGGGCTGGAGCACGTCGAAGCAGCATTGACCAATGCTGCCTGGCAGCAAGAGAACGATCTGGGCGAAATCAATCTCGGCTTTATCGTCCAACCCTTTATTTGCGGCCCGGAATACGTGGTCGATATGGTTGCGTTTGACGGGAAATACATCATTGCTTCGGTGTGCAAGTACGCAAAAATCCATAAGAACGGCAGCATGTTTGTCTACGAAAGCCTGGACACCCTTGATCCTGCTGACAACAGCCTGAAACCGTTGCTCGACTACGCAAAACTGGCCGCTGCCGCATTGGGTATCAAGGTAGGCCCGATTCACATGGAAATAATCTGGTCCGAGGCCGGTCCCGTCATGATTGAGGCTGGCGCTCGCCTGCATGGTGGAATAGCTCCACAATTATTTGAGCAGGTCTACCAACCCGACCTGCTTTCACTTTCCGTCGATTGCTACCTGGGCCGCCCGGCACCTGAAGGGATGAGCTCATCCAGACAAGTCAGGCATGGAAAAATCGGATTCTTCTGCTCTGATGAACAACGCACCTTTGAACGCCCCAGCGACGCCACATTGACCTGCGCCACAGAGGATGTCGCGTATGGCGGCCACCGGTATTTCATTGCCCCAGGTGACACCACTGAAGTGACGATCGACTTTGCCACCTGCCCGGGTTTGTTTTGGCTACATCACCCGGATGCCGAACAACTCGAAAGAAGTGCCCAAAACTTACGCCTTCTGCTATGGCGTTAATGAGAGAGCCATGACGAATCGTTTAATCATCCAGAAATCCGCTGCTGACATAGGCGTCAACAATGCTTGCGCTGCCATTATTCAAGGGATTACGGTGTCTTCCGACCTGAGCTTCCTTCCGCTTCTGACGGCCAACCTGAACCACGTTGCGTCTCGCCTTTACAAGCTTGGCACGAACAGAATTTATATGGGCTTCTCCCAGCAATTGGAAAAACTCGGCTATCACAACACCGTCAGTGCAAACGAAAAGATCCTCAAGAGCTTCATCTCCAAAGGTATACGCCCGATCAACAATATTGTGGATGCTTATAACGCGGTTGCTATCCGCAATGGCGTAAGTATTGGCGTGCATGCCTATAACCAGGCGAATGACATCCATGTATTTCGCTCTGAAAAACCCATGGCCTTTCGACCGCTTTTTTCAAAAAAAGAAGTCACCATTCCAGCCGGAGACCTGGTTTACACCTCCGGAGGCTCACCGTTGGCCAGCATCGGCAAAATAGATGCCGACGCTCATGACTTCAGATTGACTGACGAGTCTTCAAGCCTGCTGGTGGTGGTGTTAGGCCACGAAGACACGCCCCATGCCTTCAACCAGGCCGTCATTGAGGAGTTGGTCAACTCTCTACGGGAGAAGATGTCCAGCTTGAGCTATCACTTTCTGGAGCGGGTGCTGGTTCAAGAGGTTAAATAAAACCGACACGGTTTTTTTGCGCGACAGGTACGGGGCTTTCCTTTTTTGATGTCATCATTCAAGGACTCCCCGCCCTGGATTCGTATCGAATCAGCGCAAAACTAATCTATCGCCATGCTTTCAATACCGGGTTGACGATCACGTCGTCGACTTGTTCGATCTTCAGAATCTTCTCTTTCAACACCATCAACTCTTCGAAGCTTCTATATTTAACTTCGAGCATCATGTCGATATCGCCAAACAAAGAGTACGCGTGGGTTATATCGGCGTACCCGTGGATCTGCGGGAAGACCAGATGACAGCTACTGCCAATAAGCTTCAATACTAAAAAAGCCACTTGCTGACGTTCGACATCTTCTTTGGCAACATTGATGGTAAAGCCTAATATGACCCCCTTGTCTATCAGCTTTTGAACTCGCGATTCCACCGCTGTTCGCGACTTGTGAACTTGCCGTGACAGCGCCGACAAACTGACCCTGGAGTCATCCTTCAACGCTGCAATAATAAGCTCATCAATTTTGTCCACTCTGCCGCCCCTTACATTAATCTTTTTTATAACAGCTTTTCATTACCGGCTGTCCGAGCAAAAAAAATAGAGCTTCAAGGGAGCTGTGGCCACCGTCAGCTCGCAATCGCCTCACGCCTGAGCCCCAACCGACTGATCCAGACCGCCAGCAGGATCACCAATGCGCCAAAGAACAACCGTCCCAACTCTTCGTGCTGATTCCAGATCAGCAAATTGATCAACAACCCCACCGGCACATGCAGGTTGTTCATCACCGCCAGTGTCCCGCCATTGACCAGGCAGGCGCCCTTGTTCCACCAATACAAGCCTAATGCCGTCGACACCAGGCCGAGAAATATCAGCACACCCCATTGCAGCGGTGCGTCGGGCAGGAAGTTGCTTTTGCCAAACAGCAGAAACGCCGGCAACGCCACCGCCAGTGCCCCCAGATAGAAGTAACCGAAGCGCCGGTAATGCGGCAGATCGCTCGGGTAGCGCGCTACCAGATGCTTGTAAAGCACCTGCCCCGCAGCGTAGGTGAAGTTGGCCAGTTGCAGCAGCAAGAAACCCATGAGGAAGTCCGGATTAATCCGGTCGTAGCGAATCACGGCGGCCCCCATCACTGCCACCAGCGCGGCGATCAGTGCCCAGGGATTGAAGCGGCGGTTCAGCGCGTCTTCGATCAGGGTCACGTGCAGTGGCGTGAGAATGGTGAACAGCAGCACTTCTGGCACCGTCAGTACGCGAAAGCTCAAGTACAGGCAGACGTAAGTCACGCCGAACTGCAAGGCGCCGATCAGCAGCATGCCGCGCATGAAAGCCGGCTCGACCTGCCGCCAGCGAGTCAGCGGAATGAACACCAACCCGGCCAGCAGTACCCGTACCAGCACCGCGAAGTAGCTGTCGACATGACCGGCCAGGTATTCGCCGATCAAGCTGAAGGAAAACGCCTGAATCAGCGTGACAAAAAGTAGATAGCCCATACGCGCCTCATTCCGAATGGCGGCGACGATAGCGGTTTTGCCACTGACAGTGAAATCCTGCGCTGTAATAAAAAGCCAAAAAAAAGCCCGATCTCGCTAAAGCGTTCAATCGGGCAGGAGCACTCAGGAGCAACCAGTGCAAAGGGAGGTTCGATGCGCGAACCGGCTTGAAGGGATGCGCCAGGTCACTAAAACATCAAGCGATTATCTGGCGATTAACGCCTCAGGCGACCTGGGCCAATTTGGCGTTGGCCTGGTTCAGGCCTTTTTCATGGAAGTCGCCGCCCAGGTTCATACCCTCGGCGTGAATGAACTCGACGTCGTGAATGCCGATGAATGCCATGACCTGACGCAGGTAGGGTTCCTGGTGATCGGCGGGGCTGCCGGCGTAGATGCCGCCGCGCGCAGTCAACACATAGGCACGCTTGCCGGTGAGCAGGCCTTGCGGGCCGGTGTCGGTGTATTTGAAGGTCACACCGGCACGCAGCACATGGTCCAGCCAGGCTTTCAGGGTGCTCGGGATGGCAAAGTTGTACATGGGCGCGGCCATCACCAGCACGTCGGCGGCCAGCAGTTCATCGGTCAACTGGTTGGAGCGCTCAAGGGAGGCGTGTTCGATTTCATTGCGCTGTTCGGCAGGTTTCATCCAACCGCCCAGCAGGTTGGCGTCCAGGTGCGGCACCGGGTTGAGTGCCAGGTCACGAACGGTGATCTGGTCCGCTGGGTGCGCGGCTTTCCACTGACTGATGAAAGTTTGGGTCAGTTGGCGTGAAACCGAATCTTGCTGGCGAGCGCTGCTTTCAATGATCAGAACGCGGGACATGGGATGTAGCCTCCATCGGTGAATGCTGTAAGTCGATGGAGTGGAGATTAAACAGTGTCGTATCGATGAAAAAGCGCAAATAACTGCTATAACCCATCTATAAATTCGTTTATAAGCGGAGCATGTCCGGCAGCCTGCTCCGCTTTACGTTATTTGGGTTTGCAGGTGACGGTGAGGTACAGCTTGATGATCTTGCGGTTGAACTTGGCCGAGAGATCGACGCTTTTACCCGCGTCCAGGCTCACTCTGCGGGTCTTGGGGGATTCCGGACCGTTGCGAAATATCACCGAACAATCGGCCGCGGTGTCGCCGTAGTTGTTGAGGGTAATGGCGCCCAGGTCGTAGTCGGTGGCGTAGGTTGTGTAGTCGATTTTCATCCCGCTGAGGTCTTTCTGCACATCGATCGGGTAGGCAAACGCAGTCAGCGGCAACATCGCCAGCAACACACAACAGATTTTTCTCATTCGGCAGTCTCCAGTAAAGACCGCCAGCTTAGGACAAGAGGAGCTCATCTTGAAAGCGCCCCGCGTTACCCTTGATCAATGGCGAACATTGCAGGCCGTGGTCGACCACGGTGGCTTCGCCCAGGCAGCCGAAGCGCTGCACCGTTCACAATCCTCCGTCAGCTACACCGTGGCGCGCATGCAGGACCAGCTCGGCGTGCCGCTATTGCGTATCGACGGCCGCAAAGCCGTGCTGACCGAAGCCGGCGGGGTATTGCTGCGTCGCTCGCGGCAACTGGTCAAACAGGCCAGCCAGCTCGAGGACCTGGCGAACCACATGGAGCAAGGCTGGGAAGCCGAAGTGCGGCTGGTGGTCGACGCGGCCTACCCGAATGCCCGACTGGTGCGCGCCCTCACAGCGTTCATGCCGCAAAGCCGGGGTTGTCGCGTGCGCTTGCGCGAAGAAGTGCTGTCCGGGGTCGAAGAGGTGCTGCTCGAAGGCGTTGCCGACCTGGCCATCAGTGGCTTCAACATTCCCGGTTACCTGGGCGCGGAATTGAGCGACGTCGAGTTCGTCGCGGTGGCCCACCCCGAACACGCCTTGCACCGCCTGAACCGCGAACTGAACTTCCAGGATCTGGAAAGCCAGCTGCAAGTGGTCATTCGCGACTCCGGCCGCCAGCAACCGAGGGACGTTGGCTGGCTCGGTGCCGAACAACGCTGGACCGTCGGCAGCCTGGCCACCGCCGCGACCTTCGTCGGCAGCGGCCTGGGTTTCGCCTGGTTGCCGCGACACATGATCGAACGCGAACTCAAGGAAGGTCTGCTCAAGCTGCTACCGTTGGACCAGGGCGGCAGTCGTCACCCGACGTTCTATCTGTATTCGAACAAGGACAAACCACTGGGCCCGGCCACGCAGATTCTCATCGAACTGCTGCGCACCTTTGACACCGCGCCGCTGGATGCCCCCTTCGCCGCCCCACAACAAGCCTGAAACCCGTTAAACCGAACAAGGAGTTGCGCCATGGCCTATTTCGAACATGAAGGTTGCACCCTGCACTACGAAGAATATGGTCACGGCGATCCCGTGCTGCTGCTCCACGGGCTGGGCTCCAGTTCCCTGGATTGGGAATATCAGGTCTCCGAGCTGGCAGCCCGCTACCGGGTGATCGTCCCGGATGCGCGTGGCCATGGCCGCTCCGACAAGCCCCGCGAGCGCTACAGCATCGCTGGGTTCAGCGCCGACCTGATCGCGCTGATCGAGCACCTGAACCTGGGACCGGCCCATGTGGTCGGGCTGTCCATGGGCGGCATGATTGGCTTTCAACTGGCGGTGGATCAGCCGCAGTTACTCAAAAGCCTGTGCATCGTCAACAGCGGACCCCAGGTCAAATTGCAGACGCCGGATGAGTATTGGCAATGGTTCAAGCGCTGGAGCCTGATGCAGCTCTTCAGTATGAGCGCCATTGGCACCGCGCTGGGCGCCAAGCTTTTTCCCGAACCGGAGCAAGCCGAGCTGCGCAGTAAAATTGCCCAGCGCTGGGCAAAAAACGACAAACGTGCTTATCTCGCCAGCTTCGATGCCATCATCGGTTGGGGCGTGCAGGAACGACTTTCCCGTGTCACCTGTCCAACCCTGATCGTCAGCGCCGACCGTGACTACACACCGGTTGCGATCAAAGAGGCCTATATAAAACTACTGCCCAATGCGCGGCTGGCGGTGATCGCCAATTCCCGCCACGCTACGCCGCTGGACCAACCGCAAGCCTTCAACCAAACCCTGCTCGAGTTTCTTGTCGCAGTCGACACCACTAAATCAGGAACACTGACCCATGTTTAAAAAAATCGCCCTCGTCGCCGGCTCTGTTCTGTTCGCCGCTAACCTGATGGCCGCCACACCGGCCAAGGCGCCGCATGTTTTGCTGGAAACCACCAATGGCCAGATCGAAATCGAACTGGACCCGGTCAAGGCTCCGATCAGTACCAAAAACTTCCTTGAGTACGTCGACAGCGGCTTCTACAACAACACGATTTTCCACCGAGTGATTCCGGGTTTCATGGTGCAGGGCGGCGGTTTCACTACGCAAATGCAGCAAAAAGACACCAAGGCGCCGATCAAGAACGAAGCCAGCAACGGCCTGCATAACGTCCGTGGCACACTGTCGATGGCACGCACCTCGAACCCGGATTCGGCCACCAGCCAGTTCTTCATCAACGTCGCCGATAACGCCTTCCTCGACCCGGGTCGTGACGCCGGTTACGCGGTGTTCGCCAAAGTCGTAAAAGGCATGGACGTGGTCGATATCATCGTCAACTCCCAGACCACCACCAAAGGCGGCATGCAGAATGTGCCAATCGACCCGGTGCTGATAAAGTCGGCCAAGCGCATCGACTGAATGGTGAAAGGAGTTCCGAGCGACTGAGGTCGCTCACACTTGATAAGGAGAGCCCGCTCTGCGGGCATCGACCCAATGCTCTATCGTCGTTTTGAACAACTGATCGATATATTCCGCGACGCACCGACGGCGGCTCCGCCGAGCCAGGTTCTCCCCTTCTACCTGTATTACCTGCGCCAGGTCTGGCCGAGTTTTGCCGCGCTGCTGGTGGTTGGCCTGGTCGGGGCGCTGATCGAGGTCGCGCTGTTCAGTTACCTGAGCCGGATCATCGATCTGACCCAGGGCACGCCGAATGTCGACTTCTTCAAGATTCATGGCACCGAGCTGATCTGGATGACAGTGGTCGCGCTGGTGCTGCGCCCGATCTTCGTCGGCCTGCATGATCTGCTGGTGCACCAGACCATCAGCCCGGGCATGACCAGCATGATTCGCTGGCAGAACCACAGTTACGTACTCAAGCAAAGCCTGAACTTCTTTCAGAACGATTTTGCCGGGCGCATCGCCCAACGCATCATGCAGACCGGCAACTCCCTGCGTGACTCCGCCGTACAAGCAGTGGACGCGTTATGGCATGTGCTGATCTATGCCATCAGCTCCCTGGTGCTGTTTGCCGAGGCTGATTGGCGGCTGATGATTCCACTGCTGAGCTGGATCGCTTGCTACATCGGCGCGCTGTGCTACTTCGTGCCGCGGGTCAAAGAACGTTCGGTGGTGTCCTCCGACGCCCGCTCGAAACTGATGGGGCGGATCGTCGACGGCTACACCAACATCACTACCCTGAAGTTGTTCGCCCACACCAACTTCGAACAGCAGTACGCCCGCGAGGCCATCGAAGAACAAACGCAGAAATCCCAGCTGGCCGGCCGTGTGGTCACCAGCATGGACGTAGTCATCACCAGCATGAACGGTCTGCTGATCGTCAGCACCACCGGCCTGGCCTTGTGGCTGTGGAGCCAGTCGTTGATCTCGGTCGGCGCCATCGCCCTGGCCACCGGCCTGGTGATCCGCATCGTCAACATGTCCGGCTGGATCATGTGGGTGGTCAACGGCATTTTTGAAAACATCGGCATGGTCCAGGACGGCCTGCAAACTATTGCCCAGCCGGTCAGCGTCACCGACCGTGACCAGGCACAACCCTTGGCCGTGGCCCGCGGCGAAGTGCGTTTTGAACACGTCGACTTCCACTACGGAAAAAAAAGCGGAATCATCAGCGACCTCAACCTGACCATCAAGCCTGGGGAAAAAATCGGCCTGATCGGCCCCTCCGGCGCCGGCAAATCAACCCTGGTCAACCTGCTGCTGCGTCTCTATGACGTGCAAGGCGGACGGATCCTGATCGACGGCCAGAACATCGCCGAAGTCGCCCAGGAAAGCCTGCGCGAGCGGATCGGCATGATCACCCAGGACACCTCGCTGCTGCACCGTTCAATCCGCGACAACCTGCTTTACGGCAAGCCCGACGCCACCGACGAAGAGCTCTGGGAAGCGGTGCGCAAAGCCCGGGCCGACGAGTTCATCCCGCACCTTTCCGATGCCCAGGGCCGCACCGGCTTCGACGCCCACGTCGGCGAGCGCGGGGTGAAACTCTCCGGTGGCCAACGGCAACGGATCGCGATTGCCCGGGTCCTGCTCAAGGACGCACCGCTCCTGATCATGGACGAAGCCACCTCGGCACTCGACTCGGAAGTCGAGGCAGCAATCCAGGAAAGCCTGGAAACCCTGATGCAAGGCAAAACCGTGATCGCCATCGCTCACCGGCTCTCGACCATCGCCCGCATGGACCGGCTGGTGGTCCTGGAGAAAGGCCGGATCGCCGAAACCGGCAACCACGCCGAATTGCTCGCCCATGGCGGGTTGTATGCAAGGCTGTGGCAGCACCAGACCGGCGGGTTTGTCGGGATTGATTGAGCGCCAAGATCAAAAGATCGCAGCCTGCGGCAGCTCCTACGCCGATCCCGTACACTCGTGAACTATCGTATGTACGCACACCTGTAGGAGCTGCCGCAGGCTGCGATCCTTTGATCTACCGGCCATAACCCTCCCCCAAAAAACCGCCCCAGCCCTCTAACCACGGGCTCTGTCGGTTTTTCTTCGACTGGCATTCCGGAAAAATTCTGCTGTACTGAGGCAAGGTTCTAGAGATGAGCCTGTAGTCAAGCTGCAGGATGCATAACGGCTATATCGACATGATCGTCGACGATTACAAGGATGCTTCTCATGACGCTGTTCAAACGTTCAGTCACTGAGTTGTTAGGTACGTTCTGGCTGGTGTTGGGTGGTTGCGGCAGTGCGGTATTGGCGGCGGCTTTTCCGGATGTCGGGATCGGGTTGCTTGGCGTGTCGCTGGCGTTCGGTCTCACCGTACTGACCATGGCCTTTGCCATCGGCCACATTTCCGGATGTCATCTCAACCCCGCAGTTACAGTCGGACTGGTGGTTGGCGGGCGTTTTCCCGCCAGGGAGCTGCCAGCGTACATCGTCGCCCAAGTCATCGGTGCAATCATCGCCGCCGCCCTGCTGTACTTCATTGCCAGCGGCAAACCCGGCTTCGAACTGGCCAGTGGATTGGCCTCCAATGGTTATGGCGAGCACTCGCCTGGTGGATATTCGATGGCTGCCGGGTTCGTCTCGGAACTGGTGATGACCGCGATGTTCGTGGTGATCATCCTCGGTGCTACCGACAATCGTGCGCCGGCAGGGCTGGCACCGATTGCCATCGGCCTGGCGCTGACGTTGATCCACCTGATCTCGATTCCGGTCACCAACACCTCGGTCAACCCGGCCCGCAGTACCGGTCCGGCATTGATCGTCGGTGGCTGGGCAATTCAGCAACTGTGGCTATTCTGGCTGGCACCGATGCTTGGCGCGGTGATCGGCGGGGTGACCTACCGCTGGCTGGGCAAGGAAGACAGGTAACCTGAAGATCAACAGGTTTTGCTGCGGTCTTGTGGGAGCGGCGCACCGCCGCTTCCACATCAATCTTGCCGATAGGGCAATGCACTTCTCGCCTCTTCGGCATAGGCCAGGACGCCGAGCCGCTCCTGTTGCAAAAAGTCCTTCACCGCCGCCTTCAACCCGGGATGGCGCAGGTAATGCCAGGAATGGGTGATGACCGGCTCGAATCCGCGTATCAGTTTGTGCTCGCCCTGGGCTCCGGCATCGAAACGTTGAAAACCGTTGGCGATTGCGTAGTCCATGCCTTGATAGAAGCACGTCTCGAAATGCAGGCGGTCGAACTCCGCCAGGCACCCCCAATAGCGGCCGTAGAAACTATCGCCACCCACCAGGCTGAAGGCCATGGCCACTGGTCGTGAACCCTGCTTGGCCAACACCACGCGAATCGCTTCGGGCATGCGCTCAGCCAACAGACTGAAGAACTCGCGGGTCAGATACGGCGCCTGCCGGCGTATGGCGTAGGTATTGGCATAGCAGGCGTAGACGAAGTCCCATTGCACCTGATCGAGTTGCCGGCCCTCAAGCCATTCGAACTCGATGCCCTGCCCCGCTACCTGCTCACGCTCCTTGCGCATTTGCTTGCGCTTGCGCGAACTCAGGGCGTCGAGAAAATCCTGAAAGTCCCGATACCCGCGATTCTGCCAGTGGTACTGGCAACCCACCCGTTGCAGCCAACCTGGCTGCTCGGCCAGCGCGGCGTCGGTGAAGGCGTCGGTGAAATTGATGTGCGCACTGGAGAGCCCTTCGATTTCCAGATAGCCCGGCAGGCTTTTAAGCAACTCGAAACCGTCCTGCACATGGGCGGCCAGCAGTCGCGGCCCGCTCACCGGACTGAACGGCACGGCGGTCAACAGCTTCGGGTAATACTCGATCCCAGCGCGCGCGCAGGCATCGGCCCAGGCATGGTCGAACACGTATTCGCCGTAGGAATGCCATTTGCGATAGCTGGGCAGTGCGGCAATCAGCCGATCGCCTTCCATGTGCAACAGATGCTCGGGCCGCCAGCCGGAATGCGGCCCGAGGCTACCGCTGTCTTCCAGGGCACCGAGGAAGGCGTGGCGCAGGAACGGCTGAGCGTCGGGCACCAGGGCATCCCATGCTTGAGGCGCGATGGCGGATAGACTCTCCAAACGTTGTAGCGGCATCGCATTCCCCGACGATCATGACTCTCAGACCCGCCGAGTATCGCCCATCTCCAGCCTTGGCCGAAATAAAAAAACCCCGCCGAGGCGGGGTCAAAAACAGAGGAGCTTTAACGGATGAAGAAAGAGCTCGTTAAGGTTTTGCCATGTTAGAACACGTACTGGGCACGGACGACGAAACCGTCACCGCTGTCATCGCCAGTACGACGTGCCGGAGTACCATTGCTGGCGGCGGTCGCATTGGTCACGTTGTCGGTCTTGGACTTGAGGTACGTCGCGGAGATTTTCACCGCTTCGTTGGCGTACCAGTTGACACCCAGGTTGTGGACCTTGACTTCGGCATCGCCGACATCACGGGTCAGGCTGGCGGTGGTGATGTTGTCGTCTTCGACGGTCAGGCTGTCGTAGCGATAGAACAGTTCCCAGGCGCCGATGGACTTGTTGGCCGGCTTGATTGCGTCGAACTTGCCGACTTTATAGCCGCGCGATTCACCGGTCAGGGTGTAGGCCGCCTGGGCATAGAAACCATGGCCCTTGATGTCTTCAAAGGCGCTGGAGTCAGCCTTGGTCTTGCGGGTGATGTATTCACCCTGGATCGAAGCCGGGCCCATGGCGAAGGCGGCTTCCAGGCCGAGCGCATCGTCACGGTCAAAGGAACCCGCTGGCGAGGTGGAACTGCCACCCAGCACCGGACGGTTGCCGTTGGTGCCGGCATCATTGCCGCCGAGGGTTTCGACGCCGCGCATGCCCATGCGGGTGCGATAACGCGAATCGAAGGCGGTGTCGGAAACATCGCGGGAAGCGACGTTCACCCCGAAGTGCAGCACGCTGCCCGCTTCATGCATCGGCGCGAAGACGAAACGACCGTTGGCCTGCTTGACGCTGTTGCCATCGGTATCGTCGGTGTCCTTGCTGAAGATACCGGCGGAAGCGTAGAACGAATCAGCGAAGGTGCTGGAGGCTTGCAGGCCCAGACCATTCTGATGGCCGTTCGCCCAGTCGATCATGTCGTAGGCCACGTTACGCTCTGGCGCGGTGACCCACTTGGAGCTGGTGGCTTTTTCCAGACCGAAGTCCGGGTCGAAACGACCGACCTTGATCGAGACCGGCTTGAAGCCGTTGTAGGCCAGGGAAGCTTCGTCGAAGTAACCGTTGTCACTGTCGCCAGTGTTATGGGAGAAGTCGTAGCTGATGGTGTACGCCCAATCCGTGTACAGCACGCCGGACAGTTCCAGGAACGCGCGACGGAAGTAAGCGGCGTCGGCGGTATCACCATTCTTGGTGTAGACACCGTCGAACTGGCTGTAGTCAGCCTGAACGCGTCCGCCCAGCTTGAAGCTGAACTCTTTATCGGTCGTTGCGACCTCAAGGCCGCCCTTGGTCTTGACTACGATATCGGCGCCGTCAGAGGTGACAGTGCCAGCGAAAGCCTGGGCGGTAACGGCCAGGGCCAGAGCGCTGGCAGCGAAACCGGCGAAGTGCTTACGGATCATCGAAGAATTCCCCTAATTAATGGTCTTTAACCTGAAAAACACGCGGGATCTGGCCCGCTTGTGTTGGGAGGGAATCTTGGCGGCGGGTTATTTCAGAACGGTTGCTGATATATAAAGATTTGATGACAACGGAACTTTTTACTTCGAATAGGAATAAGAGGGGAAACAGCCGCACAGGGCAAGCTGAAAGCGGCAAGCTAGAGGCTGAGGATTAAAAGATCGCAGCCTATCGGCAGCTCCTACGCCGACCGAGTTCGGCGAAGATCTGCCGGATATCCACAACCTCTGTAGGAGCTGCCGCAGGCTGCGATCTTTTGGCAATTCTGAAGATTGTTGCGTGTCGTCCGTTGCCGCCATTCATGCCTCGTAATCGTGGGTGCCGCAAAAAAGATCGCAGCCTGTCGGCAGCGCCTACGCCGACCAAATTCAACCGCGATTTAGCGTTGAACATCGATCCCCGGAGCTGCCGACAGGCTGCGATCTTTTGGGAGCCACCCTCTCCCCGCTGTGAACTCAGCGCTTGCGCAGAATCACGCTACCAATCGAATAACCGGCACCGAAGGAGCTGAGCACCGCCAGCGAGCCGCTCGGCAGATCGTCCTGGTTTTTATGAAAGGCAATCACCGAACCGGCCGAACTGGTGTTGGCATAGGTGTCGAGAATCACCGGCGCTTCTTCTTCCGTGGCTTCGCGGCCGAGGAGTTTTTTGACGATCAGGTGGTTCATGCTGAGGTTGGCCTGGTGTAGCCAGAAGCGCTTCAC
Organism: Pseudomonas fluorescens; assembly: GCF_902497875.1. Lineage (GTDB taxonomy): Bacteria > Pseudomonadota > Gammaproteobacteria > Pseudomonadales > Pseudomonadaceae > Aquipseudomonas > Aquipseudomonas fluorescens_BR. The sequence continues at coordinate 188,565 of NZ_CABVHY010000013.1, forward strand.
GTCGCTGATGTTGAGCGTGTTCTCTTCCAGGTGGGTGGCGATCAATTCAGCCACCATCGGGCAGACGTCACGGAAGACCTTGCGACCTTCCTGCACGAACAGTTTGTCCGGTGCACCGACACCCTCTTCGGCGGCGCGGTTGAGGAAGCCGAAGTTGTTGCGGATGTTGTTGGAAAACTTGGTCAGCAGCTTGGTACTGACGATATCGAACTGGTACTTCGAAGTGGCCAGATCGGCGCGCTCGATGATCACTGCGGTCGCCGCGTCGCCAAAGATGAAGTGGCTGTCGCGGTCGCGGAAGTTCAGGTGACCGGTGCAGACTTCCGGGTTGACCATCAGAATCGCCCGGGCCTGGCCGAGCTGGACGCTATTGGTAGCCGCCTGGATACCGAAGGTCGCCGAGGAGCAGGCGACGTTCATGTCAAAGCCGAAACCTTCAATGCCCAGTGCTTCCTGGACTTCGATAGCAATCGCCGGGTAAGCCCGCTGCAGGTTGGAGCAGGCGACGATGACCCCGTCAATGTCGGCGGCGGTCTTGCCGGCGCGCTGCAAGGCTTGCTCGGCAGCGCCGATGGCCATTTGGCAAAGCACCGACCATTCATCGTTGGAGCGCTCGGGCAGACGCGGAGTCATGCGCTGCGGATCAAGGATGCCTTCTTTGTCCATGACAAAACGACTTTTGATCCCCGAGGCCTTTTCAATGAACGCGGCACTGGATTCGGTGAGTGCCTGAACTTCGCCGCGCTCGATGGCTTGGGCGTTATCCGCATTGAACTGCTGCACATAGGCATTGAAAGACTGCACCAGCTCTTCGTTGGAGATGCTGTTGGCCGGGGTGTACAGGCCGGTTCCGCTGATGACGACGTTATGCATGGTCGTTTCTCTAATCTGTTCAGGCAGAAAGTATTGGTACCGACGTACCAATACACAAAGGGTCTGATCCCACTCAATGGAATGAAACCTTGCGTCGCTTTATTCCGATCCGCCCGAACCTGTAGAGGCTCAAAACCGCGGGGCCGGCGTTTATAGGCGCGAAGTTTGCCATAAACGTTGAGTTTTGGCGCCTTTTGCAGGATGCAGCCCCTGCCACAAACTGTAGGAGCTGCCGCAGGCTGCGATCTTTTGACTTTAAAAGAACGAAGATCAAAAGATCGCAGCCTGCGGCAGCTCCTACGCGGGGTTAGGGTTCAACCTGACTCCATTGTTTGCTCAAACGCTTGTCGGAGATGGGTACCTTCGTTCCCAGTTGCTGGGCAAACAGAGAAACCCGGTACTCCTCGAGCCACCAGCGATACAGTTCCAGCTGCGGATCGCGTTTGCCTTCCTGGGCGTGTTTGCTGGCCCGCGCCTGGTATTGCGCCCATAACCCGGCCAGTTCGGTGCTCCAGACCCGGTCTTTCTGGACCTGGCTCGGCAGTTTCTCGAGACGCAACTCGATGGCCTTGAGGAAGCGAGGCAGTTCCTTGAGCCAGATCGCCGGAGTCTCGCGGACAAAACCCGGATACACCAGCTGACTCAATTGTTGCTTGATGTCATTGAGGGCCACCGCCTGCGCCAGGTCGATCTTGCCCTTGAAGCGCTTTTGCAGGCCATGCCAAAGCTTGAGCGTCTCCAGCGTCAGTTTCGCCAGACGCTCGGCGTGCTCGGTCCAGCCACCTCGTTTGCGCTCGGCCAGCGAAGCCAGACCGACGCCATCGCGCGGCAAACTCGCCTCGCCGTCGAGAATGCAGCTGTCGAGGCTGGCCAGCAGAATGTCTTCCACCAGGCTGTCGATGCGCCCCAGCTCGCGGTACATCAACCCCAGATCGGTCAGCCCGGGTAACTTGCCACGGAGGAACTTCGCCGGCTCGGCCAGTTGCTGCATCAACAAACGTTGCAAGGCCCGACGATGCTGAAACTCGGCCTCGGCGGCGGTAGAAAACCGACCTTCCTTGACCGTGCCGTTCTCTTCCACCAGTGCCGGATAAACCGTCATCGACAGCCCGGCGATCTTCTGCTGAGTCTTCTCAGCCACCGCGGCGAAGACTTTGGCCTCCACCGGTTGCTGGCTTTTCGCGGTTTGCGGCACGGCCAACGCGGCCTGGCTGGCTTCGGCAAAACGCGCGGTCAGTTCGGCGAGGTCGCGGCCTTCACCGAGGAACTTGCCTTGGCCGTCGACGATTTCCAGGTTCATCCGCAAATGCCCATCGACCTGCTGTGCCGCTTCGGCCCAGGCTTCGTCGCTGACCCGCGCACCGGTCATGCGCAGCAATTCGCGGCCCAACGCCTGAGGCAACGAGCCCTCGGCAAAGGTCATGCGTTGCAACGCGGCCTTGATGAAATCCGGCACCGGCACGAAGTTCTTGCGCAAGGCCTTGGGCAGGTTGCGTACCAGGGCGATGCATTTGGCCTCGATTACCCCCGGCACCAGCCATTCCAGACGCTCGGACGGCAGTGCCGGCAGCAACGGCGCCGGCACCCGCAAGGTCACGCCATCGCGTGGGTGATTGGGCTCGAAGTGATAACTCAAGGCCAACGCCAGATCGCCCAGGTGCAAGGTATCCGGGTAATGCGCGGCAGTGACTTCACTGGCTTCGCGAGCGAGTACGTCTTCTTCGCGCATCACCAGCAACTGCGGGTCTTTCTGGCTGTGGATGCGATACCAGCTGTCGAAGGTCGCGGTCTGGTGGATATCGGCCGGCAACCGCGCATCGTAGAAGGCGAACAGGGTTTCTTCATCAGCGAGGATGTCACGGCGGCGGGCCTTGGCTTCCAGTTCGTCGAGCTGTTCCAGCAGTTGCTGGTTGGCGGTCAGGCACTTGGCCCGGGACTGGATTTCCCCGCGCACCAAGCCTTCACGGATAAACAGCTCGCGGGACAGCACCGGGTCGATCGGCCCGTAATGCACCGGCCGCCGACCGACCACGATCAACCCGAACAAGGTGATCTGCTCGAAGGCCACGACCTGGCCGCGCTTCTTCTCCCAATGGGGTTCGAAGTGGTTTTTCTTGATCAGATGCCCGGCCAGCGGTTCGATCCAGTCCGGCTCGATCTTCGCCACCATCCGCGCATAAAGCTTGGTGGTTTCCACCAGCTCGGCGGCCATCAGCCATTGCGGGCGTTTTTTACCCAGCCCCGATGACGGATGAATCCAGAAGCGTCGTTGACGGGCGCCGAGGTAGTCGCCTTCTTCGGTCTTCTGGCCGATCTGGCTGAGCAAACCGGAGAGCACGGCTTTGTGCAGTTTCGGGTAATCCGCCGGCTCTTTATTGAGGCTCAGCTGCATGTCGCGGCAGATCAGGCTCAACTGTCGATGGGAATCGCGCCATTCGCGCAAGCGCAGGTAGTTGAGGAAATTCTTCCGGCACCAATTGCGCAGCGGGCTAGCGGTCAGGGCCTGGCGCTGCTCTTCAAAGCCGCGCCACAGATTGACCAGCGCGGCGAAATCCGAGTCGACGTCCTTCCATTGGGCGTGGGCCTGATCAGCGGCTTGCTGGCGCTCCGGCGGACGCTCGCGCGGATCCTGGATCGACATGGCGCTGGCGACGATCAAGACTTCCTGCAAGCTGCCCAGTTTCGCGGCTTCGAGCAACATGCGGCCCATGCGCGGGTCCACCGGCAGCCGTGCCAGTTGTCGACCGAGCGGGGTCAACTGACTCTCGCGATCCACCGCCGACAGTTCTTGCAGCAGGTTGAAACCGTCGCTGATGGCCTTGCCATCGGGCGGCTCGATAAACGGGAAATCGGTGATCTCGCCGAGGCGCAGATGGAGCATCTGCAGGATCACCGCCGCCAGGTTGGTGCGCAGAATTTCCGGATCGGTAAATTCCGGCCGGCCGAGAAAGTCCTCTTCGGCGTACAAGCGAATGCAGATGCCCGGCTCGACCCGTCCGCAGCGGCCTTTACGCTGGTTGGCGCTGGCCTGGGAAACGGCCTCGATCGGCAGGCGCTGAACCTTGGCGCGGTAGCTGTAGCGGCTGATCCGCGCAGTGCCGCTGTCGATCACGTAGCGGATGCCCGGCACCGTCAGCGAGGTTTCCGCCACATTGGTCGCCAGCACTACGCGCCGCCCCGGGTGGGACTGGAAGATCCGCTGCTGCTCGGCCGGCGATAGCCGTGCGTACAGTGGCAGGATTTCGGTGTGCTTGAGCTGGGCTTTGCGCAGCATGTCGGCGGCGTCGCGAATTTCTCGCTCGCCGGGCAGGAACACCAGCACATCACCGGGGCTGCGACGTTCGCTGCGCTCATAGGCGGCAATTTCGTCGAGGGTGGCGAGGATCGCTTGATCCACCGTCAAGTCTTCTTCGACGCGGTTGCCCTCTTCGTCCTGCTCCAGGGTCAGCGGGCGATACCAGGTGTCCACCGGGAAGGTCCGACCCGAGACTTCGACAATCGGCGCGTCGTTGAAGTGCTTGGAGAAGCGCTCCAGATCGATGGTTGCCGAGGTAATGATGACCTTCAGGTCCGGGCGACGCGGCAGCAGGGTTTTCAGGTAACCGAGCAGGAAGTCGATGTTGAGGCTGCGTTCGTGGGCTTCGTCGACGATGATCGTGTCGTAGCGCTCGAGGTAGCGGTCGTTCTGGGTTTCCGCCAGCAGAATGCCGTCAGTCATCAGCTTGATCAGGGTGTTGGCATCGCTCTGATCCTCGAAACGCACCTGATAGCCGACCAGCGCGCCCAGTGGCGTCGCCAGCTCTTCCGCGACCCGGCTCGCAACGCTGCGAGCGGCAATCCGCCGCGGCTGGGTGTGACCGATCAGGCCGTACTGGCCGCGACCGATTTCCAGGCAGATTTTCGGCAACTGGGTGGTTTTACCCGACCCGGTTTCACCGGCAATGATCAGCACCTGATGCTTGAGCAGTGCTGCTTTGATTTCGTCGCGCTTGGCGGCGATCGGCAGGCTGTCGTCATAGCGAATCAGCGGCAGGCTGGCACGTCGCGCCACCACCCGATCACAGGACGCCTGCGCCCGCTCGACCCACTGCGCCAGCTTGGCCTCGTCGGGTTTTTTGCGCAGCTCAAGCAACTGCCGCCGCAGCCGGTGGCGGTCGGCGAGCATGGCGTGATCGAGGTTTTTCAGCAGTTGATCGATAGCAGGCGATTGGTCAGTCATCAGGTACGCAAAAGTCGTCTAGTGGTGCAGGGGGCGGATTGTCGCAGATTTGCGCACCTGGCGACGAATGGAACCTGCTTTTGTGGCGAGGGGGCTTGCTCCCGCTGGGTCGCGAAGCGGCCCCAAAACCGGCCATCGCGATCTTTCAGATAGAATGCGTTCACCGGTTTTACGACTGCTTCGCAGCCGAGCGGGAGCAAGCTCCCTCGCCACAATGTCGGTGTGTACCGGGCTACTCGTTATCCAAACCCTTGCGCCGATACGGGAACACATCGATCACCTTGCCGGCGCGAATCGCCGCTTGCAGGCCTTTCCAGTAATCGGCGTTGTACAGTTCGCCGTGCAGTTCATTGAACAACCGTCGCTGTCCGGCGTCGGCGAACAGGAATGGCGGAAACTCCTCGGGGAAAACATCCAGCGGCCCGATCGAATACCACGGCTCCGAAGACATCTCGTCTTCCGGGGTGCGCGGGGCCGGGATGTGGCGGAAGTTGGCTTCAGTCAGGAAGCAGATTTCGTCGTAGTCATAGAACACCACACGACCGTGACGGGTAACGCCGAAGTTCTTCAGCAGCATGTCGCCGGGGAAGATGTTCGCCGCCGCCAATTGCTTGATCGCCAGGCCGTAATCCTCCAGTGCCTCGCGAACCTGCGCGTCGTTGGCGTTTTCCAGGTACATGTTCAACGGCGTCATCCGGCGTTCGGTCCAGCAGTGGCGGATCAGCACCGTGTCGCCATCGACCTCCACCGTTTTCGCCGCCACTTCCAGCAGCTCAGCCAGGCACGCCGGTTCGAACTTGCTCAGAGGGAAACGGAAGTCGGCAAATTCCTGGGTATCGGCCATGCGCCCGACCCGGTCGACGCTTTTTACCAGGCGATACTTTTCAATCACTGTCGCGCGGTCGACGTTCTTCGACGGCGAGAAACGGTCCTTGATAATTTTGAATACGGTGTTGAAGCCCGGCAGGGTAAACACACTCATGACCATCCCGCGCACACCCGGAGCCATGATGAACTGGTCGTCGGTGTTGGCCAGGTGGTTAATCAGTGAGCGATAGAATTCGGACTTGCCGTGCTTGTAGAAACCGATCGAGGTGTACAGCTCGGCAATGTGCTTGCCCGGCAGGATACGCTTGAGAAAACCGATAAACTCGGCCGGCACCGGCACGTCGACCATGAAATACGAACGGGTGAACGAGAAGATGATCGACACATCCGCTTCATCGGTGATCAACGCATCGATCTGAATCCCGCGGCCTTCGCGGTGCAGAAATGGAATCACCAACGGCCATTGCTCGTCGTGGGTGTAAATGCGCCCCACCAGGTAGGCACCCTTGTTGCGGTAGAGCACCGAGGAAAACAACTCGACGTTCAGCTCCGGGTCCTTGCAGACCCAGTCCGGCAGGTTCTCGCGCAACTGCGCTTCGAGCCGGCGCAGGTCACCCGGCAAATCGGCATAAGGCTCGCTGAAGCTGTAGTCGACGAAGATCTGCTCGAGCATGCCCGACAGTTCGCCTTCGGGCTTATAGATGCGGGTTTGCGCCGCACGGGCCCGACGCAGGCTCGGCCGGGTGGTGTGGATGAACATGCAGCCGTCGCTGATCAGGTCGTGGCTGAACAGCCCGCAGAACGCCGAGTTGTACCAGGTCTCGGACAGCTCATCGTCGAAACGCAGGTCGATCAGACTGATATAGGCGCTTTTCACCAGGGGCCAGTAAGTAACGTCCAGCATGGCCTCGCCGTCAAAGGTCTGGTGCAGTCGAGCGACCACTTCACTGACTTTTTCTTCGTAGAGGTTGATCCGTGCCGCCGAGGCGACCTGCGCCTCCTGCCACTGCGCCTGCTCGAACCGCGCCCGGGCGCCGTCGGTGATCTGGCGGAAATGCTCGCGGTAATCGTCGAAGCCATCGAGGATCATTCGGGCGATATCGGCGGCTGGCCATTGCTGCGGCATAGATAAACCTCTGGAGGATGATTCTTGGCATTAAGGGGCTGAGCTTAGAGGCGTAGTGGCCTGTGTGGCTAGTGTCAGGCAATGCAACCATTGCCATGCGTTACACCTGCGAGGACACTTGCGGCCCGATCAAGTAAGGAACAGACCGTGAACCCCGTCGATATACTACGCATGCTGGCGCTTTCCGCCATCTGGGGCGCGAGTTTTCTGTTCATGCGCATCATCGCCCCAGAGATTGGCACTATTCCCACCGCCTTCTTTCGCGTATCGATTGCCGCCGGCGGGTTGCTGGTGATCCTGGCGCTGATGCGTATCAGCTGGGATTTTCGCGGCAAGTTCAAGACGGTGCTGCTGCTTGGGGTGATCAACTCGGGAATTCCGGCGACTATGTATTCGGTGGCCGCCCAAGTGTTGCCCGCCGGCTACTCGGCTATCTTCAACGCGACGACACCACTGATGGGCGTGTTGATTGGCGGAGTGTTCTTCAGTGAAAAACTCACCCCGGCGAAGATCGCCGGGGTGTGCCTTGGATTATTCGGGGTCGGCATTCTGACCCGCGCCGGTCCAGTGGCCTTCGACCTGGAATTGCTGATGGGCGCCCTCGCCTGCCTGCTCGCGACGACCTGTTACGGCTTCGCCGGTTTCCTCGCCCGCCGCTGGCTCGATCAGCAAGGCGGGCTCGACAGTCGCCTGTCGGCGCTGGGCAGCATGCTCGGTGCGACGCTGTTTCTATTGCCATTGTTCGGTTACAACGCCATCAGCCAGCCACCGGCCAGTTGGGGTGGCTGGAATGTCTGGTTATCGCTGTTGGGATTGGGCCTGGTCTGCACCGCCTTTGCGTACATCTTGTACTTCCGTTTGCTCAGCTCGATCGGCCCGGTCAAATCAATGACCGTGACCTTCATGATCCCGCCTTTCGGCGTGCTCTGGGGTGCGCTGTTCCTCGATGAACCCTTGTCGATGGCCCATGTGTATGGCTCAGTGTTGATCGCCGGGGCGTTGTGGTTGGTGCTCAAACCGACGGTAGCGACGGTGGCGACGGTGGCGACGGTGTCGAAGGTGACTGCCCGGTAGGCCTTCAAAAGATCGCAGCCTGCGGCAG
>NZ_CABVHY010000014.1 GCF_902497875.1 Pseudomonas fluorescens
AGCAAGCTCCCTCGCCACAGGTTCTGCATTCGGCGCCTCGACACTTGACTGACTGGCATTCGCCCACTCCCATCACTCACATCGATGTTCACCATCGACCCAATGAAGTTCTCATAAAAATCCTGTCGCGTAACATCAGCTCCATACCAACTTATGACACCCCGGAGCACACCACCATGAAACGCCAAATCTTCCTCAGCATCGCTTTCTCGGTACTTGCAGCCAACGCTTTTGCCGCTTCCTCGGTTCAGCCAGTCCTCGCTGAAGGAGGCTCGGATCGCTTGATCGAAAGCCGCGTCGCTGAAGGTGGTTCGGATCGTCTGATCGAGAACCGCGTTGCTGAAGGTGGTTCGGATCGTCTGATCGAGAACCGCGTCGCTGAAGGTGGTTCGGATCGTCTGACCCAGAATCAGAACCATGCATGAATAGCCTTACTGCGGCACTCAACCCAAAAGCCCGGCTTGATCAGCCGGGCTTTTTTATGGGTGATCAGTTCGCACGGTCAACGACCCGCTGCCCTTTTCATGCAGCGCTGATGGCGTTCGTCGACCCGTTTGGCGAACCAGGCGGTGGTGAGTTTTCGGGTGATTTTCGGGCTTTTCAGCACGATACCCGGCAACACCGCACGGGGCAGTGGTTTACCTTCAGCCTGCTCGGCCAAGGCGAAGACTCGCCGGAAGAGCGTGCTGTCTTCGAATTCCAGGCTGTCGCCCTGCTCCAGCTGGCGTCTGATCGTCGGGTTGCGCAGGCCAAGCTGCTTGCCCAGGGTGCGCACCGCCAGTTCCGTGGTCCCGGGCATGATTGAGCCGTGGAGAATCAGGTCGCCATCGAGGGCCAGGGGGATGCCCGAAGCGCTGCTGACGGCATTCTGGAAAGCGGCGTTGCGGCTGGCGTACCAACCGGCATTGAAATCGGCGAAGCGATACAGCGGCTTGGAGTAACTCACCGGATAACCGAGCAAATGCGCGATACCGAAGTACAGGCCACCGCGCCGGCTGAATACTTCCCGGCGAATCGAACCTTCCATGGGATAGGGATAGTCCTGCGCCTGACTTTCGGCAAAGTCGATGCTGACTTGCATCGGGCCGCCGGTATGTACCGGATTGAAACTCCCGAAAAGGGTGCGGCCCATTGGCACCATGCCGATGAAGTCGTCGAAAATGCCGCTGATTTCCTTTTCGGTGCGGGCGGCATTCAGGCGTTCGCTGTAGCTTTTACCGTTCGACGAGCGAGCCATCAGGGCACCGTTCACCAAAAGACTGGGGACATGCACCGCTGCCGCGCGGCGGTCGATCTCCTCCCGGGCGATTTTCCCCAGCCCCGGCACTGCGGGATCAACCTGGAAAGTCGACTCCTGTTCGGTCACTGCCAGTACTGAACAGAGGTTTTCCGTGGTCGGCGCAAGGCCTTGCGCGGCGAAAGCTGCATAGATGTCGGTGGCCCAGCCCTCACGGTCAACGGTCTTGGGCGGCAATAGCCGAACAAGCTTCGCCTTCACCTCGGCCGGTCGTGCCGGCGCCTCCTGGGTGCGTTGGCTGCCGCAGCCGGCCAGCACCAGCAAGGTGGCGATACCCATGATTAATCGATTTGCGCGCATGTTTCCCCGAATCAAGCTGTTGGGCCAATGGAGCGACTATGAACAAAGCCACCGCGGATATCGACCCTTGAGCCGAACGGCTGTTCAATATCAGGTGTCTGCTCCGCACCCTTGGCAATGGAAAAGGAAATGCCGTTGTACTTCAATTGAGATTCTGAGGACTGCGCATGCTATTACAGGCCATGCGCAAAACTTGTGGCGAGGGGGCTTGCCCCCGTTCGGCTGCGAAGCAGTCGTAAAATCAGTGGATGCGTTTTTCCTGAAAAATTGCGGTTGCAGATTTTAGGGCCGCTTCGCGACCCAACGGGGGCAAGCCCCCTCGCCACAGGTCTGTGCTCGGCTCTCCGTCTCTTGACCATCCTTTCCCTCACACGCTGAGCTGCCAGACGGACAACATAGGCGCACAATCCACCCCATGGAATTGATCTCTATCGGAGGACAACGACATGAACCGCTGCGACGTTCTGATCGTCGGGGCCGGGCCGACCGGTCTGGTTCTGGCACTCTGGCTCAGCAAGCTGGGGATCAAGGTGCGAATCCTCGACAAGACCGCGACGCCCGGCACCACATCGCGCGCCCTGGCGGTCCAGGCGCGAACCCTCGAACTCTACCGCCAGCTCGACCTCACAGACGCCGTCCAGCAGGCTGGCCACAAAGTGCGGGCGGCGAATTTCTGGGTCAAGGGTAAACAGACTGCGCGCCTGCCCCTCGAGACCATCGGCAAGGGCCTCACGCCCTACTCGTTCCTCGAAATCTATCCTCAGGATCAACACGAACAGCTGCTGATCGAACGCCTGGAAAGGTTCGGCGTTTCGGTCGAGCGTGAAACCGAACTCAAGGGTTTCACCGAAGCCGACGGTTGCGTCATGGCTCATTTACTCTACGCTCAGGGTCAGGAAGAGACCTGCGAGGCGCGTTACCTGGCTGGCTGTGACGGCGCCCGCTCGACCGTGCGCAAGACCCTCGACATGGACTTCCCCGGCGGCACCTATCAGCAGGTTTTCTACGTGGCCGACGTGGACGCGCAAGGTCCGGCAATCAATGGCGAGCTGCATGTGGATCTCGACGAAGCAGACTTCCTGGCCGTCTTCCCCTTGTCCGGCACTGGACGTGCGCGGTTGATCGGCACGGTCCGCGACGAGCGCGCCGAACACGCCGAGACGCTCAAGTTCGAGGACGTCAGTCGCCGGGCGATCGAGCACCTGCAGGTCCAGGTGCTCAAGGTGAACTGGTTCTCGACCTATCGCGTGCATCACCGGGTGGCCGAGCAATTTCGCACTGGCCGAGCGTTCCTGCTCGGTGATGCGGCGCATGTCCACAGCCCGGCTGGCGGCCAGGGCATGAACACCGGGATTGGCGACGCGATCAATCTGGCCTGGAAACTCGCCGCGGTGCTGACCGGCAAAGCCTCGGACAGCCTGCTCGACACCTATGAAACCGAGCGCATCGGCTTTGCCCGGCGGCTGGTGGCAACCACCGACCGGGTGTTCAGCTTCGTCACCGCCGACGGGCCGATTGCCGGCCTGGTGCGAACCCGCCTTGCGCCGCTGCTGATCCCCAAAGTCACTTCGCTGGAAGCGGTACGTGAGTATCTGTTCCGGACGATTTCGCAAATCACCCTGAACTATCGAGAGATGCCCCTGAGCAGCGGCAGCGCTGGCGAGGTGCATGGCGGTGATCGGTTGCCCTGGGCACCTGATAGCGATAGCGACAACTTCCACTCACTGACGAGCCTGTCCTGGCAGGTCCATGTCTATGGGCTTGCCAGTGATCCACTGGTTGCCTGGTGCCTGGATCACGGTGTAGCGCTGCACATCTTTCAATGGAAAGCTGCTTATGAAACGGCCGGTCTTGCACGCAACGGCTACTATCTGCTGCGGCCCGACACCTATGTGGCACTCGCGGAACTGTCCAGCGATCCAAAGATTCTCGACCGTTACTTCAGCGAACGCGGGATTGAGCCATGAGCGCTTGAAGATCGCAGACCCGCTGGGAATCAACCCTTCAAGGAAGATGATAATGATGGAGTGTGAAGTTCGTTTGGCGAGGGAAAGCGATGCAGCGTCCATTAGCGCCGTCATTCTGGCGGCGTTGCGCACAACCAATGCCAAGGATTACCCGCCGAGTGTCATCGAGCGAGTGGAACTGAGCTTCAGTCCTGCCGCCGTGTTGATTTTTTTGGCCCGGCGCAAGGTCTTCGTCGCCCTGACCGACGATCACCTCGTCGGCACCGCCAGCCTTGATGGCAGCATCGTGCGCTCGGTGTTCGTAGCCCCCACGGCGCAAGGGCAAGGGGTCGGCAAACAGCTCTTGAATGAACTCGAACGAAGCGCACGGGAGATGGGCGTGACCTCACTGAGCGTACCGTCCACAGTCACCGCCGAGCGCTTCTACTCGACGCTCGGCTTCAGGGCGGTACGCGACAGTTACCATGGCGATGAACGTACCATCATCATGGAGCGGGATCTGGATAACTGAGATCGCCCCTCTCTACAGACTCTGTTTGGGGATTTCCAGACCGCGAATGACCGCCGGCCGCGCCACGAAGCGCTCCAGCGCCCGCAATACGTTGGGGTAGTTGTTGATCTCCACCAGATCACCTGCTTCATAAAACCCGATCAGATTGCGTACCCACGGAAAGGTCGCGATATCGGCGATGCTGTAGCGATCGCCCATGATCCAGTTGCGCCCGGTGAGCTGCAGTTCAAGCACATTCAGCAAGCGCTGGCTCTCTGCGACAAAACGGTCGCGCGGGCGTTTGTCTTCGTACTCCTTGCCGGCGAATTTATGGAAGAAGCCGACCTGGCCGAACATCGGGCCGATGCCCGACATCTGGAACATCAACCACTGGATCGTCTCATAGCGCGCGGCCGACTCTTGCGCCAGCAGTTGCCCGCTCTTGTCGGCGAGGTAGATCAGAATCGCCCCGGACTCGAACAATGCCAGCGGTTGATCGCCGGGGCCGTGGGGGTCGATGATCGCCGGAATCTTGTTGTTGGGGTTGAGCGAGAGAAACTCGGGAGACAGTTGGTCATTGCTGTCGAAACTCACACGGTGCGGCTCGTAGGGCAGACCGATCTCCTCGAGCATGATCGACACCTTGACGCCATTGGGAGTCGGCAAGGAATACAGCTGGATCCACTCTGGATACTGCGCCGGCCATTTTTTTGTGATGGGAAAAGCAGAGAGATCGGTCATGGTGCACTTCCAGTAACGGTAAGGATTGCTGAGAGCGGGTCGCAGACCTGCCCTCTCGGCGGTTGGATTCCAGGTCGACCTTTATTGCAATAGCCGACTGACACTGTCAACCATGGGGCTTTGCGTCTGCCCCTTCTTAAATCCGAAATATATTGTCGATAACCTTGCTATCAACCACGCCCCAGCCCGGATAAAGTGCTGTGAACTGGCAGGGATCGAACCAAACGGCTTCAACGGACTCTGAAAAGTATCCTTTTGGTAATCGACCCCAAGCTGCACCCTTAACGACATGGAAAACCACACAGAGCCGGGAGCTTGTAGTGGACAGGTTTGTCAGCCTCAATCGAATGCGCTGAAGATCAACTATTCAATGAAGAACCCGCTGAATTTCGTCAAACGCCTGAAACACCGGCCCTATATAGCCTTGTCCGCGCTGCTGGTGACCGGTGCGTTGTTCCTGGCACTGGAGGCCCGCGAAAGCCTTGCCCAACCGGCAGACGGAGTTCAGACGCTGGTATTCCTGCGCCATGCGGAAAAACCTGCCGGTGGCCTCGGGCAGCTCAACTGCCAGGGACTCAACCGTGCCATCGATCTGGCCACCCTGCTGCCGGAAAAATTCGGCAAGGCCAATTATGTGTTTGCCGCCAACCCGACCCGCAACGTCGAGGAAGGCGAACAAGACAACTCCTACAGCTATATCAGACCGCTGATGACCATCAGTCCCAGCGCGATAAAGCTCGGGCTGCCGGTGAACATCAACTTCTCCGCCAACGACACCAGCGACCTGGCGAACGAGTTGCTGGAAGACAAGTACCACAACTCGACCATCTACACCGCCTGGTCCCACGGCTATCTGCCGGAACTGATCAACAAAGTGGCGGAAGAAGCCGTCGGCGAAAAACGCACCATCACCGATGACTGGAAATCCAGCGATTTCGACTCGTTGTTCGTGCTGACGCTGACCTGGCACAACGGCAAGGCGACCTTGCTCAGTCACAGCTACAAGCAAGGCCTGGACGACGGGGCAGAGGATTGCCCGACATAGTCGGTCGGCTGCAAGCCACGCGCAGTGGGGTATACGGCTCTGAGTTATGAATCTCCCACATCGGTGTACATCCGCGAGAGACAGTCCGGCTGTCAGGCCGCCTTCGCAGGCAAGCCCACATTTTATTTAGGTACATCCGTGAGAGACAGGCCGGCCGGTCGGCCGCCTCGCTGTTGCTTTGGCTTTTGATCTGGCTTTTGATCTACCCGCCCCTTCGGAAGGCCGAGTGGAGGCGTTCATCAGGGGGGTGGCGCGAAGCGCCGTCAGCGCAGCTGACTCCGCCGCATTGCGGCGCCCCCTGATGGACGCCGGAGCGAGGGAACACCGAGCCTTGGCGAGGTGCCGTACGCTCGGGGCGAGACCTTTGGTTACTTTGGGGCGATTGCCAAAGTGACACGCCGTAAGGGCGGAACCATAAGTGGCCGTTACCGCAGAAATGGATATGTACACCTTCAAGGGATAGGCCGGCCGCCAGGCCGCCATCGCGAGCAAGCTCGCTCCCACAGTGGACCGAGTCCAGCTACCAGTTTGGCGATCAACACGCGATCTAATGTAGGAGCGAGCTTGCTCCGGGCGGCGTTCCAACGATGGGGCCGAAGAGCCCCAACACCTGACCCATTCAATCACCGAATCTGACCCGCTCCCGCAGATACTCGAGCACGGCAGCCTGCTCACCGACGAACTCGATGCGATCGCCTTTGCTCTCACGCTGAAAGGCATACATCGGGTCGTAGTACTCACTCAGCAAACCTTCGATCCAGGCACGGTGCTGATCCACCGCCCCGCTGCTCGCCTGCTGCGCCAATGCCGCCTCCATGAGCGCCAGCATCCGCTGGTGACGCTCGCCGCCCAGGCGCTTGTGAATGTTGTTCAAGCTCGCCAGCAAGCGCTCGGAAAACAGTGCAAAACCCTGCTCGCCATGCACCGCAATGAACTCCGCACACAGGTCGATCACGTAATCGCGCAGGATCCGCTCGACTCGCCCTTGCAGGCTGTCTTCGAGCCAGACCATGGGGAAGCGCTGCATGCCCTGATACAGCGGCAGTGGCAAGGCGCAGCTACCGACCATGCGACTCTCATCCTCCAACACGAATTGTTCGATGCCCCTGGCGCGCTTCTTCAGCACATCCACGGCCAGGCGGTTCTCAAAATCGATGTTGGAGGGTTGGCCGGTCGCGCGTTTGCCGAAACTGGAGCCGCGATGATTGGCGTGGCCTTCCAGGTCCAGGCCGTTGCTCAACTGCGTGAGCAGCTCGGTCTTGCCGGTGCCGGTCATGCCGCCGAGCAAAATGAAATTGCACTGCGCGATAGCTTGATCCACCGTCTCCAGCAGGAAGGTGCGCATCGCCTTGTAGCCACCACCGACGCGCGGATAGTCGATACCAGCCTCGTCCTTGAGCCATTGCTGGACGATCTGCGAACGCAAGCCACCGCGAAAGCAATACAAATAACCGTCGGGATTGGCCCGGGCAAAATCGGCCCAGGTCTGGATGCGTTCGGCTTTGATGGCGCCGTTCACCAGCTGATGACCGAGGACGATGGCCGCCTGCTGGCCATGCTCTTTGTAGCAGGTACCCACCCGCTGCCGCTCGTCGTCGGTCATCAATGGCAGGTTGATCACCCCGGGAAAGGAGCCCTTGGTGAACTCGACCGGCGCACGGGCATCCATCATCGGCCGGTCGTTGAGGAAGATGTCGCGGTAGTCGGTGGTGTCGATGGGCATCAAAACACCTCTACCGCGTTAGTCTGTCGGGCCACCAGTTCACCGATCGGCTCAAGGCTCAGACCCAGCTCGGCGGCAACCTCGAGGAACTGCGGGTTGCCCTCGGGAGTCACCGCCACCAGCAAACCACCACTGGTTTGCGGATCGCAGAGTACCTGCTTGTGCAGCTCCTGGACCGGACCGAGCCGGTTGGCATAGCTGTCGAAGTTGCGCAGGGTTCCGCCCGGCACGCAGCCTAGATCGAGGTAGTACTCGACACCCGGCAGTCGCGGCACGCGATCATATTCGATGCGCGCGGTCACGCCACTGCCATCGGCCATTTCCACCAGGTGCCCGAGCAGACCAAAACCGGTGACATCGGTCATGGCCGTCACGCCCGCCAGCTTGCCAAATCGACTGCCCGGCTTGTTCAGGGTGCACATCCAGTCGCGAGCCAGACCCACATCGGCGTCGCGCAGCTTGCCCTTCTTCTCCGCCGTGGTGAGGATGCCAATACCCAGGGGTTTGGTCAGGTACAGCAGGCAACCGGCGGTGGCGGTGTCGTTGCGCTTCATATGGCGCTTTTCCACCAGCCCGGTGACGGCCAGGCCGAAGATCGGCTCCGGTGCGTCAATCGAGTGCCCGCCGGCCAACGGGATCCCCGCCTCGTCGCAGATCGAACGCCCGCCACGAATCACTTCCCGGGCAATCTCCGGCGCCAGCACGTTGACCGGCCAACCCAGGATCGCAATCGCCATCAAGGGATCGCCGCCCATGGCGTAGATGTCACTGATGGCGTTGGTCGCGGCAATACGCCCGAAATCGAACGGGTCGTCGACGATCGGCATGAAAAAGTCAGTGGTCGATACCACGCCACGCTCTTCGTCGATGGCATACACCGCCGCGTCATCGCGGGAGGCATTGCCGACCCAGAGTTTCGGATCGAGGTTCTGCGCACCACTGCCGGCCAGAATCACCCCCAGCACCTGGGGCGAAATCTTGCAGCCACAGCCTGCGCCGTGGCTGTACTGGGTCAGGCGGATCGGCTCGCTCATGGGGTGCACCTCGTCATATCAAGGTGAGTGATTCTACAGCAACGTCGCCCCGCAGGAGTTTCCACAGAGTGCAATCTTCGGGTGGTTCGCCAGCTGGCCAGAATCAGAATCATAATCAGAATCAAAAGATCGCAGGCTGCGCCAGCTCCTACGCCAACCTCGTACACCCTGGATTAAACAGGTGTACACAAATCTCCGTGTAGGAGCTGCCGCAGGCTGCGATCTTTTGATCTTGCTCTTCGACAAGAAGTCAAAATCGCCAAAAGATCGCAGGCTGTGCCAGCTCCTACGACACCTCGCGCAACGGCCTACAACTGGGCCGGAATCCGCCGGCTTGTGCGCCTCGCTACCCGCCTCTATCGTTCCCCAGTCGCTGCCAATTCAGCGACCGGGTTTGGTAGCCCGATTTCATCAGGGCGCACAGCGCCAACTTTTTCAATCGGTTGACGTTTTGGTATCTCAAGGAGCGTCACCATGATCAAAGTAACCCCCAATACTCCCGAAACCGAAAGCACCTCCCCCTACACCTCCCTCGATTCAAAAAAGCTCCACCAAGCCGCCGAACGCGCCCTCGATTTCCACCTGCTGCCGTGCGAATCAAAACCAAAAACCGTCCCGATATCGCCGAACATCTTCACCGTGGTCGACGGCATCGATACCGAGCGCCTGTTGGTCAACCTCAGCGAAACCCTGGCCTCGGCCAATGTCATGGCCAGCGACCTGGCGTTCGAACTGGAAGGCTCGCGACGTCATTTCGCGCTGGGCATTCAGCAGATGATCGAACTGGGCGAACTGTTGGCGAATCGTGTGCTGGATAAGGTCGATCCACGGATCTAATGAAGTAGCAGGTCAAACCCGGCCGTGGCGCCTGACCCTGTGGGAGCGAGCTTGCTCCGGGCGGCGTTCCGACGATGACGGTCTAACATTCAAAAATCATGTGACTGTCTGTCCGCTATCGCGAGCAAGCTCGCTCCCACATTTTGGACCTATGGTTGTGGATCGCATTTCTCTGCAGGCGCCAATCCACTCAAACGGATACCATGCCATGAAAAATCAAACCCGCTCGGACCGCGTAGCATGACGACATCTAACAAGATGTTTCAATCCGCCATTTCGAGTGAATTTTCCGTGACGCCAGGGATCACTTGATTTACCAACAGGGAGGAATAGCGGATCTATGAACAACGCAAAACTTTTCGTCATTGAATACACACTGCACGGCACGCCAAAGTCTTTCATCATCCGCCTGGACAAAATGGACAATGCAGAGGCTTGGCACTGGGCGAGTTGTGATGCGGGGGTCGGCCGGATAGGTCGGTTCGGCCTGGAGAAAGTGAAAAAAACCAGCAGACCGGTGGCCGAGAAATTCGGCATCGAAAACGTCACCTGGCGACCGACCAATTGATCGTCGATTCGCTACGCCGGACGGCAGGCCGATCAGCGCCTGCCGTACCAGGCTCCCTCTTCAATCAGCAAGCAGCAACGTCAGCCGTGAGCACCCTTGGCACACTTGCAGCCGCTTGAAGCGCACGCTTCTCCATTGGGGTGATGATCGGCACACGCCTGGCAGCAATAGTGTTTGCCGTGACGGACGATGGAATGCTCGCCGATTTTGCAGTTGCAGTCTTTACAGGCACAGATGTCATTTGCCATGAGTTCGACTCCATTGTTGTGGTCGTCAAGGCACAGCTTAGCAGCCATACATTAATCAGCGACCGCCCCTTTCCACTGCGGGTTCCTGCCTGTCGGGAACCTGATCAGAGGCTAGTGTCCATGCCACAGGCTCACGTCCATCCCTCAAGCCGCAGCGTCGCTCGGACCAGGCGCTGCTCTTCGTTTTCGATTTCCTTGAGGTTCTCGCAAATGCTCTGAATGTGCGCGATCGCCGCCTTGCGAGCCTGCTCGGGCAAGCGCCCGGTGACGGCGTTGTAGAGCCGCGCATGCTGGCGGTCGATCTGGCGTTTTTGCGGTTCACGGTGGTAGAGGTTGTTGACCGAGGCGAACACCGAGTTGAGCAACAGGTCGGTCAATGAGCGCAGGGTCTGCACCAGCACCGGATTGTGCGAAGCCTCGCAGATCGCCAGGTGGAACGCATGATCGAGCCGGGCATGGGCCGAGGCATCGAGCGCCTGGGTGTGGGCCTCGACCAGGGCCTGGTAGCTGCGGGTGATCAGCACGAAGTCCGCCTCGGTGCCGCGCAAGGCGGCCAGTCGAGCGGACTCGCCTTCCAGCAGGCTGCGCACCTCGAACAGATCGTAGAGGGTGCGTGGCTGTGAGCTGAACAAGTGCATCAAGGGTGACGTCGGGGTATGCCCCGACAGCTGCGCGACAAACGAGCCCTTGCCCTGCTCGGTCTCGATGATCCCTCTGGCACGCAGCAGCTTGAGCCCCTCGCGCAGCGCGGTACGCGACACTCCGAGTTTTTCCGTCAACCGGCGTTCGGAAGGCAGCAGCTGTCCGGTCTTGAGCACCCCATCGACAATCAAGCGCTCGATGCGCTCGCACACTACATCCGCGACTTGCGGGGACCGGCCGGATTCACTGCTGTTCATGCCACCTCCAACTGGTATGACCAGTGATAACAATAAAACCAACCATGCCGATCAAAGCCATTAAGCATCTGAAATCATTAAGCTTTAATCGAAACACATAAATTAACCTGAAGAAAAACTGGTTCGACCAGCCTCACGACACATGGACAGTAATTGCCCCGAGGCCAATGATGCAAGTCAGCCGTTCCCATGAACGGGTCTAAAATAGACCTTATAAAAACAACTCAGGGTCATCAGCCACCCATGAACATTCTCTACGACGAACGCGTCGACGGCGCACTGCCTGACGTTGACAAGGATGCGCTGATCCGGGCGCTGCAAGAGCAATTGCCCGATCTGGATATCCTGCACCGCGAGGAGGAACTCAAGCCTTACGAGTGCGACGGTCTGTCCGCCTACCGCACCACGCCGATGCTGGTGGTGCTGCCGCGCACTCTCGAACAGGTAGAAGGCCTGCTCAAGCTGTGTCATGAGCGCCGGGTACCGGTGGTGGCACGCGGCGCCGGCACCGGGCTTTCCGGGGGCGCGCTGCCGTTGGAGAAAGGTGTGCTGCTGGTGATGGCGCGCTTCAACTGCATTGTGCACATCGACCCCGCCGCCCGCAGCGCCCGCGTGCAACCCGGCGTACGCAACCTGGCGATCTCCCAGGCCGCGGCGCCCTTCGGTTTGTATTACGCGCCGGACCCCTCCTCGCAGATCGCCTGCTCCATCGGCGGCAATGTCGCGGAGAACGCCGGGGGCGTGCATTGCCTGAAGTACGGGCTGACCGTGCATAACCTGCTCAAGGTCGAGATCCTCACGGTCGAAGGCGAACGGCTGACCCTGGGCAGCGACGCCCTGGACTCGCCGGGCTTCGATTTGCTGGCACTGTTCACCGGCTCCGAAGGCATGCTCGGGATCATCACCGAAGTCACGGTCAACCTGCTGCCCAAACCACAAATTGCCAAAGTACTGCTGGCCGCCTTCGACTCCGTGGAAAAAGCCGGTCGTGCGGTGGGCGACATCATTGCCGCCGGCATCATTCCCGGGGGCCTGGAGATGATGGACAACCTGGCGATTCGTGCAGCGGAAGACTTCATCCACGCCGGCTACCCGGTCGAGGCCGAAGCCATTCTGCTCTGTGAACTCGATGGGGTCGAAGCGGACGTCCACGACGATTGCGACCGGGTGCGCGCGGTACTTGAACACGCCGGTGCCACCGAAGTCCGCCAGGCCCGCGACGAAGCCGAACGGGTGCGATTCTGGGCTGGACGCAAAAACGCCTTCCCGGCAGTCGGACGGTTATCGCCGGACTACTACTGCATGGACGGCACCATCCCGCGGCGCGAACTGCCAGGGGTGCTCAAAGGCATCGCCGCATTGGCCGCCGAATACGACCTGCGCGTGGCCAACGTCTTTCATGCCGGTGACGGCAACATGCACCCGCTGATCCTGTTCGATGCCAATCAACCCGGCGAACTGGATCGCGCCGAAGCCCTCGGCGGCAAGATCCTCGAACTGTGCGTCAAGGTCGGTGGCAGCATCACCGGCGAGCACGGTGTCGGCCGGGAAAAAATCAACCAGATGTGCGCCCAGTTCAACAGCGATGAGTTGACCCTGTTTCACGCAGTGAAAGCCGCGTTCGACCCCAGCGGCCTGCTCAATCCTGGCAAGAACATTCCGACCCTGCACCGCTGCGCCGAATTCGGCGCCATGCATGTGCACATGGGCAAGCTGCCCTTCCCCGAGCTGGAGCGTTTCTGATGGGTGCCGAACAGAATATCGACGGCAGTGCGGCACTGCTGGAGCAGGTCAATCAGGCGCTCGCCAGTGCCACACCGTTGCTGATCCAGGGCTCCAACAGCAAAGCCTTCCTCGGCCGCCCGGTCGCCGGTGAAATACTCGACACCCGCGGGCATACCGGCATCGTTAGCTACGACCCGACTGAACTGGTGATTACCGCCCGCGCCGGTACAGCACTCAGTGAGCTATCCGCCGCGCTCGAAGCGGCCGGGCAGATGTTGCCCTGCGAACCACCGTCTTACGGCGAGGGGGCGACCCTCGGTGGCATGGTCGCCGCTGGCTTGTCCGGTCCGCGCCGGCCGTGGTCCGGTTCGGTGCGTGATTTCGTCCTCGGAACCCGAGTGATCACTGGCCTTGGCAAGCACCTGCGCTTCGGTGGCGAGGTGATGAAAAACGTCGCCGGTTACGATCTGTCGCGCTTGCTGGTGGGCAGTTACGGCTGCCTTGGCCTGCTGACCGAAGTGTCATTGAAGGTCCTGCCCAAGCCACGCTTGTGTGCCAGCTTCTCTCTGGAAATGGACAGCGCCCGGGCCTTGGCCAGGCTTGCCGAATGGGGTCAGCAGCCGCTGCCCATCAGCGCCGCCAGCCATGACGGTGAGCGACTGCATCTGCGCCTGGAAGGTGGCGAAGGTTCGGTGGCGGCTGCCCATGATCGCCTCGGCGGCGAACCGCTCGACCCTGGTTACTGGAACGAACTGAATGAACAGCGCTTGGCCTTTTTCGACGAAGGCCAGCCACTGTGGCGCCTGTCAGTGCCCAACAACACCGGCCTGCTCGACCTGCCGGGTGAGCAGCTGATCGATTGGGGCGGCGCTCAGCGCTGGCTGAAATCCGATGCCGATGCCAGCGTTATTCGTTCGATTGCCCTAGCGGCCGGTGGCCATGCGACCTGCTACAGCCACGCGCTCATCGACAGCCCGTTCCAGCCGTTGCCCCCGGCGTTGCTGCGCTACCACCGGCAACTCAAGGCGCAACTCGACCCGCAAGGGATCTTCAACCCGGGCCGAATGTACGCGGAGCTCTGAACCATGCAGACCACCCTGAGCGAGCAGGCCAAACGCCTGCCCCGCGCCGAAGAAGCCGAAAGCATCCTGCGCACCTGCGTGCACTGCGGCTTCTGCAATGCCACCTGCCCGACCTATCAGCTGCTCGGCGATGAGCTGGATGGCCCGCGCGGGCGGATCTACCTGATCAAGCAAGTGCTGGAAGGCCATGAGCCGACCGCCAAGACCCAACTGCACCTGGATCGCTGCCTGTCGTGCCGCAATTGTGAAACCACCTGCCCCTCCGGGGTGGACTACCACAACCTGCTGGACATCGGCCGCGCGGTGGTCGACGCCACCGTGCCTCGCCCCCTCGGCCAGACGCTGCTCCGTGAGAGCCTGCGGGCAGTGGTGCCGAACCCCGGGCTGTTCAAGTCGCTGATCAAAACCGCAGAGGCCTTTCGCCCGCTGTTGCCGCAGGTACTCCAGATCAAGTTGCCGCGCACCGTACACCCGGCCAAGCCACGGCCGACCACCCAACATGCGCGGCAGGTGCTGATGCTCGAAGGCTGCGTGCAACCGAGCCTGTCGCCCAATACCAATGCCGCCACGGCGCGAGTCCTCGACCGCCTGGGCATCGGCATCACGCCAATCAGTCAGGCCGGATGCTGCGGCGCCGTGGACTATCACTTGAACGCCCAAAAGGCCGGGCTTGATCGGGCCCGACGCAATATCGACGCCTGGTGGCCAAGCATCGAAAACGGTGCCGAGGCCATCGTGCAGACGGCCAGCGGTTGCGGAGCCTTCATCAAGGACTATGGTCATCTGCTGGAACAGGATCCGGCCTATGCGGCCAAGGCCAAGCGGGTCAGCGCCCTGGCCAAGGATCTGGTGGAGGTGCTGCGTGACGAGCCGTTACAGCAACTCCAGGTCAAGGCAGCAACCCGTATCGCCTTCCATTGCCCTTGCACCCTGCAGCATGCGCAAAAGCTGGGCGGCGCGGTGGAAGAACTACTGACCCGGCTGGGCTTCAATCTCACGTCGGTGCCCGACAGCCATTTGTGCTGCGGCTCGGCGGGCACCTATTCGCTGACCCAGCCGGAGCTGTCCCGGCAGCTGCGCGATAACAAGCTCAACGCCCTGGAAAGCGGCAAACCCGAGGTGATCGTCACCGCCAACATCGGCTGCCAGACCCACCTCGACGGCGCCGGCCGAACCCCTGTCAGGCACTGGATCGAACTGGTCGAAGCTGCCCTGTCTTAATCGAACCCCTGGAGCACCCCATGAAAACCAAAGCCGTATTGAGCCAGACCGAAGTCAGTCAGATCCTCGCCGCCGCCCGCAGCGAAGCCCAGAACAATCAGTGGGCGGTGACCATCGTCATCGTCGACGACGGCGGCCATCCACTGGCGCTTGAGCGTCTCGATGGTTGCGCGCCGATTGGCGCCTACATCGCCACGGAAAAAGCCCGCACCTCCGCCCTCGGCCGGCGTGAATCCAAGGGCTATGAAGACATGGTCAACGGTGGCCGCAGCGCCTTTCTTTCGGCGCCCCTGCTGACCTCGCTGGAAGGCGGCGTGCCGATCATCGTCGATGGCCAGGTGATCGGCGCAGTCGGGGTGTCGGGGGTCAAGGCCGAGCAGGACGCCCAGGTGGCCAAGGCCGGCGCCCAATGCCTGAATTGACCGCCGCTTCGCCAAGCCAACAGCGCCTGTGGCGCTGAATCGACAACCTCTGATGGAGACCCTGTGATGACCGATTTCGTCAACTGCCAGCGCCTTAAGGTGGCGGCTATCCTGCAACGCTTCATCGATGAGGAAGTCCTGCCAGGTACCGGCCTCGATCAGCAAAGTTTCTGGAGCGGCTTCGATGCGCTGGTGCATGAACTGGCCCCGAAAAACCGCGCCTTGCTCGCCGAACGCGATCGTCTGCAGAGCGAACTCGACAGCTGGCACCGGGCTCATCCGGGACCGATAAACGACATGCCGGACTATCGCAGCTTTCTCGGCTCCATTGGTTACTTGCAGCCACAAACGGCCCAGGTGCAGGTCAGCACGACCAATGTCGATAGCGAAATCAGCAGTCAGGCCGGCCCGCAACTGGTGGTCCCGGCGGTGAACGCCCGTTATGCGCTGAACGCGGCCAATGCCCGCTGGGGTTCGCTGTATGACGCACTGTACGGCACCGATGTGCTGTCCAATGAAGACGGCGCAGCGCCAGGCGCGACTTATAACCCGGTGCGCGGGGCGAAAGTCATCGCCTTTGGCCGGGCTTTTCTCGATGAAATCGTGCCATTGAACACTGGCTCCCACGCGGATGTGAGCAGCTACCGGATTGAGTCCGGCCAGCTGCAAGCGACCCTGAAGGACGCCAGTCAAACGACTCTGCAACAGCCTGAAAAATACCTGGGTTATCAGGGCCAGGCGTCGCAACCCACCGCCATTCTGCTGAAGAACCATGGCCTGCACGTGGAAATCCAGATCGACCCGGCCAGCACCATCGGCCGCGTCGACAACGCCGGAGTAAAAGACCTGCTGATCGAGGCGGCGCTGTCGACCATCATCGATTGCGAAGACTCGGTCGCCGCGGTCGATGCCGACGACAAAGTGCAGGTGTATCGCAACTGGCTGGGCCTGATGAAGGGCGACTTGAAGGAGGACCTGCAAAAAAATGGCAAAACCATTACCCGTCGCCTCAATCCGGATCGAGAGTACAGCGCTGCCGATGGCCGTTCCCTGACGCTGCACGGTCG
This sequence comes from Pseudomonas fluorescens, assembly GCF_902497875.1. Classification (GTDB taxonomy): domain Bacteria; phylum Pseudomonadota; class Gammaproteobacteria; order Pseudomonadales; family Pseudomonadaceae; genus Aquipseudomonas; species Aquipseudomonas fluorescens_BR. The sequence continues at coordinate 16,667 of NZ_CABVHY010000014.1, forward strand.
CTCGCTGCTGTTTATTCGTAACGTCGGCCACCTCATGACCAGCCCGGCGATTCTTGACGGCGAAGGTCTGGAGGTCCCGGAAGGCATCCTCGACGGCGTGGTCACCAGCCTGATTGCCGTGCATGACCTCAAGCGCCGTGGCAACTCGCGCAGCGGCAGCGTCTATATCGTCAAGCCGAAAATGCATGGTCCCGCCGAAGTGGCGTTTGCCGAGCAGCTGTTCAGCCGCATCGAAGACCTGCTCAAGCTGCCACGGCACACCCTGAAGATGGGGATCATGGACGAAGAGCGACGCACCAGCATCAACCTCAAAGCCTGTATTGCCGCCGCCTCGTCGCGGGTGGCCTTTATCAATACCGGGTTCCTCGACCGCACCGGTGACGAGCTGCATAGCGCGATGGAAGCCGGCGCCATGTTGCGCAAGGGCGACATGAAAAACAGCGCCTGGATCCAGGCCTACGAACGCAACAATGTGCTGGTGGGTCTGAACTGCGGCCTGCGCGGCCGTGCGCAGATCGGCAAAGGCATGTGGGCGATGCCCGACCGGATGGCCGACATGCTCGAACAGAAAATCGCCCACCCCAAGGCCGGAGCCAACACCGCCTGGGTGCCGTCGCCCACTGCGGCCACCCTGCACGCACTGCATTATCACAAGGTCGATGTCCGCGCAGTGCAAGAAGTGCTGGAGCAAGTCGATCTGGCCGCGGTCAGCGAAGAGATTCTCAATGACCTGCTCAGCGTTCCGGTGGCCACGTCAAGCCAATGGTCAGTCGAGGAGATTCGCGAGGAAGTCGAAAACAACGCCCAGGGCCTGCTCGGCTATGTGGTGCGCTGGGTCGAGCAAAGTATCGGTTGCTCGAAAGTGCCGGATATTCACGATGTCGGGCTGATGGAAGATCGCGCGACCCTGCGCATTTCCAGTCAGCACATCGCCAACTGGCTGCGGCACGGAGTGATCGACCAGGCACAGACTTTGGAGATCCTGCAACGCATGGCCCGCGTGGTCGATCAGCAGAATGCCGGGGATCCGCTTTACCGGCCCATGGCCGCCGACTTCGATGGGTCACTGGCTTTTCAAGCAGCCTGCGCGCTGGTGTTCCAGGGCTGTGAACAACCCAATGGCTACACCGAGCCATTGCTGCACAAGTTCCGGGCGGCGTTCAAGGGGGCTCGGCGCTGAGACAGTTGAGCATCAAGCACCGCTAAAAGATCGCAGCCTGCGGCAGCTCCTACAAGGATTGCATACACCTACAACATCGCGGGTGTACTCGGTCGGCGTAGGAGCTGCCGCAGGCTGCGATCTTTTGACGATTTAAAACACACCAAAAATCTCTGGTTCAGCCCCCCTCACCCAAACTTCACCAGATTCAACGCCGGCAACGGCCCGCCAGGAAACTGCACCAGCCGCGCACTGATGCCGGCCAAAACCCGGGCCTTTATCGACTTTGTGGTCGAGGCCTTCGAGCGCGAGCGCCTGGCCGAGCGGTTTGCCGGGAGTCGGGGTTGAGCAGGTTTACCGAGTCATCGTTCATCGCGAGCAAGCTCGCTCCCACACTTGATCTTCGCCGATCACAAAAATGTGATACGGCGCAAATCCAATGTGGGAGCGAGCCTGCTCGCGATGAGGCCCTCACAGGCAACACATTGCCTGGCGAACGCATCTGGACATATAGACGGCCACGCCCAAGGGTGAAACACCGTGCTTAAGCCGAGTATGCTGTGGCGATGCCACTACCCTGGATGTGCAAGACCGGCCATGAAGACTGACGCTCAACCTCCATTAAGGCACCAGATGACCAACAGGACCCCGCCCTATCTTCAACCCGGCGACCGCGTCGTGTTGTTCGACGGAGTCTGCAAGTTATGCAACGGCTCGGCGCGATTCCTGATCCGGCATGACCGCCACAGGAAGATCAAGCTGGCGTCCATGCAATCGGTCGAAGGACAAGCGCTGCTGGCCTGGTTCTGCTTGCCGACCGAGCGTTTCGAGAGCATGGCCTTCATTGAAAACAACCAATTGTATGTGCGCTCGGAGGCGTTTGTGCGGGTCATGAAGCATCTGCCACAGCCCTGGCCCCTAATGACGGTGATCAGCGTCATTCCCAAGGCAATCAGGGACTGGTGCTACGACCGCATCGCCCGGAATCGCTACCGGCTGTTCGGCCGTTATCCTGTCTGCCAGTTACCCAGCCCGGATCATAAAGGACGGTTCCTGGATGATCAGGACTGAACCGGTTGCCTGGGGCCCGGGCACAACTCTCATATTCCGCCGAGCACACTACAGCCTTGAGCGCTGGCTTTGCGGCCTGTCACTCTCAGGTATTGTTCAGTGCTGATTCTCAAACTGTTGGTGGTCCCCGGATTTTTATTGCTGGTTTCTCTGGCTGGCAGACGCTGGGGGCCTAGCGTTGGCGGATGGTTGGCGGGGTTCCCGGTGGTGGTCGGGCCAATTCTGTTTTTCCTCGCCGTCGAACAAGGTCAAGTGTTTGCCGCTCAGGCCTCGATTGCGGCACTGTTGGCGGTATTTGCGATGATCGCGTTCAGCATCGTCTACGCCCAGGTCGCGCAAAAGCTCGCGTGGCCCTGGGCATTATCGATCGCCGTGGCGGTCTGGGCGGTGACGGCCGCGGCACTCTCGTGGGTCCCCGGTTCCATCGTGTTTTCGACCCTGTTTGCGGCTACCGCGCTGCTCGCTGCGCCACACTTGTTCCCAGTTGTACAACCGCTGGCAGCAGCGCCAGCGCCCAAGTCGGACAAACTCCTCTTTCGCATGCTCGCCGGCGCATTGCTGACGCTGGCGGTGACCACGCTGGCGAGCACCGTGGGCGAGCGCTGGAGTGGGTTTCTCGCGGTGTTCCCGGTGCTCGGCAGCGTACTGGCGGTGTTCTCCCATCAAAGCCGCGGCCCGGCGTTTACCGCCGCATTGCTCAGAGCCACGGCCACCGGTTTGTATTCGTTCGCTGCGTTTTGTCTGGTGCTGGCACTGGCCTTGCCGACGTTTGGATTGTTGGCCTTTGTGCTGGCCATCGCGGTTTCGTTACTGGTGTTGGCTGGCAGCAAGCGTCGGGTAGCCGGCCAATCGAAGAGTACCTACACCACAGCGACTGGCCGACAACCAAGACCTTGAGGCATGATGCCAGCAACACCCGCCAATGGAGAGGCGCACATGACTGAGTTGAGCCAGGTTTCTACCCATAGCAAAACCGCAAACTCCGCTACTGCCATTGGCGTGATCGCGGTGTTTCTCTGGTCCTGCCTGGCGCTGCTGACCACCCTGACTGCCGGTATCCCACCGTTCGAACTGCTGGCCTTGAGCTTTGCCGTGGCGTTCGTCGCGAGCCTGGTGGTTCTCGGTCGTCGCGGCATTGCCGGGTTTCGCAGCTGGCGTCAGCCGTGGTCGGTATGGGTCACCGGGTTTGTCGGGATTTTCGCTTATCACGCGCTGTATTTTTTTGCCTTGAAAGCCGCGCCTGCAGCCGAAGCGAGCCTGATCGCCTACCTGTGGCCGCTGCTGATTGTGCTGCTGTCGACCTTTTCCAGTGGCGAGCGCTTGAGGAAACGCCAACTGCTGGGAGCCTTGCTCGGGCTGGCTGGCACCGCCTTCATCATGCAACTGCGCACTGCGGATAACGTCGCCGCGGCGCCGATTGCCGGCTATCTGGCCGCCTTCGCCTGCGCCCTGGTGTGGTCGACCTATTCGGTGCTCAATCGACACTTTCGCGAAGTGCCGAGCAGTATCATCGGCGGGATCTGCGGCCTGGTGGCGGTGGCCGGGCTGGTCTGCCACCTGGCATTCGAAACCACGGTGCGCCCGGACTTCAGCCAGTGGGCGGCGATCATCGGCCTGGGTCTGGGACCGGTTGGCCTGGCCTTTTTCGCCTGGGATCACGCGACCAAACACGGCAGCCTGGCGATGCTCGGCGCCCTCTCTTACCTGGCCCCGCTGATCTCGACCCTGCTGCTGATCGCAATCGGGCAAACCCATGCCAGCCCGATGCTGATTCTTCCCGCGCTGCTGATCATCCTCGGTGCGGTGATTGCAACAGTGCAGCGGCGAACCAACATATAGAGGAACGCCCGGGAGCGGCCCCTAACTCCCCACAAATCACCTTTCGGACCATCGCACTGGAGTGATTCACCACGTCCATGGGATGATCGCGTCCCCCGCGCGATCACCCTGGAGAGTTTGAATGTCATTGTTTGGGAAAAAAGCCGCTGCCTTGTTCTTCGCAGCGATTACCAGCTTCGGCGCCATGAGCGCTCATGCGGCCACCCAGCCAGCGGCAAATACCTCGACTGCGCAAGAGATCTTCGCCCTGGGCGGCAAGTTCGCCTTCAACCTGCCTCAAGGCTTCGAGGCCAACCCGTTGCCCCCTGGCGATTCGGCCAGTGGCACGGCGGGTGCGATGGGCACCCTGTACACCAACCCAACCACCAAGACGGTGGTCATGGTCGCCGAAAACCTGCGCACCGATGGTGTGCAGATCAAAGACAACGACAGCCAGTTCCTCGACAGCGCAGTGGAAAGCTTCCTGCAGAAACAAGACACGACCTTGCCCGACTTCAAGAAAACCGGCGAAAAGAAACTGACCATCAAAAGTCTTGGCCTGCGCCAGGTCGACAGCACCGCGACCATGGGCGGCGGCAAGACCCTTGGCACTACGTTACTGGCCGGCTCAGGCATTCGCATCCTGGTAATCCAGATCATCTCCCGTGCCGATAACCCCACTGGACATGCGGCACTGGTCAGGCAGATTACCGGAGGGAAATAACCACGCACGCAGTGGCTCACAGCGCTTTATTGATTGATGCGCTGCAACCAGTTGTTCAGGTCCTGCATTTCAGTAGCGTTAATGCTGTGACCCATTCCCGGATAGGCATGGAACTCAGGCTTCAGGGAGAGGCTTTTCAGCAGGCTGTCGGCATCGCTGCCGTCGCTATAGGGAAGTAGCCGATCGGCCGTGCCGTGACCGATGAAAATCGCCAGGGATTCGAGGCTTTTGTCGGGTTTGAGCTGAGACTGCAACACGGGTAAAACCCGGCCACTCAACGCCGCGATCCCGCGCACCAACTGCGGATGGCGCAGGCCCACCTCGTAGGACATCATTGCCCCCTGGCTGAAACCCACCAGAAAAACCTTGTCGCTTTGAGTGTGATACTTCGTGGTGGCCTGGGCGATGAAGTCGACGAGCAGCCTGGCGCTGCTGCTCAGGTCATTGGTCTCGCCGTCGTAAGCGCCCTCGCCTTTCTTGTGAAACCACTGATAACTGTCCGCATCCAACGCCTGCGGCGCCCGTACCGAAACTACGGTATACCCGGCTGGTAGCTCATCCTTGATGCCGAACAGATCCTCCTCGTTGCTGCCATAACCATGCAGCACAATCACCAGCGGCTGGTTGCGTGAATCAGGGGTGACCTGCTCCAGATACTGCAGCGGCAGATCGCTTTGCAGCGCGGTTTGCGGGTGTGCGGCGGTGGACACCAACAACAGCGCCATGGCCAAAAACTTCAACATAGTCCTTCCTTTACTGCACAGCGGGTTCGCGCCAGAGCCTAGCACTGTGAAGCTGGATCACGAAGGTTCTTGCCCTAATGCCAGTCAGTTAAACTTTTACGCGGTCCGTAGCAGCTGCCGAAGGCTGCTACGGGCTTTGCCCGCGATTACTCGCCGTACACGTCGAACTTGAAGTACTTGTCTTGCACTTGTTTGTATTTGCCGTTGGCGCGGATTTCGGTGATGGCGGTGTTGAATTTCTCCGCCAGCTCTTTATCGCCTTTGCGCACGGCGATGCCGGCACCGCCGCCGAAGTATTTCGGATCGTTGGATTCCGGGCCAACGAAAGCGAAGCCTTTACCCGCGTCGGTTTTCAGGAAACCGTCATCGAGGTTGACCGCGTCGGCCAGCAGCGCATCGAGACGACCGGAGACCATGTCCAGGTTGGCTTCCTGCTGGGAGCCATAGCGCACCAGCGTGACACCGGCCGGCTGCAGCACTTCGGTGGCAAAGCGGTCGTGGGTACTGGCGCGCAGCACGCCGACTTTCTTGCCCTTGAGTTCGGTCAGCGGATCCTTGATATCGGTGCCGGCCTTCATCACGAAGCGCGCCGGGGTGTGGTAATACTTGATGGTGAAATCGACGTTCTTCTTGCGGTCGTCGGTGATGGTCATGGACGACAGGATCGCGTCGATTTTCTTGACCTTGAGCGCCGGGATCAGGCCATCGAACTCTTGCTCGACCCAGGTGCATTTGGCTTTCATCTGTTCACACAGCGCATCGCCGATGTCCACGTCGAAACCGGTGAGCTTACCGTCGGGCGTTTTCATCGAAAATGGCGGGTAGCCCGCTTCTATGCCGATGCGGATCGGTTTGGCATCGTCGGCCACGGCGGACAGGGACAATACGGACAGTGCCAGGGCACCGAACATTGCTAACTTCTTCATCTGTAGCTCCTGATGCGCAGATTCTTGTTTGGCAGATAATTCGATTGGCAGAAATCGAAGTGACCGGCAGTCTAGAGAGGCGCAACAGTAGCCAATTGTGTCGATGCGACATTTAGTTATAAAAAAATCACGACCATGTCAGAGACTGATACAGAGGAATCGCAGTGTCGAACAATCCGACTTCGCTGAACCTGATCCAGCACCATCCTGCCGAAGGACCGGGCGCCATCGCTCTCTGGGCCAAGGCCCGGGGGGTGAGCCTTAAGGTCTTTCGCGCTGACCTTGGCCAACTGCCGCCCATCGGCAGCATGCCAGTGATCATTCTGGGTGGACCGTACGAGTCCGGTGCCGGGCCGCACTGGCTGGCTGAAGAACGTCGCTGGTTGGCAGCAAGCCTGGCTGAAGACGCGCCGGTATTCGCCATCTGCCTGGGTGCGCAATTGCTGGCGCGGGCCCTGGGCGGGAATGTGCGGCGTATGGCCGAGACCGAGACCGGCTGGACCGAGGTGACCTTTGCCGATGGCATATCGCTGCAGGTGCTGGAATGGCATGAGGATGCGATCGATCTGCCGCCAGATGCGCGGTTACTGGCCAGCAGTGCCCGGTGCGAACAGCAGATGTACTCTGTCGGCCCGACGCGGTTGGGTTTGCAGTTTCATCCGGAGTGGAACGCTGAGTCAGTGGCACAACTCAATGCGCACTTTGCCGAGGAATCCCCCCTGCTCCGGGATCAGGATGACAGCGTCGCCCATGGGCAAGTCTTTGACTGGCTGCTGGGGACACTGGATGAGTGGTGGGCGGCTTCCACCCGGGCTTGATGTCAGGCACAACCCTGTGGCGAGGGGGCTTGCCCCCGCTGGGTCGCGAAGCGGCCCTAAAATCGGCAATCGCGGTTGTTCAGACAGAACGCATCAGCCGGTTTTACGACTGCTGCGCAGCCGAGCGGGGGCAAGCCCCCTCGCCACAAATGATCGCTAGACTGCAGGTTCACATCAGGGCTGTATCCTCAACAATCACAACTCACCACCGCACTCACCGGCCGTTCGACTGCGCCGGTCAACTGGAAACCACCGACCACATCGTCCAGTTGTGTGGCTACCGCTCGGTGGAAAGTTTTCGTGTGGCGTTTCGTACGGTGGTCGGTTTGCCGCCGTCGGTGTATCGCGAACGGTTTGGGGGTGGGGTCAAGGCTGGGAAATGCGCGGTGTTTGAGGGCCAATCGCGAGCAGGCTCGCTCCCACTTTAAATCTCGTCGAACCAGTAAGATGTGAACGACATAGATCCACTGTGGGAGCGGGCTTGCTCCGGGCGGCGTTCCGACGATGAGGCCAGGACAGACAACATGGTTTTCTGCTCAGTGCTCACTCACCACGCTTGCGCAACAAATAGGTATCCATGATCCAGCCATTGGCCAGCCGCGCCGCTTTACGCACCCGTTCGATCTCGTCGGCCACGTCCTTGAGCTTGCCGGCGATCAGGATTTCATCGGGTGTGCCCAGGTAAGCTCCCCAGTAGATATCCAGGTCCTGGTCAGCCACCCGCTGATAGGAATCCTCGGCATCGAGCATCACCACCAGGCTGTCAGCATCGCTGACCAGCCCCGCCGCGAGCCTGCGCCCGGTGGTGATCTCGACCGATCGGCCGATGCTGTTCAATGGCACTTTATGCTGTGCCGCCAGCGCCTGGACGCTGGTGATACCGGGAATGACTTCGAACTCGAAACTGCAGCGCCCGCCTGCAAGGATCGCCTGGAGAATACGGATGGTGCTGTCGTACAACGCCGGGTCGCCCCACACCAGAAACGCCGCGCATTCGTCGTCGGCCATTTCATCGCTGATCAGCCGCTCGAAGGTCTGCTGCTTGTCGCGGTTCAGCTCTTGCACGCTCGCGGTGTAGTCCACCTCGCCACGCACACGCTCGGGGCTGTGGGCCTCGACAAAACGGTAGTCGCGCCCGGTGATATAGCGCTCGCAGATGTCATGCCGCAGGTCGGTGAGTTTGTCCTTGCTGCGGCCTTTGTCCATGATAAAAAAAACATCGACCCGATTCAGCGCGTTGACCGCCTGCAGGGTGATGTATTCGGGGTTACCGGCGCCGATGCCGATGATCAGGATTTTCTTCATGGGGTCATCATCTCCGTGTCTGAGCGGTATTCCTGCAAGCGCAGGCGCCAACGTCCGTTGAAGCGCAATTCGGTGCTCGACAACGGCTCGACATCGATCACATTGAAGGCCGCGGACGGGCACTGCATGACGTGCATGATCGCTGCACGAATAACGAACGGGTGAGTGATCGCCAGGAAATGCCCCGGCGTACTGCGCAACGTCTCCAGCCATTCGGCCACCCGCGCGCAGAGTTGTTCGACCGACTCGCCGCCGTGGGGCGCGCAACTGCTGTCGGTCAACCAGGCTTGAAGTGCCTCGGGCTCATGTTTTTGCAGATCATCGATGGGCAGGCCCTGCCAACGGCCCATGGCGCAATCCGCCAGCGCGGGCACGATCTGCATCTGCCCCCCGAACAGTTCGGCGGTTTGCCTGGCCCTGGCTTCCGGAGCACAGAGCAGTTGCGGCGGGCGCTTGAAGGCGCCGGCGCGCGAGCCTCGCGCCGCTTGCCAATCCATTTCGAGCGGCTCATCGAGGGCAAAACGCGCCAGCTTCCAGGCGGCGGTACGGGCATGACAGATCAGGGTCAAGCGGGTGGCTTGCACGGTGAATCGCTCAGGTGATGGCAATCGCTGGATTTGTACCATGTTTGGAGGAAAGCTTCAGAGGGTTCGCCAAACTCAAGCCCCGCCTCCCTCGCGGGTCCTCTGGCGAATGCTTGACTATAAATGACAGTGGGCGAAACGCGATGTCAGTGATCGTCCGGGTAAAAACACGAGAGGGCGCGCATGCACACCTATCAGGTACTGATCATCGGCAGCGGTTTTGGTGGCCAATGCGCGGCGGTCAATTTGCTCAAGGAAGGCATCAGCGACTTCCGTATGCTGGAGCGGCGCGACTTTTTCGGCGGCACCTGGTGCCAGAACACCTACCCGGGCGCGGCGGTCGATGTGCCGTCACCGCTGTATTCGCTGTCATTCGCTTCTTATCCGTGGACCCGGATGTTCGCCGAGCAGGACGAGCTGCACCGCTACACCCAGCAGGTGGTGGAGCACTACGCGCTGCGCGACAAAGTCGAGCTGGAGGCCAACGTCGAACGGGTGCAATGGGACGATGCCGTCCAACGCTGGGCCGTGCAGACTTCGAGAGGGAGTTTTTACTCACAGTTCATCATCAACGCCTCGGGCCCGCTGAGCCAGCCGGTGATTCCGCACGTCGAAGGCCAGGAGCGTTTCAAGGGCAGGAGCTTTCACAGCAACCAGTGGGATCATCAATTCGACTACCGCAACAAACGGGTCGCCGTGATCGGCAGCGGTGCCAGTGCGGCTCAGATCATCCCGGCCATCGCTCCGCAGGTTGAGCACTTGCATGTGTTCCAGCGCACACCGCACTGGGTACTGCCACGGCCGGACCGCACCTTCAGCCGCTTCGAGCGCTGGTTGCTGGGGATCAAACCGGCTTACACGCTGTTGCGCTGGCTGATCTACTGGCAGCTCGAGACGCGGGTGATTGCCTTCAAGTACTCGAGACCGGCGATCCACCTGGTGCAGCTGCAGGCCTTGCGGTTGCTCAAGCGTCAGGTGAGCGATGCCGAGCTGCGCCGCAAGTTGACGCCCGACTACACCCTCGGCTGCAAGCGGGTGCTGCTATCGAGCACCCTGTATCCGGCGCTGTGCCGCGCCAACGTGACGTTGCACAGCCGCGAGCAAGGCATCGCGGCGATCGACGAAAGCGGGATCCTCACCCATGACAATCAGCATATCGAGCTGGACTTGATTGTCTGGTCGACCGGCTATGACGCTACCGACGGAGTGATTTCCTACCCGGTCCAGGGCAAGGGCGGCACCCTGCTCAGGGATGTCTGGCAGCAGTACCCGCGCGCTTACCTGGGCACCAGCATTCCGGAGTTTCCCAACCTGTTCATCGTCACCGGCCCCAACACCGGCATTGGCCACACCTCGGCGCTGTTCATTATCGAATCGCAGATGAACTACATCCTCAGTTGCATCCGCACCCTGCAGCAACAAGGCCTGCGGACCATCGAAGTGCGCAAGGACGCCGAAAACGCCTACACCCAAATGATTCATCGCGAGATGGAAAGAACCGTGTGGAAATCCGGTGGCTGCCACAGTTGGTATCAGAGCAGGAGCGGTCACGTCATCGCGATTTTTCCGGGGTTCAGTTTCACCTACCGTCGGCTGACGCGAACGCTCAAGCCTGCCGATCACATCCTGTCCTGAACACGCCTGGGGATAGCGCTCCATGTGAATGATCCTGGTACTTGCCGCGGCCTTCATCATTTTCAGTTGGTGGACCTGGCCGCGTCTCGGCCAGCTGCTGTATGACCTGAGCATGGCACTGGAGGCGCGCCTCTATCGTCTGCGAAAAGTGCCGGTGCCGATCGCCGAAATGACGCTAGTCACCTATCGGGGAGGTCCGCCCAAGGCGCCGACACTGTTGATGCTCCATGGCTATAGCGCCGACAAAACCGTCTGGCTGCGTTTTGCCCGGCACCTGGTCGATGATTACCGGGTCATCATCCCCGACCTGGCGGGCCACGGTGAAACCGGCTTTCGGCCACGCGGCAGTTACGACATTCCCTCCCAGGCCCAACGATTGATCCAGCTGCTGGATGCCTGCGCGGTCGAGAAAGTCCATGTGATCGGTAATTCCATGGGCGGCTACATCGCTGCCTGGCTCGCAGCGACTTACCCCGAGCGGGTTGCATCGCTGGCGCTGATCGACCCGGCGGGTGTCGCCTCGCCGCTGCCCAGTGACATGGAGCGCCTGCTCGCCCAGGGTAACAACCCGTTTCTGATCCATTCACGCGCCGACTTCGATCAGTTCTACGCCATGACCATGGCTTCGCCACCCTGGGTTCCCGATAGGGTGCTGGCGGCCCTGGCCGAACGTTATCAACGCAGGTGCGACGAACTGGCGGAGATCTTCCAGGACTTCCATGGCAGTGAACCGCTCGAGGCCCGGTTGGCAGATATCCAGGCCCCCACCCTGCTGTTGTGGGGGCGCCAGGATCGGCTGCTTCACGTCAGCAGCGCGCAAGTCTGGGCCGAGGGTATTGCCCGGATTCACCTGGAGCTGTGGGATGGCATCGGCCATATGCCAATGGTCGAACGCCCGGCCAGGACTGCGCAGCTGTATCGAGAGTTTTTGCAAGGGCAGGCCTGAGGCCTTCTTTCATGTGGCGGACATTTGTGGCGAGGGGGCTTGCCCCCGTTCGGCTGCGTAGCAGTCGTGAAACCGGCTGATGAGTTCTACCTGACACAATGCGGTTACCGACTTTAGGGCCGCTTCGCTGCCCAGCGGGGGCAAGCCCCCTCGCCACAGGTCTTGTGCTCGACATCAAATGCCGGTTTCACACGAGCAGTCATTTGCAGAATGAAGTTCGGAAGAAACTTCGTTTGTCAGCATCCCCTGCCCCGAACAGAATCGGGCAACGAAAAACCACCGTTGAACCCACGATATTCATTGTTCGGGAATTATCTCTATGAGCATCCAGAGCTTCGTCAGCCCTGACCTGATTCGCCAACGCTTTTCGCGGGCGATGTCAGACATGTACCGCGAAGAGGTGCCGCTGTATGGCGCGCTGATGGAGCTGGTGGCGCAGACCAACGCCCAGGTGCTGCGCGACGACAGCCGCGTTGCGCAACAGCTGCGCAACACCGGGGAAGTCCAACGTCTGGACCTTGAGCGCCATGGCGCGATCCGTATCGGCACCGCCGAGGAACTGGCGACCATCAGCCGCTTGTTTGCGGTGATGGGCATGCAGCCGGTCGGCTATTACGACCTGACACCCGCCGGGGTGCCGGTACACTCCACCGCGTTCCGCGCGGTGCATGAAGCTGCGCTGCAGGTCAGTCCGTTCCGGGTGTTCACTTCATTACTGCGCCTGGAACTGATCGAAAACCCCGAGCTGCGCGAGTTTGCCCAGTCGGTCCTGGCCAGACGCTCGATCTTCACTCCGGCCGCGCTGGCTTTGATCGACAAAGCCGAAAACCAGGGCGGGCTTGACGAACAAGACGCCAAGGCATTCATCGAGCAGGCGCTGGAGACCTTTCGCTGGCACCACAGCGCAACCGTCACGGCCGAGCAGTATCGGCAGTTGAGCGCGCAGCACCGGTTGGTTGCCGATGTGGTGGCCTTCAAAGGGCCGCACATCAATCACCTGACCCCACGCACCCTCGACATCGACCGGGTCCAGGCGCAAATGCCCGAGCATGGCATTACCCCCAAAGCCGTGATCGAAGGCCCGCCGCGCCGTGAGTGCCCGATCCTGCTGCGCCAGACCAGCTTCAAGGCCCTTGAAGAACCCATCGCCTTCCCCGGTCAGAGCAGCGCTAGCCACAGTGCCCGCTTCGGCGAAATCGAACAACGCGGCGCTGCCCTGACCCCCGTGGGTCGGGCGTTGTACGACCGCTTGCTGAATGCCGCTCGCGATGAGTTGAAGGATTTCCCCAACGAAGAAAATGCCCAGCGCTACAACGCACTGCTGCAAGCCCACTTCGTTGAATTCCCGGACTCCTGGGCCGGCATGCGCGAACAAGGACTGGCCTACTTCCGCTATTTCGTCACCGAACAGGGTCTCGCCGCGAGTGGCGATCTGTCGGTTTCAGAGACGTTGGAGGGGTTGCTCAGCCGAAACTATATTCGCTTCGAGCCACTGGTCTACGAGGACTTCTTGCCGGTCAGTGCGGCGGGCATCTTCCAGTCCAACCTGGGTGACGACGCGCAAAGCCACTACGCCAGCCAGTCGAACCAGCAGGAATTCGAAAAGGCCCTGGGCCGCTCGACCATCAACGAACTGGCGCTGTATGCCGAGACTCAACGGCGCTCGATCCTGGAGTGCTGCGCCACACTCGATCTGCCGCCATTGGCGTGAGGGTTGCCGAAAGAGAGTTCGCCCAGCGCGCTGGCCTGGCAATCCATGCACCGGTAAAGAACCAATACACTGGGCGAACGCGGGTATTTTAATTGAACGTACACAATAAGTCCCCGCTCAGAATCTGATAAATCCGGACACAATATTTCCAGTCTGAACTCACCAGTGTGAACATCCGGAAACGTTTCCATCGGTTCAATACCCGGTCATTTCCAGATAGCCGCTGCCGGTATGACTGCCACTCAACTGCACCGGGCCTTCCCAATAAGCAATCCGCAGCGCCATCCAGGCCTGGGGATTGAGCGCCTGCGCGGTGATGTCGAGGCCTTTGCCGGGAATCTTGATCGACCAGCGAGTCGGCATCTGGCGCCCCGCCACCGCAGTGGAATCCAGCGGCGTGAGACTGATGTCGTCCCTGGACAGCAGCTCGGTGCGACCATCGGCAGCGATCCAGGTCCCGGTCAGGTACGCGCTGCCATCCTTTTCGCGTACCCGAAACAGCATCACCTGCTCGGCGTTATCCAGGTGCAGGGAAAACCAGTCCCAGCCGGTTTGATCGGCGGTCAATGGCTGGCTGCTCCACTCACGATCGAGCCAGGCCGGACCGCTGACCTGATAGCTCTGGCCATCGATCTCAAGGCTGCCCTGCGCCTGAAAAAACGGCTGGCTGTAGTAATACGATGCCTGGCCGTGTTCGGATTTCTGGCTGTAACCCTGCTCGCCTTGCAGCACCAGAGGTTTGCTGGAGGTCAGGCGTAGTTGATAGCTGAAGCCCTGCCCGCGGGCGTGCAGCTGCATATCGGCCAAAGGGTTTGCAGGGTTTGACTGGCTGCTGAAACTCCAGTCATCAATCCAGGCGCTGAACGGTGCGCCAGTGACTCCGGCCTGCCCTACTCCGCCGCGGGCGTAACGTTCAGCCGCGTAGTGCCGAGTGGCCGAGGTCACCGCGGCATGGCCCAGCCAGACGGTCTGGCTGCCCCAGCCGGGTTGCTCGGGCCCGGCTTTCAATGCGTTGCGAAACAAAGTCCATTGCACCCCAAAACTGCGGCCCTGAGCGTCCTTGAGGTTGGCGGTGATGTACCACCACTCGATGCGAAAGCCCTCGTGAGGCCCGTGATCGGCGGGAAAGCTTAAGGTTTTGCCGGGAACCACCGGGGTGAACTCAGCGGCCTCGCTGCCCAGCCCGGCAAAACTTTCGGGATTTTTCGGCGAGTCATCGCAACCACTCAGTTGCCACAGCAGTAACAACAAGACGCCAGACCGCAGCCGCTTAATCTTCATGGGCAAAGGTCCTGAGCAGATCGGCCGGCCGGCTGCGGTAGAGTTTGAACAATGGCCAGGCCGACGCCAGCAAAGTCGCCAACAACGCCAGAGCGGTCAACTGCAGCAGTTGCAGCGGGAAGATCCGCAACGGCAGGCGCCAGCCAAAAGCCTGGACATTGATCACCGAGTTCAGGCACCACGCCAGCACCATTCCCAGCGGCAACGCCAGCAGCAAGGTCAGCACCGCCAACAGCCAGGTCTGCCCCAGATTGAGCAGCATCAGTTGGCGCCGGGTTACCCCCAGTGCCCATAACGGCGCCAGTTGCCCGAGACGACTCTGGCTCTGGGTCAGCAGGCTGATGAACAACGCGACACCCGCCACCCCCAGGGTCAGGCTGTTGAGCGCCGCGGTGGCGGTAAAAGTGCGTTCGAACACTTGAGTGGACCAACCCTTGAGTTGCGCCTGATCGACGATGCGATTGTCGTCCAGGGTAAAGCGCGCTTGCAGGGCTTGCACCAGCGGCGTCACGGACGCGGGGTCGACGCGCAGGTTGAAACGACTCGGCGCCAGCTGCGGCCAGTAACGTTGCAGGTGCCCGACATTGACCAGTAAATGGCCCTTCGGATTGCCGTAGTCGGCATAGATCCCGACGATGCGTGGCGACCACTGACCTTGCGGCGTGGGAATCACCAGTTGATCGCCCAACCGCACCTTCAGGCGACGGGCCAGTTGTTCGCTAAGCATCAGCGTGTCTTCGTCGACCAAGCGCTCCCAGGGATCGTCCCCCTGCGCCTGCAGCAACGGCCAGTGCTGGCGATAGCTCGGGTGATCGATGATGCCGTACACCTCGGCTGGCCAGCCTTGCAGCTGGATCGACAGCTGCCAGCTGGGCAATAGCGCAGAGACCAGCGGTTGTTCCTTTAACCACACTTGAAGCTCACGAGACTGAGTCGCACTGGTTGGATTGATATACAACTCGGCAGTCAGGCGTTGTTCGAGCCAGTCGCCGAAGGTCTGCCGAAAGCCGGCGGTCATGCTGCCAGCACCGATATTGGCGGCCAGTGCCAGCAATAGCGCCATCAACGCCAGACTCAAGGCCGGTAATTGCTGGCGGCAATCGGCAATAAACCACTGCCCCAACACCGAGCGATTGCGCCTGAGCAGCAGGTTCAACAGCCCATCGAGCAGCACGGGCAAACTCAGTGCCGCTGCCAGCAACAGGCCGGCCATCAGCACAAACCCACTGGCCAGACTGTCCCCCAGCAACCAGGCCAACAGCCCCACCGCGGCGGCAATTGCCGCCTCCCAACCCTGGCGCCGCAACCAGCGGGCATGAGCCTGGTGCCAGGCTTGCGGGTTGGCCAGCGCGAGCAGCGGCAGGCGTGCCGCACGCAACAGGCTGTTGGCGCCAGCCAGCAAGGCGCCCAGCAGACTCAACCCCACTCCACTGAGCCACCAGAGCGGGCCGAGGCTCAACCGCCCCGCCACCTCGGCCCCGTACAGCCCACGCAGGCTGGCGGCGACGTCCGGCAACAACACAGCGGCCAGCCAATACCCACTGACCACCCCGGCAATCCCGCCCAGCAAGGCCAGACCACCCAGCTCAACGCTCAGGCTGAAGATCAACATGCGTGCACTGACCCCGCAGGCTCGCAGGGTTCTCAGCAGACCACGGCGTTGCTCCAGGGCTAGGCCGATGGCGGCATGCACGATAAACAGGCCGACCACGAACGACAGAAAACCCAAGGCATCGAGGTTCAGATGAAAGCTTTCGGTCAGGCGCGACAGGTTGTTTTCTTCACCGCTGCGTTTGAGCACTAATTGCTCGGCAAACGCTTCAGGCAACCGCGGCTGCGACGCCGCGAAATCCTTGGGCAGTAACAGCCGCGAAAGCTGGTCTGGCATCCCCAGCAACTGTTGCGCGAAGCCGATATCCACCAGCAACACACCCGGTGCCATGTCGACCTGGCTGTGCAGCGGCGGCAGGCGCTGGCCACTCACCGTAAAGGGTTGGTCGCCCTCGCGATACCCCAGGGCCTGCAAGGTTTGCGGGGCGATCCAGGTATTGCCGGGCGGGCTGATGAAGTCGACCATCCGCGCCAGCTCCAGCGCCTGTCCGGCCACTGCCGACCCGGCTGGAAGCGATAACGGTTCGATGCCGATCAATTGCAGGCGATGATCTTCCCGGCCCTTGAGCGACAGCCGCGCTTGCAGCAGCGGCGACACCGGCCAACCGGCACGCCGCAGGCTGATGAACAAGGCTTGGGAGAAGGCCCCGCCATTCGGTGCCGCGAGACTGGCCTGGGGTTCGCCGCCAATCAACTGGCTGGCCCGCGCATAGCTTTCCCGCGCCTGGCTGTTCAGCGCTTGCACCCCGGTCAACAGGCTGGTGGCCAGCCAGAGCCCGGTCAGCACACTGAAGAACTGCACCGGATGCTGCCGCCAATGGCTGAGCAAGGCCCGCATCGTGCCCTGAAAAACCCGCACCTCAGCCCCCGCCTGCGTCGACCAGACGCCCGTTATGCAGCACCACTCTTTGTGCCAGACGGGCCGCGACCCGCGGGCTGTGGGTAACCATCAGCAGGCTGGTGGGGCTGTCGACGAGCAGCTCCAAAAGCAACTGCAGCACTTGATCGCTGGTGCTTTCATCGAGGCTGCCGGTGGGTTCATCGGCCAGCAGCAAACCGGGACGCGACGCCAGCGCACGTCCCAGCGCCACCCGTTGCTGCTGGCCGCCAGAGAGTTGTTCGGGATAACGCTCGAGCAAGTCCCCCAGCCCCAACCGCTCGATCAACTGCGCTTGCCAGACGGGATCAAGGCGCCCGGCCAGGCGTGCCTGAAAGGCCAGGTTGTCTTCGACCCGCAGGCTGCTGATCAGGTTGAATTGCTGGAACACCAGGCCCACCTCGGTACGCCGCCAGTTGGCCAGCTGCGCTTCGCTCATCCGCTCCAGCGAGTGCTCGCCAATGCGGATGGTCCCGCCATCCACCTTGTCCAGCCCGGCGACCAGGTGCAGCAAGGTGCTCTTGCCACTGCCCGACTCGCCCATCAGCGCCAGGCTGCTGCCCTGTTGCAGCTGCAAGTCGACGCCCTGCAGTACCGCCAGCGGGCCTTGCGGGGTCGAATAACTCTTGAACACGCCTTGCACCTGAAGCATGGGAACACTCGATTGACCGAAGCTGAAGCCAAGGATAGCGGTTGTGGCCGAGCGAAGCGGCGCTGCGGCATTCCGGTTCCCACAGGTTGTGCACCGATCATGTGGGAGCGGGCTTGCTCGCGACACAGGCGATGCGTTCTTTCAGACCCACCTCGTCATCGTTCATCGCAGGCAAGCCCGGCTCCCACAGGTCCTGCATCGATCTTGTGGGAGCGGGCTTGCTCGCGATGCAGGCGCTGCGGTACATCAGGCCCACCGCGTTATCGTTCATCGCGGGCAAGCCCGGCTCCCACAGGTCCTGCATCGATCTTGTGGGAGCCGGGCTTGCTCGCGATGCAGGCGCTGCGGTACATCAGGCCCACCGCGTTATCGTTCATCGCGGGCAAGCCCGGCTCCCACAGGTATTGCGCCGCTCTTGTAGGAGCGAGCTTGCTCGCGAAGCGGACGGCGCGGTGCATCAGGCCCACCGCGTTATCGTTCATCGCGGGCAAGCCCGCTCTCGCGTTAGATTTTCTTGACCTCTACGTTAAGCCTGTGCGGCATGTACACAGTTTTATTTCTGCCCTTTGATTGCTTACGGACATTTTCCAGCTACAAATGACAAGGTGGTGAGACGAGATGTGGGGGTCCGGTGTCGTGACTTTGATTGTCATGATCCGGACGTCGAGGAATGACGCGAGTTCCAGGGATGATCAGGCACATGGCTCAAAACAAGTACCGTTCCGATATCGACGGGCTACGAGCAGTGGCGGTGATTGCAGTCTTCGTCAATCACCTGAACAACAGCCTGTTGCCGGGTGGCTTCATTGGCGTCGATATCTTCTTCGTCATTTCCGGGTTCCTGATCACCTCACAGGTTTTTTCCGAGGTAAAACGCAACGCCTTCTCGCTGAAAGGCTTTTATCAGCGGCGCATCAACCGCATTGTTCCCGCCCTGGTGGCGGTGCTCCTGGCCACTGTGATCGCCGGAGCCTTCATCCTTTCCCCGGCCGACCTGACGCGACTCAACGCCAGCGCACTGTTTTCATTGCTCGGCGTCTCGAACATCTACATCTGGATGAAGTACGGCAATTACTTCGCCGGGGATGCCAGTGAAGCCCCCTTGTTGCATACCTGGTCGCTGGGCATTGAAGAACAGTTCTACGTAATCTGGCCGTTGTTCATCGTGCTGCTGTATCGCTGGGCGCCACGCTATATGTTGCCCGTACTGGTCGTGGGAGTGGTGGCCGCCATCGGCCTGTCAGAATACGCGACCGGGGTGTTTGCCACCGCCTCCTACTACCTGCTGCCCATGCGATTTTTCGAACTGATGCTGGGCGGGCTGCTGGGCATTTACCTGCACCAGCCACGCGTCATCGGCAAGCTGGCAGCCTATGGTTATGCCTTGGTGGGCTCGCTGCTGATCGGGGTTGCGCTCTTTGCCTTGAGCGAAGGCGCGCCCTTTCCCGGAATCAATGCCCTGGTACCGTGCCTGGGGGCCGCCTTGCTGATCCTGGCCGGCAGTGGCGACGTTCGTTTACCTTTACTGACCAGCCGGCCGATGGTGTTTATCGGCTTGATCTCCTATTCGCTCTATCTGGTTCACTGGCCGCTGATTGCCTACCTGAACTATCTGGATATCCGCATCGATCTGCCGGTGGCGCTGCTGGTGGTGCTGGGCTCGGTAGTCATGGCCTGGTTGTCGTGGCGTTTTGTCGAAGTGCCCTTTCGCCGCTCCGGCGCGCCTTTGCGCTTTTCGCAGGTGTTTACCCGGCGCTTTGCCCTGCCGGCCCTGGCATTGGCCTTGTTGGCCGGGTTGAGCCAGCAGTGGGATGGGTTCCCGAAACGCTTCAGCCCGGAAGTTTCGACGCTTGAGGCGATGACCCTGAACAAACCCAGTGAGGTTCGCAGCGGTTGCCATGTAGCCAATGCGCTGTACCGTACCGACCCCAATGCCGAATGCCGTCTGGGAGCAACGAAAGAGCGGCTCGACGGCATCATGATCGGCGATTCGTTTGCCAATCACTTTACCGGCATGGTGGACATCCTGGCCCGGCCCGATGGCATCACGCTCATGGATTACACCCTGGACTCCTGCCCACCGATTCTCGGTTATAGCTGGGGGATGCCAGCGGTGTATGCCGCCCATTGTGCGATACGCAACGAACGGGTGTTTAACCTGATCGAGCAGAATAAATACCCTTATGTGGTATTGGCGGGGAGTTGGCCCAAGGATGAAGCGGCAGAAGGCATCGTCGAAGCGAGCCTCAAGCGCGTGGTGGAAAACAGCGGTCAGGTCATCGTTATCCTCAGCAATCATTACATTAAAGACGCAGCCACCTGCCCTATCCGCCGGTTAATGTTCGGTCGCGAGCGCGAGTGCTCGACCACCCAGATTGCCAATCCACTTTACTGGGCGCAATTGCGCGAGAAATTCCCGCAGGTGCGCTTCATCGATCCCAACCAGGTGATTTGCCCGGAAAAACTCTGCAGCCCGATCATCGAGGGCAATCTGTTGTACCTGGATAACGGGCACTTGAACGAGACGGGATCGCGCTTCATCGGCCGCACGCTATTGGATAAAGGCTACTCGTTGTTGCGCGATCCTGCGGCGAGATCCTGACTCTGGGGTGCGAAGGCGGCCTGGTAGCCGGCCTGGCTCTTGAGGGTCGGTGTACATATCCATTTCTGCGGTAACGGCCACTTAGGGTTTCGCTTTTACAGCGACTCACTTTTTCAGACGCCAAAAAGTAAGCAAAAGGCTTCGCCCCGGCGTTCGGCACCTCGCTTAGGCTCGGTGTTCCCTCGCTCCGGTGTCCATCAGGGGGCGCCGCAATGCGGCGGAGTCAGCTGCGCTGACGGCGCTACGCGCCACCCCCCTGATGAACACCTCCACTCGGCCTGCCGAAGGGGCGGGTAGATCAAGATCAAGATCAAGATCAAGATCAAAAGCCAAGCCAAGCCAAGCCAAGCCAAGCCAAGCGAACGCGAACAAGCGAAGCAATAAGACGTCCCTGACACTGGTGGGCAACAAGCAAAGCCATGTTAGCGGGAAGGCTCAGGGCGTGAAGGCGGCCTGGCAGCCGGGGGTCCGGCAGGCACAGTTGGGCAAGCCGGCCACAGAGGGCGTAGCGGTAGTGCAGGCGGCCCCGCTTTGCTGCTCGGTAATCAGTCGGTCCTCCAGGTCGTATTGGTACTCCAGCGGCCACTGACCATCATCGACACTGACCAATTGCTGGGAAATGATGTCGAGAAGGTTCGAGAGGCTGGATAGGAGCTTTCTTTAAATCAAATGGAAAGATCAACAACGAAAGAGCTGTCGAACGCAAAACCTGTGGCGAGGGAGCTTGCTCCCGTCGGCCGGTCCGCGCTCGGGCGCAGCAAACGTAAATCAGTCAATTCGGTACATCTGAAAGAAACAGATTGCAGGGCTTTGGGATCGACTGCGCGACGTGGCTGAGCGACATTCGCGGCGTAGCCGAAGATCAAAAGATCAAAAGATCAAAAGATCGCAGCCTGCGGCAGCTCCTACGCCGACCGCGTATCCCCCTACCCTCCCGCCGCAAGGCCCGTCTGCGCCTGCTCCGGCGTGACGATGTCCTTGAGGTCGATATGTTTCCAGGCCGGTTTCGCCCCCAGACGCGCATTGAAGCGGATGTTGAAGGTAAAGTCGTCCTCGGTCGGCTCGCTCAGTGACTTGCCATAGACCGGTTCGATTGCCGCCAGGTCGTAGCCCATCAACTGCAGCAAGGTGGGAAAGATGTTGTAGTGGCTGGAGCGATCTTTATTCCTCGCCAGCGCGCTCTTCCAGTCGAGGGTGTGCAGGTTGCTGCCCTGGATCACTACCAGCGGCACCAGGCCCTCCTCCTCCACCGGGTCACCGCCGCAATGGGTATTGAGGCCCGGGTTGCCACGTTCGTGCAGGTCCTGGCCATGGTCGGAGGTGTAGATCAGCACCGCATTGCTCAGGTCCGCCTTGGCGAAGACTCGCGAGAAAAACTCGCCGACGGTCCACAGCAAGGTGTTCTTGTAGGCATTGCGGTACAGCATCCAGTCATCGGTCTGCCCGCTGAAGCCGTCACGCGAGCCGGTGTCGGCGACTTCGACATACTGCCCGCGTGACAACACCGGACGGTAGGCCATGAAATCATCCGGGTATTTGTCATGGACCGGGAAGTGCGCGCCGACCTTGTTGATGACCACCAACTGCGGCTGGCCGTCGTTGAGCAGCTCGATCAGTTTCTGCGCAGCCGCCATATCGCGGTCGCGCACGCTGGTCTGGTCGAACTGGACGAACTCGTCGATGTCCTTGCGTTCAAGCTCGGTCATCCGGTTCTGCAGGAAGCCGCCGGTACGCTGGGCATCGATGTACACCGTGCGCAGCCCTGCCTGCCTGGCGTACTGCCAGATCGACGGCAGGGTCGAGTTGATGCGCATGTAGTCACCGCGCGTACCACCGTAGCGCAACGTGACGTTGGTATCGGCGCTGCAGTTGGTGATGGACGCGGCATAGCCATAGTTGTAGATGTCCACTCCCGGACGGGGCTCCTTCAGGTTGCTGTGCACGCCGAAGGGAGCGTTGATATCCAGGTAATTGCCGGAGATGCTTTCATCGATGATCAGCACGATATCGTGGCCGACAGCCTGCGACTGTCGCGTCAGGTTTACCGCCTCACGGGGGCCGACGGTGTCCCGCGCGGCCTCGTAGGCGAACAGGTTCAGGTACGCCAGCGGCGTGTACATGATCGGCAAGCCTCTGGCGCCCTCGCCCGCGCGCAGGAACAACACAACCGAAAGCAGCAGCACCCCGAACAGCGGTGCCGCCATCAGAACGTAACCGGGCAGCGCCAGGCGCCGACGCGGCTTGAGTCCGATGCCCAGCAGCAGCAACAGCCCGCTGGCCAGCGAGCCGAGAATGACCCAACGGTATTGATACGCCGCTTCCAGAATGAACCCGCCCGAATAGACCAGCGAGATGAAACTGTTATAGGTCAGGTAATCGGCGGTGACCTTGGTGAAGATGTCGAAAAATACCGCCGAGATGAAAAACGCCAGCGCGAACATATGACGCACCAATGTGTGGCGAATATTGGCGGTCAATAACAGGGCGAAGACCAAGGCGATGAACATTCCGGCAAACAACAGCACCGGCAAACCGAAGCCCATCGCCCCAATGCGTTCAAGGTAATAATCATAGTTTTTCAGCAAGTACAGAACGATCAGCAGTTCCTTTAAATAACTCGCCATAAATCCCTCTTTTTGAATGGCGTTTCAGCTCCGCCGCCCAGTGTAAACATCCGTTAATACACAGAAAGGGACGTAAAAGGGTAACTCCCGATCGTCCTTACCACCCCAAAATACCAAGTCAATTAATTGACGACTACGATTCGCCTCACTCATCGACATCAGTAACTTCACTGAGACATTAGCAGCGCACCATCAAAGCGCAACCCGCTGTTTCATCCGTGAACGCGTCAAAAAAAAGGTGACTCAAATCTGACACACCTTCATCGCTGAGAGCCAAGCAGATCAAGCCGTAGGACCGTTCGTCGCTTAGTTTGACAGGCTTTTTTAAAGTACAAATTCGTCCAAAGCCTTGGCCACAAAGCGTCTGATGGCAAAACGCCTAAAAAGCCACGAATTGCTAGGCACGAAGAACATGCCATTTCGTTGACACGTTTTTTCAAGGCTGGTCTATACCCACTTCATCAGTCTCATCCCAGTTACATCCACCGCACTTTGCGAGGCGCGCCAATATGGACGTGAGCGTATTCGGTACGGGCTACGTTGGCCTGATTCAAGCAGCCGCACTGGCAGACGTCGGTCACCGGGTTTTGTGTGTCGACGTCGATCTGAAGAAAATCAAGCAGTTGCAACAGGCTGTTCCACCGATTAGTGAACCTGGGCTTTCCGGGATGCTGGAAGACAACATCAAGGAAGGCCGGTTGCTCTTCAGTACCCAGGCCAGTGATGCCGTCGCCCACGCCGAATTGATCTTCATCGCCGTCGGGACTCCGGCCGATGAAGACGGCTCGGCCGATCTCAGCCATGTGCTGACGGTTACCCGGGAAATCGCCCGCTGCATGGAAGCCGATCGCACCCTGATCATCAAATCCACGGTTCCGGTGGGAACCGCTGACAAAGTCGCCGCCTGCGCCCTCGAAGAATTGCAGCTCAGAGGCAAGGGCCAGCTGAACGTACGGGTGGTCTCCAACCCCGAATTTCTCAAGGAAGGCAGCGCGCTCGCCGATTGCATGCGCCCTGACCGGATCATCGTCGGGACCAGTGACGAGGTCGCCCGCGGCCAGCTGGCCGAGCTCTACGCGCCATTCGGCCGCAACCGTGAAAAATTGATGTTCATGGATAACCGCAGCGCCGAGCTGACCAAGTACGCCGCCAACGCCATGCTGGCGACCCGCATCAGCTTCATGAACGAACTGGCCAACCTGACTGAACATCTGGGTGCCGACATCGAGGCGGTCCGTAGAGGCATTGGTTCGGACCCACGCATCGGTTATCACTTCATTTATCCCGGCTGCGGCTTTGGTGGTTCGTGCTTTCCCAAGGACCTGCGTGCCTTGCTGCATACCGCCGAGCAGAACGACATGCCGTTGCGCCTGCTGCGCAGCGTGTGCGATGTGAATGATACCCAGCGGCATATTCTCTTCGGCAAACTCCAGCCGTATTTCCCCCAGGGCCTGGCCGGCAAGTCGATTGCCATCTGGGGGCTGGCCTTCAAACCGAACACCGACGACATGCGTGAAGCCCCAAGCCGCTACCTGATGGAAGCGCTATGGCACGCAGGCGCAACCGTTCGTGCATTCGATCCGGAAGCCATGGCCGAATGCCGGCGGATCTACGGTTACCGCAACGATTTGCAACTGTGCGCCACCCGTGACGACACCCTGGAAGATGCCGATGCGCTGGTGATCTGCACCGAGTGGAAAAACTTTCGGGTGGTCGACCTCGAACTGCTGGCCAGTAAATTGCGCTCGCGGGTGATCATCGACGGCCGCAACCTCTACAACCCGGAAACGCTTGCCGCCGCGGGGCTGCACTATCGTGGTATCGGCCTGCGCAACATTGCTCCAGAAGGAGCGAACGAATGAAAATCCTGGTGACCGGCGCCGCTGGTTTTATTGGAGCCCACTGCGTCCTGCGCTTGCTGCGTGACGGACACCAGGTGTTTGGGCTGGACAATTTCAACGACTACTACGACCCGGCTTTGAAGGAAGCCCGGGTGCGTTGGGTACAGGAACAAGCGGGCGACTTCCCGCTGTTTCGCCTGGACCTGGCCGACAACCAGGCCATCGCCGAACTGTTTGCCCGCGAACAACCGGAGGTGGTTATCCACCTCGCCGCTCAGGCCGGAGTGCGCTATTCGCTGGACAATCCGCGGGCCTATGTCGACAGCAACCTGAACGGGTTCTTGAATATCCTCGAAGGCTGCCGCCATCACCCGGTACAGCACCTGATTTACGCCTCGTCCAGTTCGGTCTACGGGGCCAATCAGCACACTCCCTATTCGGTGCAGGACGGCGTCAACCATCCGCTTTCGCTGTATGCCGCAACCAAGAAAGCCAATGAGCTGATGGCGCACAGCTACAGCCACCTGTTCGGCATCCCGTGCACCGGCCTGCGCTTCTTCACCGTATATGGCCCTTGGGGTCGCCCGGACATGTCGCCGATCCAGTTTGCCCAGGCGATCGTCTCGCGGCGCCCGCTGAAGCTGTTCAACCATGGCCAGCACCAGCGCGACTTCACCTACATCGACGACATCATCGAGAGCCTGACCCGGCTGATCGAGCGTGCGCCGCAGGCCTCGTCGAACTGGGACCGTGAACATCCGGATCCGGCCACCAGTATGGCCCCATGGCAGCTCTACAACATCGGCGGCCAGCGTCCGGTCGAACTCAAGGATTACCTCGCCCTCCTGGAGAAACATCTGGGCATCAAGGCTGAGGTCGAGCTGCTGCCCCTGCAACCGGGCGACGTGCTCAACACCTGTGCCGATGTTTCGCAACTGGAGCGAGACACCGGTTTCCATCCCCGGATCGAACTGGACGAAGGGCTCGCGCGCTTCGTTTCCTGGTTCCGTGATTACTACCCAATGCCTGTAATTGAAGCGCCGCTCGACAGTGGGACTTCGTCACTGGCAGTTCCTGTGCAGCAGCGGAGAAGTCTATGACCGGTCAGCAAAAAGATGTGCCGCTCGCGGAGTTAAGGCGAGACAAACGCATGGACCCCAATCATCGCATGCGCCTCGACGCTGCGATTCATATGCAGGGTCGGTGCTGGATCACTGGTCGTGACGGCGGTCGGCCGTGGACCCTGTCGCGGACCAATCGACTGCTGGCCGGCCTGGGTGCCCTGGTGCTGCTGGTACTGCTCTCGCCCCTGCTGCTGACACTGGCCTTGATCGTCAAGCTGACCAGCCCCGGCCCGGTGATGTTCGTGCAGAAGCGCACCGGTTATCGCGGACGTGTATTCGGTATGTACAAGTTCCGCACCATGGTGGCCAACGCCGAAGAACTCAAAGAGTCGGTGCGCCACCTGAACAAACATGGTGCCGATGCCATCGACTTCAAAATCGACCAGGACCCACGGGTCACCAGCATCGGTCGTTGGTTGCGACGCAGCAGCCTGGACGAGTTACCCAATCTGATCAATGTGATCACCGGCGACATGCGCCTGGTGGGTCCGCGTCCTACTTCATTCAATGCCTACCGCTACAAGGACAACCACTTGGCGCGGCTAAGCATCTACCCCGGCATGACTGGCCTCTGGCAGATCTCCGGGCGTAGCAATATCGACTTCGACCAACGTGTGGAACTGGACCTGAGTTACATCGCAGAACAGAGCCTCATGCTTGATTTGAAGATCCTGTTGAAAACCCCCTTCAAAGTATTCAGCGGCCACGGAGCAAGTTGAGATGGACGGTTCAACCAAAAAAAGCTTGACCATCGCGAACCCGAGCGAGACTAACCTGACCTCGACCGTGCTCGATCAGGATCTACGGATCCTCCTCATGACCGCTGCCAGCACCGGCAGCGGCACCAGCACCAGCGCCCTGGCGCTGGCCAGTCAACTGGCGCAGATGAGTAGCGGCCAGGTGCTGTTGGTGGACGCGAGTCAGACCACATCCAATCTCAGCACGCAGCTGGGTTTACAGAAGGAGCGCGGCTTTCGCGACCTGCTGTTCAACCAGGACAACCCGCCGCTGCTGCAGGATTGCATCGTGCACATCTCGAGCCTGCCGTTCCACATCCTGCCCAACGGCCGGTACATCCGCGGCGCCGATCACCTGAATCCGGAGCAACTGCGCCCCCTGCTCAAGCAGCTCGGTGCGCGATATCGCTTCGTGGTCCTCGATGGCGACGCAGTGTATTCGGCCGCCGACACCCTGGTCATCAGTACGCTGGTGGACGGTGTGGTGCTGGTGGTGCGCTCCGAGGACACCCGCTGGGAAGTGGCGCAAGCCGCCAGCCAGCGCCTGACCCAGGCCGGCGCGAAACTGGTTGGCGCGGTCTTCAACCGACGCAAGTACTACATGCCCAAGTGGCTCTACAACAACCTCTGAGCAGCAGCCAAAGGATGACGACATGAAAGCTAAATGGCTTCCCCTGCTGTTGCTGCCTCTTGCAGGTTGCTCCAGCAATGAAACCCAGAACACGCCGGTGCAGATACTCACCGCCGCACCGGCCGATGCCCAGGCCACCGAGGTGCTCCAGGTCGAGCAGACGTTACGGCCACAGGACGTGCTCGATGTGATCTTCCACATCAGCACCAGCGGTTCGGACGCTTATCGCGTGCAGCCCGGTGACCAGGTCGCACTGAACTTCACCGCTGCCACCCAACTCAACGGCACCCAGAAGGTGCTGCCTGACGGCACCATCGAACTGCCCAGCGCCAACACCTCGGTGAAAATCGCCGGCCTGACCACCGAACAGGCACGCCAGGAGATCCAGCGGGTCTACCAGCAAAAAGCCCTGTTCCAGCCCAATCGCAATCAGCTCAGCGTGCAGGTCACTAGCCCGCAGAGCACCGAGCAGAGTCTCAGGAGCGACCTGAACCACCCGGGCACCGGGATGAGCCGGGAGATCATCGTGGGCAACGACGGCCATGCGAGCTTTCCGGAAATCGGCTCGGTGCCGTTGCAAGGGATGACCATCAACCAGCTGGAAACCTTCCTCAACTCGCGTTACGCAAAGTTGCCAGGGCGGATGACGGTCGATGTGATGCTCAAGTCGACCAAGGGCAACGAGATATTTGTACTCGGTGAAGTCGGGCAACCCGGTGCCTACCCTATCCGCCGGCCGGTCTCGATTCTCGAGGCATTGACCCTGGCACGGGGTACGAACGTCAAGGCGGAACTGGGTTCGGTGGTCGTCATGCGCCGCACTGGCAACGTGGTCCACGCACACCGCTACGACGTCGACAAAGCGCTGGCGGGCGATGCTTCGCAGTTCGCCTACCTGCAGGCCGACGACATGCTCTACGTACCCAAGACCAAACTGGCCAACGCCGGCGAACTCGCCCGGCAACTGGCTGACGTGGTGCTGTTCCAGGGTTTCGGCTTCAGCTTCGCCTATCGCGTCGATAACAAAGACAGCGGCAACGACTAACCCCCAGGCAGGTGACATATCATGAATCCAAAGGAAAACTACCTGCATGAGTTCTTCAGGATCTTCTTCGCCAACCGTCAGACGGTGAAGCGAGTCTTCCTGGTCTTTGCAGTGATCGCACTGGCGTTGCCATTGATGCTCAAACAGAGCTTCGATATCACCGCCGAAGTCATCGTCCAGTCCAAGAAGTTGTCCCAAAGCGATGCCGCCACGGCACTGACGCAAGAAACCGACAAGTTCATTCCGCCTTCCCTGGCGGACATGGAAACCGAGAGCAATATCTTGCGTTCACCGACGCTGATCCGGCAGACCATGACCCAGTTGCGTGAACAGGGCGAGTTTATTACCACCCCGGGCATGCTCGACAAGCTGGTGTTCGCCCCGCTGAACCAGTACCTGATCAATCCCTTTCGCGAGCATGTGATCAACCCGGTACGCGAGGTCATCGGCCTGGAGTCCGAGCCGGTACGTGACACGACACTGGATGCCCTCACTCAACAAGCGATCGCCGACCTCAAGATCGAAACACTCCCCGGCTCCAACGTGATTTCGATCGTCTACAGCTACGACGACCCGGCCCTGGGCACCAAGTTCGTCGACCAGTTGCTGAAAAACTATCTGCAGAACCGCCAGGACCTGCAGTCCAACGAGCTGCCACTGGCCTTCTATGAACAGAAGAAAAACCAGTACCAGGTGCGTCTCGACGGCCTGGAAGGCAATCGCCTGGCGCTGCTGCAACGCATCAGCAGTTCCGATCCCAAGGAAGAAATTACCTTCCGCCTGAATGCCATCAACACCGAAGAGCAGGCACTCAACCTGTACCGCGACCGCCTGCTGCAAAGCCAGCGCTGGCTCGACTACCTGAAGACCAGTCTGACCGCTGCCAACGGTACCAAGGTCAGCGACTACACCTTCCCCTACACCTTCACCACCACGGCGGACAACGTTGTATTCGAAGACCGCGAGATCAGACAACTCAGCGAACAGCTGACGAGTCTGGTCACCCGCTACAACAACGATCTGGCGATTTTCCAGCCGGGCAGCGAACCGATGCTGTTGACTCGCGAGCAGATTGGCCGTGCGCGCCAGCAGTTCCTCAAGGTGGTCAACAATCGTATCCTGGAACGGACCAACGATCTGGCGATCGTCACTTCGGTGATCAACCAGAAGACCGCGCGGATCGCCGAGTACAAGAACCGCGTCCATCAGCTGCAACAGACTCAGAGCAAACTGCGGCAAATGGACACCGAGATCGACGCGCTACATGCGGCGTTCTTCACCTATACCCAGCGTTATGAAGAAAGTAGCAGCGAGCGCTCGCTGGGCAGCGACCTGTCGAACGCGCGAATCCTCAGCCCGCCGTATGAACCAACGGAAGCGGCCTTTCCGAAACCGCTGCTGATCATTCCGTTCGGCCTGATCACCGGGCTGTTGCTGGCTATCGCGATCGTCTATGTGCGTGAGTTCTTCGACCATCGTTTCAAACATCCAGCGCAAATCACCCATCAACTTGGCCTGCCAGTGTTGCTGGTGATTAACGATCAGCACGTCGATCAGCCCAATCCACACCGCAACTGGTCGGTACCCAGCTTCATGCATTGGGTGCGCAATTGAACGCGCAGCTCAAACCTGCGCTGGCGATCATCCATCTGCTCAGCAGCGGCGGGTTCTACGGGGCTGAGCGGATGTTGCTGGATCATTGCCTGGCGACACCGGGGCGGCACCAGGTGCTGTTCCTCGACGCGCCGCAGGAGCTGATCGCGCGCTTTCGTGAAGCCGGTGTCGACTGCAGCGGCTGTTCGGGGCTCGCCGGGTTGTTGCGCTACCTGGGTCAGCGGCGCAAGGAGCGGCCGCTGATCAACACCCATAACTTCAAGGGCCTGTTGTTTGGCTGGGTGGGTGCCACGCTGTGGCGCCTGCCGCTGGTCATTACCCAGCACGGTTTCACCCCACGCAGCACCAAGCAACGCTTCTATACCTGGCTGAGCCTGCAACTGTGCCGCACGCCTTCGGTCAACCGAGTGGTCTGCGTGGCAGAGAGCATCGCCCTGCTGCATCGCCGGGCCAGCGTGCGGGCAGACAAACTGCAAGTGATTCCCAACGGTCTGCCGACGGCCCCCGCCCTGCCGCCGCGCTCCGCCGACAATCGCCGCTGGCTGGCCGGCTACGTCGGTCGGCTGAGCAGCGAAAAAGGTCCCGACCTGTTCCTCGATGCACTGATCCCGTTGTGCCAGAAGCACCCGCAACTGCATGCGGTAATGCTCGGCGACGGCCCCGAACACCCGGCATTGCTGGCGCGTATCGAGGCCGCCGGATTGCTTGAGCGTATCGAGCTGCCAGGCTACCAGACTGACATGCGCCGCTGGTGGGCCGAACTGAATGTGCTGGTGATCAGTTCGCGCACGGAAGGTACTCCGATGATTCTGCTCGAGGCCATGCAAGCCGGAGTACCGGTGGTGGCTTTTGGAGTCGGCGGGATTCCCGACGTGATCCAGCACCGGCACAACGGGCTGTTGGCCCAGGCCAACGACAGCGGCGAACTGGCCAGCCAGATCGACTCCCTGCTGCGCGACCCGGAACTGGTGCAGACCCTGGCCAACCGCGCGCGCCATACCCAGCTCGACCGTTACGACCTTGCGGCCCTGGCACAACGTTGGTCGCAGCTTTATATCCATACTGCACGGGGGGCATACGCGTGATCATTCCGCTCTCGATGATCGGCCTGCTGGCCGCACTCTGCCTGGCCCTGCTGGCCAGCCCCTACCCGTACCTGGCACCCGGTGCGGTAGTGGGGCTGGTCGGGGTGGCCATACTTTACCGACGGCCCAGTTGGGGCGTGCTCGGGATTGTCGCGCTGGTGCCTTTCGAGGGCCTGATGAAGGACAGCAGTTTCTCCGGGGCAAAATTCCTCGGCATCTCGCTGGCCTTGATCCTTTCCCTGCAGCTGCTGCTGCGCCAGCTTCCGGCCAGTCGCCTGCGGAGCAATTTATGGCCGCTGTTGCTGGGGTTCATGACGCTCTACCTGCTGAGTCTGTGGACGTCCGATAACGTCGGACTGTCCGTCACCCATCTGCGCGACCTGATCGTCGGTTTGCTGCTGTTCGTCATCACCCTGCTGGTCGGGCGCGAGATGAACATGATCAACTTCTGCCGCATGGCCACGCTCAGCGTCACCATCACCAGTGCCGTCGCAATGTTTTCCACCCAGTACCAGGAACAGGGGCGAGCGTCAGCCATGCTCGACCCCAATGCCCTGGCCATGCTGATCGCCTTCGCCATTCCCCAGGCACTGCTGCTCGCGCAGAAAAGCCCGAACATGTTGCAGCGCCTGGGTTGGCTGGCGTGCTTCGCGCTGCTACTGGGGGGCATGACCAAGACCGAATCTCGCTCGGGGCTGGTGGTGCTGCTGATCAGCCTGGCTATCGGCATCTATCACTACCGGGCACAGTTGCCGCGAATCCGTCCGCGTCACCTGGGCTTTGCCATGCTCGGCATAGCGATCGTCATACCCTTGGCGATCTATGCCATGCCAGCGGGTTACATCAAGCGCATTCAATCCCTCAGTATGCTGTCATCTGACACTCGGGGCTACACCGACGAGTCCCTGGGACGACGCGCGTCCTACATCGTGGTCGGCAGCAAGATGATCCGCGAGCATCCGCTGCTGGGAACCGGTCCCGGCACCTTCCCGCTGCATTACGCGGTCACCGGCTACGCCAAGGCCTTCTCGTCCAAAGGCAAGGAAAGCGACCTTTACCGGCGGGCGCACAACACCTACCTGGAACTGTTCAGCGAGCTCGGCATTCCCGCCGCGTTGCTGTTCGTGTCGATGCTTGCCCTCGCTTTGCGCAATATCCTGCGGGCCCGTTCGGCCTGGCTGCAGCGCCGCAACTGGGACCAGGCGGACCTGGTCACGCACCTGGGCGTGAGCCTGCTGTCGCTGTCGCTGTTCCTGATGTTCCTCAGCGCGCCCAACCTGAAATACCTGTGGATCATGCTGGCACTCTCTTGCGTGCTGCGCTTCAAGGCTGAAGAAAGCCCGCTGCCGGAGCCGCGCCCATGAGCCTGATCAGCATCGTCATCCCGATGTACAACGAGGCCCGGCACATCGCCAGGACCCTGCAGGCGGCACGCCTGGCCGCCAATGCCGCGGGCCTTGAGTGCGAGCTGCTGGTGGTCGACAACGGCTCCCAGGACCAGGGCCCGCAGATCGCCCGAGAACTGGGTGCCCAGATGCTGACTCTGCCCGACCTGCACATCGGCGCCTTGCGCAACCACGGCGCCGCCATCGCCGGCGGAGAATGGCTGGCCTTCCTTGATGCCGACATCGAGATGCCACGCAACTGGCTCTCGTTATTGCTCGAACTCGAGTCTGGTGGCCAGGCCGATGTGCTCGGTCTGGACTGCGACACGCCGACTCAAGCGCCATGGTTCGCCCATGCCTGGCAGCGCCGCACATTGCGCCCCAATACCCAAAGCCTGCACCCGGCGCAATGGCTGCCGACCGCCAATCTGCTGATGCGCCGCGAGTGGTTCGTCCGGGTCGGCGGTTTTGACGAGAGCCTGCGCACCGGCGAGGACAAGGACTTGACGATGCGCCTGGCCCAGGCCGGAGCGCGCTTGCTGGCGGTCAATGAGAGCGTTGCCCTGCATTGGGGTTACGAGGGCAGTTGGCGCGAGTGGATGGGCAAAGAGCTGTGGCGTCAGGGCAGTCATCTGCAATTGCTGCGCAGCCACGGTATCAGCTTGCGCCTGCTGCGCTTCCCGCTGCTGTCACTGGGCGCCTGGGCGCTGGATGCCATGGCGCTTTCGGCATTGCTCGACGGCCTGCCCCACCTGGCGCTGCTGCTGTTGCTGGTGACCAGCCTGCCGGCCCTGGTGTTGAGCCTGCGCCAGAGCCTGAAACATCGTGACCCGCGCCTGACCCTGCAACTCTGGGGCCTGCACTGGTTACGCTTGCACCTGGCTGGAGCCGCGTTCGTGCTCAGCCTTTGTCATTGGAAAGCCAGGAGACCTGCCCGTGGCTGAATTCATTTTCTGGTTGTGCCTGCTGTTGCCGCTGTATGCCTATCTGGGTTACCCGCTGATGCTGACGCTCCTCGCGCCGTGGTTTCCCAAACGTCGCTACCCGGCGGCCGAACCCCTGGCGGTGAGCATCGTCATCGCCGCGCACAACGAAGCCCGGCATGTCGAAGAGAAACTGCGGACCTTACTGGACCAGGACTATTCGGCGCTGGCCCTGCAAGTCATCCTTGCCAGCGACGGCTCCAGCGATGACACCGTGGCCTGTGCGCAACGGGTGATCGATCCGCGCATTCAGGTGCTCGACCTGCCCCGCCAGGGCAAGGCCGCCACCCTGAATGCCGCCGTCGCGCTGAGTACTGGCGATATTCTGGTGTTCACCGACGCCGACAATCAGTGGTCAACCAGCACCCTCGGACACCTGCTGGCGCCACTCAATGATCCACAGGTCGGTGGCTGCGCCGGGCACATGGTGATCCCGATCCCGGGTAAAGGCCTGAGCCTGGGCGATAGCCTCTACCGCCATTACGAAGGCTGGCTGCGGCGGGTGGAAAACCGTACCGGCTGCATGGTCTCCGCCGACGGGGCCCTGCTCGCCCTGCGCCGTGAGCTGTTCCAGACCATTCCGGCGCAGGTCAACGATGACTTCTTCCTCAGCACCTGCGCGCCGGTGGCCGGCAAACGCATCGTCTACGTTGAATCGGCGCAGGTGATCGATCAGGGCGTCGATGAAGCCGACAAACAGTTTCGCCGCCGTCAACGGGTGACCGTCGGCGGCCTGCAAAGCCTGGCGCAACGCCGTGAACTGCTCAACCCGTTTCGTCACGGCCTGTACGCACTGGCGCTGATCAGCCACAAACTGATTCGCCGGCTGGCGCCGGTGCTGCTGGTGCCCCTGCTGCTGAGCAACCTCTGGCTGTGGGGCGAACACGATTTCTACAACCTGGCGCTGATTGCCCAACTGCTGGGCTATAGCGTCGCCGTCGCCGGCTTGCTCGATGTACAACACCGTTTGCCCAAACCCTTTCGCCTCGCCGCCTTTTTACTGGTGACCCTTGCCGGGATGAGTGTCGGTCTGTGGCAGTTCCTGCGTGGCCAGCGATATAGCCAATGGAATCCCGATCAGAATCGATGAGAGTGCCGTCCCATGCCGATCAAGCAAATGTTCAAGCGCACCAGTGGCTGGCTGTACCTCAACTCGCCACTGGGCCGCAGTCAGCTGCGCGGCGCCGGAGTGATCCTGATGCTGCATCGGGTGCTCGCCGACGACCGCAGCGCCGAGCTGCCCCATCGCAATGAGCTGAGCGTCGGCCCGCACGCCTTCGAACGACTCCTGAAGTGGCTCAAGCGGCATTTCGATTGCGTGACGCTGATGGACTTGCTGCAGGCCGACGCCCATCCGAACACCTCGGCACGACCGAAAGTCGCCCTGACTTTCGACGACGGTTGGCGTGACAATGCGCTGAATGCTTTTCCGCTGCTGCTGCAGCATCGGGTGCCGGCAAGTATTTTCCTCTCCACCGACTTTATTGGCAGCCGCCAGCGCTTCTGGTGGGAAAGCCTCGGTGAAACCCTCTGGGGCAGCCATGGCGGCGACTCACGTCAACGCCTGATCCAGCACTTGAAACACATCGGCCGACCATTACCCGCGGCGTTTCTCGGCGAAGGCAACGAACGGCAACGCAGCCTGGCCCTGGCCAATTACTTGCAGAGTCTGAAAAGCCTGGCGCCGCAAGACCTCAACAACCTCACCGATGCGTGCCCGACCGAATCGCTGCCGCAAGCACTGGACTGGCAGCAAGTGCGCACCCTGGAACGCTCCGGACTGATCAGCTTCGGTCCCCACGGCGCCAGCCACTCGATCCTCACCGGACTCGATGACACCCGCCTGGACCAGGAACTGAGCCGCAGCCACGACGCGCTACGGCGGGGCTGCCAACAACCGCTGCCGGTCTATTGCTACCCCAATGGCGATCATGATCAGCGCGTCCGCCAACGCCTCGCCGCGCACCGCTACGCCTTTGCCCTGGGCACCAGCGCCGGGATCTATCGCGGCAATGGCGACCCGCTGGCACTGCCACGCATCGGCGTCAGCCAGCGCAATGCCAGCCGCCCTTCGCTGCTGGCCTGGCGTATCAGCCAGGGTGGTCGCCCATGAGTAGTAATCAGTATCTGCGCCACCTGGCGCTGAGCATGGGCACGCGGCTGGCAATGATCGCCCTGCGCCTGTTGCGCAACGTGTTGCTGGCACGGATTCTCGGCCCCAGCGAACGCGGCCTGTTCGCCCTGCTCAGCACCTTGCCGGACCTGATCAGCGCCGCCACCAGTGGCGGGCTGAATTCGGCGGTCGGCTACCAGGCAGCGCAACAGCGCTCGATGGGCTTGCTGCTCAGCCAGGTACTGGTGTTCGGCTGCTTGCTCGCCGGCGTGCTGACCTTGATCAGCGTCACCCTGCTCCGTGAGTTCGGTACCACGCTGGACATCGCCACCCAGCTTGGATTGCTCGCCTGGTTGCTGCTGTTGGCGGTGCCGCTGACGGTACTCAAGAGCGGTCTGCTGACCCTGCACAATGCCTCCGGTGGGGTGGTGGCCTTCAACACCCTGCGGCTGATCGAGTCGCTGGCACCGCTGTTGCTGTTTCTCGCCCTGTTCTGGATGTGGCAAAGCGCAGCGCTGGAAGCGGCGCTGATCAGCTGGCTGGCGGGCATCAGCCTGGTGGTCCTCGCTGGCTGGTTCTGGCTCAGCCGCAGCCAGGAAGTCAAACTCTGCTGGGACCGCAGCAGCCAGCGGGAACTTTTGAGCTTCAGTGCCAAGAGCCATCCTGATCTGCTGTTCCAGCAGGTGATCCTGCGCTCTGACTACCTGTTCATCGGCGCCATCCTCGGAAGCACCGCCCTGGGCCATTACGCCATGGCCAGTGCCGCTGCCGAGTTGCTGCTGATCGTTCCCGAAGCGGTCACCACGCCGCTGATGAAACGCCTGCTGCAACAAGAAAAAGGCATCGAACGCCTGACACCACTGGCCCTGCGTTTGACGGCCACGGTGATGCTCGGCGCCTGCCTGAGCATGGCGCTGATCGGTGAATGGTTGATCGTCACGCTGTTCGGCGTGGCCTACCAGCCGGCCTACCCGGCGCTGTTGGCGCTGCTGCCCGGGTTGCTGGGCCTGTGCTACGCCAGCATCCTGCGCCTGGACCTGCTCGGGAAAAATCGTCCGGGCAGCATCTCGCTGCTGATGGGCCTGGGCGCGGTGCTCAATCTGGCGTTGAACCTGGTGCTGATTCCAGCCTACGGCATCGTCGGTGCGGCGATGGCCTCGTCCATTGCCTACCTGGCGGTGACCGTGGCCTTGCTGGGATTGTATTGCCGGATCAGTGGCGTGTCCGTGTGGCAGACCCTGGTGATTCTGCCCGGCGATCTGGCGCCCCTGTGGCAGATGTTGCAGCGGAGGCCAGCATGAGCCGCGCCCCCGTGTTGACAGGCCTCTGCCTCTGTCTCTGCCAGGTGTCGTTGCCTGGAGGGTCTCATCAGCTTCGAAGTGCCCGGCGAAACCTTGCTCCCCCTGACCTGGAGCACATATTGAAACACCCGAACATGCCCCTCAGCCCAGGGTGCCCGATTTCCCCCAACAATGCCTTGCCCGGCGTGCGCTCATGGACTTGCCGCACCTCGTGCATACAGGCGGTTACTGCTATCTCACACAGCCAGCCCCATCTGGAGGCATCATGAGCGCAATGCAGAAGCTCAATGACAGAATCAAAAAAAAGGGCCTTCGCAGCACCATTCATGCCCTGTGGAAGCACCTTGTGTTTTTCCATTGGGAGCTGTTGTGGATGGAACGCGATCTGGTCACTCCGGTACTGCCGCACAAACTCAGGCCCTACTCGCCATTGCGCCTGGAAGTTATCACCACGGAAAATGTCAGCGCCTTCGCCAAACACTTCGGCGACCGCGTCGAAACCATGCGCGAGCTGGCCTCCGAGGGTCACACCGGGCACATGTACCTGGACGACAAGGGCGATGCGGTGTCCTTTATCTGGGGCAGTGCCCGTAACTACCATGATCGCCACTATTACGGCTGCTGGTTTCCGGTCAAGGAAGGCGAGTTCTTCGAATTCGGCGGCGAGCTGATTCGCGCCTACTGGGGCACGACCTTGTCGGTGGATCTGCAACTCGATCTGTGGAAAAGCATGCAAGAAAAGGGCTGCAACAAGGTAGTGGATGTCTGCGAGACCCATAACATCCCGGCCCTCAAACTGCATATGCGCATGGGGTATCAGGAGCAAGGCCGAATCATGCATGTGTATGGCTTGTTCGGCCTCTGGCGTTTCTATCGCGAGACCCGCTACAGCGGCTCGCGACTGGACGCCTTGCGCAAACCCGAACGGCCCGCCATCCCTACACCTGCGGCTTGACTACTATGACGATAACCTTCGAATGGCGCACTTCGCTGCGCACAACAGACTTCCCGACCGCGGCCTACGAAACCTTGCGCAAGCAGGTCGCGGGCCATACGCCGTTCAACACCCTGGCCTGGATGTGCGCGGCCGAGGGGGCGCTGAATGCCGACGAAGAGTTGCATGTGCTGCTCGGCTGGCAGGCCGAGGAGCTGTGTCTGTGCTTGCCGCTGGTAGCCTACCGCGCATGCTTCGGCGGAATGCAGATGCGGGTGCTGCGCCACCTCGGCTTTCCCCTCAGCGACCGCATCGCCCTGCTCGCCACCCTGGAAGGCGCCAGCGCGCGGCAGGCCCTGCGGCAGATCCGCCGCCACCTGCCCCACGCGCTGTTGCAGCTCAATGAGTTGACTGACCCTGACGCTCGGGCCAGCCTCCTCAAACAGTGGAAACGCCAGAGCTCCACCGGCGAACAGCGCCTCAGTTGCCGGGCGCCGGTGCACCAGATCACTGAAGCCGACCGCCAGGAAGTTTCCGGCGACCCGCGCTATAAGCTGCGGCGAGCGCGAAAGCGGATCGCTGCCTGTGGTGCGGTGGTGCGGCGACTGGTGCCGGACGCCACGAGCATGGGGCCATTGCTGCAAGTCATCAGCGAGGTCGAG
The DNA here is from genome assembly GCF_902497875.1 of Pseudomonas fluorescens. Taxonomy (GTDB): domain Bacteria; phylum Pseudomonadota; class Gammaproteobacteria; order Pseudomonadales; family Pseudomonadaceae; genus Aquipseudomonas; species Aquipseudomonas fluorescens_BR. The sequence goes on from NZ_CABVHY010000014.1 coordinate 55,209, forward strand.
GCCGTCAGCTGGAAAGGCGACGAAGGCGTCGGGATCTTTTCCGATGCCCGGCGTCGGGAATGGATGGACCGGGCCTTCACCGCCCTCGCCGACCGGGGCCTGGTGCGGGTGGTGGTGCTGGAACTGGACGGGCGTTGCATCAGCTACCGGCTCGGGCTGCTGGAGCAAGGTCGACTGTATGACTACAACCTGGCGTTTCTGCCGAAATTCGCCGATCTGGGCAGCGGTCGGGTGCTGCTCGATGAGTGGGTTCGCTGGGGCCTGGAAGAAGGCTGGGAATGGATCGACGCTTCACGGGTCAGTCTGGAGAATTCCAGCCACCAACTGCACGAACGCATGACCGGGCAACTTGAACACTGGCGCTGGAGTTTCTACTCCTGGCGTCCCAGCGGGCTTTACCTGGGCATCGCCCTGCGCCTTTGGAAACTGCTAAAACCGCACATGCAAAAACTGCGGGCCAGACGCGCGGCGTCCGCCAAGCCTGTCGTTGCCAGCCCAATTCCTCTGGAGGGTCACAATGCCTCAGCACGTCATAGTCAACGCTGACGACTTCGGCCTCAGCGAGAACGAGAACGCGGTGATCCTGCGGGCGTTCCAGACCGGCTTGATCAGCTCCGCAACCGCGATGGCCAGCATGCCGGCGTTTCCCGCCGCCTGCGCCATGGCCCAGCATCCCCTGTTGCAGGGGCGAATCGGCCTGCACTTCAACCTCACCTATGGGCGTCCGCTCAGCGAAGCGATTCTCGAACAACCGGCGTTCTGTAGCCCCAGCGGCGAATTTGATCTGAACCTGTCCCGCCATAGCCTGTGGCTTGGCCGCAAGGACCGGCAAGCGGTGCTGGAAGAACTGGAAGCCCAATGGCAACGCTGTCTGGAATTCGGCTTGCAACCCAGTCACCTGGACTCGCACCAGCACGTCCACAATATCTGGCCCATCGGCGAAATCGTCGCCCGCTTCGCCGCCAGGCAGGGCGTGGCGGTGCGTCTGGCGCGCAACCTGGGGGGAAATATCGGCACCGGCAAACGCCTGTTCAAGACCTTGCTCAACCGGCGTCTACGCAGCCTCGCCGGCACTACCGCCGACCACGTCTGTACCCCGGCCGACCTGCGCAATGCCGCCCCGCCCACGGACGGCCTGCTGGAGGTGGTCACTCATCCCAACCTGCTCGGTGCGGATTTCGGCGATGCGTACCTGAAGCCGGGGGAATCCTTGAGCCAGGTGCTGGAAAGTCGCCTGTCGGGTATTCCGCGAGTCCCCTACAGCGCGGCAGGCAAAACCCTGCCGGCAGCGGGTATTGGAATAGTCCAGCCATCAAAATAGCCAGAATCGCAGCCTGCGGCAGCGCCTACACGAGATTGCAGACACCCACGACATTGCAGGTGTTCACGGTCGGCGTAGGCGCTGGCGGAGCCTGCGATCTTTTAGCTGTGCTGGAGATTGCCCAGGAACAAGATCAAAAGATCGCAGCCTGCGGCAGCTCCTACACGAGATTGCAGACACCCATGACATTGCAGGTGCTCGCGGTCGGCGTAGGAGCTGGCGGAGCCTGCGATCTTTTAGCTGTGCCGGAGATTGCCCAGGAACAAGATCAAAAAATCGCAGCCTGCGGCAGCTCCTACACGAGATTGCAGACACCCATGACATTGCAGGTGCTCGCGGTCGGCGTAGGAGCTGGCGGAGCCTGCGATCTTTTAGCTGTGCTGGAAATTGCCCAGGAACAAGATCAAAAAATCGCAGCCTGCGGCAGCTCCTACGCAAGATTGCAGACACCCACGACATTGCAGGTGTTTGCGGTTGGCGTAGGAGCTGGCGGAGCCTGCGATCTTTTAGCTGTGCCGGAGATTGCCCAGGAACAAGATCAAAAGATCGCAGCCTGCGGCAGCTCCTACACGAGATTGCAGACACCCATGACATTGCAGGTGCTCGCGGTCGGCGGAGCTGGCGGAGCCTGCGATCTTTTAGCTGTGCCGGAGATTGCCCAGGAACAAGATCAAAAGATCGCAGCCTGCGGCAGCTCCTACACGAGATTGCAGACACCCACGACATTGCAGGTGTTTGCGGTTGGCGTAGGCGCTGGCGGAGCCTGCGATCTTTTAGCTGTGCTGGAAATTGCTCAGGAACAAGATCAAAAGATCGCAGCCTGCGGCAGCTCCTACGAGGGAACGCGTAACCTCAGGCCGGCCGGTCGGCCGCCTCGCTTTTGATGTTGATCTTGATCTTGATCTACCCGCCCCTTCGGCAGGCCGAGTGGAGGCGTTCATCAGGGGGGTGGCGCGCAGCGCCGTCAGCGAAGCTGACTCCGCCGCATTGCGGCGCCCCCCTGATGGACACCGGAGCGAGGGAACACCAAGCCTTGGCGAGGTGCCGTACGCTCGGGGCGAGCCTTTTTGGGTCCTTTTGTGGCGCTTGACAAAAGGGCCTCGCCGTAAGGGCGAAACCCTAAGTGGCCGTTACCGCAGAAACGGATATGTACACAGCCCCTCAAGAGCCAGGTCGGCTGCCAAGCCGCCTTCGCACACAGCCCGTCTGTCAGATTGCTATCGCGAGTAAGCTCGTTCCTACAGAGTCCTCAGCGGGGAACGCTGAACGGTGTGAAAATTAAGTGAAAAATATGTTAAATTTCTTGTCCTGATGGGTTTCCGGGATAAAGGACTATCAATGCGACACGAAAAACATCAGTTTCTCCAAAGCTTCCCCTTCACCAGCAGCCATCTTCGGTCGACGATTCATTTCACCAATCCGCCCACTCCAGGCATGACCGAGGCGCTTCAGGGGCTGATCAATCAAGGCCGCCAGACCAGGCGCGTCAGCGCTGCCCTGCCGGCGTCAGATGCGGCATTGTTCGTCAAGACCCAGCCCCTCAACGACTTCAAGGCCAGATGTCGGGTGACCTGGGGCTACCCCAAGAGCGACGGCATGTTCGACTGGCCGGTCGAAGAGCTGATCAATAGTTTTGAAGCATGGCAACGCGGTGCGCCGGTGCCTTCGCTGCTAGGGTTCGGCTATCGCAAGACGCGGCTCGGGATAACCGAAGAGTTTTTCATCATTTCCCAGTTGCTTGAGGACCACATTGACGCGATGGACTGGCTGCAAGAGCAGCCCGATCGTATTGAAAGCCTCATCCGCAGTGCATTCGCCCTGATGCTCTCGCTACACCAGAAGCGCATCACCCACATGGACTTGTGGGCCGCCAATATCATGCTGTCCAAAGCGGACACCACCCAGGCCAAGGCCATTGACCTGGAAAACTGCTTCTTTGAGGGCTCCCGATACCCGAGTGAAACCCTGGGGTTCCAGTTCGGTTTCTTCTACTATCGGCAAATCTACCGCTTCATTACCGAATCGTGCTACGACGCATTGGTCTACGAGGCCCTGGAGTCGTTCCCGGCGCTCGATCAGGAAAAATTCGCGGAGTTCTATACGGCCTGCAAACACGAAAAAATCGGCCGCAAGGAACGCCGGGAAATCTTCCTCAGGGGCAAACTGATCATTGGCTGACGTCGTCCCTGACGTCTCACCTACCCTCCTTTCTTTTCAGCCCTAGGCAGTAACCGGGCTCGGAAATGCCTGATCGCCAATCGGCGCCTTGAGCAGCAGGAAGTACGCCAGTGCCGAAAACACCGCCACCACCGCGCTGATCATGAAGGCCGTGGTGAACGAGCCGGAGTATTGAATACTGAAGCCGGTGACGATAGGCGCGACGGACCCGGCGATGTAGCCACCGAAATTCTGGATCGAACCAAACGACGCCACGCGCCGTGTATCGACGATGGTATTGACGATCATCCAGGCCGAGGCGCTGGCCATGTTGATGCTGAATAGCGCCAGGCACAGCAGGATGATGCAACCGGTCAGGCCGCTGACAAACGACAGCGGCACGGTGAATGCCGCGGCCATCAACAGGCCGCTGATCACGGTAAACTTGCGACCGCCAAGGATACCCATGCCGCGTTTGACCATCGCGTCACACACCCGCCCGGCCAGAATCGTCCCGAAAGCCCCGAACAGATAGGCCAGGGAAACTACCCAGGCGGTCTGGTACAGATCCAGGCCGTGTTCACGCTGGAAATACCCCGGCAACCAGGTCAGGTGCAGCCACAGCATGTAGATCACACCCATGAAGCCAAGCACTGCGCCCCAGGTGCTGCGGTGTTTGAACAGATCGAGCCAGTCGGCAAAGAACGACGCCTTGGGCGCCGAGCTATCGACCGTTGCTACCGGAGGCTTTTTCAGCGCTGGTGGCAGCTCGCCGTTGGCCTCCAGTTCGGCCAGGTACTGGGCCTTGCTTTTGTAGAAGGCAAACCAGCACAGCCCCAGCACCAGGCCGATGACACCGGTGATGATGAACATCCCGCGCCAGCCGAAGTTGACCATTAACAGCGTCAACACCGGTGGCGCCAGGCAAGGTCCGACGCAGGTGGAAGACCAGACGATACCGGTGGGGGTGCCGCGCTCTTCAGCGTCGAACCACTCCGACAGGGCCTTGGCCGCCGAAGGAAACATCGGTGCCTCGCCTATGCCCAGCAGGACCCGCAAGCCGAAAAACCCGCCGAAACTGGTGACCAGCCCCGTCATCGATTGCGCGACCGACCAGGCGATCAATGAACCGCCCAGGGCGATCTTGGTCCCCAGCCGATCGATGACCATGCCCAATGGCAACTGGGCAAAGGCATAAGCGAGGGAAAACGCCGAGAGCAGGATGCCCATCTGCGAAGGACTGATCATCATGTCCTTCTGGATCGAGGTGTTGGCAATCGACAAGGCACTGCGGTCCAGGTAATTCACGATCCCGATCAGCAGCAAAAAAATGACCGTCAGCGTTTGATACTTCTTGAGTGTCTTCATGGGAGTCTTTTTTATTATTGTAAAACATGGAAACCAAACCAGCTGCGATCCCTCAGCGGCCCAGACCTTCATCCATTGAACAACTGGCGTTCATTGAACAACATTGGAGTCAGGCTTGATGAGCGGTTACCGCCACCTGTAACAATCCGCGGCGGTTCAGGCTGTCGAGCAACGCCCGCACACCGAAGTCCCAGACCGGTGCCTGGTCACTGGTGGTGACGCGGTTGCACAGCGTGCCAAGGTGGTCGTTGCTGATCGCGACGATATCGCCCTGCTTGTGGGTGAACCCGGCACCGGGTTGATCGCGATCCTGTTTGGGGGCGAACAGCGTACCAAGAAACAGCACCAGGCCGTCGGGGTACTGGTGATTTTCGTTGAGGGTCTGCTGCACCAGGTCGACCGGGTCGCGGCTGATCTGGCGCATGGAGCTGCGACCTTCGAGCACGAAGCCATCCTCGCCGGTCACCCGCAGGTCCACCTCGGCCTGACGCACATCATCCAGGCTGAAGCTGTCGTCAAACAAGCGCAGGAATGGCCCCAGCGCCGTCGAGGCATTGTTGTCCTTGGCCTTGGACAGCAGCAGCGCGCTGCGGCCTTCAAAGTCCCGCAGGTTGACGTCGTTGCCGAGCATCGCGCCGTGGATCCTGCCGCTGCTCGACACCGCCAGTACCACTTCCGGCTCCGGATTGTTCCAGCTGGATTTGGGATGGATGCCGATCGCCGCACCATGCCCCACTGCCGACAATGGCTGGGCCTTGGTGAAAATTTCCGCATCCGGACCAATCCCGACTTCCAGGTACTGCGACCACAATCCTTGCTCTACCAGCACCGCGCGCAGCGCTTGGGCTTGTGCCGAGCCGGGCACAATCTGCGACAGATCGGCGCCAATCTGCGCGACCAGGGTGTCGCGGATCGCCTCGGCCCTGGCCGGATCGCCCTTGGCCTGCTCTTCGACCACCCGCTCGAGCATGCTCGCGGCAAAGGTCACGCCCGCGGCCTTGATCGCCTGCAGGTCAATCGGCGCCAACAGCCACGGCAGTTGCGCATCGCGCTGCGCCGGGTCGCTGTTGTGCAGCAGCGCTTGCAGCTCGATCAGTGGCTCGGCCAGCGGCAGGTTGCGCAACCAGCTCACCGGATCCTCGAGTTCCAGCAGCGCCGATACCGTCGACACCTGGGCGCTAATGTCATACACCGCAGCGTTGTTCAACAGGACCACGGACGGCCCGAGCTCAGGCCGCCAAACGCGCCCGACCCAGGTCCCGGTGTCAAATACATGAGCATTCACGCCAAGGTCCAGCGAGCCCGTTAGAGCAGTTTTGTTATTCATCTCAGCACTCTTTTGTGGGTGTCAGTGTGGTGATGTCAGTTGAGGTGTTGCGGCTCAGTGAGCGAGCGGCGCGAGCTGTAGGGATTCGGCGGTGCGATTCAACTCGGCGAGCACCGCCTGCGGCAATTCGAGCCCGTCGCGCAGGCGCGCTTCGCGAAGCTTCAGACCGGCCTGCCCGGGCAACCTGACCGGTCGTTGCGGATCGACCGCGCGGCTTTCGAGGATCAGCCCACTGAGGAACGAGGTTTCCGCGGTGAAACTTTCCAGCCCGCCGAAAAACTCCGGATCAATCGCCATCACCGTGACTGAAGCGCCCCACTGCTGCGGAGCGTCCTTGCGACCATGTCCGGCGAGAGCCGAGGTCAGCGCCTCGACCAGAATTCCCAAGGCAAAACCCTTGTGCCCGAAAGCCTGCCCACCGAGGGGCAAAATGCTGCCCGGGGGGTTGGTGGAAAACGCTTCCGGGTCGTCGGTCAATTGTCCGCTATTGGACATCAGCACCGGATGCGGCAGCTTTTTCCCGGCCTGCCGGCACTGGCCGATCAGCCCCAGGGTAATGGTCGACATGCTGACATCGAGCAGAATCGGCTCGCCATCGGTGGGGATCCCGGCGGCGATCGGGTTGGGCGTGTAGATCGGATCGATCCCGCCATGGGCCGAGACCGAGGCCACCGAAGGATCGGAGCTGTAGATGATCGCCACCAAGCCCTGGTCGGTGATCGGCTTGAGGTAGGCCGCCAGGCAGCCGATGTGCGAAGAGCGACGGACCACTGCCATGCCCAGCCCATGGGCGGTGGCGGCTTGTACCGCAAAGTCCAGCGCCTTGCTGACGCAGTACGGACCCAGCACATAGTGGCCATCGAACAGCCCCGACACGCTGCTGGCCGACAGCTGCTCGAACTTGCTCCCGTCGGCCTGGGCATCGCCGGCCATGACGCCGGCAATGTAGCGGCTGACCAGGTTCACGCCGTGGGTATGATGCCCCAGCAGATCACCTTCGAGCAGGACCCGGGTCACTGTCCGGGCCACTTCCGAGTCCGCCCCGGCCTTCTCGAACAGCTGCTGGATAAAGCCCAGCAGCGTCTGGTAGTCGTAACGTTGCGGATTGGGCATATCAGTCATCTGCGCTACTCCTTTCATGCCGCTGCTCAACCCAAGGTTCGGCTGCTGATCTGACCGTCCACCAGCCGGGCGATGCCCAGCGGATTGGCGTTTTTCAGCGGCTCGGGCAAGTGCGCGTCGGGAATATTCTGGTAGCACACCGGACGCAGGAAACGCTCGATGGCCAGGGTCCCCACCGAGGTGCCCCGGGAGTCGGAGGTTGCCGGGTAAGGTCCGCCATGCACCATCGCATCGCAGACTTCGACGCCGGTCGGGTAGCCGTTGAGCAGCACCCGGCCGACCCGTTGCTCGAGCAGCCCGAACAGTTCGGCAAAGGCCGTCAGGTCAGTCTCTTCAGCCAGCAGCGTGGCCGTGAGCTGACCCTGCAACGCGCCTACCGCCTGTAGCAGTTCATCCTTGTCGGCGGCCAGGATCACGATGGAGCAAGGGCCGAAGACTTCTTCCTGGAGCAGGTGATCGTGCTCCAGCAACAGCCTGACATCGGCCTCGAACAATTGCGGCTGGGCCTGATTGCCCTGTTGTGGTTGACCGCTCAAATGCTTGATACCCGGATGGCCGAGCAACGCCTTCAAACCATTGCCATAGCTGCGCAAGGTGCCGGCATTGAGCATGGTTTGCGCGGGTTGCTCGGCCATGTGCCCGCGCAACTGCTCGACAAACCCGTCCATCTGCGGCGAGCGAATGCCCAGGACCAGGCCCGGGTTGGTGCAGAACTGGCCGCAGCCCTGGACCACCGAAGCGCTCAACTCTTTAGCGATCGCGGCACTGCGCGCCTGCAGCGCCTCGGGCAAGACAATCACCGGATTGATACTCGACATCTCGGCGAACACCGGGATCGGTCGTGGGCGGGCGGCCGCCATGTCACACAGGGCACGTCCCCCCTTGAGCGAACCGGTGAAACCTACCGCCTGGATCCCCGCATGCTTGACCAGTGCCTCACCGACACCGGAGCCGAAGATCATGTTGAACACCCCGGCCGGCATCGCGGTTTTTTCCGCGGCACGGATCAGCGCAGCAGCGACGAGCTCGGCGGTCGCCATATGCCCGCTGTGGGCCTTGAACACCACCGGGCAACCGGCCGCCAGTGCGGAGGCGGTATCGCCGCCGGCCGTGGAGAACGCCAGCGGGAAATTACTCGCGCCGAACACCGCCACCGGGCCGACAGCAATCTTGTACTGGCGCAGGTCCGGACGTGGCAGCGGCGTGCGTTCAGGCAGTGCCTGATCGATCCGCGCGCCGTAGAAATCGCCGCGCCGCAGCACTTGGGAAAACAGCCGCATCTGGCCGCTGGTGCGACCGCGCTCACCCTGAATCCGCGCCGCCGGCAATGCGGTTTCGCGGCAGGTCAACGCCACCAGTTCATCGCCCAGTCCATCGGGCTCGTCGGCAATCGCTTCGAGAAACTCCGCGCGTCGGCTGGCCGGCAGGTTGCGAAACAGCGGATAAGCTTGCTCGGCCGCCAGTACCGCGGCGTCCACCTCGGCCAGGGTTGCCTGGTAAAAAGCCCCGGGCAATTGCTCGCCGGTGCTGGCATCGACGCTGTGCAGCAGGGTGTCGCCTTGGGCGCTGCGTTGACCGCCGATAAAGTTGTATCCGGATACGCTCATATGATTTTCTCGCCTCATGAAGTAGCAGCGCCACCGGGCCTGGGGCCGGCGGTGGTTCATAGGGTTGCGCTGCTGTTACGGGGAATGGCTGTCAAAGCCGAAAAGGGATGCTCAGGTCACTGCGCCGATCTGCCAGGGCACGAATTCGTTCTGCCCATAACCGTGCTGCTCGCTCTTGCTGCGCTCGCCGGAAGCGATGCTCAGCATCAGTTCGAAGATGTGCGCGCCGCGCTCCTCGATGCTGGTGCTGCCGTCCGCGATGCCGCCGCAGTTCACATCCATGTCTTCTTCCTGGTGCTCGAACACCCGGTTGTTGGTCGCCAGCTTGATCGACGGCGCGGGCGCGCAACCGTAGGCCGAACCGCGCCCGGTGGTGAAGGCAATCAGGTTGGCGCCACCGGCGACCTGGCCGGTCGCCGATACCGGGTCGTAGCCGGGGGTGTCCATGAACACCAGGCCTTTGGCCCGCACCGCCTCGGCGTATTCGTAGACTTCGACCAGGTTGCTGGAACCGGCCTTGGCCACCGCCCCCAGGGACTTCTCGAGGATGGTGGTCAGGCCGCCAGCCTTGTTGCCGGCCGAAGGGTTGTTGTTGAGTTCGGCGTTCATCCGCTGGCAGTACGCTTCCCACCAATGGATGCGGGCGATGAGTTTTTCACCCACCGCGCGGCTGACTGCGCGGCGGGTCAACAGGTGTTCGGCACCGTAGATTTCCGGGGTTTCGGAAAGGATCGCGCTGCCTCCGGCGGCCACCAGACGGTCCACCGCATTGCCCAGCGCCGGGTTGGCGGTGATGCCCGAGTAACCGTCGGACCCCCCGCATTGCAGGCCGACAATCAGGTGCCGGGCACTGACTCGCTCGCGCTGCACCTGGTTGGCCTGGGCCAGTAGACCTTTGACTTGTTCGATGCCGCTGGCGATGGTTTTCGAAGTACCACCGATGCCCTGAATGGTGAATGCCCGCAGTTGATCGTTTTTGACCAGGCCCTGAGTCGAGAGCAGATCCTCGATCTGATTGGTTTCGCAGCCCAGGCCGATGATCAGCACCGCGGCAAAATTGGGGTGTACCGCATAACCACCGAGGGTCCGCCGCAACAATCCCAAGGCCTCGCCGCTCGGGTCCACGGCGCAGCCGGCGCTGTGGGTCAGCGCCACCACTCCGTCGACATTCGGGTAAGCCGCCAGCGCTTCGGGATGGATATCGCGCCGAAAGTAATCGGCCACGGCCCGGGCCACGGTGGCCGAACAGTTCACAGAGGTGAGGATCCCGACATAATTACGGGTCGCGACCCGCCCGTCAGCCCGCACGATGCCCTGGAAAAACGCCTCGGTCGCCGGCAGCTGATGAGCATCGACGCCGAAGGCATAGTCACGGGAGAAATCACCCATTTCGACGTTCTGCACGTGCACATGCTCGCCGACCTCGATGGTCCGCGAAGCGAAGCCGATGATTTGCCCGTAGCGGCGCAACGGCTGGCCCTTTTCGACTCGCACCGTCGCGACTTTGTGCCCGGAAGCAATTGTTTGCCGAACGGTGATCTGCTCCTGCTCCAGACGCAAACCTTCAGGCAGCACCTGGCGGGCGATCAGTACATTGTCCAGGGGATTGAGGCGGATAACGGCAGCACTGCTGTCGTAGGCTGGAGTTTTGGCAATCAGTTCCATGGAACCTCTCAGGGACGGTGATGCCCGGTGCTGACGTCAGGTCGCTGAGCTGACGGACGTCCGGTACCGGCGGGTAAGTTCTTGTTATTACAGGTTCGATCTGCACCGAACGGGTCTGCAATCACTGTAGGGAGCTACCCGCACATTTCCCAATGAAAGGTTCCGATTGATCGATAACCCTGGGTTATCGAATCAGCCGAGAGCTGTTCTCAGACGATTTCCCCCGCGCGGCGCTGCCGGGCAAATTCGAGCAAGATATCGGCGAACTCCCGGGTCGCGCCGGTGAGCCGTTCGTGCTTGCGGGTGAGGATCCCGTAATCCAGAGGCGCCAGCTGTAGCGGCGTGTCGAGCACCTTGAGCAGGCCGTTCTGGATATGCCCCTGGACCATCGACTCGGGCAGCATGGCGATCATCGGCCCCGACTGCAGCAGGTGCAGAAAGATCGGCATGGAGATGGTGTCCACGGTATTGGCGGGCGTGGGAATCCCGACGGCGCTGAAGGCGGCTTCCATGCGCGTGCGAATCGGCGCGCCGACCGGATAGAGAATCCACGGCCAGTCGCTCAACGCCTCGACCGGCGTGGGCCCCTGGGTGCTGAGCGGATGGCGGTGGTTGACCACCAGGCAAAAGGGTTCCGGCCCCAGGGGCTGGAAATCGAAGAGCGGGATAAAGCGTTCGTCGGTGAAGCGGCCGATGATCAGGTCGAGTTTGTTCTGCTCGAGCATTTCCAGAAGGTGATCGCTGGACTGCTCCACCACTTCGATCGACAGCAGCGGGCTGCGGCTCTTGATCAGCGCGATGGCTTCGGGCAGCACCACCGAGGTCGCGGCAAAAATTCCGCCGACTTTCAGAGAACCATGGCCACCCTTGCGCAACCGATTGACCTGATCGACGAAGCGCTGCGAATCGTTCAACGAAACCTGGGCATAACGCACCACGTGCTCCCCCAGTTCGGTGGGCGGCATGCTGCGCGGCAGGCGCTCGAACAGCGCGAAACCGAACTGGTCCTCGAGGTCGCGCAACATTTTGCTCAGCGCCGGCTGGCTGAGGTTCATCAGTTGCGCGGTGGTGTGCATATTGCGCGTGCGCGCCAGGGTATCAATCAGCACCAGATGCTTGAACCGCAACCAGCTGCAGAACGCGGAAGAGGAAATGTCCGTGGGCATCGGAAAAAGACCTTGGGGAGATGGCAGCGATTCTAGCCGCTGGTGCAGGATTGAGTCCTGCCTATATCAGTGGGCGCCTTTCAACCCTTGCCGTGCTCCTTGAGGTAACCCAGTAGTTTGCTCACGGCCGCCGACAAGGGCCGCGCCTGGCGCGTCAGCAAGCCGATGTTGACCATGGAAATAGGCAGCTCGACCGGCAGGATGGTGACCATGCCATAGCGCAGGTAGTGCTCTGCCACGTCATTGGGGACCACGGCGATCATGTCCGAAGCCTCGATCATCGAGGTGGTTGCCAGGATCGAGGCGGTTTCGACAATGTCCAGGGTCTGCACCATGCCCCCGGCCTTCAGCGCGCTTTCCACCCGTCGACGCATCGGGCTGCCGAGCGGATGGAGGATCCAGGTCAGCGGCACCAGGTCGGCCAGGCTGAGTTTCCCGGCCGTGGCCAGCCCATGGCCCGGGCGCGCAATGACACGCATCTGCTCGCCCTTTTCGAACAGTTGGATATCCAGGCCCTGGCTGTCGATCTGGTCCGGCAGGCGTCCCAGCACTACGTCGAAATCGCCGCGAATCAATGCCGGCAGCAAGGTGTCGCTGGTGCCGACTTCAATGCAGATGCGCACTTTCGGGTTATCCGCCTTGAATGCCAGCACGCCACGGGTCAGCAAGGTCGGCACCGGGCCCATCACCGTGCCGATGCGCACCAGCCCCGAGGCACCGCGTGCCAGTTCCGCCAGTTGGGCTTCGGCGTGCTCGAACTCATGAATCGCGCCTTGGGCGTAGCGAATCATCACCTCGCCATAAAGCGTCGGTTCCATACCCCGCGGCAAACGCTCGAACAGTTTGGCGTCAAGCCGTTCTTCCAGCTGTTGCAGCAACAGGCTCGCCGCCGGCTGCGTGGTGTGCATCGCAGCCGCCGCGCGGCGCAGGTTGCGGAACTCGCCGAGGGCGTTGAGCAGGGCAATCTGGCGACTGGAGATCTTCAGCGGGCTGAAGTTTTTCGGCGAAACCGGGCTGGTGAAGGTCGGGACTTTCGGCTGATCTGACATATCAATTTTGATATCCATCTATACGAATCGACGATTATGCCTATATCGCCGACCACCCTACAGTCGAGCTCCCAAGTGGTCACCAACAAAAAGAGTCCTCCATGAGCATTCGAATCACCCACCTGAGCGTTCGCGACATCCGTTTCCCTACTTCCCGGTCACTCGATGGCTCTGACGCGATGAACAGCGCGCCTGACTATTCGGCGTCCTACGTGGTGCTGCACACCGACTCGGAACAAGGCCTGGAAGGCCACGGCCTGACCTTCACCATCGGCCGTGGCAATGAAATCTGCGTCGCCGCTGTGCAATCCCTGGCGCCGCTGATCGTCGGCCTGACCCTGGAAGAGATCACCGCCGACATGGGCGGCTTCTGGCACAACTTCACCGTTGGCGACAGCCAGTTGCGCTGGCTGGGCCCGGAAAAAGGCGTGATTCATCTGGCCACCGCCGCCATCGTCAACGCGGTGTGGGACCTGTGGGCCAAGGTCGAAGCCAAGCCGGTGTGGAAACTGCTGGCGGACATGACCCCGGAGCAACTGGTGGCGTGCCTGGACTTCAGCTACGTGACCGACGCCATCACCCCCGAAGAAGCCATCGCCCTGTTGCGCCGTCAGGTTCCCGGCAAGGCCAAGCGTGAAGCCCAGATGCTGCGCGAAGGTTATCCCGGCTACACCACCGCCCCGGGCTGGCTGGGTTATTCGGAAGAGAAAATGCGTCGCCTGGCCCGCGAAGCGGTGGCCGATGGCTGGACCCACTTCAAGCAGAAAATCGGCGCCAACCTGGAAGACGACCTGCGCCGCGCGGCGATCCTGCGCGAAGAAATCGGCTGGGAGCGGACCTTGATGATGGACGCCAACCAGGTCTGGAGCGTCGATGAATCGGTGGCCAACATGCGTCGCCTGGCGGCATTCGACCCTTGGTGGATCGAAGAGCCGACCAGCCCGGATGACATTCTCGGGCACGCGACCATTCGTCAGCGGATCGCCCCGATCGGTGTCGCTACCGGCGAGCACTGCCACAACCGGGTGATGTTCAAGCAAATGTTCCAGGCCAAGGCGCTGGACTTCTGCCAGCTGGACGCGGCACGCCTGGGCGGCCTCAATGAAGTGCTGATCGTCTTGCTGATGGCCGCCAAATTCGAGGTGCCGGTGTGCCCGCATGGCGGCGGCGTCGGCTTGTGCGAGTATGTGCAGAACATTTCGCTGTTCGATTACATCGCGGTATCCGGCTCGCTGCACAATCGCGTGCTGGAATACGTCGACCACCTGCACGAACACTTCCTCGAGCCGGTAGTGATCCGCAACGGCCGCTACATGCCACCACAGCGCCCCGGCTACAGCATCGAAATGAGCGCCGAAACCCTGGAACGCTACCAGTACCCCAACGGCCCGGTGTGGCTGGACCTGGAGCAAACTCCGGACAACTGAGTTTTCAGGTACGACTCGATTCTTGTGGGAAGCGGCTCCCAGCCCTTCCCACACTGAGCTCTTCTGCCAGATGCACCTGCCCGCATTAGGACTATAAAAATGACAATCCTAAGTACCGCCGCAGTGGCTCAAGCCCCTGCCCTTGCCGATGAAAACCGGCTGACGAATCTGCTGCTGCGCAAACTGATGCCACTGCTGGTGGTGGTTTACGTGATGAGCTTCCTCGACCGTACCAACATTGCCCTGGCCAAGGCCAGCATGGGCATTGACCTCGGGCTTTCCGCCGCGGCCTATGGCCTGGGTGCGGGGTTGTTCTTCCTGACGTATGCGTTGTTCGAAGTGCCGAGCAACCTGATCATGCAGAAGGTTGGCGCGCGGTTCTGGATCACCCGCATCATGATCACCTGGGGCCTGCTCTCCGCCGGCATGGCCTTCGTCCAGGGCGAAACCTCGTTCTACATTATGCGTCTGTTGCTGGGCATCGCCGAAGCCGGTCTGTTTCCCGGGGTCATGCTCTACCTGACCTATTGGTTCAACCGCGAACAACGTGCGCGGGCCACCGGGTATTTCCTGCTCGGGGTGTGCCTGGCGAATATTCTCAGTGGTCCGTTGGGTGGCGCGCTGTTGCAACTCGACGGCTGGCTCGGCTGGCATGGCTGGCAGTGGCTGTTCGTGCTCGAAGGCTTGCCGGCGGTAGCGCTGGCCTATGTGGTGTGGAAAAAGCTGCCCGATGGCCCCTCCTCCGCGCCCTGGCTTTCGAAGGCCGACGCCAGGGCAATCGAAGAGCGCCTGATCGCTGAAAAAGCCGCCTCGCCACAACAAAGCCGGCTGAGTCAGATGCTGCGCGATAAACAGATCTGGTTGGCGATCGTTGTCTACTTCGTGCATCAGATCACCATCTACACCGTGATCTTCTTCCTGCCCGGTATCATCGGCACCTACGGTGTATTGTCGCCGCTGCAGATCGGTCTGCTGACCTCGGTGCCATGGATCGCCGCCGCCATCGGTGCCGCCACTTTTCCGCGACTGGCCACCTCGCCACAGCGTTGCCGGAGGATTTTGTTCTTCGGCCTGCTGACCATGTCCGCTGGCTTGCTGCTGGCCTCGTTCGCCAACTCATTCATCGGCCTGATCGGCTTTTCCATGACCGCGCTGATGCTGTTCGTGGTGCAGTCGATCATCTTTGTCTTTCCCTCCAGTCGTCTGAGCGGCACTGCCCTGGCCGGCGGCCTGGCGTTCGTTACCACCTGCGGCTTGCTCGGCGGATTTGTCGGGCCGTCGGTAATGGGCCTGATCGAACAAGCCACCGGCAGCACCCGCAATGGCTTGCTGGTAATCGCCGGCCTGCTGGTAGTCGCGGCACTGGTCAGCACCCGATTGCGTCAGGGCCAGGAAAAATAACTGCGCAACAGTTGCGATCTTTTGATCTTGATCTTCGACGGTCTTCAATATTGCTAAAAGATTGTGGGCCTACTCAGGTTGAAGCTGTGCTACGAGCGCTCGTTCAATAATTCATCCTCAAGCCACTGAATCAGCGCTCGAGTCTCTGGCCGATCGGCCCCAGCGTGGCGCTGGTACACCGATATCGCCTGAGGCAAAGGCACACTCTGCGCACATGGCCTCACCAGTGCGCCACTGTCGATAAGCCTGCTGGCTGTTCGGCGCCACCCCATCGCGATGCCATGCCCCTCGACGGCGGCCTGAAGCATCAAGGGATAGCTGTCAAAAAACCTGTCGTTCGCCTAGTTACCCAAGGACGCTCCAAAGATGCCCAGCCAACTGTCCCATTCCATCAAATGGGGTGGTGTCGCGCGATGGTGCAACAGCGTGTGCCGAGGTATGTCTGCTATATCCAGCAGTTGCCCATGAGCCGCCAGGTAAGCCGGGCTGCACACCGGAAATACTTCATCGGAGGCGGTGAACGCCAATACATGCAAGCCACTGGCGCGCCCGGTGCTTTGCAGGGCGACGTCGAAGTGCTCGGTGAATTCTGTCAGCGGTTTGGTCGATGTCGCGACCTGGATTTCGATTTCCGGGTGAAGCTGATGAAACCTTGAAAGACGCGGCATCAACCAATAGAACGCTTCGCACAACTGGCAGAGTAAAACCACTCGGTTTTTGCGCAACTCGCCACGCAGAGCCTCGGCACCCGAACTGATGCTGTGCAAGGCCTCACTCACCACCCGCCCCAGTTCTCGCCCTTCCTGCGTAAGAAAAACCGCGCGATTGCGCCGGCAAAAAAGCGTGACCCCAAGGTTGGCTTCGAGCCCACGAATCTGCCGGCTTATCGCCGCTTGGGTGATGTGCAATTCATCGGCGGCCCTGGAAAAACTTTCCAGTCGGGCAGCAGCTTCAAATGGCAGCAAGCTGGACAATGGCGGCAAGGATTTACTGAGCGCATTCATAATCTGAGGTTATGCATTCAAGACGGAGAACTCGTTTGTAGCATGGATCTTGCGCTGTGCACCATGGGCTCATGCCCACCCACGGACGAGCGTTCCATGACCACAAGTACTTCAAATACAGCCATCGGAGTCGCTCTGGCGATATTCGCGACCTTGAGTTGGGCACTGAATTTCATTGCGCCCTACGTCACCGGTGGCTATAGCATCTATGACTTGATGGCCCTGCGCTTTTTGTTTGCCGGGGTACTCGGAGTACTTATCGTTGGGGTCTATCGGGCTCAAGTCCGACTGTTGCGCGCAGATCAGTGGTTGCGTGCGCTCGGTCTGGGGGCCATGGGTTACCTGGGGTACAGCACCTGTATTGCCGCAGGCGTTATTATTGCCGGGCCATTACTGACTCCGGCACTGATTGGCATGGTCCCGGTGTTGCTGGCACTGCTCGGCAATGCGCGGAGCAAGACCCTGGCGTGGCGGCGATTGGCGACACCGCTGGCGTTCCTGGTGAGTGGCCTGCTACTCACCAACCTGAGCGCAATAAACCAGCCGGGGGTATCGGCAGGCTCTTTCCTGACAGGTCTGATCTTCTCGTTGCTGGCCGTTGTTTTGTGGATCGTGTTCAGTCTGCTCAATCAGACCGAGCTGGAAAAGCTCCCTCCGAGCACTACCGCTGCATGGACCGGACTGATGATGACTGGTGGAGCAATCGGCACCTTGGGTCTGCTCCCCCTTGGCTTGGCACTGGAGGTTTTCAAGCTGCCGTCGCTGGGGTTCGATTTCGCCAGCGCCGGGCATTTATATGCCTGGGCACTGCTGATCGCGGTGCTGTGTTCATTGATTGGCGCGTGGGCCTGGAACCTGGCTTCGCGCTATCTGCCGATGGTACTTTCAGGGCAACTGATCGCCCTTGAGTCACTGTTCGCGACCCTCCTCGGACTGATTTTTCATGGCCGCTTACCGACACTTATGGAAGCGTTGGGGCTAGTCGCAGTGTTGACAGGCGCGGTCCTGGCGGTGCGGGTCATCCTTGCACCCCTTGGCAGCCGGGTTGTGCGCCTCAAAACGGAATCGTCAGCCGATCTGCGCAAAAATTGACAATAATCATTATTATTCGCAAGAAAGCTTCCTAGACTCGGCCCCCTAACTTGTCAGTGCCCAGGAAGACCTCATGCGTACCACCTTTTCGCTGTCTCTCGCCGTGCTGTTGCTAGCCCCCCTGGCTCAGGCCAAGGAGTATCCGATTGGCGAGCCGCAATTGTGTCCGGGGCTGGAAGTTGCGGCGGTGTATCTGCAGCCGATCGAGATGGCGCCTGCCGGCATGATGCGCGCCACCGCGGATTCCGATGTTCATCTGGAAGCCGACATCCGCGCCACCGCGGACAATCGTCAGGGCTTTCAGGAAGGCAGTTTCGTGCCCTACCTGAATGTCTCTTTCAACCTGAAAAAGCAGGGCAGCGAGACTGAACTCGAGGGCGACTTCCATGCCATGGTGGCCAATGACGGCCCGCACTATGGCGACAATGTGAAGCTACTCGGCCCGGGCAAATATCAACTGACCTTCAGCGTCCTGCCACCCGGCGGTCACGGTTCCCTCGGTCGCCACACCGACAAGGAAACCGGCGTGGCGCCCTGGTTCGAGCGCTGTGAACTGCACTATGAATTCATCTACGCCGGGATTGGCAAGAAAGGCGGCTATTGAATGAGCCGTACGCCGTCGACCCATCGCGGCCGGTCAAGGTTTGCCTGTGCTCACCCGCGTCTTGCCTGGCTGCTGCTGGCCTGGGCGATCACGCCATTGGCCGCACAGGCCCAATTGCCGACCTATGAGCTGACCCTGCGCGACGGGCACTTTACCCCGGCATTGCTCGAGGTGCCGGCCGGGCAACGTTTCAAGATCGTCCTGAAAAACATCGGCCAGGGGCCGGCAGAGTTCGAGAGCACACCTTTACGGGTGGAAAAAGTCCTGTCGCCGGGGGTGACAACCTTCGTGGTCATTCACCCCTTGCGACCCGGTCATTATCCGTTCTTCGACGAGTTCAATCTGCAATTGCCCGAAGGCGGCATCCTCGCCAAATAACCGGGTCGTCCACGGAGCTTTCCTTCAAGGAGCTTTCCATGAATCAATCAATGTTCATCGTCTGGCGCGAAAGCGTCGAGGCGTTGCTGGTAATCGGCATTCTCCAGGCTTGGGTCAGCCAGCAAAGCCAGGGCAATCGACTGCTCAGATACCTGTGGGCCGGGGTGATGCTGGGGTTGATGTTGTCGGGGTTGCTCGCGGTACTGATTCTGTTTGCCGGCGAGGCCATGAGCGGATCGGCCAGCGAATGGTTCCAGGCCACGCTGGCGCTGGTTGCCAGTTTGCTGATCGTGCAAATGGTCGGCTGGATGCACCACCACGCCCGGACCCTCAAGCAGGACCTGCGCCGCCACGCCGACAGCCATCTGGCCCGACAAGGCGGCCTCGGGCTGTTGCTGCTGGCGATGCTCGCGGTCAGCCGTGAAGGCAGTGAAACCGTGGTCTTTCTCTATGGCGCCGGGGCTCAGTTGCGTGGCCCGCAACTGGGTTTGTTCGCCGTCGGCGGGCTGGCGGGACTGGTGCTGGCGGGGTTGACCGTCTACCTGTTGCAGAGCAGTCGCCGGTTCATTTCATGGCCCAGGTTTTTTGCCCTCAGCGAAGCCCTGCTGCTGATGCTCGGCGCGGCGCTGCTGGTCAGCGGCATCGAGCGCATCGGCGGGCAACTGCTGGCCCTGGATGTGCCGGAGCTGGTCTATAGCGTGTTTGGCGAAGCCCTTTGGGACAGCAACCCGTTGCTCAGCGACAGCCACGGCCTGGGCAGTTTCCTCGCCGGCTTTGCCGGTTATCGAGCGACCCCCAGCTGTGCGACCCTGGTGGTTCTGATCGGTTACTGGCTGATCGTTGCTGGCTGGTTGCGCCAACGCCCGATGGAAAAAGCCCTATGCCCGAGCTGAGTCGGCGCAATCTCTGGCTGCAGCATCTCGGCGACGGGATGCGCCGCCACGCGCCGCTGATTCGTGCCGTGCAGTGGCTGGTGGTGCTGATCTACGGATTACTGTTGTTGCTACCGGCGCTGCTGCCACTGCCGGACAGCCAGGCAAGGATCCTCGACAACCTGACCCTGCTCGCGCAGTTTCTGTTCTGGGGCATCTGGTGGCCGTTCGTGCTGCTGTCGATCGTGCTGTTCGGTCGCCTCTGGTGCGGCGTGCTGTGCCCGGAAGGCTCGTTGAGCGAATGGGCCAGCCACTACGGCAAAGGCCTGGGCGTACCGCGCTGGCTGCGTTGGGGCGGCTGGCCAACCCTGGCGTTCTGCCTGACCACCCTCTATGGCCAGTTGATCAGCGTCTATGACTACGCCCAGGCCGCGCTGCTGATTCTGGGCGGCTCGACGGTCGCAGCAGTCATCGTCGGCCTGCTGTTCGGCCGCGGCAAGCGAGTCTGGTGCCGTTACCTGTGCCCGGTCAGCGGTGTCTTCGCCCTGCTCGCCCGCCTGGCTCCGGTGCACTTTCAGGTGGACGAACAACGCTGGCTGGAAAATCCCGCCCCAAGACTGCCACCACCCAACTGCGCACCCTTGCTCGATATCCGACGCATGCAAGGCGCCAGCGACTGCCACGCCTGCGGACGCTGCAGCGGACAACGCGGCGCGGTGCAATTGATCGCCCGCTCCAGCAACCAGGAAATCCTCCAGTCCAGCGCACGCACCCTGTCGGTCTGGGATGCACGCTTGCTGCTGTTCGGCGTGATCGGCCTGGCCATGGGCGGATTCCAGTGGACCGTCAGCCCCTGGTTCGTCGCCCTCAAACAACAGCTCGCGGCATGGCTGATCGAACAAGACCTGCTCTGGCCCTTGCAAGACAACGCCCCTTGGTGGCTGCTCACCCACTACCCGCAACTCAACGACAGCTTCAGCTGGCTCGACGGCTTCAGCATCGTCGCCTACCTGGGCTTGAGCTCGGTGCTGTTGGGCACGGCGTTGCTGATTCTGTTGCGACTGACGGCGCGGCTGGCGGGAAATCCGGCGCTGTATTCCCCCCTGGCAATGACCCTCACACCCCTTGGTGGTGCCGGGCTGTTTCTCGGGCTGTCGGCGACTACCGTGAAATTGCTGCGCTATGAGGGCTTGCTGCTGGAGTGGGTGCAGCCGACTAGGGCATCGCTGTTGATCGCGGCGATGGCGTGGAGTTTGGTGTTGGGGTGGAAGCTCCTGGGGCGTGAGGACGTGTCGTTGGCTCGGCGGCTGGCGGGCAGTGGGTGCCTGTTATTGGCGAATGGGTTGGTGGGGTATGGTTGGTGGTTGCAGTTTTGGGGGTGGCCATAGCCCCACCTCTCGCCATGCGGCGCCCTTCACTGTAGACATGACTGGGGCTCCGGCAATTGCAACGGGGTCTTGATCGGGTACTCGGGGCTGCCGTAGGCGTAGCAGGAGGTGCTGACTTGCAGCTCATCGCAAGGCAGGAAGTGCACGGTGATGCCGCAGACTTTCTGGCCGGTGTAGTCCGGCACCGGTACCACCTTGCTGTGCTGGCGTTTTTGAGCTCTGATTTTTTTCGCCCATGCTTCGTACTTGGCCTCATCAGCAAAACCGGGAAATCCATCGGGATATGCCACGCCGGTTTCCCAATCAACGCGCACCGTCATGCCCGGCTGCCAGCGCGCCAGGGCGATGTAGCAGCAGCCTCCCCCGCCACCCTGGTAAGGGCCGATGATGTCGATGCCCGAGCGACCATCGACGCTGAAATGGTTGATAGCCCAGTGGGTGTGGTTGATGCCTTCGATAGTGCTGGCCTGGGCGTTTTGCGCGAGCACGGTGGCAGCCAGGCCGCAGAGCGCCGCGAGCAGCGCACGCCACGAGGTGGGCTTGAGCAGGGGCTGGGGCTGGGTGCCTTGCGCAGGACGAAGGAGGACAGGTTCAGACCGGCGCATTGTTCACCTCTGCGGCCTTGGCGTCATGGGCCCGCCAGAGCGCATCGATGTCTTGCCGGGCTTGAGCCAGGCGCTCGGCGGTCATGACCGGAGGCTGTACCACACCGGGCTGTTCAACCCCTCGCAAGCGCGCGTCACTCGCCACTATCGGCTGATCGTTTTGGTCATACAGCGCCAGCTTTCTTGAGTGGGTATCACCGAAGAACACCATGCGATCAGTAAGATAACTGCCCAATGGCTCACGCATGCCTGTGCCCAGGAGGCTCAGGTGGGCGGCATAGAGAAACCAGGCGCGGGAGTCGTGGACCTGATCGTCGAACAGTGCGCGCAACAGCCCCTCGGGCTGGGTGGCGTTGCGGCTTTCGTCGACATTGCCGCGCTTGTTTTCATCAACGTAGTCGTACTCATGCTGCGGGCGCGGGAACAACTGGCGGACCCTGGCCTGCCCTGCCGCTTTCATCCTCAGGCGATCGGCCCGCGCACCGGGCATAGCTCCCGGAAGCGCCATACTTGCCATCCATATCGCGACAGTGACAGAGAGACCGGCGCGGTAATCCATGCCGAACTCCTCGGCGGCTTCGCGCAACTGGGTTTGCGCCATGTCCGGATCGAAGTCCTTGACGCCGGGTTCCATCGGCCTTCTCGGTTCGCGGCCGAAGCGCTCGCGGGCCAGTTGCTCCTTGCGGCGCGTTACGACCTTCGCCTGTTCCTCTTGGAGTTTGCTCTCGGCGACGCTGCGTACCGCGTTGTCGGCCTGGGTATCAAAGGCCTGGAGATAGAACGCCGCCTGCTTCAGGCTGGCAAACGCATAGCGGTCGATGCGCCAGGCGGTGATCCAGGCCATCTGCTCACGCAGTGCCTGTTCCAGAGTGTCCTGGGCCGGTAGCGGCTGGTAATGTTCAGCCCGCTCGACGGGCAGCGGTTGCGTCCCGGGGATCAGGCCCAGGGTCACCTGACGCCAGGCGTTGAAGCGGTCGACCAGGATAGGGGCAACACGAAACTCTTCCATCACCTCAAATTCCATCGCCCGCCAAAGCTCATGGCGCAACTCTGTTGGCAAGGCATCCTTCGGTACTTTAAAGGGGGCGCCGTGGGCGAAGGCGTCAGCATACAAATCGTGCAGGGCGATCTGCGACAGCAACAGACCGTCATTCTCGCCAATGGCCTTGCCCTGATCCCCAGGCGGATAACCACCGCCCTGGTCGGAATGCACACCGGGGTAGATCACTTCAGCGCTATTGACCGGGTAACCACCGCCCTCGCGGCGGATCGAGTCCAGCGGGAAGCACAGGCGTTGCTCGTGGCTGGCCACGATATGCAGGCAACGCCTGACCAGGCTGCTGGTGGGCAGTTGCTGATTGCCGTCGGCCCAGCCCATATGGCCGGTCGCCCCCGGCGCAATGTCGGCAATGCCCACCGAAGCCACGGTGTCCAGCAGCCCCAGGTATTCCACGCTGATGGGCAGCGTCACATCGACCAGTTTCAGCGACGGCGTCGCTTCGGAGGGGGACAACAGCTGGTTCAGCCAACTGACAAAAGCCCGCGCCGCCGCCGCGCCACGGGAAAACCCATAGACATACAGCTTGATGCCCAGCAGCCTGCACTGACCGGGCCGTTGGCTCAGGGCGAGGCCCAACGGTTTCATCAAAGGCCAGAACTGCGTGTAAAACTCGCGGCGGCGGTTAGCGGGGCCGGTCACCGATTCCATCCCGTGCGAAGTCCCCATGGACTTGACCGCGGCCAGCAGGCTGGCGTTGTCCTGCCGTGGCAGCCCCAGCATGCGCCGCAAGGCGTCGATGAGCATCAACAGGCCCCAGTTGATCCGCTCTTCGCCATAACCGGCGAAGGCCAGGCCATGATTGCCGTAGTCCAGGTCGCCCACCTCCGGGAAGGGCGTGCCCACACCGGGCATGTAGTACTTGAAATACTGGCCATTACCGGTGCCCGCCGCATCGGTCAAGCCACGGACCTTGCTGCTGTGGCTGGTGCCGCCGGCATAGCCGTCGCCGATGCTCGCGCGGAACAACCGAGCGATATTGGTCGGGTGCGGGATACCGGACTCGTACAGGTCGTTGTTGAGGTTATTACCGGTTCCGTCGAAGCACAGACTGATATGCAGGGTCTTGCAGCACGGCGGCATACCCCGGCGCCCGGCTGCCACACTCAGGGCATCATGGTAATCCGACTCCAACTGGCGCTGGCGCCGCAGATTCTGATGGACCTGCGCGGCACGACTGGGCAAGCGCCCCTGCACCGGAAACTGCGGCGGGTACCAAAGGGGGGAATGTTTCACTTCGGACATGACTGGGGCTCCGGCAATCGCAAGGCGGATTTGATCGGGTATTCGGGGCTGCCGTAGGCGTAGCAGGAAGTGCTGACCTGCAGCTCATCGCAGGGCAGGAAATGCACGGTGAGGCCGCAGACTTTCTGGCCGGTGTAGTCCGGTACCGGTACCACCTTGCTGTGCTGGCGTGTTTGCGCATCGATTTTTTTCTCCCACGCCAAATACTTGGGCCAATCGGCAAAACCAGGAAAGTCATCGGAATAAGCCGAGCCGGTTTCCCAATCAACCCGCACCGCCATACCCGATTGCCAGAGCGCCGGCGCGATGTAGCAGCAGCCTCCCCCGCCGCCCTGATAAGGGCCGATGATGTCGATGCCCGAACGACCATCGACGCTGAAATGGTTGATGGCCCAGTGGGTGTGGTTGATGCCTTCGAGGGTGCTGGCCTGGGCGTTTTGCGCGAGCACGGTGGCGGCCAGGCCACAGAGCATGGCAACGACAACGTTGGTGATTGAGGGTTTGTGTTGGTAGAGGCGGAACTGTTTGCCGCGGCCGAGCAGCACCAGGCGCGGCTCGAGGGTGATTTCGTAGAGGGCTTCGTCGAGGGAGCCGGACAGGCGTTTGAAGGCGGTACTCATCCCGTGCAGCATGCGCAGCGGCTTGATCGTGGGCACGGGCAGGCCGTGGAACGGCAGCTTTTGCGGCGCGGCGTGCAGGCTGAAACGGGCGTCCCGACCGAGCAGCTGTTCGGCGGCCAGGTCGTGCTGGGGACAGGATTCGCCATAGGTGAACGGTTGGCTCAGGCGTTCTTCGCCGTGGAAAGCGAGCGGGGCCTCGACATTGCGGACCTGGAGTTTATGCCGGCGGTGGTCGAAGAAGGTGCGCAGTTGGCTGGACATGTTCAGGCCTCCCTGGTCTGTATGGGGTGTACAGAGGGGCTTTATTTCCACCCTCGTTCAAGCGCTCGCAAGCTTTCACGATGGGGGCTGCGGTGAAAATAGGGTTCTTCTGATGGGCGCGTAAGACGTTTCTTTATATTGAAAGCCAGGGCACCTGCGAACAAGTCCGAAACCACTAAGTGGCCGTTACCGCAGAAATGGATATGTGCACCAGCGAGAGACAGGTTGGTTGTTAGGCCGTCATCACGCCCTGAGCCTTTCCGTCAACACGGTTTGGCCTTGTCCGGCTCGCTGATCAAAGGCCGGCCGATAGGCCGCCTCGCTTTGGCTTTTGATCCTGATGTTGATCTTGATCTTGATCTACCCGCCCCTTCGGCAGGCCGAGTGGAGGTGTTCATCAGGGGGGTGGCGCGTAGCGCCGTCAGCGCAGCTGACTCCGCCGCATTGCGGCGCCCCATGATGGACGCCGGAGCGAGGGAACACCGAGCCTTAGCGAGGTGCCGTACGCTCGGGGCGAGCCTTTTGGTTACTTTTTGCTGGGCCGGCATTCCGGCGTCTGAAAAAGTGACACGCCGTAAGGGCGGAACCCTAAGTGGCCGTTACCGCAGAAACGGATATGTACACCCTCCAAAGATAGGCCGGCTGTCAGGCCGCCTTCACAAGCAGGCTCCCACAGTAGGTCGGCGCCACACACGATCTAGATCTTGAACCGCGCCACCGTCGTATGCAACGCCCCCGCCATCTCGGCCAGCTCCTGCCCGGCCGTGTTGGTATGTTGAGCGCCAAGCAAGACCTGCTCGGAAAAACTACGAATCCCGATCAGATTGCGATCCACTTCACGCGCCACCAATGCCTGCTGCTCAGTGGCGCTGGCAATCATCATGTTGCGCTCATTGATCTGTGAAATAGACCGGGTAATCTCGTCCAGGGCGTCACCCGAGCGCTGTGCGACTTCAAGAGTAGCGAGGACCAGGTTGCTGCTGCTTTGCATCGCACTGACCACATGGCCGGTGTCCAGGCGAATATTGCCGATCATCTGTTCAATTTCCTGAGTAGACACCTGAGTACGATGGGCCAACGCCCGGACCTCATCGGCGACTACCGCAAAACCTCGCCCGGCGTCGCCTGCGCGAGCCGCTTCAATCGCCGCGTTGAGGGCCAGCAGATTGGTTTGATCGGCAATACTGCGAATCACATCCAGGACCTTGCTGATATCCTGCACCCGGCCGGCCAAGTGCTGAATGCGAGCCGAGGTATCGGTCACGCCGGCAGCCAGTTCCCCTATCGAGACAACCGTTTCCTGAACTTGCTCACGACCGCGCTGGGCGGTCAGCTCGGACTCTCGGGAGGCTTCAGAAGTGCTGACCGCATTGCGCGCCACCTCGTCGACCGCTGCGGTCATCTGGTTCACTGCCGCTGCCGCTTGCTCGATTTCAAGTCCCTGCAACTGCAAATTGCTGCTGGTCTGGCTGCTGACCGCACTCAGTTCTTCGGAAGAACAGGCAACCCGATCAACCGAGGCGGCGATATGCCTGATCATCACATTCAGGTTCTGCTGCATTTCATGCATATTCATCATCAGGCTGCCGCCATCGGTTGGGCGCAGCGGCACTTGAATCGTCAGGTCACCCTGGGCGATTTGACTCAATACGCGTGCCGCAATATCTGGCTCGCCACCCAAGGGCCTGGTCACACTGCGCGTCACGATTACCGCGGCGGCGATGACCAGGGTCAGACAGAATAGAAACAACCCCAGCATGTTACGCCGGGCATCGCTGTAGAGTTCTAGCGCGACCTGTTCACGGTCGGCGAATATTTGTCCTTGCAGCGTCATCAGCCCATCCAGGCTCTTATAGACCTCAAGTTCGGCCGGAATGACTTTTTGTTTCAGCTGCGCCATTGCTTCATCGAAGGCACCTTGCCGGATCAGCGCCTGCACTTGAGTGAACGCGCCGACATAGGCCTCGCGATGCTTTTTCAGGGTTGAATAGGCGACTTTACCTTCAGGAGAAGAGAACAGCGGTTCAAGAGTTTCAAGCGCCGCCGTAATACGTTTTTTTGTGCTGTCGATAGACTGCTGCACCTGCTGGTTGTCTTTATCGATCAGCAAATCCCGGGTATTCCTGGCGTTATCGCGCACGCCTGTGGCAATGACCATGATGGGGCTGATTTTCGGCCAGTCCTGTTGGACGATAATGACCGACTGATCTTTGAGCGTTGCCAGGTCGTGCAGTGCATATAACGCCAGGCCCATCAGCGCCAGCGGTGCAATGGCAAAACCCAACAAAATGCGTTTGGCGGTACTGAGTCTGGTCATGTCAAATGCTCCCCGATTGATACCTTGATCATCATCCATGGCAACGCCTAGCCTCGTAATACAAACTGCGGAAACAACTCGCGCATGGCCGCCCATAGTTCGGCCTGCTCGGCCTGTGCGGAAATACTCGACAGATGTGGATCGAGCATCCGCGCAGTCCTGACCAGTTGCACGGCAAAGCGCTTGACGCCTAGTGCGCTCAGCCGCCGGGCCAGGATCAACAAACGCTCCGGGTCGAACAAGTGCCAATGCACCGTGGTGCGGCACTCATAGTCGACACCGCTGGCCAGCAGATACTCCAGGCTGCGCCAGTTGGCAGTGCCGCTGCCGGCGATGCGGGTGATGGTCTGGCAATCCTCAGGCAAAGCCTTGATATCGAAGCCGACCCAATCGGCCTCTGTCACGACCCTGGCAAAGCTCGCCGGTTTGATCCCGGCGCTGTGCAAGCCGATGCGAAAGCCCATCTCCCGCACTTCATCCATGGCCCCGGCCAGGCCGTCCTGCAGCGTCGGTTCACCACCGCTGAACACCACGGCGTCGAGCAAACCCTGGCGCCGCTGCAGAAACGCCAACACCCGACACCAATCCACTTCTTCGCTGCCGCGAGGCGGGATCAGTTGCGGGTTATGGCAATAGCGGCAGCGCCAGGCGCAACCCTGGCAAAACAGCACACAAGCCAGTTGGCCCGGATAGTCGAGGGTGGTCAGGGGCACCATGCCCCCGACCCGAAGCGTTCGACTCATTTGCGCCCGGCCAGTGCCGCGCTTTCAGTGAAGTGAACCCGCTCGCGGTGCTCGGACTGCTTGCCCGGATTGAACGCCGCTACCGGACGGTGATAGCCCATCACTCGGGTCCAGACTTCGCAGCGTTGACGTTGGGCCAGGGGCAGGGTTTGCGATGCATTCATGATGAAGTTCCTTGCAGTTGAGTGAAGCGGAATCAATGAGCGGTGCCGAGGTTCTGCTCACGCAGCAGCAAGACCTCGTCGCATTTGGGACAGAATTCATGTTCGCCATCGAGGTAGCCATGCACCGGACAGATGGAGAAGGTCGGCGTCACGGTCAGGTAAGGCAGGCGGAAACGGCCGAGGGCTTTGCGCACCAGTTGCTTGCAGGCCTCGGTCGAGGAAATCCGCTCGGCCATGTACAGATGCAGTACGGTGCCGCCGGTGTACTTGCATTGCAGTTCGTCCTGAAGCTCCAGCGCCTCGAAGGGATCGTCGGTGAAACCCACCGGCAGTTGCGAGGAGTTGGTGTAGTACGGGGCCTCGACGCTGCCGGCCTGGAGAATGTCGGGGTAACGCTTGCGATCTTCCTTGGCGAAGCGGTAGGTGGTGCCTTCGGCCGGAGTCGCTTCGAGGTTGTACATGTGGCCGGTTTCCTCCTGGAATCGCAGCAAGGTGGCGCGCACATGGTCCAGCAGATCCAGGGCAAATTGCCGGCCTTTCTCGGTGTGCATGCCCTGCTCGTCGCCGGTGTAATTGCGCAGCATTTCATGCATGCCGTTGAGGCCGATGGTGGAGAAATGGTTGCGCAAGGTGCCCAGGTAACGCTTGGTGTAGGGGTATAGACCGGCATCCATATGGTGCTGGATCACCTTGCGCTTGACCTCCAGGCTCTCCATCGCCAGTTCCATCAGGGTGTCCAGGCGCTTCAGCAAGCCGCTGGTGTCGCCCTTGAAGACATAGCCCAAGCGCGCGCAGTTGATGGTGACCACCCCCAGCGAGCCGGTCTGTTCCGCCGAGCCGAACAGGCCGCCGCCGCGCTTGAGCAACTCGCGCACGTCCAGTTGCAGGCGGCAGCACATCGAGCGCACCTGATTGGGTTGCAGATCGGAATTGAGGAAGTTCTGGAAATATGGCAAGCCGTAACGCGCGGTCATCTCGAACAGGCGGTCGGCGTTTTCACTGTCCCAAGGGAAGTCATGGGTAATGTTGTAGGTCGGTATCGGAAAGGTGAACACCCGCCCTTTTGCATCGCCGGCCTGCATCACTTCGATGTAGGCGCGGTTGAGCAGGTCCATTTCGACTTGCAGGTCGCCATAGGCAAACGGCATTTCCTCACCGCCAATGCTCGGAATCTGTTCGCGCAGATCCTGCGGGCAGACCCAGTCGAACGTCAGGTTGGTAAAGGGTGTCTGGGTGCCCCAGCGCGAGGGCACGTTGAGGTTATAGATGAACTCCTGGATCGCCTGGCGTACTTCCTGGTAGCTCAACTTGTCCTGACGCACGTAGGGCGCCAGATAGGTATCGAACGAGCTGAACGCCTGGGCGCCGGCCCATTCGTTTTGCAGGGTGCCGAGGAAATTCACCATCTGCCCCAGGGCGCTGCTCAGGTGTTTCGGCGGGCCGGCTTCGACACGCCCGGGGACCCCGTTCAGGCCCTCGTGCAACAGGGTGCGCAACGACCAGCCGGCACAGTAGCCGGCGAGCATGTCCAGGTCGTGCACATGCAAATCCGCCTCGCGGTGAGCCGTACCGATCGCCTCGCTGTAGACCTCGTCCAGCCAATAGTTGGCGGTGACCTTGCCCGACACGTTCAGCACCAGCCCGCCCAGGGAATAACCCTGGTTGGCATTGGCCTGGACCCGCCAGTCATCACGGTCCAGGTACTCGTTCATCGAAGTCGCCACCTCGACCATGGTCCGCCGGTCACGGCGCAAGCGCCCGTGCTGTTCGCGGTAGACAATGTAAGCGCGCATGGCGAGGAAATAGCCGGCGTCCATCAGCACCCGTTCGACCCGATCCTGGATCTGCTCGACATTCAGTCGCGCCTGCCCTTCCAAACGGGCCAGTACCGCGTCGAGCAACCCCTCGGCCTCGGGTTCGGCGAATTCGCCGGTGGCCTTGCCGGCGGCAATCAACGCCTGGCGGATCTTGTCCGCATCAAAGGCAACCAGACTGCCATCGCGCTTGTGCAAGCGGTTACACCCTACTGAGATCAGCGTGCTCTGCATTTGGTCTCCAGACACTACATATAGATGTTTTAAAAGCTATAAACACAACATGCAGTGAAGACTACGGAAAAAGTTCCGATCTGCAATTGATCGACATCAAGAATTCGCGGTCAAAAAAAGCCGCCAGCGGCGGCTTGAGGATTTCTGGCTTCACACATTCCCTCGTAGCAGCTGGCGAGCCCGCGAGCCTGCGTTCGGCTGCGAAGCAGTCGTAAAATCAGGCACTGAGGTCTTACAGGTTAACCGCGCTGATCTGATTTGCGACTGCTTCGCAGCCGAACGCAGCCTCGCGAAACTCGGCAGCTGCTACGGGACCGCGTAGCTGCCTAAACATCACCCCCCACTGACACTCATGAACCGCAAGATCTGCACCGCCCCTTCCGGGTTGAAGTCGTGGCGCAATGGCTTGCCGCGCAAGGCCTTCTGCACCGCGTTGATCAGCGGTTGGTCATCCAGCGGGTAACGACGCAGCAAGCCGCGCAAATCCAGCGAGTCTTCCTGTCCAAGGCATAGCAACAACCGCCCTTCAACGGTCATCCGTATCCGGTTGCAGCTGGCGCAGAAGTTGTGGCTGTTGGGTGAAATGAAACCGATCCGGGTATCCGGATGGCGTTCCAGGCGCACATAACGCGCAGGTCCGCCGCTGCTCTCGGTACTGTCGAGCAAGCCATGACGGCTGGCGATCAGCGCCCGCACTTCGTCACTGGAACAAAACGATTCGCCCCGGGAGCGTCCGACTTCGCCCAAGGGCATTTCTTCGATAAAGCTGATATCGATCTTTTGCTCGATGGCGTACTGCACCAAGCCCAGGACCTCATCGAAGTTGCGGCCTTTCATCACCACGCAGTTGAGTTTGATCCGCTCAAAGCCGGCACCGCGCGCTGCTTCGATGCCGCCTAGCACTTGATCGAGATCGCCGTTGCGGGTGATCGCGCGAAACTTCTGGCCATCCAGGCTATCGAGGCTGATGTTCATCCGCTTGACCCCGGCTTCGGCCAACGGCCTGGCCATGCGGCCGAGCTGCGAGCCGTTGCTGGTCATCACCAGTTCACGCAAGCCGGGCAAGGCGGCGATGTTGCGACACAGCCCGACGATACCCGGGCGGATCAGTGGCTCGCCGCCGGTCAGGCGGATCTTGCGCACGCCCAGGCCGACGAACAGTGTCGCCAGGCGCTGCAGTTCTTCGAGCGTAAGGACCTGCTGACGCGGCAGGAAGGTCATGTTTTTCGCCATGCAATACACGCAGCGAAAATCACAACGATCGGTCACCGACATCCGCAGATAATCGATCTGCCGTCCAAAACCATCCTGCATGACACTGCTCATCAGATTTCCCCGGTTGGCCTGCTGGTCACTGCACCAGCGGTGAGTCGGCGCCCTGCAAGTGGATACCGCGAATATCCGCGGCACCGATCAGGGTTTGCAGGTATTGCACCAGGGCTTTCTGCCAGACGCCCTGCTGCAACTGTGTGTGGATCGCCGTCGAGACCACCTCATAGGGCAGCGGCATGCCTTCGATGCGCTGATCGACGCTGACCACGTGCCAGCCGTAACGACTCTCCAGCGGTTTACTGGCCAGGCCCGGCGCCAGGGTAAACAGCTGACGCTCCAGTTCGGGCACAGTCTGGCCTTTGCTGATCTGCCCCAGCGAACCGCCCTGGGCCTTCGATGGACAGGCCGAATAGCTCAGCGCCAGCTGGGCGAAGCTTCCGGGAAAATCACCCAGGCGCTGCAGCAGGACTTCGGCCTGATCGTGCGCCAGGCCGCGGGCCTCGGCATCCTCCGGGTCACATTCGAGCAGAATGTGCCGAATCGCCAGCAACGGCGCACTGTGGAAGCGTGCGCGATTGTTGTCGTAGTAACGAAGACTGGTCTCCTCGTCGCACTGCGGGACCACTACCTCCTGTTCAAGTAACAAACGGGTGGCCGCTTCCTCTTCGTTCTCACCGGCAGCAATCTGCAACGACAGGCCGAGTTCGGCGATTCGCTGCTGCAACAATTCACGGATCACCAGTGCCCGGGCGGCCAGATAGACCGCCTCTTCGCGGCTTTCGGCCGGGTGATATTGCAGCTCCTGGGCCATCGCCTCAGGGGTGATCGATACCTCGTTGACGCTGATGATCGGCCACTCCTGCTCGCTGCTGGCGATCAGTTGCGCCGCAGCGCCGTCGCCAGCTGCCGCCGGTTCAACCGGCAGCGCTTCAAACTGCACTGCTCCGGCCGGCGCGATGTCGACCACGTCTGGCGCCACCGACTCGGCTTTTTTTGAAGAACCGCAGCCACCGCTGCCCCCTTTACCGCCGCCACATCCACATCCACCTGACATGATTGTCTCCTCAGATTTTCTGCCGAACGATTTGATAACGCCGTCCCAGGTACCAGATCGGTGCACTGACCATGTGTACAAGACGGGTGAAGGGGAACAGCACAAACAGGGTCAAGCCGAGAAACACGTGCAGCTTGTAGATCAAGCCGACCGGCGCGATGGCCGCCGCTGCTTCCACCGGACGCAACAGCACCGTGTTCTGCGCCCAATCAGCGAGCATCACCATTACCGAGCCGTCCATATGGGCGGTGGATGCGCCAATGGTCAGCAGACCCAGCAACAACTGCACCAGCAGTACCAGCAGCACCACAATGTCCGAAGTACTGGAGGTGGCGCGCACCCTCGGGTCGCTCAGCCGCCGGTTGACCAGCATCACCAGGCCGACCAGGCACAGCAGGCCGAAGAAGCCGCCGGAGACCATCGCCAGTAGCTGCTTGTTCTCGGTGCTGATCACATGGTGATAGATCGACGCAGGGGTCAGCAGGCCGACGAAGTGCCCGGCCAGCACGAACAACACACCGATATGGAAGAAGTTGCTCGCCACGCGCATCCCGCGCTGGTTGAGCATCTGGCTGGAGCCAGCCTTCCAGGTGTACTGCGACAGATCGAAGCGCGCCCAGCTGCCGATCAGGCAAACCGCCAGGGCAACGTAGGGATAGACCCCGAATAACAACAGATTCCATTTAGACATTACCTACCTCCTTGGCTGGCACGGCGGCCGGCCCTTCTTGCTGAAAATCCACCCAGTGCAACGGCACCGGGCTTTCCTCGCGGGCCTTGCCCGGGGCGCTTGGCAGTGAACTGCAACGGTCCTGCTGTTCGGCCTGGAGAAAGTCCACGGCCTCCTCTTCCCAGATCTTGTCGAGGGCTTCGAGGGAGTCGTCGCGAGGTTCCGCCGCGACCTGCGCACGCAGATCGGCCACCGCCTGATGAGGCTCGGCCCCGGCAATTTGCAGCAGTGCCCGGAAGCAGCTGGCATAAGCGCTCTCGCGCTCCTCCAGACGTGCCGCGAGCAACGCCAGCAGATGCGAAACATCCGCCAGGCCCTCACGGGCCTCGAGGTCTTCGCGGGTGGAGAGGTACTCCAGGTACAGCGGGATATAGTCCGGCAGCTCTTTGACGCCGATGGCAAACCCGGCCTCTTCGTATTGCGCCATCATGTCGACCATGGCCTGGCCACGGTCGCGGGATTCGCCGTGGACATGCTCGAACAGCAGCAGCGACAGCGAGCGCCCGCGGCCGAACAGCGCACCGTAGTGCTCCTGCCCGTCCATCAGGTCATTGCCGCAGATCAGCTCGAGCAGCTCAAACAGCGCACCACGCTGCGTGGGGCTGATTTCCCGGGACTGGATAATCGCCTGCTCCAGTTCGTCACGGCCGGCGACCAAAGTCTCGGTCGGATAATCGAGCAGCAGCGAAATCACTTTGAGAATGCGCATGCTCATTCCTCCCACACTTT
This sequence comes from Pseudomonas fluorescens, assembly GCF_902497875.1. Taxonomy (GTDB): domain Bacteria; phylum Pseudomonadota; class Gammaproteobacteria; order Pseudomonadales; family Pseudomonadaceae; genus Aquipseudomonas; species Aquipseudomonas fluorescens_BR. Next base: position 89,002 of record NZ_CABVHY010000014.1, read on the forward strand.
GACGGTTTTCGCGATGTCGCGGCGGTTGGCCTTCTTGGCGCCGAACATGTTGTCGTCGGAGCTGCCGCTACAGCCGCTGCCGAAACTGAAACCGCAGCCCGAGCGTTCGGCAAAGGCGTCGCTCATGGCGTCTTCACGGTGGGCGCTGGGCACCACGAAACGGTCTTCGTAGTTGGCGATCGCCAGGTAGCGATACATCTCTTCGACCTGGACCACGCTCAAGCCGACATCCTCCAGCACTTGCAGATCCTGGACGCCGTCGACTTGCTGGGAACGTTTGTAGGCACGCATTGCCAGCAAGCGTTTGAGCGCACGTTTCACCGGCTTTTCATCGCCCGCGGTCAGCAGGTTGGCCAGATAACGCAGCGGAATCCGCAGGCTGTCGACATCCGGGATCACCCCGTTCATGCCCACGGTACCGGCGGTGGCGGCGTTCTGGATCGGTGACAGTGGCGGCACGTACCAGACCATTGGCAAGGTGCGGTATTCCGGGTGCAGCGGCAGTGCCAGCTTCCAGTCCACCGCCATTTTGTAGACCGGCGAACGTTGTGCGGAATCGATCACCGACTGCGGTACACCGTCGGCCAGGGCCTGGCGAATCACTTCCGGGTCATTTGGATCGAGGAAGATCTCCAGTTGTTTCTCGTACAGATCCTGCTCGTTGGGGGTGCTCGCCACTTCGCTGATGCGGTCGGCGTCATACAGCAGCACACCGAGGTAGCGAATTCGACCGACACAGGTTTCCGCGCAGACAGTCGGCATCCCGGCTTCGATACGTGGGTAGCAGAAAATGCACTTCTCGGATTTGCCGCTTTTCCAGTTGAAGTAGATCTTCTTGTACGGGCAGCCGCTGATGCACATCCGCCAGCCGCGGCATTTCTCTTGGTCGATCAGGACAATCCCGTCTTCCTCGCGCTTGTAGATCGCCCCGCTCGGGCAGGCCGCTGCGCAGGTAGGGTTGAGGCAGTGCTCGCACAGCCGCGGCAAATACATCATGAAAGTATTTTCATACTCGCCGTAGATGTCGGCCTGGATTTTGTCGAAGTTCTTGTCCTTGCGGCGCTTGGCGAATTCGGTGCCGAGGATTTCTTCCCAGTTCGGGCCCCACTCGATTTTTTCCATGCGCTTGCCGGAGATCAGCGAACGCGGGCGCGCGGTCGGTTGGTGTTCGCCCAGCGGTGCGGTGTGCAGATGCTGGTAGTCGAAGTCGAACGGTTCGTAGTAATCGTCGAGACTCGGCAGGTCCGGGTTGGCGAAAATATTCGCCAACACGCGGAATTTGCCGCCAATGCGTGGGTTGATCGTGCCGTTGGCATTGCGGATCCAGCCGCCTTTCCACTTGTCCTGGTTTTCCCATTCTTTCGGGTAACCGATCCCGGGCTTCGACTCGACGTTGTTGAACCAGGCGTATTCCATGCCTTCGCGGCTGGTCCAGACGTTCTTGCAGGTGATTGAGCAAGTGTGGCAACCGATGCACTTGTCCAGGTTCAGAACCATGCCGATTTGTGAGCGAATCTTCATCTCAGTTCTCCTCAATATCAGTCGGCAGGGGACGCGGCAGGTCATCGCCACTGGAACCATCCAGCCAATCGACTTTGGACATTTTGCGCACCACGACGAATTCATCGCGGTTGCAACCGACCGTGCCGTAATAGTTGAAACCGTAGGCTTGCTGGGCGTAGCCGCCGATCATGTGGGTCGGCTTGAGCACCACCCGGGTGACCGAGTTGTGGTGGCCGCCACGGGTCTTGGTGGTTTCCGAACCGGGCACGTTCACGATCCGTTCCTGGGCGTGGTACATCATCACCATGCCATCCTTGACCCGCTGGCTGACCACCGCCCGGGCGGTCAGCGCGCCGTTGACGTTGAAGCACTCGATCCAGTCGTTGTCTTCGATGCCGGCGCTTTTCGCGTCGTTCTCCGAGAGCCAGACAATCGGCCCGCCACGGCTGAGGGTGAGCATCAGCAGGTTGTCGCTGTAGGTGCTGTGGATGCCCCATTTCTGGTGCGGGGTGATCCAGTTCAGGACGATTTCCTTGTGGCCGTTGCTGCGCTTGCCTTTCACCCCTTCGATGGTGCGGGTGTTGACCGGCGGCCGATAACTCATCAGCTGCTCGCCGAACGCCTGCATCCATGGGTGATCCTGGTAGAACTGCTGGCGACCGGTGATGGTGCGCCATGGGATCCCTTCGTGAACGTTGGTGTAGCCGGCGTTGTAGCTGACGTGATCGTCTTCCAGACCCGACCAGGTCGGGCTGGAAATGATCTTGCGCGGCTGTGCCTGGATGTCGCGGAAACGAATCGCTTCGTGGGCCTTGGACAGCGCCAGGTGGCTGTGGTCGATGCCGGTGAATTCCGACAGCGCGGCCCAGGCCTTGACGGCGACCTGGCCGTTGGTTTCCGGCGCCAGGGACAGAATCACTTCAGCGGCGTCGATTGCCGTGTCGATTTTCGGCCGACCCTGGCTGATACCGGCGTCGCCTTCTTTGTGATTGAGCTCACCGAGGAACTTCACTTCATCGTCGGTGTTCCAGTTGATGCCCTTGCCACCGTTGCCGTGTTTTTCCAGCAATGGCCCAAGCGAGGAAAACTGCTTGTAGATGTTCGGGTAGTCACGTTCCACCACGTGCAGGTTCGGCGCGTTCTTGCCCGGCTCCGGTGCCACGCCGGCGCTTTTCCAGTCGGTGCCACCAAATGGCTGAGCCAGTTCGCCGATGCTGTCGTGCATCAACGGGATGGTCACCAGATCCTTCTCCACTCCCAGGTGCCCGACCGCCATGCTCGAAAACGCCTTGGCGATGCCTTTGTAGATTTCCCAGTCGGAGCGCGATTCCCAGGCCGGGTCGATGGCCGCCGACAAGGGGTGAATGAACGGGTGCATGTCCGAGGTGTTCATGTCGTCTTTTTCGTACCAGGTCGCCGTCGGCAACACGATGTCGGAATAGACGCAGGTCGAGGACATGCGGAAGTCCAGCGTGGTGACCAGATCGAGCTTGCCAATGGCGCCCTCGTCCACCCATTCGGCTTCTTCGGGTTTGCAGTCACCGACCTTGCCGATGTCTTCGTTCATTACACCGTTCTTGGTGCCGAGCAGGTACTTGAGCATGTACTCGTGGCCTTTGCCCGAGGAGCCCAGCAGGTTGGAACGCCAGATAAACATGTTGCGCGGGAAGTTCACCGGGCTGTCCGGCTGTTCGCAGGAGAAGCGCAGGGAACCGTCCTGCAGCGACTTGACCACGTAGTCCTTGGGGTCCATGCCGGCGGCTGCGGCATCGCGACAGATATGCAGCGGGTTGGTATTGAGTTGCGGTGCGCTGGGCAACCAGCCGGCGCGTTCGGCGCGGATGTTGTAGTCCAGGGCATGCTCGGGGAACTGGCTTTTATCGGCCAGTGGCGAGAGCACGTCGTGCATGCTCATCTTCTCGTGGCGCCATTGCGAACTGTGGGCGTAGAAGAAGCTGGTGCCGTTCATTTGACGGGGCGGACGGTTCCAGTCCAGGCCGAACGCCAGGGGCAGCCAGCCGCATTGCGGACGGAGTTTTTCCTGGCCGACATAGTGCGCCCAACCACCACCGGTCTGGCCGACACACCCGCAGAGCATGAGCATGTTGATCAGCCCGCGGTAGTTCATGTCCATGTGGTACCAGTGATTCATCGCCGCGCCGACGATGATCATCGAGCGACCCTTGGTCTTGTCGGCGTTATCAGCGAACTCACGGGCGATCTGGATGGCTTTCTCGCGGCTGACGCCGGTGATCTGTTCCTGCCAGGCCGGGGTCCCGGGTACGCTGGCGTCGTTGTAATCCTTGGCGACGTTAGCGCCACCCAGGCCGCGATCGATCGCCAGGTTGGCAGCCGACAGGTCGAACACGGTGGCGACTTTCGCCACGCTGCCGTCGGCCAGCACCACGTTGTGCACCGGCACACGTCGGTATTGCACGGCCTCGCCAGCGACGTGCTGGAAGTGCTCGTGGGACTCGCCGGCAAAATACGGGAACGCCACTTCGGCGACGTCGTCACCGATCAGGCTCAGCTTCAGATCGATCTCGCGGCCTTCGCCACCTTCACGGGGAAGGATGTTCCACTTGCCCTTCTCGCCCCAGCGATAACCGATGGAGCCCTGGGGTGAAACCAGCTCACCACTGACATCCAGGGCGATGGTTTTCCATTCCGGGTTGTTTTCCTGGCCGAGGTTGTCGGTCAGGTCCGAGGCGCGCAGGAACCGGTCCGGCTGGTAACCGGCACCGGGTGCCACGTCGACCATTTGCTTGAGCAGCACCAGCACTGGCAAGTCGGTGAAGCGCTTGGCGTAGTCGGTGAAATAGGCGCTCGGTTTGTCCAGGTGGAATTCTTTGAAAATTACATGGTTGAACGCCTGGGCCAGCGCCGCATCGGTGCCTTGCTTGGGGTTCAGCCACAGATCGGTGAGCTTGGCCACTTCCGAATAGTCCGGAGTGATGGCGACGGTCTTGGTGCCCTTGTAGCGGACTTCGGTGAAAAAGTGTGCGTCCGGGGTCCGGGTCTGCGGAACGTTGGAGCCCCAGGCAATGATGTAGTTGGAGTTGTACCAGTCGGCCGATTCCGGCACGTCGGTCTGCTCGCCCCAGACCATCGGCGAGGCCGGTGGCAAGTCGCAGTACCAGTCGTAGAAACTCAGGCAGGCGCCGCCGATCAGCGACAGGTAACGCGAACCCGCGGCGTAGCTGACCATCGACATGGCCGGAATCGGCGAGAAGCCGACGATCCGGTCAGGGCCGTATTGCTTGATGGTGTAGACGTTGGAAGCGGCGATGATCTCGTTGACTTCTTCCCAGTTGGAACGAATGAAGCCACCCATGCCGCGCTTGCTTTTATAGGAGTCGGCCTTGACCTTGTCCTCGACGATGCTGGCCCAGGCTTCCACCGGTGCCATGGTCTGCCGCGCGTCGCGCCAGAGCTTGAGCAACGGCTTGCGGATTTTCGGGTACTTGAGCCGGTTGGCGCTGTAGATGTACCAGCTGTAGCTGGCACCACGCGGACAGCCACGGGGCTCATGGTTAGGCAAATCGTTACGGGTACGCGGGTAGTCGGTCTGCTGGGTTTCCCAGGTAATCAGACCGTTCTTGACGTAGATTTTCCAGGAGCAGGAGCCGGTGCAGTTCACCCCGTGGGTGGAACGCACGATCTTGTCGTACTGCCAGCGGGAACGGTAAACGTTCTCCCAATCGCGGGACTCTTTGCGGGTTTCTCCATGACCTTCGGAGAACTCGCCTTGCTTGCGATTGAAAAACCGCAACTGATCCAGTAAATGACTCACGGTGTATACCTCTCAGGCTTTGTCGCGGAGTCTGTGCCCCGCCCACGCAATAGTTGGATTCGGCTCGGCTTAGCAGGGTGTCGCGGCGCCTTTGCGCGCGTACCACCACCAGGTCACCACGATGCAGCTCAGGTAAAAGCCGACGAACATGTAGAAGGCCATCTCCGGGCCGCCGGTCTGGGCCATCGAAGTGCCGAAGGATTTGGGAATGAAGAACGCGCCGAAGGCACCCATCGCCGAGCTGAAGCCGAGCACTGCGGCCGACTCCTTGCCGGCGTTCTTCAGGGCCTGTTCACGAATGGCCGGCGATTGCCCGGCAGACTCTTTTTCATGCTGGGTGCGGAAGATCACCGGGATCATCCGGAAGGTGGAGCCGTTGCCGATGCCCGTGGTCACGAACAGCAGCATGAACATGCCGAGGTAGCCGTAGAAGTTGCCCGGCTCGCCGTTCTGCGGCAGAACGCCGTGGCCGCTTTCTGGTAGAAAGTGCATCACGCCGAAGACCATCACGATCATCGCCACGAAGTTCCACAAGGTCACCTTGGCGCCGCCGAGCTTGTCCGCCAGCCAGCCGCCCAATGGCCGCACCAGGGCACCGACCAGCGGGCCGAGGAAGGCGAATTTCAGGGCGATGACATCGGGGAAGGACGTCTTGATCAGCAGCGGAAAGGCCGCGGAGAAGCCGATGAACGAACCGAAGGTCGCCAGGTACAACCAGCACATCAGCCAGTTGTGCTTGCGCTTGAAGATCACCGCCTGTTCGCTGAACGAGGCCCGGGCGCTGGACAAGTCGTTCATGCCGAACCAGGCAATCAGCGTCACCGCGATAATGAATGGCACCCAGATGAACCCGGCGTTCTGCAGCCATAACTGGCCACCGTCCGGCAGCACTTGCGGCGATCCGCCCATGAAGCCGAACACCCCGAAGGTGATCACCAGTGGCACACAGAACTGCATCACCGAGACGCCCAGGTTACCCAGGCCGGCATTCAGGCCAAGGGCCGTACCCTGCTGGGACTTGGGATAGAAGAAGCTGATGTTGGACATGCTCGAGGCGAAGTTGCCGCCGCCAAAACCGCAGAGCAAGGCAATCAGCACGAACACGCTATAAGAGGTGCTCGGGTCCTGTACGGCGAAGCCCATCCAGATCGATGGCAGCAACAGCGACGCGGTGCTCAGGGCGGTCCAGCGGCGGCCACCGAAGATCGGCACCATGAACGAATAGAAGATCCGCAAGGTCGCCCCGGACAGCCCCGGCAACGCCGCCAGCCAGAACAGCTGGTCGGTGGTGAAGCTGAAGCCAATGGCGTTCAGGCGCACGATCACCGTGCTCCAGACCATCCACACGGCAAAGGCCAGCAACAGCGCGGGAATCGAAATCCACAGGTTGCGCGTGGCGGTCTGTTTGCCGCTACGCCCCCAGAACGCTGGGTCTTCCGGGCGCCAGTCATGAATGACCGGGCCTGAATCAGGCTTTTGCAGAACGGACATGTTCTTCTCCTAGGGCAATGCTGGAAATCGGGGAAGGGGTCAGCAGCGGCTCTTTACCAAACACCGGGCTTTTGCGTATTTCGCTGAAGTACATCCAGGTGAGGGAGACCCAGACCACGCCGTACATCAACATGAAGCAGGAGGAGCGCACGCCGGTCAGGTCCACCAGGGCGCCGAACAGAATCGGCAAGACGAAACCGCCAAGGCCGCCAGCGAGGCCGACAATGCCGGACACCGCACCCATGTTTTTCGGGTAGTCGTTGGCGATGTATTTGAAAACCGAGGCTTTGCCGAAGGCGAAGGCGATGCCCATGATGAACAGCAGCACGGTGAACAGCGTGGCGTTCAGGCCGATATGGAAATCCATCGGGCCATTGATGGTCTGCACTTGCAGTTGGGTCTGGGGATAGGAAAGCAAGAACAGGCAGACCCAGCTCACCCACAACACCCACCAGGTCACGCTTTGCGCGCCCCAGCGATCCGACATCCAGCCGCCGACGGCGCGCAGCACACCGCCGGGCAGAGAAAAACAGGCCGCCAGCAGCGCCGCGCTTTGCAGGTTGAAGCCGTATTCCTGCACGTAGTACTTGGTCATCCACAAGGCCAGGCCGACGTAGCCGCCGAAGACGATCGAGTAGTACTGGCAGTAACGCCACACCGCCGGATCCTTCAATGCACTCAGCTGCTCACGCAAGCTGGCGCCGGTGGCACTGCGGTGCCCTTTGTTTTCTGTGGTCAGGAACCAGAACAGCAGCGCAGTGATGAACAGGATCGCGCTGAAGACTTTCGGTACCAGCTGCCAGCTGCCGGCGGCGATCAGCGCCGGGGCGAGAAATTTGGTCACTGCCGCCCCGGCGTTACCGGCGCCGAAGATGCCCATGGCGAAGCCCTGGTTCTGCTTGTCGAACCATTTAGCGACGTAGGCAATCCCCACTGAAAACGAGCCGCCGGCCAGGCCGACGAACAAGCCCAGCACCAGAAACTGCCAGTAGGCGGTGGCGTGGCTGATCAGGTACAGCGGCGCCACGCAGGCCAGCATCAGCAGGAAGAACACGCTGCGCCCGCCGAAGCGGTCGGTTAGCAAGCCCAGTGGCAAACGCACCAGCGAACCGGTCAGCACCGGGGTCGCGGCCAGCAGGCCGAACTGGGTTTCGTTGAGCTGGAGAAGCTCCTTGATCGGTACCCCGAGCACGGCAAACATCATCCAGACCATAAAGCACACGGTGAAGGCCAGGGTACTCATACCCAGCACCAGACCTTGTTGTACGCGCGGTTCGGCCACAATGTTCTCCAGTCAGTTAGCCATGGCCGCAGACTAGAGAGGCGCACCCCGCAAAAACTTGATCCACGTCAACGAAGCCCGAGGGGGTATAGGCCTATGCTGGCCCCGTCTACCTCTAAGGTGGTAGTCCTTAAGACCAGAAAAACCCTTTGTTTATCAATGTATTAATCCTGTTTGCCGAAGCTTTTACTGACACGGAGCGGCCGACAACTCTTTAGAGGTAGTGCGCCCGGGATCGGCTGCAAAACCATTGCTCGCCTTATTCTGGAGCTGCACATGCTCTGCCTGCGCAACAACTTCCTGCTTATTGCACCGGATCGACACTGATGCTGAACTGGCTACGCAGCTCCCTGCCCGCTCGCGCCGGGCTCGCGGTGATCCTGATCGCCGTGCTGGCGCTCGCCAGCTCGCTGAGCGCCGGGCTGATCGCCTGGTTCAGCCAGGGTGACGCGGCCGCGATCAACACTGCCGGCTCCGTGCGCATGGAGACCTACCACCTGAGCTGGAAACTCGCCTCGGGGGCAACCGCCGAAGAAGTCGCCAGCGTCACCCAGAGTTTGCAACAGCGACTCAACAGCCAGTCGCTCAAGGCGGTGCTGGAAGACGGCCCGAACACTTCGCTGCAGGCCAGCTATCAACACATCCAGCAGCGCTGGAACGACGATTTGCGCCCGGCGCTGGAACGCGGCGACTCGGCGCTGTTCCAGGCCAGTGCCCTGCCCTTCGTCGAACAACTGAACCAGTTCGTCAGCCTGTTGCAGCAACAAAGCGAACACAAACAAGGCTGGCAGCAGGCGATCCAGGGCATGGCCCTGTTCACCACCATGATTATTCTGCTGATCGGTTTGTACGAGTTGCAGAACGGCGTGGTCTCGCCCCTGCAAGAGTTGGTGGATGCCACCCAACGCTTTCGTGTTGGTGATTTCAAAGTGCGGGTCAACCATCGGTCGCAAGATGAGCTGGGTCAGCTGGCGTTGAGTTTCAACGCCATGGCCGAGACAATCGAAGACTCGCACCGCACCCTGGAGAGTCAGGTCCAGCAAAAGACCCTGAACCTGCAACAAGCCAATGCCGCCCTCGAGTTGCTGTATCAAAGCAGCCGCAGCCTGGCCACCCGCCTGGCCAACGCTGAAGGGCTGGATGAGTTGATCCGGCGCTTCCAGCAACGGCTGCCGGGGCTACGCTTGTTGCTGTGCCTGCAAGGGCAACTGCAGGCCCCGGCCCAGCAATTGCTCGCCCTGCATGGCGAAAACAGCCGCGAGGTCTGCGCCAGCAGCGATTGCGCCACCTGCCAGAAGCACCACAAAGCCAGCCCGCAAACCTTCAGCATCAGCAACCAGGGCAATGAACTGGGCGAACTCAAGGCGCATTTTGTCGACGGTCACCCGGCGCAAATCTGGGAAACCGAACTGATCCAGGCGCTGGCCAACCTGATTGGTACCTCGCTCTCGCTCAAGCGCCAGCGCGAACAGGATCATCGCCTGCTGTTGCTCGAAGAGCGCACCATCATCGCCCGGGAACTGCACGACTCACTGGCCCAGGCACTGTCCTACATGAAGCTGCAAGTCAGCCGCATGCAGACCCTGATGCGTCGTGGCGAACCGGTGGAAACCCTGGAAACCGTCACCGCCGAACTGCGCGAAGGGCTGAACAATGCCTACCGCCAGTTGCGCGAACTGCTGACCACCTTTCGCTTGCAGATTCATGACGCGGGGCTGGTGCAGGAACTCAAGTCTACCGCCCAGGAGTTCTCCCGCCGGGGCGATTTCCAGGTCCACCTGCATGTCGATACGCTGGCCTTCGAGCTGTCGGCCAGCGAGCAAATCCATATTCTGCAGATCACTCGCGAGGCGCTCTCCAATTGCCTGCGCCACGCCCATGCGCAAAACGCCTGGCTGCAACTGCGTCAGGACGGCGAAACCGTCAGGCTCTCGATCGAAGATGACGGGCGGGGATTTGGCGGCGATGTCGACCAACGCGAACACCACGGCCTGAACATCATGAATGAGCGAGCTCGCAGCCTGCGCGGCGAGCTGCAGATAGTTTCCCGCACGCCCCAGGGCACCCTCGTCCAACTGGAATTCCAGCCGGAGTTTCTCGGGCAGCAAACACAAGGTAGCGTGTCATGACCACTCCCCTGCAACACCGCATCCTGCTGGTAGACGATCATCCGATGATGCGTCACGGCATCCGCCAGATGCTCGAACTGGAAGAGGATTTCCTGATCGTCGGTGAAGCCGGCAACGGTGAAGAAGCACTGAGCCTCATCGAACCGCTGCAGCCGGACCTGGTGCTGCTCGATAACAATATGCCGCAGATGAATGGCCTGGAAACCCTGCGTCACTTGCGCGCCATGAACTACCGAGGAAAAGTGCTGCTGTTCACCGTGTCCGATGCCGAAGACGATATTCGCGATGCGCTGCGTCTGGACGCCGACGGCTATCTGCTCAAGGACATGGAGCCCGAGCTGTTGATTCAGTACATCCACGACGCCCTGAACGGCGCACTGGTGATCAGCCCCGGCCTGACCCAGGTCATGGCCCAGGCCCTGCGTTCACCGCCACGGCTGGCGGTGGTTGACCTCACCGAGCGCGAACGCCAGGTGCTGAAAACCATTGCCAGCGGTTTCAGCAACAAAGTCATCGGGCACAAGCTCGGTATCACCGAAGGCACGGTCAAGGTTCATGTGAAAAACCTGCTGCACAAACTCGGTTTGCGTTCGCGGGTAGAGGCTGCGGTGTGGGCCATGGAGCATTTGCGCAGTGCGAACTGACAGCCATCCCTCTTTCGAGGTAGACCGGCGGAGGCATAGGCCTCGCGGTCCGCACTCTCTACTATGATCGTCAGCGGAGGTACGCCATGCTGACCCACCCTTCCATCGTTTTAATCTTGCGCCGGCACCACCTGTTCAGCCAATTGCCGGAAAAGGTCTTCCAGGACGTCTGCGCCCTGGCCAATCTGAAACGCCTGAGCTGTCACGCCACCCTCATGCATCAAGGCGATCCGGCCAAGCGCTTTTTCCTGCTGGTCAGCGGTCAGATCAAGCTGCACCGGGTCACCGGTGAAGGCCAGGAAAATCTGGTGGAGATCATCCACGCCGGGCAAACCTTCGCCGAAGCCTTGCTGTTCAGCCAGGCCCGGCTCTACCCGGTGAGTGCCACGGCGCTGAAGGACAGCGTGCTGGTCAGTATCGAAGGCGCTCACTACCGCACAGCCCTTGAGGATCAGCCGAAAATCTGCCTGGCGATCCTCGCGAGCATGAGCATCCACCTGCACCAACGGCTCAAGGACATCGATACCCTGACCCTCGCCAACGCCAGCCGGCGGGTCATCAACTTCCTGTTCCAGGAACGCGATCCCGTCAGCGGGCATATTGTCCTGCAGGTGTCCAAGCGCCTGGTAGCCTCGAAACTGGGGATTCAGCCGGAAACCTTCTCGCGAATATTGCATCGCCTGGTCGAGGGCGGCCTGATCGCGATGGAGCGGCGCAATATCAGCATCCTCGCCGAAGAGGACCTGGCCGCTTACCAGCAATAGCCGGGCGACCGACAGCCTTGACCATGGTCAAGGCGCGATGCAGCCAGCCTTGCACACTGACAGAGTCCCCTCTGTGGAGAACCCTCATGTCCGATTCAACCCTGCCTCTGGTCTACTCCTGCTCCGGTTGCTCGAACGTCGCGCAACTGGCCAATACCCTGGCCCTGCGCCTGGATCGCGCCGGCCTGGCTGAGATGTCGTGCATCGTCGGAGTCGGCGGGCACGTGGCGTCGCTGGTCAACAAGGCGCGCTCGGGCCGCCTCATCCTCGCGCTGGACGGCTGCCCGCTGCAATGCGTCGAAGGCTGCCTGAACCAGCACGACCTGCACGCCGATGTGCATCTCATTCTGAGCGAGCATGGTTTGCGCAAGCGCTATGGCGAGGACTGCAGCGAGGAACAGAGTGATGAGTTGTTTGAAGAGGTCAGGCGATTGATTGGTGGGGAGGATCTTGAGGAAGATAACCGCATGATCGAAGTCACCGAGACGATGGCTTGAGGTCTTGATGCAATTAAAATTTAATGTGGGAGCGACGGTGCGGCGATCCGACTTGCTAACGATAAATGCCTGACATTCAACATTGATGTCGCCTGACACTCCGCTATCGCGAGCAAGCTCGCTCGCAAAAAAGACTTCCAAATTTGGTGAAATACGCACCTCACACGAACCGAACGGTTGAGCCCCGATGAAACAGATGTCCTTCGCCGATGCCGAGTATGCCGGCAAACGAAAGCAGACCCGCCGCGAGCGGTTCCTGATCGAGATGGATCAGGTCGTGCCCTGGAAGGGTTTGATTACCTTGATCGAGCCACATTATCCGAAGGGTGAAGGCGGTCGTCCGGCGTATCCGTTGCTGGCCATGTTGCGGGTTCATCTGATGCAGAACTGGTTCGGCTACAGCGAACCGGCGATGGAAGAGGCACTTTACGAGACCACGATTCTGCGCCAGTTTTCGGGGCTGCACCTGGATCGGATTCCCGATGAAACCACGATCCTCAACTTCCGCCGTCTGTTGGAAAAACATGAACTGGCCGGCGGGATTTTGCAGGTCATCAATGGCTATCTGGGCGATCGCGGCTTGCTGTTACGCCAAGGCACGGTGGTCGATGCCACGATCATTCATGCGCCCAGTTCGACCAAGAACAAGGACGGCAAACGCGATCCCGAAATGCACCAGACCAAGAAAGGAAATCAATATTTCTTCGGAATGAAAGCGCATATCGGTGTCGATGCCGAGTCGGGTTTGGTGCATAGCCTAGTGGGCACGGCGGCCAATGTGGCGGACGTGACTCAAGTCGATCGGTTGCTCCATGGTGATGAAACGTACGTCTCTGGCGATGCTGGGTACACCGGTGTAGACAAGCGTCCCGAACACCAGGGTCGCCAGATGATCTGGTCGATTGCCGCTCGGCCCAGCAACTATAAACAGCATGCGAAAACGAGTTTGATCGGTCGCCTGCGCCGCAAGATCGAATATGCGAAAGCGCAAGTGCGGGCCAAGGTTGAGCATCCGTTTCGAGTGATCAAGCGCCAGTTTGGCTATACGAAAGTGCGCTTTCGTGGTCTGGCGAAAAACATCGCTCAGCAGACGACGTTGTTCGCGTTGTCGAACCTGTGGATGGTGCGAAAGCGATTGTTAAATGCAGGAGAGGTACGCCTGTAATGCGGGCTAATCGCCCTGAAACAGCGCGATTAGAGGAAAAGTCATGAATTAAAAAGTGGAACGGTTTGATTTCCGACCGAATCAGCGTTTTTTGAACCTCACGCAGCGAGGGCATCAAAAATCGGTGGGTACTTCAGACCGTCCCTAAAAGCAGAGCGACATCCTCAACTACGTCAAGTACGATACAAAAAATTAACCTGATAGTTGATTAGCGAACTGTCCGACTGCACTTACGACCTTTTTAGCACCATCTTGAATTTCAACAATTACAGTGCCAGCCTGTGCTGACAGCTCAAGCCCTTGCTCCGCATGCTGCTTACCTTGCTCGATGATCCGAACAGCTTCTTCAGCCAGCTTTTGGTTTTGCATAACCACACCAACGATTTCTTCGGTCGCTTTAGTCGTCCGTGAAGCAAGCTGCCTAACCTCATCGGCAACGACTGCAAAGCCTCGCCCCTGTTCACCAGCTCGTGCAGCCTCAATCGCAGCATTCAGGGCCAGCAAATTAGTCTGATCAGCGATACCACCAATATTCTTCACAATGCTGCCAACAATTTGGGACTGCTTATCCAAAGCGGCAATCCCTTCTACGGCAGCCTCCATCTGAACAGCCAGTGCTCGCATCACGTTAACCGTTTCTTGAACAACACTACTGCCGCGTTTGGCACTGGCATCAGTCTGCTGAGATGTGGTGTAAGCAATATCAGCCGCTTCCGATACGGCCATTTCACGATTAACTTGATCAGTAATTACAGTCGCAAACTTCACTACCTTATAGAGCCTATCATGGGAATCCGATATAGGGTTGTAGGTTGCTTCCAGCCACACAATTCGACCAAAACTGTCCACTCGCTTAAATCGATCAGCTATATACTCACCGCGACGAAGCTTCTCCCAAAATAACTCATACTGCGCCGACTTATATTCCTCTGACTCACAAAAAATCTTATGGTGTTGACCTACTAGCTGCTGAAGACTATAGCCCATCGAACTCAAAAATCTGTCATTAGCTGTTAATACTACGCCATCCAAATCAAACTCAATAATAGCTGTTGAACACTGAAGAGCTTCAATCAAATTTTGATGCTCCCGTGACGCTTCGATAGTGCGAGTTAAGTCATTAGCATACACAGACACGTGAGTAACTTGTCCAGAGATGTCTTTGATAGGCTGAACAATGGCACGAAGCCATGCCTCATCATCATTTCCTCGTATCATTTGTAAAGCACCCGCCCAATGCTCACCCTTCCGAATAGCATTCTTCATTCGTTTGAAGTGATCCGTACTCTGTGCGTAATGAGGAACCATATCAAAAAGCACTTTACCAATTAACCTATCGGTCAAAAAAAACATTTCCTGTAGAAAATTGGCGTTTGCGTAAACTATTTCTCCCTGAGGGTTTAATTTCAGCACTAGCATTTCGCTGTCAAGGCTATCTCGAACTTGCTCTAACGAGGAAAGCTTTTGGTTGGCTTCCAACAGTTCTTGCCTAAGCCGCTTGTTTTTAAAAAACATATAAAACACCTTAAAAAATCAAGTAATTATAATTATAGAGGGCTAGCAATCCCGATACTTATCCATCCAAACTTCAAGATCTTGGGGATTGAGTGGCTTAGACAGAAGATACCCTTGAGCAACATGATACCCCTGCTCTTTCAGGATTTTATATTGACCTTGCTCCTCCACTCCCTCAGCAACAACCTTCAATCGCAAGCTGTCGCCAATACGCAGAACCGCATCACTGAGAGCACGACTTGTTTCATCAGTTTCAAGATCCAAAACAAAACTACGATCCAGTTTCAGCTCTTGAATTGGGAGTTTTCGCAAGTAACTCAGGCTTGAATAACCCGTGCCGAAGTCATCCATCGCCAACTTAACACCCTGAGCATGGACCTCATGAAGAACCTTCATAGTGCTTGGATTCGTATCAAGCAAGACACTTTCAGTCAGTTCAAGTGTAAGATCACCGGCGATTAGATTATGCTGGTCAAGTGTTCTCATAATCATTCCAGTCAGGTCAAGATTATGAAAATTACTGGGTGACAAATTTACCGAAACAGACGGAATTTTCAGTCCCTTCCTTCGCCACACAGCCAGTTGTCGGCATGCTTCCTGAACAGCCCAATTACCAAGCTCACCAATCAGCCCACACTCTTCTGCTAGCGGAATGAACCGTGCTGGGGAAACCTCACCAAATTTCGAGTGAGCCCAACGCGCTAACGCCTCAACACCATATAGTTTCCCGTCATCCATATTAACTTGCGGTTGATAACTAAGTCTCAACTCGTCATTTTCAATTGCATGCCGTAACGCACTCTCTAAAGCTTGACGTTCCTGTGCAAGCTGATTCAGCTCGTAACTGAAAAAGCTGAATCTACCACGCCCCACACCTTTGGCTTGGTACATTGCCATATCTGCCCGATGTATGAGAGTCCCCATATCATGACCATCTTGCGGATATATACTAATACCTATACTTGCCGATGGCGAAATCAAAGAGCCTGCTATCTGACATGGTTTCGAAATAGAGAGCTTAATTTCTTCTACAATATCAGTTACACACCCACTACTACAATTTGGCAGCACTACTACAAACTCATCACCAGAAAGCCTACCTACAATATCTGATGACCTACGATTGGAGTGAAGACGCTCAGCAATAACTTTTAGCAGTTCGTCTCCAGCAGGATGACCTAGCGAGTCGTTTACTTGTTTAAAGCGATCTAAATCAATAAACAAAACCGCCATTGAAGTTTTTGTACGTCTTGCTTCGATCAAAGCATGATCTGCCTTGGCGTGCAGCAAGCTACGATTGGGAAGCTCCGTCAAGCTATCATAAAACGCGAGTTGCCGTATGTTCTCCTGATTGACCTCCCTCTCCATAGCAAGCGCACATAGGGGTGTAATCACATCAACCATCTGCTGATGTAGAGGCGAAGGCATACGTTTCTCATCATAGTAAAATGCGAGAACCCCAATAGATACTCCCTTAGCACCTTTTATGGGAGTTGACCAACAGCTCTTTATACCCAGCGGCAGAAAATCATCACGTATCACAACCCAAGTTGAATCACTCTCTATATCACTAGCGACCACAGACTCTCCGAGGAAGGCTGCTGTACTGGACGACCCAATACAATCGCTTATTGACATCCCCTCTATTATTTTCGCATAGGTCTCAGGCAAATTCGGTGCAGAAAGTAGATGCATGCACCCATCTTCATCGATTTGAATTACCGATGCTTTGACATCTGGAGCTATACGCTCAACCTCGTTACACACTAGGTCCATGACGGCTTCCAGCGGCGTTTCGCGGACCATTGCATCAAGAATACAAAACTGTAACACCTCATGAACTTTCGAACTCGTTATATCCGCGAGCACAGTCACAGTATTAGTAAGCTCTCCACTCCCACTGAGTATTGGGCTAATCGCTATATTGCACCAGATTCGCTCACCGTTTTTTACCTGCGTCAACTCTTCGGTTCTCAACGAAAGCCCACCAGACAGTTTCTCATGTATAGCACTAACATTGGACTCAGGTAAGTGCGGTGTGAGTAATGCGGCAGGTCGCAAACCTTCGACTTCGCTGAGAGCGTAGCCAAAAATCCGTTCAAACCCTCTATTTACGTACACAATCTTCCAGCTATTATCCGTTATAACTATTGCATTTTCAGTCTGATCCGCCACCAAGGACAAAAGTTTAATTCGCTTTTGCTCCTTACGGTGGACAGTTACATCCTTTACAAAAGCTGTAAATAAAATCTGCCCTTCACTTTCAACCCGAGAAATGGACATTGCCCCCCAACGTTGACTCCCATCCTTCCTGTGGATAGGCACTTCCCGAGTCGCACCAACAATTTTATTTACGCCAGTACGCCGATTCGAATCGACATAACCATCATGTTTATCCCGAATAGTCTCTGGAACCAGCATCTTTACATTTTGACCAATTACCTCCTCCCGATCAAACCCCCACAACTCTTCTGCCGCACGATTAAAAAGGACAACGCAGTTCTTAGTGTCAACTACAACAACACCATCAACAGCCTGCTCAAGGGTTTGTGTAAATATATCAGAAAGATTTTGGGTAATTGGCATCAGCTCAAATCCGAAAGAGCAACTTTATAATTCACAAAACCAGCTTCATGAACTGTGTGCATTCCATTCAACACATTACCGTATACGCCGTCAAAATCGACGTAAGCCCCCAGCCCGGTGGCGGGATAGCTTAATGCCATCTCCAGAAAAAGTCATCGCCAAAACACGGTATTTCTTTAATCGTTTATGCACTTTCCCTCTTCTCCAAGTCAACTTACCGGCATGAAGCGAAGTCTACGAAGCTAGTGGACTAAGCGGTTAATTCATTTATTTATTGGTAACGATATACTGTGCGTCCAATGTCATGGATTGGTTATGCGCATGGCCCGACCGACTTCCCCCTTCGCTTTAACGCCTTCTGATCTCATCGCCCTGCAAAGTTGGTTGCGTATGAGTACGCTGGAACAGAGCCTCGCCCAGCGAGCGCGCATTCTGCTTCTACTGGCCGATGGATTGACGCCCAAGGCTGTCAGCGAGCAGTTGCAGGTCACGCCGCCGACGGTATTCAAGTGGCGAAAACGTTATCTGGAGGCGGGAATCGAAGGGTTGAGCGATCTGCCGCGCAGCGGCCAGCCACTCAAACTTGGGCCTGAAAAAATCAACGAAATCCTGACACTGACTACCCGGCGTGTCCCCCAGGAAGCCACTCACTGGAGCGTTCGTTTGATGGCCAAGTATGCGCGGGTCACCACGTGGCAGGTTCGGCAAGTCTGGGCCGCTTCCGACCTCAAACCCCATCGTCTGAAGACCTTCAAAATCAGCAACGATCCTCATTTCGCCGACAAGGTAGTCGACGTAGTCGGGCTCTATCTGAACCCACCGGATAACGCCCTGGTGTTATCGGTTGACGAGAAAACCCAGATCCAGGCGCTGGATCGCACCCAACCGATGCTGCCGCTACGCCCAGGCCAAGTTGAGCGTCGGACGCATGATTACAAGCGCCATGGCACGGCGAGTCTGTACGCGGCTTTCGACATCATGACCGGCCAAGTAATCGGACGGATTACCCAGCGCCATCGAGCCAAGGAGTTTCTGGCTTTTCTGCAACAGATTGAACGCAGCACGCCAGCCGGACTGGATCTGCATGTGATTCTAGATAACAGCTCGACCCACAAAACGGCTGCAATCAAGCAATGGCTGGAAAAGCATCCGCGTTTCAAATTGCACTTCACACCGACCAGCGCGTCTTGGCTGAACGCCGTGGAAGACTGGTTTGCACAGCTGGAAAGACGAGCGCTGTACCGGGGCGCCTTCACCAGCGTCGCCGACCTGAAGGCGGCTATCCGCCAATTTATCGAGGCTCACAATGAGCATTCAGCCAAGCCGTTCAAGTGGAATAAAACGGCTGAGGCCATCATTAGCTCGGTACATAAGGCGAAGCTGAGCGTGATAAAAAATAAATGAATGGATTAACCGCTCAGGCCACTAGTGCTCTGTCTCTGAAATAACTTTCTAACCTAAGTAGCAAGATCATAAGATCGCAGCCTGCGGCAGCTCCACAGGAGATCTGTGTACATCCGCAAGAGCCAGGCCGGCTATAAGGCCGCCTTCAGGCAAGCCACACACCGCATCTGCGTCAGTCACAACCATACAGATTCTCACCCCGCCGCCAACCCCTTCCCCGCCCGCTCCAGATTACGCCACAGCCAAACAGGCAGGACATCCGGATCAAGGCTGTCGATCAGATTCTTCAACCCCAGCCCCAGCTCGGTATCACCCTCGATCACCAACCGCCGACGAAAAAACAGCGTGTCCGGATCTTCCTGACGGCTGGCCAGCAGCAAAAACTCCCGCCAGTTGCCGCTGATCGTCACCTGCGCCTCAGCGCGCTCGGCGATCTGCAAGCCGTTACGCCCCAGGGTCAGGTACCAGGACAGACCCAGGTCGGGAATCCGCAGGCACAACCAGCGCCCACGCAACAGCTCGAACCCGCCATCACGCAACGGCTCGGCGAGGCAACGATTGAGCGCCTGCTGCAATGCCAGCCGCTGCACGGCAAAAGGCACCCGGCGTACCAGCGGCAACAAGCGGTCGGCACCTTTGAGCAACCATTTTTTTCGGTTCAACACAGGCCGACCTCCTCGACGCGCAACATCCCGGCCTGGCCATGCCAATAACCATTACAGCCTTCGACAAACAGCGGCGGCGTCTCGCCCAGGCGCACCCGTTGAAACGCCGCGACCACCTCGGCCATGCCCTGGGCACGCGGGCTCAGGCGCAAAATATCGGCACCGCAGGCCACCAGCCCGGAATAATCCGCCAGCAAGTTGGTCACCTCGGCGGACATCGTCTGGATGCCGTTGAGGGTGAACAGCGGCTGACCTTCCTGACTGGTCAGGGCCATGCCGTCGGGGTAGTTGATGCAGCAAAACTGGCAGTCGTCCTTTGGCCGGTTTTCCGCCCGGGCGGTGAAGCAGCGCGCGGAATAGGCCAGGGGCAAATGCCCATAGGCGAAAATCTCGACTTCCGGCACCGTACGACCCAGTTCGCGCACCTGCTCGATCACATCGCCAATCAGCGCCGCCGAGCACTCCACCGGCGGGACCCAGCGAGTCATTCCACTGTCCACCAGTTGGCTCAGCGAATGACCGTTGTACAGATTCAATGCCGGACCACCGACAAAAGGCAGTTTGCGCTCGGCCATCAGCTGCACCGCGCCCATGTCGTTGGCCTCCACCAGTAACTGGCCGTTGTCGCACAGGCGGCGCAGGCTGGAGAGTTCGGACGCCGCTTCGATCAATGTCAGGCTGGAAATCACCAGTTGCGCCTGGCTGCACTGTTGCAGCTCGCGCCCCAGACCCAGCCACTGGTCCAGGGAAAATGCCCGGCGCTTCGAGCACACGGTTTCCCCCAGGTAAATCACATCCAGGGGCAAGGCCGACATCTCGGCGTAAAAATTGCTAAGTTGCTGTTTGTCCCAATAAAACAGGACCGGTCCCAGGCTGAGCTTCATGTCCCGTCCCTCATTGCCATGATCGATGATAAGCACCCAGAGTGGTCTGGCTGCCTTCGGACAAACCGGCCAACACCCGACGCCATTCATCCTTGACCCGAAAGTTGCCGGGCGAGCCGCGATGGGCATCCAGGGCGGCGCGCCAGACGCGGGTGACTTGCTCCACATAGGCCGGGCTGCGCTGGCGGCCTTCGATTTTCACCGCTGCGACGCCAATCGCCGTCAGTTCCGGCAGCAGGTCCAGGGTATCGAGGCTGGTGGGCTCCTCCAGCGCGTGGAAGCGCTTGCCATCAACCAGGAAACGGCCCTTGCACAGGGTCGGATACCCGGCCGGTTCGTCCGGGGTGTAGCGGTCGATCAGCACCTCACTGAGGCGCGCAGTCAAGCCTTGGGAATCCTCGCTCCAGCGCACCGCCTTGGCCGGCGAACAGACGCCACAGAGGTTCGGCGATTCGCCGGTAATGTAGGAAGAAAGATGGCAGCGCCCTTCGGCCATGATGCACAAGCTGCCGAAACCGAACACTTCAATTGGCACCGGGCTGCTGGCGGCGACGTGGCGCACCTGGGCCAACGACAGCACTCGCGGCAGCACAGCGCGGCGAATACCGTAGCGCTGCGCATAGAAACCCAACGCCGCGGCATGGGTCGCCGAGCCCTGGACAGACAAGTGCAACGCCAGTTGCGGGTAACGCTGGCTGGCATAGTTGAGCACCCCGGGGTCGGCGGCGATCAGTGCATCCACGCCGAAATCGGCGGCGCGATCCACCGCCCGCTGCCAGCGCGCCCAGCCCTTGGGCTGAGGGTAGGTGTTGACCGCGACATAGAGCTTGCGTTGATGTTGACGAATGAACGCGACCGCGGCGTCGAACTGTTTGTCGTCCATATTCAGCCCGGCGAAATGCCGGGCATTGGTGTCATCACGAAAACCGACGTAGACGGCATCGGCGCCTTGGCGTACTGCCGCCTTGAGCGCAGGCAGGTTCCCTGCCGGGCAGACCAGTTGCATGGGTAATCCTCATCAAAGAGCTCGTCTCGACCATCGGCTGACAGCTGTCGCGCGCGATTGAAAAAATCCGCTGCCAGTCTAGCGAGGCCCACCGCCACGGCCTTGACGGCAATCAATTGCACTCAATGCAGCAACTCGGCAAAGGACAGGAACCGAACGTTGTCGTGCTTGAGCACTTGCTGCTCGCACTCGATCACGGCAAGCCCGTCAGCCCAGCAGGCGGCGCTCAACATCGCCGAGCTTTGCTGCGGGTGCAGCTCCACGCTCAATCGCCCGTCGGCGCCCGGGCTTAGCCTGGCCCGCAGGTACTGCCGACGCTTGTTGCGCAGCAACCAGTCGAACCCGGCCGGTATGGCCAATGGCAGCGGCAGCACTTCCTCCACACCCTGGGCCCGCAGCAGGAACGGACGCACCACCACCAAGGCGGTCACCAGCGCCGCCGACGGATTGCCCGGCATGCCGATCCAGGGTTTGCCAGCCACCTTGCCAAAGGCCAGGGGTTTGCCTGGCTGGATCGCCAGCCGCCAGAAATCCACGCTACCGAGTTCCTCGATCGCCTGTTTGAGATGGTCTTCCTCGCCCACCGAGACCCCGCCCGAGGTCAGCAGCACGTCGCATTCGGAAGAGGCCAGGCTCAAGGCATCGCGGCTGGCCGCCAACTCATCGGCCATGACCCCGTAGTCATGCACCTCGACTCCCCAGCCGCGCAACAACGCCGCCAGGCAGTAACGATTGCTGTTGTAAATCTGCCCCGGCGCCAATGGCTCGCCCGGCTCGCGCAACTCATCGCCACTGCTGAGCAGGCACACCCGCAGCGCTCGATAGACCTCGACCTGCGCCACCCCTGCTCCGGCCAGCAGCCCCAGCTCCTGGGCGCGCAAGCGCTTGCCGGCCTTGAGCAGCAGCTGCCCGCGACGGACTTCTTCGCCCTCCTTGCGCACATGCTCGCCAACGCTTGTCGGCGGGAACCAGACGCGTTCGCCTTCGACCCGGCAACGCTCCTGCGGGACCACGGTATCGGCACCCGGCGGCAGCGGCGCACCGGTAAAGATTCGCACCGCCTGCCCGGCCAACAAGGCTGCAGCTTTGCCATCCCCCGCGGCAATCCGCCCGACCACCCACAGATAACCTCCCACCCGAGGTAGATCAGCCGCCTTGAATGCGTAGCCGTCCATCGCGCTGTTGTCCCATGCCGGCAGGTTCACCGGGGAGTGAATGTCCGCTGCCAGCACTCGCCCCAGGCATTGATCCAGGAGGATTTTTTCTACGGGGGGCGGTGGTGGTGCCTGGTCCAGCAGGCGGGTAATGGCTTCGTCCACCGGCATCAGCTTGCCGCTGTCGCACACCAGGCCGCTCATGAGCGTGCCTCACAGGCGTCGATAGTCTGCTGCGCCTGCGGCTTCAAATGCGGGGCGAAATTGCACGGGCCAGTGCGGCTGTCCAGTTGTTCCAGGAGGATCTTGTTCCAGGCGGTTCGGCATGCGCCTGGTGAGCCAGGCACACAGCACACCAGCACGCCGTTGCTCATCCCGGCCAGTGCCCGGGACTGCAGACTGGACATGCCGATCTCCGCCAGGGAGACCTGACGGAACAGTTCGCCGAAACCTTCCACATGCTTGTCCAGCAACGGCAGGACTGCTTGCGGGGTATTGTCGCGAGCAGTGAATCCAGTGCCGCCGGTCATCAGTACCACCTGTACCTGAGGGTCGGCGATCCAGCGGGAGAGTTTTGCGCGGATCTGATAAATATCGTCCTTGACCAGATCACGATCGATCAGCACATGCCCTGCGGTTTGCAGCAAGTCTGTCAGGGTCTGTCCCGAAGTGTCGGTATCGAAAGTTCGCGTATCGCTGATGGTCAGCACGGCGATGTTCAGGGGTTGAAAAGTGCGTTGCGCAAGATGGGCCATATCCAAGCCTTCCTGTTGATAAGGGTATGGCCCAGCGTGAACCGGAATGTGGATGGAGCCTATTCCTCCGAGGAGGTACCTCCTCCGGTGCAAGAGATTGATGTGTAGGAGCGAGCCCACAAGGTGTTTATCCCTCAAGGCGCCAATCGATTACGCTTCCACACCCCCTTGCACAAGCGGTAATCAAAACGATCATGCAAGCGATCCGCACGCCCCTGCCAGAACTCCAGGCGTTCTGGACGCAGGCAGTAGCCACCCCAGTCCTCGGGTCGCGGCAGGGTCTGGCCGACGAAGCGCTGTCCGGTTGCTTCCAGCAAGGATTCCAGCGCGGCGCGACTGGCCACCGGACGGCTTTGCGGCGAAGCCCAGGCGCCGAGGCGACTGGCCAGGGGTCGAGAGTCGAAGTACGCATCCGAGAGCTGCGTGTCGAGCCGGGACACCTGGCCCTCGATACGCACCTGACGCTCCAGGGCAGGCCAGAAAAAGGTCATGGCCACATGGGGATTGCCCGCCATGTCCAGCCCTTTGTCACTCTGGTAATTACCGAAAAAAGTGAAGCCTTCATCACCCAGGCCCTTGAGCAGGAGGATCCGGCAATGCGGGTGCCCTTGGCTGTCGACTGTCGCCAGCGCCATGCTGTTGGCCTCGACCGGTGCGCTCTCGGTGTCGCGGGCCTCTTGCAGCCACTGGCGGAACAAGGCCAGTGGATCGTCCAGCGTCAGATCGTCCTGCAGACCATCCAGGGTGTAATTGCGGCGCATATCAGCCAGGGAAAGGGGCATGGCGGTGTCTCCGGTAGGTTACACCTCAGTGTGCGAGCCACTGCGCGACGTAACCTTGACCAATATCAACACTATGCAACGACGGACCTGCTCTGCGTCACTTGAGCCGCAAGCGTCGGGCCAGTTTGTGCAGGTTGCTCGGATCGACTTCCAATAACCGCGCGGCGCTGGCCCAGTTTTCCCCGGACAGGCTCAAGGCGTGGAGGATTTTCTTCCGTTGGTAATCGTCGATGGCTTCGCCCAAGGGCTGGAACGGCAGGTCGGAGGCCTCGTCCATGGGCAGTTCAGTGACCAGACGCGGCGCACCGATCGCGCTATCGAGATCCAGTAGCTCGACCTCCAGGGTCATGATCTGGGTGCGAGTGGTACCACGGCTGAGCTGCTTCAACGCAGCTCGGCTGATCACATGTTCCAGTTCCCGCACATTGCCCGGCCAGGCATACCCCAGCAACGCCCGTTCGGCCGCCGGCGACAGGCGTAAACCGCGCAGGCCGAGTCGCGCCCGATTGAGTTCAAGGAAGTACCCGGCCAGCATCAACACATCATTGCCGCGCTCGCGCAGGGGTGGAATCGGCACCGGATACACCGAGAGCCGATGATACAGATCGGCGCGAAACAGGCCGTCGCGGATGCTGTCCGGCAGATGGCGGTTGGTCGCGGCGATGATTCGCACATCGACATGCAGCGGCTTGTCGGCACCCAGGCGCTGGATCTCACCGTTCTGCAATGTGCGCAGCAATTTGGCCTGCACCGCCAGCGGCAGCTCGCCGACCTCATCGAGAAACAGCGTGCCGCCGTTGGCCGCATCGAAACGTCCGGCGCGATCGCTGGTGGCTCCGGAAAATGCGCCTTTGACGTGCCCGAACAACTCGCTTTCCGCCAGCGATTCCGGCAAGGCGGCGCAATTGACGTGCACCAGGGGCTTGTGACGCCGTCGTGAAAGTCGGTGCAAGCGCCGGGCGAACAATTCTTTGCCGACCCCGGTCTCACCCAGCAGCAATACCGGCAGTTCGGAGTCGGCCAATACCTCCAGCTCATTGAGTAGCTGGTGCAGCACCTCGCTCTGACCGAGAATCTCGCCTTCTTCCGCCGGCATTCGCACGTCCTGGGTATCGCTGCGGGACAAGCGCAGGCTGCGGTTCTCCTGCTCGAGCCGAGTCACCCGCACGGCGGCCTCGATCTGCAAGGTACAACGCTTGAGCTCTTCGCGCGCATGGCTGTCGAAGGTCCCGGCATGCAGCGCGTCAAGGGTGATCGCGCCCCAGATCCGCCCTTCCACGTACAGGCTCACGCCCATGCAGTCATGCACCGGCAGCGGTTCGCCAACATGACCGTCGAGCAGGCCGTCATAAGGATCCGGCAGGCGACTGTCGGGTTCGAACCAGGTCGGCTCGCGCGAGGCCATGATCGCCGCCAGTCGCGGGTGCTGGGCGATGACAAAGCGCCGTCCCAGCGCTTCGTGAACCAGCCCCACCGTCGCCACCGGCCGCAGGCTGTCGTCATCCAGGCGCAGCAATCCCACCGCGCCACTGTTGAAGTATTCGCGCAGGGTCTGGACCAGACGTTGCAATCGCACCGCATTGGGCAGCTCGACGATCAAGTCGGCGGCCAGGCTTTCACGCAGCATGGTAGTAATTACCCTCTATGGTTCCATTCACCCTATGCCGTCAGGGTGCTGATCACCACAACAATAAATTAATCGAATATTTTCAATAGCTTAAATATGGCATGCGGGATGCAATAGAACCGGGGAACCTGTGAAATATAAAAGGAACCCTGATGAGCCTGAACCTTCTGGAACAAAGTCTCGGCCAACTGGCCTGCGACATCCCCGGCGCCACCCGGACTTTTCACGCCTTCAATCTGGACTTCTGTTGCGGCGGGCAGAAAAGCTTGCGCGAAGCCGCCCTTGGCAAAGGCCTCGATCCGCTGCTGATTGCCGATGCCCTGCACGCCCTGCAAGACGCCGGTGAAACCCAGCACGACTGGCGCAACGAACCCGAGGAGTTGTTGATTGCCCACCTCCTGGCGCGCTACCACACCCGTCACCGCGAACAGCTGCCGGAACTGATCCGCCTGGCCCGCCGCGTCGAGCAGGTGCATGGTGCGCGCGATGGCTGCCCCAACGGCCTGGCCGATCACCTGCAGGACATGCAGCAGGAACTCGAAGGGCACATGCTCAAGGAAGAACAGGTGCTCTTCCCGATGCTGCAACACGGGATGGGCCCGCAGGCCGCGCCCCCGATCCGGGTGTTGCGTTTTGAACATGATCAACACGGTGAAGCCCTGGAGAAAATGCTCGCCCTGACCAACAACATCACCCCGCCGGCCAATGCCTGCAACACCTGGCGTGCGCTTTACCGGGGGTTGCTGGAGTTTCGCGATGACCTGATGCAGCACATCCATCTGGAAAATAACGTACTGTTCGTCAAGGCCATCAGCCCTCGGGATTGATCGCTTGGCGGTCACTCAAAACCCGCGCCAGCCAACCGGTTGACGCGGGTTTTTTATGGCGCTGGACGAACCGGGTGTCAGCCGTGCCAATAGAACATGGCCTTGGCCAGGATCACGATCACCAGCATGTGCCCAAGGATGCTGCGGCGAATCCAGGTGGCGCGGGTCGGGGTCAGCTGTGCGCGTGTGAGCAGGTACGCCAGCAACAGGTAATGGCCGATGATGCTCAAGGCCAGCACGATCTTCAGGCTCAACAGCGTGCCGAAACTGCTCGCCAGCGGCTGACTCAAGGCTGCACGGTGCTGCCATGCCAGGCCGATTCCGGCGCCGTACAACAGCAATACCACGCCATGCAGCACCTTGCGCGAGCGCACCGCTATCGCCTGATCCGCCGGCAGTTGCGCAGCCTGCGCCAGCTGCTGACGGGCGGAGTGCCAGATGAACACTTCGAAAAACAGTGTGCCGATAAAGGCGATCGCGGCCAGTAAGTGGGTGACCAGCAAAATGGGGTAGATCACCGGTAGCCTCCGTCAAATTGACTGCTCATCCTGGATGGCCGTCAACCCGGCCGCGCAACAACATCGGTCCGTAGCGCCAGACATACAGCGCGAACGCCAACGCCCAGCCCACCGCCGCCAGCCACAACCCAAGCATCGGCAAGAACATGACCAGCAGCACCCGGCTCAGACACGCCAGGTTCAGCAGGGTAAATGCCAGGGTCATCCCCGACGGCGGCTCCAGCGGACGGCCGGTATGGCCCAGGCTGACCCGGGCGATCATCGCCAGAATCAAGCCACCCATGGCCCCGATCGTCAGGCTATGCACCGCCAGACTGGGGTTCAGCGGCACACCGAAATGCCACAGCGCCATGCCCAGGCAGGCCACGGCCAACCAGCCATAGGCCAGGTGCAACGACCACAGCAGCGGCACTCGCCAGAGCGCCCGATCGTGCCAGCGAACCAGGCGCACCAGATGCCCCGCCGCCAATACGGCGAACAACAGGCCGACCACTACGTTGGGGGAAAGCGCGGGGCCTGCGGCATACAACAGTGCCACCAGCGCCGAGCCCACCAACAGCAGGCTATCCAGCCAGGGCCAGGGCGCTACGCTATCGACCCGGCCGAGGCCGCGCTGGGTGAAAAACGGTATGACCCGCCCGCCGATCAAGCCCATCATCGCCGCCGCCAGCCAGATGCCGGTCAAGACGCTTTGACGCTGCCAGGCTTCATTGCCTGGAAGCAGGCCATACACCGACAAGCCGTCAGCTACGGCCAGCAGCAGCAACACCGCCACAATCGGATAGTTACGTTTCTGCCGCACCTTCCACAGGGTGAAGCCCATGAGCCCTGCCACCGCCAGTGGAAACGCCAATTCCAGAACCGCCAGCAATGGCCACGGCGCATTCGCCAACCAGGCCAGTCGCGCACCCAGCCACAGCAACGCCAGCAACGCCAGCGGCTTGCCGCTGATGCCGGGGCGGCCGCTCCAGGTCTGTACGGCGGTCAAAAGGAAGCCGGCGATAATTGCCAGCGCAAAGCCGAACAACAGCTCATGCCGATGCCAGGCCAGCCATCCGCCTGCCGGCTGCCAGCCAGTGATCGCGCCACTGAAGGCCGCCACCCAGAGGGGTACAGCCAGCAAAGCCAACAGGCAGCCCGCCAGGAAAAACGGCCGAAAGGCCAGACGTAACAGCGGCATAATCGCCATCGCGGTACGGCGGTCAAGTACTTGCATAACACCACTCCTTTACCTTGCTGCCGGAGGGTAAATCCCGGTCCGATCATCGGGTATTACCGATGAGTTTCAGTTGTCACAGATCAAGCTCGCAAAGGGCCATTGGGCAAACTGGCCAGTCTGTAGTCGAACATTAGTGTGCAAGGGGCGTGCCCTGGTGCCGATTAGGGCGGAATGCATATCCCCTGTGGTGAGGGGGCTTGCCCCCGTTCGGCTGCGAAGCAGTCGTAAAACTGGCTGATACCGTTCTACCTCGATACCGCGGATACAGGTTTTAGGACCGCTTCGCGCTCCAACGGGGGCAAGCCCCCTCGCCACAAAGGGGTGACCCAGCAGGGTATAAATAACCATTTGATGGTTATTTATACCCTAATACCTATGGTCTTTTTCACCACGATCTCCTGCAACCTCCCGCAAATACAGCCCTCCACGCATGGCCCGAGTCTTGCTCAATCATGAGCACCCTTATCACCCGTTTCGATCCCTCGATTACCGGAGTCGTCATGAAAAAAGTCATCCAGCCTCTGGCATGGTTTGTAGTGCTGAGCTCGATAGTAGCCCTGGCCAGCGGCGTCTCTCTAGGACTAGTCTGACTAATCCCCTCCCCAGCCATCAGGATGAATTTTTATGGTGCTTCATCGCGTCCATCACCAGATTCTGCGCAGTCATCATTTGTTCGAGCCGTTGAATGAAGAACAGCTCGATGAGTTGATGAGTACCAGCCACTTGCTGAGCATCGACAAGGGCGAACCGCTGTTCCGCCAGGGCGAGCCGGCCGACTCGTTTTATTTCGTGATCGCCGGCGCAGTGAAGATCTACCGGCTGACGCCCGACGGCCAGGAAAAGGTCTTTGAAGTCATCGGCGATCGGCAAACCTTCGCCGAGGCGATGATGCTGATGGACACCCCCAACTATGTGGCCTCCGCCGAAGCGATCTGTCCGACTCAGCTCTACCGGATATCCAACAACACCTACATGCGTCTGCTGCAGAGCAATAGTCGGCTGACTTTCGCGCTGCTCGGCAAGCTCTGTGTGCGCCTGCACCAGCGGGTCAACGAGATCGAAACCCTGTCGCTGAAAAACGCTACCCACCGGGTCGTGCGTTATCTGCTGACGCAGCTGGTGCGCCAGCAAACCGTTGACAGCCAGTTCGAACTGCCGATGGCCAAGCAACTGATTGCCGGCCATCTGTCAATTCAGCCGGAGACCTTCTCGCGGATCATCCGCCGCCTGATCGATGAAAAAATCATCACTCAGGACGGCCGTCAGATCGCCATTCTTGATCGTCTGCGCCTGGAACAGTTCGAGTGAGTGTCATGCCCATCTGTCTGTATTGCCAACACGCCAACCCTTCACAGGAAGTCGAATGCCGCCAGTGCGGCATGCCCCTCCCGGCCTTGGCCGAACACGCCGAAAAACGTCGGTTGCGCCGATTCCAATGGTTCTGCGTCGGCCTGACGATCTTCTGCATCGCGATGTTCTTCTGGCTGCCGCGCAGCATCTCCTGAGCGGCGCCACACTTCTCAACCCGAATAGATGCCCCCTCCTCCGTCAACTGGCACGGCTTGATCCCCGTAGCAGCTGCCGAGCTTGCGAGGCTGCGTTCGGCCAGCGGCCGTAAATCCTGAGTCCTCGGTTTTTCTAAGACACCGCGGTGGTTGATTTTACGACTGCTGCGCAGCCGAACGCAGCCTCGCAAAGCTCGGCAGCTGCTACGGGGACGCGGGCTATGGCAGTTGTCACGGCAGCGACGGTCAAGGCTGGGTCAGCTGGCGGTACAACTGCGGCAAGCGCAGGGGTAATTGATCCGGCTGGCGGATCAGGGTGTAGCCATTGGCACCGAACATATACGGCAGGTAATCCCCGGCCTCGCGATCAATGGTGATACAGAACGGCGTCAGCCCCTGGCGACGTGCCTCCAGTACCGCTTCGCGGGTGTCTTCCACACCGTAGCGTCCCTCATACAGATCCAGATCGTTGGGCTTGCCGTCAGTCAGCAGCAGCAACAACTTGCGCCGCCGTTTGCAACCGCTCAGTAACTGCGTGGCTTGGCGAATGGCCGCGCCCATGCGCGTGTAATAACCCGGCTTGAGTCCCTGAATACGCCCTCGGGTCGTGTCGTCATAGCGCTGGCCGAAGGACTTCAATTCCTGCATGCGCACCTGGTGGCGGCGCAGCGAGGAGAAGCCATACAGGGCGAAATCATCGCCCAGCATCGACAGCGTTTCGCCGAACAGCAGCAGGCTGTCGCTGATCACATCGATCACTCGATGCTCATCATCGATATGGGCGTCGGTCGACATCGACAGGTCCGCCAGCAACAGGCACGCCAGGTCACGATGGGTCTGGCGCTGCTCCATGAACAGACCGCGTTCGGCGCACTGGCCGTGCTGACGTTCAACGTGGAAATCCAGCCAGGCTTGCATGTCCAGCTCTGACCCCTGGGGCTGCTGACGCAACCATTGTCGATCATTGCGCAGGTGCTCGAACTGACGCCGTAAACGGTGCGCTGAAGCCTTCAGCCTGGGTGGCAGCGGCTTCGGCTCGCTGTCGCGCGGCACCATCATTTGCAGATTGACAAAGGCCTCCTGCATGGTCTGTTTGCGATAGTCCCACTCCGGCAACTTGATGCCCTCGCCCAGGGGAATATCGTCGACATCGGCTGGCGGCAAATCCAGGTGCAGCTTCAGGCCGCCGCCCTTGCGCAGGCGAGTGCGCGACAGGGTCAATTCGTCCAGGTCGTCGGCGACTCGCGCGGCGTCCGGGTCTTCGCTGTCATCCGTCCAGCGATCCAGATCGACGTGTTCGGTCCAGCTGAAGAGGTTCTCCAGCCGCACTATCAGCAGGCCACCTTTACTGGTGCTTTCATCGATTCGCTTGGCGCGCTTGCGGCCGCCTTTCTGTTCGCCGGGGGGCGTGGCCAAATGATCTTCCGAGTCTTGCGACTCTTCGAGATCCCCGGCCTGGGGGCTGGCGAGGTGAAGTGGCGGATACAACCACAGCGGCAGCGGCCAGGCCGCCCGTTCGCTGCGCGGAAAATGTTCGACACTGCCGGGATCGCGCAGTGCCTGGCGCAACGCCCGCTCCAGCGCCGCTTCACCAGCACTCAACGAGGCCGGATCCGGTCGTAATTGCAGATGGGCATCGACCAGTCGCTCGTAGCGCGAACGCAACGCCGGATAACGTTGCAAGAGCATTTGCGTCCAGCGC
The DNA here is from genome assembly GCF_902497875.1 of Pseudomonas fluorescens. Classification (GTDB taxonomy): domain Bacteria; phylum Pseudomonadota; class Gammaproteobacteria; order Pseudomonadales; family Pseudomonadaceae; genus Aquipseudomonas; species Aquipseudomonas fluorescens_BR. Next base: position 120,419 of record NZ_CABVHY010000014.1, read on the forward strand.
TGATTGTCCCGGCCCCAGTGGCGCATCTGTCCGGCCTGGGCCGCCAGCAACGCCAGCCAGCGATACAGCTCTTGATTCAGCGTGGGATCCGGGTAGACCGCGAGGCTCGATGGCAGGCGAAGGTTATTCTCGTCACACCAGGCCAACGGCACTTGTTTGCAGGTACCGGCGATCTGCTGCAGCATGTTGCGGCGCAGTAACAGATCGCGGTCGCTGGCGGCTTCCACGCCGACGCCACTGGCACCGCCCATGGCACGAAACAACAACGCCAGTGGCCGTTGCTGGTTGATCAATTCGACCCGGGCCTCTGGAAAGTCCGGGCTGGCGCGGCGGGTGATAAAGCGATGCCAGACACTGCCGACCCACTCTTCCAGTTCGACGGTAAAGGCCATGGTTTTTTTCCTCTGAAAACCAATGTAAAACGGCCCGCTGTACCAGCCGGGCCGTCCTCCTCCAGGGTGTTTCCTGACTTACGAGCGAACGGCGGCTGCGTTCATATCAGCGGTCGTCACAGGCACACGACGCTTGAAGCTGAACAGGTAGCAGATCAGCCCTGCGAAGAAACCGAGACCGGCGCCCAGACGGGCCCAGAACAGCACTTGCAGATGGTCGACAGTGGCCATGAACGGCAACGCGACCCCATCGACCGGCCAGCGTTGCAGGTAGATCTGCACGACACCGGCGGCGGTAAGCAACAGCGTGATCATCACCATCGACAGGGTCATCAACCAGAAGCCCCAGATCTCCAGTTGCTGCGAACGCTCGTCCGCTGCCTCGCCGAGCCCGCGCAGTTTCGGCATGGCGTAGCTGATCAAGGTCATCACGATCATCGCGTAAGCACCGTAGAAGGCCAGGTGACCGTGAGCCGCTGTCAACTGCGAACCATGGGTGTAGTAGTTGACCGGTGCCAGTGTGTGCAGGAAACCCCAGACGCCAGCGCCGAAGAAGGCGGTGACCGTAGTGCCCTTGGCCCACAGCGTGGCCGCGCGGTTCGGGTGGTCGCGGCGCCGATTCTTGACCATGCTGAAGGCGAATATCACCATGGCCAGGAAGGGTAGCGGCTCCAGTGCCGAGAAGATCGAACCGACCCACAACCAGACCTCAGGCGCACCGATCCAGAAGAAGTGGTGACCGGTACCGATGATCCCCGTTATCAGCGCCATGGCGATGATCACGTAGAGCCATTTTTCCACGACCTCCCGGTCCACACCGGTGATCTTGATCAGGACGAAGGCCAGCATCGAACCCATGATCAGTTCCCACACGCCTTCTACCCAAAGATGCACCACCCACCACCAGTAGAACTTGTCGCGGGCGAGGTTGCCGGGGTTGTAGAAGGAGAACAGGAAGAACACCGCGAGCCCGATCAACCCGGTCATCATGACCATGCTGACCGTGGTCTTGCGACCTTTGAGCAGCGTCATGCCGATGTTGTAGAGGAAGCCGAGGCAGACCACCACAATGCCCATCTTGGAAATGGTCGGCTGCTCCAGGAACTCCCGACCCATGGTCGGCAGCAGCTCGTTGTGGGTCAGCTTCGCCAGGCCCGCATAAGGCACCAGCAGATAACCGAGGATCGTCAGCACACCGGCTGCGGCGAATACCCAGAACAGGATGATCGCCAGCTTCGGACTGTGCAGTTCGCGGTCGGCCTCCTCCGGAATCAGGTAGTAGGCAGCGCCCATGAAGCCGAACAATATCCAGACGATCAGCAGGTTGGTGTGCACCATCCGCGCCACGTTGAAGGGAATGATCGGGAACAGGAAGTCCCCGACCACATATTGCAGGCCCATGATCAAACCGAACAGTATCTGACCGAGAAACAGCACCAGGGCAAACACGAAGTAAGGTTTGGCGACGGCTTGCGAGGCGAATTTCAGATGCGGATTAGCAATGCTCATCACTCAGCCCTCCTTGTTTGGCGGCCAGCCATTGGTATTGATGTTCGACGTCCATTTGAGGAACTCAGCGATGTCATTCACCTCCTGTTCGCTCAGATTGAACTGCGGCATCGCGCGCCGGCCTGGTATGCCCAGTGGCTGCATTTTCATCCAGGCATGCAGGAAAGGTTTGAAACCCTCCTCCCCACCGCGCCGTTTGAACACGTTGCCCAGCTCAGGCGCGAAGTAAGCGCCCTCGCCCAGCAGCGTGTGGCAGCCGATACAGTTGTTGTGCTCCCAGACCGTCTTGCCGCGAATCACTGATTCGGTCAATAACGCCTCATTGCTGCGTTCCGGAAAGGTCTTCTCGGTGTGATAGGTCAAGGCCAGGAATATCAGGAAGAAGAACACGCTTCCTCCGAAGTAGATATTCCTGGCCATGCCTTTAGTGAAGGTCTCTGACATGGTCGCTTCCTCATTGCTTGGCCTGTCCATTCTAGGAAGCGAAGGGTCGAAACCCGCTTGATGGCGATCAAGAAACTCCGATGGTTTTGGTCGGGTATAAATTTCGGGGGTGTGGGGGCAGCGAAGATTTCTAATGTGAAATTGAAAAGATCGCAGCCTGCGGCAGCTCCTACGCCGACCGGGTACACCCGTAAATAATCAGGTGTACGCAATCCCTGTAGGAGCTGCCGCAGGCTGCGATCTTTTGGGAGCGCTCAATACTTAATTGACTGCCACCAACGTCACCCCCACCACCACCGCCAAAGCCACCGCCCAGCTCAACATCAAGCTGCGCCACAAACGCGGGGCGTGGCGCATCTCCATGAAGCCATCGGCGATCAGCCAGGCCTTGCCGACGGCCACCAGCAAAATGGTCATGGACAGCAGCATGGTGCCCCCGGCATTCCCCAGCAGCACGGTGCAGACGCTTAACGCGGCCAGCGCCGCCCAGCAGGCGAGCAGAACCCTGGAAACGGACATGAGCAACCTCGTTAATTCAGAACGTAGACCAGCGGAAACAGCACCACCCAGATCAGATCGACCATGTGCCAATAGAGCACGCCGGATTCCAGTCCGCTGCGGTTGTCGGCGCTGTACAGGCGACGCCGGCAGCGCAGCGCCAGCCAGCCGAGAATGAACATCCCGAGCAGGACGTGGAGGAAATGAAACCCGGTGAGGATCCAGTACAGGGTGAAAAAGGTGTTGTGCTCCATGTCCAGGCCGCTGGCAACCAGATGCACGTACTCAGTGAGCTTCAACACCACGTAGACACTGGCGGCCAGCAAGGCCGCCAGCAGGTACCAGGCGCCGTGACGGGCCCGCGACTGCCTGACCTGTTCCTGGGCCAGCGCGGCGAATAGCCCGGCCGTCAGCAGACTCAAGGTCATCTCCAGCCCGGTGGAGCTGTCGAGCAGCTGCCGGCTCTCGCTGAACATCTGCGGGTACAGCGCCTGGGTCACCGCGAAGGCGAGGATCAGGATCGCGAACACCGAGAGCTCGGCGAGGATAAAAAACCACATCGCCAGATCGCCCGGCAAATGACCGGGCGAGGCGACCCTGATTTCAGCTGAAGTGGACATCGACCACATCCATCAGCGCCGCAACGGTCAGCGGATCATCAGTCAAGGGTTCGGCCAGACAAGCCATGCAGGCCTCACGCGGGTTCATCCCGGAGCGGATCATTCGTGCAGTGAAAATCAGCAAGCGAGTCGATGCGACCTCTTCCAGATCATGTTGATCGAGCCGGCGCAGGGCTTGTCCGAGCCTGACCACTTGAGCCGCCAGCGCGAGGTCCACCTGGGCCTCCCTGGCGACAATGCGCTCTTCATCGGCCACCGGCGGATAGCCGAAACGCATGGCCACGAAACGCTGGCGAGTACTCGGTTTCAGGCCCTTGAGCAGGTTCTGGTAACCGGGGTTATAGGACACCACCAACATGAACGACGGCGGTGCCTGCAACACTTCACCGGTGCGCTCCAGGTACAGCTCGCGACGGTCATCGGCCAGCGGATGCAGGACCACCGCGGTGTCCTGGCGTGCTTCGACCACTTCGTCGAGGTAACAGATGCCGCCTTCGCGCACCGCGCGGGTCAACGGTCCGTCCTGCCACCAGGTGCCCTGGGCACCGATCAGATGCCGGCCGATCAGGTCGGCGGCGCTCAGGTCGTCGTGGCAGGCCACGGTATACAGCGGCAGTTTCAGCCGATGAGCCATGTGCTGGACGAAACGGGTCTTGCCGCAGCCGGTAGGCCCTTTGATCAGCACCGGCATGCCGTGGCGCCAGGCTTGTTCGAACAGCGCCTCTTCATTGTTCAGCGGTTGGTAGAAGGGTTCGCGGGAATGATTACTGTCCATTGGGATACCTGGTTCAACAGCGGGCTTGCAGACCACGCTACGGGTGCCTGCGACAACCTGGCAAGGGGGATGGCCGGCAAACTTGATCGCCGTCAAGCGGTATTGGCCGGCTCGGGCATAGCCTTGCACCGCACTAAGAACCTGCGCTCTGTACTGCCGTTTCAGTACATCTCAAAGGTCTTGCCTGAGGAGAAATGGAATGCTGATCAGCAATAGAAAAACGTTTGCTCTGACCATCGCCACCCTGTGTTCGGCACTGGCCCTGGCGGTGAGTCATGCTGCCAGAGCCGAGGATCCTGCCGCTGCTGCAGCCACCCCAGCCATGGTCAAAACCGCGGGAGCGCCCGACATGGGCCAGGCCGAATTCGACTCATCCAAGGAAATCTATTTCCAGCGTTGCGCCGGCTGTCACGGCGTACTGCGCAAGGGCGCCACTGGCAAGGCACTGACCCCGGACATCACCCAAGGCCGCGGCCAGCCTTATCTGGAAGCCTTGATCACTTATGGCTCGGCGGCCGGTATGCCGAACTGGGGCACCTCCAATGTTCTGACCAAGGATCAGATCACCTCGATGGCCAAGTTCGTTCAGCACACGCCGCCAACGCCGCCGGAATGGGGCATGGCCGAGACGCTGAAAACCTGGAAAGTAGTGATCAAACCCGAGGACCGGCCGAAGAAACAGCTGAGCAAACTCAATCTGCAAAACCTGTTTTCGGTGACCCTGCGCGATGACGGCAAGATTGCCCTGATCGATGGCGACAGCAAGAAGATCGTGAAACTCATCGACACCGGTTACGCGGTGCACATCTCCCGGATCTCTGCCTCCGGCCGCTACCTGCTGGTCATCGGTCGAGACGCCAAGATCGATATGATCGACCTGTGGCCGCTGGAGCCGACCAAGGTCGCGGAAGTCAAGGTGGGCATCGAAGCCCGCTCGGTGGAAACCTCCAAGTTCAAAGGCTACGAAGACAAGTACACCATCGCCGGCTCCTACTGGCCGCCGCAATTCACCATCATGGACGGCGAAACCCTCGAGCCCAAACAGATTGTCTCGACTCGCGGCATGACCGTCGACAAGCAGGATTACCACCCCGAACCCCGGGTCGCGGCGATTATCGCCTCCCATGAATGGCCGGAGTTCATCGTCAACGTCAAGGAAACCGGCAAGGTCATGCTGGTCAACTACCAGGACATCAAAAACCTTACCGTCACCTACATCGATGCCGCGCCGTTCCTGCATGACGGCGGTTGGGACAGCACCCACCGTTACTTCATGACCGCCGCCAACAACTCCAACAAAGTCGCAGTGATCGACTCCAAGGAGCGCAAATTGACTGCGTTGGTCGAGGTCGGCAAAACCCCTCACCCGGGCCGTGGCGCCAACTTCACTCACCCTAAATACGGTCCGGTCTGGGCCACCAGCCACCTGGGCGACGCCGGCATTTCACTGATCGGCACCGACCCGGTGAAACATGCGCAATACGCCTGGAAACAGGTTGACTCGCTCAAGGGCCAGGGCGGCGGTTCACTGTTTATCAAAACCCATCCCAAGTCCCGTCACCTGTATGTCGACACCACCCTCAACCCCGACGCCAAGCTCAGCCAGTCGGTAGCGGTGTTCGACATCGACAAGCTCGACGCCGGCTACACCGTGCTGCCGATCGCCGAATACGCGGGGATCAAGAAAGGCGCCATGCGCGTCGTGCAGCCGGAATACAACAAAGCGGGCGATGAAGTCTGGTTCTCCGTCTGGAGCGGCCAGGAAGAAGAGTCGGCACTGGTAGTGATCGACGACAAGACCCTCAAGCTCAAATCCGTCATAAAGGACAAACGGCTGATTACCCCGACAGGGAAGTTCAACGTTTACAACACGCAACACGACATCTATTGAGCGCCATCAACACGAGAACCCCTGATGAAAATTATTCTGATTCCCATGCTCGCACTGACCGGTGCACTGATGCTGCAACCGGCCCTGGCCGAAGACGGCCCCACTCTGTTCAAAAGCAAACCCTGCGCCGCCTGCCACTCCATCGACACCAAAGTAGTCGGCCCGGCGCTTAAAGACGTTGCAGCCAAGAACAAGGGCGTCGCCGGAGCCCAGGAAACCCTGGCCAAACACATCAAGGAAGGCACGTCAGGCAACTGGGGCCCGATGCCGATGCCGGCGAACGCGGTAACCGATGACGAAGCGAAGATTCTCGCTGCGTGGGTCCTGACGCTCAAATAACCCCCTGGAGGGCGTCATGAGACTTTATCGACAGGTTGTGATTGTGGCGTCCCTCCTCCTGATTTTCAGCGCAACTGCGCTTGCCGCGGTTGCCGCGCCTGACAGCAAACGTCAGGCACAACTCGAACACCTGTTGGCCCAGGACTGTGGCGCCTGCCATGGCCTGCGCATGACCGGGGGGCTTGGCCCGGCCCTGACCCGTGAAGCGCTGGCCGGCAAATCCACCGACAGCCTGATTGCCACCGTCACCCAGGGTCGACCTGGAACCGCCATGCCCGGTTGGGGCCCGTTGCTCAGCCCCGCCGACATTCGCTGGCTGGTCGAGCTTCTTCTGCAAGGATATCCAGCACCATGATCCGTTCAATCCTGTTGTCAGCGGCGGCCGGCCTGTTGTTGTCGGCCTGCGCCCAGCCGCCCTTGCGGGGCACTGGCGATCTGGGCGTGGTGGTGGAACGCGCCACCGGCAGCCTGCAGATCATCGAAAGCGACACCCACACCGCCCTGGCCCGGATCGAGGGTTTCGGCGACCTCTCCCATGCCTCGGTGGTGTTCTCCCGCGACCAGCGCTACGCCTACGTATTCGGTCGCGATGGCGGGCTGAGCAAGGTCGACCTGCTGACCCAGCGCATCGACCAGCGTGTCATCCAGGGCGGCAACAGCATCGGTGGCGCCATCAGCCAGGACGGCAAGCTGATCGCCGTATCCAACTATGTGCCCGGCGGGGTCAAGGTATTCGATGCCGTCACCCTGCAACAGGTAGCCGATATCCCCGCCACGGCCATGGCCGATGGCAAACATTCGCGGGTGGTCGGTCTGGTGGATGCACCCGGGCAACGTTTCGTGTTCAGCCTGTTCGATACCGGCGAGATCTGGAGCGCCGATTTCAGCCAGGGCAATACCCCGAAAATCAGTCGCTTCACCGGCATCGGCGAGCAACCCTACGACGCCCTGATCACCCCGGACGGCCGCTACTACATGGCCGGGCTGTTCGGCGAAGACGGCATGGCGCAACTCGATCTCTGGCATCCGGAGCGCGGGGTACAGCGGGTCCTCGGTGACTACGGTCGCGGCCAGGCAAAACTGCCGGTGTACAAGATGCCCCATCTGGAAGGCTGGGCGGTCGCCGACAACCAGGCCTTCGTGCCCGCCGTCGGACGTCATCAGGTGTTGGTGATGGATTCGCGCAACTGGAAGCAGACCGCGGCCATCGCCGTGGCCGGCCAGCCGATATTCGTCACGGCGCGGCCGGACGGTCGCCAGCTGTGGGTGAATTTCGCCTATCCGGACAACGATCGGGTGCAGGTCATCGACACCGAGACCCACGCGATAGTCGCGGACCTGAAACCGGGGCCGGCGGTGCTGCATATGGAATTCACCTCCCGTGGTGACCAGCTGTGGCTGTCGTTACGCGACGGCGAGCAGGTTCAGGTCTGGGATCCGTACCGTTTGAAACTGCTGAGCACCCTGCCCGCCACCAAACCGAGCGGGATTTTCTTCAGCAGCCGCGCGCAAAAGATGGGGTATTGAAATGAAACTTGACCCCCTCAGCCGCCGCCTGATCGACCGCTTCCAGCATGGCATGCCGCTGTGCCCGGAACCTTACAAGGAAATGGCGCAAACCCTGGGCTGCACCGAAGCCGAAGTGATCGCCTGCCTGCAACACCTGACACTGGCCGGCACCCTGTCACGGATCGGCCCGGTGTTCGAACACAGTCGCGCTGGCGCCAGCACCCTCGCTGCCCTGGCCGTGCCCGCCGATCGTCTGCAACAGGTGGCCGCCCGGGTCAGTCAGTATCCCGAGGTCAATCACAACTATGCCCGCGAACATCACTACAACCTGTGGTTCGTGCTGACCGGTCCCGATCGCCCGCACCTCGAGCGGATCCTCGACGAACTGGAGCAAGACACCGGTCTCACGCCGCTGGATCTGCCGATGCTCACCGCTTACCGCATCGACCTGGGTTTTGCCCTGGGAGAAAGCTCATGAAGCCTGGATTGAATCCGAAACAAGTGTTGGCACTGCGCCGGCACCTGGAAGCCGGGTTGCCGCTGGTATCGCGCCCCTATCAGGACCTCGCCGAACGGATCAAGGCTGACGAACACCAGGTGCTCGAACAAATGCGCCTGTGGAATGAGCAAGGCATGTTCCGTCGCATGGGCCTGGTGCTCAATCACCGCGCGCTGGGCTTTGCCGCCAACGCCATGCTGGTGCTGGATATCCCGGACGCGCTGGTCGATGAAGTCGGCCAGCGCCTGGGACGCGCGTCCGGCATTACCCTCTGCTACCAACGGCCACGGCGCTTGCCGGATTGGCGATACAACCTGTTCTGCATGTTTCATGGTCGACAACGGGATCGGGTCGAGGCGCAGATCCAGGCATTGCTCGAAGACCATCTGCTGAGCGATCTGCCCCACCAACTGCTGTTCAGCACCCAGGTGTTCAAACAGTGCGGCGGCCGTTTCGCCCCTCCGTTGACAGATGCATCGACAAAAGCTTCGACAGCAGCGCCGCGCCATGGATGATCTCGACCGCCGACTGATCAACCGCTTGCAGCTGGGCCTGCCGCTGGTGCGCCATCCCTGGCAAGTACTGGCCGCAGAACTCGATAGCAGCAGCAGCGAATTGCTCGACCGCTTGCATGTTTTGCTCGAGGACGGCGTTCTCACCCGCTTCGGCCCGATGTTCGATATCGAGCGCCTCGGCGGGGCATTCACCCTGGCCGCGCTGGCGGTCCCCGAAGAGCGTTTCGAGGAAGTCGCCGAACTGCTGCATGACCTGCCTGAAGTGGCTCACAACTACCGTCGCGAGCACGCCTGGAACATGTGGTTCGTCCTCGGCTGCCCGACCGCACAAGGTATCGACGAGACCCTGCAACGGATCGAACGCCTGACCGGCCTAGTGCCGCTCAACCTGCCGAAAGAGGAGACTTACCATGTCGGTCTGTATTTCCCGGTCTGAAGACTCCCTGGCCTTGCGCCTGATCGAGCTGACCCAGGCCGGCCTGCCCTTGCTCGACGACCCCTGGGCCTGGCTCGCCGAACAGCTGGGGCTAAGCGTCGAATCGACCCTGGACCTGCTCAAGCGACTACAGGCCGAAGGCGCCATCCGCCGGATCGCCGCCGTACCCAACCACTATCGCCTCGGCTATCGCCACAACGGCATGACGGTCTGGGATGTGCGGGACGCCGACATGCCGCGCCTCGGTGCGCTGATCGGCGCGCAATCCTTTGTCAGCCACTGTTATCGCCGGCCGCGCCGCAGCGCCTGGCGCTACAACCTGTTCGCCATGGTTCATGGCCGCAGTAGCGACGAAATCGACAGCTATCGCGAGCACCTGCGCTTCTTGCTGGGTGACGCCTGTGCTGGCGATGAAATGTTGGTGAGCAGCCGCATCCTGAAAAAAACCGGTCTGCGTCTGCCGCCCCCTTTACGCTGAACAAGCGCGCACTCAAGGAGAGTTGCATGTTGAGGATCAGCCATTACCTGCGTGCCCTCGCAGGCCAGAGTCCCGCCCCTCGAACCAGCCCGCCGGGTAGCACCCGCGCACCGGTGGTGATCTGGAATCTGCTCAGGCGTTGCAACCTGACGTGCAAACACTGCTACGCCACCTCGGCCGACAGTGTCTTTCGCGACGAACTGGACACCGCTGCCGCACTGACAGTGATCGATGACCTGCACGACGCCGGGGTGCGGGTATTGATCCTGTCCGGTGGCGAACCATTGTTGCGCGAAGACCTGTTCCAGCTCAGCGACTACGCCAGGAGCAAGGGTTTCTTCGTCGCCCTGTCGAGCAATGGAACGCTGATCAATCAGCAGAACATTGCGCAGATCAGCGCGGCGAGTTTCGATTATGTCGGGATCAGCATCGACGGCCTGGAAGCAACCCATGACGCGTTCCGCCAGCTCAAGGGCAGCTTCGCCAGCTCCATGCAGGCGATCCGGCTGTGCCGGGAACAAGGCATCCGCGTCGGGCTGCGCACCACCCTCACCCAGGAGAACCATGGCCAGCTTCCCCAACTGCTGGAGCTGATGCGCGAATACGACGTGCAGAAGTTCTATCTGTCGCACCTCAATTACAGCGGGCGCGGCAAACGCAGCCGCAAGCTCGACGCCCGGCAACAGATGAGCCGCGAGGCCATGACGCTGATCTTCGAGCGCGCCTGGGAGGACATCGAACAGGGGCGCGACAGCGATTTTGTCAGTGGCAACAACGACGCCGACGCCATTCTGCTGCTGCAATGGGTCGGCCAGCGCCTGCCCGAGCATTACGCTCGGCTGGAACAGATGCTTCGAGCCTGGGGCGGCAACGCCTCGGGCAGCGGCATCGCCAACATCGACAACACCGGCGAAGTGCACCCGGACACCTACTGGTGGCAACACTCGGTGGGCAATGTCCGGCATACGCCGTTCCGCACCCTCTGGCTGGAGCAGCCCGATGCCTTGCTGCAGCAGTTGCGCAAGCATCCACGGGCGGTCGGCGGGCGCTGCGGGCAATGCCGCTGGCTGAGCATCTGCAACGGCAATACCCGCACCCGGGCCTGGGCCGAAGGCGATCTCTGGGGGCAAGACCCGGGCTGCCACCTCAGCGATGAGGAAATCGGCTTGCAGCCGTCACTGACCATTCCTTGCACCATGAGCTGAATAGCCTGGCTGGCAAACCATCTGACACAGGATGGGGCCGGTAAACCTGATGAAGAACCAAGGAAGTCTCATGCAACCATCGACTGTTTTACCTGCCGCTCTCCACTCCCCGTTCAGACCGGGCGAAGTCGCTCTGGTCGGCGCCGGCCCCGGCGATCCACGCCTGCTCACCTTGCGCGCCTGGAGCCTGTTGATGCAGGCCGACGCCGTGGTCTATGACCGGCTGATCAGCGCCGAACTGCTGACATTGATTCCCCTTGATTGCGCCCGACATTACGTCGGCAAGGCCAGCGGCTGCCACAGCCTGCCCCAGGAACACATCAACGAGTTGCTCGCCGATCTCGCCGACCAGGGTCTGCGGGTGGTGCGGCTCAAGGGCGGCGATCCGTTCATTTTCGGCCGTGGCGCCGAGGAGCTGGAGTATCTGCTGGCGCGCGGCGTTGACTGCCAGGTGGTCCCGGGGATTACCGCCGCCGCAGGCTGCACCGCCTACGCCGGGATTCCGCTGACCCACCGTGACCTGGTCAATTCCTGCCGTTTCATCACCGGCCATTTACAGGCCGATGGTGAGTTGCAATTGCCCTGGAGCAGCCTGGCAGACGATAGCCAGACCCTGGTGTTTTACATGGGGCTATCGAACCTTGCTGTCATCTCCCGGCGCTTGATCGAGGCCGGTATGCCTGTCGATACACCGGCGGCGCTGATCAGCAACGGCGCCCGCCCCGACCAGCAGGTTATCCGAGGCACCCTGCAGGGTCTGCCGAGCATGGCGCTCGACTGTCCCCAAGGCACTCCGACGCTGACCGTGATCGGCAAAGTGGTCGATCTGTTCGCCGCGCAGCCGCTGGAGTACCCGGCGCGGGTGTGCTGCGCGCCGCTGCGGCAGCACGCCCGCAAGGTGGCGATATGAGGCGCATGCTCCTTGCCCCTTTGTTATGGCTGGGTACGGCATATGGCACAGTCTCTGGCGTCGCGGTTGACCAGGCCGCGCAGGATTATCAGCAGCACTGCCAGAGCTGCCATGGTGTCAACCGCCTCGGCGGCGCGGGGCCGGCGTTGCTACCGGAGAGTCTCAGCCGGATCAAGCCTGACGAAATTCGCCGGGTGATCCAGAACGGCCGCCCGGCCAGCCAAATGGCCGCGTACGCCAGCGTCCTCGATCCGGCGCAGATCGACGGGCTGGTGAACTACCTTCAGCAACCTCCCGCCACCCCGCCCACCTGGAACGATGAGCAGATTCGCGGCAGTCACAGCCTGCTCGCCGATGTCTCGAAGTTGCCCGTCACACCTCAGCATGGCGCCGACCCGCTCAACCTGTTCGTGGTGGTGGAAGCCGGCAATCATCACATCAACATCCTCGACGGCGATCGTTTTGAAGTGCTGGCGCGTTTTGCTTCGCACTTTGCCGTGCATGGCGGGCCGAAGTTCTCGCCGGACGGGCGCTTCGTCTACTTCGCCTCCCGCGACGGCTGGATCAGCCTGTATGACCTGCACAACCTGAAATTGATCGCCGAAGTGCGTGCCGGGATCAACACCCGCAACCTGGCAGTGAGCAAGGATGGCCGCTGGGTGCTGGTGGGCAACTACCTGCCCGGCAGCCTGGTGGTGCTCGACGCCCGCGACCTGTCGCTGGTCAAGACCATCCCGGCCGTCGGCCTGGACGGCAAGACCTCGCGGGTCAGTGCGGTCTACACCGCGCCGCCGCGCGACAGCTTCATCGTCGCGCTCAAGGACGTGAAGGAAGTCTGGGAGCTGTCCTACTCCGGTAAAGCGGACTTCGAACCGCGACAGATCGCGGCCCAGGATTACCTGGACGACTTCTCCTTCTCGCCGGACTACCGCCAGTTGCTGGCCACTTCACGCAAGGCCCAGGGCGGCCAGGTGATCGACCTCGACAGCGGCAAGGTGGTCACCGACATTCCACTGCCAGGCATGCCGCACCTGGGCTCGGGCACCTACTGGAAACGCGACGGCCAGTGGGTGTTCGCCACACCGAATATCAGCAAGGGACTGATCTCGGTGATCGACTTCAAGACCTGGAAGCTGATCAAGGAAATTCCCACGCTGGGTCCGGGTTTCTTTATGCGCAGTCACGTCAATTCACGGTATGCCTGGACCGACGTGTTCTTCGGCCCGGATAACGATGCGATCCACCTGATCGACAAACAAACCCTGGAAATCGCCCACACCCTGCGCCCGATGCCCGGCAAGACCGCCGCCCACGTCGAATTCACCCGCGATGGCCGTTACCTGCTGCTGAGCATCTGGGACACCGACGGTGCGCTGATCGTTTACGACAGCAATACCCTCAAGGAGATCAAGCGCATCCCGATGAACAAACCGTCGGGCAAGTACAACGTCGGCAACAAGATTGAATTTGCTGAAGGGACTTCGCATTAGACCATTGAAGGCGGCCTGGATTCGATCAGTGTGCTACAGCAGCTCATCAAACCGCGCTGCGGCCTTGAGCACGAAGGGCATGCGCTGATGGAGATCGGCCAGGTCGGCCATGGGGTTGTTGCCAAAGCCAATGGTGCGTCCGTCATCAAGGTGCCGGGTCAAGGCTTCACCCATGGCTTGGCCAGCGCCAGCGTGATTAGGTAACGCTCCTCTGTAGGGCGCTTAACGTCCCTGAAGCGATTAACCACCAGCATCGCTTGATACTGGTTGCCCGCTTGCCAATAAGACGTCCCGCCTTTATTCACGTCGCGCAATCGGGCACGCCATTGCGGTGTGTCGGCAAAGGGTGGATCGTCCTTGACCCGGATGGGTCTCCAGCCGCCTTGGCGCCATTGCTCCTGTAAATCCAGCACGACCTTGAGCGTATCGTCGAGCAATAGCGGCTCGATTTGCGGGGACATCCGTACACTGTTGATCAGCTCATTACGGTAAATAACCGTGAAGAAGCGGGCCAGTGGGGTCACGAACCCGTATTGCGGGTCAGTGAAACGCAGACGGGCATCAGACTTGGGAATGTTGAACGAAACCTGCCCCGGAATGGCGGGTCCAATGGCTGCACTGGAGCGCTGGCGCATGGACTCGTAAGGCTCGCCAATCACCAGTGCGATTTCCTTTTCCGATTGCACTTCAATAGCCCCCCATGCAAGGAGTGCGACAACGACTAGCCCGACCCCGCCACGTCGCCAGCCCACCTGCGCGAGCCAACTCATCGTACGCCCCCACCTGCGGCGATCTCCCGAATCGCCTGTTCGATCTGGTGGCGATTGCCGTTTCGCAGCAGCTCGTCAAACTGCGCCGCGGCCTTGAGCACGAAGGCCATGCGCTGCTCGATATCGGACAGGTCGGCCATGGGGTTATTGCTGAAACCAATGGTGCGTCCGTCATCGAGGCGCAGGATCATGGCTTCACCCATGGCCTGGCCAGCGCCAGCTTGATGAGGTAGCGCTCCTCTGTAGGGCGCTTATCGTCCCTGAAGCGATTAACCACCAACATTGCTTGATACTGGTTGCCCGCTTGCCAATAAGACGTCCCGCCTTTATTCACGTCGCGCAATCGGGCACGCCATTGCGGCGTGTCGGCGAACGGTGGATCGTCCTTGACCCGGATGGGTCTCCAGCCGCCTTGGCGCCACTGCTCCTGCAAATCCAGTACGATTTTGAGCGTATCGTCGAGCAATAGCGGCTCGATTTGCGGGGACATACGGACATTTCCGACCCGCTCATCATCGAAACTAATGGTGAAGAAGCGAGCCAGTGGGGTCACGAACCCGTATTGGGGGTCTATGAAACGAAGGCGGGCATCTGATTTCGGCAATCGCCCCCAGTAATGCCCGGGAATAGCTGGGTCAATGGTGGCGCTGGAGCGCTGACGCATGGCTTCCCAGGGCTCGCCAATCATCAGTGCGATTTCCGGTTCACTCGAATGCACTTGAATCGCCGCCACCGTAAGGAGGGCAGTGACCGCCAGTGCAAATACCGCGCGTCGCCAACCCACACGTTGCAGCAGGCTCATCGCACGCCCCGGCCCGCGGCGATATCCTGAATCGCCTGTTCGATCCGCTGCCGATTGCCATCTTGCAGCAGCTCATCAAACAGCGCCGCCGCATTGAGCACGAAGGGCATGCGCTGATGGAGATCGGCCAGGTTGGCCATAGGGTTGTTGCCGAAGCCAATCGTGCGTCCATCATCAACGCGGCGGCACTGGCTGGCCAGCGTCAGTTCGATGGCTTGAGCGGCGCCGGACGGAAAGCCAGTGACGTAAGAGACATGGTTGCCGCGCAGTAGAGCTACCAGTTTCGTGTCGCTGTACATCGCCGGTTGCAGGATATTCCGCTGTTCGTGCCAAGCCAGACGCTCAACACTATTGGCGACGTAGCCAGCCTCAATGGCTTCGAAGGCTTGCAGGATTTCCTCGTAGTTAGTACCGAACTCTAGCGTCTCCTGCCCGACCGGCCATAGCACTGGGTACTCATCATGCCCATAAATGTTTTTGCGTGAAGGCAGGCAAGTTTCGAGCGCCTTCAACCCACGTTCTTGGTAAAAAACATGCAGCGGAAACACATCCAGAAACAGCGTGGTATTGCCCATGGCCAACATCTCGTACACGTACTGGTACAGCTGCTGCGCGTACGACAGTGATTCGTCGTTGCGCCCGAGGTCGATGCTCGGCACCGGGTTGTTGCGGAGCGCTTGCTCGTAGTCACGCTGTGCCTGCTCGAAGTCCCGCAGTTTCGCCTGCCTGTCCCGCTCACTGCGGCTGAGCAAGCCTAAGAACCCCTTCCTGGCGCTATTCCTCAAGCGCTCCCCGGCCTCATATTCAGCCTGAATCTTCTCCATCGAATCAGCGGCGTGCAGCAGGCCACAGCCGACCTGCTTGGAGGCGAAAGCCGCGAGGCCCGCCCACTGGAAGCGCTGATCGTGCAGCCATAACTGGGCGTAGGCGGCATTGATCGCGCGGTTGCGCTCCTTGGGGTCGACGATCAGCCTGCCGCCCGGCGCCACGACGGACTCGGCTCGTTGCTGGTACCCCAGCCAGAGGTTCTCGCAGACCCGTCCCGGCAATTCAGCGAAGGTCGGAGTGGGACGGCTCGCTGCAGGCGCGAAACCGGAGGGGCGCGGCTCGGTGACCGATTGGCGGGCGGCGGCCGGCGCGGCGGGTTGAGCGGCTGCCCGGGGACGCGGCGCGACGGCACCACCATCGATCTCCTGACACCTGAGGGTCTGGTTGGCAATCAGCCGCGGCGGCGGGTCGCACTTGCACTTGCAGAGGTCACCGTCCAGGGCGGCGTTGCGTCCCTCCAGCAGGTCCACCAGGCGCGGGCCGTCGCAGACAATCTCCCCGGTGCTGTCGCATTCCGGGCAATAGACCTCATCGCCTTCGCGGGCCATGGCCAAGCCATTGATGGTGCTGTACTGCCAGCCGGTGCGCACGCTGCCGTCGACGGTAGTTTTGGCCCCGACGGTGATGTGATAACGCCTCATGCGATGTATGTCCTTGTTTTATCTGCAGGGACGACCACGCTAGGTAAGGCGATGGGGGAGATAAATCAGACGTGTCTTTGTCTGGTGTAGGTCGATTCTGCAATCAGGTAGCCAATGGGCAGTGATTTGGCATTTGAGCAGATAGCTCCGGCGGGATGACCGCATCATCCGAGCGCGACCCATTGTGGCGAGGAAGCTTGCTCCGGTGGCCCGGTCCGCGCTCGGGCGAAGCGGTCGTAGTCCGGTTATCGCGTTCCATCTGAATACTCGCGGTGGCTGATTTCAGGGTCGCTTCGCAACCCAGCGGGAGCAAGCTCCCTCGCCACAGGTTTTGTGTTCGGCGAATCCTTTCCTGAACTAATCGGCATTGGGGCAAGCTTGTTCGGCGCTGATCACGATATCGTGGGCTGATGCAGATCATGTGTGGGAGCGGGATTTTTCCGACAGGTCTTCGGGGTTGCTTTGATGCAGGCCGACGGCTAATCTTTGCGGGTCGCTGCAAAATCAGCGAACGGGTTTAGCGACCCGAACAGGTGTAGGCGCAACAGCGCCCCAGACTTCATTGCAGGCGTTTTTTTATGCCCGCGATATCGTGTCATGGCGGCTGTGCGTGGGAGACCTTCGGGTCTGCCGGGCTCCTATACCCCCGGTTCGCTAACCTGCGTACAGCTGCCACCCTTACTTGTTTAGCGACAGGTCACGGTGGTTCCAACTTCGGTATAGGAGCTTCACCATGCACAAGGTCACCCCCAATCCCCCTGAAATCCCTGATGTTTCTCCCTACGAATCCCTCAATTCCAACAAACTCCATCAGGCCGCCCAGCGGGCTCTGGATCACTACCTGCCACCCCCGTCCGACAAATCTCGACTCGCTGACGCTCGGCCGCTGAACATCTTCGCCGTCGTCCCTGGTCTCAACACCGAAACGCTGTTGGCCAACGCCTCCGAGACGCTAGCCAGCGCCAATGTCCTGGCCAGCGAGCTGGCATTCGATGTCGAGGGCTCTTGCCGCAATGTGGCGCTGGCGATTCAGCAGATGATCGAGCTGGGCCAGTTGTTGGTAAATGAGGCGTTGGAGCAGGTAGCTCCGGCAGGTTGACCGCGTCAGTCGAGCGCGCAAAAAACCTGTGGGAGCGTGGCTTGCCCGCGAAGAACGATGACGCGCAAAGTCTGAAAAACCGCGGTGTTCGTTTCGCGGGCAAGCCACACATTGGATTTGGGTACATCCCCAAGAGCCAGGCCGGATGTCCGGCCGCTATCGCGAGCAGGCTCGCCCACAGTTGATTTGGGTACATCCGCAGGAGACAGGCCGGCCGGTCGGCCGCCTCGCTTTTGCTTTGGCTTTTGATCCTGATCTTGATCTACCCGCCCCTTCGGCAGGCCGAGTGGAGGCGTTCATCAGGGGGGTGGCGCGAAGCGCCGTCAGCGCAGCTGACTCCGCCGCATTGCGGCGCCCCCTGATGGACGCCGGAGCGAGGGAACACCGAGCCTTGGCGAGGTGCCGTACGCTCGGGGCGAGACCTTTGCTTCCTTTGGGCTGGGCCGGCACTCCGGCGTTTGCCAAAGGGAGGCGCCGTAAGGGCGAAACCCTAAGTGGCCGTTACCGCAGGAATGGATATGTACACCAGTGAGAGACAGGTCGGCTATAAGGCCGCCTTCGCAGGCAAGTCGGATCGCCGCACCGCACCTCCCACATTTTATTTGGGTACATCCGCAGGAGACAGGTCGGCTACCAGACCGCCATCGCGAGCAAGCTCGCTCCCACGGTGGATCGGTGTACATCCGCGAGAGACAGGCTGGCTATAAGGCCGCCTTCGCAGGCAAACCAGCTCCCACATTTTATTTGGATACATCCGCAGGAGACAGTTCGGCTGTCAGGCCGCCTTCGCGGGCAAGCCCGCTCCCACAGGAATTGTGCAGTATCTTTGAAATCAACCCAGGGTGTACCCGTTATCCACCTTCCAATCCTGCCCATAGACACCCCGGGCGCCCTGGGACAGTTGAAAAACAATCACATTGGCCACCGCCGCGGCGTCGAGGAAATGACCGGGCAGCAAGCGTTTGGTCAGGTTGTCGGCCAGGACATCCAGCTGCTGCTCGCTCAGGCCCAGATTGTCCCACATGGCAGTGGCTGTCGGCCCTGGCGAGACCAGATTGATCCGCACATCAAGGGACGCGAACTCCACCGCCAGGGTCCGCGCCTGGGCCACCAGCGCGGCTTTGCTGGCGATCCAGGCAGCCAGCCCGGGAAAGCTCGACCCCGTCAGGAAGCTCCCGACAAACACCACCGAAGCCGGATTCGCCAGTTCGCAGCGCAACGCCGCCAGGGTATTCAACGCCCCGGCACCATTGACCGCCCACTGGCGCTGGAAGGCTGCCATATCCAGGCTGTCGGCCATCTCCGCGATGCCGGCGTTGGGCACCAGATAATCCACCGGCCCCAATGCCGCGGCACGCCCGGCGAGACCGCGCAGGTCCTCCTGACAAGTGACATCCCCGGCATGCCAGTGCAAACGGTCGCCATGGATCTGTTGCAAGGCCGACAGTTCGCCGAGGGTGCGCGACATCGCCAACACCTTGGCGCCTCGGGCCAGTAACGCCGTGCACAAGGCCAGGCCAATCCCGGAACTGGCACCCGTGATCACCGCCAAACGATCCTGAAACTCGGTCTTCATCATTTGCTCCTGGGCATCGCTGATGCCAAGCACTGGGGACATAACACACCCCTATCTTTGAGCAGATGGAGAAATACCGACTTGACGGCGATCAGATTTTCTCGATGCAGTTTCGGCTGATCAGCCGATCAATGAGTCATGTGCGACATGGCGGTTTGCTGCTGGAGCAGCGCCTGGTCGATTTCGTAGAAGCGCAGTACGCGCCCGCCCTTGTCGGCGGCAAGTTGTTCCGCGGCCTGCTGCTCGGAGAACGACGCCAGCACCACGCCCATGGAGCCTTTGAGCTCGGTGCCGATCACATAAAAAGCATTTTTCGCATCAATCAGGTGGGAGTCATCCGGCGAATCCCACGAGCTGCGGCCCATATCATGGACATAGAGCCTGGCATTGCCATGATGGTTTTCCGGCTGCAACCACCAACCGAGCATTTCCGCGGTGGAGCAAAACTTCTTGGTCCCGGTCGGTTCGACCACTTCGCCCTTGGGCCCGGGCAATTCGGTGATGATCATCCCGCAGACATGGCACTCATCGCTGGGGTGGAAGGCCGACGCAGCGTCGCTGTAGGTGGTTTGTACGGGCTTGTCGCAGGCCGCCAGCAGCAGGCAGACCAGCAGGCCGGCCAGTGCCCGCGCCGTATTCGGATAACGCCTGTTCATCGTTAAATGCTCCAGAAATGTCCAAAGTTGAAATTCATGTCGACCGTCGACGAAACAGCAGGTAGGCCAGCCCCAGGGGCGCCGCGACCCACAGCGCCAGGCACAGCCAGAGCATCGAGCCCGGCATCGGCAGGTCGCTGCCCAGTGCCAGCACCCCAACGCCATTGGCGCTGGCCTCGAAACCCGAGAGATTGATCAGCCGATACACATCGGCGGGATTGAGCAATAGCAGCCACGGCAGCAGTTTCGGGCTGAACTGGCCTTCGCTGAGCACCAGCAGCGCCAGCAGCGCCAGATCGAACACCAGCACGAAGAAGAACCACACCCCCAGTGCCAGACCGGCCGCGGTGGATTTCTCCGCCGAGACACTGCTCAGTACATAGGCCAGGCCGAGAAAGCCCCAGCCGAGCAAGGTCGAAGACAGCATGAAGCGACCAAAGGCCCAGAGCAGCAGACTCAGTTCGACGTCATCGACCAGCACGGCGATCGCCAGCATCGCGCAGCCGAAACCGATCAGTGTCGCCAGGGCCAGGATCAAGCCATGGCCAACGAACTTGCCCAACAGGATCTGCCCGCGTCCAAGAGGATAGGTCAACAACAGCAAGAGTGTGCCGCTCTCGTCCTCGCCGACTATCGCGTCATAGGCCAGCAGCAAGGCAATCAGCGGCATCAGGAAGGTCGCCAGGCTGGCCAGGCTGGCGATGGTCGCCGGTATCGAGGTGAAGCCCAACTGCCCGGAAGCAGCGGCGCCCAGCCAGGCGATGCCGATGGCCAGTACCGCGAATAACAGACTGATCGCCAGCAACCAGCGGTTGCGCAAACCGTCGCTGAATTCCTTGCGGGCCATGTTCCAGATCGGCTTCATAACGCGCCCTCGGTCGCTGCCACAGCGGCGCGGCCCATGTAAAAGCGGTAAATATCTTCCAGGGATGGTGGATGGATTTCCACGTCCGCCGGGCTGTCTTCTGCCAGTAGCTGGCGCAACAGCCCGAGCTTGTGGCCATTGAGCGCGGCCACTTGCAGGCCTTCCACCCCCCAGCGTTGGGTGACATGCCCGGCGTTGTTCCAGCGCTGCTGCAATTGCCCGGCGCGCTTGAGCCCGCAGGTGCGAATCAGTGTTGGCAGGCCAGCCTCCTCGCGCAGGCTGGCGAGGCTGCCGAGGGCCAGCAACCGGCCTTGGGTAAGAATCGCTGCGCGATTGATATGCGACTCGACCCCCGGCAATACGTGGGAGCAGAGAATGATGCTGGTGCCCTGGCCGCGCAGGCGGTCGAGCAATCGATAAAGGTCCTGGGTCGCGATTGGATCGAGGCCGACGGTCGGCTCATCGAGCAACAGCAGCCTCGGCTCGCCGAGCAGGGCTTGAGCCAGACCCAGACGTTGGCGCATGCCCTTGGAATAGGTCTTGACCCGCCGCAGCGCCGCGCCCGCCAGGCCGACTTCTTCGAGCAGGCTGTCGACCTGGGCGACCGGCGCACCCTTGAGCCGGGCGAAATGGCGCAAGGTTTCCAGACCGCTGAGTTGCGGGTAAAAGGTCACGTTCTCCGGCAAATAGCCGAGCAGCCGCCGCACCTGCGGATCGCTGGGCTGCCGGCCGAACACCCTGACCTGCCCTGCGCTGGCCTGGAGCAGACCGAGTATCAGTTTCATGCTGGTGGTCTTGCCCGCGCCGTTATGCCCGAACAGGCCCAGCACCTCACCTTGCGCCAGACTCAGGTTCAGTTCATGCAACACAGTGGTCTGCCCGTAGCGCTGGCTGACGCCTTCGATTTCGACGACATTCATGACACAGGCTCCTGGGTCAGGGTTTGGGTGGGTGCTTTCATCAGCGGATGGCTGTCCATCACTCCCGGCGATTTCATCACCGGAAAGGCCCGTTGCACCCAGCGCAACAACTCGATCCCGGGGCTATTCATCAACAAGCGGACCTGCGGGTACAGCCACAGCAGGCGGTCGACGTTATCGTTGGGTTCATAGGTAACATCGCCCAGGCCATCGTCGTTGCGATCCCAGCCCAGGTAGTCGCTCCAGTAATTGCCGCGGCCATCCACCGACCATTCCTGCAAACGGGTGGCGACATATTTGACCTGGCGCTGGTTGCCGACAAAAGCGTTGTCGGCGATACGGTTGTCTTCGGAGCCGGCGGTGAGATGAATGCCCACCGCGCTGCCTTCGAAGTGATTGTGTTCGATGCTGTTGAACAGCGAGTTGTAAATGAACAGTGCCTTGCCCTCGGCGCCGCTGATCATGCTGTCGCCGGTCGAGCCGCCGTCGCGTACGTCAGTGACGATGTTGTCGCGCAAGGTCGAATAGGTGATGTAGTTCATCAGGATGCCGTAGTTCTGATCCTGTTCGGAGCGATTGCCGATCACCGTCAGCTTGCGGCTTTGCATCAAGGCGTAGCCGGTGCGGGTGCGGCGAGTGGTGTTGCCGAGCAGTTGGTTGTCGTTGGCAAACATGTAGTGCACACCGTAGCGCAGGTCTTCCAGGGTATTGCCCTGCAGCAGGTTGCCGTTCGAGGTGTCGATGTAGATGCCGTCGCGGGTGTCACGGACATGGTTGCCGATGACCCGGGCGCCGTGCACCGCATACAGATGGATGCCGTTGCCGCGGTCCTGGGAGCGCATGGTCGGATCACCCTGGATGCTGTTGTCGATCAGGCTCACATCCGGGGTTCCATCGACCCAGATACCAAACCCCTGGCCCTGCATCCGGTTGCCCTTGATCTGCGCACCATGAGCCTTGGGCAGGATAAACAACGCAGCGTTCATGGCCGTCATGTCGTGCCCCCAATCGACAAAGGTACAGCCCTCGATCGTTACGTCGGGCGCGCTGATGATCAAGCCATTGCCCTGCCCCTGGCCCTGAAACACCGCACCGGGTTCGCAGAGAATCTGCATCGGCTGATCGACGCTGAACGAGCCAGAGTACTCCCCGGCAGGCAAGCGCCAGCGTTGCTCGCCAGCAGCCTGCAACGGCAGCGCGGTGATGGGTTGCACCACCGCCCCGACACTGCTCGAGAGCACCAGCAGTACCAGCGCAATGGACTTTATCCGGGATCCGCGAACCGGGCTTTCCTTGATATCGACCATTGAACCGTTACCTCCATAGTGAGACCGTCAGACGCGTTCGACTTTCATGCGGCCGACCATTTCCATGTGCAGCGCATGGCAGAACCAGCTGCAGTAGTACCAATGCAGGCCAGGCTGATCGGCAATGAAGGTGATCGAGGAAGTCTGCTGTGGGCTGATTTCCATGCTCACGCCGTGGTTGGTCATGACAAAGCCGTGGGTCACGTCTTCAATCTGGTCGATGTTGGTGATGGTCACGGTGACCTCATCGCCCTGTTTGACGGTGAATTCCGGCATGCCGTAGGCCGGGGCCATCGAAGTCATGTAGACCCGGACTTTTTTGCCGTCGCGGATGACCTTGTTGTCGGTCTCCAGCTTGATCCCGTCCTTGGCTGCAATGGCCACGGTTTCGGCGAAAAACGGGTCGTTGCGGTCCCAGATCTTTTTGGTCCTGATCTGGTCGCGACGGGCCATGATGCAATCGTGGGGTTCGGCGAAGGCCGGGCCGTCGTGCACCAGTTTCATCACGTCGCCGGAGATATCGATCAACTGATCGTTTTCCGGGTGCAACGGGCCGGTCGGCAGGAAGCGGTCCTTGGAGAATTTGCTCAGGACCATCAGCCATTTGCCGTCGGCTTCACTGGTTTCGGTCAGCGATGCATGGTTGTGGCCCGGCTGGTACTGCACGTCGAGTTTCTGCTTGATGTAATTAACCTTTTCGCCGGTGTAGGCGCGAACGGCTTCTTCCACGTTCCACTTCACCACCTGGCTGTCGATGAACAGCGTGGTGTAGGCATTGCCGCGACCGTCGTAGGTGGTGTGCAGTGGGCCCAGACCCAGTTCTGGCTCGCCGACTACCGCATCGCGCGGCTCCTTGAGTTTGTCGTCGAACAGATCGTCGAGCTTGGCAGTGGCGATGATGGTGCAGGTCGGCGAAAGCTTGCCGGCGGCGATGAAGTACTTGCCATCGGGCGTCATATTGATGCCATGCGGGTTCTTCGGCACCGGGATGTAACGGGTGAATGCGCTGTCCTTGCCGTCGGTTTTACGACCGTCGACCACCGGCACTTTCGAATCGCCCACGGTGATGAACTTGCCGGCCTTGATCGCCGCTTCGATGCGCTGAATATTGAATACCACCACCCAGTCGCGCTCGTTGCGCATCATGCCGCCGAGGTCGTAGGCCTTCTCCGAGTTGTAGCAGGTCGACGCCGCATACTTGCCGGTGTAGTCGGCATCGGTGTTGTCCAGGTTGCCGTCGACAATGACCTGGAAGGCCATCTCCATTTTCTCGGCATCGATGGCGTTGAACATGGTGTAGCTGTTCTTGTCCTGCAGGTCGAAGGTGCTGCCGTCATTGGGATGCGGAATGACGAACTCGGCATTGGCGAACACGTACTTGGTGTGCGGCATTTTCTGCAGACGCAGACCGTGCACGGCCTGCACATTCGGGACGGTGAGCATCTTGTCGCATTTCATGACATCCAGGCGGATGCGCGCGACGCGGCTGTTGGCCTTGTCGTTGATGAACAGGTATTTGCCATCGTACTTGCCATCGGTCATGGACAAATGCGGGTGGTGGCAGTCGCCGTTCTGGAATTTGGCGCTATCGCCCATGATCCGCTTGCTTTCGTTGGTCATGCCCCAGCCGGTGGCGGAGTCGACGTTGAACACCGGAATGCGCAACAGCTCGCGCATCGACGGGATGCCCATGACCCGCACTTCACCCTGGTGACCGCCACTCCAGAAACCATAGTAATCGTCCAGATCGCCCGGACCCACGTGGATCTTCGATTGCGACTCCTTGGCCGCCGCCGCCCAGCTTTCGCGGGTGAATACTGCGCCGCCAATGGCCGTGGCACCGGCCAGCACCGCACCGGTCACCGCGCTGGTGCCGAGGAAGCCGCGTCGGCTCAGGCCAGTCGGTTCCGCTGCTTGAGCTGGTTTTTTGGATTCTGTGTCGTTCATGAGGTGCTCCTTGAAGGAATAAAAACAGTCACTGGGGACGTGTGCTCGCGGGGTTCATCCAGAGCCGTCACTTCCACGACAGGTATGAGTTGCGCGCTGACCGGTGCAGCCTTGCCGCGTTGCTTCTTGCGCTTGTTGATCAGCGGTGGGCATTTGTGATCGTTGTTCCAGGTCATCTGGCAATCGAGGCAGTAGTGGCACTCGTTCGCATTGATCCGGCCATCGGGATGAATCGCCTGGATCTCGCATTCCTTGGCACAGAGTTGGCAGGGGTCTCCGCACTCCTTGCGGCGTTTGAGCCAGTCGAACAGCCGCAGTTTGGTCGGAATCGCCAGCGCCGCGCCCAATGGGCAGATGTAGCGGCAATAGACCTTGCGGGTGAAGATATTGATGACCAGCAGCGCCACCGCGTAGAGCACGAACCACCACTGGCGGTCGAACCTGAGGGTGATGGCGGTCTTGAAGGGTTCCACTTCAGCGAACAGCTCGGCAGTGGACATCGACTCCAGGGAGACGCCGAACAGTGCCAGCAGGATGATGTACTTGATCGCCCACAGCCGCTCATGGACCGCGAACGGCAATTCGTACTGGGGAATCTTCAATTTGCGCGCGGCTTCGTTGATCAACTCCTGCAAGGCACCGAACGGGCAGAGCCAGCCGCAGAACACCCCACGGCCCCAGAGCAGAATGCTGGCGGCGGTGAACACCCAGAGCATGAAGATCAGCGGATCGGTGAGAAACAGTTCCCAGCGGAAGTTCTCGAACAGCGCATGGACAAACGTCAGCACGTTGACCACCGACAGCTGCCCCAGGGCGTACCAGCCGATGAACACCACGGTAAACATCAGGTAGCCACGGCGCAGCCAATGCAGAAACCGCGGCCGGCGGGTGAAGGTGTCCTGCAGGAACAGGATCACTGTGAGCAACAACAGCGCCGCGCCGAGGACCATGATCTGGAACTGTTTCTGATACCAGATAGTCACCCACATCGGCCGGTTGGCTTCCTCGATGGCCGCCAGTTCTTCGGCGCTGGGCAACGGCCGTTCCAGGTAGGGCTCGGGCATTTGGTAAGGCAGTTCGAAGCTGCTGAAGGTGCCACTGACCGGGCCGGTCTGACGTCGCACCAGCAACTCCAGGGACCAGGCTGCTCCCGGATCGAACCTGGCTGGTTCACGGACAATGAAAATCGACATTTCATTGAACTCGGGGATGCCCTTGGCAAACACGTCGTCGAGCCGTTGATGGTCCATGTCGCGAAAGCTGATGACGTTGCCGAACTGGCGCAGTTGCACCCGGTCGAAGATCCCGCCGCGCACATAACCCGAACCCTTGTAGGAGAACAGCCCGCGACCCAGCACGGCGATGGCCTGCTCGCCCGGCTTGAGATCCTGCATGAGAAAACGGTACTGATTGTCACCCAGCAGGTTGCGGCCGATGGTCGGCGGATTCAGGTCAGCGACGTAGAGTTCGATAAAGGTTTCATCGACTTGCTCGGCACTGGCATTGTCAATGCCTTCGGCTTCGGTACCCTTGAAGGCTGCGTCGACCTGGCCACGGGTCAGGTTCAAGCGGCGGATCGCGCCGTTACCGGTCAGTTGCTCCCAAGTGGCGGGCTCGAAAAGGTCCTTGCGCACGGTGGCGGGTTTCTGCGCCAGGCCGGCCGCGTCCTCGACCAGTTTGAGCGATACGGCCACCTCATGGGCAGCACGCATGATCACCTCATTGACCACCATCGCCGTGACCGTCGCGCCCGCGATCGCATCCACGGTGACCGCGTTCGGGTCGCTGGAGTGGCCGACAACCACCCGCTGGCTGACCTTGATGTCCTTGTATTTGGCGCTGAAGGCGTGAAGTTTTGCTTCGGGAATCCCGATCAGCAGAATCGGTTCGTGGTGCTCGAGGACATAAGCGTCCTGAATCACCCCGGCAGGGTCGAGGATCACCTGGGTATTGATCGGCTTGCCCGAGTAGGCTGGAATATCGACCACATCCAGACTCTGGAACACATAGCCGATGACCTTGCCGGCCGCCGACAGCGTGCGCACCTTGAACGTGCCTTCAGGGGCGGATACCGAATCGGTCTGCGGGAAGATTTTCTCGATGCGCTGCTGCTCGATGTCGCCGTAGGATTTGGCCTGCACGGCACCGAAGGTTGCGAACATCAGCGCCAGCATCACCACCAGCCCGACGCTCCAGGAGCGCAGGTTGCGAGGTATCGAGGGCTGAGGGTTGTTCATGGCTGACTTCAAAGGCGGGATCATGCGGCCATGTTAGGGGGCCTTGCGCCCCCGTCCCTTGATTGAAATCAACTCAAACCTTTTTACCCCTGCGCGGCCCGCTACACCCCATCAAACGGTGCGGGAAAACTGGCCCTTCTGCTCACCACCCAGATAAGCATCAAACGCCATGGCGGCGCTGCGCATCATCAAATGGCCCTGGGGCAATAACACCAGAGAGTCGTGGTGAATCTCCAGCAGTCCGTCGCGAACATGCTCGTCAAGCTGCGCCAGCGCATCGGCAAAATACTCGGTAAAGCAGATGCCATGCCGCGCCTCGAACTTGCCGAAATCGATCCGCCCGTGACACATCAGGTCGCTGATCACCTCGCGGCGCAGCAGGTCGTCGGCGTTCAAGCGGTAACCTCGATGCACCGGCAGCAAGCCCTGATTCAGGCGCGCGTAGTACTGGGAAAGCTCCTTGACGCTCTGGCTGTAGCTGTCGCCGACCTTGCCGATCGAAGACACCCCAAGGCCGATCAAATCGCAGTCGGCATGGGTCGAGTAGCCCTGGAAGTTGCGTTGCAGGGTGCCGTTGGCACGGGCCAGGGCCAGTTCGTCGTCCGGCAAGGCGAAGTGATCCATACCGATATAGACATAACCGGCCGCGGTCAGCCGGCGGATGGTCAGCTCGAGCAGTTCCAGCTTGCGTTCCGGTGGCGGCATGTCTTCAAGACGAATCAAGCGTTGTGCGCGCACCAGCTGCGGCAGGTGGGCGTAGCTGTAGGCGGCGATCCGGTCCGGGCGCAGGGCGATGATCTTGCTTAGCGTCACATCGAAACTGGCCACGGTCTGCAACGGCAGGCCGTAGATCAGATCGACGCTGATCGACTTGAATTGAGCCTCGCGAGCGGCCGCGACCAGCGCATAGATCTGTTCTTCGCTTTGTTGACGATTGACTGCCGCCTGCACGTCGGGGTCGAAATCCTGGACGCCGAAGCTCAGGCGATTGAAGCCCAGCTCGCGCAACGATTGAATCTGTTCGGTGCTGATGGTGCGCGGGTCGACTTCGATGGAGAATTCATGGTTATCGCTATCATCCATGTCGAACGCTTGATGCAGGCAATCCATCAGGTCAGCCAGTTGCTCGCTGGTCAGATAGGTCGGCGTGCCACCGCCCAGGTGCAGTTGCGTGAGTTTTCGGCTGCTGTCGAACAACGCCGCCTGCATGAGGATTTCACGCTTGAGGTACGTCAGGTACTCGACGGCGCGGTGGGTTTTCTGGGTGATGATCTTGTTGCAGGCGCAGTAGTAGCAAAGGCTTTTGCAAAACGGGATGTGGATATACACCGACAGTGGCTTGGGCACATCCGCCTGGTTGCTGTCCTGTGCGGCACGCTGATAGTCATCGACGGCAAACGCCTGATGAAACTGCGGAGCCGTGGGATAGGAGGTATAGCGCGGCCCCGGGCGGTCGTACTTTTCGACCAGGGCTCGATCGAACTCAAGCGCAGCATTCATGATTGATCGACTCCTGGTGGGGGTTAATGCCGTGCATCGGCCAAATCCTTTGCAAACAGATTGCAGATGGCGTCCACTTCTCTGCGGCCGGCGGGCAGTATGCAAATGAATCGTTCGGACAGCTCGATCAGCCCCTCCCGATTCAATTGCTCGAGCAGTGGCCAGGCTGAAGAAAAGTACTGGCGGAAAATCAGTCCATAGCGGGTTTCGATGGCCTGGATATCCAGTTCCAGGTCGCAGGCCAGGCGTTCCATGACCATTTGCCTGATCTGATCACCCGCCTCACAGCGCCAGCCGCGACTGGTAGGTAACTGGCCGGCGTCCAGTTGTAACTGATAGTGCTCCAGATCTTCGGTGTTTTGCGCATATAAATCGTCGATCTGACTGATGGCCGACAACCCGAAGCCGACGTGATCGCAATAACCATGGCTGGTAAAGCCCTGACAGTTGCGACGCAAGCGGCCACGTTCCTGGGCCATTGCCAGGTCATCATCGGGCCGGACAAACTGGCCCAGGCCGATGTAGTGATAGTCCGCCGCGCCCAACTGTTCAAAGCAGGCCTGGCGCATGGCGCCTTTATCGTCCTGGCTGGACAGCGCTCTGGCTTTATCCCCGCTCAACGGTCGATAACGCTGCGGCGCATCACTGTAGTCGAAGACCTGAAACCGGTCCGGCTCCAGTTCGATGATGGTCGCCAGCTTCATTGCGAAACTTTCTGGTGTCTGCCATGCATGGCCATACCCCAGGTCAACGTTGATCGATCGATAGCCGAAGGTGCGAGCGGCATCGATCAGCGAATGGATCGGCGCCGGGTTCTGGTAGCAGGAGACTGGCATTTCACTGTCTACGCCGATATCCGGAACGCCGATGCTGACGTGATTGAAACCCTGGTCGCGAAGCAGGCCCATGGTCGACCAGTCGGTGTGGTGAAGATCCACTTCGATGCTGTAGTCGCCGCTCTCATGGTCGAGAAAGTTGAAGCGGCTGCGCAGATGGCTCATCAACCGTTGCAGGTGGGCAATGGCCGGTGTGCCGCCAGCCAGGTGAAATTGCTCGACCCGCTGGTCCGCCCCCAGGTGACAACCGATCAGGTCGATCTCGCGCTCCAGGTGCTGAAGGTAGTTGTCAACCTCACTGCACTTGCAGGAGACGTCCAGCAGGGAGCAGGAGGAAGAGCGCAGGTTGGACGGCAACTGCACCGTCAGGGACAGCGGACGTTGCTTCTGGCGACTGCCGCGCAATGCCCGAAGCAGATCAAGAGAGCCGATGCCACCATGAAATTTTTCGGTGTCGGCATGGCAGTTGGGGTCGAGCACGCCTTGATCGCGCCGAATGGTCAGCTCGCTGGAGGGGTGAAGTAGGTCGAACATGGTGATCTCCGAGACTGGCTCCGGATGATCAGTGTCCGGGTTTAACGCCTTGTGCTCCTTGACTTGCATCAAGCGCGGGTGAACGCACTGGGCGGTTGGGTAGCCCCTCACCAGGTCAGGAAGAACATGCCCTTGGCCAACAGCACAATGGCGACCATATGGCAGAACAGACTGCCATGGATGAAGTGCAGGTAGCGGGCATTCATCCGCCCGCTTTTGAACAGGTACATGGCGCCCAGGAAATGCAGCAAGACGCTGACGGCGAGGATGATTTTCAAGCTCAGCAAGGTACCGAAGGACGACGCCAGTGGCGCGGCCAGCGCCGGTAAATAACGCAGCCAGGCCATGCCCAGCCCCGCGCCGAACAGCAGCAACAATACCCAGGGCATCAGACTTCGGGCGCGGCGGCCGATTCCCTGTTCAACCAGGTGCATCACCCGGACAGGCACTTGTTTACGAATACTTTCCAGAAACAACACTTCGAAGAACACCGTTCCGATAAAGATCAGTGCAGCGAACAGATGAATGGTCAATAACAGTGGATAGATCATGGTTTTACCCGCCTTCAACACCGAGGGTGGCGCAATAACGGGCCCGGCACGCGTGGAACCGGGGACGATGCGCAGGGTATTGTTACGCTTTGGCAATCGGTTCGACCTTGACCCGGATCAACATCGAACGGATGAAAAGCGCCGTAAAACATGGTCCTGGCGGGTATGGCGAGTCCTGACCAGAGCCAGCCCTAAAATCATTACATAATTTGAAACAAATCGGCAGATCAGCCATTGCCATTAAATAGCCACGTTGATCTATACCACTTCAAGAGACTCCAACAACCTGATTCACCGCTCGTAGCGAGGCACGTCGACAGGGACGTGAACGGATTCTCGAGATCGATGTGTGATGCGCCTGCCGGGCCTGTAGCCGTTTGCAGGCAATCCGATGGGCATCGACACACACTCGGTGAAGCTGGCGTGCGGATTACTCTGATCAAGCCTTGTTCAGGCCTTTTTCAACTCTGTGCTCCAACCCGTCACGCAAGCGTTTGCGCATTGCGCGGTTGCGCCTGACTGGCACTACATTCTAGCAAGCATTACCTGGGAGGCTCCATGAGCGCACTGCAGAAGCTACGTGAAAGGATCAAACAAAAAGGCTTGCGCCGCACCTTGAATACAATGTGGGAGCGTTATGTGTTCTTTCACTGGGAGCTGCTGTGGATGGAACGCGACCTGGTCACCCCGGTGGCGCCCTACAAACTCAGACCCTATTCCGGATTACGCCTGGTAGACATCGATACGCAGAACGCCGATGCGTTCGCCAAGTACTTCGGTGATCGCGTGGAAACCATGCGCGAACTGGCCGCCGAGGGTCATACCGGACACATGTACCTGGATGAGCAAGGGGACGCCATCGGCTTTATCTGGGGCAGCAAACGCAACTACCATGATCGTCACTATTACGGCTGCTGGTTCCCGGTCAACGAAGGCGAGTTCTTCGAGTTCGGTGGCGAGATGACACGACCTTATTTCGGCACCGCGCTTTCAGTCGATGCCCAGTTCGCCATATGGAAGGCCATGCAAGCGCAAGGTTGCAACAAGGTGGTGGACGTTTGCGAGACGCACAACATCCCTGCGCTCAAATTGCACATCCGCATGGGGTATCAGGAGCAAGGTCGGGTCACGCATGTCTATGGCCTGTTCGGGCGCTGGCGCTTCTTCCGCGAAACCCGCTACACCGGTTCGCGACTCGAACCCCTGCGCGCACCGGGACGCCCTACCATCACCGCCTCGGTTCCCACCACTTGACCAGATCGGTTGAGGATTGATGCCGGCAGGGGCCGGCCTCATCGTAGCGGTCTATCTCGCGACAATTTCAGGACAGGTTCAACGCAGCTTCAGCGGATCAACCATTTCGGCGACGATGGCCATGCCTACCAGGTCTGGCAGGTTGTCCGCCTGCATGCGTTTCATCACGCGCGAGCGATACAGGTCGACGGTTTTTGCGCTGATCCCCAGTTGCTCGGCGATTTCGCGGGTGGTGTAACCCTGTACCAGCGGCAGCATGACGTCGCGCTCGCGGGGCGTCAGGCTCAGCAAGCGAGCCTGCAACTGCGCATGGCCCTCGCTGCCAGAGCGGTTTGCGTCGAAGCTGCTGAGCGCCTGTTGCACGCTGTCGAGCAACAGTTGTTCGTTATAGGGCTTCTCGATGAAGTCATGGGCGCCGGCCTTGAACGCCCGGACCACGATGGGTACGTCGGCATGCCCGCTGACAAAGATGATCGGCAGCTTCAGCTCACGGGCACGCATCTCTTCCTGCACATTCAACCCGCCCATGCCGGGCATGCGCACATCCAGCAACACGCAGGCATTGAGGCGGACATCACAGGCATCGAGGAAGGCCCGGCCACTGGTGAAGGGCAAGGCCTTGAGCCCGACCGACTCGAGTAACCAGACGGTCGAATCGAGCATCCCCTGATCATCGTCGACCACATAGACCACCTGCTCTGCCACAGCTGCCATTGCATTACTCCTGTTGTTGTTTTGTAGGTCCGGCAAGCGGCAAGCGACAACTCATCAGCAACCCGACGGGCTGGCGCCGGGCCTGCAGCTCACCGCCGAAGCCTTCGATGATGCTGCGGCTCATCGACAAGCCAAGTCCCAGGCCTTCGGCCTTGCTGGTGTAGAACGGGGTGAAGATGTGCTCCAGCTGAGGCTCGCTGACACCCGGCCCCTGGTCGACCACGCTGATTTCCACGCATGCCCCACTGTTCTGCCCCGCGGTGAGGACAATCAGCGAAGGCTGGCCCGGATGCTGTTCGCGGTTGGCGTCGATGGCATTGCGTAACAGATTCAGCAACACCTGCTCGAGCAGCACCCGGTCGGCATAAATCGGCGGCAGATTATCCGGCAGGCGCTCCTCGATTACCACTTGGCAGTTGCTCGCCTCCCAGGCACACAGGCGTACCGCCTCACGGGCGACTTCGGCGACGTTGAGTGCCTGCATGCGCCGCTGCCCCTTGCGCAAGAACGCCCGCAACCGGCGGATCACTTCCGAAGCATGAGTGGCATGCAGGGTGATGCGTTCCAGGCCTTGGGCTACCTTTTCGGCGGCCTGCGGATTGGTCCCCAGCGTCTGCAAATAACGTTGGCTGGCATTGGCATAGTTGACCACCGCCGCCAGCGGCTGGTTGATTTCGTGGGCAATGCCCGAGGCCAGTTCACCCAGGGTCACCAGCCGCGCGGTATGCGCCAGTTCGTCCTGATGGTGACGCTGTTGCACTTCGCGCAGTTCACGCTCGGTCATATCCCGCGCCACCAGCGAGTAATAACGCTCACCCGCGGCAGCGCGATGCGCCAGCAGGACCAGCGACACCGGCACCGAGGCGCCGCCACCGGGGGGTTGCAGGCGCGCATCGCTGCTCCAGACACCGTTGCGCTCGGCACTGCTCCAGCCTTCGCGCTGCAGGCGCGCCAGGTCATCGCTGGCGAAGAGTTCGGCCAGGGCCGGCATCGGCTGCTGCTCGTCGAGCCGCAGGGTGCGTCGCGCAGCCGGATTGAGGTAGGTGACCTGGCCAGCGGGATCGATGAACAGTACCGGGTCGGTGTTGGCCTCCACCACTTCAGCCAGTCGTCGCTTGTTCTCCTCAGCCTGGACCCGGGCAGTGATGTCGCGCGAGACGCTGATCACCTCGACCACCGCGCCGGTGTAGGTTTCACGGATCGCCCGGCTGGCCGTCTCGAACCAGAGGTAATGCCCGGCCCGATGGCGAATGCGGTAGGTCATGGTGTGATAACCGTCCTGCTCCAGGGCATCGCGCGCGCGCTGGACCAGGCTGGCCAGGTCCTGAGCATGGAACAGGCCCTGGGCCATTTGCCCGCGCAGCTCTTCTGGCCAGTAGCCGAGCAGCGTCCAGGACGCCGGCGAGGCGTCGAGAAAACGCCCGTCCGGGGTATGCCGGGAAATCAGGTCGGTGGTGTTCTCGATGATCAAGCGGTACAACCGGCGCGCCTTGGCCGCCTCGCGCTCGGCCAGGACCTGGGCGGTGGCTTCCCGACAGCGGGCGAGCACACGGTTGTCCTGAGGATCGGGAATAAAGGTCCAGATCAATATCTGCGCCTCGAACTGCGCCTCGACCCCGTCGATAGCCCGTTGCTGGTCCAGACAGGCACGCACCAGTACCCGGTGATTGACCGGTAAAAAACCCAGCACGTCAGTCAGCGGTTTCTCGGCCAGCAGGGCCAACAGCGCCGCATTGAACTCCAGCGGCCGGCCCTGAGCATCGAGCAGCAAACTCGGTTGCGGATCGTGTCCCAGCAGTGGCGACCCACGCAGCATGCCGTTCACGCTGCTCAGCAAAGTCGTCAACAGGTCCTGCACCCAGCCCAGCCAGTCCAGACTCACACCCTCGTGCACTTCCACCAGCAGCAGCCCCGCCTGCCCCGGCTGCAGCGCAAGATCAAACACCTGGCCATGGCTGATGGCCGCCCGGCGCAGACGCCCGGACAACCAGCAGTCGAGCTGGCGCACCTGAGCCAGGTCCAGTCGCCCCTCCTCCACCAGACGGTCGAAGAGCAATTGATCGCTGGCCAGCAACGGGTCTCCAAGGCCCGGCGGCAAATGTTGGGCCGCCCCCTCATGGCTATAAATGTGCGCCTGCGGCTGCCAACTCAGATACACCGCCCGCTGCACCTCGGGGCAATCGAGCAAGGCCCGGCACAGGGCATCGGCCCGGGCGGCGAGAGAAACCCCCTCGCGCTGCAGGCGCAACCAACTGTGCAATCGAACGGGAGTGAGGCTCATCGCGGGTCCACTTTTTCAGGAAAACCAAGCATATACCGGCCTTGGTGGGGATGACTGAATTCATTTGGCACATCAAGAACCCAATATAGTACTTGTACTATACGACTCAGGTTGTACTTCCATATCTAATGCTGAATGTTATATAAAGCACACCGGACATAAAGTTGACCTCGCAAGGCCAGCTACAGAGCTAACAATCAGCCACCGAGTACCCGTACATGTCGATCTTCGAACAAGGGCTAGCCCCTACGGCTGTCAATCATATTGCCTTGTCTCCACTGAGCTTCCTCGAACGCACCGCCAGCGTTTATCCGCACTATCCCGCCGTTATCCATGGTTCGATTCGCCGTACCTGGGCGCAGACCTATACCCGTTGCCGGCGCCTGGCCTCGGCATTGGCCGGTCGCGGCATCGGCAAGGGCGACACGGTGGCGGTGATGCTGCCCAATATCCCGGAGATGCTTGAAGTGCACTTCGGCGTGCCAATGATTGGCGCCGTGCTCAACCCGCTCAACGTGCGCCTGGATGCCGAAGCCATTGCCTTCATGCTGCAGCATGGCGAAGCCAAGGTGTTGATCACCGACCGCGAGTTCTACGACGTCATCCATGCCGCGATCGGCATGCTCGATCACCCGCCGCTGGTGATTGACGTCAACGACCCGGAATACGGTGAAGGCCAGGCTGTCAGCGATCTCGACTATGAAGCGCTGTTGGCTGAAGGTGACCCGCAATTCGCCTGGCAATGGCCGGATGACGAATGGCAAGCCATCTCGTTGAACTACACCTCAGGCACCACCGGCAACCCGAAAGGCGTGGTCTACCACCATCGCGGTGCTTACCTGAACTCTTTGGGTAACCAGATGATCTGGGCCATGGGTAACCATCCGGTGTACCTCTGGACGCTGCCGATGTTCCATTGCAACGGCTGGTGCTACCCATGGACTGTCACTGCCCTGGCGGGCGTGCATGTGTTCCTGCGCCGTGTCGATCCACAGAAAATCCTGACGATGATTCGCGAGCATCAGGTGACGCACCTGTGCGGTGCGCCGATCGTGCTCAATGCGCTGGTGAACATGCCGGAATCGGCGAAGGCCGCCATCGATCATCCGGTCAACGCCATGGTTGCAGGCGCCGCGCCGCCGGCCAAAGTGATTGGTGCCGTGGAAGAAATGGGCATCAAGGTGACTCACGTCTACGGCCTGACCGAAGTCTATGGTCCGGTGACCCTCTGCGCCTGGCATGCCGAGTGGGATGAGCTGCCATTGGAGGAACGGGCACAGATCAAATCCCGTCAAGGCGTGCGCTACCCGACACTGGAAGGCGTGATGGTGGCCGACTCGACCACACTGGAGCCGACTCCGCGCGATGGCCTGACCATCGGCGAAATCTTCATGCGCGGCAATACCGTGATGAAGGGCTACCTGAAGAACCCTACCGCCACTGCCGAAGCCTTCGAAGGCGGCTGGTTCCACACCGGCGACCTGGCAGTCTGTCATCCCGACGGTTATGTCGAGATCAAGGACCGGCTCAAGGACATCATCATCTCCGGCGGCGAGAACATCTCCACCATCGAACTTGAAGGTGTGCTGTACCGCCATCCAGCCGTAATGGAAGCCGCAGTGGTCGCCCGTCCCGATGAGAAGTGGGGCGAAACGCCCTGCGCCTTCATCACGCTCAAGGCCGATCACCAGGATATCCGCCAAGCCGACATCATCAGTTTCTGCCGCGAACACCTGGCCGGATTCAAGCTGCCGCGCACCGTGGTCTTCACCCAGCTGCCGAAGACCTCGACCGGCAAGATCCAGAAGTTCGTGCTGCGGGAAATGGCCAAAAACCTGTAATCCCGACGACATCCCGTTGACTGAGCGGCTGGTGTTTTACCTGCCGCTTTGGGGTTGTGCAGGCCGAAATCGGCCAGGCACCCGCCCCGCCCCCACATATCGACAACAAAAACAAAGGTGGAGCCCACAATGAGCGACATTCATTCAACCGATACCCAGCGTTGTGAACGCATCCGGTCCAACCCGAAATTCCTCCAGTTGGTGAAGACTCGTTCACGCCTGGCCTGGTCCCTGAGTGCCGCCGTGCTGGGCACCTACTACGTGTTCATGGGGGTGGTGGCCTTTGCTCCGCAGTGGCTGCATGCGCCGCTCGCCAGCCAAAGCCTGATGACCGTGGGCATGCCGGTAGGCGCGGCGATCATCGTGTTCTCCTGGCTACTCACCGGCTGGTACGTCCACAGCGCCAACACCCGTTTCGATGCACTGGGCGCGGCAGTCCTCGAGGAAAGCAAGTGATGAACATGCTCCGTAAGCTGACCCTCACGGCCGCGGGCCTGCTGCCCGCCTCCGTGGTACTCGCCGCGCCAACGCTGGGCGCAGTGGAAAAACAACCGCTGAACCTGCATGCAATCGGCATGTTCTTCGTGTTCGTTCTGGGCACCCTGCTGATTACCATGTGGGCGGCGCGCCAAACCAAATCCACCTCGGATTTCTATACCGCTGGCGGTGGCATCACCGGTTTCCAGAACGGTCTGGCGATTGCCGGTGACTACATGTCCGCCGCGACCCTGCTGGGGCTTTCCAGCCTGGTGTTCGCCAAGGGCTACGACGGCTTCATCTATACCATCGGCTTCTTTGTCGGCTGGCCGATCATTACCTTCCTGATGGCCGAGCGTCTGCGCAACCTGGGGCGCTACACCTTCGCCGACATCGTCTCCTATCGCCTGGACCAGAACAAGGTGCGGATCTTCGCCGCGTTCGGCTCGCTGACGGTGGTGTGCTGCTACCTGATCGTGCAGATGGTCGGTGCCGGCCAGTTGATCAAATTGCTGTTCGGTCTCGACTACCCGGTAGCGGTGGTGATCGTCGGCGCGCTGATGCTGGTGTATGTGATCTTCGGCGGCATGATCGCCACTACCTGGGTACAGATCATCAAGGCCGTGCTGCTGCTTGCCGGCGGTACTACCCTGGCGGTCATGGCCATGTCCCAGTTCGGCTTCAGCTATGAAGTGCTGGCGACCAAAGCCATTGAAGCCCATGCCAGCGGCTGGAACATCATGGGCCCTGGCGCGATGCTCGCCGACCCGATCAACACCGCTTCGATGTCCCTGGGCCTGGTATTCGGCATCGCCGGCCTGCCGCATATCCTGATGCGTTTCTTCACCGTGCCCAACGCCAGGGAAGCGCGTAAATCGGTGTTCTACGCTACCGGTTTTATCGGCTTCTTCTTCCTCGTGGTCTGCACCCTGGGCTTCGCGGCAATGGTCATCATCGGCACCGACCCGCAGTACTACGTCAACGGCGAAGTGGGTGGCACCTTGATCGGCGGCGGCAACATGGTCGCCATGCACCTGGCCAAGGCCGTGGGCGGCAACCTGTTCTTCGGCTTCCTCTCGGCGGTGGCCTTCGCCACTATCCTCGCGGTGGTTTCCGGCCTGGCCCTGGCGGGCGCCTCGGCGATTTCCCACGACCTCTATGCCACTGTCTTCAAGAAAGGCAAGGCTACCGAGAAGCAAGAGATGCGAGTGACCCGTATGGCCACTGTCGCGCTGGGCATCATCGCCATCCTGCTGGGCATCCTGTTCGAGAAGATGAACGTCGCGTTCCTCGTCGGCCTGACCTTCGGCATCGCCGCTTCGACCAACTTCCCGGTGCTGATCATGGCCATGTACTGGAAAGGCCTGACCACCAAGGGCGCGATCATCGGCGGTTTCGCCGGTCTGGTCTGCGCACTGGTATTGGTAATCCTCTCGCCAGCAGTCTGGGTCACCGTACTCGGCCACGCCAAGGCGATTTTCCCCTACGACCATCCGGCATTGTTCTCCATGCCGCTGGCCTTCCTGGTGATAGTCGTGGTGTCCAACCTTGACCGCAGCGTGCGGGCGGACAAGGAGCGTGATGCTTACGACGACCAGTTCGTGCGAGCACAGACCGGCCTCGGCATAGCCAGCGCCTCCAGCCATTGATCTACAGGGCACGGTCCGCTCCAGCGGCGCCGTGCCCATCGCACAACCGTCACAACGAGGTTCACGTTATGCCCCAATTCAATGCCCCACTGCGCGACATGCGCTTTGTCCTGCATGAAGTGTTCGACGCCCCGGCCTTGTGGGCGCGCCTGCCGGCCCTGGCCGATAGCGTCGATGCGGCCACCGCGGATGCGATTCTCGAAGAGGCGGCGAAAGTCACCTCACACCTGATCGCCCCGCTGAACCGCAGCGGCGACGAGGAAGGCGCCCAATGGAACGAGGGCCAGGTCAGCACCCCGATCGGCTTCAAGCAGGCCTACGCCACCTACATCGAGGGCGGCTGGGTGGGCCTTTCCGGTAATGCAGAATTCGGCGGCATGGGCATGCCGAAGATGCTTGCCGTGCAGTTCGAAGAAATGCTCTATGGCGCCAACTCAAGCTTCGCCCTGTACTCGGCGTTGAGTTCCGGCGCCTGTCTGGCAATCGATGCTCACGCCAGCGAAGAGCTGAAAAACCTTTACCTGCCGCCAATGTATGAAGGTCGCTGGGCCGGTTCCATGTGCCTGACCGAAGCCCATGCCGGTACCGATCTGGGGATCATCCGCACCCGCGCCGAACCCCAGGCCGACGGCAGCTTCAACATCACCGGCAGCAAGATCTTCATCACCGGTGGCGACCAGGACCTGACCGAAAACATCATTCACCTGGTGCTGGCCAAACTGCCGGATGCGCCGGCCGGTCCCAAAGGCATCTCGCTGTTTGTGGTGCCCAAGGTATTGATCAACGCCGACGGTTCCCTTGGCAATGCCAACGCCGTCAGCTGCGGCTCGATCGAACACAAGATGGGCATCAAGGCCTCGGCCACCTGCGTGATGAACTTCGACGGTGCCAGCGGCTGGCTGGTCGGCGAAGCCAACAAAGGCCTGGCGGCGATGTTTACCATGATGAACTACGAACGTCTGTCCATCGGCATTCAGGGGATCGGTTGCGCCGAAGCCTCCTACCAGAGCGCCGTCACCTACGCTCGCGAACGCATTCAGAGCCGCGCGCCCACCGGTGCGATCGCCAAGGACAAGATCGCCGACCCGATCATCGTCCACCCGGATGTGCGCCGCATGCTGCTC
Source organism: Pseudomonas fluorescens (assembly GCF_902497875.1). Lineage (GTDB taxonomy): Bacteria > Pseudomonadota > Gammaproteobacteria > Pseudomonadales > Pseudomonadaceae > Aquipseudomonas > Aquipseudomonas fluorescens_BR. The sequence continues at coordinate 160,338 of NZ_CABVHY010000014.1, forward strand.
AGCATGAAAGCCATGACCGAAGGTGGTCGCGCCTTTGCCAGCTATGTCGGGCAGCAGCTGGACCTGGCGAAGTTTTCCGACGATGTGCAAGAACGCGACAGTGCCCAGACCCTGGTCGCGCTGCTCACCCCCATCGCCAAGGCATTTTTTACCGACTCCGGCCTGGAAAGCTGCATCAACGGCCAGCAAGTGTTCGGCGGCCATGGCTACATCCGCGAATGGGGCCAGGAACAGTTGGTCCGCGACGTGCGCATTGCGCAGATCTACGAAGGTACCAACGGCATTCAGGCGCTGGACTTGCTCGGGCGCAAAGTGCTCGCCGATAACGGCGCCGCTCTACGTCAGTTTACCGCTGAGATCCGCGCGTTCGCCGGCCAGCCCGATGCCCCCTACGCCAAGCCACTGCTCGACGCCGTGCAGCGTCTGGAAAACCTCAGCGCCTGGCTGCAGGACCAGGCCGCGACCAACCGCAACGAAATCGGCGCCGCTTCGGTGGAGTATCTGCACCTGTTTGGCTACGTCGCCTACGCCTGGCTCTGGGCGCGCATGGCTCAGGTGGCGGAGAAAAAACGCAGTGAAGACGAGGCCTTTTATGGCGCGAAAATCGCCACCGCCGACTTCTACTTTAGTCGTCTGCTCCCACGGGTACTAACTCTGGAACAATGCATCCGGGCTGGCAGTGCGTCGTTGTATGGCCTGAGCGCCGAACAGTTCTGACGATTGAACCGCACGCGGCGCCAGCTCCTCTCTTTTCGGTGTCCGCGTTTTTTATCGATAGGGCCCTCGCCCGTTTGGCGAGGGCCGTTGTAGAGCACTTCCAAGCATCCCCCCGAATATCGAGCCCTGAAGCTCGATGCGGGAACCGCTACTCCATAATAAAAACAAAGGGGCTCCACCATGGACCGTAACACCCGCACACTCGTTACCCGTCTGCTGTTGGCCGGCGGCGTCGTCGGCCTCTCGGCACCGGCTAACGCCGAATTCATCAAGGACAGCAAGGCCAGCCTGGAGCTGCGCAACTTCTACTTCAACCGCGACTATCGCCAGGACAACGCAGCCCAGTCCAAGCAAGAGGAATGGGCTCAGGGTTTCCTGCTGCGCTACGAGTCTGGCTTCACTGAAGGCTTGATCGGTGTAGGTTTCGACGCCATCGGCCTGGTCGGGGTAAAACTTGACTCCAGTCCCGATCGTGCCGGTTCCGGTTTGCTCAAACGCCACCGCGATGCTTCCAAGGGCTCGCAGGACGAGTACGGCGAACTGGGTCTGACCGCCAAGTTGCGTGCCTCCAAGAGCGTGCTGAAAGTCGGCACCTTGCAGCCCAAAGTACCGACCCTCCTGGCCAACGATTCGCGGCTGTTGCCTCAGACCTTCAAGGGCGGCCAGCTGAATTCGCTGGAACTCGAGGGCCTGACCCTGGATGCCGGCCGGTTGACTCAGGTCAACCAGCGCGATTCCTCGGACTATCAGGACATGGCCATCACCACCACGGGCGTGAAGAACATCCGCACCCGCCATGCCACCAGCGACAGATTCGATTTCGCCGGCCTGAACTACAAGTGGAACAGCAACCTCAATACCGGCTACAGCTACGGCCACCTGGACAACCTCTATAGCCAGCATATGGTCAACCTGACTTATGTATTGCCGGTGACCCAGGGCCAGTCGTTCAAGACCGATCTGCGCTTCGCTCGCTCCACCGACGATGGCGGCAGCAACGTCGACAACCGGGCGCTGGGTGCGATGTTCACCTACAACCTCGGCAGTCACGCCCTCGGTCTCGGCTATCAGGGCATGAGCGGTGACACCGGCTTTGCCTACGTCAATGGCAGCGATGCGTTCCTGGTGAACTTCGTGCAGATCGGCGACTTCGCCAGCAAGGACGAAAAGTCCTGGCAGGCCCGCTATGACTACAACTTCGCTGCGATTGGCATTCCTGGCCTGACCTTCATGACCCGCTACATCAGCGGCTCCGATATCGACCTGGGCAACAATCGCCCCGAAGGCAAGGAATGGGAACGCGATACCGACATCGGCTATGTGTTCCAGAGCGGCACGCTGAAAAACCTCGGGGTGAAATGGCGCAACGCCACGGTCCGCTCGAGCAACTTTGGCAGCGACCTGGATGAAAACCGCCTGATCGTCAGCTATAGCCTGCCGATCTGGTAAGCGCAGAATCCAGCCCTACAGGGGAACCCGCGTAGCTGACTTCCGGCTTCGCGGGTTGCACCCGCAGCGTCTTTCACAGCGCCGCTGAATATCTGACAGCCCCCTCCCGCAATACCAACCCGCCGCAGGGGTCATAGTAGGTTAAGATGCCTGTTAATCAGGCTCGCTGTGAGTAGCCCCGCATGACAGATAACAGTCGGACCACCCGTCTGATCAAGAAGTACCCGAATCGCCGGTTGTATGACACGCACACCAGCAGTCATCTGACCCTGGCGGATATACGCCAGCTGGTCGTCGATAAAATCCCGTTCGAGGTGGTCGACGCCAAGACCGGCGAAGACCTGACCCGAAGCATCCTGCTGCAGGTGATTCTTGAAGCCGAAAGTGGCGGTGAGCCGATCTTCTCCGTCGAGATGCTGATGGGGATAATCCAGTTCTACGGCCCGTACCAAGGCGTCCTCGGCAGCTATCTGGATAAAAGCATCCAGACGGTCATCGACGTCCAGTCGCAAACCGGCGCACAGTCCTCCGAGGCCTGGAGCGAGTTCATGCACAAGCAGGCACCGGTCATGCAGGATTTGATGCGTCAGTATGTCGACCAGTCCAAAGCCCTCTACCTGAATACTCAGAACCTCTTCGGTCTGTTCGGTGGCCCACCCGGCCAGCCAGGGCCCGGTAGCGGACCGAAAAAAGACGACAAGTGAGTCACCCTGACTACCCGGCTGCTCCTACAAGGGAGCAGCGCTCGCTTCTTTTATTATTCTTTTTATTTATTCATCCCGATAATTCCCTCCCCCACGATGATTTCAATTTCACCTGTTAAATAAACCATACAACAGGTTCAACTTCGTCCACTTTCTTGACAGTCACGCAAAGCCTACTACTCTCAAGTCCACTCAACTTGACGAACTTAACCATGGCACTAAAACATGCGGAGTCGGGTGAGGTCGTTAATATATACAGCGCCTATTCGCAACTACCCGAATCCAGATCCTTGGCCATCATCAGTGCACCAGAAATCGAGGTCGTCCGCCTCGTCCTGAACGCCGCAAAAGCCGTCCCGCAACACACGCTGGACGGCCCGTTCACTCTGCACTGCCTCAAGGGCGCCGTCGAAGTAAAGACCGATGGCCACTGGCAACCCCTGGGGCCCGACGACTTGATCTACGTGGAGGCAGGCGTGTTGCATGAACTGCGCGCCGTGGCGGATTCAATCGTATTGCTCACGCTCTTTCGACCGCGTTAACCGCGCCTACAGAGCGACTTGCCAGGAACTTTCCAACTGCACTTTCACCCCCGGGAGGCAGCCGTGCAAAAGGTCTTGAAGATAGCCAGCTTCGCAGTTCTCGCGCTGATGGTCGGCGCGGTCGTCTATGCCGGAGTTATCGGCATTACCTATTGGACCGGCATCGGCGTATAGAGAGTTCGCAATGAACAAACGTCAAACACGCTCGTTCGCGCTGATATCGACGGCCATCGCCGCGGTGGTGTTTCTCGGGTTGACGGTCGACAGTCACCGGCAGTTTCCCACCCTGACCAATGCCGAGCAGATCACCCCGCAAGTCACCCGCGGCAAGGATGTCTGGCACGATTACAACTGCATCAACTGTCACACGTTGTTCGGTGAAGGCGCCTATTACGCCCCGGACCTGACGAAGATTTCCCAGCAGCGCGGCACCCCCTACCTCACTGCCTTCCTCAAGGACCCTTCGAAGTTTTACGACGAGCAGCGCCATCGCCGACTGATGCCAAACCTGAATATGGCCGACGGTGAAATTGCCGATGTGATTGCGTTCCTCGATTGGGTAAGCAAGGTCGACAATCAGGGTTGGCCACCGCGACCGATTCTGGTCACCGGGGCGTCGATCCCCGGCACGGACCTCACAGTGGCGCAGCAAAACGTTTCCGAGGCCAAAGAGTCCGTCGGCCAGTTGCCACCGGCGGCCCGCCCGGTTTCCGGCAAGGAAGACCCTATCGCCCTGGGCGAAGCACTGTTCCGCACCGCTTCACCAGTCTGCAGCGCTTGTCACTCCATCGCGCCGGGGGTCAACCTGGCCGGGCCATCCCTCGCCGGACTGGCCAGCCGGGCGAAACAGGTGATTGCCTCCGCCGACTACAAGGGCAACGCCAAGGACGCCGAAGGTTTCATTCGCGAATCCATTGTGGCGCCGAGTGCCTACCTGCATCCGGGCGCGATGTTTTCCGCCAACGGCATGTCCTTCATGCCGGACACCTTCGGCAAATCGCTGACACCCGAACAGATCGACCAACTGGTCGCCTATCTGGCTTCCTTCCAGTAACTGCAGGGGATGACCATGCGCTACAGATCTCAATCCGTCGCCTACTGGTATTTCGCCGTCGCCATGGTGCTGTTCGGCCTGCAACTGGTCTTCGGTCTGCTCTCGGCCGCCAAGTACCTGGGCCCGGACCCACTGCTGAACTTCCTGCCCTTCGATGTCACCAAGGCCATCCACACCAACCTGTTGATCGTCTGGGTGCTGACCGGGTTCATGGGCGCCACCTATTGGATGGTGCCGGACGAATCCCGCGGCGAATTGCACAGTACCCGGCTGGCCTATATCCAGCTCGGGTTGTGGACAGCCATGGGCGTCACCGCCGTCCTCGGCTACCTGTTCGGTTATGGCACCGGGAACAAATTGCTCGAACAACCGCTGCCACACAAGATCGTGATCGTGATCTGCATGCTGATGTTCCTCTACAACATCGGCATGACGATCAAGAAGGCCGGGCGCTTCACCGCCACCGAAGGCGTGCTGCTGCTGGGTCTGGCCAGCGCCGCGGTGCTTTATCTGCCGGCGCTGCTGCATTACGAGAACTACATCGTGTCGATCTACTACCGCTGGTGGACAATTCATCTGTGGGTCGAAGGTGTCTGGGAGATGATCCAGGGTGGCTTTCTCGCCTATCTGCTGATCAGGTTGTCCGGCGCTGACCGCGAGGTAATGGAGAAGTGGCTGTACGTCATTGTCGGCCTGGTGTTCATCGCCGGCATCCTTGGCACGGCACACCATTATTACTGGATCGGTGTACCCCATTACTGGCTGCCGCTTGGCGGTTTCTTCAGCGCGCTGGAACCGCTGGCGCTGATCGGCATGGCAGTCTATGCCTACAACGCGATGCGCCGCTCCGGTCTCTCTCATCCCAACAAACTGGCGTTGCACTGGACCCTCGGCAGCGCGGTGTTCACCATGTTCGGCGCGGGCCTGCTGGGTCTGGCCCACACCTTTCCCGACGTCAACAAGTGGACCCACGGCACCCTGATCACCGCCATGCACGGCCATGCGGCCTTCTATGGGGCTTACGCCATGATCATCCTGGCGATGATCACGTATGCCCTGCCAGGCATGACTCGTCGCCCCGTGGAGGACAGCGCCATCGGTTACTGGGCGTTCTGGCTGCAGCTGGGCGGGATGTTCGGCATGACCCTGTCATTCGCCACCGCGGGCATTGCCCAGGTCTACCTCGAGCGCATCCTCGGCATGGGCTATCTGGACGTGCAGTTGAAGATCCAGGTGCACTTCCTGATGCTGGTGGCCACTGCGTCGATGTTCTCTCTGGGTGTCGGGTTGTTCATCTACGATTTCTTCCGGCATGCGCCGGATTTCAGTATCGCTGAAGACGATCCGGATACGGTCACGCCCCAAGCTTCAAGTGCCGGCTTGTGATGGACCCGTCGTTGACGCAACAGTGTATGGCCGGCACAGAACCCACACTGCGGGAAGCCGAGCCGTATTACCAATCCTCGGGCGACGAGGTGGCGATCTTCGAACAATGCCATGCCCGGCAATTGGCGATCATGCTCAAAGGGCCTACAGGCTGTGGCAAGACCCGCTTCGTCGAACACATGGCCTGGCGCCTCAAGCGCCCGCTGATCACCATTTCCTGTCACGACGACCTGAGTGCCAGCGACCTCGTCGGGCGCTTCCTCATCGGGCATGAAGGCACCCATTGGGCGGAGGGTCCACTGACCCGCGCGGTGCGCGAAGGCGCGATCTGTTATCTGGACGAGGTGGTCGAAGCACGGCAGGACACCATTGTCGTCCTCCACCCGCTGACCGACCACCGACGTATTCTGCCCCTGGACAAGATCGGCCAGATCCTCGACGCCTCCCCCCACTTCCAGTTGGTGGTGTCCTATAACCCCGGTTACCAACGCATCCTCAAGGATTTGAAACCGAGCACCCGACAGCGCTTCGTGGCACTGGATTTTGACTTCCCGCCGGCCGATCGCGAAATCGCCATCGTCATCCATGAAGGTGCAACCGACTACGCCACCGCTCACGCGCTGGTGACGCTCGCTCATCGCTTGCGCGCCCTGCAGGACCGCGGGCTGGCGGAGGTTCCGAGCACTCGCCTGCTGATCGCCACTGCACGCCTGATCACCAGCGGTATTGCCGCCCCCGCCGCCTGCCGGGCGGCGCTGATCTCGCCGCTGTCCGATGACGCGGTGCTGGTCGCCGCCATGCGCGACCTCGTCGACCTGACGTTCATCTAGATGGCCGAAGCCGAGGACCTGATCACCGATGTCGCGCGGCATGCCACGGTGTATGCCCAGGCGTTGTGGCGGCGTCACCAGGGCCCCGCGGACCACGCGAAAACGGTCAGCCTGAAGGATGTCGCGCCACGCCTCGACCTGCTGATCAAGGCGGTGTTCGGCAGCCATTATTCACTGCGAGTCGCGCAACCGCCGTCACCGCCCACGCTGCTGAAAAAACTTTTTGTAACCGAGGAAAAACCTTGCCGGCTCTGCGCCGTCCCGGCTACCGATGGCGTGCATATCTGGTTGCCGGGGCAGTTGGGCGACGCCGATGGGCCATTCGCCCTGGAACGCTATCGCACCCTCGCCTTGCAACAGGCGATGCGCGCCCGGCGCGGCAGTGCCGTGGTTTTATCCACCCTCGACAACCCGCTGCAGCGCAGCCTCTATCTGCTCCTCGAAGCCTGGGCTGCCGACACTGATCTGGTCCGCCAGCTACCGGGGCTGGCGGCGTCGATCCATGGTTTGCGCAAACATGCCCTGGCCGCCCGCCCGCCCCTCGACGTTTTCCCCAGCCAGCGCCGCCCCCTGGAAAGTTTCCTGCGTTTGCTGCTGCGCAGCGAATGCGATCAGGCACTGGAGGGCTTGCCAATACCTGCGACAACGGCCGACTCGCTGCGCCAGTCAGCAACCCTGGCGGCACATCTGTTGCCGCTCGACAAACCGCAACGGCCCGGTGCCCACCGGTTGTTGCTCGATGCATGGACCGGCGACCTGCGCTCACCCGCGACGCGTCCGGAGCTGCCGGGCTTGCCGGGCGAAATCGACAGCGCCGATGCCCTGCCGCGCAGCGCCCGCCTCCCGCGCCAACCGAATGTGCGCGAAGCCAGTGCAGACGAAGATGACGATCAGCAACCCGGTCTGTGGATGGTGCAACCGGCCCAGCCGCTGGAGCATGCCGAGGACCCCATGGGCATGCAGCGCCCTGCAGACCGGGACGCAGAAATTCCGGCGGCCGATTTCGCCGACGCATTGTCGGAGTTAAACGAAGCCCGGCTAGTGGTCACGCCAGGTCATCCAAAGGAAGTGCTGCTCTGCGACGATCCACCGCAAACCCGTGTTCGGCGTGACGCGCAGAGCCTTGCAAATGGTCCAGTCAGCTACCCCGAATGGGATTACCGCAGCCAGGCCTATCGCGATCCAGGCGCAACCCTGCAGCTGTGTGCAGCCCGGGAAGGCCCGCAGCAATGGGTCGAGCAAACCCTGAAAACTCACCGTTCGATGCTCGATGCCATCCGCCAGCAATTCGAAAAATTGCGCGCCCGCCGCGTCAGGCTGCGCAAACAGTTGGAGGGCGACGATATCGATCTGGAAGCCTATATCGACGGCTGTGCCCAAGCCCGTGCCGGTCTGGACATGCCTCAGGCGCTGTATCAGACCCAGCGCCGGACCCGGCGCGACATGGCGATCATGTTGCTGATCGACGTCAGTGGCTCGACCGACAGCTGGATCTCCCGCAATCGGCGAGTCATCGACGTCGAGCGCGAAGCATTGCTGCTGGTCTGCCTGGCGCTGGAGAGCATGGGCGAACCTTATAGCGTGCTGGCGTTCTCCGGCGAAGGACCGCAGAGGGTCACGATTCGTATGCTCAAGGCATTCGATGAGTGCTACAGCAACGAGGTCGGTCGGCGCATTGCCGCACTCGAACCGGAACGTTACACCCGGGCAGGTGCCGCCATCCGTCACGCCAGCACCTTGCTGATGCGTGAAGCCGCCAGCCACCGCCTGCTGTTGCTGATCTCCGACGGCAAGCCTAACGATGTTGACCAATATGAAGGTCGCTATGGCGTGGAAGACATGCGCCAGGCCGTGACTGAAGCCAAACTGCAAGGCATCTATCCCTTCTGTTTGACCATCGACTGCCAGGCGGCCAACTACCTGCCAGCGGTATTCGGCGCGCGGCAATATGCCTTGCTGCCCAGACCTGAGCTGTTGCCCGGTGTGTTGCTGGAGTGGATCAAGCGGCTGGTATCGGCTTGATAGCTGGAGCGACTGTCATCCGCCAGGCAAAAAAAACCGCAGGCGATGGAAGGGAATCCATCGCCTGCGGCCGGGTCTTGCTTGACGGTGTTACTTGTTGCCGCTTGATGCTTTGGTTGCTTCCGGAGCGGCTTTGCCAGCCGCTGCGGTCGCTTCGGTAGCGGCTTTGCTGGCAGCGTCGAAATTGCTCTGGGCAACATCAGTAGCTTGTTTCACGGCTTTTTGGGCGCTTTCAAAGACGGTACCGGCATTGGCCAGCGACGTTTTGAATGCTGCTACAACTGGCTCGGAACCAGCAGGTGCATTTTTGCTGAGCGCTTCAACGAACTCTTGAACCTGCTGAGTGCCCGCCGCGACCTGAGTTTCGGTCAGTTTGGCGATGTCCGACTGGGTGCCAACGATCAGTGCTTGTACCTGGCGGTTGAATTCGGCCAGGCGTTCGGCTTGTACATTAGGCTTGGTAAAGGAAGCTTGCAGCTCTGCGAAACCTTGTGCATCTTTTACTGCCAGCAGCTTGCGGACACCGTCGAAGTTTTCTTCAGTGGCGGTGCGCAATGCCTGGAACTGCAGCTGGCTGAGCTGTTCAACGCTGGCGAAGACTTTGCCGCTGATTTGCTGCAGCAGGTCGAGGTTGGCTTTCTGAGCGCTTTGCAGTTTTTCCGAATTAAAAAAAGTCATGCTGAAACTCCTGATTCTGGAAGGCCGACGTGGGCCTGAAGGCGCGATAGCGATCCTGCCGGTCATCGCGTTAGCCTTGATATTGCAGTGCACAAAAGTGTTTGGCAATCTTTTTTATTGTGCACTGCAAAATAAACTTTGCTCCTCCCTCCTCTATTAGCTATAAACTCCATCACATCGAACGGCCACCCGTGTCTCCCTCATTAAGGGCGCAGGCAGGTCGCTTCCCATGTATGGAGTCAGGAGAGCACTATGGGCCAGCAAGATATTGTTGCATCGCAAGATGAAGGGCTTACCTCACAGCTCGGACTGTTTCAACACCTGAGCCATCTGCAGCGCCTCAATACCCAGAACGTCCTTGACGCCATACAGCAGCGCCAGGCGAAAACCTTCGCGCCTTTAAGCCAGGGTCAACTCAAAAACCCCACGGCTGAGGACTGGCAGGAATACTTTACCGACCTCAGCCAACGCAGCCTGCTGTTCTGGGACACCTTGCGTCAGCGCGGCGACAATACCCTGGCCCACGAACGCGCCGGGTACCCGCTGCTGCTCAAGTTCAATCATGAAACGCTGATTGCCGGCACCGACCTGCCGCGCCCGGTCAATTACTCACTGTTGCGAATCCTTCCCGGGCCAGATCAAAAAATCGACCGCAACAGCCCGCCAGTGATCATCATTGATCCACGAGGCGGCCACGGCTCGGGTATCGGCGGCTTCAAACAGGATTCGGTCATCGGCGAAAGCCTCAGAGCCGGCCATCCGACCTATTTCATCTCCTTCAGCCATGCACCTGCACCCGGACAAACCCTGGCGGATATCAGCGAAGCCCAGGCCCGGTTCATCGAACGGGTCAGCACCCTGCATCCCGACAGCGGCAAGCCGGTGATCATCGGCAACTGCCAGGCCGGCTGGGCGTTGATGGAGTTGGCGGCAACCCGTCCGGAACTGCCTGGCCTGATCATCGTTAATGGCGCGCCTTTGTCCTATTGGGCCGGGGTCAATGGACGCAATCCGATGCGATATAGCGGCGGCCTGTTGGGTGGCGGCTGGATGACTCGCCTGGGCAGTGACCTGGGCAACGACCGTTTCGACGGAACCTGGCTGGTCAGCAACTTCGAGAACCTTGACCCGGCCAACACTTATTGGGGCAAGTATTACCAGCTGTTCACTGAGGTCGACAGCGAAGCCGCGCGCTTCCTTGACTTCGAACGCTGGTGGGGCAGCCCGACCTTGCTCAACGGCGAAGAAATCGAGATGATTGTCGACGACCTGTTCATCGGCAACCAACTGTCCGGCGGTCTTGGCCGCAAGAGCAGCGGGTTTGACCTGAAACGGATCGAAGTACCGGTGGTGGTGTTCTGCTCCTACGGGGATAACATCACCCCACCGCAGCAGGCGCTGAACTGGATCACCGATGTCTATCCGAGTGACCTTGCGTTGCACGACGCCGGGCGCACTATCGTCTATCTGCGGCACGCCAGCATCGGCCATCTGGGAATCTTCGTTTCCGGCAAGGTTGCCCGGCGCGAACACCGTGAGCTTCTCGGCGCGGTCGAGGCGATCAATGCCTTGCCGTCGGGGCTGTACGAACTGCTGATCGACGATCTGCCGGCCCCGGCAGGCAGCGCGGCAGACGCGAAATACAGCGTGCGTTTCGAAGCGAGAAAAATCGCCGATATCCATGCTGACAGCCAGCCAGCGCGAGATGACGATCGCGAGTTCACGCTGGTAGAACGCGCCTCGGAAATCAACAGTACGCTTTACGACAGCTTCGTCCGTCCATGGCTGCGTCAGCTGATCAATGAGCCGGCTGCCGAACTGATACGCCGGGCCCATCCCTTCCATCAGCAACGGATGCTATTGAGCAGCTTGAACCCGGCGCTCTGGTGGCTTCCAGGCAGCGCCCACCAGGTGCGCAGCGACCGTCGCCCGGCAGCCAAGGACAACCCGTTGCTGGCCTGGCAGGCGCTGTTCTCCAACCAGATACAGGACGCACTGGACGCTTTTCGCGATGTGCGTGACGCCACTCAGGAGCTGTGTTTCTACGGTGTTTATGGTGCACTGAGCAGTTTTGCCGGCAACCCACCCGGGCGTAATCTCCAGGAACATGCCGACCTGCAGGACCAGGCGCTCATCGAACGCCTGCAAACAGCCCTGCCCGAGGGCGGCCCGTTGCAAGCCTTGGTGCGGATCCTGTTTCTGCTCAGCCGCAACAGCGACCAGGCCGGCAAGGAAAGCATCGAGAAACTGATCCAGCAAGTGCATGTCCTGGTCCAGGACTACAGCGCCGAACCGGCTGCCCTTCGCGAAGCCATACGACTGCAGAACCTGCTGGTATTTACCCACCCGCAGGAAAGCTTGCGCACTCTGCCCCTGCTGCTTCCAGACCCAGCGACACGCCAGCAGGTGCTCTCCGCCGTCGGGTTGTTAATGCCTGAACTGCTGACCACTGGCGCTGAAGGCGAAGTCTGGCGCGAGCTGCATGCGCTGCTCGACGTTCCCCTGCCTGGCTTCAGCCTGAGCCAACCGCCCAGTGAAGTCGATGTCCAGCCGACGCCGGCACCGCTGAAGCCGTCGCCGATTGTGGCGGCGCCGCCGGCAGAGGTCGCTGCGCCAAAGGTCGAACAAACAGCGCCTGTTGCGCCGACCGTAGCGCCTGTCAAAGCCAAGACCAGCAAACCGAAGATTCAGCGCGCCAAGGCCAGCACCATCGCGCCAGTGAAAACCCAGGCCAAAAATCCTCCGGCCGTGGCATTGCCGATCGCTGAAACGCCACCACCGGTGCTGGTGCCTACCCCTGCAAAAAAAACTCCGGCCGTGACATTGCCGATCGCTGAGACGCCACCATCGGTGCCGGTGCCTACCCCTGCCAAAAACCCTCCGGTCGTGGCATTGCCGATCGCTGAGACGCCACCATCGGTACCGGTGCCTACCCCTGCCAAAAAAACTCCGGCCGTGACATTGCCGATCGCTGAGACGCCAGCACCGGTGCCTACCCCTGCCAAAAACCCTCCGGCCGTGACATTGCCGATCGCTGAAACTCAACCACCGGCACCTGTGCCCACCCCCGCCGCCACGGATACAACGCCAGCACCTAAGGGCAAGGGCAAAAAAGCCGCCAAAAGGACCAAGCCGTAATGATCCCCCGTGCCGGTGCCGGGTCAGACCGGCACTGCTTGCCCGATCCGAAACGGCGACTCGTCGACTCGATACTGACCGGGGGTCATGCCGAACCAACGGATGCAGGCCTTGTGGAAACTGCTGTGGTCGTGGAATCCGAGCAGGTAAGTCACATGCTTCATATTGAAATGGGAATGGCGCAAGTAGAAGTCGGCCAACTGCCGACGCACATCGTTGAGGACATCCTTGAACTGCGTGCCATCCTTCTCGAGCGCCCGTTGCAGCGTTCGCTTGCTGATATTCAGCGCGGCCGCAATCGACTCCATATCACACTGGCCTTGCCCCTGGCTCAGGCGCTCGGTGATCAACGCACGAATCCTGCACACAATGGTGAAGCCGTACAACAGCTCCAGCTGAGCTTCGGCAAAACTGTCATGGAGCATGGCCAGCTTCTCGTTGGCCATGCTCAACGGACGCAGAAGCTCCTGGCCATCAAACAGGATGCTGTCATAGGCCGCGCCGAAACGCAGCTGACAGCCAAACAGTCGATGATGCTCCGAGAGGTCTTCAGGTTCGGGGTAGGTAAACTCGATACTCAGCGGTTGCGGCGATTTACCACCGGTCAGCCAGCGGCAGAAACCCAGCAGCGAACCAAGGCTGGCATCGGTGTACTGCCGGGGCTTGATCGAACCCCGTTGCTGATGATCAAGCGCGGCCAGGCGATAATGTTGCTGCTCCTGGACAAAAAACATGCTGAAGCCAGTGCCGATCAACGGGCTGAAACGAACCAGGCGTTCGAGGGCCTTTTTCAGGTTCAAGCTGGACATCATGGTGTAGCCGACGATCTGAAAAATACCCGGATGAAAGTTTTCGTAGGCCTTCAAACCAATGTTCGGATCGCCGGAGGCCTGAGCCGCCAGATCCCATAGACGATAGATAGCGCTTCGCTCGCAGAATGATCCCGGTTGATCTGCGAGTGTTAAATCAAGTCCAACCTCCTGGCACAGGCTGGCAACATCCAGTCCTTGCGCCGAAAGCGTATTCGCCAGCACGCTGGCATAGCCTGAACTCATTCTATACATAGCGTCCTCAATGACCTGTGGAACCAAACATCCTGTCTAGAGCCATTCCTGACCTGTGCGAATGAATATAAACCATGTTGAACCTATATGAACCATTCGTTTAGTTTTATGTCCTGAGCGCAGTTGTCCTGAGCGCAGTATAGGCGCTGCACGTTTCAGTTTTTTTTTGGCCAGTCATATCAAAATGCCACCATGGCACCGCAGGACATCAATCAGTCACCTTCAAACACTTCCTCTGTTCTCGCCAATCCCGAACAATCCCTTACATCTTGCAACGCAAAACAAAAGGGAACGCGTATGAAGTCGGTTGGTCGTCTTGCATTGGTAACGGGTGGCATGGGTGGCATTGGCACAGCAATCAGCCAACGCCTGTTCAAGGATGGGTTCAAGGTCATTGTCGGCTGCAGTGCAAATTCGAGCCGCAAAGACGACTGGATGGCAACTCAACTGGCGGCTGGCTATCAATTCGAATGCGTCGAAACCGACATCACCGACTGGGAATCGACCCGCAAGGCTTTTGAGATGGTTCGGGAACAATTCGGGCCGATCGACGTACTGGTCAACAATGCTGGCATCACTCGTGACGCGTCCTTCCGCAAGCTCACCCCGGAAGACTGGAACACGGTGATCGGGACCAACCTCAACAGTTTGTTCAACACCTCCAAGCAAGTCATTGAAGGCATGCTGTCCAAGGGTTGGGGGCGGATCATCAACATCTCGTCGATCAACGGCCAGCGTGGCCAGTTCGGTCAGACCAACTACTCGGCAGCCAAGGCCGGCATCCATGGTTTCACCATGGCACTGGCGCGGGAAGTTTCCGGCAAGGGCGTGACCGTCAACACCGTCTCCCCAGGCTACATTCAGACCGACATGACTGCGGCAATCCGCAAAGACATTCTGGACGGCATGATTGCCGGCATTCCGGTCGGCCGTCTTGGTCAACCTGAAGAAATCGCTTCGATCGTCGCCTGGCTGGCCAGCGATGAATCTGGCTACAGCACCGGTGCCGACTTCTCGGTAAACGGCGGCATGAACATGCAGTAACCCCATCAGGGCATGGATGCCCTGGTCCTGTTCGACGAATCTTGTCTTTTCAATGTTCAATGAGGTCACGCATGAACGAAGTCGTAATCCTTGCCGCTACTCGTACCGCCATCGGCAGTTTTCAAGGCGCTTTGGCCGCGATTCCCGCGACCGAACTGGGTGCTGCAGTGATTCGCCGTCTGCTGGAGCAGACGGGTATCGACGCTGCGCAAATTGATGAAGTCATCCTCGGCCAGGTACTGACTGCCGGCGCCGGGCAAAATCCGGCACGCCAGACCGCTATCAAGGCCGGTTTGCCACATACCACCCCGGCCCTGACCCTGAACAAGGTCTGCGGCTCCGGCCTCAAGGCAGTCCAGCTCGCAGTCCAGGCAATCCGTTGCGGCGACGCCGAGTTGATCATCGCTGGCGGCCAGGAAAACATGAGCCTGGCTCCCTATGTTCTGCCCAAGGCCCGCACCGGTCTGCGCATGGGCCATGCGCAACTGCAGGACACCATGATCCAGGATGGCCTGTGGGATGCCTTCAACGATTACCACATGGGCATCACCGCCGAGAATCTGGCGCAGAAGTACGAGATCACTCGTGAAGCACAAGATGCCTTCGCTGCCGCTTCGCAACAGAAAGCTGCCGCGGCCATCGAGGGCGGGCGTTTCCAGAGCGAGATCACCCCGATCCTGATTCCTCAGCGCAAAGGCGATCCGCTGGTTTTTGACACCGACGAACAGCCGCGTGTCGATAGCACCGCCGATGCCTTGGCGAAACTGAAGCCGGCATTCAAGAAAGACGGCAGCGTCACCGCCGGCAACTCTTCGACGCTCAACGATGGTGCAGCCGTGCTGCTGCTGGCCAGCGCCGCTAAAGCGCAAGAGCTGGGCCTTCCGGTACTGGCACGAATCAAAGCCTATGCCAGCGCCGGTGTCGACCCGTCGATCATGGGCATCGGCCCGGTCCCGGCTACCCGCCTGACCTTGCAAAAGGCCGGCTGGAGCATCGACGACCTGGACCTGATCGAAGCCAACGAAGCCTTCTCCGCCCAGTCGCTGGCAGTGGGCAAAGAGTTGGGTTGGGACACCAACAAAGTCAACGTCAACGGCGGCGCGATCGCCCTGGGCCATCCGATCGGCGCGTCAGGTGCACGGATCCTCGTGTCGCTGGTGCACGAACTGATCCGTCGTGACGGCAAGAAGGGTCTGGCAACCTTGTGCATCGGTGGCGGACAAGGCGTCGGCCTGGCTATCGAGCGCTAGTCAACGCCTGATCATCAGCCAACTGCGCGGGGCCTGGAATCCTCGCTCCGCGCATCAGGCTGGCGTCAACAGTACTGCCCTCCTTACCTACTGTCGCTGCGCCGTACTCCGGCACGGCGCGGCTTTTTTTCTGCCCGGCTTATCTGCGTGGGCAAGGAGCTCTAGCTCTATGGACAATAATACGCAAACCTTCAATACCTATTGGTCAGGTCAGGTGCCCTTCATCGCCTCTTTTGCGGTGCAACAATTGCGACTCTGGGTCAGTACCAATCCATGGTTTTCCGGGCATGATCACAATGCCTGGTTCGACCTGCCGGGCGAAACCCTGGACACTCTCCAGTCCGACTACCAGTTCCAGTGGGGCCAACTCGGCCAACAGCTGCTGACCGGCAAGCCCTTCAGCTTCGACGACCGACGTTTTGCCAGCGGCAACTGGAGCGAGCCATTTTTCGGCTCCCTCGCCGCCTTTTACCTGCTCAACTCCAGCTTTATGCTGAAACTGCTCGAGAAGCTGCTGATCAATGATCAGAAGCCGCGCCAACGCCTGCGCTACCTGGTCGAGCAAGCCATCGCCGCCAGTGCGCCGAGCAATTTCCTGACCAGCAACCCTGATGCCCTCGAGCGTATCGTCGAGACCCAGGGTGCCAGCCTGTTAAGCGGCCTGCTGCACATGGCCAGCGACATGAAAGAAGGCAAGATGCGTCAGTGCGACAGCGGCGCCTTCAAGGTTGGCGTCGACCTGGCCAACACCCCCGGCGAAGTGGTGTTCGAGAATGAGCTGTTCCAGCTGATTCAGTACTACCCGCAAAGCGAAACCCAGTACCTGCGCCCGGTATTCGTGGTGCCGCCGTCGATTAACAAGTACTACATTCTTGACCTGCGCCCGGACAACTCGATGGTCCGCCATCTGCTGGAACAGGGACATCCGGTGTTCATGATGTCCTGGCGCAACTTTGACGAAGAGACCGCCGGCACTACCTGGGAAGAGCTGATTCAGAACGGGGTGATCAAGGCCCTGCAAGTGACTCGGGAAATCAGTGGCGAACCGCGCCCCAATTGCGTGGGTTTCTGCATCGGTGGCACGCTGTTGAGCACTGCGCTGGCGGTACTGGCGGCACGCGGCGACAAAGAGATCGGCAGCGTGAGCCTGTTGACCACCTTCCTCGACTACGTCGATACCGGGCCGATCGACATCTTCGTCGACGAGAAAATGGTCGCCTACCGGGAACGCACTATCGGCGGCATCAATGGACCGGTCGGTCTGTTCAGTGGCCAGGACATGGGCAATACGTTCTCGCTGCTGCGCCCCAACGACCTGTGGTGGAACTACAACGTCGACAAATACCTCAAGGGACAAAAGCCGATCCCGCTCGATCTGCTGTTCTGGAACAACGACAGCACCAACCTTCCCGGCCCGATGTACTGCTGGTACCTGCGCCACACCTATCTGCAGAACGACCTGAAATCGGGCGAGCTGGAGTGCGCTGGAGTCAAAGTGGATCTGAGTGCGATTGATGCGCCGGCCTACTTCCTCGCCACCCATGACGATCACATCGTGCCGTGGAGAAGCGCTTTCGCCGGCACCCAGCTGCTCTCCGGGAACAAGCGTTTTGTACTGGGCGCATCCGGGCATATCGCCGGCGTGATCAATCCTCCGGCCAAAGAGAAACGCCATTACTGGACCAACAATCGGGTCACGAAAAACCCCGACACCTGGTTCAAGAATGCCGAACAGCATCCCGGCAGCTGGTGGAATGACTGGTTCGCCTGGCTGGCTGGCCACGCCGGCGAGCGTAAGGCCGCGGTGAAGCAGGTTGGCAATGACAATTACCCGCCTCTGGAACCCGCTCCAGGCCGTTATGTCATGAACGAAGCCTAGGCTTTGGTGAACCGTGTCTGAAAATCGCTTGGGGTGACGCCCAGGCGGTTACCCTTGCCGACTTCGTCGGCAAGGCATAAGGCTATTCAAGCCGCCCCCAAATACCTCCACCTCGAGTGTCTCCAGAACCTCCCCCCACGTCACAATCGATCCGCTAAATCAGCGACAGCGTGCGCTGATCGGCATGGCCGGCGAAATACTGGTCCAACGCGGTACGGAAAATATTGCCGTCGGCCGCGACGAGGTCGAACAGGGTCATGCAGGAATGGAACTTCATGTGATCCGGCGTTCCGAATATCGACTGGATCGAAGCCCCCTGCAGTTGCGTCACCAACCGGGTACAGCTTTCCAGGCGTGGACCCAGTAGCGAATGCTGGAGATACGCAGTGGCCTCCTCCAGCGAGGTAATGGCGAAATACTTGGACATGTCGCTGTGCCCCAGGCCAGCGTACTGCGGGAAGACAAACCACATCCAGTGGCTGCGCTTGTGGCCGTTGCGCAGCTCGGCCTGTATTCGAGCAAAAACCGGGTTCTGCGCTTGAACGAAGCGCTGCAGAGAAAACGGATCAATGCTGTCGGTGCTTCTCATCTCGGCACACCTCAAGGCTCGGGGTTTGGTTCAGACCATCGCCAATGGATGCTTGCGTTTGGGCGCGCAGAACACCCGGTCGATCGCCTGCAAGTCTTCTGCGTCAAGGGTCAATCCTGCCGCGGCGGCATTGCGCCGGACATGCTCGAGCTTGACCGCCTTGGGAATGGCAATCACCCCTTGCTGGCGCAGCACCCAGGCCAGCGCTACCTGGGCCGTGGTCACCTCATGGCGATTGGCGATGTGCTTGAGCGTCGGGCTGCTCAGCAGTTCTCCCCCCTGGGCAATCGGGCAGTACGCCATCAGTGGCAGGTTGTGCTGCTGCCACCAGGGCAGCAGCTCGAATTCGATGCCACGCTGTTCGATGTTGTAGAGCACCTGATCGGTCGCGCAGGCCGGTGAGGCCAGTTCCTGCAGATCCGAGACGTCGAAATTGGAGACACCCCAACGCCGAATCTTACCCGCTTCGCGCAACCGCTCGAAGGCCTCGACCGTTTCTTCAAGGGGATACTGGCCGCGCCAATGCAGCAGGTACAGATCAAGATGGTCGGTGCCCAGGCGTTTCAGACTGGCCTCGCACGCGAGAGGGATACCTTTGCGACTGGCATGGTGCGGGTAGACCTTACTGACCAGAAACACTCGGTCCCGCTGGCCACGGATCGCTTCACCCACCACTTCCTCGGCACCGCCCTCGGCGTACATTTCCGCGGTATCGATCAGGTTCATGCCCAGTTCGATGCCCGCTTGCAACGCTGCCACCTCATGAGCGCGTTGCTGCGAATCTTCCCCCATGCGCCAGGTTCCCTGGCCGATGACAGGGACCGATACTCCGGCCAGATCGAGCATTCGCATGACTATCTCCTGCAGGCATTCGCTGACTATTCATGTGGCAGTGATTAAGCCAAGAGGTTCAATTCCGGTGTGACTACGCACCATTCAAGTGCAGATTAACCATCAACTGCTAGTGTTAAGCCTACGCGCAAGGCCTCCTGACCCGTCTTGCTTGCGCCTTCTCTCTAATGGCCACAGGTGGAACACCATGCGATATACCCTGTTCGAGAATCAGAGAAACGAGATCATCCTGCTCGCGCGCATTCTGTTGATGATTCTGTTCATCATGTCTGGCTGGAGCAAGATGACCAATTTCGACGGCACGGTTGGCTACATGACCTCACTCGGTGCGCCCTTGCCCATGGTCGCAGCAGCCATTGCAGTGATCATGGAGTTCTTTGTCGCGATCCTGCTTGTGCTGGGCTTCTATACCCGCCCACTGGCCTTTCTCTTTGCCTTGTTCGTACTCGGTACCATGCTGATCGCGCATCGCTTCTGGACGATGGTCGAACCGCAACGGGCGGCCAATACGATCCAGTACTTCAAGAACATGAGCATCATGGGCGGCATGCTGTTGCTGAGTGTTACCGGTGCGGGCAAGTATTCGATCGATGGCCGATAGCGGCGCGCTCGTTATTCGGAACAGCCCCCTGCATCGGCGGTAACTCACGGTACCGTCGAGGCGGGATCCTGGATTTTATGCTGAAGAAGTGTTTACCGGCCTGGACAATCGGTCAGGCATTGCAACAAAGCGCGCGGGTCAGGCACCTTACGATCCTGTCAGCGCACACGCCTGTGGGATCCAGATCCGGGTCGTAGATTGTCAGGTCGATTCCAATGCACTTCGGCGACTCGAACAAGCCTCTGAGCAAAGTGGTAATCGTTGCAAACGACGGCCCCTCCGGTTCAGGGCAATCGACGGCGAACATTTCGCTGGCGTCGACTACGTCCAGGTCGAGATGAATCCAGAACCCCGCGGTGTGCCGGGTGACGGTGGCGAGCACCTCGTCAACCAGCTGATCGGTGCCGGCTTCAGGCATTTGCTCGCTGGTAGTCATGCTGATCCTGGTGGCGGCGAGGTCTTGCAGATACTCGTCGTTGCCACGAATCCCGACGACATGCACGTCCTGATCCTCGACGTAAGGCCCAAGCCCCTGCAGGTTGATGAGACGAGCGTCGCCCCGACCGGTAACGATCGCCAGGTCTTCGCCGGCCGCCGCCCTGATGTGCAAATCGTTTCCCGGATGCCGAAAATCACTGTGGGCGTCCAGAAAGACCAGCCCGTAGCGCCCGAGCCGCTTCAGGGCAAGCATATTGCCCAGCAGAATGCTGCAATCTCCGCCAAGCACCAATACTTTGCCGGCTTGCTCGATAAGCGGTTGAAGGCGATCGGCCAGGCTTATCGAGTAACCGGCAATCGCCTCGGCATTACGATCTCCCTCGCCAGCCTGCCACTGGGCCCTATAACGAGGTGGCACCAGACACCCGCCGTCTTCAGCCCTCAATAACTTGATGAGCCCGCGATCGCGAAGTGCCCAGGGGAGCTTGTAGCAACCGGGAATCGTGCCGGCCTGCGGGGGGCTCAAGCCCAGATTGGACGGTGCATCGAGCACAGTCAGTTTGCCTGGCGAGTTTGGAGTCACCATGAGGTTGTTCCTCTTTCCTTAGAGATGTCGAGTCTGCCTCACCGCTCAGGGGACGCGGAATCCTGCGCAAAGACCTCACTGAAGTCCGCGGTCGCCGAAGATGGACCCTGTGTATGTATCACATTGTGTACAGCTGCCATCGCGACACATCAGCTCCACTTTAGCTCCCTCGCCAGACACATGCCGGATACACCGGCACGGTCAACTACGCCTGTCGGTTGGTACAGCCGGTCGCAAGGCACAACTCAGCCAATCAACGCGCTTGAGTCACTCCACATAAAGAGGTCTCACCCATGTTCAAACTCTCGAATTCTTCCTTGGCCCTCGGTCTGATTCTGGCTGGCGGCATGGCTCTATCGTCGGCTGCGTCGGCGTCGGCGTCGGCGTCGGCGTTCAGCATGACCGAGCTGTCCCAAGGCAACACCCCGGCGTCGGCCGAGCAGGTGAAAAAGCCCGCGGAAGGCAAATGCGGCGAAGGCAAATGCGGCGCCGCTATCGAATCCTGATCATGCCCATAGGGGCGCAGCGCCTGCGCCTCGCACTTTACCGACACTGGTTCAACGGAGTTCAAGCACATGCACACCACACTCTCGTCTGCCTTGAAGGGACTACACTTTAACCTTGATCGAGCTGGCAGCTGGGTCGCGCCGCTAAGCCTGCGGGTCTTCCTGGCCTGGGAGTTTTTCGAGTCGGGACTGGAAAAGTGGAACGGTCAAAACTGGTTCGCGGAGATTCAGAACGCCTTTCCCTTTCCCTTTAACCATGTTCCGGCCGCGGTGAACTGGGAACTGTCGCTGTGGGCAGAATTGATCTGCGCCATCGCCCTGCTGGTGGGGTTGGGAACACGTTTCTCGGCACTCGTCCTGATCGTGGTCACAGTGGTCGCAACCGCCGCCGTTCACTGGCCAGCCGATTGGTCGACCTTCAGCGAGCTGGCCCAGGGGTACTCCATCAGCAATAAAGGCCATGGCAACTTCAAACTGCCCTTGATCTATCTCGCAGCACTCCTGCCGCTACTGTTCACGGGCGCCGGCAAACTAAGCCTGGATGCGCTGCTGGAACGCTGCAGCTGGGGTCGGCAGACACGCTGAAGCGGCGGTATTTCGATAACGTCCCATTCATTCTGGAGCAAACGCGATGAGCCTCACTCTCTACGGATTTGACGGCAGCACCTATGTGCGTGCGGTGAAAATGCTGCTCGAAGAAAAAGGCGCCGAGTACCAACAGGTGCAGGTGAACGTGCTCAAGGGCGAGCCGCACCAGCCCGAACATCTGCTCCGCCACCCGTTCGCCAAGGTGCCGGTGATTGAACATGACGGTTTTCGCGTCATCGAAACCGCCGCCATTACGGAGTACCTGAATGAGGTTCTGCCGGGGCCCTCACTGTTGCCCGACAATGCCAGGGATCGCGCCCGGGCCCGCATGGCCATGGGTATTTACGACGCCTATGGTTATGGCGCGCTGGTCGCGGTCTTTGGCTATCACCTGTTTCCCGATTTCATCGGCGGCCAGGACGACAACGCCCGGCGCGAAGGAATCAAGAAAGCGCGCCAGGTGTTGCAAGAGCTGATGAAGCTCAAGGGCAACGATCCTTTCATCGCCGGACAAACGCCGTCCCTGGCCGATTTCTATCTGGCGCCGGGCTGCGCCTACCTGGCGTTCACCCCCGACGCGGCAGAGGTGTTCAACGTGGACGGATTCAGCGCCTGGTGGGAACGAGTACAAGCGTTGCCAAGTTTCAAGGCTACGGCGCCGTAATACGTTGCGGATGTACACGGTCGGCGTAGGAGCTGCCGGTAGGCTGCGATCTTTTCGGCTGACACTGCCATCACGAAGATCAAAAGATCGCAGCCTGCGGCAGCTCCTACAGAGGATGGCGGACACCCACGATATTGCAGGGTGCACACGGTCGGCGTAGGAGCTGCCGGTAGGCTGCGATCTTTTCGGCGGACACCGTCATTACGAAGATCAAAAGATCGCAGCCTGCGGCAGCTCCTACAGAGGATGGCGGACACCCACGATATTGCAGGGTGCACACGGTCGGCGTAGGAGCTGCCGACAGGCTGCGATCTTTTCGGCGGACACCGTCATTACGAAGATCAAAAGATCGCAGCCTGCGGCAGCTCCTACAGAGGATGGCGGACATCCACGATATTGCAGGGTGCACACGGTCGGCGTAGGAGCTGCCGGTAGGCTGCGATCTTTTCGGCGAGCGCCACATATCCCGAGATCCGTGAAATTCAAAGATTGCAGCCTGCTGCAGCTATATTGGGAATGCGTAGCTCTGGCAGACATACAAAAAAAACCGGCTTTCGCCGGGTTATCTGTTTCAGAAGCAACAGCAATCAATGATCGAGCGTCCAGGCATTTCAAGCCTGACCCTGAGTCTCTAACTGCATACCCAGCGGCGTCCTGCTGAAGCCGTTCTCTGCCAGCGCCGGCAATGCCCCCCTGCCCGCCAATGGCGTCAGCTGGAAACAGATGCCGCTGTCACCGCGATGGTTTTCAGTGGCGGCATTGGCATGTACGGCGCCGCCGGCCAG
The DNA here is from genome assembly GCF_902497875.1 of Pseudomonas fluorescens. Classification (GTDB taxonomy): domain Bacteria; phylum Pseudomonadota; class Gammaproteobacteria; order Pseudomonadales; family Pseudomonadaceae; genus Aquipseudomonas; species Aquipseudomonas fluorescens_BR. Next base: position 183,704 of record NZ_CABVHY010000014.1, read on the forward strand.
GGAAAATATAATTGAGGTCAAATAGCTTTTTAGGTTTTTCATGGGCTTCATCCTGGTTTCAAAGCAAGGCGGGAAGAGATATCAGTGGCGGGAGAATCAACCCCCTTCGTGGCAGGTATCAGCGAACTTGTTGTAGTCCAGAACCTGCGTCAGGCCCCGGGAATCCAGGTAGGTCATGTGGGCATTCACCACCCCGCAGGACGGTCCTGGGTCCTGGGTCATCGACAGGACTTTCTGAATATCCAGGTGCGTGCCATAGCTGTAGGTCTGAGCTTTGACGGGGGTTTGCGGGTAGTCGACCCACGGGGGCCTGCTCAGCGAGTGCCTGAGGCATGACGGTGGTCATTTTCGATCTCCATGCTCCGCTATGAGCGCAGAGCGATGAACCAAGGTGGGATAACGGTCACCCGCAAGGCGACTGATAAAGCGAGCAGATACGCCCCGCTTCATGGCGGGTCGCGCTTGCAGGAGATCAAAGTTAATCGCAAGCGTGTATCGGCTCTGTGTCCTGCATCGTCGCCAACGAAAGCAGATGTATCAGGCGCCGCTCATACACAGTCCGATACAAACGACGGGGCCATTTTCACAGGCTGAAGGGCCGCCACTCTCTAAGCGGACGACCGGAGACGAAGTGCTTTCTATAGCCAGGAGTAACTCTTAGGTTCGAGGCTGACCCACTGTCAGTGGTCAGGTATCGGAATAAACCTGGATTGCTTTACCGACTTGAACGAGAAGCTCGAATATATCTCCTTCACTCCGGGCAATGTTTGCAGAACCTCCCTTGCAAACTCGCCAAATGACTCCAGGTCCTTGGCCACCACTTCAAGCAAAAAATCGTATCGCCCGGAAACGTTATGACAGGTAACAATCTCGGGAATGTCCAACAGCCGTTTTTCAAAGTTCCGCGCGTTGTCTTTAGAGTGCGAGCTCATCATCACGCTGACGAATGCGGTGACCCCATACCCCAGTTCTTTCGGCGAAAGGATCGCTTGATACCCGGTAATGGCTCCCCGCTCTTCCAGCATTTTTATCCGCCTCCAACAAGGAGAGCTGGTCAACGAGACGCTGTCGGCCAGCTCGGCCACGGTCAATCTGGCATTGCCTTGCAAGGCGGCGAGTAAAGCTCTATCGGTTCGATCCAGAGTCGTTGGCATTTTTTGCCTCAGGTGGCCGCAATTTCTTGTTTTTGATCCAAACCCTCAGTCGTTTCAGGGTTTATTTGGAATTTTTATCTTGGATTTTTAGCATAGCATTATTGAAAATCTCGGAGCATCGCCATGACTCACAAAAATAAGAACCTTGGCTTTTCCACTCGCGCTATCCATCACGGTTACGATCCACTGGACAATAAAGGTGCGTTGGTTCCACCGATTTATCTCACCGCGACCTTTGCCTTTCCCTCCGCGGAGTATGGCGCCGGCTGCTTTAGTGGTGAAGAAAACGGACATTTCTACACACGCATTTCAAACCCGACCCTGGCCTTGCTCGAGTCCAGAATGGCCACGCTGGAAAATGGCGAGGCCGCGGTTGCCTTCGGCTCTGGCATGGGGGCTATCGCAGCGACGCTCTGGACACTGCTCAGACCTGGTGACGAGATACTGGCCAATCGTACGTTGTACGGCTGTACCTTCGCCTTCCTGAACCATGGTATTGGCGAATTCGGAATTAAAGTCCGTCATGTGGATATGTCGAACCTGGCTGAACTGAGGGATGCCATAACTCCAGCGACCCGGATGATTTACTTCGAATCCCCTTCCAATCCGAACATGCAACTGGTCGATATCCAGGCCGTCTCCACCCTGGCGCGGCAACACACCAATATCACGGTGGTCGTTGATAACACTTACTGCTCGCCGTATTTACAGCGGCCCCTGGAACTGGGCGCCGACGTAGTCGTGCATTCAGCGACCAAGTACCTCAGCGGGCACGGGGATATCACGGCGGGCATCGCCATCACCAGCAAAGCGCTGGCGGACCGGATTCGTCTTGAAGGCCTGAAGGATATGACCGGTGCCGTGATGTCTCCACAGGACGCGTTCTTGCTGATGCGCGGGTTGAAGACCCTGGCGTTGCGCATGGATCGACACTGCAGTAACGCTCAAAGCATTGCCGAGTATTTGCAACGTCACCCTGCTGTCGAGTGGGTGGCCTATCCGGGACTGCGCTCCTTCGCCCAGTACGAACTAGCCTCACGCCAGATGAAGCTGCCTGGCGGAATGATCGCGTTTGAACTCAAGGGCGGTATCGATACCGGCAGAAAATTCATGAACGCGCTCAACCTGTTCAGTCGAGCCGTCAGTCTTGGCGACGCCGAATCCCTGGCCCAACACCCGGCGAGCATGACTCACTCAACCTATACCCCAGAGGAGCGTGCGCACCACGGCATCTCTGAAGGGTTGGTGCGCCTGTCTGTCGGGCTCGAAGACATCAGCGATCTGCTGGCTGATATCGGTCAGGCATTGGAAATCTGCGCACACCGGTTGGCGCTCGATTGCTGCGATGGCGATCTCGAGGACAGCATCGCGAGCCAGCTGGACGCCTACGAATCGCGCGCAAAAACAAAACCCCTACCTGCATACGCAGATAGGGGTTTCGGAATTTAATCTTGACGATGACCTACTCTCAGATGGGGAAACCCCACACTACCATCGGCGCACGGCATCTCTGAAGGATTGGTGCGCCTGTCTGTCGGGCTCGAAGACATCAGCGATTTGCTGGCTGATATCGGTCAGGCATTGGAAACCTGCAAATCGCGCCCAAAAACAAAACCCCTACCTGCAGATGCAGATAGGGGTTTCGGAATTTAATCTTGACGATGACCTACTCTCACATGGGGAAACCCCACACTACCATCGGCGATGCATCGTTTCACTGCTGAGTTCGGGATGGGATCAGGTGGTTCCAATGCTCTATGGTCGTCAAGAAATTCGGGTACTGAGTCGTGGCCAGTTGGCCTCGCTTCAGCAAATTGGGTATGTGATAGCTTTCGGTGTTTGGTGAGTATCTCGAACTTTCGGTTCGTTTCGTCTTCACACACCGCAATCTGATGCTCTTTCGAGTAGTCAAATTGCTTGGGTGTTATATGGTCAAGCCTCACGGGCAATTAGTATTGGTTAGCTCAACGCCTCACAGCGCTTACACACCCAACCTATCAACGTCGTAGTCTTCGACGGCCCTTCAGGGGACTCAAGGTCCCAGTGAGATCTCATCTTGAGGCTAGTTTCCCGCTTAGATGCTTTCAGCGGTTATCTATTCCGAACATAGCTACCCGGCAATGCCACTGGCGTGACAACCGGAACACCAGAGGTTCGTCCACTCCGGTCCTCTCGTACTAGGAGCAGCCCCTCTCAAATCTCAAACGTCCACGGCAGATAGGGACCGAACTGTCTCACGACGTTCTAAACCCAGCTCGCGTACCACTTTAAATGGCGAACAGCCATACCCTTGGGACCGGCTTCAGCCCCAGGATGTGATGAGCCGACATCGAGGTGCCAAACACCGCCGTCGATATGAACTCTTGGGCGGTATCAGCCTGTTATCCCCGGAGTACCTTTTATCCGTTGAGCGATGGCCCTTCCATACAGAACCACCGGATCACTAAGACCTACTTTCGTACCTGCTCGACGTGTCTGTCTCGCAGTCAAGCGCGCTTTTGCCTTTATACTCTACGACCGATTTCCGACCGGTCTGAGCGCACCTTCGTACTCCTCCGTTACTCTTTAGGAGGAGACCGCCCCAGTCAAACTACCCACCATACACTGTCCTCGATCCGGATAACGGACCTGAGTTAGAACCTCAAAGTTGCCAGGGTGGTATTTCAAGGTTGGCTCCACGCGAACTGGCGTCCACGCTTCAAAGCCTCCCACCTATCCTACACAAGCAAATTCAAAGTCCAGTGCAAAGCTATAGTAAAGGTTCACGGGGTCTTTCCGTCTAGCCGCGGATACACTGCATCTTCACAGCGATTTCAATTTCACTGAGTCTCGGGTGGAGACAGCGCCGCCATCGTTACGCCATTCGTGCAGGTCGGAACTTACCCGACAAGGAATTTCGCTACCTTAGGACCGTTATAGTTACGGCCGCCGTTTACCGGGGCTTCGATCAAGAGCTTCGCGTTAGCTAACCCCATCAATTAACCTTCCGGCACCGGGCAGGCGTCACACCCTATACGTCCACTTTCGTGTTTGCAGAGTGCTGTGTTTTTAATAAACAGTCGCAGCGGCCTGGTATCTTCGACCGGCATGGGCTTACGCAGTAAATGCT
>NZ_CABVHY010000015.1 GCF_902497875.1 Pseudomonas fluorescens
AGCATTTACTGCGTAAGCCCATGCCGGTCGAAGATACCAGGCCGCTGCGACTGTTTATTAAAAACACAGCACTCTGCAAACACGAAAGTGGACGTATAGGGTGTGACGCCTGCCCGGTGCCGGAAGGTTAATTGATGGGGTTAGCTAACGCGAAGCTCTTGATCGAAGCCCCGGTAAACGGCGGCCGTAACTATAACGGTCCTAAGGTAGCGAAATTCCTTGTCGGGTAAGTTCCGACCTGCACGAATGGCGTAACGATGGCGGCGCTGTCTCCACCCGAGACTCAGTGAAATTGAAATCGCTGTGAAGATGCAGTGTATCCGCGGCTAGACGGAAAGACCCCGTGAACCTTTACTATAGCTTTGCACTGGACTTTGAATTTGCTTGTGTAGGATAGGTGGGAGGCTTTGAAGCGTGGACGCCAGTTCGCGTGGAGCCAACCTTGAAATACCACCCTGGCAACTTTGAGGTTCTAACTCAGGTCCGTTATCCGGATCGAGGACAGTGTATGGTGGGTAGTTTGACTGGGGCGGTCTCCTCCTAAAGAGTAACGGAGGAGTACGAAGGTGCGCTCAGACCGGTCGGAAATCGGTCGTAGAGTATAAAGGCAAAAGCGCGCTTGACTGCGAGACAGACACGTCGAGCAGGTACGAAAGTAGGTCTTAGTGATCCGGTGGTTCTGTATGGAAGGGCCATCGCTCAACGGATAAAAGGTACTCCGGGGATAACAGGCTGATACCGCCCAAGAGTTCATATCGACGGCGGTGTTTGGCACCTCGATGTCGGCTCATCACATCCTGGGGCTGAAGCCGGTCCCAAGGGTATGGCTGTTCGCCATTTAAAGTGGTACGCGAGCTGGGTTTAGAACGTCGTGAGACAGTTCGGTCCCTATCTGCCGTGGACGTTTGAGATTTGAGAGGGGCTGCTCCTAGTACGAGAGGACCGGAGTGGACGAACCTCTGGTGTTCCGGTTGTCACGCCAGTGGCATTGCCGGGTAGCTATGTTCGGAATAGATAACCGCTGAAAGCATCTAAGCGGGAAACTAGCCTCAAGATGAGATCTCACTGGGACCTTGAGTCCCCTGAAGGGCCGTCGAAGACTACGACGTTGATAGGTTGGGTGTGTAAGCGCTGTGAGGCGTTGAGCTAACCAATACTAATTGCCCGTGAGGCTTGACCATATAACACCCAAGCAATTTGTTGACTCGAAAGAGCACCAGATTGCGGTGTGTGAAGACGAAACGAACCGAAAGTTCGAGATACTCACAAAACACCGAAAGCTATCACATACTCAATTTGCTGAAGCGAGGCCAGCTGGCCACGACTCAGTACCCGAATTTTTTGACGACCATAGAGCATTGGAACCACCTGATCCCATCCCGAACTCAGCAGTGAAACGATGCATCGCCGATGGTAGTGTGGGGTTTCCCCATGTGAGAGTAGGTCATCGTCAAGATTAAATTCCGAAACCCCTGTCTGCTTACGCAGACAGGGGTTTTGTTTTTGGGCGCGATTTGCCGACGGTGTTAAAGTCCCTCCCTCGCTTTTGCATTCTTCAAGGAAGCCGCTATGCCGGACGCGACGTCACTCAATGCTGCTTTTATGGTGGTTCAAAGCAACAGCCTGGAAGAACTGCGCAGTCTGGTGATCAACGTAATGCGGCGTTATCCGTTGGCTCCCCTGGAAAATGAAATTGCCCTGGTGCAGAGCAACGGTATCGCCCAGTGGCTGAAGCTGGCATTGGCAGAAGACCCGGAAGCCGGGGATACGGGGGGCTGCGGCATAGCGGCCGCGATTGATGTGCAGTTGCCGGGCAGCTTCATGTGGCAGCTCTATCGTATGGTGCTGGGCCGTGACGAGATTCCGGCCAAATCCCTGCTGGATAAGGCCCCACTGACCTGGCGGCTGATGCGCTTGTTGCCCGAGCTGATCGATCAGCCGCACTTCGAACCCCTGCAACGCTTCCTCACCCACGACACCGACCTGCGCAAGCGCTACCAACTGGCCGAACGGCTGGCGGATCTGTTCGACCAATACCAGGTGTATCGCGCCGACTGGCTGGAAGACTGGGCCGCCGGTCGCCATCAACTACGCAATGTCAGGGGCGAAGCCAAGGCGCTGACGCCCGCCAACTGCTGGCAGGCCGAATTGTGGCGTGCACTGTTGCTGGATGTCGGCACAGAGGGCATGGCGCAAAGCCGTGCCGGAGTCCATCAACGCTTCATTGAACGCATCAACAGCCTGGACGCAGCGCCAAAAGGCTTGCCTTCCCGAGTGATCGTTTTCGGTATTTCTTCACTGCCTGCTCAAGCCCTCGAAGCGCTCGCCGGGTTGGCACGTTTCAGTCAGGTGCTGCTGTGCGTACATAACCCCTGTCGGCACCATTGGGCGGACATCGTCGCCGATAAAGATCTGTTACGGCACCAATACAAGCGTCAGGCGCGCAAGGCCGGAATGCCCGTGGTACTCGACCCGCAAAGCCTGCATCAACACGCCCATCCATTGTTGGCGGCCTGGGGTAAACAGGGGCGTGACTACATCAATTTGCTCGACAGTTATGACGATCCCGGCAGCTATCGTTCGGCCTTTCGCGATGGACGAATCGATCTGTTCAGCGAAAACCAGCCAAAGAATATGCTCAACCAGTTGCAGGACGACATCCTCGAGTTACGTCCTCTGAATGAGACCCGCGAACTCTGGCCGGCGATCGATCCCGCACAGGATCACTCGATCCGTTTTCACATTGCCCACAGCGCCCAGCGTGAAGTGGAAATCCTCCACGACCAGCTGCTCGAGCGCTTCAGCGCCGATCCACAGTTGAACCCTCGCGATGTGATCGTGATGGTCCCGGATATCGACAGTTATGCGCCGCATATCCGCGCGGTATTTGGCCAGCTTGAGCGAGATGACCGACGTTTCATTCCCTTTACGCTGGCGGACCAGGGTCAGCGTGGCCGCGATCCGCTGCTGATTGCCGTGGAACATCTGCTCAAGCTCCCGGACAGCCGTTTCCCGGTCAGCGAGATTCTCGATCTGCTGGATGTTCCAGCCTTGCGCGCTCGCTTTGGGGTTGAGGAGCGCGACCTGCCGACCTTGCATCGCTGGATTGAAGGCGCCGGTATTCGCTGGGGCATGAACGCCGAACAGCGCGCCGGGCTCGGTCTGCCGGATGAGCTGGAGCAGAACAGCTGGCGTTTCGGCCTGCGCCGGATGCTGCTCGGTTATGCCGTTGGCAGCGGCGCTGCGTGTGACGGCATTGAACCTTACGATGAAATCGGCGGGCTGGACGCCGCATTGATCGGGCCGCTGGTGGCCTTGCTCGATGCATTGCAGATCGCCCATCAGCAACTCTCGCTGCCGGCACCGCCACAGCAATGGGGCGAGCGTCTGCAAGCACTGGTACAGGTGTTCTTCCTGGCCAGTAATGAACATGACGACTACCTCCTGGCTCAGCTCGAAGACTTGCGCGAAAGCTGGCTGGACACCTGCGAGTCGGTTGGCTTACAGGATAAGCTACCGCTGACCGTGGTCCGTGAGGCCTGGCTGGCCGGTCTCGACCAGGGCCGGCTATCGCAACGCTTTCTGGCCGGGGCGGTGAATTTCTGCACCTTGATGCCGATGCGCGCGATTCCTTTCAAGCTGGTCTGCCTGCTTGGCATGAATGACGGCGACTATCCGCGTGCGCAGCCACCGCTGGACTTCGATCTGATGGGCAGCGACTACCGTCCCGGCGACCGTTCGCGGCGTGAGGATGATCGCTACCTGCTGCTCGAGGCTTTGCTCTCGGCGCGAGATCAGCTGTACATCAGTTGGGTCGGACGGAGCATTCGCGACAACAGCGAGCGTCCGGCGTCGGTATTGATCGGTCAGTTGCGCGATCATCTGGCCAGCGGTTGGCGGCTGTCCGATAGCGATGAATCGCTGCTTGAGGCAATGACTCAGGAACATCCACTGCAACCCTTCAGTGCACGCTACTTCCATGAAGGCGATGCGCTGTTCAGTTACGCTCGAGAGTGGCAGTTGCTGCATCAGCCATCGGCACCAGCCAGCGAACTCCCAGCGCTTGCGGCCTACCACCAGGAGGAGCCGCTGAGCCTCGGCCTTTTGCAGGACTTCCATCGAAATCCGGTGCGACATTTCTTCAGTCAGCGGCTCAAGGTGTTTTTCGAAGCCGCCGAGGTGCCGCTGGCGGATGAGGAGCCCTTTGTCCTCGATGCGTTGCAACGCTATAGCCTGAGCGACAGCTTGCTGGAAGCCGCCCTTGGCCATGGGGATCAGCCGGATCAGGCATTGGCAGCCCAAGCCAAACGCTTGCAGGGTTGTGGTCTGTTGCCGATGGCCGGGTTCGGTGAACGCCTGCAACAGGAACTGATCGAGCCTTTGCCGGATTTGCTGCAACGCTATCAGCAGCTGTTGGCGTTATGGCCGACACCTCTCAACAGTGCCTTGCCAGTGAGCCTCGAATTGCACGGAATTGCTCTTGAAGGCTGGCTCAGTGGCCTGCATCAACGCAGCGATGGCGGATTATTGGCTGTCACTACGATCCCCAACAGCATCGGTTCGATAAAGACCCGCAAATGGCATCGGCTGACCCGCCCCTGGGTCAATCATCTGGCGGCCTGTGCCAGCGGGTTGTCGCTGACCACGGCGCTGGTGGCCAGCGACGACAGCTTGTTGTTGCCGCCCCTGGAGAAGAACGCAGCCCTGAAAACCTTGGGCGATCTGGTGCAGGCCTGGCAATCCGGCATGCGTCAGCCATTACCGATTGCGGTAAAAACCGCTTTCGCCTGGCTGGCTCAGACCGATCCGCTCAAAGCCGAAGCGGCCGCGCGCAAAGCCTATGAGGGTGATGGTCAAACCACTGATGGCGAGCGCCGCGAAAGCCCGGCCCTGGCCCGGCAATTCGCCGATTACAACGCTCTGGTTGCTGACGAAACCTTCGCCAACTGGTGCGACGCGCTCTATCGCCCGCTGCTTGAAGCCCCGTGGCGATCATTGGCCAGCGAGGAGGCTCGCTCATGACCACCAAGACACCTCTGGCATTGGCGTTCCCCCTGCGAGGCAGCCAACTGATCGAAGCCAGCGCCGGGACCGGCAAGACCTTCACCATTTCGGCGCTCTATCTGCGCCTGGTGCTCGGCCATGGTGGTGAGCCCGCCGGCTTCGGCCGCGAATTGCTGCCGCCGCAGATTCTGGTGGTGACCTTCACCGATGCCGCGACCAAGGAGCTGCGTGAGCGTATCCGCACCCGTCTGGCCGAAGCGGCGCGGTTTTTCCGCGATGAAACGCCGGCACCGGATGATTTGATCAACCAGTTGCGCGAGCAGTACAGCCCGGAGCAATGGCCAGGTTGCGCCAATCGCCTGGACATCGCGGCGCAATGGATGGACGAGGCGGCGGTCTCGACGATTCACAGTTGGTGTCAGCGCATGTTGCGCGAGCATGCCTTCGACAGTGGCAGCCTGTTTACCCAGACCCTGGAAACCGACCACAGCGACTTGCTCGGTGAAGTGCTGCGCGATTACTGGCGGCTGTTTTGCTACCCGATGCAAGGGGATGCGCTGAGCTGGGTGCGTGCCAACTGGGGTGGCCCGGCCGCCTTGTTGCCGCGAGTCCGCGCCTTGTTTGCCAGCGAACGCGACAACGCCCATGGCAAAGCACCGGCCGAGCTGATTGCCGAATGCCTGCAGGAGCGACGCGAGGCCTTGGTGCAACTCAAGACGCCCTGGCTGCAATGGGCGGCCGAGCTGCGCGCTATCTGCCTGCAAGCGGTCACCGACAAGGCCGTCGATGGGCGCAAGATGCAGGCGCGCTACTTCGAGCCCTGGTTCGAAAAAATCAGTGCCTGGGCTGCGGAGGAATCCCAGGAACAATTGGATATCGGCACCGGCTTCAGTCGTCTGACCCCGGACGGCATGGCTGAAGCCTGGAAAGGCCAGGCCCCGAACCATCCTGGGCTGGACGCGATGCCCGGGCTCAAAGCCAGCCTGGATGCCTTGCCAACCCCGGATGCCGCAGTCCTGCAACATGCTGCGCAGTGGGTCGGTGCGCGCTTTGAAGAAGAGAAGCGCCGGCGCGCCGAAATGGGCTTCGACGACATGCTGCTGCGCCTCGACGCCGCCCTGCAAGCCGACGGCGGCGAGCGCCTGGCGACCTTGATCCGCGAGCAATTCCCGGTCGCGTTGATCGATGAGTTCCAGGACACCGACCCGGTGCAGTACCGGATCTTCGAGAGCATCTACCGCATCGAGGACAATAATCCCGAAAGCGGGCTGTTCCTGATCGGTGACCCGAAGCAGGCGATCTACGCCTTCCGTGGCGCCGATATCTACACCTACCTGCGCGCGCGCCAGGCCACCAGTGGCCGCTTGCACACCCTGGGCACCAACTTCCGCTCCAGCCATGGGATGGTCAAGGCGGTGAACCATGTATTCGAGCGAGCCGAGTCTCGTGAACTTGGCCGTGGTGCGTTTCTGTTCCGGGAAAACAGCGGCGAGAACCCGGTGCCCTTCCTGCCCGTTGCCTCCCAGGGACGCAAAGAATTTCTGCAGGTCGATGGCCAGCCGCTGCCTGCGCTGAACATCTGGCAGTTGTCCGCCGAACAGCCATTGTCCGGTGTGGTTTACCGGCAACAACTGGCCGCCGCCTGCGCCAGTGAAATCGTCGCGCTGCTCAATGGTGGTCAGCAGGGCCGAGCGGGGTTTGTTCGAGGCGGTGATGAGTTGCGCGGCCTGCTGCCGGCCGATATCGCGATTCTGGTGCGTGACGGCAAAGAGGCCCAGGCGGTACGCGCCGAGCTGTCCGCCCGAGGCGTACGCAGCGTCTACCTGTCGGACAAGGATTCAGTGTTCGCCGCCCAGGAAGCTCATGACCTGCTGGCCTGGCTCAAGGCCTGCGCCGAGCCGGATGTCGAACGGCCGTTACGTGCGGCACTGGCCTGTATCACGCTGAACCTGCCGCTGGCCGAGCTGGAGCGTTTGAATCAGGACGAACTGGCCTGGGAAGCGCGGGTCATGCAGTTCCGCGGCTATCGGGCAATCTGGCGCAATCAGGGTGTGCTTGCGATGCTGCGCCGTCTGCTGCATGACTTCCAGTTGCCTCAGGCGTTGATTGCTCGCAGCGATGGTGAGCGAGTGTTGACCAATCTGTTGCACCTGTCCGAACTGCTGCAGCAAGCCGCCGCCGAACTCGATGGCGAACAAGCCTTGATCCGGCATCTGGCCGAGCATCTGGCATTGTCGGGGCAGGCCGGCGAAGAGCAGATTCTGCGGCTGGAAAGTGACGAGCAATTGGTCAAGGTGGTGACCATCCACAAGTCCAAAGGCCTCGAGTACCCCTTGGTGTTTCTGCCGTTCATCTGCTCGGCCAAGCCGGTGGATGGCAGCCGCCTGCCGCTGCATTACCACGACGCGGCGGGCAAGGCGCAGGTGTCGTTGAAGCCGACCGCCGAGCTGATTGCCCAGGCGGATGAGGAGCGTCTGGCGGAAGACCTGCGCTTGCTCTACGTGGCACTGACTCGTGCGCAACATGCTTGCTGGTTGGGCGTCACCGACCTCAAACGCGGCAATAACAACAGTTCAGTCCTGCACCTCTCGGCATTGGGTTATCTGCTGGGGGGGGGCGCTGCCCTGACCGAGTCGGCCGGCTTGAACCGCTGGCTGGAAGACTTGCAGCAAGGCTGCGAGGCGCTGAGCTATCGCGAAATGCCGCAAGCCACCGATGAATGCTTCCATCCGCCGCGCAACGAAGCGCGCTTGCTCGCGCCGCTGATTCCTAAACGCAAGGCTGCGGAGAACTGGTGGATCGCCTCCTATAGCGCCCTGCGCATTGGCGAGCGCATGAGCGCCGGCAGCGACGAAGCACCGGAAAGTCCGCAGGCGCAGAAGCTCTTCGACGATGAGCGACTTGATCCGGATTCCCCTCGGGCAGTCATTGCCAGCGGTGGCGATATCCACCACTTCCCCCGTGGCCCGAACCCGGGGACCTTTCTCCACGGCTTGCTCGAGTGGGCCGGTGACGAAGGTTTTGCCGCGGATCGGCACAGTATCGAAGATGCCATCGGCCGGCGTTGCAACCGCCGTGGTTGGGAAGGCTGGATCGGCACCTTGAGCGACTGGCTGCAGCACCTGCTACAAGCGCCATTACCGATCGGCGCCGGACAGCCGCCCGTGGTGTTCGAACAATTGACCCAGTACCGGGTCGAGATGGAATTCTGGTTTGCCAGCCACAAAGTCGACGTGCTCAAACTCGATGAACTGGTGCGCCAATACACCCATAACGGCGTGTCCCGGGTGGCGGCAGAACCGGTGTTGCTCAATGGCATGTTCAAGGGCTTTATCGACCTGACCTTCGAGCACCAGGGCCGTTACTACGTCGCCGATTACAAATCCAACTGGCTGGGCGTCGATGATTCGGCCTACACCGGGCAGGCGATGGAACAATCGATTCTCGACAACCGCTACGACCTGCAATATGTGTTGTACCTGCTGGCCCTGCATCGCCAACTCAAGGCGCGGCTGGCCGACTACGATTACGAGCGGCACATGGGCGGGGCGCTGTATCTGTTTTTACGTGGCACCCAGGCCGCGAGCCGGGGCGTGTATTTCAGTCGTCCGCCGCGGGAGTTGATCGAACGTCTGGACCGGCTGTTCCAGGGCAAACCGGAACAACCCAAGGCTGAACCCGCCTGGGAACAGGGAGTATTGCTATGAATCGTTCCTTTGCCGATTTGCTGCCGACATCGCTGGCCGCGCAAAGCCTGGCCGAGCTGGCGCCCTTGAGTCGAGCCGACGACCTGTTGCTGTTGCTGGAACGCTGGGTCGAACGCGGCTGGCTGAGGGCGCTGGACAAAGCCTTTGTCGCCTTCCTGCATGAACTGGATCCCCAGGGTGACCCGCTGGTGTTGCTGGCGGCGGCGTTGACCAGCCATCAACTGGGCCACGGGCACGTCTGCCTGGATCTGTTCGAGACCCTCAAGGAGCCGGACTTCGCCCTGTCGTTGCCGCCGGAAGGCGAAGTACCGAGCGCTGCCATGTTGTTGCCTTCGCAACTGCTCGAAGCCTTGGAAGGCGCGCACTGGTGCAAGGTCCTGGCCTTGAGCAAATTGGTCGCGCTGGCCGTCGATGTCAGTGACGACGCGCAGCAGCGGCCGTTGGTGTTGTCCGGCAAGCGATTGTATTTGCGCCGTTACTGGGCTTATGAACGGCGCATCGACAGCGCCCTGCGCCAGCGTCTGGCGGCCGACGAAGCAATACCCGATCATCTGCCGGAACGTTTGAGCAGCTTGTTTGGTGTGGCCGCTGGCGAGGCGCCGATCGACTGGCAGAAACTCGCCTGCGCCCTGGCCACTCGCGCAGCCTTCAGCATCATCACCGGCGGCCCCGGCACCGGCAAGACCACCACCGTGGTGCGTCTGCTGGCACTGCTGCAGGCGCCAGCGGTGGAGTCCGGCAAACCGTTGCGTATCCGCCTCGCCGCCCCCACCGGCAAGGCCGCCGCACGGTTGACCGAATCCATCAGCCAACAGGTTCGTACCCTGACAGTCCCGCAAAACGTGCGGGACAAGATTCCCACGCAAGTCACCACCGTGCACCGTTTACTCGGCAGCCGCCCGGGCACCCGGCACTTTCGTCACCATGCCGGCAACCGCTTGCCGCTGGATGTGCTGGTGGTCGATGAAGCCTCGATGATCGACCTGGAAATGATGGCCAACCTGCTCGACGCCTTGCCGGCCCATGCCCGGTTGGTCTTGCTCGGCGACAAGGACCAGTTGGCCTCGGTGGAGGCCGGTGCGGTGCTCGGTGATTTGTGCCGCGATGCCGAGGCCGGTTGGTACAGCCCGCAGACTCGCCAATGGCTGGAGTCGGTCAGCGGTGAAAACCTGAGTGCCAGTGCTTTGCACGAAGACACTGAAGGCGCTCATCCGTTGGCCCAGCAAGTGGTGATGTTGCGCCACTCCCGGCGATTTGGTGAGGGCAGTGGCATTGGCCAGTTGGCCCGCTGGGTCAACCAGCAACACGCCGATGAGGCCCGCAAACTGTTGGCCGCGCGCAGCCATGCCGATGTGTTTTCGCTGGCGCTCAAGGGCGAGCAGGATCGCGCTCTGGAGCAGTTGGTGCTGGAAGGACAGGGCGACGGCCCGCAGGGTTATCGGCATTACCTGAGCTTGCTACGCAGCCAACGCCCGGCAGTCGATACCGCGCTTGAGGATCCACGCTGGACCGAATGGGCGCGCGAGGTGTTGCAAGCGTTCGACCGGTTTCAGTTGTTGTGTGCAGTGCGCAAGGGGCCCTGGGGCGTCGAGGGCTTGAACCTGCGCATCACCGGCGCGCTGCTCAAGGCCCGGCTGATCGACAGCGACCAGCAGTGGTACGAAGGTCGCCCGGTGCTGATGACCCGCAACGATTACGGCCTGGGGTTGATGAATGGTGATATCGGCATCGCCCTGAAACTGCCGGAACGCGATGGTCCACAGGCCGGTAAACAAGTGCTGCGCGTGGCATTCCCGCGCAACGATGGCCAGGGTGGCGTGCGTTTTGTCTTGCCCAGCCGGCTCAATGATGTGGAAACCGTGTTCGCCATGACCGTGCACAAATCCCAGGGTTCGGAATTCGCCCACACCGCGTTGATTCTTCCTGACGCACTGAATCCGGTGTTGACCAAGGAGCTGATCTACACCGGAATAACCCGCGCCAAGGACTGGTTCAGTCTGATCGAACCCCGGCCGGGTGTGTTCGAAGAGGCGGTGCGGCGCAAGGTCAAACGCCTGAGTGGGTTGATGCTGGAGCTCGGGTGATATGGGAGCCCTGTGGCGAGGGAGCTTGCTCCCGCTCGGCTGCGCAGCAGTCGTAAAACCGATGCACGCGTTCTATCTGAAGATACGCGGTGACTGATTTTAGGGCCGCTGCGCGCCCCAGCGGGAGCAAGCCCCCTCGCCACAAAGTGAGAGCTTGCCCCCAAACCTGGCAAATTACCCCACCATCGCCAGCGGCATTTCAGGCGTAGCGGGCAGCCCCATGAAGCGTCGGACCCGCTCCCCCTCCTGTTCATTGCGAATGGCGTGCGGGCTTGCATCCAGCTGAATACGCCCGTCCTCCATAAAGATGACCCGATCGGAAATCGACATCGCGAAGTCCATCTCGTGGGTCACGATCAGCATGGTCATGCCTTCCTTGGCCAAATCGCGGATTACGTTCAATACGTCGCCCACCAGCTCCGGATCGAGGGCTGACGTTGGTTCGTCGAACAGCATGATCTGCGGCTCCATGGCCAATGCCCGGGCAATCGCTACGCGCTGCTGCTGGCCGCCGGAAAGTTGATGCGGGTATTTGTGGGCATGGGCGAGCAAGCCGACTTTATCCAGCAGCGCATAGGCCCGTTGTTCACTCAAGGTTCTGGCACTGCCGTGGAAGCGCGGCGCCAGCGTGATGTTGTCGAGAATGCAGCGATGGGGGAACAGGTTGAAACTCTGGAAGACCATCCCGATATGCCGCACACCCTGGCGGACTTTGCTGCTATTGAGGTTGTCGCCGGCGTTGATGAAGCTTTCGCCGAACAGCATGATTTCACCTTGATCAATGCTCTCAAGACCATTGACGGTGCGAATCAGTGAGGTCTTGCCCGAGCCGGAAGGACCGATGATGGAGACCACCTGGCCGCTGCCGATTTTCAGGTCGATGCCCTTGAGCACTTCATGATCGCCGTAACTTTTATGAATGTCCTGCAGGTGCAGGATCGAGTCCGCTGCGGAGTTGGTCTGTGTGCGGGCCACAACGACCTGCGACGAAATAGCCGACTTGAGTTCGGCCACAGCGGCGTCGTCGAGGGTTTTCGGTTTGCGCTGGTTCAAGTCCAGAGAGTGTTCCAGGCGCTGCAACAGCCAGCCGAACACGCTGACGATCAGTACGTAGTACACCGCCACCGCCGCCAGGGTTTCCATCACCAGGAAGTTTTGCGCGTACAGGCGTTGGCCGACAGTGAGCAGTTCGGTCAGGGAAATCACCGAGACCAGCGACGTCAGTTTCACCACGGTGATGTATTCGTTGATCAGCGTTGGCAAGGAAATACGAAACGCCTGGGGAATCACGATCAGCCGTTGCAGCCCGAGCAGACCAATACCCAGGGCGCGTCCGGCTTCTTTCTGGCCCTTGGCGACCGAGATCAGACCGCCGCGATGGATTTCCGCCATGTACGCCGCTTCCGTCACCACCAGGGCGAACAGTCCGGAATAGAACGGGTTGGACAACACCGAACCGGTGGCCGGGAACAGCTGTGGCAGGTTGTAGACAAAGACCACCAGTACCAACAGCGGAATACTGCGAAAGAACCAGATGTACACCGACGCTGGTGTCCTGAGCCAGGCAGCGCTGGACAGCTTGGCCGACGCCAGCAAAAAGCCCAGCAGCATCCCGATGAACCACGCCAATGCGCTGAGTTCAATCACCGTGACACAGGCATGCCAGAAGCTCGACATTGAGAACAGGGAGAAAAAGTAAGACCAATCAAATTGCATAAACACCTCAAGCCGCCGTATGTCGCTGAAGTCGTGGCGCGCGGGCAAGCCACGCTCCCACAGGTTGGGGACAGTCCTTGTGGGGGCGGGTTCGCCCGCGATAGCTCGTCAGTCAGCTATGGGTTCCAGGTTGTACTTGCTCAGGATCGTTGCGTACTCGCCGCTTTTCTTGACTTCAGCGAAGGCCTTGAGCAGCGCCTGATAGGCGGCGTCGTTACCTTTCTTGACGAAGATCCCGAGGGTCTGCTGATAGACAGGGTGCTGGCTAGTCACCACTACTCGACCATTGGTGCGCTCGGCGATCATCTTCGCGGCGCCAGCGATTTCCAGTTGGGCCTGAATGTTTTTCGACAAGAGCGCCTGGGTGACTTCCGGAGCCGACGGGTATTCGCTCAGGCTGATGGCGCCCTTGTTATTCGGCACGCAGTAGTTGGTCGAGAGCTTCTGCAATTCGCTGACCCAGGTGGTGCCCTGTTCCAGTCCGACTTTCAGGCCACAGAGGTCTTCCGGGGTTTGCAGGTTCAGACCGCTGTCTTTCGGGGCCATGATTGACGCACCGGTTTTCGCGTAGGCAATGGTCATGGCCTGAGTCTGGCGCTCTGGAGTGATGTACATGCCGGAGATGATTGCGTCATAACGCCCGGCATTCAGACCGAGGATCAGGCTAGGGAATTTGGTGTCGACGAACTCGGCTTTCGCTTGCAGATGTTTGGCCAGGGCGTGACCGAGCTCCGGGTCGGAACCGACGACGTTTTTCTCGGCATCGTAGGATTCGAAGGGCGGGTAGGTGATTTCCATGCCGATCTTCAACTGGCCTGGTGTTGCGGTCGTTGCAAGGCTGGCAGTGGCGCAGAGCAGGCCGGCGGCGAGCAGGGTCAGGCGCGATGCAGTATTTTTAGTGAACATGTTCGGTGACTCCAAAATAGGGACGTAGTGGTCGACGACAGGTTTCAGGAAGGCTGCGCCTGGTTTTTCAAATGGCCAAAGCTCGATGGCTTTCGGGCTTTTTCCGGAAGCCGGATTTCGCCGTTTTCGACCCGCTTGCGCAGGTATTGGTAAGTCTGCAAAGCCTGGCCGTACATGTGTTCACCGATAGCGATCTGTTCATAGTCGTGTTCGGCTTTGGCAAAGCTGGGCAGCGGTTTGATTTGGGTATGGAAGTCGCAGGCATAGAACAGCGGGAAGGAGTAGCGCTCTTCACTCACCGAGCGCACGCGGTGAGCGGTCGCCACGAAGGTGCCCGCGGTCATGACTTCGAGCATGTCGCCGATATTCACCACGAAAGCGTCTGGAACAGGCGGCGCATCAATCCATTGGCCAAGGTTGTTCATCACCTCCAGCCCCGGTTTGTCAGCCAGCAAAATGGTGAAGCACTCGTAGTCGGTGTGCGCGCCAATACCGGGTGCGTCCTGGACCGTGTCGTCGAAGGGGTAGTGGATCAGCCGCAGCTTCGAGGGCGGGCGGGTGACCATGCTGTCGAAATAGTCTTCTTCCAGGCCCAAGGCCAGGGCAAAGCCACCGAACAGCCGGCGACCCAGGGCGAAGATCGCCGCGTAGTAAGCCTGCACCGCTTCCTTGAAACCGGGGAGCGACGGCCATTCATTCGGTCCGAGCAGCGGGGTGTTGGCCAGCACCAGCGGGTCGTCTGCCGGGACTTCGAAGCCGATATCGAAGGCTTCCTTGTGATCCGGTTTGCCCTTGGCGTAAACCTCTTCGCCTTCCGGGACATACCCTTTATGGGTCTTCGATGTGCCGATGTAATGCTGCATCTTGGTGTCGAATGGCTGAGCGAAATAGTCCTTCGCCGCCTGACGCAAGTTGGCGATCAGCTGTGGATCAATGCCGTGGCTGGTGATGTAGAGAAAGCCGACATCACTGGCAGCCAACCCAAGCTGCTCGGCGACGGCCAGTCGATGTTCCAGTTCGATGCTGAACAAGCCGGCGATATCCACCACCGGAATGCTGTGGAAGTTAGCGTGGGTCGCACTATTGATCTTCTCAGGCATGACGCAAAAACCTCACAGGAGGGTTGAGTGGTTGAAGCGATCGAAGTGTTCGCGCTCGGTCCTGGCCATCCAGATATTCAGCGACCACAGGTCGGCGACCGGCACATTGGTGAAAGGCAGGTGATGCAAATAGCCGTCGGCGCCGAACTCTGGCGTCAGGGTGCTGACCTGATAGCCGCGAGCCTGCTGGGAGCGCCAGATGGCTTCCCAGTGCTGTTGATGGAAGGCCAGTTCCCGGGCGTATTCCGGGGCAGCGGGATGGGGAACCTGCGGGCCCTGGTCATAACCGACCCGGGCCTGAATATGGTGTACGCGCTCGACGAAGGCACTCAGGTCATCCGCCGGGTCATTCAACAGGCGTTCGCAGGTGACCACCCAGTGGCTGATATCGCTGGTGAAACGCAAGTCGGGTAGCTGTCGGATCAGCTCAAGGGTCAGCCAGGGGTTGAACAGCGAGCGCGAACGGTGAGTTTCGAAGCTGCAGAACTGCCCGTGCTTGCGCGCCAACTCCATGGCCTGCCCGAAGAACTCCACCTGCTGCACCAGTGGCCAGCGGTCATTGCCGGCCAGCACATTGACGAAGCGTGGGTTGAGCTCGGCGGCCCAGGCGAGTTTTTTGTCCAGATCAAGGAGGTGTTCGGCGGGCGCTGCGGATTGTTCCGGCAGCACGTCATAGGCGGTAAAAACCGTGCTGATGTAACCGACTCGATTGGCCTGTAAAAAGGCCCCGAACTCGGCTCGCTCGCGGGTTTCCAGTGGCAGGCGGGCTTCCATGCCGTCGAAGCCGGCTTCCAGCAACTCATCGAGTGCCTGAGCCTTGCTCGCGGTATAGCCCCAAAGGGTACGGAATATTTCAAGTTTCATCGGCGAACCTCCACGATTCCTTCAACTACTCAAGGCTCGACGGCGGTCCATGACCGAGTCGGGCTGTTACGGCAGTAGTAAAAGGTTTCCATGAGTCGGATCTCTGGGTATCCGTTCTCAATCGATCGTTGTTAATTTTTATTGTTATTACGGCCGCTGGCGGCCGCAGGTACGTTGGCGCCGATGGTAGGCAGGACACGGGGCCGGGAAGAATAGCAAACTCAAAATTGTTACTTCAGACTTTTCTGAACAATTAGGCACCTATCTATCAGCGCAGTTTCGTGAAGGTTTCAGCGGCTGTGCTACCGTTTGGGCATCGCCCTGACGATTGAAGAGAATCCCTGCATGGATGTGGACGGTAACGCCGGTCCCATGAAGCGCCTGCGCCAGCACAGCCGTCCTACATTGCACTCGGTCATTGGCCGCGGACATTGGATCGTTGCGTTGGTGGCGGTGGCCATGGCCAGCCTTTCCTTGACCCTGCTCAGCGTTCTGGCCTTGCGCGTCCATGCCGATCACAACCTGCATTTGATAGCCCGCTCGATCAGCTACACCGTCGAAGCCGCAGTGATGTCCGACGACAAGGTCGCGGCCACTGAAGCGCTGGCGTTGATTGCCTCTACCGAGGAGGTCGCGCAGGCCGAGGTCTTCGATGCGCGCGGGCGCTTGCTGACGCATTGGCAGCGCCCGGAATCCGGATTGCTCTTTGATCTGGAAACGCAGATCGCCCGGGCCTTTCTGGAAAAACCGATCACCCAGCCGATCCTTCATCAGGGCCGGGAAATTGGCAGCATCCTGCTCACTGGACACGGCGCCAGTCTGCTGCGCTTTTTGCTCAGTGGTCTGGCCGGCATTCTGTTGTGCACCGCCCTGAGTGCCTGGGTTGCGCTGTATCTGGCGCGCCGTCAGCTTCGAGAAATCATAATTCCGTTGCACCGCCTGGCCAGTGTCGCCCACACGGCGCACATTGAGCGAGCCTTCGACCTACGGGTACCACCGACCGAAATTGCCGAGCTCGATAACCTGGGCAACGACTTCAATGCCTTGCTCGATGAAATGGAAACCTGGCAGACGCACCTGCAAAACGAAAGCCAGTCACTGGCCCACCAGGCCAGCCATGACAGCCTCACCGGCCTGCCGAACCGGGCGTTTTTCGAAGGCCGACTGATCCGAGCGTTACGCAATGCGAAGAGGCTCGACGAGCGGGTCGCGGTGTTGTTTCTCGACAGTGATCAGTTCAAAGGCATCAACGACCACTTCGGCCACGCAGCCGGTGATGCGGTATTGGTAGCCGTCGCTACTCGGGTCAAAGCGCAGTTGCGCGAAGAGGATCTGGTGTCGCGCCTGGGCGGTGACGCGTTCGCTATTCTGCTGACGTCCCTGCACAAGAACGAGGACGCCGAGCGCATTGCCGAGAAGATTATTGCCAGCATGGACCTGCCGGTGCAGCTGTGGGGCAGCACCTCAGTCCTGACGTCTCTGAGCATCGGCATTGCCATCTACCCCGATCATGGCGCTTCCCCGGGTGCCCTGCTCAATGCCGCCGATGCGGCGATGTATCAAGCCAAATGCCTTTCCCGAGGGCAACACACTGCGGGGGCGGACCTCCCGGCTGCCAATGTTCAAACCAGAGGCTAATCCCCTTGATTGTGCTGAGCGCAGATCAGTCGGCGAACAGCATCGAGCGGGTTTCCCCCATCAGCAGCCCGCGATTCTGTTCGGTCACGCTGCGGATATAGTCCCACAACAGGGTGATCCGCTTGAGCTTTCGCAGGTCTTCGCGGCAGTACATCCAGAACTGTCGAGTGATGTTGATCTCTTCTGGCAGCACCGGCAGCAGGCGCGGGTCCTGAGCGGCGAGAAAACACGGCAGGATCGCCAGCGAGCGGCCCTGTTGCGCGGCGACATACTGAGCGATCACGCTGGTACTGCGCAGGGTGGCGCTGGCGCCGGGCAGTACGTTTGCCAGGTAAAGCAGTTCGGAGCTGAACGCCAGATCGTCGACATAACTGATGAACTGGTGTTTGCCCAGGTCCGCCGGGCGGCGGATGGGCGGGTGTTTGTCGAGGTAATCCTGGGTCGCGTACAGCTGTAACCGGTAGTCGCAGAGTTTGCAGCACACGTAGGGGCCGTGCTCCGGACGTTCGAGGGCGATGACGATATCGGCCTCGCGCTTGGACAGGCTGATGAAGTGCGGCAGCGGCAGGATGTCCACCGAGATCGCCGGGTAGGTATCGACGAAGTGGCTCAGCTGCGGGGTGATGAAGAAGCTGCCAAAGCCTTCGGTGCAGCCCATGCGCACATGGCCGGAAAGCGCCACGCCTGACCCCGAGACCTGCTCGCAGGCCATGTGCAACGTGCTTTCGATCGACTCGGCATAGCCCAGCAAGCGTTGACCTTCGGCAGTCAGCACGAAGCCGTTGGTCCGTGATTTTTCGAACAGCAAGGTGCCCAGTGCACCTTCCAGTGAGCTGATGCGGCGCGACACGGTGGTGTAGTCCACCGCCAAGCGCTTGGCGGCCGTGCTGGCCTTGCGTGTTCGGGCGACCTCGAGGAAGAACTTCAGGTCGTCCCAGTTCAAAGAGCTTAAAGACGTGATGTTTTTTTGCATGTTGGACCGGCTTTTATGTGCGTTCTTATTAGAAGTTTGCACATCTATACTCCAAAAACAGTCCGATAACCAATTCGGGACGCACCCTCATTTCAAGGCGACGACACGCCTTGGCTGTCTGCATCACCACTCTCTTCAATAACAAGAAGCCAGGAGACCATCATGAACGCATCTCTCACGCCAGACGAAACCACCCTGCAACGGGTCAAGCTGCTGATCGACGGCGAATGGGTCGAGTCGCAGACCACCGAATGGCACGACATCGTCAACCCGGCCACCCAGCAAGTGCTGGCCAAAGTTCCGTTCGCTACCGCCGCTGAAGTCGACGCCGCCATCAGCGCCGCCCATCGCGCCTTCCAGACCTGGAAGCTGACGCCGCTCGGCGCGCGGATGCGCATCATGCTCAAGCTCCAGGCGTTGATTCGCGAACACTCCAAACGTATTGCGGTAGTCCTCAGCGCCGAGCAGGGCAAGACCATTGCCGACGCTGAAGGCGATATTTTCCGTGGCCTGGAAGTGGTCGAGCACGCCTGCTCCATCGGCAGCCTGCAAATGGGCGAGTTCGCCGAGAACGTCGCCGGTGGCGTCGACACCTACACCCTGCGTCAGCCGATCGGCGTCTGCGCCGGGATCACTCCATTCAACTTCCCGGCAATGATTCCGCTGTGGATGTTCCCGATGGCCATCGCCTGCGGCAACACCTTCGTGCTCAAGCCTTCCGAGCAGGACCCGATGTCGACCATGCTGCTGGTTGAACTGGCGCTGGAAGCCGGCGTTCCACCGGGCGTGCTCAACGTGGTGCATGGCGGCAAAGACGTGGTGGATGCGCTGTGCACCCACAAGGACATCAAAGCCGTATCGTTCGTCGGTTCGACCGCGGTCGGCACCCATGTCTACGACCTGGCCGGTAAACACGGCAAGCGCGTGCAATCGATGATGGGCGCAAAAAACCACGCAGTGGTGCTGCCCGACGCCAACCGCGTACAGGCCCTCAATGCCTTGGTCGGTGCCGGTTTTGGTGCTGCTGGCCAACGTTGCATGGCGACATCGGTGGTGGTGCTGGTAGGCGCCGCCAAGCAATGGCTGCCGGACCTCAAGGCGCTGGCGCAGAAACTCACCGTCAATGCCGGCAGCGAGCCGGGCACCGATGTCGGTCCGGTGATTTCGAAAAAGGCCAAGCAACGTGTGCTGTCGCTGATCGAAGCGGGCATCAAGGAAGGCGCGAAGCTGGAACTCGACGGCCGCGACGTCAAGGTTCCGGGGTTCGAACAGGGCAACTTCATTGGCCCGACCCTGTTCTCCGGCGTGACCACCGACATGCAGATCTACACTCAGGAAATCTTCGGTCCGGTACTGGTGGTGCTGGAAGTCGATACCCTTGATGAAGCCATTGCGCTGGTCAACAGCAACCCGTTCGGCAACGGCACCGGTCTGTTCACCCAGAGCGGCGCAGCAGCGCGTAAGTTCCAGACTGAAATCGACGTTGGCCAGGTCGGCATCAACATCCCGATTCCAGTGCCGGTGCCGTTCTTCAGCTTCACTGGTTCCCGTGGTTCCAAGCTCGGCGACCTCGGCCCGTACGGCAAACAAGTGGTTCAGTTCTACACTCAGACCAAGACAGTCACCAGTCGTTGGTTCGACGATGACAGCGTGAACGATGGCGTGAACACCACCATCAATCTGCGCTGATCGAGGAGAAGAACATGAAGATTGCATTTATCGGTCTGGGCAACATGGGCGCGCCGATGGCGCGCAACCTGATCAAGGCCGGCCACCAGCTGAACCTGTTCGACCTGAACCATACCGTGCTCGCCGAACTGGCTCAACTGGGTGGCACCATCAGCACTTCACCGCGTGAAGCGGTTCAGGGCACCGAGCTGGTCATCACCATGTTGCCGGCCGCCGCCCATGTGCGCAGTGTCTGGCTGGGGGAAGACGGTGTGCTGGCCGGGATCGCCAAGGGTGTGCCAGCGGTTGATTGCAGCACCATCGATCCGCAAACGGCTCGCGATGTAGCGCAAGCTGCGGCCAAACAAGGCGTGACCATGGCCGATGCCCCGGTCTCCGGTGGCACCGGTGGTGCCCAGGCAGGCACCCTGACCTTCATGGTCGGGGCAACGCCGGAGCTGTTCGCCACCCTGCAGCCAGTGCTGGCGCAAATGGGCCGCAACATCGTCCTTTGCGGTGAAGTCGGCACCGGGCAAATCGCCAAGATCTGCAACAACCTGCTGCTGGGGATTTCCATGGTCGGCGTCAGCGAAGCCATGGCATTGGGCGATGCATTGGGAATCGACACCCAGGTGCTGGCCAGCATCATCAACAGCTCGACCGGGCGTTGCTGGAGTTCGGAGATGTACAACCCATGGCCGGGCATCGTCGAAACGGCGCCAGCCTCGCGTGGCTACACCGGCGGTTTCGGTGCCGAGCTGATGCTCAAGGACCTGGGCCTGGCCACTGAAGCCGCGCGTAAGGCGCACCAGCCGGTGGTACTCGGCGCAGTGGCCGAGCAGCTGTATCAGGCGATGAGTCAGCGTGGGGAAGGTGGCAAGGACTTCTCGGCGATCATCAACAGCTATCGCAAACCCCTGTAGGAGCTGCCGCAGGCTGCGATCTTTTCGCATGCAACCCGGTAGCAATCTCCCGAGAGCCCGCATGGGTGGGCTCTCGGTTTTTTTGTGTTTGATGAGACCCTGATCCCTCTGTAGCAGCTGCCGAAGGCTGCGTTCGGCCGCGCAGCGGTCGTCATTCTGAATGTCATATCCATCTGACGAACCGTGGTCTCAGGTTTTACGACCGCTTCGCGGCCGAACGCAGGCTGCGCCAGCTGCTACAGGTTCAGGCAAAAACGAAATACTTGCGCACGGTCTCGACCACTTCCCAGGTACCTGTCATCCCCGGCTCGATGACGAAAATATCACCCGCCCGCAGATGGATCGGCGCCATGCCGTCCGGGGTGATCACGCAGTAGCCTTCCTGGAAATGGCAGTATTCCCACTTCACATACTCGACCCGCCATTTGCCCGGGGTGCAGATCCAGGTGCCCATGATCTTGCTGCCGTCTTCGCTGGTGTAGGCGTTGAGGTTGACGGTGTGCGGGTCGCCTTCGAGCTTTTCCCATTTGCAGGCATCGAGTACTGGCAAAGGGTGGGTATCGCGAAGAACGGTAATCGGTGCGGTCATGATGACTCCGAGCGGTAGGGAGAACTGAAGTCGCACCCTATAGCGCCTGGCGTGGTGCCAGTTGTCTGTACTCGACACTCAGCTGTCCAGAAACGCAGCGTTCGTCATGCATCCACGCCACCGATCGGCGGATCAGATCAGGCGTTTGAACGGGCGGTTTTTTTCATTGAAACTTCCTCCCGGTAAATGCCTGATTCTTGGCAGTATGTGCGAAAAATCCGGGCCTTCCCGAAGGCTTTCGCAAGAATATTCACAGCTATCAACCGTATCATTCACTTCGGGAACAGGCCGAGAGCTTTGCAATGGAAAAAACAATGTCGTGGTGGGATATCAGCCCGCCCTTGAGTATCGCGACACCTACCTGGCCGGGTGATACACCTTTTCAGGAGGAGCGCGTCTGGACCTTCGGGCCTGAGTGTCCGGTGAATGTCGGGCGTATCACCCTGTCGCCGCACACCGGTGCCCATGTCGATGCGCCGCTGCATTACAGCGCTGACGGCGCGGCCATTGGTGATGTGTCGCTGGATGTCTATATTGGCCCTTGCCGGGTGCTGCATTGCCTGGACAGTGGCCGGCTGGTGCACCCTGAGCAGCTAGAAGGTCGTTTGCAAGACCTGCCTGAGCGCGTGCTGCTGCGCACCTATCGCCAAGCGCCGTTGGCCGCCTGGGATCCGCACTTCACTGCCGTCGCCAAGGAAACCGTCGACTTGCTGGCGAGCCTCGGCGTGCGCTTGATCGGTATCGATACGCCGTCGCTGGACCCGCAACAATCCAAGACCATGGATTCGCACAACGCGGTGGCCCGCCACGGCATGGCCATTCTCGAAGGCATCGTGCTCGATGAGGTCCCGGAAGGGGACTATGAATTGATCGCGCTGCCGCTGCGTTTCGCCAACCTGGACGCCAGTCCGGTCAGGGCGATTTTGCGTCCACTGAATAAACCGCCACGTGAGGAGCCTGCTCAATGAGCCAATGTCCCTATTCACCTGCCAACCAGACAGAGGAATGGCATAACGCCGAGCTGAATTTCTCCGACTCCATGAGCTACGGCGATTACCTCGACCTGGGCCGTATTCTCAGCGCTCAGCACCCCTTGTCGCCGGACCATAACGAGATGTTGTTCATCATCCAGCATCAGACTTCCGAGCTGTGGATGAAGCTGATGCTGCACGAGCTCAAGGCCGCTCGCGAACACCTCAGGCTGGGAGAGTTGCCCCCGGCATTCAAGATGCTGGCACGGGTCTCGCGGATATTCGATCAGTTGGTGCATGCCTGGACAGTGCTGGCCACCATGACCCCCACCGAATACCACGCGATACGGCCGTTTCTGGGGCAGTCCTCGGGCTTCCAGTCGTTCCAGTACCGCGAGATCGAATTTATCCTGGGCAACAAAAGCGCGACCCTGTTACGCCCCCATGCCCATCGTCCCGAGTTGTTGCAGGAACTTGAAAAGGCGATCGCCACCCCTTCGCTGTATGACGAAGCGATCCGCTTGATGGTCAATGCTGGCCTGACCATCGATCCGCAACGCTTCGAGCGCGACCCGAGCAGCCCTACGGAGCATGACGCCTCGGTCGAAGCGGCCTGGCGCGTGGTCTATACCGACCCTTCGCAATACTGGGATTTGTATCAATTGGCCGAGAAGCTCATCGACCTTGAGGATTCATTCCGGCAATGGCGCTTCCGGCATGTGACCACGGTCGAGCGAATCATTGGCTTCCAGCCGGGAACCGGCGGCACCGAAGGCGTCGGCTATCTGCGCAAGATGCTCGACACCGTACTGTTCCCGGAATTGTGGCGGGTGCGTTCGACCCTCTGACCCCGGATAAACAAACGGCCCGGCATTCATCGAATGCCGGGCCGTTTTTGGTTGAGCGGAAGATCACTTTTTTTGTCACCTGCATACCCCTCTGCAACCGCTGGTCGACACTGTAGTTTCTGACAGTAGCCAGGGATGGCTTTTCAGCATTAGCTGTCTTGAAGCCCAAGGAAGACCACAAGCCATGCTGGCCCGGACACCGACATTGCACAGCAGCACCCCGACGCTGACCGTCACCGACCCGCGTGGTTTGCCTGTGCGCTCGGTGGGTTATTGCCGCATTGCGCAAGGCGGAGCTGCCGAAGCGCGCGTCAATCGCACGGCCCATGACCCGGCGGGGCGCGCCATCGCCCAGTGGGATCCGCGATTGTTCAGCGACGCTTCGGCCCCGGCCAACCTTGTCTCAATTTATTCCCTTTCCGGCAAGGTGCTGAGTTCGACCAGCGTCGATGCCGGGTGGCGCGTCAGTTTGTGGGGCGAAGCGGATCAGCGGGTGCACAGCTGGGATGGCCGGGGCAGTCAGCGGCGGCTGGAGTACGACACGCTGCTGCGGCCGCAGGCGGTGTTCGAGCAGGAAGGTGAACTGTCATTCTGCTCGGAGCGTTACCTCTACGGCGGTGCCGATCCGGGCTTCGTCGACCGCAACCAATGCGGGCAATTGATCCGCCACGATGACCCAGCGGGAACAGGAGTGTTCGCTGAGTTTGGCTTGATGGGCCAGCTGCTGGAACAGACTGAGCATTTTTTGCGTCAGCTGGACTCGCTCGACTGGCCCGAGGAGTTGCTCGAGCGCAATAAGTTGCTTGAACCCGGCGCGGGCGCAACCACCCGATCGCGCTTCAATCCACTGGGCGATGTGCTGGAGCAGAGCGATGCCAAAGGCAATCGACAGAGCTTCAGCCAGACCGTTGGCGGTCAGTTACGCGAATCCCAGCTGCAATTGAAAGGGCCAGGGTCTGTGGGAGCGGGCTTGCCCGCGAATGTTTCACCTCGGTTTCAATCAGACCCGCAGCTCCTGGTCAGTGCCATCCAGTACAACGCCCACGGCCAGACCGAGCGGGAAACTGCGGGCAACGGCGTCATCACCACCCTGGAATACCGCCCTGAAGACGGTCGCCTGATCCGTCTTCAAGCCCGGCGCAGTGATGGCGGTACGTTGCAGGATCTGAACTACTGCTATGACCCGGTCGGCAATGTGCTGAGCATTGCAGACAAGGCGCAACCGATTCGTTACTTCGCCAACCAGCGCATCGACCCGATCAGCCGCTATGTCTATGACAGCCTTTACCAGCTGATCCAAGCCACCGGTTGGGAGGCGGGCGGCCCGAATAAAGGCCCGCACTATTCAGGTTTCGACGATCCTGCGCCGCGGGCCAATTACCGCCAGACCTACTGCTACGACGAGGGCGGCAACCTGCTGAAGCTGACCCACGACGGCCCGCAACACCATGGCCGCACCCTGACCGCCGCCCGGCACAGCAACCGCTGCCTGCCCGAACAGAATGACGGACCACCGAGCGAAGCAGAGATTGCCGCCGCTTTCGATGCCAACGGCAATCTGCTGAACCTGCAACCGGGGCAGGCGCTGAGTTGGGACCTGCGAAACCAGCTAAAGGAGGTGCGGCCGGTGGCGCGCGACTCCGGCCTCAACGACAGCGAAGGTTATGTCTATGGCGCCGACGGCATGCGCCGGCGCAAAGTCCGCTCGACCCAGACCAATGTCCGCACGCTGAATGCTGAGATTCGTTACTTGTCGGGTCTGGAAATCCGCAACCACAGCGGCACCGGTGAAGTGCTTCATGTGATCGTCGCCCAAGCCGGCAGAAGCAGTGTGCGGGTGTTGCACTGGGAGACGGAGCCGCCTAAAGGGATTGCCAATAATCAGTTGCGGTACAACGCCGCCGATCATCTGGGCTCCTGCACGCTGGAGCTCGATAGCGCGGGCGAGGTGATCAGCCAGGAAAACTATCATCCCTTCGGCAGCACCGCGTGGTTTGCCGGCAGGGGCGAAGTGGAGGCGAGTTACAAGACCGTGCGCTATTCGGGGAAAGAGCGCGATGCGACAGGGCTTTATTATTATGGGTTCAGGTATTACATAAACTGGCTACAACGCTGGACCAATCCGGATCCGGCTCTAAATCTGGACGGCCTGAATATGTTCGCCTTTGTGGGTCATAACCCCATCAGGTATGTCGATAAACAAGGGATGATGAAGTATGAAGTGGCCAATTTGTTTCGCGGAACCAAGGTAGAAACGCCGCCCGCCATGAGGGAATTAGTTCAACACAACATCGCTGCGCCACCGCACGGCATGACCGTGAACAGTACCCTTCATGCAGGTTTTGAGTTTGCCTACGACATGATATGGGCGACCAAAGGTCTCATGGTGCTGGGCGCAGGCAATCAGATTCCGGATCTGCTGAGTAGCCAGAACGGTTCAGAAAGTCATGCTAGCCAAGTGCGGGATCTCAGCGTTGTGGGAAGGTCCAGATATGAGCATGCATTGGCTGCGGGAGCGGGGCTTTGTAATGAATTTGCAGGGGTAACAGCGTACCTGGCTTCTTCTTCGAACAGGTGGCCTGGACTCCCGGTATCCATCACTTCCTTTCCGGGGCATATGTTTTCACTGTTAGGCGATTCGCGAATCAGTGACCCTATCGTCATGGACAGTTGGGTGACCTATCCGATACCTCATTTGTTTTCTCAAAGTCGCTATTCCGCGTATCCGGTGACTTCCGTTGATCACTCTCCGCGTATGCCGGGTGACCCCTTTTACGAGCTCGATACCGATGTGGTCGATCAGTTGCGGACCCAGCATTATGGGAACATCCAATCCCTGACTGGAAGTGACTGGATAACCGCTATCATTGAGATCGAATTGGTCTTGGGGCGAACGCAAAGCAACGAAGTTTGGTATCAACACACCGCAATGAATCATTCCCAGGATTTATTTGCGGTCAGCGACAACCTGGATCATGTGAATTTTGCTGAAGTCCCCGCTGATCAGGCTCCAGTGATAGAACAATCAGTTGTCTTGGCCCGGCACTTTGAAAACTCCTCGCCGCTGGCCAGGCTCTACAAGAGAATATGAACTGTGGTTCGGGTTGCTGCAAAACCAGGCACCTCGGTCATACAAGTACAATCGAGGTGTCTGGTAACGGCCGCTGTGTGGCCAATTGCAGACTGCACTAGCGATTACAAGACATTACTGCATCACGCTCAGAGTCCGACTCCTGGCCACCCGCAGCCGATAGAAACCGTAGATGACCAACACCCAGACCGGCATGGCGAAGACCGAAGCGCGTACCCCCGGGATCATCAACAACACGCAGATGATCATCGCCATGAAGGCCAGGCACAGGTAGTTGCTGAAGGGAAACCAGAACGACTTGAAGCTCGGCACTATGCCTTGCTGGCCCATGATCTTGCGAAACTTCAGATGGGTCAGGCTGATCAGCGTCCAGTTGATCATCAGCGATGCAACCACCAGCGCGAACAGCAACTCAAGCGCATTCTGCGGGGCAATGTAGTTAACCACCACGCACAACATAGTGACCAACGCCGATATGCCCAACGCCCGCAACGGCACACCCTGTTTGTTCAGTTTCATCAGCGCCTTGGGCGCGTCGCCCTGTTCGGCCAGGCCGTAGAGCATGCGGCTGTTGCAGTAGACGCCGCTGTTGTAGACCGAGAGTGCCGCGGTGAGCACTACGAAGTTGAGGATATGCGCGGCGATATCGCTGCCGATCAGGGAAAAGATCTGCACGAACGGACTGCCGCTGTAGGCATCGCCGGAAGCGCCGAGGGTCTGCAACAACTGATCCCATGGATACAGCGACAGCAGCACGGTGAGTGCGCCGACATAGAAGATCAGCACACGATAAACCACTTGGTTGATCGCCTTGGGAATCACCTTGCGCGGTTCGCTGGCTTCGGCGGCGGTGATGCCAACCAACTCCAGGCCGCCGAAGGAGAACATGATGAAGGCCATCGCCATCAGCAGACCGCTGCTACCGTTGGGGAAGAAGCCGCCGTGGCTCCACAGGTTGCTGACCGAAGCCTGCGGGCCGCCGGTGCCGCTGAACAGCATGTAGCAGCCCAGGACAATCATGCCAATGATCGCCACGACCTTGATGAGCGCGAACCAGAACTCCATCTCGCCGAAGACTTTGACGTTCATCATGTTGATCAGATTGACCAGCACAAAGAACACCGCCGCACTGACCCAGGTGGGGACCTCTGGCCACCAGAACTGCACGTACTTGCCCACGGCCGTCAGTTCCGCCATGCCGACCAGTACATAGAGCACCCAGTAGTTCCAGCCGGACAGAAAGCCGGCATAACCACTCCAATACTTGTGGGCAAAGTGGCTGAAGGAGCCGGCCACCGGCTCTTCGACGATCATCTCGCCCAGCTGGCGCATGATCAGGAAGGCGATGAACCCGGCAATTGCATAGCCGAGGATCATCGACGGCCCGGCCGACTTGAGCACTCCGGCCGAGCCCAGGAACAGCCCGGTACCAATCGCCCCGCCCAAGGCGATCAGCTGAATGTGACGATTTTTCAACCCCCGCTTGAGCTCGCCCTGTTGCAAGATTTCATCCGCCATCTGGATCCCTTCTAGTTGTTCTGGTCAGGCTTGGTTTGGTTGCGTGAGTGTATTCAATCCAGGCGCTTTTTTTCAGCGTTCAGACATTTCTCTCGGTAAATTTCTCGTAATACAGGTGCACGCTGTCGAACGCCTGGCTCTGCAACCAGCTCTTGATCGACTCGACGTTTTTTGCGCCACTCATGGGTTGACCTTCTTTATTCAGACCAATCGGTGCGTTCATTAGAGAGAGTGGGGCGGGCGGGGGTCTATCCGGTTAGTCGGCGAAGGCAGTCCAGAAAGTTCGGTAGCTGGTCAGTCGAGCAATGGGGTGGCCCCAAAAGATCGCAGCCTGCGGCAGCTCCTACGCCGACCGAGTACACCCGTGAATGGGCAGAAACACGCGATCGCGTAGCAGCTGCCGCAGGCTGCGATCTTGGCGATCTCGCGCGCGCCGGGTAACACCCTCGTGTACCGAACTGAGCAGCTACTACTCAACCTCTGCACCAAGCGATGAACGGCTGCACTCAATTGCAGCAATCAGGTACTGTTTTTCGGGGCGTCGAAGGCCTGCCCCAGCTTCGAACCGGCCGCGTTATCCGCTTAGTCGATGATTGCTATCCACTGGGTTGGCACAGCCGTTTTGTGGCTTGGAACTTGCTCTTTTCAAGCCTGATGCGTGCCGCTAGAGCGCGCTAAAAGAATATTGCCGTGGGTGCGCCGTGATGAGTAGCAACGCTGATCCGCAGTTTCGCGACATTCGTATCGATCGCTATGACCTCGAGGGTGCGCGGAACTGGATGTCCGGTATCTGCGGGCCGCACCGACTGCAAACCTCGACCCCCGAACGGATCCGCTTTCATCACAGCGCCAATGTGTTCAAGTCCATGGCCACGACCCTGGGCACCATCGAATACGGCACCGATGTCACCGTCGATATCGAAGACGCCGAGCACTTCAGCAGCTACAGCCTGAGTCTGCCGCTGGTGGGTGAGCAGGAGTTGAGCAAGGACGGCACGCTGGTGAAGTCCAACCGCGATCAAGGGGTGATCATTTCCCCGAACGAGAACCAGCTGCTGGCAATTTCCGGCGACTGTCGCAAAGTCCAGGTGGTGATCACCCGCGCGGCCATGAGCGAGTCCCTGGAAGGCATGCTGCAACGACCGCTGGATGCGCCGCTGCGTTTTGAGCCGGTGATGGATGCGGTCGATGGCGCCTCGGCCTCGTGGTGGCGCATGGCGCGTTACTTCATCGCCGAGCTGGAACGCAGCAATGAACTGTACGCGCAGGTCGCCTTCACCCGGGACATCGAAAGCTCCTTGATCAAAGGCTTGATCCTCGCCCAGCCGAATAACTATTCCGAAGAATTGCGGGGCGTATTAGGGGTGAAGCTGCCGCACTACTTGATCAGGGCCAAGCAGTACATTCACGACAACGCCCGCGAAGCGCTGCATCTGGAGGACATCGAAGCCGCGGCCGGGGTCTCGCGCTTCAAGTTGTTCGAGGCGTTCAAGAAGTACTTCGCCCTGTCGCCGATGGTCTACCTGAAAAAATACCGGCTGAACGCCGTGCGTCAGGAGATTCTTGAGCACGGTTCGGCACGCAATATCTCCGAAATCGCCATGGGCTGGGGCTTCAGCCATCTTGGGCGATTCTCTGCCGAGTACCGCAAGTTGTTCGACGAGTCCCCGAGCATGACCGTGCAGCGTCACGAGGCCCGGCGCATGCAGCGCTAGAGCAATTCTTCAATCAACTGCAGGCAATGATTGAGCCCCGGCGACTGGTCCGCGACCCGTCGACTGAGAATGATCGGCGAGGTGGCGGTGGCCTCGATCAACGGGGTGTAGCCGATATCGGCGCGGTGCAGCACCTGGACCGAGGCCGGCACCAGTGTGGTGCCCATGCCGGCCGCGACCAGGCCGATGGCGGTCTGCAACTCATTGGTCCACTGCGATACCTTGATACTCAGCCCATGGGCATCGAACAGCGCGATCACATGGTCGGCGTAACTCGGCCGGGGGTTGCCCGGATAGAGCACAAAAGGCTCCTTGGCCAACTCGGCAAGGGTCGTCGGCCCGGCCAGCAACGGGTGACCGGCAGGCAGGACGGCGACCAGACGATCCTCGATCAACACCCTTTGCGCAATGGCCGGATCGTCGATGCGGATGCGGCCGAAGCCGACGTCGATTCTGCCGGCCTTGAGCGCCTGGACTTGTTGCAGGGTGGTCATTTCCGACAGGCCCAGTTCCAGCTCCAGGGCGTCGTTGTTGCGCAGCCGACGAATCAGCTCCGGCAACATGCCATACAAGGTCGAAGGGGCAAAGCCGATGCCCAGCCATGTCTTCTCGCCCAGCCCGATGCGACGGGTGTTATCGCAGACCTTGCCCAGTTGCTCGAGCAGGACCTTGGAATGTTCATAAAAAAACCGCCCGGCTTCGGTCAATCGCAGCGGCCGGCCGCGCTCCAGCAGCACCACGCCCAACTCGTCTTCCAGCTGCTGAATCTGCCGGCTGAGGGGCGGCTGGGCGATATGCAGACGCTCGGCGGCGCGGGTGAAGTTGAGGGTCTCCCCCAGAACCTGGAAATAACGCAGATGGCGAAGCTCCATGGAGACTCCTCAAAGACAATGGTTCGGTACGCTGCATACCCTCAGGGTATGGATCGAGACCAATTCTATATTGGAACCTACAAACAATGGCGACCAGAATCGGGGGAAACAAGCAAAGAACCTGACGGGTATCGACATGCACGCTAGCGCCATTGAATCGATCGAGACGATCATCGTCGATCTTCCGACCATCCGCCCGCACAAGCTGGCGATGCACACCATGCAGAACCAGACCCTGGTGATCATCCGTGTGCGTTGTGCCGACGGTATTGAAGGTATCGGTGAGTCCACCACCATTGGCGGCCTGAGCTACGGCAACGAAAGCCCGGACAGCATCAAGACCAACATCGATCGCCACTTCGCCCCGCTGCTGATCGGTCAGGATGCCTGCAACATCAACGCCGCCATGCTGCGACTCGAACGCAGCATCCGTGGCAACACCTTTGCCAAGTCCGGCATCGAAACCGCCTTGCTCGATGCCCAGGGTAAACGTCTTGGCCTGCCGGTCAGCGAATTGCTCGGTGGACGGGTCCGTGATGCCCTGCCGGTGGCCTGGACCCTGGCCAGTGGCAACACGGCAAAAGACATCGCCGAAGCCGAACAGATGCTTGACCTGCGCCGTCACCGGATCTTCAAGCTGAAGATCGGCGCTGGCGAAGTGAATCAGGACCTGGCGCATGTCATCGCGATCAAAAAAGCCCTGGGTGATCGTGCCAGCGTGCGGGTCGACGTCAACCAGGCTTGGGATGAAGCTGTCGCCCTGCGCGCGTGCCAGATCCTCGGCGACAACGGTATCGATCTGATCGAGCAGCCGATCTCGCGCAACAATCGTAGCGGGATGGCCCGGCTCAACCTGTCCAGCCCGGCGCCGATCATGGCCGACGAATCCATTGAATGTGTCGAGGACGCCTTCAACCTGGCCCGCGAAGGCGCGGCCTCGGTGTTTGCCCTGAAAATCGCCAAGAACGGCGGCCCGCGCGCGGTATTGCGTACCGCGGCGATTGCCGAAGCAGCGGGGATCGGCCTGTACGGCGGCACCATGCTCGAAGGCGGGATCGGCACGCTGGCCTCGGCCCATGCCTTCCTGACCCTGGCCAAGCTGGCGTGGGATACCGAACTGTTCGGCCCGCTGCTGCTGACCGAAGACATCCTGGCCACGCCGCTGGTGTACCGCGATTTCCAACTGCACGTGTCGAACGAGCCGGGCCTGGGCCTGAGCATCGACGAGGAGCGCCTGGCGTTCTTCCGTCGCGACAAGTCTTCCCTGACCACTTCTCACGCCTGAGGACATACTGCCATGTTGTTCCACGTAAAAATGACCGTGAACCTGCCGGTCGACATGAATCCAGAGCGCGCCGCGCAGCTCAAGGCCGACGAAAAAGCCCTGGCCCAGCGTCTGCAGGAGCAAGGCAAATGGCGGCATCTGTGGCGGATCGCCGGGCTCTACGCCAACTACAGCGTGTTTGACGTCGACAGCGTGCAGGAACTGCATGATCTGCTGATGCAACTGCCGCTCTATCCGTACATGGCCATCGAAGTGAATGCACTGTGCCGGCATCCTTCGTCGATTCGCGAAGACGATCGCTGAGCCCTGTGAGCTTTGTGCTCTAACCTAATAAATACAAGATGAGGAATGAATCATGTCAGTCAGAATTTCCCACACTGCCAGCGCCCAGAAGTTTCTCGAAGAAGCCAGTGGCAACTTCAATGACG
Source organism: Pseudomonas fluorescens (assembly GCF_902497875.1). GTDB lineage: Bacteria > Pseudomonadota > Gammaproteobacteria > Pseudomonadales > Pseudomonadaceae > Aquipseudomonas > Aquipseudomonas fluorescens_BR. The sequence continues at coordinate 31,901 of NZ_CABVHY010000015.1, forward strand.
GTGGCAACCCACGGGCCAAAGCGCTGATCTACCGGATCCTGCGTGATTCGGTAAACATCATCGAAGACCTGGAAGTGACCCCGGAAGAGTTCTGGAAAGCGGTCAACTACCTCAACGAACTGGGCAAAAACCAGGAAGCAGGATTGCTGGTGGCAGGTTTAGGCCTCGAGCATTACCTGGACCTGCTGATGGATGCCGAGGACGAGCAGGCCGGCAAGTCCGGTGGTACGCCACGGACCATCGAAGGGCCGCTGTATGTTGCCGGCGCGCCGCTGTCGAAATACGAAGCGCGACTGGATGATGGTCTGGATCCTGGCGTAGTGTTGTTCATGCAAGGCCAGGTCCGCGACACCGACGGCACACCGCTGGCCGGCGCTATCGTCGACGTATGGCAGGCCAACACCGGCGGCACTTACTCCTACTTCGATGGCTCGCAGTCGGAATTCAACCTGCGCCGGCGTATCGAGACTGACGAGCAGGGTCGTTACCGCTTCCGCAGCATCGTGCCGTCCGGCTACGGTTGCCCACCGACCGGTCCGACCCAGCAACTGCTGGATCAGTTGGGCCGCCACGGCCAGCGCCCGGCGCATATCCACTTCTTCATCTCGGCACCGGGTCATCGTCACCTGACCACCCAGATCAATCTGTCGGGTGATCCGTACCTGCACGACGATTTCGCCTATGCGACCCGTGATGAGCTGATCGCCGATATCCGCTTCAGCGAGGACCAGGAAATGGCCCGCGAGCTGGGCGTCGAAGGGCGTTTCGCGCAGATCGACTTCGACTTCACCTTGCAGTCCGCTGCCGAGCCGGTTGAACAGAAGCGTATGGAGCGAGTCCGCGCCCTGGAAGACTGATAGCCCATCGCCGCAAAGATCGCAGCCTGCGGCAGCTCCTACGGGTCTACACCGGCCTCTGTAGGATCTGCCGCAGGCTGCGATCCTGGCGATCTTGCCAGAGCCGCGAGATAACCGACCGTTTATCTCGCGGCATTATTTATGCTGCCAAACGGCTTAGAATCACGGCATAGAACAATAAGAGTGTCTGGTTATGGAAAGTCTGCTGAGCGAGCGCAGTCTGGTGTTTGAACGTGCCGATCCCCATGCGGTGTCCGGCTACGTCAATCAGCACGTCGGCGTGCATTGCATCCACCTGCCCAAGGCGTCCAGCCCGCAGGCCAGCCTCAATCACCGAAAATTCGCCAGCCTGGACCTGTGCCGCATCAGCTATGGCGGCAGCGTTCACGTCACCTCTCCGGCACTGGAAACCATCTACCACCTGCAAGTGCTGCTCAGGGGCAATTGCCTGTGGCGCGGGCATAACCAGGAACATTACCTGGCGCCTGGCGAACTGCTGCTGATCAACCCGGATGACCCGGTCGATCTGACCTATTCCGCCGATTGCGAAAAATTCATTCTGAAAATCCCCACCAACCTGTTGGAATCGGCCTGCCTGGAGCAGCGCTGGTTGTACCCGGGGCCTGGGGTGCGCTTTTCGCAGAATCGCTACAATCTCGGCGAGCTGGACGGATTCGTCAATTTGCTGGCCATGGTCTGCATGGAAGCCGAGGCGAGTGAACCGATACTCAAGGTCCAGGAGCATTACGCCCAGATCGTCGCCAGCAAGATGCTGAGCCTGATGAAGTCCAACATCCAGCGCAGCCACCTGAGTTCGCGGGACGCCACCTTCGAGCACATCGTCGACTATATCGAGCAGAACCTGAAACAGGACATCGGCAGTGAAGAGCTGGCCTTTCAGGCCCGCATGAGCCTGCGTTCGCTGTACTCGCTGTTCGAGCGCCATGCCCGAACCACGCCGAACAACTACATTCGCCTGAAGAAGCTGGAACGGGTACATGCCTGTCTCAGCGATGAGACGTGCAACGTGCGTAACGTCACGGAACTGGCCATGGACTATGGCTTCCTGCACCTGGGACGGTTCTCGCAGAGCTATCGTCAGCAGTTCGGCGAATTGCCGTCGGACACCCTCAAGCGTCGCCACTGAATCATCGCGCCACCCCTCTGAGTCTCCCCCCCGTCCCCCGTGCAGAAAACGGATAGCGATCTGCACTCAGCGGATATTGCCGTTTTCGCCACCTCCCTAGCATGAGCCTTGCCTGAATAAAAACAACGGAGGGCTGTGACCATGTCATTGCGACCTGAATACCTTAATTCACTGCTTGAAGAAGACCCGGATCAAGGCGTCTACCGCTGCAAGCGCGAGATGTTCACTGACCCGCGGTTGTTCGATCTGGAAATGGAACACATCTTCGAAGGGAATTGGCTGTACCTGGCCCATGAGAGCCAGATCCCCAACAAGAACGACTTCTACACCACCACCATGGGCCGCCAGTCGATCTTTATCGCGCGGAACAAGGACGGTGTCCTCAATGCCTTCATCAACGCCTGCAGTCACCGCGGTGCGATGCTGTGCCGGCACAAGACCGGCAACAAGGCGTCCTATACCTGCCCGTTCCATGGCTGGACCTTCAACAACTCCGGCAAGCTGCTCAAGGTCAAGGACCCGGCCGAAGCGGGCTACCCGTCGAGCTTCAACTGCGAAGGCTCCCACGACCTGACCAAGGTCGCGCGGTTCGAGTCCTATCGCGGTTTCCTGTTCGGCAGCCTGAAAGCCGACGTAGTGCCGCTGGTCGAGCATCTCGGTGAGTCGGCGAAGATCATCGACATGATCGTCGATCAATCCGCCGACGGCCTGGAAGTGCTGCGCGGTTCGTCGAGCTACATCTACGAAGGCAACTGGAAACTCACCGCCGAGAACGGTGCCGACGGTTATCACGTCAGCTCCGTACACTGGAACTACGCGGCCACCCAGAACCAGCGCAAACAGCGCGAGGCCGGCGACTGCAATCCGACCATGAGTGCCGGCAGCTGGGCCAAGCAGGGCGGTGGTTTCTATTCCTTCGACAAGGGCCACATGCTGCTCTGGACCCGTTGGGCCAACCCGGAAGACCGTCCGCTGTACGAGCGTCGCGATGAGCTGGCCCAGGACTTCGGCCAGGCTCGCGCCGACTGGATGATCGAGAACTCGCGCAACCTGTGCCTGTATCCCAACGTCTACCTGATGGACCAGTTCAGTTCGCAGATCCGTATCGCCCGGCCGATTTCGGTGAATCGCACCGAGATCACCATCTACTGCATCGCGCCCAAAGGCGAGAGCGACGACGCCCGTTCCAAGCGCATTCGCCAGTACGAGGATTTCTTCAACGTCAGTGGCATGGCCACTCCCGATGACCTGGAAGAGTTCCGCTCCTGCCAGGTCGGTTATCAGGGCAGCGGTGGCTGGAACGACATGTCGCGCGGCGCCATGCATTGGGTCGAAGGCGCCGATGCGGCAGCCCAGGAAATCGATCTGCATCCGCTGCTCAGTGGCGTGCGCACCGAAGACGAAGGCCTGTTCGTGCTGCAACACAAGTACTGGCAGGAGACCATGCTCAAAGCGCTGGCCGCCGAGCAGTCGAAAACCATTCCCGTGGAGGCCGTGTGATGAGCATTTCTCACGACGCGGTGCGTGACTTCCTTTACCGCGAAGCGCGCTACCTGGACGACAAGGACTGGGACAACTGGCTGGAGCTGTACGCCGCCGATGCGAGTTTCTGGATGCCGTCCTGGGACGACAACGATGAACTCACCGAAGACCCGCAGCGGGAAATTTCGCTGATCTGGTACGGCAATCGCAGTGGTCTCGAAGACCGGGTCTTCCGGATCAAGACCGAGCGCTCCAGCGCCAGCGTGCCGGACACCCGGACCTCGCACAACATCAGCAACATCGAAGTGCTGGAAGTCGCCGATGGCCAGTGCAAGCTGCGCTTCAACTGGCACACCCTGAGCTTTCGCTACAAGACCGTGGACAGCTATTTCGGGACTAGTTTCTACACCCTCGACGTGCGTGGCGAGACCCCACTGATCAAGGCCAAGAAAGTCATCCTGAAGAACGATTACGTCCGTCAGGTCATTGACATCTACCATCTGTGAGGCCGCTGCCATGAGTCATCAAATTGCATTGAATTTCGAAGACGGGGTGACCCGCTTCATTGCCGCCGATGTCGGCGAAACCGTTGCCGACGCGGCCTATCGCCAAGGCATCAACATTCCGCTGGACTGCCGTGATGGCGCCTGCGGAACCTGCAAATGCTTCGCCGAAGCCGGTCGCTATGAGCTGGGCGATGAATACATCGAAGACGCCCTCAGCGAGGATGAAGCGGCACAGGGTTACGTGCTGACCTGCCAGATGCGCGCGCAAAGCGACTGCGTGGTGCGAGTGCCGGTGTCTTCGGACGTCTGCCGCACCCAGCAGAGCAGCTACAACGCCGCCATCAGCCAGATTCGCCAACTCTCCGACAGCACTCTTTCGCTGTCGATCAAGGGCGAGGCCCTGAGCAAGCTGGCATTCCTGCCGGGTCAATACGTCAATCTGCAGGTGCCTGGCAGCGAACAGACTCGCGCCTATTCCTTCAGTTCGCTGCAACGTGATGGCGAAGTCAGTTTCCTGATCCGCAACGTGCCGGGCGGGCTGATGAGCAGTTTCCTTACCGGGTTGGCCAAGGCCGGCGACTCGATCAACCTTGCCGGACCGCTGGGTTCCTTCTACCTGCGGGAAATCCGTCGGCCGCTGTTGCTGCTGGCCGGCGGCACCGGTTTGGCGCCCTTCACCGCAATGCTCGAACGCATTGCCGAGCAGGGCAGCGAACATCCGTTGCACCTGATTTACGGTGTGACCAACGACCACGACCTGGTGGAAATGGAGCGCCTGCACGCCTTCGCGGCGAGCATTCCAAACTTCAGCTTCAGCGCCTGTGTCGCCAATCCGGACAGCGGACATCCGCTCAAGGGCTATGTCACCCAACATATCGAACCACAGCATCTCAACGCTGGAGATGTCGACGTCTACCTCTGCGGGCCACCGCCGATGGTTGACGGGGTCAGCCGTTACCTGGCCGAACAAGGCATTGCGCCAGCGAACTTCTACTACGAGAAATTCGCCGCCAGCGCGGCCTGAATCCCATCCCAAGGTTGAGGAGCTGACATGAGCATTTCACGTTTCACCGGTAAGGTTGCATTGATCACCGGCGCCGCCCAGGGCATTGGCCGACGGGTTGCCGAACGCATGGCGGCCGAAGGGGCGCGACTGGTGGTGGTCGATCGTTCGGAGCTGGTGTTCGAGTTGCGCGATGAGTTGGCCGCCGGCAGCGAAGTGCTGGCGCTGACCGCCGACCTTGAGCAGTACAGCGAGTGCAACCGGGTGATGGCTGAAGCCATCGCTCGTTTCGGCCGGCTGGATATCCTGGTCAACAACGTTGGCGGGACGATCTGGGCCAAGCCGTTCGAACATTACAAACCCGACGAGATCATGAGCGAGGTGCAGCGCTCGTTGTTCCCGACGCTCTGGTGCTGTCATGCCGCGTTGCCGTACATGCTGGAGCAGGGCAGCGGCGCCATCGTCAACGTCTCGTCGATTGCCACCCGCAGCATCAACCGCGTGCCCTACGGTGCGGCCAAGGGTGGGGTGAATGCGCTGACGGCGTGCCTGGCATTCGAAACCGCCGAGCGCGGAATCCGGGTCAATGCCACCGCGCCTGGCGGCACCGAAGCACCACCCCGGCGCATCCCGCGCAACAGCGCCGAGCAGACGCCCCAGGAAAAAATCTGGTACCAGCAGATCGTCGACCAGACCTGCGACAGCACGCTGATGAAGCGCTACGGCACGATCGATGAACAAGCGGCGGCGATCCTGTTCCTGGCCTCGGACGAAGCGTCCTACATCACCGGCATGACACTGCCGGTGGGTGGTGGTGATCAGGGTTGATCGGCTGCTGACAGTTTCAATTTCAGCCAGTTATTAGCGTGAACGCAGAACCTGTGGCGAGGGGGCTTGCCCCCTCGCCACAATTCATCACCTGACCATAGATATTCATTACTGGCGTTCACTTTCGCACCACCAAATCAAGCAACGCCTCCCGCTCCTTGATTTTCTGCAACACGATTTCCGAGCGGATATCGGTCACCCCCGCCGTGCGATTCAGCTGGTTGACGATAAAATCCGAGAAGTGCTTGAGGTTGCGCGCCTGGACCCGCAGCACATAGTTGCTCGCGCCGGTAATCACGTAAGCGGTGACAACCTCCGGCCACAGCTGGACCTTCTTGATGAAGGTCTCGTGCCAGTCCTCGACGTCCTGTCGCAACGACACATGGACAATGGCTTCCAGTTCGATTCCGAGCTTTTCGGAGTTCAACACCGCGCGATAACCGGTAATGATTCCCTCACTTTCCAGCAGGCGCAAACGGCGTAAACAAGCCGACGGCGACAGGGCGACTTTCTCCGCCAATTCCTGATTGCTGATACGGCCATCCTGTTGCAGGTGATGCAGGATCCGCAGGTCTGTCGAGTCGAGAGTCATGGTTTGAATAAATCCGCGATTTTTGTAGTTGGATTCGAATTTTATTCGAGATAACTACTATACGGCTGCTCACTTTGCACGAATATTCTGCATTACGTCGTTCATTATCTCCCTATCGTGCAGCCGCGAATAACCCCTGAAACACGGCTCTCGCACCCATGTTCGACCCGACTTTCGCGATGTGCCCGGACGGCATGTCATTCAACAAACAGGACACTCAATGACTACAAGAAACGATTGCCTGGTGCTTGATGCACAGGACTCGCTGGCGCCCCTGCGTCACCAGTTTGCGCTCCCCGAAGGGGTGATCTATCTCGATGGCAACTCCCTCGGTGCACGCCCGGTTGCAGCGCTGGCGCGGGCTCAGGCAGTGATCGCCGAGGAATGGGGCAATGGCCTGATCCGCAGTTGGAACAGCGCTGGCTGGCGCGACCTGCCTGAACGTCTGGGCAATCGCTTGGCGGGGCTGATTGGTGCGCGTGAGGGTGAAGTGGTGGTGACCGACACCACCTCGATCAACCTGTTCAAGGTGCTCAGTGCCGCCCTGCGGGTGCAGGCCACACGGGCGCCGACCCGGCGAGTGATCGTCACCGAGACCAGCAACTTTCCGACCGACCTGTACATCGCCGAAGGCCTGGCGGACATGCTGCAGCAGGGCTACTCCCTGCGTCTGGTCGACAGCCCCGAAGAGCTGCCGCAAGCGATTGACCAGGACACCGCGGTGGTCATGCTCACCCACGTCAACTACAAGACCGGCTACATGCACGACATGCAGGCCCTGACCGCGCTGACTCACGAGTGCGGCGCGCTGGCCATCTGGGACCTGGCGCACTCCGCCGGCGCGGTGCCGGTCGATCTGCATCAGGCCGGCGCCGACTACGCCATCGGCTGCACCTACAAATACCTCAATGGCGGTCCTGGCTCGCAAGCTTTCGTCTGGGTTTCACCCGAGCTGTGCGATCTGGTGGCACAACCGCTGTCCGGCTGGTTCGGCCATTCGCGACAATTCGCCATGGAGTCGCGTTACGAGCCGAGCAGCGGCATCGCTCGCTATTTGTGCGGTACTCAGCCGATCACCTCCCTGGCCATGGTCGAATGCGGTCTGGATGTTTTCGCCCAGACCGACATGGCCAGCCTGCGCAGCAAATCCCTGGCCCTGACGGACCTGTTCATCCAGTTGGTCGAGCAGCGCTGCGCCGCGCACGAGCTGACCCTGATCACCCCGCGCGAACACGCCAGACGTGGCAGCCATGTCAGTTTCGAACATCCCGAAGGTTATGCAGTGATCCAGGCGCTGATCGCCCATGGCGTGATCGGTGATTACCGTGAACCGCGGATCATGCGTTTCGGCTTCACCCCGCTGTATACCAGCTTCACCGAAGTCTGGGATGCGGTGCAGATCCTCGGCGAGATTCTCGATCAGCAGACCTGGTCCCAGGAGCAGTTCCAGATCCGCCACAGCGTGACTTGAGCGGTCTGCCGCACACCCAATCACAATAATAAGGGGGCACCCAGAGTGACCACGACCGAGACTGGTTTTGAAAGCATCGCCAATCGCGAGCAGGGCCTCAGGCGCCAGCTCACCTCGGGGCAAATGAGCATGATCGCCATTGGTGGGGCGATCGGCACCGGGCTGTTCATGGGCAGTGCCTACGCCATTGGTTATGCCGGGCCGAGCGTGCTGCTCAGCTATGCCATTGGCGCGATCATCACCTTGCTGTTGATGGGCTGCCTGGCGGAAATGACCGTGGCCCATTCGACCTCGGGTTCGTTCGGCGCCTATGCCGAATTCTACGTCAGCCCGTTGGCCGGGTTCCTGGTGCGCTACGCCTATTGGGCGGCGATTGTGTTGGCGGTCGGCACGGAAGTGACGGCGGTGGCGATGTACATGAAGTACTGGTTTGCCAACGTCCCGGAATGGATCTGGATCGTCTCGTTCTCCAGCATCCTGATCCTGCTCAATGCCATCAGCGTGAAGACTTTCGGCACCTTCGAGTACTGGTTCTCGACCATCAAGATCGGCGCGATTGTCGGCTTCATTATCCTCGCGGTGTACGTGGTGTACGGTTCCGGCAACCCGGACTACGGCGTGCACAACTACACCGCCCACGGCGGGTTCTTTCCCCATGGTCTGCAAGGGATGTGGATTGCGGTGATCGTGTCGATCTTCAGCTACCTGAGCGTGGAGATGATCGCGGTGGCCGCCGGTGAAGCGCAGGACCCGGAGCGGGCGGTGAAGAAAGCCTTCCGCGCAACCATCGTGCGACTGGTGGTGTTTTACCTGCTGACCCTGGCGCTGATGCTGGCGATTGTGCCGTGGGTCCAGGCTGGTCATGCCCAGAGCCCGTTCGTCACCGTCATGCAGACCATTGGCATTCCGGGCGCAACCGGGGTGATGAACTTCGTGATTTTGATCGCGGCGTTGTCGGCGATGAACAGTCAGCTGTACATCACCACCCGCATGATGTTCAGCCTGTCCCGTGGCGGTTATGCACCTGAATCCATGGGCCTGTTGAGCAAGACCGGGATCCCGCTCAATGCCTTGTTGCTGTCGAGTTCAGGCATTGCCCTGGCCACCTTGCTCAACGTGCTGTACCCGGAAAGCTCCTTCACTTTGATGATGGCGATCTCGATGTTCGGCGCGATCTTCACCTGGTTCATGATCTTCCTGACCCACTACTGTTTCCGTCGCTACCACGAGCGCCACGGCGAGCGGAAACTGTCCTTTCGCATGCGCCTGTTTCCCTACAGCACCTTGTTGGGGCTGGTGCTGATGGGCGCGGTGATGATCACCACCTACTTCACCGAAGCCTTCAAGATGACCCTGGTATTCGGTGTGCCTTTCCTGATGCTGCTCACGCTGGTCTACGCGATCTTCTTTAGAAAACCCAAGGCCGCTGCAGCCTTGAGCCCGCTGCCAAAGGCCTAGCGCAAGGAACCATCAACGTCTGGCTCGGCGGCATTCAAAGGCTGCCGAGCCGGCATTGATCCTGGGCGGTCTCAAGACTGGCTTCGAACGCCTCCAGACCGGCGTGGAGTTGCTGCAAGGCGCCGATGCGCTCCAGTAGCTCGCGTTTTTTGGCGGCGATGGCGGCTTGCGCAAGCTCCCAGGGAAGGGCTTCGCCTCGATGTTGCTCAAACATCGCCTGCATTTCCTTGAGCTTGAAACCCAGTTGCTGGGCGCACTTGATGAACATCAGCAGCTCGACGCTTTGTTGGGTGTAGATCCGGTAGTTGCCCTGGCGCTGTGCGGGCGGCAACAAGCCGATGGCTTCGTAGTGACGGATGCTCTTGACGGTGGTTCCCGACAGCTGCGCGGCTTTGCCGATGTACATGAAAAATCCCTTTTATGAATATCCCTGAGTACATTATCCGAGAGATTCAATGGCTGGCGATAGCCTGTACTTGCTTGAGCCAGGTCTGCCGTTGCGCAACTTTGGAACCGAGAATCGGCCCGAAGGTGAGGGTTTTGATTGGCTTGATGCCGCAGAACTCCAACGTGGTTTTGCGCATCTGGTGCAGCCCGGGCATGCGGTAAATCCATTGGTAGTACCAGGGCGGCGTGTCCATGGTCACCAGCAGGTGGGCGGTGCGCCCTTGCAGGAGTTTGTCCGGGAAGGCCTTGCCTTCACGGTACTTGAAGGCGAAACCCGGAAGAAAAATCCGGTCGAGAAAACCTTTGAGCAACGCCGGAATCCCGCCCCACCAGATCGGATAGATAAACGCCAGATGTTCGGCCCAGGTGATATCCGCCTGGGCTTGCAGCAGATCGGCTTCCAGGGGCTGGAGCTGATTGTAGCCTTCGCGCAACACCGGGTCGAAACTCAGCGTGCCCAGGCGTAACTGGCGTACCTGGTGCCCGGCACTTTGCGCGGCTTGTACGTAGCTGTCGGTGAGCGCACTACAGAAGCTGTCGCTGGAAGGGTGGCCAAGAATCACCAGTATGCGTTTGCTCATCAGACCGCTCCGGAACAGGAGTCCGCAGGATAAAGTCTGTCCTTGGGGGGAGAGTCAAGCGTGCGCTACTCGGCGATCAAGGCCTCAAGCAAGGCCCTGGCATAACCGGGCAGAGTGTCGAATGAGCGCGCGCACAGCAGCAACTTTCGCTGAGCCCAGTCTTCCTGCAGGGCGACGCTTTTGAACGGCTGATCGCCCGTCCAGCGCTGGATCGCCGCCAGGGGCACGATCGCCACTGCGGCGCCGCGAGCGACCATGCGGATCACCCCGTCGAAGCCTTCGGCGCGGATGCGGATTTGCATGCGGATGCCGACGTGCAGCGCCTGTTCTTCGAGGTACACCGCCAACGCGCTGTTGGCGGCCAGACCGACGTAGTCGTGAAGCAAGGTGTCGCTGAAGCTCGGTGGCCCGCCAGCGGCCAGGGGATGATCGGACGGCATGATCAGCACCAGCGGGTCGTCGCGAAAGGGCCGGGTCTCGAGGTCGTGAGTGTCCACGGCGTCGGAGACAATCCCCAGATCGGCCGAACCCTGGCGCAGGGCGTGGGTGATGCGCAGGCTTGGCAGTTCTTGCAGATCAATGTCGAGGTTGGGGTGACTGCGCAGAAAGTCCGCGAGCAATTCCGGCAGATACTCGGTGATCGCCGTGGTGTTGCACAACAGCCGCACCTGACCTTTGACGCCCTTGGCGTATTCAGCCAGATCCTGCTGCATGCGTTCTGCCTGTTGCAGCAGCCCCCGGGCATGTTGCGCCAGGGCCTTGCCCGCTGGAGTAGGGCTGACGCCACGCCGCCCGCGCTCGAGAAAGGGCGTACCCAACGAAGCTTCCAGCGCCCGGATCCGCGCACTGGCCGCCGCCAGCGACAAGTGACTGCGGGCGGCACCGGCGGTGATATTGCCGGCTTCGAGGATGTTCAGGTACAGGCGAAGGTCGGTCAGGTCGAAGTGCATGCTGGGGCGCCTGAGATTAGAAAGTTATGAGTTGACTGGGCTGGCGCCTATCGCGAGCAAGCTCGCTCCCACAGGGAATCTATGTTGGGTGAAAATTGTGTGTGCACTGCAAATCCAATGTGGGAGCGAGCTTGCTCGCGATGGCGTCGGCAGCCTCAACAAAGTTTACAGCCTCTTGCTGAGCAAGAGGCAGCCTCAGTATATGGCGAATTTTCAAGATCGATCCCAGGCCCCAGGATAACGCCATGAATACTCTCGTCGCGTTCTACCAAAACCTTGGTCTGGCCTTATCTCTGTTGGTCATCGGCACCTTCCTGCTGGCCGGCATGATCAAAGGCGTGATCGGCCTCGGCCTGCCGACCATCGCCATGGGCCTGCTCGGTCTGGCTATGCTTCCGGCGCAGGCTGCAGCACTGCTGATCATCCCGGCGACTGTGACCAATGTCTGGCAACTGGCCTTTGGCGGGCATTTGAGTGGGCTGGTTAAACGGTTGTGGCCAATGCTGCTGGCGATCTTTATCGGCACCGCGGCAGGGACGTTGTGGCTGGGGATCGATGGTGGATATGGGGTGGTTCGGGCGCTGGGCGCGGCCTTGTTGCTCTACGCCTTGAGCGGTCTGTTCTTGCCGACTTTGCAGGTGAACGCCGGCACCGAGGGTTGGCTCGGCCCGCTTTGCGGTGTACTGACCGGCATCATCACCTCGGCCACTGGCGTCTTCGTGATTCCGGCCGTGCCGTACCTTCAGGCGTTGGGGTTGAGCAAGGATGAACTGGTACAGGCGCTGGGCCTGTCGTTCACTGTTTCGACCCTGGCGCTGGCCGCCGGTCTGCTCTGGCGCGGGGCATTGGGCGGTGGCGAGTTGAGTGCATCGCTACTCGCCCTGATGCCGGCGTTGCTGGGTATGCTGCTGGGGCAGTGGCTACGCCAGCGAATCAGTGCCGTGCTGTTCAAGCGGGTGTTCTTCATTGGCCTCGGCGTACTCGGCGGCCACCTGTTGATCAGCGGCTAGCGGACGACGGGCTGAGCATGTCGATGCGACGGATATCGAAATCGCGCTCCAGATAATCCATGCGCTGCTCGAAGAACTGCTTCATGTGCGGCAGGTTCGAATGCACATCCAGATGCGCCCGGGATTGCCAGATCTCGTAAAAGATAAACAGCGTCGGGTCTTGCTGGTCGCGCAGCATGTGGTATTCGATGCAGCCGGGCTCGGCGCGGCTCGGTTCCACGTAAGCGCGGAACAGCGCTTCGAAGGCTTCGGCTTTTTCCGGTTTGGTCTCGGCGTGCAGGATGAAGCCGTGCAACTCACTCATGTCGATCTCCTCAAATTCGGGTTCGAAAAGTCTACGACAACAATCCGCTGGTGATTCGTGCGTATGGGTCAAATGTATTTTGCCAGTTTCTGGCTTATTCCCGCAGCGCTCCATCGATACCCTGCCGTCATCATTTTTTAACCCTTCTCGATCCAGCGACTTATCCACAGCGCTGCCGATTGGACCCTGATGAGGCTCACCATGAAAAAAGTCCTGTTGCTCAACGGTGGCAAGAAATTCGCCCACTCCGATGGCCGCTACAATTCGACCCTGCATGACGCCGCGCTGAGTGTGCTGGACCGCGGCGGCGTCGATGTGAAAGTCACCCACATCGATGAGGGTTACGACCTCGCTGAAGAGGTCGCCAAGTTCCTTTGGGCCGACGTGATCATTTATCAGATGCCGGGCTGGTGGATGGGCGCACCGTGGACCGTCAAGAAGTACATCGACGAAGTCTTCACTGAAGGCCACGGCAGCCTGTACGCCAGCGACGGTCGCACCCGTTCCGATGCCTCGCAGAAATACGGCAGTGGCGGCCTGTTGCAGGGCAAGCAATACATGCTCTCGCTGACCTGGAACGCGCCGCAGCAAGCTTTCGACGACCCGACCGACTTCTTCGAAGCCAAGGGCGTGGACGCGGTGTATTTCCCGTTCCACAAGGCCAACACCTTCCTCGGCATGAGCGGTCTGCCGACGTTCCTTTGCGTCGACGTGATGAAACGTCCAGCTATCGAGGCCGACGTGGCGCGCTACGAGCAGCACCTGAAAGAGGTTTTCAACCTGCCGCGATAAGCGTTTCTTTTGTGTGACTTGCGGCTAGTATCGGGTTTACCGCTGAAAAGATCGCAGCCTGCGGCAGCTCCTACGGGATCGCGTGTTTCTGCACATTCAGGGGTATACCCGGTCGGCGTAGGAGCTGCCGCAGGCTGCGATCTTGGCCATCTTGCTGCAGACTGATCCGCTAAAGAGGACACACGTGAAAGCCAGATCCGATGAGTTGCAGATTTTCGTCTGTGTGATCGAGTGCGGTTCGATTTCCGCGGCGGCCGAGCAGGTCGGACAAACGCCCTCGGCGGTCAGCCGTACGCTGTCGCGGCTCGAGGCCAAGCTGGAGACCACGCTGATCAACCGCACTACGCGGCGCATGGACCTGACCGAAGAGGGCAAGTACTTCTTCGAGCACGCCAAGTTGATTCTCGAACAGATGGATCACCTCGAAGAGCGCTTGTCCTCGCGTCAGCAAACACCCTCGGGTCGCTTGCGGATCAACGCCGCCTCGCCGTTCATGCTCCACGCCATCGTCCCGTACATTGACGAATTTCGCCGTTTGTATCCGGACATCCAGCTGGAACTCAACAGCAATGACCTGATTATCGACTTGCTCGAACAAAGCACCGATATCGCCATTCGCATCGGGCCCTTGGCGGATTCAACCCTGCATGCCCGCTCCCTGGGTTGCAGCCCGCTGCACATCCTCGCCAGCCCCGAATACCTGGATAAGCACGGCACACCGACGACCGTAGCAGAACTGGCTGGGCATTCGCTGCTGGGCTTTACCCAGACCGAAAGCCTCAATCATTGGCCCTTGCGGCATGCCCAGGGTGATCGCTGGCAGATTCAGCCGGGAATCTCGGCATCCAGCGGTGAAACCCTGCGCCATCTGGCGCTGGAGGGGCAGGGCATTGCCTGCCTGTCGCATTTCATGACCATCGATGACATCAAGGCCGGTCGCTTGACGGTGCTGTTGGCCGAAGCCAATAGCGGTTATCGGCAACCGATCAATGCGGTGTACTACCGTAACTCGCAGTTGGCGTTGCGTATTCAATGCTTCCTCGACTTCATCCAGAGCAAGCTGGCGGCCTACGCCATGACGGTGTTCGAAGGCTGATTCGTGACCTCTGCGCAAGATTGAATTGGGCAATCCGGACTTTTTCAACAGGGATCAGTCCTCGATACTCGTTCCATCACTTACTCACGCAGGGAGTCCTCTCCATGAACGTATTCGTAACCGGCGCCGCAGGTTTTATCGGTGGCTCCATCGCAACTGGCCTGATCAAGGCCGGCCATCAAGTCACCGGCCTGGTGCGCAGCGCCGAACAAGCTAAAGAAATGACCGCATTGGGCATTACCCCAGTGATCGGTACGCTCGACGACAGCGTCCTGCTGGCCGAACAGGCTCGCGCCGCAGACGCTGTGATCAACGCCGCCAGCAGCGACCATCGCGCAGCAGTCGAAGCCGTGCTCGGAGCGCTGCGCGGGACGAACAAGACCTTCCTGCATACCAGCGGTTCGAGCATTGTCGGCGATGCCAGCGGCGGTAAATCCAGCGATGTCATCTACTACGAAGACAACTTGCCGGAGCCGACCGTCGACAAGGCTGCTCGCGTGGCCATCGACAATCTGATCCTCGCCGCGGCGCGCGAAGGTGTGAACTCGGCAGTGATCTGCAACACGCTGATCTACGGCCACAGCCTCGGGGTCAAGCGCGACAGCGTCCAGTTGCCACGCTTGCTCAAACAGGCGCGTAAAAGCGGGGTGGTCCGGCATGTCGGCCCGGGTCAGAACATCTGGTCCAACGTGCACATCGAAGACGTGGTCGCGCTGTACCTGCTGGCGCTGGAGAAGAATGTGCCCGGCACTTTCTACTTCGTCGAAAGCGGCGAAGCGTCCTTCATCGAAATGACCACCGCCATTGCTCAGGCACTCGATCTGGGTGAACCGCAAGACTGGCCGCTGGCCGATGCCGAAGCCGAGTGGGGTTATGAAATGGCCAACTATGGCTTGGGTTCCAACAGCCGGGTGCGCGGAAAACATGCCCGCGAAATGCTCGGTTGGGCGCCGAAGCGTACGTCGGTTGTAGAGTGGATTCGTAACGAGATGGTCTGAGGGCATTCGCTCCAGACCGAGTTGAGGCCATCGCGAGCAAGCTCGCTCCCACAGGTCCAGCGCCAGCCCATATATTTTGGAGCGACGCGATCCAATGTGGGAGCGAGCTTGCTCGCGAAAGCGGCTTCAGCTTCGCCGCAGAGCTTCGAACCAGACCCGGATCAATGCTCCAACAACCGCTCAATCCCCTCCGGCTTGTCATGCACGCCGAAGCGATCCACCAGGGTTGCGCTCGCTTCATTCAATCCCAGCACCTCAACCTCGGCACCAGCGCTGCGCAACTTGAGCACCACCTTGTCCAACGCGGCGACGGCGGTGATGTCCCAGAAGTGTGCGTGGGTCAGGTCGATGCAGACGTTGCGCAAGGTTTCCTTGAAATCGAAGGCGGCGCTGAATTTGTCGGCGGAGCTGAAGAACACCTGGCCGATCACCCGGTAAGTGCGCTGCTGGTTGGCGGCGTCGACCGATGATTCCACCGCCAGGTAATGGCCCATCTTGTTGGCGAAAAACATCGCCGCCAGCAGCACCCCGGCCAATACGCCATACGCCAGGTTATGCGTGCCGACCACCACCGCCACGGTAACCACCATCACGATGTTGGTCGACAGCGGATAGCGTTTGAGATTGCGCAACGAGTCCCAGCTGAAGGTGCCGATGCAGACCATGATCATCACCGCCACCAGCGCGGCCATCGGAATGCGACTGACCCAGTCACTGAGAAACACCACCATGAACAACAAGGCGACCCCGGCAATCAAGGTCGACAGCCGTGTGCGGCCACCGGATTTCACGTTGATCACCGACTGGCCGATCATCGCGCAACCGCCCATGCCGCCGAGCAGGCCGGTGGCGATATTGGCCAGGCCCTGGCCTTTGCATTCGCGGTTCTTGTCGCTCGGCGTGTCGGTCATTTCGTCGAGGATGGTGGCGGTCATCATCGACTCCAGCAGGCCGACCACCGCCATCGCCGCCGAGTACGGGAAGATGATCTTCAACGTCTCCAGGTTCAGTGGCACATCCGGCCAGAGGAAAATCGGCAGTGTGTCCGGCAGCTCGCCCATGTCGCCGACGGTGCGGATATCCAGCCCCAGCCACATCGCCACGCCAGTCAGTACCAGGATGCACACCAGCGGCGAGGGAATGACCTTGCCGATCTTCGGCACATAGGGGAACAGGTAGATGATCCCGAGACCGGCGGCGGTCATGGCGTAGACATGCCAGGTGACGTTGGTCAGCTCCGGCAGCTGGGCCATGAAAATCAGAATCGCCAGCGCGTTGACGAAACCGGTGACCACCGAGCGCGAAACAAAGCGCATCAACGAACCCAGCTTGAGAAACCCGGCGCCGATCTGCAGCGCGCCGCATAGCAGCGTGGCCGCCAGCAGGTATTGCAAACCGTGGTCTTTGACCAGGGTCACCATCAGCAACGCCATGGCACCGGTCGCGGCGGAAATCATCCCCGGCCGACCCCCGGTGAAAGCAATCACCACCGCCATGCTGAACGAGGCATACAAACCGATCTTCGGATCGACCCCGGCAATGATCGAAAAGGCGATGGCTTCGGGGATCAGCGCAAGCGCGACCACCAGACCGGCCAGCACGTCGGCGCGGATGTTGGAGAACCAGTGTTGTTTGACGGTTGAAAGCATCGGGGTGTCCAGGGTCGAGCGGGGGAGTGCGAAGGACGCGAGTTTACGGGACTGGGGAAGAGGGTGCGACCGACCAGTAAAGCCGAGCACAACCCTGTGGCGAGGGAGCTTGCTGTGGCGAGGGGGCTTGCCCCCGCTGGGGCGCGCAGCGGCCCTAAAATCTGCAACACCATTGTGACAGGCATACCGCATTCTCAGGTTTTACGACTGCTTCGCAGCCGAACGGGGGCAAGCCCCCTCGCCACAAGTGATCACCGGACAGGATATTCGCGTATCTGTTAATCAAGGCCCAACCAGATACTCCAGCTCCTGGGCCCGGGTCCTGGTCATCTCCAGAACGCAGGAACCAGCGTTGATACTGTCGATGGTCCCGCCCGTCAAACTGCCGACCAATCCGCAGTTGGCATCACGGTACTTGATCCACATCCGCTGGACGTTTTGCAGCTGGCTCTTCTTGTCAGCCTCCAGCGCCGCCATGGCTGCCTTGTACCCTTTGTTCAGCCGGGTATCCTGCAGTTGGATTTCAGCTGCGGTGCAATCGAGCATGTTGACGGTTACGCCTCCCGACGCCTCCATGCACTTTTTGTAGGCAGGGCTATCAGCGTTGTCAGCGGCATAAGCCGAGCCGCAAAACGCCACTAACAGGCTGCAGGTAGTAAATAGAGAGCGGGGGTTCATGGTTGGCCTTTCCTGGTCAATGGGTCGTAAAGCGCAAGATCCGCAGTCTAAGCCGCGCCAAGGCATGCTGCTAGCTATCGAGGTACTTGCCACCGAGCGGGCTCTGGTTCAGCCTGAAGACAATCAAGAGCGTCGGCACCGGATCATACTGGCGCTGGACGACTACCGCGGCGGTGCCGATGCCTGCCGCTGGGAGACTGACATGAAGTACGACACGCTGATCCGCAATGCCCTGGTCATCGACGGCACTAACATCCCGGGTTACCTCGCCGATGTGGCGATTCTGGATGGCCGCATTCAACGCATCGACAGCTTGAATGGCGCCTGTGCCGATGAAGAGATCGAAGCGGGCGGTCGAGTGTTGGCGCCGGGCTTCATCGATGTCCACACCCATGACGATACCGTGGTGATCCGCCAGCCGCAGATGCTGCCCAAGCTCAGCCAGGGCGTGACCACGGTGATCGTCGGCAACTGCGGGATCAGCGCATCCCCGGTGAGTTTGCGCGGCGAGCCACCGGACCCGATGAACCTGCTGGGCACCGCCAGCGCTTTTGTCTACCCGCGCTTTGGCGACTACCGCGCCGCGGTCGAAGCCGCGCACCCAACCCTGAATGTGGCGGCGCTGGTCGGTCACACGGCGCTGCGCAACAACCACATGGACGACCTCTATCGCAGCGCCACGCCTGGTGAAATCAGTGCCATGCGCGAGCAACTGCGCGCGAGTCTGGAGGCGGGCGCGTTGGGTTTATCCACAGGTCTGGCCTACGCCAGTGCCTTTTGCGCCGAGACGGATGAAGTGCTGCAACTGGCCGAAGAGCTGGCGGCATTTGGCGCGGTCTACACCACTCATTTGCGCAGCGAATTCGAGCCGGTGCTGGAGGCAATGGACGAAGCGTTCCTGATCGGCCGTCATGCCAGGGCACCGGTGATCATCTCCCACCTCAAATGCGCCGGTGCCGGCAATTGGGGTCGCAGCCCGCAACTGCTCGCCTCCCTGGAACGCGCCGCGCTGAGCCATCCGGTGGGCTGCGATTGTTATCCCTACGCGGCCAGTTCTTCGACCCTGGACCTCAAACAGGTCACCGACGCCTTTCGCATCACCATCACCTGGTCGACGCCTCATCCCGAGGTGGGTGGCCGCGACCTGATGGACATCGCCGCCGAATGGGGTCTGTCGCTGCTGGACACCGCCCGCCGATTGCAACCGGCGGGCGCGGTGTATTACGGCATGGACGAAACCGATGTGCGGCGCATCCTTTCCCATCCACTGTCGATGATCGGCTCCGACGGCCTGCCGGAAGATCCGTTCCCCCATCCGCGTCTGTGGGGGGCTTTCCCGCGGGTACTGGGGCATTTCAGTCGTGACCTGGGACTGTTCCCACTGCACACCGCCGTACACAAAATGACCGGGCTTTCGGCAGCGCGTTTCGGTCTGCAAGAACGGGGTGAACTTCGCGAAGGGCATTGGGCGGATATGGTGCTGTTCGACCCGCTACGGGTGCGCGACGTGGCCGATTTCAGCGACCCGCAACGGGCGGCTGAAGGCATCGATGGAGTGTGGGTCAATGGCGTATGCAGTTATGCGCAGGGCATAGTCACTGGACGCAGTGACGGGAGATTTCTGGCCCGGGCAGGAGATTTGCGGCGGGGGTTCCATTAAAAGATCGCAGCCTGCGGCAGCTCCTGCAATGACCGTGTATACCCCCGAACTCTGGGTGAACACAAACCCCGTAGGAGCTGCCGCAGGCTGCGATCTTTTGATCCTGCTTGCCGGACCCCATGCTCGTACTAGGTATTCAGCTTGTATAGGATGATCACCTTCAATCAAGGAGCAGCACCATGAGTTTTGGAAAAACCACCCCCATCCTGCGGATTTTCGACGAAGCCAAGGCCCTGGAATTCTACGTCGACTTCCTCGGCTTCACCCTCGACTGGCAGCATCGTTTCGAAGAAAACTTCCCGCTGTACCTGCAGGTATCGCGCGACGCCTGCGTGCTGCATCTGTCCGAACACCACGGCGACAGCTCGCCGGGAGCGGCATTGCGCATCGAGACTGATGAGCTGGAAGCGTTCCACCAGCAATTGTCAGCCAAGGACTATCGCTACGCCAAGCCACAGATCCAGACAATGCCCTGGGGCAGCCAGGACATGACCATCAGTGATCCGTTTGGCAATCGGTTGGTGTTTACCAATGCGATCAGTGTCTGATTGAAGTTGTAGGGTGCCTGCTGGAAAGTCATCGCGAGCCCGCTCCCACAGGTTATGTGTCGATCACACTATGTAGTCCGGCGCAGATTCAGTGTGGGAGCGAGCCTGCTCGCGACAGGACCTTCAATTCACCAATGATTCAACTGCCAAACCCCGATCTACACCTTGCCCCGCCCCACCGCATGCTCGTTATCCAGCGCCTTCTCGATCAACAATAATCCCAGCTCCATCATTTGATGAATCGCCAAGGCAAGATTGCGGTCTTTGCCGTCCAGGTCATAGGCAAGATCCAGCACCAAGGTGCTCGCCGAACAGAAGGTTTCGTAGGCATTGGGCAGCAGGGCATCGGTGTTGATGCCGGGGGCGACGGCAAAGATTGGTAGCGGACGGTCGTCGGCGGGTCGGGAATTGCTGATCGGTGGCTTCAGGTAATGATCGAGGGCACGGTTTGCAGCCTCGTGAAGTTTGTTCGAATCAAGGGATTCGTAGGGGGAAACGTTTGGGGTTTCAGGAAGATTAGGGATGGCTTTGTGCATGGTGGTACTCCAGGTTTGAAGGGAGCTACCAAGTAAAAGCGGGCCGCGACGCCCGGACGCTGATATGCAGCGACCGACGAAGGTTAGCCATGGGCCTAGGTCAACGCAACCTCAAAAACCTGTCGGAAATTTCTGTGTTCCTACGCGAGTTTGATCGCTCCGAAATTCAGGACATGCCGTTGTACGGTGTCCAGGACACAACACATAAGGAGTGTGCTAGGCTCAATCAATGATTTCATTGATTGCACGAGGGAAGCATTCATGGCCAGTATCACTATTCGTAATCTGGACGACCAGATCAAAGAGCAACTGCGTATCGAGGCGGCTCACAATGGCCACTCGATGGAAGAAGAAGCACGTCTGATCCTCGGGCGGGCGTTGGCCCAGGTCAATCGTGCCGGAGGCCTTGCCAGTCGAATTCGCGCTCGATTCAGCGCAAGTGGAGGGGTTGAACTCGACTTGCCTGCTCGTCATGAAAAAGCCACCGCCGTGGATCTCACCGAATGATTGTGCTGGATACCAATGTTCTATCGGAGTTCATGCGCGCTGAACCTGCCACTCAAGTGCTGGCTTGGGTTGATGCACAACCGGCGATGGATCTGGCCATTAGCGCGATCACCGTCGCCGAAATTCTCCACGGTATCGCCCGTCTTCCTGCTGGCAAGCGTAAACAAGGGCTGGAGGCCCAGGCGATGGCGATGTTCGAAGAGGATTTTGCTGGCAAGATCCTGCCCTTCGACGCTCATGGGGCCGTCGAATACGCCATGTTGGTGGCCGGTAGTGAGGCCAACGGGCGCGCAGTCTCCATGGCGGACGCGCAGATTGCGGCGATCTGTCGAGTACATGGAGCATCGATTGCGACGCGCAATGTGCGCGATTTCGAGTTTTCCGGTTTGTCTGTTATCAATCCGTGGGGCGTTTGAACGATCAAAAATCGGCGATCAATGGGTAGCTGAAGCTGGTTCCAGGCGCAGGATGTAGGGCGCTTATTGAATAGTCATCGCGAGCAGGTTATGTGTGGATCACACTATGTGATCCGACGCATATCCAGCGTGGGAGCGAGCCTGCTCGCGATGGGGTCTGTAATTCACCCACTTATTCAACTGCTCACAATGTGATCAATCACACCCGAAAATGACTGACCATCATCTGCAACTGGTTTCCGAGTCGCGCCAGTTCAACACTGGATTTAGCGGTTTCATCGCTGGCGGCGGCGGTCTGTTCGGAGACGTCGCGCACGTTGATGATGCTGCGGCTGATCTCTTCGGCCACGGCGCTTTGTTGCTCGGCGGCGGCAGCGATCTGCTGGTTCATCGACTGGATGTTCGACACCGTGCGGGTGATGTTTTCCAGTGAACTGCCGGCCTTGCGGGTCAGTTCGACGCTACTGGCGGTCAGGCTGCGGCTGTTGTTCATCACCGTGGCCACGTGCTGGGTACCGTTCTGCAAACCGGCGACCAGCCCCTGGATTTCTTCAGTGGATTTCTGCGTGCGCTGGGCCAGGCCGCGGACTTCGTCGGCGACCACCGCGAAACCACGACCGGCTTCACCGGCGCGGGCAGCTTCGATGGCCGCGTTGAGCGCCAGCAGGTTGGTCTGTTCAGCCACGGCTTTGATCACGTCCATGACGCTGCCGATCTTGTCGCTCTCTTGTTGCAGCAAGGTCATGGCGTCGGTGGAACGCGCGACTTCAGTGGCCAGGCGCTCGATCTGGGCGATGGCTTCGGCAACCACCTTGTCACCTTCGCGGGCTTCGCCGTCGGCGGCCGCAGCGGCTTGCGAGGCGTGCTCGGCATTGCGTGCGACTTCCTGCACGGTGGCGGTCATTTCGTGCATGGCAGTGGCCACCTGATCGGTCTCGATCTTCTGGCTGTTGACCCCGGCACTGGTTTGTTCGGTGACGGCCGACAGCTCTTCGGCGGCGCTGGCGATCTGCGTGACGCCGTCACGAATGCCGCTGATCAGCTCGCGCAAGGTTACGCCCATGCGCACGATGCCTTGCTGCAACACGCCGAGTTCGTCGCGACGGGTGACGTGCACGTCGTGAGTCAGGTCGCCGGCGGCGATGCGTTCGACCACGGCCAGGGTCTCGCGCAACGGGCGGGTAATCTGTCGGGTGATGATCACCGCGGCCAGCACGCCAACCAGTAACGCCAGCAGAGTGCTGACCAGTTGCAGGGTGCGTGCCCGAGCGCTTTCGGCGTCGCGACGATCGAGCTGGATCTGGTACAGCGCATCGCTGCTGGCGACGATGGCACCGCCTTGTTCGGTCATTTCCTTGCGCGCCTGAATCGCTTCGCTGTTCGCCGCTTTGTAGTCCAGCAGCGCGCTGCGGTAGCGGGTCAGGGCACCTTCAAGCTGACGCAGGGCGTCTTGCTGGGTGTCGGCAAAATGCTCATTGAGGCCTTTCAGGCTGGCGATGGCGGCGTCCAGTTGGGCGACGGCTTTTTGCTCGGTTTGCGGGTTGCTGGTGGCGGTGTAGCCACGGACCTCATAACGGGCAAGCAGAAACTCTTCCTTGGCCTGGGAGATGGCCCGGAACTGTTCGAAACGCTGGTCGCTCAAGGGCATCTGCTGCACACGAGTGTTGATCGCGCTTATCAGTCCGTTGGCGCTTTCGGCGTTGTCGCCCATGACCTGGCGAGCGGCGTTGCCGGTGCGGTAGGCGTTGCGCATTTTGTTCAGCGATTGCTGGTAGGCACTGATGGTCGCGCTTTGCTCTCTGAGCAGCTTGAGGTTTTCCGGGCTCTTGAAACTACTGAGCAGCGCCTGTTGCTGGGCAACGAAACCATCGAGAGTGGTTTGCACATTCTGCGCGGCGGTTTCGTCGCCGTTGGTCAACATGTACTGCAAGCGGGTGATGCGCAGTTTGGTCAGGCCAGCGTTCAGCTGAGTGATGTCGCTCATCCAGTTACTGCGATCGATCAGCCCGCCAAGGCTGGTCCAGCCAGTCAGGGCGAGAAGGGTGGTGAGCGTCAGTACCAGGCCGAAACCCAGGCCCAGTTTCAGGTTGACGCTGATGTTGCCGAACCAGCTATTCATCGAATTCCTCCAGGAACAGTGCGAGTGTTGGTCGTCAGTGGCTGGAAGGTTGTTGTTTTTGGTAGCCAGCAAGGTTTGTCGTAGGAGGTATCGGCAGCAATCGCGAGAGCTGAAACGGTTTTTGTCCGGTCTCTCAAGCTTTTTTTCACATTCATTTCACGCTGTCCCGACTTCCTGCCCCCTAAAGTTTCGCTCAGCCGTTGAGCGGTGGGTGCCGGTCTATCACCTCAAAAAAACAGACATTCTCAAGAGCACGGTGGTCATCGCTGTGCTGTGCGGTTCATTGCCAGGGGTTGGCCAAGGTGGCGGGTTGGTTGTGGAATCAAGACCCAATCTTATTAGTGTCAGACGTTTACTGGGCCTGAGTGGGGTTGCCAGGTACAGGAATGCGGCCGTCATACTGGTGTCTGCCTTGATTGTTTTGGCGCTGACCCTGTTTCTTCTGAAACCCGCGGCGGTCCCCGATCTGGCCAATGGCAACGCCGCGGTAGTGGCGCGGCTGAAGGCGGATTGGGCCAAGGGCGAAATCATTGTGCTGGTTCGTCACGTCGAGCGTTGTGACCACTCCAGTGCGGCGTGTCTCGGCAGTGCCGACGGTATAACCGAGCGCTCGCGCAGTGTCGCCGCGGCAGTTGGCTCGCAGTTCGAGCGGTTGGGTCTGAGCAAGGCGGATATCTACAACAGTCCGTTGACCCGGGCGGCGCAAACGTCTTTCTACATGTTCAATAAGGTCACTGCGGGCCAGGACTGGTTGATCCGCTGTAAGGGGCGCATGTTGAGTGATGCCCTCAGCCACAAGGTGGCCGGCCGCAACCTCGTTCTGGTGACGCACAGTGAATGCATGTCGCAGCTTGAAAGCGACATGCAGTTGCCTTCGGCCACGCTGGGCTACGGCGCCTCGCTGTTCGTTTCAACCGCGGGAGTGCCTGGAAAGCCACAGATGCTCGGCTTCATTGACGCCAGCGACTGGCATTCAATTCAATCGTTATCAAACAAATAGACAGGCTTGCCTCTTCAATCAGGAAAAAAGATGCTGACTTCTTCTCGCTACCGATTTTATTGGGTGAATTTCGGTATTCCACTGCTCTGCGCTGCCGTGGTGTTTTTGTTGTTTGATCTGACAAAAATAGATATTGCCTTCAGTGATCTTTTTTACGATCCAGCGACGAAATTGTTTCCGTTGAATCACGTTCGCCTGTTCGAACAAGTCACCCATAAATGGGCGCGGATCATTCCGAACTGGACAGGCGAAGCGGCGATTATCGGCGCATTATTGTCGTTTCTCTGGCCGCGGTTGAAGGCCGAGAAACACGCCAGACTCATCGCGTTCCTGGAGAAGGTGCGGATTGCTCCGTTGCTCAGGTTTGCGACCCGGCACCGCCGGGACTGGCTGTTCGTGGTGTTTGCGTTTTCGATCAGTACCGGGGTCATCCATTATCTGAAAGGCCACACCAGTGTGTATTGCCCGGTTGAAACCACCCAGTACGCCGGCAAGATCGAACACAAAGAGTGGTACGAAAATTTCGATCTGCTGAAAGTCGCAGGCCCGGGCCGCTGCTGGCCAGGTGGTCATGCCTCGGGTGGTTTCACCATGCTCGCCCTGTACTTCGTGGCTCGCCGCTATCGCTGGCGCCATTCCAAAGCAATCCTGCATGGCTCGCTGTTGCTCGGCTTTGTCTATGGCACCACCCGGGTGCTGCAGGGCTGGCATTACATGTCCCACACCTTCTGGGCGGGGATCTTCGTCTGGCTCGCCTGCCTGCTGACCGCACTGGCATTTTACGGGCGAGCGCGACTTGAGCTGCCGGTTCTGCAAAGAGGCGAAGAACCGCTGGTGGATGCTCAGCCTCAGTCGATTGGCTGAGATTCAAAACCTGGCAACAGCCCTGACGGGATGACCGTGAGCACCAGGCGCGAGGCAAACCTCGCGCTCAGGTGCAGGGTGTTGCAGGCGATCCTTGGGTGTTGTGCCTGACCTTCGGCCTCACCGCTGTTGGGGTTGACGTCGAAATGCGGGAAGTTGCTGCTGGCGATGTCCAGGCGCAGGCGATGGCCGCGCTTGAACAGGTTGCAGGTGGCAAAAGGTTCGATCACGATCTTCACCCTCTTTCCCGGTGTCAGCAGCTGTGGGGCCTCCCAGGAGTCACGGTAGCGGCAGCGACGGATCCCGTCGGTGATGTTCATTGCATAACCCTGCGGATAGTCGGCGCTGGCCGGATAGACGTCGACCAGTTTGGCAGTGAAGTCGGTGTCCGGCGCGTCGCTCTCGATCCAGAGCTCGATGCGCAGCGGGCCTGCGACCACCAGGTCGTCTTTCAGCGGTTCGGTCTGGAAACTCAATACATCGCTACGCTCTGCCAAGGGGCTGTTATCGCCACGTGTGCCGAAGAAGTCCGGATGCTCGCGTTGGTCAAAGGCTCCGCCAACGAACACCGGGGCGCCGGAAGTCAGCGCGCCGCCAATGGTCGGCACCGGTGATGCAGGATCCACTCGATAGCTCAGATGCGCCTCATCGGCGGTCGGTGGCTTGCTGCTCAGCTGCTGTTGCCGGTCAAGGTACAGCGACAGTTGCTGACTGCCCGGCAACGGCCAGTGCTGACTTTCAAGCCAGCGCCCTCCGTGCTCCAGCCGGCCATTGCGGTCTTTGGCGCCGCTACCGCCACCCATCAAAAATACCTTTACCCCAGCGTGGGTGGACGTCTGCTCCAAGGGGCTTTTGAGTGAGCGTTCGAACCAGTTCAGGCGACAGCTCAGCCAGTTTTCGGCGACCTGCCCATCGAACGCCGCCCGCGGACCGAACTCGACATTGCCGCTGTGGCTGATATTGCGATCACCGTGTAGCCAAGGCCCCATGATCAGCTGCTGCGAGGCCTTGTTGTTGCGGCTGAATGCCGCGTAGTTGGCAAGGGTCGAACTGACATAGGCGTCGTACCAACTGGACATGAACAGCACCGGGATATCCGGTAGTTGGTCATAGTGCCCTTCGGCGTAAATGCCGGGCTTTTGCCAGTAAGGCCCGAAGCTGCCCCGAGCCCATTGTTCGAGCAGGTAGGCTTCGTATTCCGGGACGTGCCGCAATGGCGACTGACCCGCTTGCCAGGGCATGCGGCCAAACCATTGATGAATGTCTTCCTGCTCCAGTGCATGGCGAATCAGTGGATCGGCCAGGGCGGCGGGGCTCTCTTTGGCTTGCCTCCAGGCCCAGGTCGCCTGCTTGAGTTCGAACGCGCCACCTTGGCGGATGCCGCACTGAAAGGCGTTGGCGAAACCGCCGGAGTCCAGGACCATGCTGCTCAATCCGGGAGGATGCAGACAGGCCATCGCCAGTTGTGTATGGGCGGCATAGGACAAGCCCATACTGCCGATCCGGCCGTTGCACCAGGGCTGCTCGATGATCCAGGCCAGGCTGTCGTAACCGTCCTCGCCCTCGGCGGTGTACTTGGTGAACACCCCTTCGGAAGCATAGCGGCCACGACAATCCTGAAATACCGCAACAAACCCCTGGGCAGTGAAGCGCGCTGCCATGTTCTCGCGGGAAAGATGGTGGCCGTCGAGTTGCTTTTCCGAGCGTGAGGGTTTGCTCTTGTCGTAAGGTGTGCGCTCGATGACCACCGGGAATGGGCCCTTGGCATCGACGGGCAGGTAGATATCGGTGGCCAGGTGCACGCCATCGCGCATGGGGATCGGTTGATTGCGCAGAAGCTGCATGGCCGGGAACGCTCTTTCGCACGTTAAAGTCATCTCAAAACCTTATTGAAACCGGCGCCGGACGGCATGGCCGCGGACGCCGTTGAACACTCAGTAACCGGTCGTCACCGCGATGGCCAGCAGGACCATCGCCAGCGCCGTATAGATCAGGAACAGTGGCAGGATGTAGCGCGCCCATTGGCCCCAGCCCACCTGCGCGGTGGCCAGCAACACCAGCAAACCACTGGAGGTCGGGGTGATCATGTTGGTCAAACCGTTGCCCAGCAGGAACGCATAGACGGTGGTCTGTGGGCTGACACCCGACAGCTGGCCGAGCGGCCCGAAGATCGGCATGGTCACTGCCGCCTGACCGGAGGTGGAGGGAATCAACACATCCAGGCCCAACTGAGCGAAGAACATGCCATAGGCAGACACCACCGGCCCGTGGTCACTCACCACACTGGCCAGGCCGTTGACGATAGTGTCCAGAACCTGGCCGGTGCTGAGGATGATTTCCACTGCGGTGGCCAGGCCGATCAGCACACCGGCGATCAGCACCTTTTTCATGCCGTCGACAAACGCACTGGCGGCGACGCTGGCGCCCAGACCGGCGATCAGGGTGAAGGCCACGCTCAACAGCAGGTAGAACGCCGACAGCTCGTGGTATTTCCACTCCCAGCGGTTCGAGGCATAGACCATGAAGGCGATGCCGCTACCCAAGACCAGCAGGTTGATCAGGTGCCGGATCGGCAATGGTTTATGTTCGAAGGTGATTTCCGCGCTGGCGTCGTACCCGTGTTTGCGGATGCTCCACAGCACAAACGCGATGCCCACCAGCAAGAACAGGCCGTACGCGGCGATGCGCATGCTCATGCCGCTGAAGATCGGCAAACCAACCATGGGTTGTGCTACGGACAGGGCCACCGGGTTGGTGATCGATGCCAGGTAGCCGATCTTTACCGAGATGCACACGATGGCCAGGCCGATCAGGTTCGACAGCCCGAGGCGGTTGGCCATGGCAACCATCAACGGCACGATCAGGATGAATTCCTTGGCCAGCCCCATGAAGGTGCTGCCGGCGGAAAACACTAGCATCAGCGTCGGCACCAGCACATAGATATTGCCCCGGGTCAGGCCGAGCAAGCGCTCGAGCCCGGCATCTATCACCCCTGCCTTGTTCAGTACGCCGAACATGCCGCCGATGAACAGCACCATGAAAATCAGCCCGGCGCGCTTTTCGATGCCTTGGGGAATGGCCATGAAGCCTTCCACCAGCGACACCGGCCGGGCAGCCGTATCGCTGGCCTTGCGCGGCTCGATGGAGAACAACTGGCTCAGCGAGTCCTGTTTTTCCAGCACCTGATAGGAACCGGGGATCACCAGGCCATTCTGGCGCTGGAACTTGCCGGAGTTGACCGCATAGGTGAAGGCCACGGCGAGCAGGACGATGCTCAAGAGGATAATCGCGGGGTTGATTTGTTTGCGTTGGTGAAGCTTGCCCGACTCCACCAGAGGGGGGGTGGCGGTCGATTGGCTGATGGTGATCTGTGGTTCAGTCATGGTGCTTGCCCTGGCTGGCGACATGTCGTTGGAGGTCGGGACACAAGGTCCCGAATGAACGGTGCGAGGACGACGCTACGCTGGGTGCGGCGATGGTCCGGCAGTCAAAAGAGGGGCAACGTGGCGCTTTTCAATGAACATGGGAGTGTGGCCCTCGCGGTTATTGTTTTTGGTAGTGGCTCTTGGTGACGCAGACACTAGGGCAAACTTTCGAGGGCGACAACGTTATGCGTGGAGCGGGTTGAGCTATGCGTTTTGTCATGGTTCTCGGGTGGCATGACGCTTAATTTACCTTGTGTACGGCCTCACTCAAACGCTGCTTGAGGTGCTCGGCAAACGCACTCACCACCCTGGAACGCGGTTCGTCACGGCGGAAGGCGAGGCCGAAGGAATAGGGCAGGGCAGGTCGGAAGGGCCGTGTGACAATCGGCAAATGGAGGAAATGGCTGGCCAGCAGACCGTTGACGATCGATACCCCCAGACCCTCAGCGACAAAGCTGCACGCGGCGCCTGCCGAGTGCACTTCGATCCGCACTTGCGGCGTCAGATTGGCCCCGCGAAAGATTTGATTGAGCTCTGCCCGCAACGCTCGCTGGCGCCCCAATAGCACCAGCGGCACATCCCGTAAATGCTGCACCTCTATCACTTCATGGCGAGTCAACGGATGGTCTTCCGGCATCACGCACACGCCTTCGGTTTCCAGCACCGGTTCGATGTCGAAGTCTGGTATTTCCGTAGGCAAGCGCACAAATCCGAGGTCGGCAGATCGGTCGAGCACCGCCCGCTCAATCGTGTCGTAAGAGCCGGTCAGCAGCTCGACAACGATGTCCTCGTGGTCCTTGAGAAACCCGGCAACAATTTTTGGCAGCAGCTCCTGAGTCATGCTGGTCGGTACCCCGACCTTGAGCAGGCTCTTGCGCGAGCGGCCGACCCGAATCTCGTCCGCCAGCCGCTGAATGCGCTGCATGCCATCGACCAGTCCGGCGACTTCGGCGAGCAGCTCTTCGGCTTCGGGGGTGGCCATCAAACGCCCCTTCTTGCGCAGGAACAGGGCAAACCCCAGCGCCTCTTCGAGCTGGCTCAGCAAGCGACTCACCGCGGATTGGGAAAGGCCCATTCGGGTCGCTGCGCCGATGGTCGAGCCGGTGGACATGATGGCTTTGAAGGCTTCGAGTTGTTTGAGGTTCACCCTGGTTTTCCTGTGGGTCACGGGTTTTCGAAAGGTCTTGAAACCTGATTTGCGCATAGCCTGATGCGCTTCTCGCATAACGTTGTCGGCTCTCCGGCGAGCCGTTAGTGTCCGCTCCACAACGACACTGAGTCCAGCGTTCAGCCAAACAACAACGAATCATTTTCCGTTCGCGGGATCATTGCGACTGCCAAATAAAACCGACAATACGGCACTGGGGATTTTTTATGCGTGAGCTTTTCACGAGGGCTAGCTTCGTCTGTGCGGGGCTGTTGGCAAGTCTTTCGCCGGGGCTGATGGCCCAGGGATTTTTCGAGGATGCACAAGGCAAACTGACGCTGCGCAACTACTACTTCAACGACGGTTATCGCGACGGTGGAGCGGACCGCAAGGAGTGGGCCCAGGGGTTTTTGCTCAATCTGCAATCGGGTTATACCGAAGGAACCGTTGGTTTTGGTCTTGATGCCTTGGGGCTGGCCGGGTTGAAGCTGGACTCGAGTCCGACCCACGCCGGCACCGGGCTTTTGCCTGTGCATGGTGACGGGCATGCCGCGAATGAATATTCCAGTCTCGGCGTGACAGCGAAGATGCGTATCGGTGATGCCGTGGTGAAAACCGGTACGCTGCTGCCGAAGATCCCGGTGCTGGTCCACAACGATGGCCGTCTGTTGCCGCAGACCCTGCGCGGCACCCAGATCGAATACTCCGGTGTTTCCAATCTGTACCTGCACGCCGGGCATCTGGACCAGTTCAAGCAACGCAACTCCACCAACAGCGTGGACATCTATCCTCAGGGCTACAACGGCAACAAAGGCAGCGGGTTCGATTTCGCCGGCGCGACTTACAGGTTCACACCCAACCTCAGCGGCACTTGGTACTACGGCGAAATGCGTGAGTTCTACCGCCAGCAGTTCCTTGGACTGGTCCACAAACAACCGCTCGGCCCAGGCAACCTGACCAGCGACTTGCGTTATTTCATCAGCAGCGAAGCAGGGGTGGCACGTAACGGCAAAGTCGACAGCGACATGTTCAGCGGGTTGTTCACCTATCGCCTCGGCGCCCAGGCACTGGGCCTGGGTTACCAGAAAGTCAGCGGTGACACCGCCCTGCCTTACACCAGTGGGGCCACGGTGTACTCGTTCAGTAATGCCGGTGTCGGCAAATTCATCCTGGCCGGTGAGCAGACTTGGATGCTGCGCTACGACTATGATTTCGCCGCCGTGCTGCCCGGCCTGAGCTTCATGACTCGCTACTACAAAGGCGAGAATGGCGATTACAAAGGCCGCGAAGCCCGCGAGTGGGAGTCCGACACCAACCTGCGGTATGTCGTTCAGGACAGCACCCTCAAGGGCCTGGGCGTCGAGTTGCGCAAGGCGACTTACCGCTCGACCTACGCCAGTGACCGCGATAACTATCGGCTGTACCTGACGTATGACATTGCCCTTTGGTAGGCGGTCAGTGAATGCGCGCCTGATCCTGGCGCGGACTGAAAAAAACACCCCGTTGGGGCCCGTTGAGGTGATGTTTTTTTTGCCTGAAGAGGCGTGTATTGAGTTTTGCGCGGGATTTTCGCGTGTAAAGGTCAATGCCCCGTCAATGGCAACCTGACGATGAACTCGCTACCCATACCGTCACCTTCGCTGAGTCCGATCACCGTGCCGCCGTGGGCTTCCACCAGTTCGCGGACCACGGTCAGGCCGATGCCCAAGCCGGCTCCGTTGAAGCCGACGGCGTGCACGTCCTGGACAAAGGGGTCGAAAATAAAGGGCAGGGCCTTTGCCGAAATGCCGATGCCGTTGTCGCAAATACTCATCACCAGAGTGTCGGCTTCGAGCGTTACGGACAGGCTGACGATGCCCCCGGCCGGTGTGTATTTGGCCGCATTCCCCAGGACGTTGCCCAGAATCTGAGTGAGGCGCACCGGGTCGCCGTTCACCGCGAGCATGCCGTCGGGAAGTCGGGCACTGAAATGTAACTGGTGAGCAGTCATCACCGGGCTGCAGACGGCGATGGCTTCGTGGATGATCTGCAGCATGTCCACGACGCGGCGATCGAGGCGCAACTTGCCGGTGCTGGCGCGGGAGACGTCCAGCAGGTCGTCGACCAGCCGTGACATGTGCTGAACCTGGCCTTCGATCAGCGCCTGCATCCGCGGTAACTCTTCGCTCGGCACCCGCACCAGACGCCCGGCGATCATGCTGATGGGTGTCAAGGGATTGCGCAGCTCATGGGCGACCAGGGTGAGAATATTCCGTTGCTGCCCCAGTGCCTGTTCGGCCGAAGCTTGAAGGTTTTGCGCACTCAGCGCAGCGATCACCAGTTGTGCGTTGGCTTCACGCAGCTCCTGATACAGGCGTTGTTGTTCGCAGTGAAGGGGTGTTTGAGCGTCCGATTGCGCCAGGAGTATTGCCAGTACCAGCTGTTGATTGGCCTCGATCAGTTGCTCGACCTGCTGGCTGTCGCCCAGACGATTATTGGCATCGTCCAGCTCTTGCTGCAGCGCGGCCAGTACCGCACGCGCTTCAACGGTTTTTTGGCCAAGCAGGAAGAGTTCGCGCGCGGCACTGGCCATCGCTCCCTCATTCTTGCCATTGGCCTCATTCATGATGCCGGCTCAAGCTTTTCTATCTCCTGGGTGCTCCACACCTGAAATCTGTTTGGTCGGCCGGCCACCGAGCAGGCCTTCTTGATCTGCAAGCATTTCGCCGATCTGCAGGCCGTGGTCGTCGATACGGTACAGGCGCAGTTCATCGGAATGGGCGCTGGCCCTTACTTTGACCACAGCCATGATGCGTAGCAAGCGGCTTTGCACTTCAATATAGCGTTGAACGATGATCGCGTCGGTGAGAAACGCCGTGCCATAGGGGCTGAAGCGCAGATCGGTGTAGCGGTCTTCAAGTTCGGAGGTCATCAATACGCTGACACCGACACTGGTCAATGCGGTGACCATGCGGGCCAACGACTCACGGAAGTCTTCGCGAAAGGTCGGTGCCAGTGCCAGCTCGAAGCCCGAAAGTGAATCGATGACCACTCGGGTCGCTTTCAGACGGGTTATTTCGCTCAACAATAACTGGACGATTTCGTCGATGGACAGGTCCGGTGCACGACTGTCCACCAGTCCGACCTGACCGCTTTGGATCAGCTGAGTCAGCGTGGCACTTCGCAAATGATGGGGGCGTTGCTCGAACACCGCGATCACACCGGTTTCACCATTGCGGGCACCTTCAGCCAGGAAGGTGGCCGCCAGGATACTTTTCCCGGAGCCGGAAGGACCGGCCACCAGCAACGAATAGCCACGGGGCAGGCCACCGCCGAGCATCTCGTCCAGCCGCGGAACGCCCATTTTCAGGCGCGAAGACGGTGTGCCGTCGGACGGTTCGACCGGCTTCGTGGCATACACCGCTGCCGGTGCGAAGACCTTGATGCCCGAAGTGCCGATGCGGAAGGTGTGCAGCCCCGGCAATGTCGGCTGGCCGCGCATCTTCATGATTTCCATTTTGCGCACCATGGAGTTGCGCTGCACGCTCTGGCGCAGCCAGATCAGGCCGTCGGCCACGGTGAAAATCGGATTGGTGTCGGTCTCGGTGAAGTATTCGCCGATCAGGAAGGTGGTTGCCTGCCAGGTGGTCATCAACATGCCCAGTTGCTGAATGAACTGCGGCAAGTTGTTATTCGGATTGTCCTGGGTTCGGCTTGCCAGCACGACCGAGCGGAACGAGTCGACGAACACCAGTGCCGGACCGTGGGCCTCGACCTCGGCGACGATGCGCCGCAGCACCTCATCCAGGTCGCCCGCCAGCGTATCGTCTGCCAGGTTGATATAGCGGACCGAATGGTTGATCGCTTCGCTGTCGAAAAAGTCGAACTGCTGTTGGTAGCGCAGCATCTTCAGCGGCGGTTCACCGAGCACGGTGAAGAACAGCGCCGGACGTTCCGGGGTGGCCAGGGCGAACATCATCTGATGCGCCAGGGTGGTCTTGCCGCAGCCGGGAGGCCCGGCGATCAGGTTGAACGAAAACTCCGGCAATCCTCCGCCAAGCACCTCGTCCAGTCCTGGCACGCCAGTGGCCAAGCGGTTGATTGTCACTTTGGTGGTCATGACGAAGTATCCTGCGCGGGGCTGCCGCCCAAAGAATTTTCCCACACAGCACGAAGCAATCGTGCGGTGAGCGAGGGCCCGATCAGCGTGGTCAGCAGTTCGTAGAATGTTTTTAGAAACGCTTCACCGAAAAAAATCGCTTCGGCTTCGCTTTGCTGAACAAGTACGGATTTGAGTTCCGTCAGATCCATGCCGGGCTGCACACTTTCATAAGTACCGGCCAGGCGTGGATGGGTGGAGGCGCACAGATGGAGACTGCGGCGATAAAGCGCGGCAACCCCTTGCTGTCCGATAATCGGCGTAAGGGCTGCATCCATTTCCTGCAATGTTGTAACGATCGCATCGGCGACCTGGGCAATGTCAGCGTTGTGGCCAACGCGGTGCGCCAGAGAAGCTACGATCTGACTGCTCTCTTCGCTATCCGTGGGCATGGCAAACTGATATCTGGATGGATAGACCCTGATAGTACACCCAAAGGCGTGTAGTGGAGGCTGGTTTGAGTGGCTGTTGAGGGCTGATATTCCGTCCTTTGATCCTGATTGCCGACAGGGTTGGCGTTACCGACGAACCTTTCCCCGATTTGCCTCTGGCAGATGGGGGTGGCGGTGACCCTGATCTTGAGTTTGCACTAAGTTATACAAAGTGAAACCTTGCATTGAGCTAGTCGACCGACGGTTCGCCAGGCAAAAAAGCCCGCGGCAGAGCGGGGAAACCTTAGTGCCTTGAAATGAGCGCTCGGGAATGTACAGCGCGGGGACCGCCGATAGGGTGAAGAAAAACTCATTTCTATTGGCCGAAGAGAAGACTCAACTGCGCTCGATAAATCGTGCAATGACCTGATTGACGATGTCTGGATGGGTAACGGGACCCATGTGCCCAAGTTCCTCGAATTGCACCCTCTCGACTTTTGGCAGAGCCCCGGCCAGTAACCGCGCCACCCCAAGTGACGAGGCTGGCGAGTCCTTGCCTGTCATGTAGAGCACTGGAATGTCGAGCGAGCGAAAAGCCTGCAGTGGGGTCGGCTCGGTCAACAATGCGTGAGCCCAGCCGCGCACATTGGCCACCGCAGCGGCGATGGATTGCTTGCGTTGCTCCGGGGTTCGTTTCCACGCTGCAGAACCCATCCAGTAGTCAATGAACCGCTCGGCGGCGGCGCCCTGGTGACCTGCATCGAGGGCTCGGCCGGCATCGGCAACGACCTCGCGTATCAGGTCCGCCTCATTGGGTGGGGGCATTTGCGCATCAAGCAGCGAAAACAGCGTGGGCTCATACACCGCGATGGCACGCACCCGCTCGGGATGGTGCAACGCGGCAATCAGTGCGACTGCGGCGCCATAGGAATGACCCACCAGCGTAAGAGGTGCGCCCGCTCTGGCAAGCACCGGCTCTGCGAGCGCAACTTCGTCGCTGAGGCTGATGATCCGATCGGCTGGCCAGGCAGGGCTCTTGCCTGCGCCATAGGAGTCGAGAGCCAGCACATGGAACCGCGGAGCCAGGCGCTCCAACAGCCCTCGCCACTGCGCCGAGCTGCTCGCATTGGCGTGAAAACACACCACGCCCGGGCCAGCACCCACGCCAGACTCCTGAAAAAAGGCTTCGATGAGTTCCACGCAGACCTCCGGAGAAGAGAGACTGGGGACAATTATTTGCCTGATCGGGAAAAGAGGACAGTGCTATTTATCAACTTCTACAAGCCGAATAACACCGCTGCTCGGATCGTCCACCGGCTTTTGCGCCACGGTGGCCGGGTCAATACCCCAATCCCCGTGTAAATACCAGTCATCGCCGATCATCTCGGCCGGATGCATCGTGCGGTCAGAGCCATTGCCACACGCCAGGGAGCTCGCCGGACAGTACCTGTCACAGCCCCAGCAGATGCGCTCGGGGTGTTTCGGGTGGATGGGGAATATCTTGGCCATGGCGATCTCCAAGTGACGTGTAGGAGTGGCCTTCAGCCTACAGAACCCGGGAGGGTAGGGAGTTGATGGTGATCAAGAATGGGGAATTCGCTGCGTGAAAAGGGCACCCTCTCTGTGGGCATGAGGCCCAATGCCAGTCAGTTAAGCATTGGATACTCCCAAAAAGATCGCAGCCTGCGGCAGCTCCTACGCCGAGCCGATTCACCCTTGTAATAACGGATGTGCGCAAAACTTGTAGGAGCTGCCGCAGGCTGCGATCTTGGCGATATTACACTCGCCGAAAGGCTCTGGTTTATGTCGAAGTACTGTGCATTTTTTTAACTGACCGGCATTAGCCTTCAGGCCACCCATCTTTACGACGACGAAACCTGCGCCTGCAATCGTCGCCCAATGACATCCATCAAATCGCAGCCATCACGCAACGGAATGGCCAGCACTCGCGCAAAATCGTGCAGGACCACGGCATCGCTATGGATCTCCTCGCGCAGGGCGAGGTTCTCCAGCAGTTGCGTCACGGCGCTGATGCGGTAGGCCGCGGTTTCGTGCAGCACGTCGAGGGGCGCTTCGGTGTCAATCAACAGGGAAGGGATGGTGCAGTCCAGGCCGGTGATGGGCATGTATCGAGCCATGGGTAGAAAACTCCCGCTTTCATTGGAAGGCTGTTGGCTTCACCACAGATGCTTGTGAGGCGAGGTTATCCAGCGCTCGGTTCACCAACAGCTCACCCAATACCACCCTCTGCTGAATCGCCAGCGCCACATTGCGGCGTGAGCCTTCGAGCTCGAAGGCCAAGCCCGGGGTCATGACATTTAGCGACGCGAGCGTTTCGCTGGCGTGAACCAACAGCGTTTCAGTGTCGACGTCGGGGGTAAGGGCGAAGAGGTTGTCTGGCCGTTTGTCGAGCTTGGGTTTATCCAACGGCGGCGTCAGCTGGAAGTCGAGGGCGCTTTCGGCGGCCTCGCGGAGTTTGCTGCAGTCGAGGAACGCGTAAGCAGAAAGGCTTGGGGTTTCGGGGGGATTGGGGGTGATCTTTTTCATGGTGAAGCTCCATTGTCTCGAGAAGCTACACTTTCCGGCCTGTCAAAACCGATCGCTGATTTGAAGCGATCCCTGAAGATTATCTTCGTAGTTTGTTCCTCGCCAGTTCACCGAAGACGCCACAGGTTGCAGGAAGAGTCTGAAGCTCGTATTCAGGGGCGGTTCTGCCCTGTGGAAGACGCAACATGGGGATTGTTTCCCCACTGTTGGGTAAGTATCGACCTGCATCCCAAGTGTGGGCCTTTCAGGTTTCTAATTCAGAAAGGTGTAACCAACCTTGGTTACTGATTCAAACGAAGAGATACCGGTTCTGTAACCGGGCTTGTATCTGATTATCGGTACTCTCCGGTCATCATTTGACTAATGGCCATTAGCAATCTCTCGAGTATTGCCTATAGTCTGAGCGTGGGCCGCGGCGTTGTCTTCCAAGCCACGATCAGGCCAGAGGCAGAGCGATTGCTGGCCCATATTTTGCGTGCTGTCCCAATCGTTCTGGGGGGTAAACCAGAGAAGCGAGCGGACGGTATTGTTCTGGGCCTGGAGATGCTGAATGCGCTGCAAACCAGGGTCTGGAAAGCCTATTCGAGTAACAAAACTGGCCCAGAACAGTCTCCGACTCACCGATCGGGTAAGTCCCCCGTGTGATTTTTCGATAGCGGCTATTGGCCGCCATGGACGAGCTACCATAGGTAAACCGCATTTTTTTCCCAGGAGAAAGTCATGCCGCGTTTGGTCAAACCATCGGACTATGTACTCCAGGCTGTGATGGATAAAAAGATCTATATCCTCCCCTGGGAACGACGACTTTGTCCGGGCAATCCTACGGAGGAACCCGAGCAAGGTGCGCTGCTCTACAATAATTACATTCTGAATTTCATACATGGAGTGACACCGCGACCACCCAGCGAGCGGGTGATCGAAATTGCGCAATGGTGTCTGGCCATGGCTGGAGAGCCTGCCAGGGCCTTGGCCGATGATTTGTCTGCGGCTTATCTGAGCCGATACAGTTTTAGACTCGATGACGTGTCGAAATATGACGATGAATCGAAGGAGTTTCGGGGACATTTGGCGGTTTGGTCTGACGAGATCAAAAAGCTGCCGGCGACCCTGGTGATGGCTTTGCGCGCTCGTGCTGCAGGCCTCTTGCGACACTGACGTTTGTTCGTTAACAGAAAAAAACGGGGGCAGACCACGATGAGTCAGGTACCAACCTGCTCACTCAATCGTGCTCCGACCGGGAGTGAAAACCCCCGATCGTCCCAACAGCCCCCACTCGACTCTGTCCTCTTCGTGGTTCAAGCCAGCCCCTCAGGGCATCGCTTCCACAGTAGAGGGCGTCGAGCCAGAAGCTGGCGATCAAATCCCAAACCCCAGATGCAACAAAGCCCGCAAAAGGCGGGCTTCTTTTGATGGGCCGGGGGATTTGAACCCCTGTCTGCCAGTACTCGGCTGTCGGCCTTCACTCTCGCTTACTGATCACCTTTGGTGGTGTTCTGGATTTTCTGCATCGCCTGGGTGGTCAGGGAAATGCATTCTTTGGCCCCATCCTCGGTGCCCCTGGCTTTAGCGGCCGTTGCCTGATGAATAGTGGCATCGATATCGGATTTCAAGCCCTCGCTCATTTGCTCGGTGCT
Source organism: Pseudomonas fluorescens (assembly GCF_902497875.1). Classification (GTDB taxonomy): domain Bacteria; phylum Pseudomonadota; class Gammaproteobacteria; order Pseudomonadales; family Pseudomonadaceae; genus Aquipseudomonas; species Aquipseudomonas fluorescens_BR. Next base: position 70,662 of record NZ_CABVHY010000015.1, read on the forward strand.
GACCTTGGCGTCGCGGATTTTTTGCAGGTTGATAGTGCAAAGATCATCCTGCGAGCCAGCAAACACCGGGGAGGCCAACATTGCAGCGGTAATGAGCAGTCCAGCCAGTGCAGAACGCTTCATGGGTATCTCCTTGAACTGATGGTCTCGGTGCTGCCGTTCAATGGGCGGCCTGGCCGAGGTCGGTTGTGAGCCTCATTCAATGGGGCCTAAGCAAAAGACTATAACTGCGCTCAGGAATTCGATTTTCTTTTTGAGATAAGAGGAATAAGCCGGTTTTGGTCCGGCAGGGGCACTGATAAAGGACGAGAGAACGCCCCTTTTCACCTGTGGCAATCCTTAGGCCGGTCTGGCCTCGATGTTTGAACATCGATTCGCCATCACACTTCACTCAACTCCACTGTGTGCCTGAAGTGATGCTGCCAAAGCCTGACCCCCAACCCTCCCGTCCGATCAGCGACGATCCCACCGTCAGATCCGTAATCAAGGTCGGTTGCAGGTCGGCATCGAACAGCGCAAAACCGGCGGCCAGGCAGCAGGTTTCAGTCTGAAGGCCTCAAACAAGTATGCGGTCCAGATTCAGGCTCTGCAGATGTTCGATAGTTTCCGGGGACGGCGCGTAACCGTGCTTGATGAAGACACGATCGGCCAGGACCAGGCTGTCGTCATTCGGCGTGGGGTGCCAGCCGAGTTGTTTCTGAAAGGGGTAGTGGCTTCGTCGTGGCGCTCGACAGTGGCGACGCTGGTTAGGGTGCCAAGCAATGCCTGGATGCCTTCGACCAGCCATTGCGGTGGGGAGAAACTGGGTTGGACGTCGATGATCAGCAGGGATTGGCGCATGTGGGGCTTCGAGCTTGGGGCTGGAATCGGGATGGGTGTGCGGGGCGTTTGCTCTTGTTGCGCCAGAATCCAAACCTCAAACCCCAGATGCAACGAAGCCCGCACAAGGCGGGCTTCGTTGATGCTTCGTTTGGTGGGCCGGGGTAATTTGAACCTGGCTTTTATCTTATTGATTATTATGATTAATAAACGGTTTGTTTTTTATTTGGGATACCAATTGGAATGCCTTTCAGCTGTTGAGGTGTGCTGTTCACGTTTTCTCTTGGAGTGTTGTCTATGACAATCCCGGAAGCTCGTAAGCGTCCGGCGAGCTCATCTGTCAAAGTCCGAGGGAGTAAAAGGCCACCAGACGCAGACTGATCTGTAAGCAATGTGAAAAATTTGCATATTGCATTTGTCGTCCACGCATTACGCTTGAATGCGTCATTGGTACAGACATCATGGTGATAAGGCAGTTGTGTCCGCTAAAAGGGGGTATACCCATCACCAATGCCAGAATGCTGACGTTATGTTCACTGGATGCTTTGTTGAGGCCAGTCAGCGGCTTCAACCTCAGAGGAAACCTCAGTCGCAGCTTCCCTGGCCTTGCTCAGAAGCTTCTCCTGCCTTTTGCTCCTTGCCTCGAGCTTCTTGAACGACTCGAATTCTGACTGAATCAACTCGTAGCATTTATGGGTGGAATAGACTTCATCCAGCACGCGGCTCTGAATCTCAGCATGGTTATCAGCTTCATAGAGCTGCCAAACGCTTTTGCCCGGCTCGAATTTCGTCCCGTACATGTATTTATTCAGAATGTGATTTTTGGACTTTGGATATAAGAGGTTGCTAGGATTGTTGAACGTCCCGATGACGAGCAGGGAAAGGTCTACGACTCGAAAACTGTTTTGGAACGCGAAGGCTTGCTGATTCGAAAGGATATGAAAGCGTTTGAACAGCTCGAACAGAATCGGAACGTCTGAGGAGGTAATTCCGATCCCGCACAAAATTGCGGACACCGCACCATCATGGGCGTTTTTCACCTGGTCACATGCTGTTTTGAGTAAGGCATAGATATGCTCAAGCATCTCCTTCTCTGTCGCATGCTCCCATAGCCAGAAGGATTTGGTCTTCTTAAGGACTTCGGATTTTGCGATGCTGAAGTCCCGCTCGGGGTTAGCCACCAGGAATGAGCCACCGATGAACCTGCAATCCTTGTCCCATGGGTTGTAGCAGAAACCCGATGCTGTGCGCTTCTTCTCAGGAACGTAAAACTCCAAATCGAAGAACACCACTTTGCATTTTCCTGGCCTGAGTCGACCTTTTTGACTTGCCATCCTTGCTTGCCCCCTTCCACGTTGCGCCAGTTACAGAGGGTCGCATCATCGCAATGAACACGAGTAGCGACAAGCTCAGCCGCATGTTCAGTGGGGCAGTTCACTTTGACCGTGCCACGCGAGTGCTGGATTTCAACGCAGATGCTCGATGAAGCAACCTGGGAATGCCCTCCGGCGAGCTGTAAAGGTAGCGGAATGAAAGCAGGTTGTAGCTGCGTGACTTCGTTCGTTTGTACCCGAATCCATTTATGGACGAGGTTCGCGTTAAGGCTGTGGTGCTACGCAACGCTGGCAATCGACGCGCCGGGCTGAGCGCACTCTTGGACTACCTGGGCCTTGAAGGATTTGGAATAGGATCGGCGTTGTGGCTGCATAGAAAGACCCGCTTAAAAGGCTAGAAATGGTGTCCACCCAAATTTAAGTGCACACCATGTCCTCGCCTCGCGGGGCTGGGTAGATGACTTGGCCGGACGGATACGGAAGCTCCTCAGAAAGTGAGTTTTTTGGTTTTTGGCCGGAGGGGATATGCATTCGTATTCTTGTCAAGAAGGCAGCGGCAACAAAAACCTTTATTTGAGCCGCTTTCTGGAGATTAAGATAAATATCTTCAAATGGAAGGTTTGAAACTAGGACTCCATGAGTACTATTTTATAGCCAGTGTGCCGGCAATTTGGTCCCGTAACTCTTTTCTACCATCCTCAATGTGGTAATGATCTCGGTATGCCTGGCTTGGTCGGCGGGCTTCCAGTCGTCTCGGTGATCCAGCAGAATCTTCAGCTCTCCAAGATTGTACATTCCCAAGCGGTGGAAATTGCCCCAGTTGGGGATACCGAACAGATTGTATATAGTTACTGTAGCGTCTCGTTCACTGGCAAGCCGCTTATCTCCAGTCACCTTTTCGGCGGCGTCTTCGGCTTCGTCACGGTCTTCGTAAGTGTTGAGAAGTTTCATAGAATTCGGGTGCAATGATAGCTGGGGTGAGGATTCTGCCTGGATATAGGCTGTTATGAACAGGTAAAGGATCAAAGAATACGTCAAAAGTTGGCGCCAGGGCAATGACTTTGATTCTGCCTAGAAAATGCCTAGGGCATGATGAATGGAAAGTTTATGCGGATGGGCAGGGTATTTCTTTCTCTGACTATCCAGAAACAGTTCTTAGATCCAACATGCCAGTCCAAGAAAGTGCACTATTTGGGTGGTCTTAATATTACTTAACATAACTAACCTACTGTAGGTGGATAAAGCGCGCTAAAGGGATCTCAATTTCGAGGCGACGTCGGCCTGCCGTCAGGACTTGGCGCGATGCGACAATGTCACGGGCTATTTGAGGAAGTAATCACCGTTCTTAGGGAATTTCTGCAAATCACTGGTGACGGGTATTATTTTTTTCCGCACAAGAGTAACAGGTCGATACGAAGTTGGGCATGCACTTTAGTGAATCAGAAAGTAGCGGCCGAGACTTATGGGAAGTCACTCCGGTTTCTACAAGCAAGGTCGAGTTGTCGAAATGACCAATGAAGCGTTCCACTAGTAAAGATGGCACGCTTCATTGGGATCCTCCGTTGTTAGCTTGCTCCCTTTGAGCTAAGAATGCCATGGGAACTATTTGAGCTAGGAGTTATATTTGCTCACGTTTTCCAGTCACGGCCTCTTCTATATGTGTATCAAAGGTATTCCGCCATCAAGCGGAGCACTCTCTTAAACTCGTCGTCTGCACCCCCACCGCCAGTTCGCGTCCCTCCCAAGGTTGCAGTTGTGTTTCTCTTAAATTTGTCGTAGTCGTACCCATAGGTAGCGCGTCCTAGGGGGCCACTCTGGTCAGCAATCCATGTCCTTAAATCGTTCTGAAGATCTGGATTACTTGTCACGTCATATGGCTTTGTCGGATCAGTTGACCTGATGTTTTCAATGTGTTCGGGGTGGGTTTGCAGGAACTGCTGGGCAACACCCACTGCTTGTGTCACATGGCCCCGGGTACCATCAGATTGGCCAATACCCTTTTCAACCACAGCCCACGCCATGTGTGAGTTGGGTGTGTGAGTCTTGATTTCAGCCAAACATTGTTTGTAAAACCATTCCTTAGACTTAAGTGCCATCGTAGTTTTCCTTTAAATTATAAAGCTACGTCAGACGTAGCGCCGAGCATCCGCCCTGATGGGCGGCGAAAAATATTACTTATTTGGAAATATCTCAGCATACCCAATTAAATCGAATGAGTAGCTTCCATCGCTGAGAAATCCGCCTTTGTGTTTTAGATCTCGTTCCAAGGCAGGTTCAATGATATTAGAAAATAGCGTGAGTCGATGCTCTAGTAGTAGTTTCGGCGATGTCGTAGGAGCCTGTAGATACCGTTCGCATTGTCGTTCGACTCCAGGAACCCGTGTACCGTCTAGCTTGACAGCAATGGGTTGGACGACGGTGCGGCGCTCTCCGTTGCCAGCGGACGCATCTACTATCCACAACGATAGCAGCACAGGTTCGTCCACATCAGCAGTTACTGAAATGCCGATGTCTTCCGGCGGTACGCTGCGCCATCGGCCAAGTGCCTCCTGCATCAACGGGTGATCCAGACCAAGCAGCTCCAGATCCCTCTGACTGGTGGCCGCGTCCCGGTTCAGGGTGAAACGAGTTCGACGGCTTCCGTCAGCAAACACCAAATCGTATGTTTCATCGTCGACCTTGACCAACTGTTGTTGGTTATCTGTCACCGCTACCGACAAGAATCGGACCAGCCTATTCAAGCTTGACGACACGTCCGAGAACGGCTGGTAATCGTCGAGGCTGAAACCATCGAGGTCTTGGAACAAGTCGAATACCACTTGCCGAGCCTCGCGAGAATTTGACAGTGCGGCTTCAAGCTCCACCTGAGTTCGCTTCAGTTCGGGGTCCGAGAGCGCCTCTTGGTAAAGCCGGTCATAATTCAGTCGCTCGGAAAGCTGTCCAAGAATCTGGGCGCGCAAGTCTTCAGCGATATTACCTTGGTCATCCACCTTGCCGACCGTGCGCGCAATTTCGACTAGCTTTTCATCAAGTAGTAAGAAAATTCGACCCTCGATGGTGTCCGACAGTACCAAGTTGTATACCTGTGCGGTGTCGCGCTGGCCATAGCGATGAATGCGTCCGATACGCTGCTCCATGTCCATGGGGTTCCACGGTAGATCGAAATTGAATAGGACACGTGCGAACTGCAGATTAATACCTTCTCGCCCCGCCGCTGTGCACACCAAAACGCGAGGGCCATCCTTTTGGCGGAAACGTCGTTCTGCTGCCAGCTTGGTACCGTGGTCGCCACCGCGCAACACTGCCACTCCCTGGCCAGGAAAGGTGTGCTCGATCTCACGGGCAATCAGGTCCACTGTGCCTAGGTAAGTGGCGAAGATTACAATCTTTTCGTTCGGGTTTTGCCGCCATAGATGGCCCAGACCGTCAAGGAGCTTCTGCGCTTTGGTCTCGCGCAGCTGCGGGAAGATGTTCAGCAAGTCGCCAATACGCAAGCGCTCCTCAGGAAGATGCAAATCAATCATTGTGGATGCAGCATCCTCGGCACCCGTGGACAAATACTCGCTACCGTAGGGGTCAGAGGCCATCTCTAATGCCTCTTCGTCCAGTTTCTTCACCAGCCTATACTTGAGATCAGCTAGAACCCGATCAACCTCGCTGCGACCGATGTTGTCATAGGCGAGACCAAAATCTTCGTGGATCAAAGCGCGAGCTTCTTCTGTGAGCCTTTCGCGACCCTCAATATCCAGCTCCTTGTCGCGCAGCAACGCCTCGTGCAGCGTCAACATCAGCAGGCGACGTCTGAGCGTGCGACGAACCGCGGAAAAGCTTGATGCCGCGATCTTCTGGAAAATCGCCATTAGAAAGCCCAGAGCACGTCCCTGGTTACCCTGGCGACGCGCCAGATCAAAGCCGTCCTCCAGATACTCGCGCAGCTTTTCGTAGAACAGCCGCTCTTCCTGATTCATCAGGAAGGACTCGGTGTGCACCCAACGCCGCGCAAACAGCGGTGAGCCATCGGGTTGGCAGGCATCGGCCTTTGTGCGACGGAACATCACCGTGTTGAGCCGATGACGATGTTCAAGCATATCCTCCGGGCTACCAAACAGCGTAGGATTCAAAAGCTGTGCGAGCATCCAAAACTGGAAGTGATCCCCTTGATGTGGGGTGGCGGACAACAGCAAGAGATCACGTGCATGGTCCTTCAATGCCTCGGCCAACTTGTAATTCTCGGTCTTGCGTACCTTGCCGCCCATGCGATGTGCAGTCAGGTGGTGTGCTTCGTCGAACACCACCAAGTCCCAGCGTGGGGCATCCAACAGACGTTTGATTCGAGCCGGGCGCTTCAGGGTGTCGATGCTGGCAATCAGTCGATCGTGTTTAGCGAAGGCATTGGTTTTGCGGTCGGTGATATCGCCCTCGGAGCCGAACACTTCAAAATCGAGGTTGAATACCTCGTTCAGTTCTCGATGCCAGTTGTTCACCAAGCCCGCAGGTACGACCATTAGCGCTCGTGTCAATTCGCCACGGCTGGCCAGTTCGCGCAGGATGAGCGCTGCTTCAATCGTTTTTCCCAGCCCTACCTCATCGGCAATCAGATAGCGCCGAGGCGAGGCGGTGGCAATGCGGTGGGTGAGTACTACCTGGTGTGGAAGCAGATCTATGCGAGCTGAAGTAAGCGCCGAGGCGCTTTCCATCACTGGCAGCGCGTGCGCCTCATAGCACAGCCACGCTTTGCGCCCCCGTTCTGCACTACCATCTACGGTGCGCAAGATGCGCTCAGTGCGCGAGAGTTCGCGTCGTAGTGACGCATCTGGTACTCGTCGTTCGCCGACGCCAAAGAACGCGCGCACGTAGCCATCACGTGGGAGATCAAGAACGACTCCTTGGCCATACTCGTGGTGAGTGATGCGCTCACCGGGCTGGAACAAGTCTTCTGTATGCACGCGCCGACCTCAAGTAATCCGCAAATGGAACAGACCCGCAGTTTGAGCCCCTTCGCGCAGTAGTATTTCCTGTGGGTACTCATTGGCTTCCCCCCAGAGGAGGCGGCCAAAGTCAAGCTGTTGACCTCGATTTGGTGCCTCGCATAGCCAGCTCACTGCATCGGTCGAGGCTTGCACCTTGAGACGTCCGTGCTTCTGCGGCAACCAGAATATCAATGCGGCCTCGCCGGCGTATTCATCCTGAAACGAGAGGATGGCACGCTTGATGGTATCTCCGAGCCAGACTTCACCCTGATCCGGGGCTAGTAAGTCAAGGCTACCCTCAAGCCCGGCCACTATCAGTGTCCGGCTATTGTTGCTGGGCAGGTCATCGGGCCAATGGCTTGGCTTACCCGGTGCCTGCGCGGACAATAGAAACTGACGCAAGCTCCATACTTCTTCCGCCTTGCAAACTTGATTGCGCGCTTCCTCATCCCACAACCAACTTGTGCCGCGCCGTTGCCACACTGTATCGAGGACCTGCCTCATTGCGCATACTCCCAATCGTCATCGAACAACGATACCTGCCGTGGTTTGGGTGCTTGGCTACTTTGCCACGTGATGTAGATCGACAGCGCACGTGAAGCAGCATTGCGTGTGATTTGATCTGGGCCATTTTTTTGCAGCCATTCCAACAACGGTTTCAAGGCCACGTGTGCCTTGAAATTCTCATTTTTTAGCGTGTCTGAGGCATTGACTCCGCTGCCGTCTACACAAGCACCGATCAGCACCAATGCCTGGTCAAGGTCGGAAATCAGCTTACGTTTGTGTTTGCCTTGCCAGTCACGGGCGAAATCGAGAGGCGCGGTGCGGGTGAAAACCTTCTTCACTTCGCTGCACCAACCACGCTGCTCAAAGTCATCAGGTGTAGTAATCGTGCCGCGCAAGAATTTCTGTAACTGGTCGCGCTTCATTTCGGTGGCCGTACCGAAGGTGCGGAGGAACTGACGGGTCATCGGTTCGGCGTTCACGGGCGGAGGTTCTTTACCCTTATCGGCGTCTTCGTCAATGAGTTGATTGATACCGACCAGCGCGTCCCTAACGGAAATAGTCCGGCCTTCATCCACATAGACCTTGCCATAGTGGCGCGAGAAATATTCCAACGCCTTGCCGCGGCGGATGACCTGGATATCAGCTGCAGGCAGTCCTTCCTTGGCATGGTTCTCCAGCATAGCCTGTAACTGCCGCACGTCAGCCATCACCTCGCGGCGCATGCGTCCCCAGCTCACGGGTTTAGGTTCCTCGGTTCGCTTGCGGCAGACATGAATGATGTCGTACTCGATAGTCTTGGAGCCGAATTCGCCGTCTCCTTTAGTTTCGTCGGAGCGGATCGGATACGTTGCTTCGAGGTAATAGCCGGCGTCGAAAAGTGATTCCAGCACCGCTACCCACGGCTCATCCTCGCTATGGTGAAATGTGAAGGCGAGAATGCCGCCGGGCTTCAAGAGCCGATGCGCCTCACGCCAGCACTGCGTGAGCAATCGCTGGTAGAAACCATCTGGATCTTCCGGCTCGCGGGCGCGGTTGGCCACTGCTTCCAACGACTTGGGGGTGTACTCTGGGCCGAAGATTTCTGGGTACTTATTCTTAAGTGCCAAACGCAGCCAGACGTAGAAAAAATCTGCAAGCTCCGAATAGTGCAACAGCCCGCCAAACGGTGGGTCGGTGATGATTAGGTCAAGGCTACTGCTTTCAAGCTGGGCCAGATCAGTCGACGAGCCCTGATACAGATCCACAGCCTGCACCGGATCCCCCGGCATGACTTTTTCACTCTTGCCGCTCAGTTGGTCAGCCAGTACAGGGTTTTTGCGCTTCAGTGCCTCAATGCTCACCGCCTCCCATGGCTGAACAGCCCATTCGCGGCCTTCGAGAATACCTTCAGTACTGGATGCCCAGTTGCCTCGACCCAATGAGGGAAAGACGCAGTTCTCTACCACCGTCGATTTCGGGTGATAGTTGTTGTTCGCAAACTGGGGTTCTAGCTTGTCGCCTTGGACATTCCACAAAGTGAATAGACTTTGATTACGCAGGTATTGCTGAAACGCACCTAGCACAAACTCCCGTACTGCCCAGTCGTAGTTCCCTACTTCACCGATGGCTTTTAGTAGCTGTGCGTGGACAAGCAACTGGCGAGGGTTGAACATGGTCCACCAGTGGGTGAAGCCGTGATTTGGCACGCCACCTTGCAAGTGGTGGGTCATGAAGCCGTAGGGAAGCTCCGAACGTGGCCAGTATTCTTTCAGATCGGCATCTTTGCGCGCTTCCCATTCAGCAAGCGCAGTGTCGTGCTGCTGTGCTTGCGCTGTGCCGTAGGCTGCGAAAAAGCGTCCATTGTAAGGTTTACCTGACGCACCGCGTTTGGGCGCATAGCCTTGCACTGCATAGGCTGCCATCGGTCCTGTCTTGCCAGTGGCCTTGACGGTGGTCAGTACATCCTGCACCGTGCCGCAGGCTCCACAGGCGTAGTGTGATCTCTTTGGTACGGTGCCGCTTTCCGGAGCGAAACTAATTCCGGTTTCCGGGTCGGTCACTTCTGCCGGCAGGGCGCCGCGCACTTCCAAGAGGCGAATCTTTTTGGCGCGTGCTGCATCCCATCGCGTAGTAGCCGCTACGTCATCCTGCGCAGAGCCACCAAAGGGCTGACCGTTGGCATCTTGCTTTGCTTCGCCTGCGAGCCACTGCGGATGGACCAGCAGGCTCAGTTCCACCTTCTTATTCTTACCTTTGCCGAGGTTGACCAAGGCCGTGTGGCCGCATTGTGGACAAATCACGCCCTTCTTACGGTCGAGAACGGAATAGGGATATTCGCTTGGTGAGACGTAGAGCAATGCGTCAGGTGCCATGCGAGCGGCATCTTCCTCTACGTCGAACGCTTCACCACACTTACCGCACGAATGTTTCCAGTGCTTGACCGTGAGTGTTTTTACCGCCATCACCGGGCTGGTCATGATCGGAGTACGATGACCGCAACCCGTTACCTGACAAGGCCCGTGTTTGGACCAGAAGGTGTAGATGATCTCTGGTCCTTCATAGCTATAGTTTTTACGCTCTTCACGCGGAATGGCGAGCGGGTCGAAACCGGCTGGCATTACCTTGTCCGTTGGAAGGTGGGTCCACTTGCCTTTTTCACCATCAGGGCCGTCGCAATAGTAGTAAGGCATGATCTGCGGCTTGACCTCTGCCTCAATGTCAGCGAGGAGTTTCTTCACATCACCGAGATCGACGTCAGCCAGTTCTTGCTTGACCACGAACCACGCTACCGGATTGAGGTCGTTGCCGACCATCTGCATACCGAGGCGAGAGCCTTCCACTAGTGTGGTGCCGCCACCCATGAAGATGTCCGCCACCTTCAGGTGCTTGAATGTGCCTTTCTTCTGATGGTTGGCGTAGTAGTTGTCCCACACGAGTCGGGCGGCGTGCGATTTGTCTTCCGGAGCCTTCGTTGCCGCCGCTATCAACATAGAGCGGAACACACTGGAGCGACGTCGTGCCCACCACTTCGACATTTGGTAGATCGGCTTGCCTGCATTGCCCTCTATGATCGCTACCTGATTGACAGGCAGGATGGGGAAGTCCACTTCTAGGCAGGTCTTAGGGCGCTTGGGGTCGTTGAAATCGACTGTTTCTAGCGCGACGGCCTTGCCCGCGCCGACTGCCTTAGCAACCTCTTGAGCGAGCAACTGTTTTTTGGTGGCCATTCAAAGCTTCCTTAGTTTTTCTTGCGTGCACGACTGTTCGCGCATGTTCTCTACGAAGGCTATATGCCTACTTCGATAGTTCTATGAAAGGCGACAGAACTTCCAACAGCGACAAGCCACCATGTGTGAGCGTCGGGTAACCGCCCTGGCTGCGCCATTTTCTTCGACCCAGTGCCAACAGGTGTGGGCCATGCGGACCGTCTATTTGCAATGCGACCGGTGGGACGAAGGGGCCGGGATCACTTCTGCCTACCTTGCTGCGTCCGCTCGAAAATGTTTGTTTTAGATGTGTCGCGACATCACCATCGGCATCTGGGAAGTAGCCGGTGGCGGCGTAGCCGTGGTCGGAAGTGATAATTAAACGTCTCCCGGTGGCTAGGTGTTCGACAAAAGCCCAGAAGTCGTCACTGGAAAGCTGCTGTGCGGCGTCCTTAGTCAGTAGTTCCAGCCCTTGGCCTGCACCGTAATCATGCAACTTGGCGTCCGGCCAGTGGTGCCAGAACACCCAGTTCTTCGCGCCTGAGGCATTGTCGAGTAAACCTTCACAATCTTTCCAGGGGAGATCAATGCTTTCTGTCTGCGCCGGTTGTAGTTTATGCGCCAAGCCGCCGCCGTTGGCTTGCAATTGACTTCGGCTGGTCAATCCCAGTGCGCGGGCAAACTCGTTTGTTTCACCGGGTAGCTCAGATGCCGTGGCAGTAACTCCATGAATAGTAAAACCGCGCTCTTTAGCTCCCTGCAATAACCACGGAAGCTCACGCAGGCTCAGGGCATCCAGTATTAAGACTGCCCGGGCCGAAAAGGGCTCATCCCACCACCGTGCGAGGCGCTCCGATGTGCGTTCTACGCCACTGATATTGGGCTGCCCGAAGGCCTGCCACAAATCCCATCCGCTGGACGCCAGGAAGAGATCGAGCTCTGCAATTTCGCGCTCGCGCTTTATCACCTCCCCTGGCGCATTGCCCTCAGCTAGTGGCCTGGAGGCAATGTTGATGGTGCGTTCAATGATCAAGCGCCAAGCTTCGGAAGGCGTGCCTTGAGTCAGTTTTTGCAATATACCTGCATCGAGCGGCATCAGTTGTCCTCCTTCTCAAGGCTCAGCTCGAATGTCATGCCATCAGGTAGCTTTTTGAGCAGTTCCTTTAGCTGCGCGCCTGTTGCAGCAGATACTTTTAGCGAGACTTCTGCCAGAGGGGTGGCTGGGCCTATGCCCCAGCCTTCAAGCTTGCCAATCAGGTTGAGAGGCGAAGTGGGCGGATTAGAGAACGGGATGCGTAGCTTAGTGGTGTTCTCTGTGTTGCCACCGAAAATGCCGCCGTTGTCCGTCGGCGCGACGCGCCCGAAACGATTGTCGCCATCGACTGACGAGGGTTGCGATGTACTCGTTCGTCCGCCAAAGATGTCACCGCCATTGTCCCCTACGAGCGGCAGTGGCACAGACGGTGCGCTGCCTCCTGTGGCGGATACTGCCGAGGGCTCCATCAGATACACCTCATCAAGCTGACGTCCGGTAAAGGAGAGCTTAGGCCGCAAACGTCGCCATGCGGTATCTTCATCTTCGCCTGCGTGAGTTTGCAGGTTTTCAAGGTTACGCAGGTTGATGGCAATCTTGCCGCGTGCACACAGGCGGAGGATACGCTCCTTCATCGCTGTTTCACCCAGCCAAGGAATACAGTCTTGTCCTGCTGGGCGAGGCTCTTGCAGCTCACGCAGCAATTTTCCTACTGATGCGTTTTCTGAGGAGGCTTCAAGCACGAGGTCTTCAAAATCTTCAGGTACGAAGAGATCGTTGATCAATGTCTCCTCGATGCCTTCAGGGATTTGCGCGCCTTGCTTTTTCAGATGCTCCACACTGAACAAAGACTGCTGCGGGCTTTGGTGGTCGTAGCGGTGCAGGACAGCAAAGCGGTCAAAACGCTTTTTCAGGTTTTCGCGCAGCGTGCTCTCGAATTCCTTATGCAGTTTCTTAAACTCGAGGTTTTGGCTACTCCACTCCTGCGCCTTCATCTCGGCGCGTGCGAGGATGAGCAGATCGCGATCCAGAAAGGCATTGGAGGAGCCGGCTCGGGGCATAAGAAAGCGAATGGTGTTGCGACGCTTCTGTAGATGATCCCTGAGCCAGCGGCCTAAAGTCTGTTCGATCTTTTCTGGCTCTTCCGGCAATACCAGAATGGGTAAACGGTCGTCCCATCGTTCAGGCTGTTCAGTTTCACCCAGCGATGTCCAAGGATCGTTCTGCCAAGATTTAGGTAGAGCGATCACGCGGAAGGTCTTGGCTACCTCATCGCTGCCACCGATGACGTAGCACACCTGTTTGGCTAGCTGTGCTTGATCGGAGCCGTCAGTGAACAGCTTGTCGTTCCGGACGCAGGCCATGAGTTTTGCACGCGGGTTTTCCTCTTCTCGGAAGACCAGGCGCGAACCATCCTGGTGGATGTTGAAGCTGTTTTCGAGAATGGTCGCCAGCTCAACCTGAAAGGCATTGCTGTCCACCGGCTTGTCCCTGGTTATATCTACCTGCAGTGTGGCGGGGTCGGCCCCGGCAAGGTTGCCGACGGCAATTGAGCGCAGCCACAACGCACCCACAATTTCTTGCAGGTGTGGCGCCAAGTTGGCGTGGTCGTACACCGCTTCGGTGACCGAGATGATGTTGTGCTGCGCTTTCTCACGCAGACTTCGGTGATGCTCGTTGGATACCGAATCCAGCAGTGCACCAATGCCCGATGCATCATCGTCGAGCCGGAAATCCGCAGCAGTGAGCACCGGAACTGCTTCGCCTTGGCTCTTGTAAAGATTGGCCAAGATGCGAATCATGTCGCGGGTTTCTTGCGCGTCAGTAGCGATAAGAACCTGCTCTTCCAGCAGGCGCAACAGGTGAGGCGCGTATGGCCAAGACTCAGTGAATTCGCGGCGCTTGCGGTCCTGCTCGGCTGGGGGGACGTCGAGCAGACGAAAAGACTCGGCCACGTGCTGAGCGATCAGAGATTCGATGGTTCCATCGGCAATTTGCATGCGATTGTCGAACAGACGGTGCAACAGCATTCGCCGCCGATCCCGCTGAATTCGCTCGGCGTTGCCACCTGCTTTGAAGTCGATAGCGACTGGGTTGACACGGTGCACCTGTTGGTAGGCATCGCTACCCCCGTTGCGCACAGAAATAACCAACACCAGCAGATCAGGGCGTTCCTTGGCGATCTCCGACAGTATTTGGATGAAATTAAACGCCCAATTTTTCCAAGGGTATTGCTTAGTGTTGGTCAGGCCGTCGTACCAGGTCTGGAATTCGTCGAGTAGCAGCATTGTTGGCGTGTGTTCGAGCAGCTCGATGATAAGCTTGTCAGAGGGAATATCGGTTTGGGCTGCACCCATACCCTCCCACTTGCCTTTGATGAATTCACCACGCGGATGGCGCTCGAACAATAAGTCCCAAAGAAATTTGTAGCGTTGGCGGTGCAGACTCTCGCCAATGACTAACATTCCTTCCCGAAGGGCGATCTTCCCGATGTTGGCATCACCCAGCGCACCGGCCCAAGAATTGAGCCACGCCCTGGTCGATGCCGCGTCGTTAACGGAGTGGTAGAGCGCAGCCATTAAGTGGGACTTACCCAAGCCGCGCTCACCGATTACCACGACGGGGCGCCCCTTATCGGGGCCAACTGCCTCTATACCCTTTAGCAGGTCGTGCGTCGGATAGGTGATCTCCAGAAACTGCTGAGCTGCGATCTGCGTCGCGCCAGTGTTTGAATCGTTAGAGAGCTCAATAGCTGTCCCTCTAAGCCGTTTACCCCGAAATTCATCTCGTAGTATCAGTCCTAGCATTACTTGCGCTCCCCATCATTCATTTGGTCTTTGGCTACGTCATCTCCTTCGCGTCCAGCATCGAGCCCTTCTAAGGACTGCAGCTTGATCCAGCTGTCGATGTCAGCACGCGAAAAACGCCAAGTTCCACCTACTTTGAAAGCAGGGATTTTCTTGGCTGCAGCCAGCCTGTAGATCGTCCGCTCCGTAACCTTCAGGTAGTCGGCGACCTGTTTAATGGTGAGGATCTCGCCTTCACTGCTATTTATGAGCATGGTGGTTGCCATTCAAGGTCAAACGACGACAGGGTAGTGTAAAATTTTCAAATCTGCGGCAAGAATTGCATGTTTTGCGTAGATTTTTCAAGATATTGACTGACGCACGACGCTAGTGAGGATCAATAGATGCGGCATTGGCGTCCCTGCAACCGGCTGCATGAAAGCGTTCAGGTCGCCAAAGGTTAATTGCTTAAATTAATGAGTGTCAGCTTCAAGAGCCAAACTATCTACGCCGGACATCATACAAACGTGCAGCGGGACAAGGGTTTTGATCGGACCCTGCGTGCTGCGGCCTGCCAATGAGGTTGCCACACATACCGTTGTCCAAGTCGAATAGGACGCTAGGTCTGATGCGGTGCTTATTGACGCTCATGCTTGTGTTGTCGCGACTTCACATTTACGCTTTGCCCCATCGCGGTCAATCCCGCGATCGGGTGTCGCAACCTGTATCGAAACCAAGGCGCGGTACGTGCCATATCGCACAGTCAGCACTTCAAGTGCTAGCTGCTGCTTTTCTATGGCGCACCGTGCAGGGCAGGCTTCGGCCTGGCCGGGTTCCTTGGTTTCCGGTTTGCGACCCCTGTACGGTGTGCCACCCATTCGTGTCGCAACGGTGAATGGCACTCCTTAATCAAACCAAGGAGATAAGGAAAATGCCCCGTCCCCCTTTCAAGCTCGTG
The DNA here is from genome assembly GCF_902497875.1 of Pseudomonas fluorescens. GTDB lineage: Bacteria > Pseudomonadota > Gammaproteobacteria > Pseudomonadales > Pseudomonadaceae > Aquipseudomonas > Aquipseudomonas fluorescens_BR. The sequence continues at coordinate 86,254 of NZ_CABVHY010000015.1, forward strand.
CGCCGCCCCGGCTGTTTGTTTCGTACTTCAAACTATCTCGGAGGATTCCGCGATGTTTGATCTCTCGCTTCTAATCGGCCTACCTAAACCCAACACCATCGATACTGCTTCGCTTACCCCCGAAGATGCCGCAGTTAAATTACGGCAGGCTGCCACGCTTCGGCTTAATGGCGCGCAGAGTATTCTGCTTCATTTTCCGCAGGACGTTGAGCTGGCTGTTGAGCTGCTGGATGACGCGGCAGTGCTTTTCGACAAGGCCTTTCGATATTTGACTGGCATACCCGCTCAGCGCGTTCATCAACAGCTCGGTGAGTACGTCTCTGTCCCGCCCGCTGAAGGTTCGCCCGCGATCCAAACCCCCTGGGGCGATGAATTCGCTCCGACGATCAAGGATGGCGTTCGGTGTGCTGAGACCTGGCTCAAAGGCTCGTCATTACCGTTATGGTGGGCGCTGGCGCAGAACCGAAAACGTCATCGTCCTGGTGACTTTCAGGAGGCGTTCGAGGCCGGTTTTCTGCTGCGTTTGCAGCAGACGCTGCTCAATCTCCGTGAAGCTACTACATCTCGACCAGCCAGTTTCGATGCTTGAGGCTCTAATTGACGCTTGAGACTTTTCTTTTCCCGCCAAACCCTCTGATCAAGCGATCTTTGATCGCGCCGATCGGAGGGTTCACTCGCTTTTTCTCGAAGCTACCTCGTTCCACCCTTCCATTTCATATTTGATTAGCGCTACGTCTTCTTTTACCCGATTGATTTCCCACGATCTCTATCGAGCGCAACGCAGAGTCAGCGTTAGAGCCGAGCTTTCGTAGGGCTATGGGTAGAGATGTGGCGAAACCGGCGACAGCGGCGACAACCCACGCCTGACGTGGCCTGGAACGTGGCGACAAAAGTGGCGACAGTCGCCACTTTTTGGGCGCTTTGGCCGTGACGCTTGACCGCGTTTTCGAGTGGGTATAAAAATTGGCGCACGGATCGCTGTCGTTGACAGCACCTGCCCAGGTAGCCAGAACCTTCAAGGCTACGCCACTTGCGTGGTGGTTCTTCCCCAAGTGCGATTAGCGTCCGGCGGCTCGCACGGTCACTCCCCAAGAGTGATGGATGCCTATTCTACCAATCTGCCCACTGCGGCAGACAATGGACCTACCTCGCTGCTCTGCAGCAACCTCACCTCTCTGCACACTTCGCTGCGCCAGACTGCGCCCGTCTCTTTCTCCTGGAAAGAGACGGGCGCTCGTAGCACTGCTGCAAGCCACGTCGTACAGGGCATTGCCGCAACTCTCCTCGTGACAACCGGCCTGACAAATCTGATTCGTCGCCATCCGCAACTACACAGGCACCGGTGCCGCAGCCAATGGAAAGGCTGCACCTGACTGACAGTCAGGCATGCCCCAGGTGTCTAGGTCTTTGCCTTCTCCCCCCATGATCTCCAGGCGCCGAACTCGTCAGCCGGCACAGCCTCCACCCGCCCGCATCTTCGGATGCGTCTAAGGAGGCCAGATTCATGGGTTTATGCCCTTGCTCCCGGTCGTAAGGAGCCGTTCGTTCCGCGTCAGTGAACACCTCACAGGCCGCAGGGGCCTTGATCCCTGATAACACTCAACAGCCGTGGCGGGACTACGTGAGGACAACCAGTAATGAACGAGGAGAGGGCCCATGCAGCAGTTAGATCCGAAGCTTGAACTACCACGACCACCTCGACCGTTGATTGAGTCGAATCCCGTGGCCCAGCCTTATCCGGTGCAGGCACTGGGTGGGATTCTTGGGCCTGCGGTTCAGCGCATGGCCGAGGTCATCGGCGTGCCCCAAGCACTGGCCGCGCAGTCGGTGTTGGCTGCCTCGGCCCTGGCCACTCAAGGTCATGCGGGCTTACAACTCGACGGGAGACATTATCCCCTGTCGTTGTACCTGATCACGGTGGCTGCGTCCGGTGATCGCAAGACCGCGGCAGACCGATCCGCACTGCTGCCAGCGCGCCAATGGGAGCGTGAACAGTGGCAACACTATCGTGAGCAGCTCTTTCGGTACCGTGCCGCACAGCGACAAGCGCAGCGTATCAATCCTGCCGATCCCGCCCCCACAAACAGCGTACCGCTTGAAGCGGAGCCTTCGGCCCCTCGGCTGATCACCACAGATCCGACGATCGAGGCCCTGATCAAGGGGCTCTGCCATGACTTGCCGAGCATGGGGCTGTTCTGTGACGAGGGCGGACAATTCCTCGGCAGCAGCACCATGAGTCGGGACAACCGTTTGAAAGCGGTCACGACCTTGTCGTCACTCTGGGACGGTAGCCCGATTGATCGTGCTCGCTCTATGGCAGGCGAAAGCCTACGAGCCTATGACCGACGCCTGAGCCTGCACCTGATGCTGCAACCGTATTTGGCCATGCAGTTACTCAGTGACCCGTTGCTGCAGGGGCAAGGCATTCTAGGGCGCTGCTTGATGACCTGGCCAACCAGTCTAGCCGGGCAACGTAGCTACCAGGCTGTCGACTTGTCCAAAGACGCCGCCCTCAAGCGCTATCATCACCGCCTTTCGGCTCTGTTTTATCAGCCTTGGTCACTTTCCGCTGACGGAGCCTTGCAGCTGTCAAAGCTGAGCCTCAGTCCGCTGGCGCGTTGTCGCTGGATTGATTTGCATGATGCTATCGAAGCTCAGCTGGGGGAGTTTGGCGAGCTGGCCAGCGTACGGCCCAGCGGATCAAAGGCAGCCGATAACCTGCTACGCATCGCCGGCGTTCTTGCAGTTGTGGAGGAGAGCAGCGTCGTGGAGGTCGACCATATCCAGCGGGCCTCCGCTTTAGTCGGCTACTACCTCACCGAGATCCAGCGCCTGACTGAGCAGGAGCCGGTGTGTCGAGTTAAGGAAGAGGCGGACCGGCTGCTGCGCTGGCTGCAGGTCAAGGGTTGGAAGCGCTTCAGTATTCGAGAGCTGAATCGCAACGGTCCCCGTTTTGCCCGTAAGAGCAGTCGTCATGCTTCCAGGCTGTTGGTTGAGTTGCTTGATCATCATTGGCTGATTACCGACGGCCACACCTACGAGGTGCGCCATGTTCAATCTTGATGAGGCGCTGCGCAACCATCTGGCTCAGCGCCAAAAAAAGCCAAAAGCGCAGTTTGTCGCCGCGAGTGTCGCCACTTTGTCGCCACGCTCAAAACCAAGCGGGACAAGGGTTGTCGCCGCTGTCGCCAGTGTCGCCACCACCCATAAAGCTATCGCCTCTACGACAGCCATTATTCAATGGTTGAAAGAGGAGGGTGCGCATCTTTACGTCACCGACAACACGCTGTGTTTTCGCCCGACTGATTGGGCTCAGTCCGCGATTGTAAGTGCGCACTGGCGAGCCCTTTTGCATGATCTCGCGGCAGTCGATCAGGAACAGAAAAATGGCTCGGGTCGGTAAGCGAGCGGGGCGCAATTTCGGCTTCGGTCGCCAGCTTAGCTTTGCTGGACCGCAAGCACTGAAAGACCTGTTTGGCGACGGCCATTTTGCTACCGTCAAAGCCCATAGTGATCGCTGGCAGGCGTTCGTGCATTGGTGTCGATCCGATGAAGGACCGAGGGTCAACGACGCGCGCCAGATAGACCGCGAGATCCTCATGCGGTATGCCGTCCACGTGCGGGAGCAGGTTGATCAGGGCAACGTCGGCATTGCCACCGCGCAGAACCGACTGTCCAGCGTGAACCGAACGATGGCCGCGCTGCGCGGTGATCAGTACGTCAAAATCTCCAGTCCGAGCAAGACGCTGGGTTTGCAGCGCTCAAGCGTGCGCGGGGAGGCACCGCAAGGCCAAGATCGTGCTCAGATCGAGTTGATCGCACGCGCACTGTCAGGGCGAGGTCAGCAACGAGTGGGCGCAATTGTGCATCTGGCCCGGGAGACTGGTATGCGCCTGCGTGAATCGATCTTGGCGGACCTGCCCCGACTGCAACGTGAGGCCGGGCGCCTGGGCAAGATCAACATCCAGGACGGCACCAAAGGCGGCCGGTCAGGCGCATCAGCACCGCGTTGGATCGCGGTCACGGATCAAGTCCGTGTTGCCCTCGATATGGCCACGGAGGCTTCACCCAAGGGGAGTCGGAACCTGTTAGCACCTGATGAAAGCTATAAAGATTTCTTACAGGCAGTCGTGCGACCGGCACGAGATCTCCTGCATGAGAATGGATTGAAAGGCTTTCATGAGCTGCGGGCGGCTTACGCCTGTGAGCGCTATGAGCAGATGACCGGCTTTTCTGCACCTGTAAATGGCGTTCGTGTTCATCGCGAAGATCGAGAGCTTGATCTGTGGGCGCGACAGCAGATCAGCCAAGAGTTGGGGCATAACCGCATCGATGTGGTAAGTGCCTACATCGGAGGTCGGCGATGACGTCTGAGTTCGACATAGCGTTGTTTCTGTGCCCCGTGCTCAAAGGTGCGCATGCCACGCGGCAGCGGCACATCAGACAAGCAGAAAGGATGCACGAGGTGATTCGTGAGCGCTGGGGTTGCGCGACTCCCTGGTCCTGGAGGGAAAAACACGTGAGATGGTTTCTGGAGCACTATTTGCGATGCTCAGCTCCAGCTACCATCTACTACTACGAGTTAACAGCGGGGTTGATCCGTCGTAGAAAGGCAAAAGTCGTGGTTGCCTGATAGACCTTTAAGCGTGAGCCCCTGAGTATGGGAATGCGGAGCCTTCCCATACTCAGGGGCTTGGCTGAAGAGGCGCAGACATACCAGAGATCTAGCGACCGTCGTCACTCCTTTCTCCCTGCTACACGACACGGATCGTGGCCGGCGTCGCGTACCTTTGGACCTCAGCGAATCGGTACGACGTTGCGGTCCCTGGTTTGATTGATGGCCGATGCCGACAGGCTGCCGGTGGCCGCCTTCTGGATATGTTCACTCCACCAGGCCATCATCGGACGCCGGCGTTCCATGTAATCCGTCCGGTTGTAGGCGCTCCGAACTTCGTCTTTGTCGACATGCGCCAGTGCGACCTCGATCAGCTCCGGATCCCAGCCATGCTCATTCAGGATAGTGCTCGCCATCGAGCGTAAGCCGTGGCTGACTAGACGGTCCTGAAAGCCCATGCGTTTCAGCGCCATGTTGGCGGTCTGGCTATTGGCATGGGTGCGAGGATTTCTATCTGAGGGGAACACGTACTCTCGGTTACCGCTGAGTTGCTTGAGCGTCTCCAGTAACGAAAGTGCCTGATCGGTAAGAGGGATTGTGTGCGGCCGACGCTTTTTCATGCGCTCTGGCGGAATGGTCCAAATGCGCTTGTCGAAGTCGATATCTGCCCATCGTGTGGTGGCTGCTTCGGCAGGGCGGGTCATCGTGTGCAGTTGCCATTCGATCAGGCAGCGGGTCGTGCGCTTAATGCTGGCGTTCGCGATTTCCATCATGAGCTCGGGAAGCTCCTCAGGTGGTAGCGCAGCCATGTTCTCTTTTTTGGGTTTCTTGAACACCGCCCGAATTCCATTGAGGGGGTTCGCGAATATCAGTCCGGAATTGACCCCGTAGGTCATGATCTCGTTGAGTCGTTGGCTCAATCGTTTCACGGTTTCGAGGCTCCCTTTGGCCTCGATTGGACGAAGGATCTTGATGACCATCGGAGCAGTGATTTGAGAGAGCGGCGTTGTTTTCATGCTTGGGAATACATGAAGCGTCAGCGATCTCCAAATGTCTTCGGAGTAGGCTTTGGTTACGGAGTCTTTCTTCAGCTCGAACCAGGCGGTGGCCACCTTCTCGAATGTGTGTTCGGTCTTCGCCAGCTTGGCTTGCCTGAGTTCATCGCGGTGAGCCTTGGGATCAATGCCTAGCGCCAGTAGTTCGCGTGCTTCTTGAGCTTTCTTTCTGGCGTTCGCCAACGAAAGAGCCGGGTAAGGGCCCAGCGCCATATTGAGGCGATTTTTGATTACCGGCTCGCGGTAGTTGAAATTCCATATCATCGAGCCACTGGCTCTGACCCTGAGCTGCAGGCCGTCGCCGTCAGTGAGAACGAAGTCTTTTCCTGTTGCCTTGACTGCCTTGAGCTGGCGGTCTGAGAGGCGGGTTGCATTAGTAGGCATGAGAGCTACCTCCGACACCGTTTTGGTATCCCAAAAATAGCACCGGTGGGTCCGGGATACCAAATGGGATACCAAAAAGCTTGGAATTCTAAATTCTTCTACGGAAGCCAATGGCCCTTAAACCATTGTTTTTACTGGATTTCAGACACAAAAAAAGACGTCCGTGGACGTCTTTAGATGTTGAAGTGGTGGAGCCGGGGGGATTTGAACCCCCGTCCGCCAGTACTCCGCTGTCGGTACTACATGCGTAGCCGTGTCTATTAAGTTAACCCTCAGCGACCCGACGGGCAGGGTGCATTGGGCGAGTTGTGTAAGTTTTAGCCGATTCGTCCACAACGTACTGCACGGCGATTCTGTTCTATATGACAATCACTTTGGGTTTACAGACATCCCCTGATGATTGCTGGACCCGAAGGTACCAGGAGGGAAGGGCTAAGGCTGCTTACGCAGCGAGAGCGTATTCCCCGTAGGTTTCGTCATTGGCAACTATAAGAAGTTGCAACAGTGGATTTACGAGTTCTGTTACCAACTCGGCATGCACCTAAAGTTTCGCAACCGGCGTCGAATCCTAAACGGCCCCGAACTCACTGCTCTGTGAATCAATTCGAGCAGCAAGCACGTGTAGTGTACGTCAACGCGGGTGATAAGGCCAACCCGAAGGTTGGCCTGTCAGCACGTCAGCCTTTGTTGGCCGGGTTTCGGGTCTGGATTTTTTGCAGTGTCGAGCTTGTTTCATCGATGCATTTCTTGTCGTCGCCAGCGGCCTGGGCCTTTTTAGCTTTTTCCAGCGCGGTTTTTACGTTGTCCACGGCGGTCTCTGATGTCGAGGGTGCGGTGGTCAGCGCGTCTTCGATGGCTTGTATATTTGCCGCACAAAGGTCCTTGTCCGCAGCAAACACCGGTGAGGCCAACAGTGCAGCAGTGATGAACAATCCAGCAATCGCAGAACGCTTCATGGGTATCTCCTTATGCATGAGGGCTCGGTGCCGCCGGTCGATGGGGGCGTTGGCCGAGGTGGTTATAAGCCCATTCACGGGCTTGGCTAAATGACTATAGCCGCCCGCAGAAATTCGACATTTTTGCCAATTGAATGAAAAGGCCGGTCACATTGCTGAAAAAAGCAAAAAGGGGCGAAAAAACGCCCCTTTTTTAACAGATCGCCCTTATACCGCGCGTGCTTGTGTCACTCGGTCCACCAGGTAGATCAGCCCGTGATAGTCGATCCCGCCATGCTGGCTCAGGCCGATTTCACAGGTGCGGCTGGTGGAGATGCCTTCGCTGCAATGCTGCACCGCGTCCTTCAAGGTGCGCAGCGCATGAGCATTCAGCTCGGGCGTGGTGAAACCCTTGTCACCGGCAAAACCACAGCAGTGAATACCTTCGGGGATGACTACGTTCTTGCTGCAACGCCGGGCCAGATCGATCAGTGCCTGGCTTTCCCCAAGGTGCTGGGTGCTGCAGGTGACGTGCACGGCAATCGGCTCCTCCTGGGGGGTGAAGTCCAGGCGATCCATTAAATGGGTGCGGATGAAGCGCACTGGATCATAGAGATCCAGGCGCACATCACCCAGGTCCTGGACCAGGCGCAAGGTGCAGGGGCTGGTGTCGCAGTAGATCGGGTCGAGGCCGCCGCGGCTGGCGTGCAGGAGTGCCGCAAGCATTTCCTGGCGTTTGTGTTCAGCCTGTTCCGCATAGCCTTTGGAGGCAAACGGTTGACCGCAGCAGAGGCTGTCCAGGTTGTCCGGGAGCACCACCTGGTAACCGGCTTTTTCCAGCAGGCCGCGGGTTTTGTCGTAGAGCGACATCTGCTCCTTGTCTCCCGCGGCAGGCCCCATGACCCGTGAGACGCAGGCCGCCAGGTAAACCACTCGCGGGCGTTGATCCGTGACCGTCGGGCTGAAGCGAATGGGGCGTTCCGGTTGTGGCATGGCGTTGGTCCATTGCGGGACCTTGCCTTTGGATAGCTTGGTCACTGCCGCAGAAATTTTTGCCAGCCGCGGCGCACCCAGCAACATCCGCGCACCGTTGGCCGCATGCAGGGTGAAGCGCGCACCTTGTAGCGCGGTTCCAAAGTGCGTGCCCAGCCAGTCAGCCGTTTTGGTGTGAGTGGCGGTGCGGCCGCGCAGTTTTTTCACCAGTTCGCCGGTGTTGATTCCGACCGGACAACGTTGCGCGCACAGACCGGTGGCGGCGCAGGTGTCGAGGCCTTGATATTCGTAGGCTTGTTCCAGCTCGGAGGTGTCGATGCCGGCGCGTTTTTTTGCCTGGATATCGCGCCAGATCACGATGCGTTGGCGCGGGCTGAGGGTCAGGCCTTTTGATGGGCAGACCGGTTCGCAGAAACCGCACTCGATGCACTTATCCACAATCTCGTCGGCGGCGGGCAGCGGCTTGAGATGCTTGAGGTGGATCTGCGGGTCTTCACTGAGCACCACGTCCGGGTTGAGAAGCCCGTTTGGATCGAGCAGGCGCTTGAGCTGCCACATCAACTGGTAGGCGTCGCTGCCCCATTCCAGTTCAACGAAGGGTGCCATGTTGCGACCGGTGCCGTGTTCGGCTTTCAGCGAGCCGCCGAATTCCACCGCCACCAGTTGCGCGACCTCGTCCATGAAGGCCTGGTAGCGCGCGACTTCTTCAGCGCTGTTGAAGCCCTGGGTGAAGACAAAGTGCAGGTTGCCTTCCAGGGCATGGCCGAACAGGATCGCTTCGTCGTAGTGGTGCTTGTCGAACAGCTCGATCAAGCGGTTCACGCCCAGAGCCAGTTGTTCTACCGGGAAGGTCACGTCTTCGATGATCACCGTGGTGCCGGTTTTGCGCACCGCGCCGACGGCGGGGAAGGTGTCTTTGCGGATCGCCCAGAGTCTGGCGTTTTCCACCGGGTCTTCGGTGAAGTCGACCTGTTTTTCCACCGGGAACGCGACCAGCGAAGCCATGATCCGGGTCAGCTGTTCCTGCAGCAGTCCGGAGGTGGCGGCACGGGATTCGATCAGCAAGGCACAGGCATTGTCCGACAGTTGCTGGACGAAGGCCGGCATTCCGGGTTTGTCCTGCACCGAGCGCATGCTGCGCCGATCCAGCAGTTCGACCGCCGAGACCGGCTGGCTTTTCAGGACGCTGACGGCGTTGCAGCAGGTCTCGACATCGGGGAAGACGATCAGCGCCGAAGCTTTGTTCGGATGGTCGATCACGGTGTCGTAGGTCACCGCGCTGATAAAGCCGAGGGTGCCTTCGGAGCCGACCAGCAAGTGGCTGAGGATATCCAGCGGCTCATCGAAATCCACCAGGGCATTGAGCGACAGGCCGGTGGTGTTTTTCAGGCGGTATTTGTGCCGGATCCTGGCCGCCAGTTCGGTATTGGCGCGGGTCTCGCGACCGAGGCTTGCCAGTTGTTCCAGCAGGTCCGCATGACTGGTACGGAAGGCCGCGACGCTGGCCGCGTCTTCAGTATCGATGCGGCTGCCGTCAGCCAGCACCAGGCGAATCCCGGCCAGGGTGTGATAGGTGTTTTGCGCGGTGCCGCAGCACATGCCGCTGGCGTTGTTGGCGACGATGCCGCCGATCTTGCAGGCGTTGATCGAAGCCGGATCCGGGCCGATCTTGCGCCCGAACGGTGCCAGCCAGGCGTTCGCCTGCGCCCCAATGACACCCGGTTGCAGGCGGATCTGCGTGCCCTGACCACGTACTTCGCGACCGTTCCAGTTATCGCCGAGCACAATCAGCACCGAGTCGCTGATGGCCTGGCCCGAGAGGCTGGTGCCGGCGGCGCGGAAGGTCACTGGCACCTGGTCACGTTGCGCCAGTTTGAGCAGGGCGACCACTTCGTCTTCGGACTCGACGCGAATCACCAGCTTGGGAATCAAGCGATAGAAGCTGGCGTCGGTGCCGAATGCGAGGGTCGAGAGCGGGTCATCAAAACGTCGATCCTGGGGAATCAGTTGCTGTGCATCACGCAGAAAAGCGGCCGGTAGACTCATTGGTCCTCCAGGATCAGCACGACCAGGTCTTTCGGGCCGTGAGCGCCGTAAGCCAGAATTTGTTCGATGTCGGCGGTCTTTGACGGGCCGGACACCAGCAAGGCGTTGGTCGGCATGCCTTGGGCCCAGTTGAATTGCTGCTGCACCTGATAAAAGTTGTCATGAATTTCGCTGGCCTTGAGCAGGGCGAAATGCACCGGCGGCACCAGGCTCATCAGGCGTGGCTCTTCGCGGGTCGGCCAGATGATCAGGCTGCCGGTGGCGGCGATGGCGCCGAGGGTGGTGGTGAGGCTGGCCGGGGTGTCGTTGAACAGCTCGGCTTTCCATTCTTCCACGGGGCGGTCATAGGCCTTGAGCGTCGGCAGCGTCGGATGGTGTGCCCAATGCTCGGTCACGCGCTGGCCGTGTGGCGTGGTTGGGGCGATCAACAGGCTGGGCAGTTGGCGGTCATGCAGCAGTTGCGCGAGCAGTTCCGGCCAGGCCTGTTCAGAGGTCAGGTGGATTTCGGTGTGGACTGCTTCCATCAGTTTGCGCAGTTGGGCGATGCGTTGCTCCGGTGCATAGGTCCAAGGCTCGGTGACCAGCGCTTCATCGAAGGTGTCAGCCAGCGGCGTAGTGCCGGTCAGGCTATTGCGCAGTTTGTTGAGGATATTCTGCTTGGCGCTCATCAGCGATCTCCCTGTTTGGCCAGGTGCTCGCGGGCCATGTCGTGCAGTGAACGGGCAGCGGGCTTCGGCGCGCTGTGGTTTTGCGTCCAGGGGCCGACGTTACTGGGCGTCAGGGCGCGCAGGCGGGTGGCGCAAAAGAGGAACAGCCGATACACGGTCGGCGAGGCATTGAGCCGGGCCCAGGCGTTCCAGATAAAGCGTTCCTTGCGCGAATACTTGCTGCCTTGGCCGCGCATCACTTGATGGGGGCTATCCGGGGCTTTGACGTTTTCTTCGCGCAGGCGGCGCAGCAACGCCGGGATCGGAATCTTCACCGGGCAGACTTCACCGCAGGCGCCGCACAACGACGAGGCACTCGGATGATCCGGGACTTTCGCCAGGCCGACCATATGCGGGGTGATGATTTTGCCGATCGGGCCGGGGTAGACCTCGCCGTAGGCATGCCCGCCGATGCGGGTGTAAACCGGGCAATGGTTCATGCAGGCGCCGCAGCGGATGCAGTTCAAGGTCTGGCGCAATTCGCTGTCGGCAAAGGCCTGGCTGCGACCGTTGTCCAGCAGCACCAGGTGCACTTCTTGCGGACCATCGAGTTCATGGGCCTTGCGCGGGCCGGAGATCATGTTGACGTAGGTGGTGATCGGCTGGCCGAGGGCCGAGCGGGTCAGCAGCGAGAGCAGGGGCACTACATCACGCAGGTTCTCGACGACTTTCTCGATCCCGGTGACGGCAATGTGCACCGGTGGCACGGTGGTCGACATGCGACCGTTGCCTTCGTTCTCCACCAGCAACAGGGTGCCGGTTTCGGCCACGGCAAAGTTGACGCCGGAGACGCCGATGTCGGCTTCGAAGAATTTCTGCCGCAAGACTTTGCGGCCGATCTGAATGAGTTGGTCAACGTCCTTGGTGTACTCCACGCCAAGTTTGTCGTGGAACAAGGACGCGACCTGACCGGCATTCTTGTGGATCGCCGGCATAATAATGTGAGAAGGCTTCTCGTGGTCGAGCTGGACGATGAATTCGCCCATGTCCGACTCCAGGCATTCAATGCCTTGAGCCGCGAGGACATGGTTCATCTCCATCTCTTCGCTGACCATCGATTTGCCCTTGATCACTTGCCGCGCCTCGTGAGCGCGGATGATCGATAAGACGATGCCATTGGCCTCGTCCACCGTTTCCGCCCAGTGCACTGTCACACCGTTGCGGGTCAGGTTCTGTTCAAGCTGCTCGAGCAGGTCGGGCAACTTGGATAGTGCACGAGCGCGGACGGCGTTGCCGAGCGTTCGCAAATGTTCCCGTTCGTGGGCGTCGCTGAACGACGCCGCACGTTTGCTCATCAGTGAATCCATCGCGTTGCGAAAATTGTTTCGCAGTTGCGGGTCGGCCAGGGCCTCGTGAGCCCGGGCGCGAAAATCTTCTTCAACTGCAACCGTCGGAATCAGCGTGGAAGTGTTCATCGAGCACCTCCCGTGCGCTGCCAGAGGAAGCTGGCCAAGTGTTGACCGCGCAACGCTTCTTGCTGTTTTTCCAGCGAGCCATTGATGTTCATCAAGCAGCCGCAGTCGGCGCTCAGAACCTGGTGCGCGCCGGATTCCTTCAACGCCCGGGTCTTGTCGGCGACCATCGCACCGGAGATGTCCGGCATACGGACGCTGAACGTCCCGCCAAAGCCACAGCATTCACTTTCATGGCTGTGTTCGACCCGTTCCACATTGCTCAACTGCGACAACAACTCACGCCCGTGCAGGTGGGTGTTCATTTCCCGCCGCGCCGAGCACGAGGTATGCAGCGCCACTTTGACCGGCTGGCCGCTGTCCTTGAGCTGCACCTTGCAGACAAACAGCAGGAACTCGGCCAGTTCATACGTCCGGGCCGCCAGGGCCTGAACCTGTTTCAGCGTCTCCGGCTCGTCCTTGAACAAGTCGGCGTAGTGTTCACGCAGCATGCCCGCGCAGGAGCCGGAAGGCACCACTACCGGATAGTCCCCGGCGAACAGCGCCAGTTGCGAGCGCGCCACCTGCCGTGCCTGATCGGTGTAACCCGAGGTGTAGGCCGGTTGCCCGCAACAGCTTTGCCCTTGCGGATATTCGACGCGAATACCTTCGCGCTCGAGCAAGTGAATCGCATCCATCCCGGCTTCGGGGTAGAACAAGTCAACCACGCAGGTACCGAACAGGTAGACCCTCTGCGGTTTCTCGCTGGGGTATTGGCGCGGTTCGGGTATTGGCGGTGCGACGCGGGTCGCGTTCGGCACGGCGTTGTAAAAAAGCTCGCTCATCAGGCGTGTCTCCGGGTGGGCCCGGTTATCCGTCTGCGGCAGCGGCTGAAATATACAGCGTGAAGCTTTCAGCAGCCTTGCAGACCGGGTTGTGAATAGCTGACGCCGGGGTCGTGGCCCGGCGTCGGTTTTTACCCTAAGAGTGTGGCAGTTAGTGCACCAGCATGCCGGTGAACCAGTAGGCCTGGGCCAGAGTGATCAGGCCGACGATGGTCGCAAAGAACAGGCTGTGCTTGAGGGTGAAGCGGAACAGGTCCGATTCCTTGCCCACCAGACCGGTCGCGGCGCAGGCCACGGCGATCGATTGCGGGGAAATCATCTTGCCGGTCACGCCGCCGCTGGTGTTCGCAGCTACCAGCAGGACATCACTGACGCCAATCTGGTGTGCGGTGGTGGCTTGCAGTGAGCTGAAGAGCGCGTTGGACGAAGTGTCCGAACCGGTGAGGAACACGCCCAGCCAGCCGAGGAACGGCGAGAAGAACGGGAACGCAGCGCCCGTGCCGGCCAGCACCAGGGCCATGGTCGACGACATGCCCGAGTAGTTGGTCACGAAGGCGAAGGCCAGCACCATACCGATCGACAGAATCGGCCAGCGCAACTCGTAGAAGGTTTCTTTTAAAGTGGTCAGACCAGTTTTAACGTGGATTTTCAGCACCCACATCGAGATCAGCGCGGAGAAGAAGATCGCCGTGCCGGTCGCCGAGATCGGGTCGAACTTGAACACGGCCGCGATCGCGGTCGGGGCGGCAACGATCGGCGCGACCTTGATCACCATCTGGTCCAGGTGCGGGATAGCGATGTTGAACACCCAGCCGTACATCGAGCCGCCGGCGGCAAACATTGCCTTGAACGGTTTGAGGGTCCAGATGGTGACCAGTACGGTGAGGATCAGGAACGGCGACCAGGCTTTGATGATCTCGCCCAGGCTATAAGGCGAAGCCACGGTGCTGCGCGGCAGACCGAAACCGCCGGCGCTGGCGCCCACCACGGAAGCCGAGACGGCACCGACGATGTGTTGGCCTGCGGCGCGCTTTGGCTGCCAGACTTTCAGGAACAGCGTCAGGGAAATCAGGCTGGCCAGGGCCGAGGTGATGTCCGGCAGTTCCGGGCCGATGAAGTTCGAGGTGAAGTACTGGGTGATGGCGAAGCTCAGACCGGCGACCAGTGCGGCCGGCCAGGTTTCCCGCACGCCGCGCAGGCCGTCCATCATGAACACCAGCCAGAACGGCACGAACAGCGACAGCAGCGGCAGCTGGCGACCGGTCATGGCGCCGATCTTGAACGCGTCGATGCCGGTAACTTGCCCGGCGACGATGATCGGGATCCCCAGGGCACCGAATGCCACTGGCGCGGTGTTGGCGATCAGGCACAGGCCGGCGGCATACAGCGGGTTGAAGCCCAGGCCAACCAACAGCGCGGCGGTAATCGCTACCGGAGCGCCGAAACCGGCGGCCCCTTCAAGGAAGGCGCCGAAGCAGAAGCCGATCAGCAGCACCTGAAGGCGTTGGTCGTCGGTAATCGACATCACCGAGCTGCGGATCACTTCGAACTGACCACTCTTGACCGTCAGTTTGTAGAGGAACACCGCCGCGACAATGATCCAGGCGATGGGCCACAGACCGTAGGCAAAGCCGTAGCCGGCCGCTGCGAACGCCATGTCGACCGGCATCTGGAAGGCAAAGATCGCCACCAGGATAGCCAGCGCCAGGGTAATGCTCCCTGCGACGTGTCCTTTGAGACGGAACACGGCCAAGGCCAGGAAGAAAAACACGATGGGGATGACGGCCGCGAGAGCGGACCAGCCGAGGCTGCCGAGCGGGCTGTAGAGCTGTTGCCAGGTTTGCATATGGGGTGGCCCCTAATTGTTGTTGGTCATGCACCGATAAGCGCTCTTGGTAAATTGGTAATACCAATTTACAATCGCTGTTGGCTAGGGTAAAAGCCTTATGAGGGTTGTGTCAATTTGTCACCCTACGACTTTTGTCGAATGTCCGGCGCTAATGCCTTCTGATCGGGTCAATCGAACGTCGCCTGACAGGTGCTCGTGCAGCGCCAATAGGCCAGAATAGAGAGCCCGACGAGTAGTCGGGATCGCGGAGAATGAGTTATGGGGTTTAATCAAATTCATCAGCGCCGTTTGTCCGACGATATTGTCGAGCGGCTCGAGGGGATGATTCTCGAGGGCACGCTGAAGGCTGGCGAGCGGTTGCCGGCTGAAAGAGCGCTGGCTGAGCAGTTCGGCGTGTCTCGTCCTTCATTGCGCGAGGCAATTCAGAAGCTGGCAGCCAAGGGGTTGCTGGTCAGTCGTCAGGGCGGCGGCAATTATGTGGTGGAATCCCTGGGCTCGACCTTCAGCGATCCGTTGCTTTATCTGTTGGAAAACAACCCCGAAGCGCAACGCGATCTACTGGAGTTTCGGCATACCCTCGAAGCGTCTTGTGCCTTTTACGCGGCATCGCGGGCGACCGAGGTCGATCGCGAGCGGTTGACTGCCGCGTTCAACGAATTGCAGGACTGCTATACGCGGCCCGATGAGGTGAGCCGGCTGGAGGAGGGCGCGGCTGACGCGAAATTCCACCTGGCGATTGCCGAAGCCAGTCATAACGCGGTGTTGCTGCACACCATTCGCGGTCTGTTCGATTTGCTCAAGCGCAACGTAGTGACCAACATCGGCGGCATGTACAAGCAGCGCACCGAAACCCGCGACATGCTGATCAGTCAGCACCGGGATTTGTATCAGGCGATTATCGAAGGGCGGGCGGAGCAGGCGCGGGAAGTCTCCAGCCGACATATTTTGTATGTGCAGGAGGTGCTGGAGGAAGTACGCCAGGAAGTGCAACGCATGGCTCGGGCGGAGCGGCGCAAGGGGATGTAGTCGGCGGGAACGCAAAAAAGATCGTCCGAACGCGGCCCGAACCTGCGGCAGCTCCTACGGGATTTGCGTACACACGATAAATCGGGTGGAACGCGGTCGGCGTAGGAGCTGCCGCAGGCTGCGATCTTTTCGGTCGCGCCACGGGTCAGAGCGAAAGACTAATCTTCCTTGCCCTTGTTACGCACCGCACGCTGCAGCTCGCGATTGGAATCGCGCTCGCGTTCGGTATCGCGCTTGTCGTATTCCTTCTTGCCCTTGCCCAGTGCGATCTCGCACTTGACCATGTGCTTGCTCCAATACCAGGACAGGCACACGCAGGCATAGCCTTTTTGCTGCACGGCAGCGGCCAGCTTTTCCAACTCGCGCCGGTTGAGCAGCAATTTCCGGGTGCGGGTCGGATCAGCGATGACGTGGGTGCTGGCGGTCATCAGGGGCGTAATGTGGCTGCCGAGCAGCCAGGCTTCGCCATCCTTGAGCAGTACGTAACTGTCAACCAGTTGTAGCTTGCTTGCCCGCAAACTTTTTACTTCCCAGCCGGCCAGGACCAGACCAGCTTCGAAACGGTGTTCGATGAAGTAATCGTGTCGCGCCTTTTTATTTTGCGCGATGGTCCCTGTTGGGTGTTTCTTTTGTTTAGCCATAGGGGCGGCATTATAGGGAGTTGCACGTCAGTCGGCTACGGTGAAGCTACATGCTTGAGCACCTTGAGTGAATCCCGGACAATGCGCCCTCTTTTTTGATCGCTTGGGCGTGTTAACGATGTCGACAGACAAGGTTTCTGTCCACGGCGGATGGGCTAGCCGCTGGGTCTTCATACTCGCTGCAACCGGTTCGGCCGTGGGCCTGGGTAGTATCTGGAAATTTCCCTACATGGTCGGCGTCTATGGCGGCGGCGCCTTCGTCCTGGTGTTTCTGGCCTGTATCGCGCTGATCGGCGTACCGGTAATGCTGGCCGAAACCCTGATTGGTCGACGCGCCCGGCAAAGCCCGGCTAACGCTCTGAAAGTGCTGGCGCTGGAGGCAGGGCATTCCGGCAAGTGGTCCTGGGGCGCTTTTGCCGGGATGATCACGGCGTTACTGATCCTGTCTTTTTATAGTGTGGTGGGTGGCTGGTCGCTGGATTACATCATCGATATGGGCCGTGGTGACTTCCAGGGCGCGACGGCCGATCAGGTGGGGGCATATTTCGGTGGAGTGATTGCCGACCCTTGGCGCCTGACACTTTGGCATACGATTTTCATGCTGCTTTCGGCAGTGGTGATTGCCCGGGGCGTGGTCGCCGGGCTGGAACGCAGCTTGCGGATCATGATGCCGCTGCTCTTTGTGATGCTGGTGATCCTGTTGGGCTACAGCCTGACCACCGGGCATTTCATGGAAGGTGTGCATTTCATGTTCGACTTCAATCCGGACAAGCTGCTCGACGGCTTGTTGCCTGCCATGGGCCACGCGTTTTTCTCGCTGAGCGTGGGCGTTGGCTCGATCATGATCTACGGCGCTTATATGCCGAAGAGCTCGTCGATTTCCGGGACTATTGTCGGCGTGGCGCTGCTGGATACCTTTGTCTCGCTGCTGGCGGGGCTGGCCTTGTTTCCGATTGTGTTTGCGGCAGGCCTGAACCCGAGCGAAGGGCCGGGGCTGATGTTTGTCAGTTTGCCATTCGCCTTTGGCAACGTGGCGTTCGGACAATTGATGGGCGTTATTTTCTTCATCCTGGTGGCCATCGCGGCCTGGAGTTCGGCGATTTCGCTGCTGGAACCGATGGTGGCGTATCTGGTGGAGCGGACTAAAGTCCGCCGCGGCTGGGTGACCTTCTGGCTGGCCTTTATCTGTTGGTTTGTAGGTATGGGGACGGTTTTCTCGTTCAATATCTGGCAGCAAGCCAAGTTTTTCGTGAACGATGATGCCGGTTTCCATCTCTATCAATGGGGTGCGGCAAGCGGCCTGGACTTCTTTGGGGTGATCGATTTCTTCACCTCGCGAATCATGTTGCCTCTCGGTGGTTTGTGTTTCGTGGTATTTGCCGGGTGGGTGATGGGTCGTGAGTCTGTCCGTGATGAGCTGTCGATCCGCAGTCCGCTGCTGTTCGCACTGACCTTGTTCTTGATGCGCTATGTGGCGCCAATCGGCATTCTTGTAGTGTTTGCCGCCCAGCTGTGGAAGTGACGCTGACATGACGACACATATTCAACGTTCGGCCCTGCTGCCTTATCCGGCGCAAGCCCTCTATGACATGGTCAATGATGTGGCGCGTTACCCGGAATTCTTGCCTTGGTGTTCTTCTGCGCAAGTGCTGGAGGCCAGTGATGAACATATGCGCGCCAGCCTGGCTGTCGCTAAAGGCGGGTTCAGCCAGCATTTCGTCACGAGCAACATCTTGGTCCCGGGCCATTCAATTGAAATGAACCTGGAAGAAGGTCCGTTCAACCAGTTGCACGGTGTCTGGGTGTTCAAGCCGTTGGGCGAGAAGGCCTGCAAGATCAGTCTGGATTTGGCCTTTGACTACGCAGGCCCGATTGTCCGGGCAACCCTGGGGCCGCTGTTCAATCAGGCAGCCAATACCCTGGTCGATGCTTTCTGCCAGCGCGCCAAGCAGCTGCATGGTTGAGTCATTGATTGAGGTCGAGGTGGTGTATGCCGCTGTCGACCGTCAGGTTCTGCTCAAGGTGGCTGTCCCGGCCGGGACTACTTTGCGTGCGGCCTTGTTGCGCTCGGGGGTGGGCGCAGAGTTTCCCGAGCTGGATCTGGCGAACTGTCCGCTGGGGATTTTTGGCAAAGTGGTCGTTGATCCGGACAGTCGTGCGGTGCAGACAGGTGATCGAATCGAAATTTATCGTCCGCTGCTGGCTGATCCGAAAGAAGTTCGCCGGTTGCGTGCGGCCAAGGCTGCGCAAGCAAAAGCACGAGAGTAATAGCCTTGATCAAACCGCAGGCAACAAAAAGCCCGGCATGCCGGGCTTTTTGTTGTGTTGCGAATTATTGCGGCGAGGTGTCCAGTGCTTCTGGCGTCGGGACCGGAACGGTTTCTACACCGTCTACGTCCTTCTGGATCTGATCCAGTAGCGAGCCTGGCTTGACCGGTTTCTCTGGTTTTGGCTGTTCGACGTTTTCCGCTGGGGCGGTCACCGTCGTGCCAGTGTCTTTGCCCAGGATGGCTTCGTCACGGCTTACACCGGGCATGAAGTCACCTGAGAGGCTGACGAGTTGGTCGTTGGGATTGAAGATAACGCTGATGCGTTCCTGTTGGCGTTCACCGCCTCCAGGCTGCAGGCTATACAGGTAATCCCAGCGATCGGCATGGAATGTGTCGGTCAGCAGAGGGTTGCCCATGATAAACCGTACTTGCCGACGGGTCATTCCCGGGCGTAACTGGTCTATCATGTCCTGCGTGACGACATTGCCCTGCTGGATGTCGATTTTGTAAACCCCGGGGAATGAACAACCGGCGAGTGCGAGCAGTCCCACAAGGGTGAAACTGGTTAGCAGGAGCTTGGTGTTTTGCATCGGTGGGCGACTTCCACTATCTTGGCTGGGACAACGTAAACCCCGATCATACCCGCATTAAGAGAAGCTGCGAAGCAGCATCCGCGAGAAAGCTGACCATGGTTGAAAATAGCGAACTACGTAAAGCAGGCCTGAAAGTGACCCTGCCACGGGTCAAAATTCTACAAATGCTCGATTCCGCCGAGCAGCGACACATGAGTGCCGAAGATGTTTATAAGGCATTGATGGAAGCTGGCGAGGATGTTGGTCTGGCCACGGTTTACCGTGTCCTGACTCAGTTTGAAGCCGCTGGGCTGGTGGTTCGCCATAATTTTGATGGCGGTCACGCGGTATTTGAACTGGATGACGGCAAGCACCACGACCATATGGTTAACGTGGAAACCAGTGAAGTGATCGAGTTCTTCGACGAAGAAATCGAGAAGCTGCAGAAGGCGATCGTCGAGAAGCATGGCTTCGAGATGGTCGACCACAATCTGGTGCTGTACGTGCGCAAGAAAAAGTAAGCAAACCGCAATACGATCGAAGGCGACCCCAGGGTCGCCTTCGTGCTTTCTGCCATCCTAGATTTTGGTCGTGACAACCATCTTTTTTGCGTGCGCCAAGGACTCTTTGGTCAGATCGATGCCGCCCAGCATGCGCGCCACTTCCTCGATCCGTTCGGTCTTGCCCAGTTTGGATACCGCCGTGTGGGTGGCATCGTTGCCGCGTACCTTGTGCACGAACAGGTGTTGATGGCCCTGGGCGGCTACCTGTGGCAAGTGGGTGACGGTCAGCACCTGCCCGCGCTCGCCCAGCCGGCGCAGCAATTGACCGACGATCTCCGCAGTCGGTCCGCCGATACCGACGTCCACTTCGTCGAACACCAGCGTTGGCACGCGCGAGGTTTGCGCGGTGATCACCTGGATGGCCAGGCTGATCCGCGAGAGCTCGCCACCGGACGCCACTTTGGCCAGCGCCTTCAGCGGTTGCCCGGGGTTGGCGCTGACCAGCAGCTCGACTTGCTCCAGGCCATTGGGCAGCAGCTCATTGCTGGTGTTGGGGCGCAGCTCGATGGTGAAACGTCCGCCGGGCATGCCCAGACGCTGGATTTCTATTTCAACGGCACAGGCCAGGCTGCCAGCCGCTTGTTGGCGCAAGTCGCTCAGCTCCCTGGCTTTCTCCTGGTAATGCCGGGCATAGGACGCCAGCTCGTCGGCCAGTCGCTCAATGGATTCGTCACTGGCGTTCAGCGTTTCGATCTCGTCCAGCAGCCTTTGCTGCATATCAACGACTTCGATGGGCTGGATGCGATGTTTGCGGGCCAGGGTGTAGATCGCATCGAGGCGTTCTTCCAGGTACTGAAGGCGAGCGGGGTCGGCGTCAAAGTTGTCGAGGAAGCGGTTAAGCTCGCCCATGGCTTCTTCAACCTGAATCTGCGCGCTGGTCAGCAGATCGGTGGCTTCGCCCAGGGCGCCTACCGAATTGTTCACGCTCGACAGGCGATTGAGGCTGACTGTCAGTGCATTGAGCACATTCCCTGAATCACTTTCACTGCATTGTTCGACCACCTGCCGACAAATTCCCAGCAGGGTTTCGGCATTGGTCAGGTTCTTGTGTTCTTGTTCCAGCTGCTCCAGCTCATTCTCGCCAAGGCCGAGGTTTTCCAGCTCTTCGAGTTGGTAGCTGAGCAGTTGATGGCGGGCACGTTGTTCATCGCCGGAATTGGAGAGTCGCTCCAGCTCCTGGCGGGTCTGGCGCCAGCGCTGGGCGGCGAGTTGCACCTGGCGGGCCAGGTCCGTGGCGCCGGCGTACTCATCGAGCAGGCGACGATGGGTGTCGGTTTTCAGCAGGGACTGGTGCTCATGCTGGCTATGAATATCAATCAGCAGTTCACCGAGGGCTTTCAGGTCGCCGAGCGGGCAGGGGCTGCCATTGATATAGCCGCGTGAGCGCCCTTCGGCGGTGATCACCCGGCGCAGGATGCACGGGCCGTCGTTGTCGAGGTCGCGCTCGGCGAGCCAGGCGCTGGCTTCCGGAATGTCCACCAGGTCGAAGGTGGCCAGGATATCGGCCTTGTCTGCGCCCGGGCGAACCACGCCGCTGTCGGCGCGATCGCCGAGGGTCAGGCCCAGAGCGTCGAGCATGATCGACTTGCCGGCGCCGGTTTCGCCTGTGATTACGCTCATCCCGCGATCCAGTTCCAGATCGAGATGTTCAACGATGGCGTAGTTATGTACAGACAGGTGCACCAGCATAGAGGCCGCTCCCAGGCGATAGGTCTGGTTATTTATACAGTGTTTTGTTTCTCGCTGACAATGCCTTCCCTTAGCTCGATTTGCTTGGATAACGAAATTTTTTAGCGCGATTCGCAATGCCCATGTCGAAGCATTACGAAGGGTCAGGAGCGCTTGCCGCGCTGTCAGCCCTTGAACCTGAAAATTGCGACCCCATATACCGGGGCAGAAGCGCGAGTTGAGCTCGCGGACGAAATTGAAAGGAGAAATCTATGGCTGACGAACAGACGCTGGATACGCAAAACCTCGACGCCGATCAGGCTCCCCAGGATTCGGGTGATGACCTGGTGGCTCGTGTGCAACTGCTCGAAGAGCAACTGGCTGGCGCCCATGATCAGGCTTTGCGTGTTGCTGCCGATCTGCAGAACGTCCGCCGTCGTGCCGAGCAGGACGTGGAGAAAGCCCACAAGTTCGCGCTGGAAAAATTTGCCGGCGATCTGCTGCCGATTATCGACAGCCTCGAGCGTGGCCTGGAGCTGTCCAGCCCCGACGACGAAAGCATTCGCCCGATGCGCGAAGGGATCGAGCTGACCCTGAAAATGTTCCAGGACACCCTCAAGCGTTATCAGCTGGAAGCGATCGATCCCGAAGGTGAACCCTTCAATGCTGCAAAACATCAGGC
Organism: Pseudomonas fluorescens; assembly: GCF_902497875.1. Classification (GTDB taxonomy): domain Bacteria; phylum Pseudomonadota; class Gammaproteobacteria; order Pseudomonadales; family Pseudomonadaceae; genus Aquipseudomonas; species Aquipseudomonas fluorescens_BR. The sequence continues at coordinate 108,496 of NZ_CABVHY010000015.1, forward strand.
GATGGCCATGCAGGAAAGCGCCGACGTCGAGCCCAACAGCGTGCTCAAGGTGTTTCAAAAGGGTTATCAGCTCAATGGTCGCTTGCTGCGTCCGGCCATGGTTGTGGTCAGCAAGGCACCTGCGGCGGTTTCACCTTCGATTGATGAGCAGGCTTGAAATTAGCAGCAAGACCCCCATTTAGAAGTCAAGCGTTTAAGTGCTACCGCAGTTAGCCACCACTGCTGCGGCAACCAAATCCAAAGTTTAGGGAGAGTTAACATGGGCAAAATTATCGGTATCGACCTGGGGACCACCAACTCCTGCGTCTCCGTGCTTGAAAACGGTAAATCCAAAGTTATTGAAAACGCCGAAGGCGCGCGCACCACGCCGTCGATCGTTGCGTATGCCAATGACGGTGAAATCCTGGTGGGCCAATCGGCCAAGCGTCAGGCTGTGACCAATCCGCACAACACCCTGTATGCGGTCAAGCGTTTGATCGGTCGCCGTTTCGACGAAGAAGTCGTGCAGAAAGATATCCAGATGGTCCCTTACAAGATCGTCAAGAATGACAACGGTGACGCCTGGGTCGAAGTCAACGGCCAGAAAATGTCGCCTCCGCAGATTTCGGCTGAAATCCTGAAGAAAATGAAGAAGACCGCCGAAGACTACCTCGGTGAGACTGTGACCGAAGCGGTGATCACCGTTCCGGCCTACTTCAACGACAGCCAGCGTCAAGCCACCAAAGATGCCGGTCGCATCGCCGGTCTGGACGTAAAACGTATCATCAACGAACCGACTGCGGCCGCTCTGGCTTACGGTATGGACAAGGCCAAGGGCGATCACACCGTGATCGTTTATGACCTGGGTGGCGGTACTTTCGACGTTTCCGTGATCGAAATCGCGGAAGTCGATGGCGAGCACCAGTTCGAAGTGTTGTCCACCAACGGTGACACCTTCCTCGGCGGTGAAGACTTTGACATTCGTCTGATCGACTACCTCGTTGACGAGTTCAAGAAAGAAAGCGGCATGAACCTCAAGGGTGACCCGCTGGCAATGCAGCGCCTGAAAGAAGCCGCTGAAAAAGCCAAGATCGAGCTGTCTTCGAGCCTGCAGACCGACGTCAACCTGCCGTACATCACTGCAGATGCGACCGGTCCAAAGCACTTGAACGTGAAAATCTCCCGCGCCAAGCTCGAAGCGCTGGTTGAAGACCTGGTTCAGCGCACTATCGAACCTTGCCGCATTGCGCTCAAGGATTCCGGTATCGACGTTGGCGCGATCAACGACGTGATCCTGGTCGGCGGTCAGACCCGTATGCCACTGGTTCAGAAGCTGGTGACCGAGTTCTTCGGTAAAGAAGCGCGTAAAGACGTCAACCCGGACGAAGCTGTAGCCATGGGTGCTGCTATCCAGGGCGCGGTATTGGCCGGTGATGTGAAAGACGTTCTGCTGCTCGACGTCAGCCCGCTGACTCTGGGTATCGAAACCATGGGCGGCGTGATGACTGCGCTGATCGAGAAAAACACCACGATTCCTACCAAGAAATCCCAGGTGTTCTCGACTGCCGATGACAACCAGGGCGCAGTGACCATTCACGTGCTGCAAGGCGAGCGTAAGCAAGCCGCGCAGAACAAGTCCCTGGGCAAGTTCGACCTGGCCGAGATTCCACCGGCTCCACGTGGCGTGCCGCAAATCGAAGTGACCTTCGACATCGATGCCAACGGCATCCTGCACGTAGGCGCCAAAGACAAGGCCACCGGCAAGACTCAGTCGATCGTGATCAAGGCCAACTCCGGTCTGTCCGAGGAAGAAATTCAGCAGATGATTCGTGATGCTGAAGTCAACGCCGACGAAGATCGCAAGTTCGAAGAGCTGGCCAGTGCCCGCAACCAGGGCGACGCGCTGGTTCACTCGACTCGCAAAATGATCGCGGACGCTGGCGACAAAGTGACCGCGGAAGAGAAAACTTCGATCGAGGCGGCTCTGGTTGCCCTTGAAGCTGCTGTCAAAGGCGACGACAAGGCGCAGATCGAAGCCAAGGTTGAAGAGCTGTCCAAGCTGTCGGCTCCGATTGCTCAGAAAATGTACGCCGAGCAAGCCAACCCTGCAGACGCGGCGGCCCAGCCAGCAGACTCGGCTGAAAAAGCTGACGACGTTGTCGATGCCGAGTTCGAAGAAGTCAAAGACCACAAGTAAGTTAGCTTGTTGGTCGGCCGGTTGACTGCGATTAAGCGGTGACTGGTAGGATGTCGCCGCGCGGGAGCTTGCTCCCGCGTTGGCGCGTCTGGAGTAAGCGAATTTTTACAGCACGCGACAACGCTCGGGTGCTGGCGGTACGGTCGGGGATGCTCCTGCTTTCCGGTCGATAGTTATCGCACCCGCTGGCCAGTTTTCTGGCTGCAAATCAAAGACCAGGATCGTTGAATTGACGTGAGTTGGGTCCGGGCCTGTATTGGGGCTCAACGAGTTTGGCGAGGCTCAGGAGGGGTTTGCCGAACGTCCTTAAGAGTGCAAAGACTTATGGCAAAGCGTGACTATTACGAAGTGTTGGGTGTGGAGCGCGGCTCCAGCGAGACGGACCTGAAGAAGGCTTACCGTCGTCTGGCAATGAAGCACCACCCGGACCGTAATCCCGATGACAAAGCATCGGAAGATATGTTCAAAGAGGCCAATGAGGCCTATGAAGTGCTGTCCGATTCCAGCAAGCGCGCGGCCTACGATCAGTATGGTCATGCGGGCGTTGACCCAAGCATGGGCGGCGGCGGTGCCGGTTTTGGCGGTCAGAATTTCTCGGACATCTTTGGTGATGTCTTCAGTGACTTCTTCGGTGGTGGTCGCGGCGGTGCTCGTGGCGGCGCGCAGCGCGGCAGCGATCTGCGTTACACCCTGGAGCTGAACCTGGAAGAAGCGGTGCGCGGTACGACCGTGAATATCCGTGTTCCGACACTGGTCAATTGCAAGCCTTGCGATGGTTCCGGCGCCAAGAAAGGTTCCGCGCCTATTACCTGTCCGACCTGCGGCGGTATCGGTCAGGTGCGCATGCAGCAAGGTTTCTTCTCGGTGCAGCAAACCTGCCCGCGCTGCCATGGCCAGGGCAAGATCATTGCCGATCCATGCGACTCCTGCCATGGGCAAGGTCGCGTCGAAGAGTCGAAGACCCTGTCGGTAAAAGTACCGGCTGGCGTTGATACCGGCGACCGTATTCGCTTGTCTGGCGAAGGCGAGGCGGGTGCCCAGGGTGGGCCGACCGGTGATCTGTACGTGGTGATCAATGTGCGCGAGCACGCGATCTTCCAGCGCGACGGCAAGCACCTGTTCTGCGAAGTACCAATCAGCTTCGTCGATGCCGCCCTCGGTGGCGAGCTGGAAATCCCGACCCTGGATGGCCGGGTCAAGCTGAAGATTCCTGAAGGCACGCAAACCGGCAAGCAGTTCCGGGTTCGTGGCAAGGGTGTTGCGCCGGTGCGTGGTGGCGGTGCTGGCGACTTGATGTGCCGTGTTGCGGTCGAGACCCCAGTCAATCTGGGTCGTCGTCAGCGTGAGTTGCTGGAAGAGTTCCGCAGTTCCCTGGCCGACGACAATAGCCAATCACCGAAAACCACTGGCTGGTTCGAAGGCGTGAAGCGTTTCTTCGGCGATTTATAAGGAGCAAGGCATGCGACGTATAGCTGTGATGGGCGCTGCAGGGCGCATGGGCAAGACGTTGATCGAAGCCGTGCAGCAAACGCCGGGTGCCGGTCTGACCGCCGCTGTGGATCGTCCGGATAGTTCGCTGGTCGGCGCTGATGCGGGTGAGCTGGCTGCGCTGGGGCGTATCGGTGTGCCGCTGTCGGGGGATCTGGATCGGGTGGCCGAGGAGTTCGACGTGCTGATCGACTTCACTCACCCGACGGTGACCCTGAAGAACCTCGCATTCTGCCGCAAGGCCGGCAAGGCCATGGTCATCGGCACCACCGGTTTCACTGTCGAAGAGAAGCAACTGCTGGCCGAAGCCGGCAAAGACATTCCAATCGTCTTTGCCGCCAACTTCAGCGTAGGGGTCAATCTTTGCCTGAAGCTGCTCGACACCGCTGCTCGGGTGCTGGGTGATGACGTCGATATCGAAATCACCGAAGCGCACCATCGGCATAAGGTCGATGCGCCTTCCGGCACTGCGGTGCGCATGGGCGAAGTGATTGCCGATGCCCTGGGGCGCGACCTCAAGGAAGTGGCGGTTTACGGTCGTGAAGGCCAGACCGGCGCGCGGGATCGGCAGACCATTGGTTTCGCCACCATTCGTGCTGGCGATATCGTCGGTGATCACACGGTACTGTTCGCTGCCGACGGCGAGCGTGTCGAGATCACTCACAAGGCGTCCAGTCGCATGACCTTTGCCAAGGGTGCGGTACGGGCTGCGTTGTGGCTGGATGGTCGTGAAGCTGGCCTGTATGATATGCAGGATGTGCTTGATCTGCGCTGAGATGCATCGAAAACAGGGTTCGGGTCAGTGCTTGAGCCCTGTTTTATCCCGCTAAGCGATGTTCTGTCGCATTCCTCTGCCTTTTAGGCTCATTAGCGGTAGACCAAAAAAGCCTTTTTCTGTAAGCTACAGCTTTAGTGTGTCCACTAAAAGCGCGCAGATAATTCGACGAAGAAGCGGGGTGACGTGTCTATACGTCATTCCGCTTTTTTGCAACCTGCGATCGCCCTTTCAGGCTTTATTTACGGGAGGTCTTCTTGACTAAGCCAGCCATACTCGCCCTTGCTGATGGCAGCATTTTTCGCGGCGAAGCCATTGGAGCCGACGGTCAAACCGTTGGTGAGGTGGTGTTCAACACCGCCATGACCGGCTATCAGGAAATCCTTACCGATCCTTCCTACGCCCAACAGATTGTTACCCTGACTTATCCGCACATCGGCAACACCGGCACTACGCCGGAAGATGCCGAGTCCGACCGCGTCTGGTCGGCTGGCCTGGTCATCCGTGACCTGCCGCTGGTGGCGAGCAACTGGCGTAACACGATGTCACTGTCCGATTACCTGCAAGCCAACAACGTTGTGGCAATCGCCGGTATCGACACGCGCCGCCTGACACGCATCCTGCGTGAGAAAGGCGCGCAGAACGGCTGCATCATGGCCGGCGACAACATTTCCGACGAGGCGGCCATCGCTGCTGCTCGTGGCTTCCCTGGCCTCAAAGGCATGGACCTGGCGAAAGTTGTCAGCACCAAAGAGCAGTACGAGTGGCGCTCCACGGTCTGGGATCTGAAAACCGACAGCCACGCGACGATCGACGCCTCCGAGCTGCCGTACCACGTGGTTGCCTACGACTACGGCGTCAAGGTGAACATTCTGCGCATGCTGGTCGCGCGCGGTTGCCGCGTGACCGTAGTGCCGGCGCAAACCCCGGCCAGCGAAGCCCTGGCACTCAAGCCGGACGGCGTGTTCCTGTCCAACGGCCCTGGTGATCCGGAGCCTTGCGACTACGCGATCCAGGCGATCAAGGACATTCTGAAAACCGAGATCCCGGTGTTCGGCATCTGTCTCGGTCACCAGTTGCTGGCCCTGGCGTGCGGCGCCAAGACGGTGAAAATGGGTCACGGCCACCACGGTGCCAACCACCCGGTGCAGGATACGGACTCCGGTGTTGTGATGATCACCAGCCAGAACCACGGTTTTGCGGTGGACGAAGCGACCCTGCCAGCCAACGTTCGGGCGATCCACAAATCGCTGTTCGACGGCACCCTGCAAGGTATCGAGCTCACCGACAAGAACGCATTCAGCTTCCAGGGTCACCCTGAAGCGAGTCCGGGCCCGAATGACGTGTCGCCATTGTTCGATCGCTTCATCGACGCCATGGCCAAGCGCCGCTAATCGCGCCTTGAGAATGTAGCGAAAAGGCGCCTGAGGCGAGCCCGGTAACCCCGGCGAATTTCCCTCAGCCACCTCGGAAAATGTTCAAGGCGGCCTCTCCTCCGGGATTGCCGTCGGACCTGCGGATTTGAGTGACAACTAATGCCAAAACGTACAGATATAAAAAGCATCCTGATTCTCGGCGCTGGCCCGATCGTTATCGGCCAGGCCTGTGAATTCGACTACTCCGGCGCCCAGGCCTGCAAAGCCCTGCGCGAGGAGGGTTACCGCGTCATCCTGGTGAACTCCAACCCGGCAACCATCATGACCGACCCGGACATGGCCGACGCCACCTACATCGAGCCGATCAAGTGGCAGACCGTTGCCAAGATCATCGAAAAGGAACGTCCTGACGCGCTGCTGCCGACCATGGGTGGCCAGACCGCTCTGAACTGCGCCCTGGACCTGGAGCGCGAAGGCGTTCTGGAGAAGTTCGGTGTGGAAATGATCGGTGCCAATGCCGACACCATCGACAAGGCTGAAGACCGTTCGCGTTTCGACAAGGCGATGAAGTCCATCGGCCTGGACTGCCCGCGTTCGGGTATCGCCCACAGCATGGCAGAGGCCAACGTGGTGCTCGAGAAGCTTGGCTTCCCGTGCATCATTCGTCCGTCCTTCACCATGGGCGGCACGGGTGGCGGTATCGCTTACAACCGTGAAGAGTTCGAAGAAATCTGCGCCCGTGGTCTGGACCTGTCGCCGACCAAAGAGCTGCTGATCGACGAATCGCTGATCGGCTGGAAAGAATACGAGATGGAGGTTGTCCGCGATAAGAAGGACAACTGCATCATCGTCTGCTCCATCGAAAACTTTGATCCGATGGGCGTGCACACCGGTGACTCGATCACTGTTGCGCCGGCACAGACCCTGACCGACAAGGAATACCAGATCATGCGTAACGCCTCCCTGGCGGTACTGCGTGAGATCGGCGTGGAAACCGGCGGTTCGAACGTGCAGTTCGGTATTTGCCCGGACACCGGTCGCATGGTCGTGATCGAGATGAATCCGCGGGTATCGCGTTCTTCGGCGCTGGCCTCCAAGGCCACCGGCTTCCCGATTGCCCGGGTCGCGGCCAAACTGGCGATCGGCTACACCCTCGACGAACTGCAGAACGAAATCACCGGTGGCAAGACCCCGGCGTCCTTCGAGCCGTCCATCGACTACGTCGTGACCAAGCTGCCACGTTTCGCCTTCGAGAAGTTCCCCAAGGCCGACGCGCGCCTGACCACGCAAATGAAATCGGTCGGCGAAGTCATGGCCATCGGCCGGACCTTCCAGGAATCCCTGCAGAAAGCCCTGCGCGGCCTGGAAGTGGGCGTTTGCGGGCTTGACCCGAAACTCGACCTGAGCAACCCGGAAAGCATGGGCGTGCTCAAACGCGAACTGACTGTGCCGGGCGCCGAGCGTATCTGGTACGTCGCGGATGCCTTCCGTGCCGGCATGACCGTCGAAGACATCTTCGGCATGAACATGATCGACCCATGGTTCCTGGTGCAGATCGAAGATCTGGTCAAGGAAGAGGAGCGGGTCAAGACCCTCGGTCTGGCCACTATCGACCGCGACGTGATGTACCGCCTCAAGCGCAAAGGCTTCTCCGATGCGCGTCTGGCCAAGCTGCTGGGCGTGACCGAGAAGGCCCTGCGTCGCCATCGTCACAAGCTTGAGGTCTATCCGGTCTACAAGCGTGTCGACACCTGCGCCGCCGAGTTCGCCACCGATACCGCCTACATGTATTCGACCTACGAGGAAGAGTGCGAGGCCAACCCGTCGACCCGTGACAAGATCATGATCCTGGGCGGCGGTCCGAACCGCATCGGCCAGGGCATCGAGTTCGACTACTGCTGCGTGCACGCGGCACTGGCACTGCGCGAAGACGGGTACGAGACCATCATGGTCAACTGCAACCCGGAAACCGTATCCACCGACTACGACACTTCCGATCGCCTGTACTTCGAACCAGTAACCCTGGAAGACGTGCTGGAAATCGTCCGCGTCGAGAAGCCCAAGGGTGTGATCGTCCAGTACGGCGGCCAGACTCCACTGAAACTGGCTCGCGCCCTGGAAGAAGCCGGCGTGCCGATTATCGGTACCAGCCCTGACGCCATCGACCGCGCCGAAGACCGTGAGCGTTTCCAGCAGATGGTCGAGCGCCTGAACCTGCGTCAGCCGCCGAACGCTACCGTTCGCAGCGAAGACGAAGCGATTCGCGCTGCCGGCAAGATCGGTTACCCGCTGGTGGTGCGTCCGTCCTACGTACTGGGCGGTCGGGCGATGGAAATCGTCTACGAAGAAGAAGAACTCAAGCGTTACCTGCGCGACGCGGTGAAAGTGTCCAACGACAGCCCGGTGCTGCTGGATCACTTCCTCAACTGCGCCATTGAAATGGACGTCGACGCGGTCTGCGACGGCACCGACGTGGTGATCGGCGCGATCATGCAGCACATCGAACAGGCAGGCGTGCACTCCGGTGACTCCGCTTGCTCGCTGCCGCCGTACTCGTTGCCTGCGCACATCCAGGACGAAATGCGTGAGCAGGTCAAGAAAATGGCCCTGGAACTCGGTGTGGTCGGCTTGATGAACGTTCAGTTGGCGCTGCAAGGCGAAGACATCTACGTCATCGAAGTCAACCCGCGCGCTTCGCGTACCGTGCCATTCGTCTCCAAGTGCATCGGTGTTTCCCTGGCAATGATCGCGGCTCGCGTCATGGCCGGTAAAACCCTGAAGGAAATCGGCTTCACCAAGGAAATCATCCCGAACTTCTACAGCGTGAAAGAGGCGGTGTTCCCGTTCGCCAAATTCCCTGGCGTTGACCCGATCCTCGGCCCTGAGATGAAGTCCACCGGTGAAGTGATGGGCGTCGGCGATACGTTCGGCGAAGCCTTTGCCAAAGCCCAGATGGGTGCCAGTGAAGTGCTGCCGACCGGCGGTACCGCATTCATCAGCGTGCGTGACGATGACAAGCCGCTGGTTGCAGGCGTGGCCCGTGATCTGATCAACTTGGGTTTCGAAGTGGTCGCCACTGCCGGTACTGCCAAGCTGATTGAAGCCGCAGGTCTGAAAGTGCGCCGTGTGAACAAGGTGACCGAAGGTCGTCCGCACGTGGTCGACATGATCAAGAATGACGAAGTCACGCTGATCATCAACACCACCGAAGGTCGTCAGTCGATCGCTGATTCGTACTCCATTCGTCGTAATGCCTTGCAGCACAAGATTTACTGCACCACTACCATTGCTGCTGGCGAAGCCATCTGCGAAGCGCTCAAGTTCGGTCCCGAGAAGACCGTGCGTCGCTTGCAGGATCTACACGCAGGATTGAAGGCATGATCAAATACCCAATGACCGTCCAGGGCGCAAAAGCCCTGGAAGAAGAGCACGCTCACCTGACCAAGGTCGTCCGTCCGAAGCTCAGCCAGGATATCGGTACGGCCCGCGAGTTGGGCGACTTGAAGGAAAACGCTGAATACCATGCCGCCCGCGAACAGCAGGGCATGGTCGAGGCGCGGATCCGTGCTATCGAAGGCCGCATGCAGAACGCGGTGATCATCGATGTCACGAGCATTCCTCATACCGGCAAAGTGATTTTCGGCACCACCGTCGAAATCGCCAATGTTGAAACCGATGAAAGCGTCACGTATCACATCGTTGGTGAAGACGAGGCTGACTTCAAGCAAGGCAAGATTTCGGTCGGCTCACCGCTGGCTCGCGCCTTGATTGCCAAGGAAGAGGGTGATGTGGTGGCAGTCAAAACGCCTGGCGGCGTTATCGAGTACGAGATTGTCGAAGTTCGTCACATTTGAACTGAGGCGCCCGCTACGAGCGGGCGCCATGCTCTGGCAGCTGACCCAGATGTTGTGGGTGGGCGGCGTGTGGCTGCTGCACATTGGTCTGCTACCGGTGCTGGGGCAAATTGGCCTGGCACCGCTGCTGATCGAAGAGATTGGTAATCTGTTGAGTGCGCTGCTGGTAGGATTTGCGGCAGTGTGCGTGACTCTGCAGCTTCTGGTGCTGATACGGGCCTTGGGCCTGTCGAGTCTGTGGCGCGATATTCGTGGGCAATTGCTGCTGATGGCGCTGTATGGGTGCGGGATGTATTTCGCGGTGCGCATCGGTTTGCCGGAAGCGCTTCGCTGGCAGTTGTTCAGCTATCTGGTCTTGGGGTTTTCCGGTCTTGTGCTGGTACTGCAGCCAGTGCCAGGATGGAGCGGCAGGGTGCGCGAAGCACACCCTTGACCCTTGAAATCACTTGAAGCGATGAACGTTCGACAGCTGCTTGTTGACGCTGAAGTTCTTGCGGTAAATCAACGCCATTTTGCCGATGACTTGCACCAGATCCGCCTTGCCGGCCTTGCACAATTCGGCAACGGCACCGAGGCGCGATTCGCGTTCGAGGATGTTGAGCTTGATTTTGATCAGCTCGTGATCGCTCAATGCGCGTTCCAGTTCGGCTAACACACCTTCAGTCAAACCGTTATCAGCCACAGTCAATACTGGTTTCAGATGGTGGCCAATGGATTTGTACTGTTTCTTCTGCTCTTGAGTGAGCGGCATAATCTGACCCCTGTGTCTGATCTTGTAAAAAGCGGCGGCCAGTTTACCCGAGCGAGTCCGGGACCGCCCAGTTAATCACGACCCGTTTATTTTTGAGTTTATTTTTGAGGTGGCCTGTGGCCCGTTCCAAGACAAGCCTTAAATGGCTGCAAGAACATTTCAACGACCCATTCGTGAAAATGGCGCAAAAAGACGGGTATCGCTCCCGTGCCAGCTACAAGCTGCTGGAGATCCAGGAAAGGGACCGTTTGATCCGTCCAGGCATGAGCGTGATCGACCTGGGCGCCGCGCCAGGGGGCTGGTCCCAGGTGACCAGTCGTCTGATTGGCGGGCAGGGGACCCTCATCGCTTCGGACATCCTTGAAATGGACAGCATCCCCGATGTGACCTTCATTCAGGGCGACTTTACTGAAGACGCGGTACTGGCGCAGATCCTCGAGGCGGTCGGAAATAAAGAAGTAGACCTTGTGATTTCCGATATGGCCCCCAATATGAGTGGACTGGCATCCGTTGATATGCCGAGATCGATGTTCCTGTGCGAGTTGGCACTGGATCTGGCGACTCGGGTACTCAAGCCGGGTGGTGATTTCCTGATCAAGGTTTTCCAGGGTGAGGGTTTCGACGAGTACCACAAGAACGTGCGCAAGCAGTTCGAGAAGGTTACGACGCGCAAGCCGAAATCGTCGCGCGACCGCTCCCGCGAGCAGTACCTGCTGGGCCGTGGTTTCCGCGGGCGCAGCGAGGAGTAGGGAATTTTCGACCGAGGCGATAGGATTTTCGTATTTCGCCTTGTGAGCATTAGCGAATATTGTGTAGAAAGTGTTTCACAAAGGGTTACAGACAGCGCCTGCCAGAGCTGTAGGTAATGTAGTAAGTTAGGCCGGTGAATATCATGCGAAGCGCGCGCCAGTAGCGGAGCTTGCTTCAGAGGGTAGTTAATTGAACGATATGGCAAAGAATCTGATCCTGTGGTTGATCATCGCGGCTGTCCTGGTGACGGTGATGAACAACTTCTCCAGCCCTAACGAGCCGCAGACCCTCAACTATTCCGACTTCATCCAGCAAGTGAAGGATGGCAAGGTCGAGCGCGTCGCTGTAGATGGTTATGTGATCACCGGCAAGCGCGCCGATGGCGACAGCTTCAAGACCATTCGTCCGGCGATCCAGGACAATGGCCTGATCGGCGACCTGGTGGAAAACAATGTGGCTGTCGAAGGCAAGCTGCCTGAGCAGCAAAGCATCTGGACCCAACTCCTGGTCGCCAGCTTCCCGATCCTGGTGATCATCGCCGTGTTCATGTTCTTCATGCGCCAGATGCAGGGCGGTGCGGGCGGCAAGGGCGGGCCGATGAGCTTCGGCAAGAGCAAGGCACGCCTGCTGTCCGAAGACCAGGTGAAAACTACCCTGGGCGACGTTGCCGGCTGTGATGAAGCCAAGGAAGAAGTGGGCGAGCTGGTCGAGTTCCTGCGCGACCCGGGCAAGTTCCAGCGCCTGGGCGGTCGTATTCCGCGCGGTGTGCTGATGGTCGGTCCTCCAGGTACTGGTAAAACCTTGCTGGCCAAGGCGATTGCCGGCGAAGCCAAAGTGCCGTTCTTCACCATTTCCGGTTCCGATTTCGTCGAGATGTTCGTCGGTGTCGGCGCCAGCCGTGTTCGCGACATGTTCGAACAGGCCAAGAAACACGCACCCTGCATCATCTTTATCGATGAAATCGATGCCGTCGGTCGTCACCGTGGCGCCGGCATGGGTGGTGGTCACGATGAGCGCGAGCAGACTCTCAACCAGTTGCTGGTAGAGATGGATGGTTTCGAAATGAATGACGGCATCATCGTCATTGCCGCAACCAACCGTCCTGACGTGCTCGACCCGGCATTGCTGCGTCCAGGCCGTTTCGACCGCCAGGTCGTGGTGGGTCTGCCGGACATTCGTGGTCGCGAACAGATTCTGAAAGTTCACATGCGTAAAGTGCCGATGGGTGACGACGTCGCTCCGGCAGTCATCGCACGGGGTACTCCAGGCTTCTCCGGTGCCGATCTGGCCAACCTGGTGAACGAAGCCTCGCTGTTTGCTGCCCGCACGGGCAAACGCGTGGTCGAGATGAAAGAGTTCGAACTGGCCAAGGACAAGATCATGATGGGCGCAGAGCGCAAATCCATGGTCATGTCCGAAAAAGAGAAGCAGAACACGGCTTACCACGAAGCGGGTCACGCTATCGTCGGTCGTGTTGTGCCTGAGCATGATCCGGTCTACAAGGTCTCGATCATCCCTCGCGGTCGTGCGCTGGGTGTGACCATGTTCCTGCCGGAAGAAGACCGCTACAGCCTGTCCAAGCGTGCATTGATCAGTCAGATCTGCTCGCTGTACGGCGGCCGGATTGCTGAAGAAATGACCCTGGGCTTCGACGGTGTCACCACCGGTGCCTCCAACGACATCATGCGCGCCAGCCAGATTGCGCGGAACATGGTGACCAAATGGGGTCTGTCGGAAAAACTCGGTCCGCTGATGTACGCCGAAGAAGAAGGCGAAATGTTCCTGGGTCGCGGCGGCAGCCAACACGCCAGTTTCTCGGGCGAGACCGCGAAGCTGATCGACTCCGAGGTACGCAGCATCATTGACCAGTGCTACGGCACGGCCAAGCAGATCCTCACCGATAACCGCGACAAGCTCGACGCCATGGCAGATGCCTTGATGAAGTACGAGACCATCGATGCCGAGCAGATCGACGACATCATGGCAGGTCGGACTCCACGCGAGCCTCGTGACTGGTCGGGTGGTACCGGTACTTCCGGAACACCTCCGGTAGTGCAGGGTGAGCGTCCGGAAACGCCCATCGGTGGTCCGGCTGCCGACGTCTAAGGTTTGAAATGACTTCTGTACAGTCCTCGACCCGGTTGCCTTGCGGCAACCGGGTTCTTGATTTGGCCCACACGCACGTGATGGGTATTCTTAATGTTACTCCTGATTCCTTCTCCGACGGTGGCCGTTTCAGCCAGCTGGATGCGGCCTTGCGCCATGCCGAAGCAATGGTTGCGGCGGGTGCTACGCTGATCGATGTCGGCGGTGAGTCGACCCGGCCTGGTGCGCGGGTGGTTTCCCCGACCGAAGAACTTGAGCGTGTGGCGCCCATTGTCGAGCGGATCCATCGTGAACTGGATGTGATCATCTCGGTCGATACCTCGACACCCGCGGTCATGCGTGAAACCGCGCGACTGGGTGCGGGTCTGATCAACGATGTGCGTGCATTGCGCCGTGATGGAGCGCTTGATGCAGCAGCAGCCACGGGGCTTGCGGTGTGTCTGATGCATATGCTCGGCGAGCCCGGGGATATGCAGGACGATCCACGGTACCAGGACGTGACCCGCGAAGTGGGTGCGTTCCTGGCCGAGCGCATGGCCCAGTGTGAGTCGGTGGGGATCCCTGCCGAGCGGATCATTCTCGATCCAGGCTTCGGTTTTGCGAAAAACCTGCAGCACAATTTGAGTCTGTTCAAACATATGGAAGCGCTGCATGCCTTGGGCCGACCTCTCCTGGTCGGAGTTTCGCGCAAGAGCATGATCGGCATGGCATTAAATCGTCCGGTCGGAGAGCGGCTGCACGGCGGTCTGGCTCTCGCGGCGCTGGCTATGGTCAAGGGTGCGCGGATCTTGCGCGTGCATGACGTGGCCGAAACAGTAGATGTGGTACGGATGATCGCAGCAGTAGAATCAGCCGAATAAGAATGATGGAGTACTTATGACGAAAAAATATTTTGGCACTGACGGCATTCGCGGTCGGGTCGGCGAATTCCCTATTACTCCTGATTTCATGCTCAAGCTCGGTTGGGCTGCGGGCATGGCCTTTCGCAGCATGGGCGCCTGTCGGGTGCTGGTGGGCAAGGACACGCGGATCTCCGGCTACATGTTCGAATCTGCCCTGGAGGCCGGTCTGTCCGCCGCTGGGGCTGATGTAATGCTCTTGGGGCCGATGCCGACACCGGCAATCGCCTACCTGACCCGCACCTTCCAGGGCGAGGCCGGTATTGTGATTAGTGCTTCGCACAACCCGCATGACGACAATGGCATCAAATTCTTTTCCGGACAGGGCACCAAGCTGCCGGACGATATCGAATTGATGATCGAAGAGCTGCTCGAAGCGCCGATGACAGTCGTCGAGTCGAGCAAGATCGGCAAAGTTTCGCGGATCAACGATGCGTCCGGTCGGTATATCGAATTCTGTAAAAGCAGCGTGCCGACCGGTACCAGTTTTTCCGGTCTGAAGATCGTTATCGATTGCGCCCACGGTGCTACCTACAAGGTGGCTCCAAGCGTCTTTCGTGAGTTGGGTGCGCAGGTCACCGTGCTGTCCGCTCAACCCAATGGTTTGAACATCAATGACAACTGTGGCTCGACTCATATGGGTCAACTGCAGGCAGCCGTGCTCGCCGAACATGCCGATCTGGGTATCGCCTTCGATGGCGATGGCGATCGGGTATTGATGGTCGATCACACGGGCGCGATAGTCGATGGTGATGAATTGTTGTTCATCATTGCCCGCGATCTGCATGAGCGTAATAAGCTGCAGGGTGGTGTGGTCGGGACTCTGATGAGTAATCTGGGGCTGGAGCTGGCTCTGGCTGACCTGGGTATCCCGTTCATCCGTGCCAATGTCGGTGACCGCTATGTGATTTCCGAGCTGCTTGAGCGCAACTGGCAGGTTGGCGGTGAGAACTCCGGGCACATTGTCTGTTTCCAGCACACCACTACCGGCGATGCGATCATTGCGGCGCTGCAGGTCTTGATGGCCTTGAAGAGTCGTGGCGAGAGTCTGGCGCAGTGCCGTCAGGCGGTGCGCAAGTGTCCTCAGGTTCTGGTCAATGTGCGTTTCTCGGGCGGTGCGAATCCGGTCGAGGATGCCGCGGTAAAAGAGGCGTGTGCCCGTGTTACCGCACAGATGGCTGGGCGTGGACGGGTGCTGTTGCGCAAATCCGGCACCGAGCCATTGGTTCGCGTAATGGTCGAAGGTGATGACGAAACCCAGGTTCGCGGTTATGCCGACGAGCTGGCAAAACTGGTTGCTGAAGTTTCTGCCTGATTTCGGCTTGCCAGTGTTGATGCGGTTGGGTAACATCTGCGCCCACTTTGACCGACGAGGTACAGCATGCGTCGCCCTATGGTAGCTGGTAACTGGAAGATGCACGGTACCCGCGCCAGCGTCGCTGAGCTGATCAATGGCCTTAGTCATATGGCCTTGCCGAGCGGTGTTGATGTTGCGGTATTCCCGCCTTGCTTGTTTGTCAATCAAGTGATTGATGGCTTGAAAGGCACGTCGATTTCGGTCGGCGCGCAGAATTCTGCGGTGGAAGCCATGCAAGGTGCCTTGACTGGTGAAATTGCGCCAAGTCAATTGGCGGATGCAGGTTGTTCCCTGGTACTGGTTGGGCATTCCGAACGTCGCCTGATCATGGGTGAACAGGACGGTGTGCTCAATCGCAAGTTTGCAGCGGCCCAGGCCTGCGGTCTGATTCCGGTGTTGTGTGTAGGGGAAACCCTCGAGCAGCGCGAAGCCGGAAAGACGCTGGAGGTTGTCGGGCGTCAGCTGAGTAGTATCATTGAAGAGCTGGGCGTCGATGCGCTTGCAAAGGCAGTCATCGCTTACGAGCCGGTCTGGGCCATTGGCACCGGGCTGACTGCTTCACCGCAACAGGCGCAGGATGTGCACGCAGCCATCCGCGCGCAGTTGGCGGCAGAAAATTCTGAAGTCGCACAAGGTGTGCGACTTCTATACGGCGGCAGCGTGAAGGCGGCCAATGCGGTCGAACTGTTCGGCATGCCGGATATCGATGGGGGGCTCATTGGTGGAGCTTCCCTGAATGCAGATGAGTTCGGTGCGATTTGTCGCGCCGCGGGAAACTGAAAAAATGCTGGAAACAGTCGTAGTCGTTTTTCATCTGCTGGGCGCGTTGGGCGTAATTGCTCTGGTATTGCTGCAGCAGGGTAAAGGTGCGGACGCTGGCGCGTCTTTCGGAGCAGGTGCTTCAAATACTGTGTTCGGAAGCCAAGGTTCCTCTACCTTTCTTAGTAAGTTTACTGCTATACTTGCCGCAGGTTTCTTCATAACCAGCTTAGGGTTAGGTTACTTTGCTAAAGAGAAGGCTCAAGAGCTGACTCAAGTAGGTTTGCCAAATCCAGCAGTGTTGGAAGTTCCAGTGCAAAAACCGGCTTCTGATGATGTACCGGTGCTTCAAGAGCAAAAGTCGGCACCTACTGCGACTGACGTACCTCCAGCTCAAGAGCAAAAGTAAGAAGGGTTTCAGGTAGTATTGTTGTATTGCCGAGGTGGTGGAATTGGTAGACACGCAACCTTGAGGTGGTTGTGCCCATAGGGTGTAGGGGTTCGAGTCCCCTTCTCGGTACCAATTATCAGGAGAGCCCGCTGTTGCGGGCTTTCTTGTAGGTGGAGGTTCGATTGACCCTGAAAGGGATCGGTCGTATACTTCCGCCCCAGCTTTGTCGCGGGGTGGAGCAGTCTGGTAGCTCGTCGGGCTCATAACCCGAAGGTCGTCGGTTCAAATCCGGCCCCCGCAACCAGTTTTAGCGGAGCCCCTTTTCAGGGGCTTTTTGTTAGCTGGACACTTTATAACGGCGTTATTCGACGGCGTTTCAGGGATGGGCGCTTCGCCCATTTTTTTTTATTTATACAGCATGCAAAACATGCACGAGGGGGTTCAGGTGTCGAGCAAGCTAGAACAGTTGCAGGCCTTGCTGGCCCCGGTGGTCGTGGCCCTTGGCTATGAATGCTGGGGTATTGAGTTTTCAGCTCAAGGTCGCCACTCACTGCTACGCGTTTATATCGATAAGGAAGGCGGTGTTTTGGTGGATGACTGCGCCATCGTCAGCCGTCAGATCAGCGGTCTCCTGGATGTTGAAGATCCGATCGCTGTTGAATACACCCTTGAAGTTTCCTCGCCTGGCATGGAACGCCCACTGTTCACTCTTGAGCAGTTTGCAAAATTTGCCGGTGAACAAGTGAAGATCAAGCTGCGCTCGCCTTTTGAAGGTCGACGCAATTTTCAAGGCCTTCTGCGCGGCGTAGAAGAGCAGGACATCGTGGTGCTGGTTGAAGATCATGAGTTCCTGTTGCCGATCGATATGATCGACAAGGCCAACATTATTCCCAGTTTTGACTGAGACGCGGATCCCGCGGATCCAATGGCTTGCGAAAGGCGAGGCGTACGATGAGCAAAGAAGTACTGCTGGTTGTTGAGTCGGTATCCAATGAAAAGGGCGTACCGGCAAACGTTATTTTTGAAGCGCTGGAGCTGGCTCTGGCCACTGCTACCAAAAAACGTTTCGAAGACGAAGTTGACCTGCGTGTGGAAATCAATCGCCACACCGGTGCCTATGAAACTTTCCGTCGCTGGGCGGTAGTCGAAGAAGCAGATCTGGACGATCCAGCTATCGAGATGTGGGTCGAGCAGGCTCAGGAAGCCCAGCCTGGTGCTAAAGCTGGCGACATCGTTGAAGTCAAAATCGATTCGATCGAGTTTGGCCGCATCGCTGCACAGACCGCCAAACAGGTGATCGTGCAGAAAGTCCGCGAAGCCGAGCGTGCTCAAGTCGTTGATGCCTATCGCGAGCGTCTGGGAGAAATCATCTCCGGCACCGTGAAGAAAGTCACCCGCGACAACGTGATCGTTGACCTGGGCAACAACGCTGAAGCGTTGCTGGCTCGTGAAGACATCATCTCGCGCGAAACTTTCCGGGTAGGCGTGCGTCTTCGTGCGCTGCTCAAGGAAATCCGCACCGAGAACCGCGGCCCGCAGCTGATCCTGTCGCGTACCGCGCCGGAAATGCTGATCGAGTTGTTCCGCATCGAAGTGCCGGAAATTGCTGAAGGCCTGATCGAAGTAATGGCAGCGTCCCGTGATCCGGGTTCGCGCGCCAAGATCGCGGTCCGCTCCAAAGATAAACGCATCGACCCGCAAGGCGCTTGCATCGGTATGCGCGGTTCGCGCGTCCAGGCAGTGTCGGGTGAGTTGGGTGGTGAGCGTGTGGACATCGTCCTGTGGGACGATAACCCTGCGCAGTTCGTGATCAATGCCATGTCACCGGCTGAAGTCGCGGCAATTATTGTTGACGAAGATGCCCATGCAATGGACATCGCCGTTGGCGCAGACAATCTGGCTCAGGCCATCGGTCGCGGTGGTCAGAACGTGCGTCTGGCTAGCCAGTTGACTGGCTGGACCCTGAACGTGATGACCGAATCGGACATCCAGGCTAAGCAGCAAGCAGAAACCGGCGACATCCTGCGCAACTTCATCGACGAGCTGGAAGTCGACGAAGATCTGGCACAGGTACTGGTCGATGAAGGCTTCACCAGCCTGGAAGAGATTGCCTACGTACCGTTGGAAGAAATGCTCAACATCGACGGCTTTGACGAAGATACCGTCAACGAGCTTCGCGCTCGTGCCAAGGATCGTTTGTTGACTAAAGCCATCGCTACTGAGGAAAAGCTGGCAGACGCCCATCCGGCCGAAGACCTGCTCTCGCTTGAGGGTATGGACAAGGATTTGGCGATGGAACTGGCGGTGCGCGGCGTAATTACCCGCGAAGACCTGGCCGAGCAGTCTATTGACGACCTGCTCGACATCGACGGCATTGACGATGATCGTGCCGGCAAGTTGATCATGGCCGCCCGAGCCCATTGGTTCGAGTAATTAGGCGCGGCCTGAGGAGAGAAGTGCATGACGCAAGTCACGGTGAAACAACTGGCCGATGAGGTCAAAACACCGGTAGAGCGCCTGTTGCAGCAGATGCGTGAGGCAGGTCTGCCGCACACCGCCGCCGAGCAAGATGTGACCGACAGTGAGAAGCAGGCTCTGCTGACTCACTTGAAAAGCAGCCACAAGGCGAAAGTGGAAGAACCGCGCAAGATCACTTTGCAGCGTAAAACCACCAGCACACTGCGTGTTGCTGGCAGCAAAAGTATCAGCGTTGAAGTCCGCAAGAAGAAAGTCTTCGTACAGCGCAGCCCGGAAGAAATCGAAGCCGAGCGCAAACGCGAACTGGAAGAACGTCGCGCAGTAGAAAATGCTGCTCGTCAAAAGGCTGAAGAAGAAGCCAAGCGTCGCGCCGAAGAAGAAGCGCGTCGCCAGCCTGCTACTGCGCAATCGTCCGCAAATGACGCTGTTGCAGCGCCTGCTGTTGTCGCCGCACCTGTGCGTGAAGCCGCTCCTGTAGTGGCTGCTGCACCGGTTGCCGACGCTCGCAAGCGTGATGAGCAACGTCGCCCGGACAAACCACGCAGTGATGACAGCAGTCGTCGCAGCGATGGCGAGCGCAAAAGCAATGCTCCGCATCGTGCAACCGTTAAAGAGAAGGCTCCGGCTCCACGCGTTGCCCCTCGTACTACCGACGAAGAAAGCGATAGCTTCCGTCGTGGTGGTCGCGGCAAGGCCAAGCTGAAGAAACGTAACGCCCACGGTTTCCAGAGCCCAACCGGCCCAGTGGTTCGTGACGTGCAGATCGGCGAGACCATCACTGTTGGCGAATTGGCCCAGCAGATGTCGGTCAAGGCTGCTGAAGTCATCAAGTTCATGTTCAAGATGGGCACTCCGGCGACCATCAACCAGGTACTCGATCAGGAAACTGCTCAACTGGTAGCTGAAGAACTGGGCCACAAAGTGACCCTGGTCAGCGACACCGCCCTGGAAGATTCCCTGGCAGAATCGCTGAAGTTCGAAGGCGAGGCATTCTCCCGTGCGCCAGTCGTGACCGTAATGGGCCACGTTGACCATGGTAAAACCTCGCTGCTCGACTACATCCGTCGTGCCAAGGTAGCTGCTGGCGAAGCCGGTGGTATCACCCAGCACATCGGTGCTTACCACGTTGAAACCGAACGCGGCATGGTCACCTTCCTCGACACCCCAGGTCACGCCGCGTTTACCGCAATGCGTGCTCGTGGTGCCAAGGCGACCGACATCGTGATTCTGGTAGTTGCGGCGGACGACGGCGTAATGCCGCAGACCATCGAAGCTGTTCAGCATGCCAAGGCTGCCGGTGTTCCACTGGTTGTTGCAGTGAACAAAATCGACAAGCCGGGTGCCGATCTCGATCGTATTCGTAGCGAACTGTCGGTCCACGGCGTCACGTCCGAAGAATGGGGTGGTGATACTCCGTTCGTTTCAGTGTCCGCGAAAATGGGTACTGGCGTTGACGACCTGCTGGAAGCAGTTCTGCTGCAAGCCGAGGTTCTCGAGCTGAAAGCAACCCCGTCCGCTCCTGGTCGTGGCGTTGTGGTTGAATCGCGTCTCGACAAAGGTCGTGGTCCGGTTGCAACCGTTCTGGTTTCTGACGGTACGCTGCGTCAAGGTGACATGGTCCTGGTCGGTTCGAACTTCGGCCGTATCCGGGCGATGCTTGACGAAAACGGCAAGCCGATCAAAGAAGCCGGTCCATCGATTCCGGTCGAGATTCTCGGCCTGGACGGTACGCCGGAAGCTGGCGACGAGCTGAGCGTAATGACTGACGAGAAGAAGGCGCGTGAAGTTGCCCTGTTCCGTCAAGGCAAGTTCCGCGAAGTCAAACTGGCTCGTGCTCACGCTGGCAAGCTGGAAAACATCTTCGAGAACATGGGTCAGGAAGAGAAGAAGACGCTTAACATCGTCCTCAAATCCGACGTCCGTGGCTCGCTGGAAGCTCTGCAGGGCGCCCTCGGCGGCCTGGGTAACGACGAAGTGCAAGTGCGCGTAGTCGGTGGCGGTGTCGGTGGTATCACCGAGAGCGACGCCAACCTGGCACTGGCCTCCAACGCTGTACTGTTCGGCTTCAACGTGCGTGCCGATGCCGGCGCGCGCAAGATCGTCGAGCAGGAAGGTCTGGATATGCGTTACTACAACGTGATCTACGACATCATCGAAGACGTCAAGAAAGCCCTTACCGGCATGCTTGGCAGCGACGTCCGGGAGAACATCCTGGGTATTGCTGAAGTCCGCGACGTGTTCCGTTCGCCGAAGTTTGGTGCGATCGCCGGCTGTATGGTTCTGGAAGGTGTGGTTCACCGCAACCGTCCGATCCGTGTACTGCGCGAAGACATCGTTATTTTCGAAGGCGAACTCGAATCCCTGCGCCGCTTCAAGGACGATATGTCCGAAGTGCGTGCCGGCATGGAATGCGGTATCGGCGTCAAGAGCTACAACGACGTCAAGCCGGGCGACAAGATCGAAGTCTTCGAGAAGGTCCAGGTTGCTCGCAGCCTCTAAGTCGCGAGCTCCAAGAGCCATGGTGGGTCATAGCGTGCAAATGCGCTGCGCTCACTCGGGACTCTAAACGCAACGCCCGGTCCGGCTTCTGCCAGGCCGGGCGTTTGCCGCTTTCAGACCACACGGGTTTCACCGTGGGTCAGTGACAGGTAACGATACATGGCAAAAGAATATAGCCGTACCCAGCGTATCGGCGATCAGATGCAGCGCGAGCTGGCACAACTGATCCGTCGTGAAGTCAAAGATCCGCGCGTCGGTCTGGTCACCATTACCGCTGTTGAAGTCAGCCGTGACGTCGGTCACGCCAAGATTTTCATCACCGTGATGGGCCAGGACAACGCCGAGGACATCGCCCAGAGCATCAAGGTGCTCAACTCCGCCGCCGGCTTCCTGCGTATGCAGCTGGCTCGCGAGATGAAGCTGCGCAGCGTTCCACAGCTGCACTTCCACTACGATGAAAGCGTTGTGCGTGGTGCTCATCTGTCGGCGTTGATCGAGCGCGCCGTGGCTGAGGACAACCAGCACCCGGTCGCGGCTGAACCAGAAGACGCCAAGGAGTAATCGGTGGCTCAGGTCAAACGTATCCGTCGTAATGTCAGTGGCATCATCCTGCTCGACAAACCGTTGGGGTTTACCTCCAACGCGGCGTTGCAGAAGGTTCGCTGGCTGCTCAATGCCGAGAAGGCCGGGCATACCGGCAGTCTTGATCCGCTCGCCACTGGCGTGTTGCCGTTGTGCTTCGGTGAGGCCACCAAGTTCTCGCAATACCTGCTCGATTCCGATAAGGCTTATGAAACCCTGGCGCAACTGGGCAAAACGACCACTACGGCGGATGCCGAAGGTGAAGTTTTGCTGGAACGCCCGGTGACCGTTGGTCGCGCCGATGTAGAAGCTGTTTTGCCGAACTTTCGTGGTCAAATCAGTCAGATACCACCGATGTACTCGGCCCTCAAGCGTGATGGCCAGCCTTTGTACAAGCTCGCTCGTGCAGGTGAAGTGGTGGAGCGCGAACCGCGTTCTGTTACTATTGCGCGCTTGGAATTGCTAGCGTTCGAGGGTGATACTGCCCGGCTGGCAGTGGATTGCAGCAAAGGCACCTATATCCGCACCCTGGTGGAGGATATCGGTGAGCAACTCGGTTGTGGCGCTTACGTGGCAGAATTGCGACGTACCCAGGCCGGGCCTTTCACGCTGGCCCAGACGGTCACGCTGGAAGAGTTGGAAGCAGTACATGCCGAAGGCGGCAATGAAGCGGTCGATCGCTTCCTGATGCCATCGGACAGCGGCCTGCTGGATTGGCCGCTGTTGCAGTTCTCGGAGCACAGCTCGTTCTACTGGCTCAACGGCCAACCGGTCCGAGCCCCGGATGCACCGAAGTTCGGCATGGTACGGGTACAGGATCATAACGGTCGCTTCATCGGTATCGGTGAAGTGAGCGAAGACGGGCGCATCGCGCCGCGTCGACTGATTCGGTCAGAATGACCGGAAGAGGGTGGCTGTTAACAGGCACGGTCACTACTCATTTTTAGATACAGGGATTTGTCCCTGGCCTGTTGAAGCTGTTTCTTTGAAACAGTTTCCTGATAAAAGGATTGCCTCATGGCTCTCGACGTTCAAGAAAAAGCTCAAATCGTAGCTGACTACCAGCAAGCTGTTGGTGACACTGGTTCGCCAGAAGTGCAAGTTGCACTGCTGACCCACAACATCAACAAACTGCAAGGTCACTTCAAGGCCAACGGTAAAGATCACCACTCCCGTCGTGGTCTGATCCGCATGGTAAACCAGCGTCGCAAGCTGCTGGACTACCTGAAAGGCAAGGATCTGGGTCGTTACCAGGCTCTGATCGGTCGCCTGGGTCTGCGTCGCTAATAAGCGATTGCGCTAGAGGTTGGTTGTTTGCTGTGCGTCAGTGGGTTTCCCGCTGGCGCATGGCAGGCTCCCAGCCTCAAGTTTTATCTGGATACACGTTTTACCCTGGACAGGCGTTGGGCCGATTCCCGACATTGCCCAAGAATTTCGCAAGAAGACAAGTTCCCCAAGAGCCACAAAGAAGGTAGGACACCGTGAACCCGGTAATCAAAAAATTCCAGTTCGGTCAGTCGACCGTTACCCTCGAGACCGGCCGTATCGCCCGTCAGGCCTCCGGCGCAGTATTGGTCACCGTTGACGACGACGTCAGCGTGTTGGTGACTGTCGTCGGTGCCAAACAAGCCGATCCAGGCAAGGGCTTCTTCCCTCTGTCTGTTCACTACCAGGAAAAGACTTACGCTGCCGGTAAGATCCCTGGCGGTTTCTTCAAGCGCGAAGGCCGTCCTTCCGAGAAAGAAACCCTGACTTCCCGACTGATCGACCGTCCGATCCGTCCGCTGTTCCCGGAAGGTTTCATGAACGAAGTGCAGGTTGTCTGCACCGTTCTGTCCACCAGCAAAAAGACTGATCCAGACGTTGCTGCAATGATTGGTACGTCTGCTGCGCTGGCAATCTCCGGTATTCCGTTCGATGGCCCGATCGGCGCTGCCCGCGTTGCGTTCCACGAAAGCACCGGCTACCTGCTGAACCCGACTTACGAACAATTGAAAGCTTCGAGCCTGGACATGGTCGTTGCCGGTACTTCGGAAGCTGTGTTGATGGTTGAATCGGAAGCCAAAGAGCTGACCGAAGACCAGATGCTGGGTGCCGTACTGTTTGCTCACGACGAGTTCCAGGTGGTGATCAACGCCGTTAAAGAACTGGCCGCCGAAGCTGCCAAGCCGACCTGGACCTGGGCTCCTGCGCCTGAAGCCACTGCTCTGCTGGGCGCTATCCGTGCCGAGTTCGGCGACGCGATCTCCCAGGCTTACGCCATCACCGTCAAGGCTGACCGTTACACTCGCCTGGGCGAACTGAAAGACCAGGTGGTTGCCACGCTGTCCGGCGCAGAAGGCCAACCGACTTCGGCTGAAGTCAAAGCCGCTTTCGGTGAAATCGAATACCGCACCGTTCGCGAAAACATCGTTAACGGCAAGCCACGTATCGACGGCCGCGACACCAAGACCGTTCGTCCGCTGAACATCGAAGTTGGCGTTCTGCCGAAGACCCACGGTTCGGCTCTGTTCACCCGTGGCGAAACTCAGGCTCTGGTAGTCGCGACTCTGGGTACTGCCCGTGACGCACAGCTGCTGGACACCCTGGAAGGCGAGAAAAAAGACCCGTTCATGCTGCACTACAACTTCCCTCCGTTCTCGGTAGGTGAGTGTGGTCGCATGGGTGGCGCCGGTCGTCGCGAAATCGGTCACGGTCGTCTGGCTCGTCGTTCGGTTCAGGCCATGCTGCCTGCCGCCGACGTGTTCCCGTACACCATCCGTGTTGTGTCGGAAATCACCGAGTCCAACGGTTCCAGCTCCATGGCTTCGGTCTGCGGTGCTTCCCTGGCTCTGATGGACGCCGGTGTGCCGATGAAGGCACCGGTTGCTGGTATCGCCATGGGTCTGGTCAAGGAAGGCGAGAAATTCGCCGTGCTGACCGACATCCTGGGTGACGAAGACCACCTGGGCGACATGGACTTCAAAGTAGCCGGTACCGCCAAAGGTGTTACCGCGCTGCAGATGGACATCAAGATCAAAGGCATCACCGAAGAAATCATGGAAATCGCTCTGGGCCAAGCCCTGGAAGCGCGCCTGAATATCCTCGGCCAGATGAACCAGATCATTGCTCAGTCCCGCACCGAGCTGTCGGAAAATGCTCCGACCATGATCGCGATGAAAATCGACACCGACAAAATCCGTGATGTCATCGGTAAAGGCGGCGCGACCATTCGTGCGATCTGTGAAGAGACCAAGGCTTCGATCGACATCGAAGACGACGGCTCGATCAAGATCTTCGGCGAAACCAAGGAAGCGGCTGAAGCGGCTCGTCAGCGCGTTCTGGGCATCACCGCTGAAGCTGAAATCGGCAAGATCTACGTGGGCAAGGTTGAGCGCATCGTCGACTTCGGCGCATTCGTCAACATCCTGCCTGGCAAGGACGGTCTGGTGCACATCTCGATGCTGAGCGACGCTCGCGTAGAGAAAGTGACCGACATCCTGAAAGAAGGCCAGGAAGTGGAAGTTCTGGTACTGGACGTGGACAACCGCGGCCGTATCAAGCTGTCCATCAAGGACGTAGCAGCAGCCAAGGCTTCGGGCGTTTAATTACCCCCACGCTTAGCGCTTGATCAAGCAAACGCCCCGACTGGTTCGGGGCGTTTTGCTGTGTGCAGGAAAGTCAAAAGATCGCAGCCTGCGGCAGCTCCTACAGGTCTTGCGTACGACCGCAATTACGCGGGTGGACCGGATCGGCGTAGGAGCTGCCGCAGGCTGCGATCTTGGCAGTTGCCTGACCTTGATGTCAGTGCTAGGTTTAGCCCAGCGCCGGTGTAGCTCAGTCGGTAGAGCAGCGCACTCGTAACGCGAAGGTCGCAGGTTCGATTCCTGTCTCCGGCACCAGCGAGACTTGTTTTCAGATGATCCCGAATGGTTCTGAAGGCCAGACAAACCGGGCTTCAAACGGTTTTTTTGCGTCAGAGAGATCCTTGATGATCCAGATCCATCTTCCATTCCCCAGATCAGCGAGAACGACATGACTGTTAAAGAATTGACACAAGAAGCCAGGCACGAAGAAGCCCTCAAGAAGTACGTGCTTGATGCGCCCCAGTTGGTGGAAGAGATCAAGGACTTGAGTCCCGACGATCAGAAAGACCAGATCCAGTGGGCATTCGAGGACGAGGCAGAAGCTCAGGGCTTGCAGCCGTGGGAACTGACCCTCAAGTACACCACGAGCCCCGAAGAGTTCGAGGCCGCGCGCCTGGCGCTGCACAAGGAAGCGGCAGAGGTCCTGGGCGTCGAGTGGGAAGAGTACTGCGAGATGAACAATCTGGTCGTTTGACAGCAACTTCAAGCTGCAAGCCATAAGCTGCGTGTCTAAACCCAGCTTGCGGCTTACAGCTTGAAGCTTGCAACTGCTCCTCAGATACTGAGGCGCATCGACAGATCGACTGCCTTCACATCCTTGGTCATTGCCCCGATAGAGATGTAGTCCACACCGGTTTCGGCAATCGGCAGCAAGGTGCTTTCGTTGATCCCGCCGCTTGCCTCTAGCTTGGACCTGCCAGCGTTGAGGCGCACCGCTTCGCGCATGTCATCGAGGCTCAGTTCGTCGAGCATGATGATGTCGGCACCGGCATCGAGCGCCTCCTTCAACTCCTCAAGACTTTCCACCTCAACTTCCACCGGCTTGCCCGGGGCGATCTTGTGGGCGGCACTGATTGCCTGCGCGATGCCACCGCAGGCGGCGATATGGTTTTCCTTGATCAGGAAGGCGTCGTACAGGCCGATACGGTGGTTGTGGCAGCCACCGCAGGTGACGGCGTACTTCTGCGCCAGGCGCAGCCCAGGCAGCGTTTTGCGGGTATCCAGCAGTTTGACTTGAGTCTCGGCGACGTGATCGGCGTAGTACTGCGCCCGGGTGGCAACCCCGGAGAGCAACTGCAGGAAATTCAGCGCGCAACGTTCGCCGCTGAGGAGCGAACGAGCGGGGCCCTCGAGGTGAAACAGCACCTGATTGGGGCTGACCCGCTCACCGTCACGTACCTGCCAATGCACCGCAACCCGAGGGTCCAGTTGCCGAAACACCGAATCGACCCAGGCGGTGCCGCTGATGACAGCAGCATCGCGGGTGATGATGGTGGCTTTGGCCAGGCGTCCGGCCGGGATCAGTTGGGCGGTGATATCGCCGCTGCCGATGTCTTCAAGCAACGCACGGCGCACGTTGGCTTCGATTTCGGCGGTCAGGTCGGCGAGATGTAGATTCGGCATAACGGGCTCCACAAACAAAGTGGCTCGATTATAGGGCCATGCCGTGAGCGAACCCAAGGCGCCAACACCTTCACTTCGCTCTGAAGCCTGCATTTGGTCGCATCAGTGGAGCCGATCGGCCTGGGTGAGACGTCCCGGCGTGAGGCCTGTTTCAAAATGAAATGCAAGGGTTGCTAGCATAGGCGGTATCTTTTGCAAGATAATCTGCCTTGTAATTGACGTCATGGCTTTGACGTCTTTGCGATCCGTAAGCTTCAGTTCAGTGTTTCGGCACTCGTTCACTGTATGCGTTGAGACGGAACCAGGAATCACCGTTACAGGAGACTTGGATGCACAATGACGGGAATGTAGTGCCTTTGCGCAAGGTCGCTACCCATCAGGCGAGCCCTTCGCCGCTCCCCCGCCTGCCCACCATTCTGTTTCAGGTTCGTGACAAGGCCGCCCAGCAGCTCAAGCAGGGCTTGCAGGCATTGTTCGATAATGCCGACGACACCTTGTTCGAAATGGCTGACAGCGCTCAGAACACTGTTGATCAAAACAGGCTTTTCGAGGCGATGCGCGACTTGCGGCTCAAGCGCAAAAGCATGGAACGTGGTTTTCTCGAGCAGTTCCTCGAGGCTTTTGCCGGCCTCATTCAGTACGACCAGGCGCGAGCGTCGTTGCCCCGGGCGCCAACCTGCGATCCCGTGATGCAGACACCCAATGATGAGCTGGAAAGAGCCGTGGCGCTGGATGCCATGGTCACCAGGGTGCTCAGTCGCGACGGTTTTGCCCTTGATCAATTGACTGCTCGCTTGAGCGCGCTGCTTGGCAAACGGCTCGATGATCTGCACAACCCGATGGGACCGACCCTGCTCTGCGAGTATTTCTTGCAGGCCGGGCGCAATCTCGGGGTAGAGATCAAGGTCAAGCTGATCATTCTCAAACTGTTCGAGAAGTACGTGCTCAGTGAGGCTGACCAACTCTATGCCGAAGCCAATCAACTGTTGATTGTCACCGGTGTTTTGCCCCATCTCAAAGTCGCCCCGGCTCGTCGAGCGTCGGATCGATCGACCGCCAGCGCGGATACCCGGTCAACCGAACCCGGCACGACCAAGACCCGCAGTGTGCAGATCGACGAGGGCGTGCAGGAAGTGTTCGCCGCGTTGCAGGAGTTGCTGCTTCACGTCAGGGGCAGCGTGGCACCGACCCTGGAAGCTTGTGCGCAGATTCAGCCTATTTCGACGGGGGATCTGCTGCGACTGCTCTCGCATCTCCAACAGTATGTGCCCGGACCCAATGCCCAGGATGATTTCGATCTGCGCAATCAGCTTGAGCAGCTGCTGACCCGGGTCAGTGTCAAAAGCGGCAAGTCGCGGGTTGTCGGCGTGGCTGACGAGGACGTGATCAACCTGGTGGCGATGCTCTTCGAGTTTATCCTCGACGATCGAAATCTGCCCGATTCGCTCAAGGCGCTCATCGCTCGCTTGCAGATTCCGATGCTGAAGGTCGCGGTGCTGGACAAGAGTTTTTTCAGTCGCGCCAGTCATCCGGCCCGGCGCCTGCTCAATGAAATCGCCGCCGCCGCTCTGGGCTGGGGCGAGTGCGACGATCACCAGCGCGACAGCCTGTACCTGCGAATCGAGCAGGTGGTACAGCGGCTGTTGAATGACTTTGCCGACGATCCGGCGATCTTCTCGGAACTGCTGGCCGACTTTCTCGCTTTCACCCGTGACGAGCGCCGTCGCAGTGAGCTGCTGGAGCAGCGCACCCGTGACGCCGAAGAAGGCCGGGCGAAGACGCAACAGGCTCGTCGGTGCGTCGAGCAAGCCCTGAATCAGCGGTTGTTGGGCAAAGTCCTGCCGCAGGTCGTCGTTGGTTTTTTGCAGGAGGCCTGGAGCAACGTGTTATTGCTGGCTTGCCTCAAGCACGGTGAACAGTCGGCCGAGTGGCAGGCTGGCTTGCAGACCATGGATGAGTTGATCTGGAGCGTTCAGCGCCACGAGGACGCAGAGGCGGGTCTGCAGCTGCTCAATCTGGTGCCAGGGCTGCTCAAGGCGTTGCGTCAAGGCTTGAGCAGTGCGGCGTTCGATCCTTTTGCCACCCGCGAGTTTTTCAGTCAGTTGGAAAAGTTGCACGTGCAGGTGTTCGAGCCGACCGGGCAGAAACAGGCCGGGGCGCACGACGAAGGATTTGCGGCGATGGTCGAGGTGCTTCAGGAGAATGTCCTGAGGACTGCCGACGAGGGGCCGATCGAAGTGGCGGTACGTCTGGCCGAGGATGACGCCGGCCTGCTTCAGGTCAGTCAGTTGCGTCCGGGGTGTTGGGTCGAGTTCCAGGAAGACGAGGAAAACACGCTGCGTTGCAAGCTGGCGGCGATTATCCAGTCATCGGGCAACTACATTTTCGTCAACCGTACCGGCATGAAAGTGCTGGAGCGAACCCCTATCGTGCTGGCTCTGGAATTCCGCCGAGGAGCTGTGCGAAAACTCGATGACACCTTGTTGTTCGATCGGGCACTGGAATCGGTACTCGGTAACTTGCGCCGACTCAATCGTGGCAAGTGATCGCAACCTGGGTGCCTATCGCGGCATACTGGGCCATCAAAGTCGTCGTGGAAGGAACCTGTATGCAGTTGGACCCCGTTAGCGGTTGGTTTCAGGGGGTACGTCATTGCCCGTCGCCAAACTTCAATGGGCGCCCTGCGGGTGAGATTTCTCTGCTGGTGATCCATAATATCAGTCTGCCGCCGGCGCAGTTCGCGACGGGCAAAGTGCAGGAGTTTTTCCAGAATCGCCTGGATATCACTGAGCATCCCTATTTTGCCGGGATAGCTGACCTTAGGGTGTCCGCTCATTTTTTGATCGAGCGTGACGGCGCAATCACTCAGTTTGTCTCCTGTCTTGAGCGTGCCTGGCACGCGGGCGTCTCACGCTTCGATGAGCGCGAGGGCTGTAATGATTTTTCCTTGGGTATCGAATTGGAAGGCACTGACGAGCTACCGTTCACTGATGCTCAGTATCAGTCGCTGATAGCCTTGACCCGGCAACTACGGGAGGCCTTCACCGCGATCACCTTGCAGCGCATCTGTGGCCATAGTGATATTGCCCCGGGGCGCAAGACGGATCCGGGGCCGGCGTTCGACTGGACACGCTTTCGCGCTGCCTTGGGTAAAGGGGATGGACAATGAGTTTTCTGGTGTTACTGCTGGCAGTCTGGATCGAGAAGTTCTCGGCCTTGCGTCATCGGGTCCAGCGCGACAGTGGATGGCTGCGCGAATTGGCCAAGCTGGAGGCCAGTCCTCGACTGGCGAAGCGGCCCTGGCTGGTGTTGACGCTGCTGGTGCTGCTGCCGGTCGCCGTGCTGGGGTTGTTGCTGGTCGTGCTGGACCCGGTTGCCTATGGTTTGTTGGCCTTGCCGATACATTTGCTGGTGGTGATCTACAGTCTCGGGCGCGGGGATTTGTTGGGCGGCCTGGGGCCGTTTCGTGATGCCTGGCGTCGTGAAGACTTGCAAGCCGCTGCTCATGTCGCCAAGCGTGACCTGGATATCTGCGCCGACAGCGGCGAGCAGCTGCTGGGGCGGGTTCAAGGGTACTTGCTGTGGGAGGCCTATCAAGGCTTTTTTGCGGTGATTTTCTGGTACTTCCTGCTGGGTCCGGTGGCGGCGTTGAGCTATCGCTTGCTGGCGTTGGCCGCTGAGCACGGGAAAAATCCGCAGCTGGTCGAAACCGCCGCGCAAATGCGCCATGCCTTCGATTGGTTGCCGGTGCGATTGCTGGCGGCAAGCTTTGCACTGGTCGGCAACTTTGTTGCGGTCGGCCGGGTGATGTTGCATGAGTTGCTCAACTGGAATATCAGTGCCGCGCAGCTGGTGGAAAAAGTCGGCCTGGTGGCCGGCGAGATCCCTGCCCCAATAGTCGGTGCTGATGGCATTAGCAGTCTGGACGGGTTGTGGGAACTGCTGCTCCGAGCCGCGGTGCTCTGGTATGCCGGTTTTGCATTGTGGACAGTGTTGTTCTGATAACACTGAACATCATTTGTGGCGAGGGTGGCTTGTTGTGGCGAGGGGGCTTGCCCCCGCTGGAGCGCGAAGCGGTCCTGAAACCAGTCACCGCATGTTCTCAGGTAGTACGCGTGCACCGGGTTTACGACTGCTTCGCAGCCGAACGGGGGCAAGCCCCCTCGCCACAGTAAGTCCCTTGGCCACAAGGGACCTAATCACCCTCCAAGGGACCGTTTCTCCCGCGGTTAACCTTAAGTTACAAAACTTCCTGCCGATTTAAGTTATACAAGCACCAGTGCTAAATAGTGGCTTTTTGCTGCCGTTGTACGCATGCCCATAACAATAATAGGTAAGGGAGACTTCTTGTGAAGAGCTTGCTCTATCCCGCCGTCGCACTGATGAACCGCTTGAGCTTCGGCATGAAGTTCAGCCTGATCAGTGTCCTGTTTTTCCTGCCGATGCTGGTGACCAACTTCTATCTGGTCCGTGATTCCTATCGCGAATTCCAGGGCACCCAGGTTGAATTGCAAAGCCTTGACCTGCTGGGTAGCAGCCTGACACTGCGGCGGGATCTGGAAACCCTGAATAACCTGGTGCAAATCAACGTCACGCTTGGTCAATCCGGCAAGGCCGGCGATGTCGAGTCGAAGATCGCTGCGCTTGAGCAGAGTGTCCTGGAGCGTATGCAGGGGTTGTCGGCCATGACCATCGACCCCGAGCAGATCAGCGTCTTCGATGGCAAACGCGATGAAATGATTGCGGCGTTCAAGGCGCAGCAAGCCGAGACCTCCTTGCAAAGCAAAAGCGCGTTGATCGGCAAGTTGCTCGGCAGCGCACAGATTTTCAGCCAGATCATTGCCAGCCAGTCAGGCTTGAGCCGCGATAATCAAAGCGATATGCGCCAGTTGAGTGAGCTGATTACCAGTGTCACCCCGCAAGTCACGCAAATTCTCGGCGAAGGTCGGGCCATCGGCAGCTATTCCCTGGGCCAGGGCTTTCTCAACTCGTCCTCGAGTACTCGCTTCGATGAGCTGTTACAGCAAATTGAAAAGCTTCAAGCCGAGTACGGTTTGAAATTGCAGGATGCGCTAGGCTCGAGCAAGGCCGCCCACGCAGCTCTGGAGCCAATGGCCAGCGCCAGTCGAAGCACGCTCAAGCAGGGCAGCGAGCTGTTCGAAGAACAGGTGGTGATGGTCGATACGCTGGATGCCCCTTGGCAAGCCTTTTACGATCAGGTCAGCGGGCTGATGGCGCAAACCTATGAACTCAATGAGGCCACGTTGAAATTCCTCGGTGTGGAGTTGCAGCAACGTCTGGAACAGAACCGCACGCATATGGTGTTGCTGGTGGTAGCTCTGGCGGCGGTCTTCCTGTTGATTGTTTACCTCTACGGCGGTTTCTATTATTCCACCCGCACCACGCTCAAACGTCTGGGGGAGGTCATGGACAAGGTCGCGGCGGGGGATATGACCGTCTCCTTCACCGCGCAAAGTCGCGATGAGTTAGGGGAGTTGGGCAACGTGTTCAATGGCACCGTGGCGAAGATCCATGACCTGATCGAGCTGGTGGGCAAGACCGTCAGTGAAGTCGAGCGTCAGGCCGGCCAAGTGGAATCGGTGTCGGCTCAGAGCAATCAGGCAGTGGCCGGCCAGCGCAGCCAGATCGAGCAGGTGGCGACGGCGATGAATCAGATGTCAGCGACTTCCCAGGAAGTCGCCCGTAGCGCAGCGGCGGCGGTCAGCAGTGCTCACAGCGTCAACGACGAAACCATCAGTGGACGTGGCCTGGTGGAGTCGCAACAGGGCAGCATTGCCCAGTTGGCCAGCGAGATCGACCAGTCAGTGTTGGTGATCAATCAATTGGCCAGCGATAGCCAGTCCATCAGTCGTGTGCTGGAGGTGATCAAAAGCATTGCCGAGCAGACCAACCTGTTGGCGCTCAACGCGGCCATCGAGGCTGCGCGTGCCGGTGAGCAGGGTCGCGGTTTCGCGGTAGTGGCCGACGAGGTCCGGACCCTGGCCAAGCGCACTCAGCAATCGACTGAAGAAATCGAGCAGATGATTGCCAAGCTGCACAGCGGTGTTGGCGCGGCGGTGAAGGCCATGGGCGTCAGCCATCAGATGGCCAACGGTACGGTCAGCCAGTCGGAAAAGGTTCAGCAGGCACTGGAAAACATTCTCGGCGCTGTGGGGATGATCGTCGATCAGAACCAGCAGATTGCGGCGGCGGTGGAACAGCAAACAGCGGTGGCCCACGATATCGATCAGAATATCGTCGAAATCAACCGTGCCGGAGAGCGCACGGCCGAAGGCGCGCACCAAACCGAAAACGCCAGTCGTCAGCTGTCGGCACAGGTAGTGCAGTTGAAGCAGTTGATCAGCGCGTTCCGGGTTTGAGTTAGAAAAGCCAACACTCAGTCGGCGGCTTTCAGGCCGCCGACTGTGAGGGCGCTGTATACAACCTGTAGTACTTATTTCCTGTATGCGTGAAGTATTTCCTGTTTTCCTCTCTGATCTGATTTTTCCTCTGCAATGGAGGAAGATTCGTACCTCTTGATCAGCGGGCTATGCCCGACGTAACCCTGAGGGAACCAGGTTATGACTGCTACAACGATGGGAATCAAAGGGCATTGCGCCCATTGTCAGATCACACTGGTGCTTAAACCCTGGCAACTGAATGCCATCGCGATCAATGAAGCGTTCGCTTGTGCAAATTGTCAGAGAACTTTGCAGCTCAGCTGCCCGAAACAGCTCAGGCGTCTCAAGTCGCTGGATTCGCTCGGCATGCTGCGGGCGGGCATGCTGGTGTTGATCTGCACCGCGTTATTGGTCGCGTTGGTGATGGAATGGGTGGGGCTGATCAGTGTGGTGGCACAGCTCAATTTTTCGCTGATCGCCATCTTGCTCTACTTCATCATTCTGCGTTTTGCCCGGCACCGACAGCGTATGACGCTGATCCTGCAAGCCGCCAAGGCTCATGTCGACTGATTACCAGTTGAACAATTCACAGGCGTTGGCAGTGCTGGCTGCGGCCAGTTGCTGCGGGCTGACGGCCATGATCTCGGCCAGCGCGGCCCAAATCGCCGGCAGGTGCTGCGGGCTGTTGCGTTGGCCGGGGTACATGGCGGGCGCCATATCCGGCGAGTCGGTCTCCAGTACCACGGCCTCCAGCGGTAAGCCTTTGAGGACTTTATGCATGCGCAGCGCCTGCGGCCAGGTCGCGGCACCGCCCAGTCCGAGTTTGAAGCCGAGTTTGAGGTATTCGCGAGCCTCTTCCTGACTGCCGGCGAAGGCGTGAATGATGCCCGCGCGCTTCAAGCGAAAACGCTTGAGGGTGGCGATGGTGGCCGCATGGCTACGACGGACATGCAACAGCGCCGGTAACTGAAAGTCGGCCGCCAGTTGCAACTGTGCTTCGAACAGCGTTTGTTGCCGTGGGCGGTCGAGGTGTTCGAGAAAGTAATCGAGGCCGATCTCGCCCACTGCGCACACTTGGCGATGACTGGCCAGGCGCGTCAGCCAGTCGCCAAGTTCCGTCAGGTGCGCGGGGCGATGCTCATCGAGGTACGCCGGGTGCATGCCGAACGCGGCATACAGGTCCGGGTCGCTTTGCACCAGATCCCAGACGCGCTGCCAGTTTCGCTGATAAACCCCCAGCACCACCATTCGCCGCACCCCGAGGGAGCGGCTGTCAGCCAGCAGCGCCTGACGATCGTCGTCGAAGTCCGGAAAATCCAGATGAGTGTGGCTGTCGATCAGCTCCACGTTCACGCCTCGTGAATGCGCTGCTTGAAAGTTCGGGCGATGGCTTGTACGCCCGGTTGGTAATGCTGTTCTTCAATCGCTGCCAGGGCCAGTTGCAAGGCTTTGTCGGCGATCAGCTGATGTTGCTGGGCCATGGCATTCACCGGCAGTGGCAGGAAGTCCAGCAACTGCGTGTCGCCGAAGGTACCGAGGCGCAGTGGTCGGGATTTGAGCGGGTAGTCATGCAGGGCATCGAACACGCCCTGAAGCAGCACGTAGGAGGTAGTGACCAGCGCATCCGGCAAGTGGCCGAGGCGCCGTAGCAACTCTTCCATCAGCTGCCGTCCGCAGTCGCGGCTGAACGCTTCGCCGTGCTCGATCAGGATCTCGCCGTCAAACCCGGACAAGGCCTGTTTGAAGCCGGCGGCACGTTCCTGGCTGATGCTCAGCTCGGGGCGTGCACCGATCAGCGCAATCTGCCGCGGCAAGGGCTGCAACAGGCTGCGGGTGAGCTGCAGGCTGGCTTCTTGATCATCGCTGATCACCGAGCAGAAATGCTCGGGCTCCATGACCCGGTCGATGGCGATGATCGGCAGGCCCTTGGCCTGTAGCTGGCGATAGCTGTCATCATCGGGCGGCAGGCAGCTGGCGACGAACAGCGCGTCGCAGCGCCGGGCGCGAAAGAGTTGCAGCAATTGCCGCTCGCTTTGCGGCGCATCGTCGGAGCTGGCGATCAGCAATTGATAGCCGCGAGCGCGGGCACCTTGTTCGAGCAGCTTGGCTATCCGCGCGTAACTGGGGTTTTCCAGGTCCGGCAGAATGAAACCCAGGGTGCGCGTATGCCGGCTGCGCAGCCCTGCCGCTTGCGGGTTAGGCGTGAAGCCATGTTGTTCGACCACCGCCTGCACACGCTCGACGGTGCTGCGACTGATTCGCTGTTGTTCGGCCTTGCCGTTGATGACGTAGCTGGCGGTGGTGACAGACACACCGGCCAGTTGCGCAATATCACTGAGTTTCAACCCGGGAATTCCTTGTTGTTTTGGAGCTTGCCCCGACATTTTGTCCGATCGTAACCGATCTGGGCAGGGGACCATCGTCACAACTGCAACCGACGGGTAGGGCTTCAAGGATGAGCGATAATCAAGTAACGTGGCAAATATTATAGATTAAACGTTTCAGCAGGCGTATTTTCAGGGGTGTAAACGAATTGGGCCGGCTCTGCCAAGAGGCCGCCCAAGGCTGTTCTGCCAATAAGCCTAAGCTGATTCATTCAAAACAATACCTAGCGCTACCTTGCGCTAAATAGGAGAAAGCATGCTCGAGCTCACCATAGAGCAGATATCCATGGGCCAGTCGGCTGTGGATAAGTCCGCGGCACTCCATCTGCTTGCCGAAAAGCTGGTCGACGATGGTCTGGTCGAAGAGGGGTACCTCAGCGGCTTGCAGGCGCGAGAAGCCCAGGGCTCGACCTTTCTCGGTCAAGGTATTGCGATCCCCCACGGCACTCCCGAAACCCGCGACAAAGTGTTCACTACCGGCGTGCGCCTGTTGCAGTTCCCCGAAGGGGTGGACTGGGGTGACGGCCAGATCGTCTACCTGGCGATCGGCATTGCCGCCAAATCCGATGAACACTTGCGCTTGTTGCAATTGCTCACCCGCGCCCTCGGTGAAACCGATCTGGGCCAGGCCCTGCGCCGCGCCAGTTCCGCCGAGGCCTTGCTGAAGCTGCTGCAAGGCGCGCCGCAAGAGCTGGCGCTGGACGCGCAGATGATCGGCTTGGGCGTGTCGGCCGATGATTTCGAAGAGTTGGTCTGGCGCGGCGCGCGTTTGCTGCGCCAGGCCGACTGCGTCAGCAATGGGTTTTCCGCAGTGTTGCAGCAGGTTGACGCGTTGCCACTGGGCGATGGCCTGTGGTGGTTGCACAGCGAACAGACGGTCAAGCGTCCGGGCCTGGCCTTCGTCACGCCGGACAAACCGATTCGCTACCTCGGCCAGCCGCTCAGCGGTCTGTTTTGCCTGGCCAGCCTGGGGGAAGCCCATCAAGCGTTGCTCGAACGTCTCTGTGCCTTGCTGATTGAAGGTCGCGGACATGAACTGGGGCGTGCCACCAGCAGCCGTGCGGTGCTGGAAGTGCTCGGCGGCGAAGTGCCGGCCGACTGGCCGAGTGCCCGTATCGCCTTGGCCAATGCCCACGGTCTGCATGCGCGCCCGGCGAAGATTCTGGCGCAGCTGGCGAAAAGTTTTGAAGGCGAGATTCGCGTGCGGATCGTTGATGGCCAGGAGAGTGCGGTGTCGGTGAAGAGCCTGAGCAAGTTGCTCAGCCTCGGCGCCCATCGTGGCCAGGTGCTTGAGTTTATCGCTGAGCCAAGCATTGCAGCGGATGCCTTGCCAGCCTTGCTGGCGGCTATCGAAGAGGGGCTCGGCGAGGAAGTCGAGCCGTTGCCGGCGGTCAGTGCACCCCGTGAAGTCATTGCTGAAGTCGCCCAGGTGCTGGTGGCTCCGGCCTCGGGCAGCCTGGTTCAGGCTATCGCCGCCGCGCCGGGGATCGCCATCGGTCCGGCGCACATTCAAGTGCTGCAACCGATTGATTACCCGTTGCGCGGCGAGTCCGCCGCCATTGAGCGCGAGCGTCTGAAGCAAGCGCTGAGCGAAGTTCGTCGCGACATCGAAGGCTTGATTCAGCGCAGCAAGGCCAAGGCTATCCGGGAGATTTTCATCACCCACCAGGAAATGCTCGACGATCCGGAGCTGACCGACGAGGTCGACACCCGTCTCAAGCAGGGCGAAAGCGCCGAGGCGGCATGGATGGCGGTCGTCGAGGCCGCGGCCAGACAACAGGAATCACTGCAGGATGCCTTGCTGGCCGAGCGTGCAGCGGACTTGCGGGATGTCGGACGCCGGGTGCTGGCGCAGTTGTGTGGCGTCGAAAGCCCGGTCGAACCAGAGCAAGCCTATATTCTGGTGATGGACGAGGTCGGCCCCTCGGACGTGGCGCGCCTCGATCCCGCACGGGTTGCCGGCATTCTGACCGCCCGCGGTGGCGCCACTGCCCACAGCGCGATTGTGGCCCGGGCCTTGGGCATTCCGGCGCTGGTCGGTGCTGGCGCCGCGGTATTGCTGCTGGCACCGGGCACGCCGCTGTTGCTCGACGGTCAACGCGGTCGGCTGCATGTGGATGCCGATGCCGCGACCTTGCAGCGCGCCATTGAAGAGCGCGACACCCGCGAGCAACGTCTGCAGGCAGCTGCCGCCCGGCGTCACGA
This sequence comes from Pseudomonas fluorescens, assembly GCF_902497875.1. Classification (GTDB taxonomy): domain Bacteria; phylum Pseudomonadota; class Gammaproteobacteria; order Pseudomonadales; family Pseudomonadaceae; genus Aquipseudomonas; species Aquipseudomonas fluorescens_BR. The sequence continues at coordinate 146,976 of NZ_CABVHY010000015.1, forward strand.
ACCGGCAATCACCACCGATGGCCACGCCGTTGAAGTGTTCGCCAACATCGGCGAAAGCGCCGGTGTCACCAGCGCAGTCGAGCAGGGCGCCGAAGGCATAGGCCTGCTGCGCACCGAACTGATTTTCATGGCCCATCCGCAAGCGCCGGATGAGGCGACCCAGGAAACCGAATACCGCCGGGTACTCGATGGCCTGGCCGGGCGACCTTTGGTGGTCCGGACCCTGGATGTCGGCGGTGACAAGCCGTTGCCTTACTGGCCCATCGCCAAGGAAGAAAACCCTTTCCTCGGGGTTCGCGGCATTCGGTTGACCCTGCAACGTCCGCAGGTCATGGAAGCCCAGTTGCGCGCCTTGCTGCGAGCCGCTGATAACCGGCCGTTGCGCATCATGTTCCCGATGGTCGGCAGTGTTGATGAATGGCGCCAGGCCCGGGACATGACCGAACGCCTGCGCCTGGAAATTCCGGTGGCCGACCTGCAACTGGGGATCATGATCGAAGTGCCATCGGCAGCGCTGCTTGCCCCGGTACTGGCCAAGGAAGTCGACTTCTTCAGCGTCGGCACCAACGACCTGACCCAATACACCCTGGCGATCGACCGCGGCCATCCGACCCTGTCGGCCCAGGCCGATGGCTTGCACCCGGCGGTCTTGATGCTGATCGACATCACCGTGCGCGCGGCCCATGCCCATGGCAAATGGGTCGGTGTCTGCGGAGAGCTGGCGGCGGACCCACTGGCTGTACCGGTGCTGGTGGGGCTGGGGGTGGATGAGTTGAGCGTGTCGGCACGCAGCATTCCCGAGGTCAAGGCGAGGGTTCGCGAACTCAGCCTGAGCCAGGCAAAAATTCTCGCTCAGCAGGCGTTGGCCGTGGGCTGCGCCGATGAAGTACGCGCTCTTGTGGAGGCCCTGTAATGGCTAAAATTCTGACCCTGACCCTGAACCCGGCGCTGGACCTCACCGTCCAGTTAACGAAGCTGGCGCCCGGTCAGGTCAACCGCAGCGATGCCATGCACAGCCACGCCGCCGGCAAGGGCGTAAACGTGGCTCAGGTATTGGCGGATCTTGGGCATCAGGTGACCGTCAGCGGTTTCCTGGGTGAAGACAATCCACACGCCTTCGAAACGCTGTTTATCCGGCGCGGTTTTTTCGACGAATTCATCCGCGTGCCCGGAGAAACCCGCAGCAATATCAAACTGGCTGAGGGCGATGGGCGTATCACCGACCTGAACGGACCGGGGCCGCTGGTCAGTGAAGCCGCTCAACAGGCGTTGCTCGATCGTCTCGAGCAGATCGCCGCCGGGCATGATGCGGTGGTGGTCGCCGGGAGCCTGCCGCGCGGAGTCAGTGCGCAATGGTTTCAAGCGCTGCTGATTCGGCTGAAGAGCCTCGGTTTGAAAGTCGCCCTGGACACCAGCGGCGCAGCCTTGCGCGCAGGGCTCGCGGCAGGTCCATGGCTGATCAAACCCAACACCGAAGAGCTGGCCGAGGCGCTGGACTCCCCGGTGGCGTCGGTGGCGGCACAAGCCGAAGCGGCGAGCCGGTTACAGGCTCAAGGCGTCGAGCATGTGGTGATTTCTCATGGTGCCGACGGGGTGAACTGGTTCGGTGTCGGTACTGCCTTGCAGGCATTGCCACCCAGGGTCAGCGTCGCCAGTACCGTGGGTGCCGGCGATTCCTTGCTGGCCGGGATGCTCCACGGTTTGCTCAGTGCGCATACCCCTGAACAGACCTTGCGCACGGCCACTGCGATTGCTGCCATGGCGGTGACCCAGATCGGTTTCGGAATCAGCGATGCCACGCAACTGGCGCAGCTCGAGAAGGGGGTGCGTGTTCACCCCCTGACAGAACAATAAGAGGGTTTGTAATGAAATTAGCCATTGTTACTGCCTGCCCGAACGGCATGGTCACCAGTGTGCTTTGCGCGCGTTTGCTCGATGCGGCGGCGCAACGCCAGGGCTGGAGCACCAGTGTCGAAGTGCATGATGCCGCGCACCCAGAGCGGCAGTTGTCCGCCGCGACTATCGACGACGCCGAATGGCTGCTGGTGGTCAGCAGCACGCCGCTGAATATGTCGCGTTTTGTTGGCAAACGGGTGTTTCAGAGCACCCCGGCTCAAGCGCTGCAGGATGTTGAAGCTGTGCTGCGCCGTGGGGCCGAAGAGGCGCAGATCTATGTCGCGCCGCAAGGGCTTGCCGAACCAGCTATCGCCAGCACCAACGCACCCCGGCTGGTGGCGGTGACCGCGTGCCCGACGGGCGTCGCTCATACCTTCATGGCCGCTGAAGCCTTGCAGCAAGCGGCCAAACGCCTTGGTTATGACCTGCAAGTAGAAACCCAGGGTTCGGTCGGTGCCCGCACGCCCTTGAGCGCGACAGCGATTGCCGAGGCCGATGTGGTGTTGCTGGCGGCGGATATCGAAGTCGCCACCGAACGTTTCGCCGGCAAGAAGATTTATCGCTGCGGCACCGGCATCGCCTTGAAGCAGGCCGAAGCCACGCTGAACAAGGCGCTGGCCGAGGGTAAACAGGAAAGCGCCGCGACCGCTGGCCAGGGCCCGGCGAAGGCTGAGAAGACCGGGGTCTACAAGCACCTGCTGACCGGTGTGTCATTCATGTTGCCGATGGTGGTGGCCGGCGGTTTGCTGATCGCCCTCTCGTTCGTTTTCGGCATCGAAGCGTTCAAGGAGCCTGGCACGCTGGCGGCGGCACTGATGCAGATCGGTGGCGAGACCGCGTTCAAACTGATGGTGCCGTTGCTCGCCGGTTACATTGCCTACTCGATCGCCGACCGGCCGGGCCTGGCGCCGGGGATGATTGGCGGCTTGCTGGCCAGCACCCTGGGAGCGGGATTTATCGGCGGGATTATTGCCGGCTTTATCGCCGGTTACGCGGTCCAGGCGATCAATCGCTGGGTGCGCTTGCCGCAAAGTCTCGAAGCGTTGAAGCCGATCCTGATCATCCCGCTGCTGGGGAGTCTGTTCACCGGCCTGGTGATGATCTACGTGGTGGGCAAGCCGGTCGCCGGGATGCTCGAAGCCTTGACCCACTTCCTCGACAGCATGGGCACCACCAACGCAATCCTGCTCGGGGTGTTGCTCGGCGGCATGATGTGCGTCGACCTCGGTGGACCGATCAACAAAGCCGCCTATGCCTTCTCGGTCGGCCTGCTGGCCTCGCAAAGTTACGCACCGATGGCCGCGACCATGGCCGCCGGTATGGTGCCGCCGATCGGCATGGGCATCGCCACTTTCATCGCTCGCCGCAAGTTCGCCCAGGCCGAGCGTGAAGCCGGCAAGGCGGCCTTTGTGCTTGGCCTGTGCTTTATCTCCGAAGGAGCGATTCCGTTTGCCGCCAAGGACCCCTTGCGAGTGATCCCGGCGAGCATCGCCGGTGGTGCGTTGACTGGCGCATTGTCGATGTACTTCGGCTGCAAGCTGATGGCACCTCACGGGGGGCTATTTGTAATGCTGATCCCGAACGCGATCAATCATGCGTTGCTGTACTTGCTGGCGATTGTTGCCGGGAGTTTGCTGACCGCGGTGACGTATGCGCTGATCAAACGCTCTGAGGAGGTCGAGTTGGTTCTGGAGCCGGTCAAGGCGTAAAGCAAAGATCGCAGCCTGCGGCAGCTCCTACAGGAGTTGCGCGCACCTGCAATATTGTAGGTGTATGCGGTTGGCGTAGGAGCTGCCGCAGGCTGCGATCTTTTTGCTGTCACCGCCCTTTCATCGCTCCATGCCTAAGCTTTCCTTTTGGATGGTCGAGGGACAAACACCATGAGCGAATTCGATCTCGGCCGCCGTCGGCTGGTGCAGGCCGTAGGGGCCGGGCTGTTGTTACCCGGCCTGGCACCGGCGGTGATTGCCTCGGTCAAGGATCGTCCGCAACTCACGGATGGCGTGCAGTCCGGTGACATGCTGGGCGATCGAGCGCTGATCTGGAGCCGCAGCGACCGCCCGGCGCGGATGGTCGTGGAGTGGGACACTCGCAGCCTGTTCAGCAACCCTCGACGCATCGTGTCGCCATTGACCGATGCCCGCAGTGACTTCACCGCCCGGGTCGAACTCACGGGTTTGCCCGCTGATCAAGCGATCTTCTATCGGGTGTTGTTCGAAGATGCCCAGAGCGGCGTGGCCAGCGAGCCCTGGTTCGGCCACCTGCGCAGCGTGCCACAGCAACGGCGCGATATTCGGTTCGTCTGGAGCGGTGATACGGTTGGCCAGGGGTTCGGCATCAACCCCGAGATTGGCGGTATGCGCATCTATGAGGCAATGCGCTTGCGTCTGCCGGACTTCTTTATTCACTGCGGCGACAGCATCTACGCCGACGGACCGGTGCCGGCGCAAATCAGTACCGAGGGCGGCCGTATCTGGCGCAATCTCACTACCGAGGTAAAAAGCAAAGTCGCCGAAACCCTCGGCGATTACCGCGGCAACTACCGCTACAACCTGATGGATGAAAACATTCGTCGCTTCAACGCCCAAGTGCCGCAGATCTGGCAGTGGGACGATCACGAAGTAGTCAACAACTGGTCGCCCGGCAAACAACTGGATGGGCGCTACCACAACAAAGATATCCACAACCTGGTGGGGCGGGCCCGCCAGGCTTGGCTCGAATATGCACCGATGCGTTTACAGCGCGCCGATCAGGGCGGGCGGATCTATCGCAAGCTGAGCTACGGACCGTTGCTGGAGGTATTTGTACTGGATATGCGCAGCTATCGCGGTGCCAACGACGACAATCTCGGCGGCGCCAAACCTTTCCTTGGTCGCGAGCAACTGGACTGGCTCAAGCGCGAGTTGAAGGGTTCCAGCGCGCAGTGGAAAGTCATCGCCGCCGACATGCCGATCGGCCTCGGAGTGCCGGATGGTGAACTGAGCCCTGGCGTACCGCGCTGGGACGCGGTGGCCAATGGCGACCCGGGTCAGGCTCAGGGACGAGAACTGGAAATCGCCGAGCTGCTGGGGTTCCTGCGGGCGCAGCAGGTGCGCAATTACCTGTGGCTGACGGCCGACGTGCATTATTGCGCAGCGCACCACTATCATCCGGACCGGGCGGCGTTTCAGGACTTCGAACCGTTCTGGGAATTTGTCGCGGGCCCCTTGAACGCCGGCAGTTTCGGGCCCGATACGCTGGACAAGACGTTTGGTCCCGAAGTGGTGTTCGAAAAGGCCCCCCCGGCGCAAAATACCTCGCCATTTGCCGGGTTTCAGTTTTTCGGAGAAGTGAACATCGATGGGCAGACCGCCGAAATGAGCATCATCTTGCGGGATCTGGATGGGGTGGCGGTGTTCGAGCAGAAGTTGCAGCCAATCTGAGGCTGTGTTCGAGGACCTCGCTCATCTGTTCAATGATCCAGGTTGCATTTAACCCCTTTTCCACCACCTCGCATCTGGACATCATCGGGTCGGCCGGACCTGTGTCTGGCTGGCCATGGCCTGGCGTTTGCGCAAGAGCCGGTTGCCAGGCTGAAGCCAAACCGCCCGGTTCATGTAAAATGCCGCGTTTTCTCCCATGGGAAGCCCGCGCTGCGTGCGACCCTCGATGATCCGCTCCTTTGAGGACCTGAGATGACCCGTATCGGAACTCCATTGTCGCCAACCGCGACCCGCGTTTTGCTGTGTGGCTGCGGCGAGCTGGGCAAGGAAGTGGTAATCGAGCTGCAACGCCTGGGCGTTGAAGTGATCGCCGTGGATCGCTACGCCAACGCACCGGCCATGCAAGTGGCCCATCGCAGTCATGTGATCAACATGCTCGATGGCGCGGCGCTGCGTGCGGTGATCGAAGCGGAGAAGCCGCACTTCATCGTGCCGGAAATCGAAGCCATCGCCACTGCTACCCTGGTGGAGCTGGAGGCCGAAGGCTTTACCGTGATTCCGACTGCCCGTGCCGCGCAGCTGACCATGAACCGCGAAGGTATCCGGCGTCTGGCCGCTGAAGAGCTGGACCTGCCGACCTCGCCGTACCACTTCGCCGACACTGTCGAAGACTATCGCAAGGCGGTCGAGGATCTGGGCTTCCCGTGCGTGGTCAAGCCGGTGATGAGTTCCTCGGGCAAAGGCCAGAGCCTGCTGCGCAGCGTCGATGACGTGCAGAAGGCTTGGGATTATGCGCAAGAAGGCGGTCGTGCCGGCAAGGGGCGGGTGATCATCGAAGGTTTTATCGACTTCGATTACGAGATCACTCTGCTGACTGTGCGCCATATCGGCGGCACCACCTTCTGCGCGCCGGTCGGCCACCGCCAGGAGAAGGGCGATTACCAGGAATCCTGGCAGCCGCAGGCCATGAGCCCGATTGCCTTGGCGGAATCCGAGCGGGTTGCCAAAGCGGTGACCGAAGCCTTGGGTGGTCGGGGACTGTTCGGCGTCGAGCTGTTCATCAAGGGCGATCAGGTGTGGTTCAGCGAAGTTTCGCCACGTCCCCATGACACCGGTCTGGTGACGCTGATTTCTCAGGACCTGTCGCAGTTCGCCTTGCATGCGCGGGCGATTCTGGGGTTGCCGATTCCATTGATCCGTCAGTTCGGTCCATCGGCTTCGGCGGTGATTCTGGTGGAAGGGCAGTCGACCCAGACTGCTTTCGCCAACCTGGGTGCGGCATTGAGCGAGCCGGATACGGCATTGCGTCTGTTCGGCAAGCCGGAAGTCAATGGTCAGCGCCGGATGGGTGTTGCCTTGGCTCGTGATGAGTCGATTGAAACTGCTCGCGCGAAAGCGACCCGCGCCGCTCAGGCTGTTGTTGTAGAGCTGTAGACCGAGTCGCGGCTATCGCGAGCAGGCTCGCTCCCACAGGGGGCCGCGTTCTGTCAGAAGGAATGCGGTCCCAATGTGGGAGCGAGCCTGCTCGCGATATAGGTCTATCAGGTAACCCGGTTCAAATCGGGGATATGTAGCAGCTGCCGAGCTCGCGAGGCTGCGTTCGGTCGAAGCGGTCGTCGTTGGTTAAACGCGATTTAATTGATACGGCGCGGTTGCAGGTTTTATGACCCCTACGCGGTCGAACGCAGGCTTGCGGGCTCGCCAGCGGCTACATGCCAGATCAACACGCGGCTGACACGGTTGTCTTCAGTTTCGAGGATTTCCAGGCGATAGCGACCGATCTTCAGGCAAACCGCGCTCTCCGGGATGGTTTCCAATGCTTCGGTAACCAGTCCATTGAGGGTTTTCGGGCCGTCGCTGGGCAGGTGCCAGCCGAGACTCTTGTTCAGTTCGCGGATCGATGCGGCGCCGTCGATCATCAGTCGGCCGTCAGGCTGAGGGTGAATATGCGGGTTGTCGAGGCTTTGCTGGCTTTCGAACTCACCGACGATTTCTTCGAGAATGTCTTCGAGGGTAACGATGCCGAGCACCTCGCCATATTCGTCAACCACCATGCCCAGGCGCCGCTGTTGTTTGTGGAAGTTCAACAACTGCAGCTGCAGCGGAGTGCTTTCCGGCACGAAGTAAGGTTCGTGGCAAGCTGCCAGCAAGGCCTCCTTGGTGAGGCTCGCGTCCGGCAACAGATGGCGGATCTGGCGGGTATTGAGCACCGCCTCGACCTGATTGATATCGCTGTGGAACACCGGCAGACGGGTACGGTTGGAATTCTTCAGCTGTTCGATGATCTCTTCGATCGGGTCGTCCAGATTGATCCCGTCGACTTCACTGCGCGGTACCAGGATGTCATTGACCGTGATGTTGTCCAGCGCATGAATGCCGGACAGCAGGTGCGGGCGGCAGGCGGCCTGCTCATGGTCCGGTCCCAAGTCGCGGGTTGGCGCTGGCTCGTCCTCGCTCTGCTTGACGCTGGACGGTCTGGCGCTCAGCTGGCGCAGGAACAATTGGGCGATGCCGTTGAGCAGCCAGGCGGCGGGATAGAGGATCTTCAGCGGCACGCCGAGCAGGGCATTGCCTATGCCCAGGATCGCTTCGGGATAACGCGTGGCCAATGTGCGCGGCAGGTAGTCGGCAAAGACCAGCAGGGCGCAGGTAGCGCTCAGGCAGGCCAGCCACGGTCCGTTTTCCTGCCAATAAGTCAGGGCCAGCAAGGTGCCAATGATCACTGTCAGGACCCGGCACAGGGTGTTGCACAGAATCAGGCTTTCACGCGGGAAGTTCAGCCTGGCCAGCGGCTTGTCGCTCGAACGCGAGGCGGTGCGCTGGGCCAGCAGATGCTGTTGAGCGACTTCGATGGCGGTAAACAACCCTGACCATAGAATCAGCAGGGCCAGTACAGCGAGCATCGGCCCGAGGGGCAGGTTATCCATGATTACTGCTCGTCAGACATGCAGGATGTATTCGCGGACCAGCTTGCTGCCGAAATACGCCAGCATCAGCAGGCAGAAACCGGCAAGGGTCCAGCGAATGGCCTTGTGTCCGCGCCAGCCGAGGCGGGTGCGGCCCCACAGCAGCACGCTGAAGACGATCCAGGCCAGGAACGCCAGCAGGGTTTTGTGGACCAGGTGCTGGGCGAACAGGTTCTCGACGAACAGCCAGCCGGAAATCAGCGACAACGACAGCAGCGTCCAGCCGGCCCAGAGGAAGCCGAACAACAGGCTTTCCATGGTTTGCAATGGCGGGAAGTTCTTGATCAGGCCGGACGGATGCTTGTGCTTGAGCTGGTGATCCTGGATCAGCAGCAGCAAGGCCTGGAACACCGCGATGGTGAACATGCCATAGGCCAGGATCGATAGCAGGATGTGCGCCAGAATTCCCGGTGCCTCATCGATCACCTGGACCGTGCCCGACGGCGCGAATTGCGCCAGTAGCACCGTGGCCAGCCCGAGCGGGAACAGCAATACCAGCAGGTTCTCCACCGGAATCCGCGAGCAGGCCAGCAGCGTCAGGGCAATCACCGCAACGGCAATCAGGCTGGCAGCGTTGAAAAAGTCCAGCCCCAGGCCGATCGGCGTCATCAGATGGTTGAAAAGACTGGCGCTATGGGTCAGCACGGCGAGGACGCCGAGCGTGACCAGCAGGCGTTTGTTCGCCTTGGCACCTATGGCCAGACGAGAGCCTTGATAGAGGGTCGCAGCGGCATATAAGCAGGCGGCGGCGAGGGCGGTTAGCAAACTGGGTGACAAGGGGAGCATAAATCCTGTTAGGCAAGCCCGAAAGGCCCTGAGTTTGGCATAGAACCCACATGACACGAAAGACCACAGAACCAGACAGCGAGGTGTCCGCCGGCCCCAGTCTTCGCTATAATCCGCGACCTGCCCACGCCGCAGGCTCGCCGAGCACACGTTTTTCACGGGCTGGGCCGCCATTACCTCGGTCTACTATAGGGCCTGAAAGGATCGCGCATGTTTGAAAACCTAACCGACCGTCTCTCGCAGACGCTGCGCCATGTCACCGGCAAGGCCAAGCTGACCGAGGACAATATCAAAGACACCCTGCGTGAAGTGCGCATGGCGTTGCTCGAAGCTGACGTCGCCTTGCCGGTGGTCAAAGACTTCGTCCATGCGGTCAAGGAGCGCGCTGTCGGCACCGAGGTGTCGCGCAGCCTGACGCCGGGCCAGGCCTTCGTGAAGATCGTTCAGGCCGAACTCGAAAGCCTGATGGGCGCGGCCAACGAAGACCTGAATCTGAGCGCCGTGCCGCCAGCCGTGGTGTTGATGGCCGGTCTGCAAGGTGCGGGTAAAACCACCACCGTCGGCAAACTTGCGCGTTTCCTCAAAGAGCGCAAGAAGAAGAGCGTGATGGTGGTCTCGGCGGACGTCTACCGTCCGGCGGCGATCAAACAGCTGGAAATGCTCGCCGGTGAAGTCGGCGTAACCTTCTTTCCGTCCGATCTGAGCCAGAAGCCGGTGGCGATCGCTGAAGCGGCGATCAAGGAAGCCCGACTCAAATTCATCGACGTGGTCATCGTCGATACCGCTGGTCGTCTGCACATCGACGAAGAGATGATGGGCGAGATCAAAGCCCTGCATGCGGCGATCAAACCGGTCGAAACGCTGTTCGTGGTCGACGCCATGACCGGCCAGGATGCCGCCAACACGGCCAAAGCCTTTGGCGATGCACTGCCGCTGACAGGTGTGATCCTGACCAAGGTCGACGGTGACGCCCGTGGCGGTGCCGCGCTGTCGGTTCGCGCAATCACCGGCAAGCCGATCAAGTTCATCGGTATGGGCGAGAAGAGCGATGCGCTCGAACCGTTCCACCCGGAGCGGATCGCTTCGCGTATTCTTGGCATGGGCGACGTGCTCAGCCTTATCGAACAGGCCGAACAGACCCTCGATAAAGACAAAGCCGACAAGCTTGCCAAAAAGCTGAAGAAAGGTAAGGGCTTCGATCTCGAAGATTTCCGCGATCAGCTGCAACAAATGAAGAACATGGGTGGCCTCGGCGGCCTGATGGACAAGCTGCCGAACATCGGCGGAGTGAATCTGGCGCAGATGGGCAATGCCCAGGGCGCGGCAGAGAAACAGTTCAAGCAGATGGAAGCCATCATCAATTCCATGACCCCGGCCGAGCGCCGCGACCCTGAGCTGATCAGCGGTTCGCGCAAACGTCGGATCGCCATGGGTTCCGGCACTCAGGTGCAGGACATCGGTCGCTTGATCAAGCAGCACAAGCAGATGCAGAAGATGATGAAAAAATTCTCCGCCAAAGGCGGAATGGCGAAAATGATGCGCGGCATGGGCGGAATGTTGCCCGGCGGCGGTATGCCGAAAAGGTAAAATTTTCGCGTCGACAGTCATGTCGGCGCTGCCCCACACGGACGTGGGATCTCCAGCAAACCCGCGCTTGGCGGGAGCTGACCTGCCGTTGTTCGCAACGGCTCTATAGCAAATCTTGATGGCATGCCGATAGGCGCCAGAAAAAGACATTTGCAAATGTCCGGATATTCCTTAGAATATGCGGCCTTTCGGGCACCTATGCCCGCTGTGCATTTAGATTTGCAGCACCGACTACAGGAACGATGTTCACATGCTAACAATCCGTCTTGCCCTTGGCGGCTCCAAAAAGCGCCCGTTTTACCACTTGACCGTGACCGACAGCCGCAACCCACGCGACGGTTCGCACAAAGAACAAGTTGGTTTCTTCAACCCGATCGCTCGTGGTCAAGAAGTCCGCCTGTCCGTGAACCAAGAGCGCGTAGCCTACTGGCTGAGCGTTGGTGCACAACCTTCTGAGCGTGTTGCTCAGTTGTTGAAGGATTCGGCTAAGGCTGCGGCCTGAGCAATATGAACGCGACGCCTGCCATTGCTGATGATTTGATCGTTATCGGCAAGATTTACTCCATTCATGGCGTTCGCGGCGAGGTGAAGGTCTTTTCCTTTACCGATCCGATTGGAAACCTGTTGGATTACAAGACCTGGACGCTCAAGCGCGAAGGCGATGTACGACAGGTAGAGCTGGTCAGTGGCCGTGTACATAACGGCAAGTTTCTGGTCACAAAGCTCAAGGGTCTCGATGACCGTGAAGAAGCTCGTCTTCTGGCCGGTTTTGAAATCTGCGTGCCGCGTAACCTGTTTCCTGATCTGACCGACGGCGAGTACTACTGGTACCAGCTGGAAGGCCTCAAGGTTATTGACCAACTCGGGCAATTGCTCGGGAAGATCGATCACCTGCTGGAGACCGGCTCGAATGATGTAATGGTGGTCAAGCCTTGCGCTGGCAGCCTGGATGATCGCGAACGCCTGTTGCCCTATACCGAGCAATGCGTGTTGGCCGTCGACCTGGCAGCGGGCGAGATGAAGGTGGAATGGGATGCGGACTTCTAAGCGTGGCTAACTTGCGCGTAGAAGTGATCAGTTTGTTTCCCGAGATGTTCTCCGCCATCAGCGAGTACGGCATCACCAGTCGTGCGGTGAAACAGGGGCTCTTGCAGCTGACCTGTTGGAATCCGCGAGACTACACGACGGATCGACATCACACTGTGGACGATCGCCCATTTGGCGGTGGTCCGGGCATGGTGATGAAGATCAAGCCCCTGGAAGATGCTCTGGTTCAGGCCAGGCAGGCAGCCGGGGAGGCGGCGAAGGTAATTTACCTGTCGCCCCAAGGCCGTCGATTGAATCAGTCGGCGGTACGCGAGTTGGCGAATGAGGAAGCATTAATCCTGATTGCCGGTCGCTATGAAGGCATTGACGAGCGATTTATTGAAGCTCATGTCGATGAAGAGTGGTCAATTGGCGACTATGTACTGTCCGGTGGCGAGCTGCCGGCGATGGTCCTGATAGATGCGGTTACACGACTGCTGCCTGGAGCTTTAGGGCATGCGGACTCCGCCGAGGAAGATTCCTTTACGGATGGTCTGCTGGATTGCCCGCATTACACCCGACCGGAGGTGTATGCGGATCAGCGTGTTCCCGACGTGTTGCTTAGTGGCAACCACGCACATATCCGGCGTTGGCGTTTACAGCAGTCCCTTGGTAGGACCTCTGAACGACGCGCCGATCTTCTGGAAAGCCGCTCGCTTTCTGGAGAAGAGAAGAAGCTGCTCGAGGAATACATCCGCGAGCGGGACGATAGTTAACAACGTATCGATGGTAGATCCGACGATTTACCTTAGGAGCACAGCATGACTAACAAAATCATTCTTGCACTCGAAGCAGAGCAGATGACCAAAGAGATCCCTACCTTTGCCCCGGGCGACACTATTGTCGTTCAGGTGAAAGTGAAGGAAGGCGACCGTTCGCGTCTGCAAGCGTTCGAAGGCGTAGTAATCGCCAAGCGTAACCGTGGTGTGAACAGTGCTTTCACTGTTCGTAAAATCTCCAACGGTGTTGGCGTAGAGCGTACTTTCCAGACCTACAGCCCGCAAATCGACAGCATGGCCGTTAAACGTCGCGGTGACGTACGTAAAGCCAAGCTGTACTACCTGCGTGACCTGTCCGGTAAAGCAGCTCGCATCAAGGAAAAACTGGCTTAAGTCCAGCTTTTCGATGCAAAAAAAGGCAGCCTGCGGGCTGCCTTTTTGTTGCCCGTTTTTTGTCTTTTTCGATCCTGGCGAGGTTACCCAGAGATTTTCAGCGTGTGCGAGAACGCCAGGATCGTCCGAACGCGGCCCGAACCTGCTGCAGCTCCTACGCCGACCGCGTTCCCCGTCGATTCACCGATCCCCCTCGTAGGAGCTGCCGCAGGCTGCGATCTTTTGATCTTGGGGCCGGACGATTTTTTTGCGGACTCTCCCTGTTCCTTGAAACAACTGGCTATGAAAGACTAGAGCCCATCAACCCGTTTCACTGTCTGTTCACGCGCGGCCTTGAGCTAGCGAATCCTGAGTGCTCATGCCTGCCATCGACCATCCCCTGATAGACCAGTTTCTCGATGCCTTATGGCTGGAAAAAGGCCTTGCCGAAAATACCCGTAATGCCTATCGCAGTGATCTTGCGCTGTTCAACGGCTGGCTGCAGGAGCAGGGCCTGGAGTTGATCAACGCCGGTCGCGAACTGATCCTCGATCACCTCGCCTGGCGTCTTGAGCAAGCCTATAAGCCGCGTTCCACAGCGCGTTTTCTCTCGGGCGTGCGTGGCTTTTATCGGTACTTGCTACGGGAAAAGCTGATTGCGCTCGATCCAACCTTACAGATCGATATGCCACAGCTGGGCAGGCCATTGCCCAAGTCCTTGTCTGAAGCCGATGTCGAAGCGCTGCTGGCGGCGCCGGATGTGAGTGAGGTCATCGGTCAGCGTGATCGCGCCATGCTCGAAGTGCTGTATGCATGTGGCCTGCGGGTGACCGAACTGATCAGCCTGACCCTGGAGCAAGTCAATTTGCGCCAGGGCGTGCTGCGAGTGATGGGCAAGGGCAGCAAGGAACGGCTGGTGCCGATGGGCGAGGAGGCGATCGTCTGGGTCGAACGTTATATGCGCGACGCTCGCGACGAGCTGCTGGGCGGGCGCCCCAGCGATGTGCTGTTTCCCAGTCAGCGCGGCGAGCAGATGACCCGGCAAACGTTCTGGCACCGGATCAAGCGCCAGGCAAAGGTCGCCGGGATCGGCAAATCCCTGTCTCCGCATACCTTGCGCCATGCCTTTGCCACCCATCTGCTCAATCACGGCGCTGATCTGCGGGTGGTGCAGATGCTGCTCGGCCATAGCGATCTGTCTACCACCCAGATCTACACCCACGTCGCCCGTGCCCGTTTGCAAGACCTGCACGCCAAACACCACCCGCGCGGGTAACTGGATATTGAAATGATGCAACCTATAGCAGCTGCCGCAGGCTGCGTTCGGCTGCGCAGCAGTCGTAAATCCTGTACCCGCGGATTAATTGAAACACCGTAGCGCCTGATTTCACGACTGCTGCGCAGCCGAACGCAGGCTTCGCCAGCTGCTACGAAAAGCGAATCTGCGTTGATCCGCAGGTGTCTTGCGTCAGCCGCAGTCGGCCCCGCAAGGCTTATGTGATAGGCTTTGCCGGTTTGCACAGTGGGCGGCTAAAACCCGGAGTTTCAATATCGGCGTTCCAACCGTCCCATTTGTCCGCCTTCAGGAGTTCCCATGCGCGTGACCCAGATTTTCGCCGCCGCAGCCATTGCGTTGGTCAGTACCTTTGCGGTGGCCGATCAGGCCGCCGAGCAAGCTATTCGCAAGAGCCTCGAAAACCTGCAACTCGACGTGCCAGTCGATACCATCAGTGCCAGCCCGTTGGCCGGCTTGTATGAAGTCAAACTCAAAGGCAGTCGTGTGCTGTATGCCAGTGCCGACGGCCAGTTCGTCATGCAGGGTTACATGTTCCAGCTCAAGGACGGCAAACCGGTCAACCTGACTGAAAAAACCGAGCGTCTGGGCGTTTCCAAGTTGATTAACGGCATCCCTGTCGCTGAAACTGTGGTTTATCCGGCCATCGGCGAAACCAAGTCGCACATCACGGTATTTACTGACACCACTTGCCCGTACTGCCACAAGCTGCATGCCGAAGTGCCTGAGCTGAACAAAATGGGTATTGAAGTACGCTATGTCGCTTTCCCCCGTCAGGGCCTGGGTTCGCCGGGTGACGAGCAGCTGCAGGCCGTCTGGTGCTCGAAAGACAGGAAAGCGGCCATGGACAAAATGGTCGACGGCACGGAAATCAAGGCAGCCAAGTGCGCCAATCCGGTTTCCAAACAGTTTGAAATCGGTCAGTCCATTGGTGTAAACGGTACACCGGCCATCGTTTTAGCCGATGGCCAAGTTATTCCGGGCTATCAGCCTGCGCCACAAGTCGCCAAACTGGCATTGGGTGCGAAATAATCCTGCATCGTCACGCTAAGCCGTTGACGATCATGGTGCGGTGACAGCGGTCATCGTTCCATTAATAGAGAGCCGCGCGTTGTGCGGCTGTTTTCCACGGCCGACCTTGAGTCGGCCGTTTCATGGGGAGTTCACAGTGAAACCGGTCAAAGTAGGCATCTGTGGGTTAGGGACCGTCGGTGGCGGTACCTTCAACGTACTTCAGCGCAACGCCGAGGAAATTGCTCGTCGTGCCGGGCGTGGAATCGAAGTGGCTCAAATTGCCACGCGCACGCCAAAGCCTCAGTTCCAGACGACCGGTATTGCGATTACCAACGATGTCTTCGAAGTGGCCACGAACCCTGAGATCGACATCGTCATAGAGCTGGTGGGCGGCTACACCGTTGCCCGCGAGCTGGTACTCAAAGCGATCGAAAACGGAAAACATGTGGTAACCGCGAACAAGGCGCTGATCGCCGTTCACGGAAATGAAATCTTCGCCAAGGCTCGCGAAAAAGGCGTGATTGTGGCGTTCGAAGCGGCGGTGGCCGGTGGCATTCCGGTGATCAAGGCGATCCGTGAAGGCCTGTCCGCCAACCGCATCAACTGGGTCGCCGGCATCATCAACGGCACTGGCAACTTCATCCTCACCGAAATGCGTGAGAAGGGCCGCACCTTCGAAGACGTCCTCGCCGAGGCGCAAGCCCTGGGTTACGCCGAAGCCGATCCGACCTTCGACGTGGAAGGCATCGATGCAGCCCACAAGCTGACGATCCTGGCGTCCATTGCCTTCGGTATCCCGCTGCAATTCGACAAGGCCTACACCGAAGGCATCACCAAGCTGACCACTGCCGACGTGAACTACGCCGAAGCCCTGGGCTATCGCATCAAACACCTGGGTGTGGCGCGCAGCACGGCGAGCGGTATCGAACTGCGTGTACATCCGACGCTGATTCCGGCCGATCGGCTGATCGCCAACGTCAATGGCGTGATGAACGCGGTCATGGTCAACGGCGACGCCGCGGGTTCGACGCTGTTCTACGGTGCCGGTGCCGGCATGGAGCCGACGGCTTCCTCGGTGATCGCCGATCTGGTGGACGTGGTTCGCGCCATGACCTCGGATCCGGAAAACCGCGTACCGCACCTGGCCTTCCAGCCGGACTCGCTGTCGGCCCATCCGATCCTGCCGATCGAAGCTTGCGAAAGTGCCTACTACCTGCGTATCCAGGCCAAGGACCATCCGGGCGTATTGGCCCAGGTCGCGAGTATCCTGTCAGAGCGTGGCATTAACATCGAATCGATCATGCAGAAAGAAGTCGAGGAACACGACGGCCTGGTGCCGATGATCCTGCTGGTCCACCGTGTGCTGGAACAGCGCATGAATGATGCGATCACTGCCCTGGAAGCGTTGCAGGATGTGGTCGGTCCGGTCGTACGGATCCGTGTCGAGCACTTGAATTAATTCAGCTGCACGCGTCAAGCTTCAAGCCGCAAGCCTATTTGCTTGCGGTTTGTAGCTTGAAGCTTGAAGCCCAAACCGAAGGTTTGATCTTATGCGCTATATCAGTACCCGCGGCCAGGCACCGGCCCTGAATTTCGAAGAAGTCCTGTTGGCCGGTCTGGCCAGCGATGGCGGCCTGTACGTGCCGGAAAACCTGCCACGTTTCACCCAGGAAGAAATCGCTTCCTGGGCCGGTCTGCCGTACCACGAACTGGCATTCCGGGTGATGCGCCCGTTCGTTGCCGGCAGTATTCCGGATGCCGATTTCAAGAAGATTCTCGAACAAACCTACGCAGTGTTCTCTCACGGTGCCGTGGCGCCGCTGCGTCAGCTGAACGGTAACGAATGGGTGCTCGAGCTGTTCCATGGCCCGACCCTGGCGTTCAAGGACTTTGCCCTGCAACTGCTGGGTCGCCTGCTCGATTACGTGCTGGAAAAACGCGGCGAGCGCGTGGTCATCATTGGCGCCACTTCCGGTGATACCGGGTCGGCGGCGATCGAAGGCTGCAAGCACTGCGAAAACGTCGACATCTTCATCCTGCACCCGCACAACCGCGTGTCCGAGGTTCAGCGTCGGCAGATGACGACCCTCTTCGGCGAAAACATCCACAACATCGCCATCGAAGGCAACTTCGACGACTGCCAGGAAATGGTCAAGGCCAGTTTCGCCGACCAGAGCTTCCTCAAGGGCACGCGCCTGGTTGCGGTAAACTCGATCAACTGGGCGCGGATCATGGCCCAGATCGTTTACTACTTCCATGCATCCCTGCAGCTGGGCGGCCCGGCCCGTTCAGTATCGTTCTCGGTGCCGACCGGCAACTTCGGCGATATCTTCGCCGGCTACCTGGCACGCAACATGGGCCTGCCGATCAATCAATTGATCGTCGCCACCAACCGCAATGACATCCTGCACCGCTTCATGAGCGGCAATCAGTACGTCAAGCAAACCCTGCACGCGACCCTGTCGCCGTCGATGGACATCATGGTCTCGTCGAACTTCGAACGTCTGTTGTTCGATATGCACGGTCGCAATGGCGCTGCGCTGGCCGGCCTGATGGAAACCTTCAAGCAGGGCGGCGGCTTCAGCGTTGACGACGAGCGCTGGACCGAAACGCGCAAGTTGTTCGATTCGCTGGCGGTCGATGATGCACAGACCTGCGAAACCATCGCTGAAGTCTTCGCCCAAAGCGGCGAGTTACTGGATCCGCATACGGCCATTGGCGTCAAGGCTGCCCGTGAGTGCCGTCGCAGCCTGGATATTCCAATGGTGATTCTGGGAACCGCTCACCCGGTCAAATTCCCTGAAGCCGTGGAAAAAGCCGGCGTAGGAAAAGCCCTTGAGCTACCGGCTCATCTTTCTGATTTGTTTGAGCGAGATGAACGCTGCACCGTATTGGCCAATGACCTGAAAGCCGTGCAGGCCTTTGTCAGCCAGCATGGCAACCGCGGCAAGCCTCTTTGATTGACTAGATCTGTCACATATTGAAGCCCGTCTCCTGACGGGCTTTCTCATTTCTGCGTGCCACACTTGTCGTAGTTTCGCCATTGAAGGACGGGTGAATGACAGTAGAGGGAGTGGCCATGCGGTTTTTTATCGGGTTCAAACCGGCCCTGTGCGGGTGGTTTTTTTTCGCAACGGTGGGTGTTGGTCATCCCGCCCTGGCGGCTCCCGGCGGGTCAAATGCCCCTGAGGTCTCTATCGCGGGCAAGGCCCCCGGGCTTGGCGCGGCAGAGCTGGAATGGATCCGGGAACACCCTCGAGTCATAGTGGCTTCATTGCAGTATCCGTTGTATCTGTTCAAGGACAAACGTGGGCAGTGGGCCGGTTTGAACAGCGATATCCTCAAGCGAATTTCAGCGCTGACGGGGTTGCAGTTTATCCATGAGGAAACCTTTTCCAACGCTCAGATGCTCGGGCTGCTGGAAAATGGCAAGGCGGACATGAGTACCACCCTTGCGGTGAATGACGAGCGCAAAGCGTTTCTCGACTTCAGTCATGCCTTTGGAGGATCGGGCTGGGTCTTCGTGATCCGGGCAGAGGATCCGCCGTGGGTTTCCCTTGATCAACTCTCGGGGAAGGTTCTGGCGCTACCGGAACGCCATGCTCTGGAGACCGGCATAAAGCGTGACTATCCGGATATTCGCCTGCGCTCGGTCAAGACCTATGCCGAGGCCCGGGCCCTGGTCGAAAGTGGCGAGGCGGATGTGGCTATCGAGAACGAGACGGGCGCGCATTTGTATCCGCTAGGACAACTCAAGGTGGGGCACCGTGTCGAAGGCAAATGGATGTCCGATCACCTGGCGATCCGTAAGGATCAGCCGCAGTTGTTGAGCATCCTGAATAAGGCTCTCGGTGCGTTCACCGCCGCCGAGATGCGTGCCATTCGCCAGAAGTGGCTGGGCGGCATTGTGCCTGCGGCTCCGGTCTCCCAGTGGCAGCGTGTTTCGCGCTGGGTAGGGTGGGGAGGGGGTGTCGCCGTGGTGCTTGGAATTATTTCCCTGGTCTGGAATCGCCGGCTGAAGTGGCAGATACAACAGCGTCTCAAGGTCGAAAAACAACTCAATGATCAACTGGCTTTTGAGCGAGTGCTGCTCAATGCCATTCCCAATCCGATTTTTGTCCGCGACCTGGAAGCGCGCCTGGTCATGTGCAACAACAGCTATGAAGAGCGGTTATCGGTTCGCCAGGCTCAGGTACAAGGGCGCCAATTGACGGAGGTCGATGTCTTTCCCTGGGAGATGGCCGAGCAGCTGCATGGGGAGCTCATGGAGCAGTTGAGCACGCAAAGAACCCGATTCATCAATCGACAGTTGAGGTTCAAGACCGGCGTTATGAATGTCTATCAGTGGACGGTCCCATTTTACAGTGCAGAGGGACAGTTGCGAGGATTGCTGGGTGGCTGGATCGATTTCAATGAGCACAAAGAGCCTGGTACCGATTGACTGCGGGCCGGCTGTTTTATCTCTGTCATGTTTCACCTGCATGCTCTACCCATTCACGTTGAGGTGACGAACTTTCTTCTCGGGCCGGTGGTCATTTACTGTGGACACGCCCTTAGGCACTTTGTTTTCGGACTATTGAGTGGTGATCGAGATGGAGAGTATCAGTCTGTTGCTAGGAGAGGCGTTGAGCCCGTATCAGGTAGCTCTGACGCCGTCGGGTGCCCATGGCGAATGCCTGGTGACCTTGAAGAATGCCACCGGAGCCATTGTGGTCGAACGGGAGTTCAATCAGGCCCAACTGAGCGACAAGCGTGCACTGACAGATGTTGTCGATGGCCTGCATCGTGACGTGTTGATTGCTGAAGGGCGCCTCGAACCCTGTGTTATTGCTGCTTTGCGCAACGCCGCGCAGGACAAGGCATTCGCCAGGAACAATTGATTTTTTATTTTTTGGGGAACCTTAATGCCGTCGGACCAGTCAGATTTTGTACAACAGGATCAAGCATTGTGCTCCGGTGCTTGTAGCTTGTTGTACTGGTCTTTATAGGCCACGTTTAACCCCGAGTCGTCTCCCCACTTCTCGGGGTTTCTTTTTGCCTGGTATTTGTCATTCCTGCGGCGGGCCCTGAAAAAAGGCCTTGGCGTCTGCCAGATAATCGCGCCGCATCTCTGGATCAAGCCAGGCGGCATAGAATCCGCTCAGTGTGTCCTGGCGCAAGCCGCCCAAGGCCTTGTTGATGCGGGTAATGGCTTGGTGCCCTTGTGCGGTGTCCGAGCAACCGACATGAATCGACTGATATTTTTCCGTGTCCTTGATCGGGTAGAACGCCAGCTCAGTAGGCGATATGCCTTGTTGCTGCGCCTGGTAGCGGATTTCCGGCCAATAGCCCAGTAACGCGCTCAGACGGCCCAGACGCTGCATTTGCAGCAGGCTGCCCAGCGCGTCATTGCCATAGTGCGCAGCCAATACCTCGGCTGCTGCCTGATGCAGCAGGCCATCTACCGGTTGACCATAACTGCGCTCGGCAACGACCCCGAGTTTCTTGCCGCTAGCGGCCAGCAGAGATCCCAGATCGACTTGACCGTCGACCATGAACGGCGCCAGGGCCGCACGGTCTTGAAGGCGCACTGCCAGGCCGTTGCTCATGATCCTGAGGCTCGTTATCGAATACACGATCCGCTGCGCGCGCTCCTTATTCCAGATCAGCGAAGGATCGCAGGTGAACGAGGGGGCTAGGAGCATTTGCATGCCGCGCGCACGGTTGACTCGCACAATCTGGTGCTCGTATTCCGGCATGCTGGCGATCAGGAGCGGAATCAATTGATCGATCGCTCCCCGTCCTTTTTGCGGCCCCTCGAAAATCGTCAAGGGCGGCAAGTCGCGCAGCAGCCAGATCAGCGTTTCCTTGGCCTGAGCCACTCCGGGCACTGCCAGCAGGCACGCCAGCAACGTGAAAATGCTCAGCAGGCGAATCAAAGACAAGCCCCTCAGCTTAGATAGCCCCGACTTCGCGTAGCCGGGCGATCTGTTCGGCGTCATAACCAAGATCATTCAGCACCTGCAGGTTATGTTCGCCGAGCGCGGGCCCGACCCACTCGGATGTACCCGGTGTATCCGAGAGTTTTGGCACGATTCCCGGCATCTTGAAGGCTTTGCCATCGGGCAGCCTGGCCTGCAGGAACATTTCCCTGGCGAGAAATTGCGGATCGCTGAGCATATCTTCAGCGCTGAAAATCCGGCTGGCCGGTACTTCGGCCTGATTCAATTGCTCGATCACCGCATCCAATGGCAATGAGCTGACCCAGCGATCGATCACCCCGTATAGCTCATCGCGGCGGCCGTCGCGACCATCGTTGCTACCCAGGGTTGGATCTTCAGCCAGATCCGTGCGACCGATCGCCTGCATGAAACGCTTGAAGATGGCGTCGCCATTGGCGCCGATTTGCACGTGCTTGCCGTCGGCGCTGGTGTGGATGGAGGAGGGCGTGATTCCCGGCATTATGTTGCCGCTGCGCTCACGGATAAAGCCGAAGACATCGAACTCCGGAACCATGCTTTCCATCATGGCAAATATCGCTTCATACAAGGCGACGTCCACCACCTGCCCCTGACCGCCATTGACCTCGCGGTGACGCAGCGCCATCAGCGCGCCAATCACGCCCCAGAGCGCGGCAATCGAGTCTCCGATGGAAATGCCGGTGCGCACCGGCGGTCGGTCCTCGAAGCCGGTGATGTAGCGCAAGCCGCCCATGGACTCGCCGACCGCACCAAACCCTGGCTGATCTTTCATCGGCCCGGTCTGACCGAAACCCGAGAGACGCACCATCACCAGTTTCGGATTCAACGCATGCAGAACTTCCCAGCCGAGGCCGAGTTTTTCCAGCACGCCAGGGCGGAAGTTTTCGATCAGGATGTCGGCTTCGCTGAGGAGCTGTTTGAGAATCGCCAGACCGTCCGGGTGTTTCAGGTTCAAGGTCAGGGATTTCTTGTTGCGCGCCTGAACGAACCACCACAGCGACGTTCCTTCATAAAGCTTGCGCCACTTGCGCAGCGGATCGCCGCCATCCGGGGATTCGACCTTGATCACCTCGGCGCCGAATTCGCCGCAGATGCGCGATGCGAATGGCCCGGCGATCAAGGTGCCGAGTTCGATGACTTTGACCCCGGCAAGCGGTTTGGCGGTGAGCGACATGGGAAATCCTGTAGGACAAACGGCTGAACGGAGAGAGCGTTTTAACATAGCCCGGCTATCTCGCTAAAGGTTGATGAGTCTCGGGATTCGTTGATTGGCCTGTGCATCGGTTAGACTTGCCGCCTTTCCTCGTATCAAGAAGCCCGTTCATGGCCCAGCCGTCCACGACCTACAAGTTTGAACTGAACCTTACTGACCTCGATCGTGGGGTATACCAAAGCGTCAAGCAGACCATCGCCCGCCATCCTTCGGAAACCGAAGAACGGATGACCGTGCGCCTGCTGGCCTATGCCTTTTGGTACAACGAGCAGCTGTCCTTTGGGCGTGGTCTGTCAGAAGTAGACGAACCAGCCCTGTGGGAAAAAAGCCTGGATGACCGTGTCCTGCACTGGATCGAAGTCGGCCAGCCGGACGCCGATCGCCTGACCTGGTGCTCGCGTCGTACCGAACGCACCAGTTTGCTCGCCTATGGCAGCCTGCGGGTCTGGGAAACCAAGGTGATTCCGGCAGTGAAAAACCTGAAAAACGTCAATATTGCCGCTGTGCCACAAGAGATTCTGGAAGTGCTGGCCAAAGACATGCCGCGGGTTATCAAGTGGGACGTGATGATCAGTGAAGGCACGATTTTCGTCACCGACGATCGCGGCCAGCACGAAGTCCAGCTGCAGTGGCTGACCGGCGAGCGCGGCTGACTCTCGCCAGCCGTCTGCATCACCTGTGTTTGATCCCTTTTCCTGAAGAGCAGAATCCCTCGTCCCATGCGTATCGAACCCCGCCTGTTGCCCGCTGTCCTGCCATTTCTCGGTGACCTGCCGCCGCTGCTGACCCGTCTCTACGCGGCCCGTGGCGTGCAATCGGAGGCTGAACTGGACAAGAGCCTGGCGCGCTTGATCCCGTATCAGCAACTCAAGGGTATCGATGCGGCGGTGGATCTGCTGGTGCTGGCGCTGGAGCAGCGTCAACGCATCCTGATCGTCGGTGACTTCGACGCCGATGGCGCGACCGCCAGCACCGTCGGCCTGCTCGGTCTGCGCCTGCTGGGCGCCGCTCACGTCGACTATCTGGTGCCCAATCGCTTCGAATACGGTTACGGCCTGACCCCGGAAATTGTCGCAGTGGCGTTGCAGCGCAAACCACAACTGCTGATCACCGTGGACAACGGCATCTCCAGTGTCGAAGGCGTGGCGGCGGCGAAAGCGGCGGGGCTGACCGTACTGGTCACCGACCACCACTTGCCCGGTCACGAGTTGCCAGCGGCGGATGCCATCGTCAACCCGAATCAACCGGGTTGCGAGTTCGCGAGCAAGGCATTGGCGGGGGTCGGGGTGATCTTTTACGTGCTGATGGCGTTGCGCGCGCGCCTGCGCAGCCTGGGCTGGTACGACAACACGCCGCAGCCGAACATCGGCGAGTTGCTGGATCTGGTGGCGCTGGGCAGTGTGGCTGACGTGGTGCCGCTGGATGCCAACAACCGCATCCTGGTGCATCAGGGGCTTGAGCGAATTCGCGCCGGCCGTGCACGACCAGGTCTCAAAGCGATCCTGGAGGTCGCCAAGCGCGATCATTCGCGAATCACTTCCACCGACCTGGGATTTATTATCGGCCCGCGTCTGAACGCAGCAGGACGCCTGGATGACATGAGCCTGGGCATCGAGTGCCTGCTCAGCGAAGACATGGCTGCTGCGCGGGAAATGGCGACCCAGCTCGATGAGCTGAACCAGGATCGCAAATCCATCGAGCAAGGCATGCAGCGCGAAGCGCTGGCCCAGCTCAAGGACTTGCCGCTGGAATCGATGCCGTTCGGCCTGTGCCTGTTCGAAGCCGATTGGCACCAGGGTGTCATCGGAATCCTCGCTTCGCGTATGAAAGAGCGCTACCACCGCCCGACCATCGCTTTTGCCGATGCTGGCGCAGGCATGCTCAAAGGCTCGGCGCGTTCAGTGCCGGGGTTTCATATCCGCGATGCACTGGATGCGGTGGCGGCGAAACACCCTGAATTGATCAGCAAGTTCGGTGGCCATGCCATGGCGGCCGGGCTGTCGCTACCGGAGCAGAATTTCCCAGCGTTTGCCGAGGCGTTCGACACTGAAGTCCGTCGCCAGCTGCGTGAGGAAGACCTGACCGGGCGGCTGCTCTCGGATGGCACGCTGGCGGTCGAAGAGTTTCATCTGGAGCTGGCCCGCGCGTTGCGCCACGCCGGTCCCTGGGGACAGCACTTTCCGGAGCCGCTGTTCCATGGCGTGTTTCAGCTGGTGGAGCAGCGCATCGTCGGCGAGCGGCACCTGAAAGTGGTGCTCAAAAGTGAATGCGGTTCATTGAAACTCGACGGCATCGCATTCGGCATCGATCGCGAAATCTGGCCCAATCCGACCATTCGCTGGGTCGAGCTGGCTTACAAGCTCGATCTCAACGAGTTCCGCGGCCAGGAAACCGTGCAGTTGATGATTGCCCATATCGAACCCAGATAGATCGAGCAACCTTTGTGGCGAGGGGGCTTGCCCCCGATCGGCTGCGAAGCAGTCGTAAGTCCGGCACACCGGCTCTAACTGAGGGAACTCGTTGCCTGATTCAGGACCGCTTCGCGGTCCAGCGGGGGCAAGCCCCATAGGCGCTAACCAAATCTCAAGAGATAGTAGAATCTGATTCACCAAGCAAAGTGAGCAGCAGGGAAAGCAAGCGTGACACAAAGACTGGATGAAGATTGGCCGAAGCTGTTGGCGCTATTGCCGCAGGGATGGGAAGCCAAGGCAAAAGAGCTGGGAGCGCTGAAGTTCGGTCGCCGCTTCAGCGGCCCGGAGAGTTTATTGCGCACGTTATTGATGTATCTGAGCGCTGATTGCTCGATGGTCGAAACGGTGGAACGCGCGCGCGCTGGGGACTGGGTGGAGCTATCGGACGTTGGCCTGCTCAAACGGATCAATAAATCGGGTGCATGGCTGGGCTGGATCACTGAACAGTTGATCCAGCAGGCACCGACCGTGGCGATGAAATGTCCGGCGCTGCAGGGGCGCAGATTGCTTGCCGCTGACGGCAGTGTCGTGGCAGAGCCGGGAGCGGCCACATCGACATGGCGCCTGCATTACACGATGGACGTCAGAACGCTGCGTTGTTGCGAAGTGCAAGTGACGCCGTCCAAAACAGGCGAATCGCTGGCACAGTTTTCGGTGCAACAGGGCGATGTGTTCATTG